>JAAVCC010000021.1 GCA_014802535.1 Bacteroides sp. | reverse complement strand
TTTACATTATATTTGGCAGTCACACCAAAATACATATTCTCGGATTTTTTCACTGAATTGGGCAATATGTATTCGTCATCAAGCTTGGTATATTTCAAACCGGCATCAACACGCCACACATATTCTGTATCGCGGTTGCGGAGAATTGAATAATCAGCCGACCATACTTGAGTTTTATAGATCGAGCGAATGTTACGGGCGATGTCAACCCAACCGAGGAAGCTGTCAGAGTTGTCATACTCATTAATATACTGGATACCGTTGATTTTACCGGTGTGTCCTGCTATATTCACAAAGTTATCCCATTTTTCACCTTTAAACTGGGCGGTTGCACCGAAATCCCAGATGCGGTCATCGACTCCGGCATCTTTTTTAGGATTAGTACGGTCACGGTCAAAATTCTCAACACGACGAGAATAGTTACCATAAACCATCACGTTTACCGGAGCAGTCTGATAGTTATATTGAACACCGCCGGCCCAGATGTGACCGTGATAGTCGGTTGATTCACCGTCGCCAATATTCATCGATGCGACACCCAAACCATAAAGCAGATAGTAGGTTTGAGTAACCTGCAAATTAACAAGAGACATGCGCGAATCTTCTTTCAACGCAGAGTAGCTGAAGTTTGCGCCGATATTATGCTTGTCGTTAATCGCATAAACGACACCGGGAGTCACTTCAAGTTGGAAATAACGTGTATCAACACGCGGGTCAAGCTGTTTGGCAGCAAGCGAAGCACGATATGCACCTTCAACACCAAACGCAACTTTACCCCAATAGAGAGGGGTCGCCGCACGGAATTTCATGTTATAATACTGGTTGCGCCAGTCGCTCAAATGTTCGTCAGCCATAAAATAAGGCATTCCACGATAGGGGTCGGTTATCGACGCATTAAACTGTGATTCATTGATATTGCGCTGTTCAAACGAGAACTCGCCCCAGACGTAAGCGCTTTTCAAATTTAGAAAACCTTCACAGTTTACGCCAAAACTTTTCTGATTCTCACCTTGTTGTGGACGGTGAAAATTACCATCAATGATATCATACCCCAATTGTACTTCAGAATAGTTATTGGTATTGTCAAGAACCGTTCCGGCTGCATTTGAAGAATGAAACCACAGTTTCTGCTCTTTCAGCTTTTCAAGAGAGGCTGCCGTATATCCTTGAGAAAACATTCCGGGTGTAATGAAACCAAGCATCAGCATGGCAACACCCGCTTTTATTATATTGTTGTTCATCTTTGTTTCAATATCTAAAATGATTATTTAAGAGTATGATTCCAAGCCGGCATTTTTGAATGGCGGTGGAGTACAGGCACAACACCCGACACAAAGTCATCGGTTGTATTGTTAGTGTCCTGATAAGATAATCCACCGTTAGGACCGACAACCGGAGCACCATTTGCATCGGTAACGAGTTTACGGGTTACACCTACATTAAGATATGCACCGCCCATTGTGCAGAAGCCCGCATCGGCAACAGCCGGGAGGTTCTTTGCATCGACATATGATTCGTTACGGATAGCCTCAACAGCGTCTTCGATATAGTGAACGGGGACTTTGGCATATACTGATGAGTATGGGTCTGCCTGGTTGGCTGTTTGCAAGCTTTTGTCGGCAATCGGATCCCAAGTTTCACCATCGGGTACTCTGAAAATGAAATATCCGGTACCAAACACAGATGTCAAATATTGCATTGGCATATTGGTTGTACCACCATTATAAACAAGTTCCATATCGTAGGCAGGCTGATCGGGATAGTTGGCATTGTTGGTGTTGAATTCAAATTCAGCCGACGAGCAGTCAACCGGCGATGTCGGGTTGTATATCGGCAATCGGTGGTCGGCGGCAAACTGAGCTACGACGCACGATTCACCGGGTTGCAAGGGGTAGTCGGTACCGCTTCCGGGGAATCGCCATACATAGTCGGCATAGATATATTCACCTTCAGCATCGGGCCAGATAGGACGAGTTTTATCAAAATCAATAGTCTCGGTATTACCAAAATACAAACCGTCGAGATACTGAACCTCATCGGTGTTGTTAGCTATTTCATAGAACTGGTCACGGAAATAAGAGAACGCGTTGACCGGTTTTGATCCGCAATAATATATTTCAGAGAACACTAATTTACCTTTTGCCGAGCCTCTGATACCGATTTTAACCTCACGGGCATCGATTATTTCTGCATTAAGGGCACTTCCGGCAAGCATATACTCCTCGCCTGAAGTTACGACACCGGTTCCGGTTACGTTTATAGTATAAATTCCGGGGATAACCCCATCAACGGTGCAGTTTTCACCGCTGAAAACTTTCTCATAGTGAAGACCTTCGCCATAGTTATCGAGCTTTACAAGCATCTCTTCACCATAATCAATATCGCCGATAAGCGAGTTGAGACTGATGCTCACTTCAATCGGTGTCACTATCGGTGCATCGCCCAATTCGTTGAACTGACCACATGACGCAAGTCCAAAAGCCAGTAGTGCGGGGAATATATATTTCTTCATAATTATAATTCTGGTTAAATGGTTAACGCAAGCTCAATACCGAAATAGAAACGGTTGTTGAGTCGAACAAATGAACCCGGATTTCTTAGAGATTCGCGACGTGGATAGCTGCGGAACATATTGTTGGCAAAGAATGAAACACGGAGAATATCACCGATTTCTTTTGTAGCATTCACGTTGAAACACCAATAAGGTTTGTAGCTTTCACGAACTTCAAGAGGATGGGTAACAACTTTGAGCATGTGCCCCATACCGGCATTGCGGAATTCTTCTTCTGTTATAAATGTGCCCGGTTCAAAGAATACAGGTTTGCCTGCTTGTATGCCATTTTCTTCGTTATCTTTAAGCGGCATGTAACCGATTGGCAATTCATCGTTGCCATATTTACCCCAGTTAGCATCTTTCCACACGGTTTGAGCAGTAAGAGTTACCGCAAAACCGATCGACGGAAGGTTGTGGGTTATACGAAGAGCGGTTGACATTTGTTCATCGTAACGATAATTGCCCTCCTTGCTGTAAATTGCGATGTCTTTACGTCCTGACGCCGACATTGTGCTTGTCGGGTCATAGAAATCATAGCCGGTTGTGTGGGCTTTGCTTCGCATATATGAACCGTTGAGCGAAATGGTTGTATTGATCTTATCGATACGACCGAAGTTGATGTCAAATTCAACACCTCGGGTGGTGACAAACGAGTTGTTGCCCGGAGTGTACCAATAAGACAACACTTGGTTTATCGATTTCTGTTCAAGCGTATGTTCACCGGTAGTTTTATTGTATGTACTTTTATATTCAATCCACTGGAAGGGTGAGAAACCGTCAAAAGTCTGCATCAGTCCATAACCGTTTTTAACTCGTTCTTCAAAAGCAGTTGCGGCTATGGTTGTCTGACCAAATTTCATATCAAGACCTACCTCAGACTTGTGGTTGGTGGCGATCTTCAAATTTTCGGTGCTGACATCAATCACTCGTGTAGTGGTAATATAAAGACGTTCATCTTCAGGGATTGCCGAACTTGCAAGCTCATTTAAATTAATATATTCAAAATAGGCTTTTTCGGGGTGCAAATACATCAACGAGGGCATCTTGGCTGTCACACCATAACCGCCACGAATCCAAATCTTGTTGGGAAGCACCTCAAACGATGCATTGAAACGGGGTGAAACGATTCCACCTACAACCGAAGCGTGGTCATAACGCACACCGGCTTGAATCTTCAACAGATGAAGTCCCATTTGCCATGAGAAGTTTTCCTCGGCAAACACACCAACCTGATTGATAAACGGAATGTCGCGATAGTCGCGGGGACGGAAGTTGGCGTTTTGATTTGACACTTCGCGTTGAGGGGGTGCGGTCGGGTCAAATGTTTTACCATGACCGACGTTGCCGTCTGAACGGAAATCGGCACCAAACAAAATGCGGTTGTTGATCATGCCGGTTTGTTTAAACATTGTTCCGACAAGTTTGGCAAACACGTTGACCTCTCGAGAATCAATATTGTATCGAGAGAAGTAGTTTGCCGGCAAACAAACCGAATAGTTGTTTTGATCGACAGCGCCGAAATTTGTAATTTCAACTCCGTTTTTATCCATGATATGCTGACCGGCAAAGTTTGACAACACAGCACCGTCGGTGTATGTCATAGAATATGGAGTGTTGTTTGAGGTCAACATCGACTGGTAGAACGATTGTTTTGAAGTGTAGGTGCCTGAAACAACATAGCGCAACGACTTCATGATACCTTTATTGATGTTCCATGTTCCGTTGGTGTTGAGTGTCACGCCATATTCCTCGGCGCGCGATGCACGTTTATAGTTTTCATCGTCGGGATTGAGCGCACGACCATCCTTGCCATATACAAAGTTAACCGAAGTATTGCTGCGCAACGACTGATTGATTTCTTTAGAATAGAGCACACGAGCCGATACACGCTGATATGTATGATATGACTCGGTCGGGTCATTGGTATTATGAGCATAGTCGGCATTGATATTCATCGCACCACGTTTTTCGCCAAGTAGGAAACCGGTTCCGACAGATCCCATATATACTTTGGGATTGAACTTACCGGTGATGCGGAGCGGTTCGCGACCTGCTTTTGAATTGATAATCACGGCACCCGAAGTCAAGTCACCATGCTCAACCGACGGAATACCGCGGATAACTTCAATCGATTCGATGTTATCGGTCGAAATCGAACGAAGGTCGATACCCGACGACGGAGATGCGCCACCGGCATTTGTCGATGTGCTACCGGCAACCGTCGGATTCATTGCCGAAAGGTTGGCATTGTTTGACATCGGCGCGCCGTCACGGATAATCGCCGTTCCGAGCGCATTCATACCGGTACCCGAAGAACTCACCGTACGTATATTCAACGACTTAGCCGATGAAAGGTTAGGCTCGGTTGTCAGTCCGCCGGGCAAAAGCGACATCACGTCACTCAAGCTGGTTGCCTGCATGTGGTCCATAGCCGAACGACCGATAATCGAAGCTGTGGCTTCGCCTGCCTGACCTGCTTTGGCAAGCACTGTCACTTCTTTGATTTTAAAGTTTTCGTCTTGCATTGTAAAGTCAAGAGTCATATTGCTTTTAATATCTACAACCTCATCAATGGGAACTTTGCCCACGTATGAAACTGTAACTCTTGTTTTTCCGAGAGGAACATTGCGAAGAATATACGATCCATCTTCTTTTGAAGCAACAGAAATACCGTAATCGGGAAACGCGATCACTGCAAACTCAAGTGGTGCAGTGCTACTCTTGTCAACTTCTTTAATCACACCTGACACTGTCGTTCCGGTCTTCTTTTCAGGTGGTGTGGACGCCGAGACCGAAATGAACGACAACAATACGCCAAAGAATATTGTCAATATTCTAAGCGCAAAATTACTGTTTCGCATTACTATATAAAATTATTGAGATATTAATAAACATTGCAGAAATGCCACACTCAATCAAAACAATTTGACGAAGTGTATTAAATTCATTGCAAATTTAAGAATTTTTCAACGAATTACAAAAAAATTTAAAGCAAATCAGCTACAATCATGTGGATTTTTTAATCTAACACCTCGCAATTAGTAACAATTTAAAACAAAAATTCACTAAAAATCATCAAATTTTACCTACTATATAGTATTCATCCCACCCATTCAACCACCAATTGGCCTTCAAATTCTCTAAATAAATAATTTATAGGTATTTAAAATATACATCGTCAACTTTGTTGACTCTCTTTGGTATGAACCCGATTTTGACAGGAAAACAGGAGAACTCTTAATTTAGCGGGATAGTTACCACATATACATAGTCTTTACTAAAACTATTATTCTCCGGCAGTTTAGCGCTTACTTTATAATCTTTCTTTTTCAGATTTTCTATTAAATGTTCTACTGCTTTTGAAAACGTTTTTTCATCTTGGGTTGGCAAAAGAGCAAGAATCTTTACGAAATCTTTTATATCTTCCTGAGCCTTTGCTTTACCTTCTAAAAGACCTTTTACATCTTTTTCAAGGGACTGAATTTGTGCGCCACCAAATCGAGTTACTTCATAAGGAATCAAAGCTTTAATTTCAGCTACAATTTTTCGGTTAGATATGAATATATCGTAGCCATTTGCGTAAGCTGAGACCTCTGCACTATTTTTCGCACATTCCTGAGCATCGATTTCATCAATCAGATTTCGTTCTCTCAAATAGTCGATAAAAGCCAATTCTGCCAATTTTGTGATAGTTCCATTTAATCTTGAGAGACTTTGTTTTATATTAATAAGGTCTGCCAAAAGCGGTCTTATCAAATTTGAATCAATTTTGTTTATCATCTATTATAATCAAAGTTTATCTGTTAATAAATTTATCTTTCATCGGATAATACTCATATAACCCCAGCTCATTTAATCTAAACCCGGTACCTTCTACAAGGTGCTTAGTATTGAGATTATCTTCTTTTACATTCGTTAGAACCTTGCAACCCAACGACTGTAAGTAATGAACTATTCTGATCCAAGATTTTGCGTATAAATATTTGCTATGAAAATCATTCTTCCATCCGCCTCCGTGAACTGAGACAACCTCGCCCGGCTGAAAATCTTCGTACATTCCATCCTCGGCAAGAAGATAGCACATTGCAATTGGTTCGCTTTCACCCGAAGGGTACAATGCATAGCAATTGGTTACACTTTTGTATTTTTCAAGAAATGTTCTCCACTGCCCCATATCATCAATATCATAAATTATTTTATGCCATTGATCAAGGGTAAAGCGTCCTTCTGATAGGAAATCTTCGCCTTTATATGGGCACCATGAAAAACCGATACCTTGTATTGGTACCGGTTTTTCAAAGCTATAGCCTTTTCTCATTTCAGAGTTTTCATTTTGGCTTTCAACTGCGCTATTTCACTCTTACATGCAGCTATTGCACTAAGATACGATGAAATAGATGTTTTGTCTTTATTCATACGAGCTCGTGCCAAGTGAGCCTGATAATTTGCAAGACTAGATTGATGAGCTGCAATTCTTCGAGCACATTCAGCTTTTGTGGATGGTGATCCCATAATTTTGTTTTATTTAAAAAATTATGCCTACTCTTAAGGATTTTTGGCATTCTCCGTTTATATTCTAATTAAATTTGTACATTTTTTTGTCAAAGTAAGTGACTTAATTAACGAAAAATAGG
>JAAVCC010000020.1 GCA_014802535.1 Bacteroides sp. | reverse complement strand
GTTTCCGAAGCAAAACAGTATCAGGTGCATCCTGCGGACTACAGAACAATGTTTGGGCAATATCCTCGCATACAGCGTCTTCTGTATCCAAGGAAACCTCTCTCTTTTTTCGCCAGAAATTTAATATTGAGTTGCGAGCCACCTTGTACAGCCATGAGGAAACGCGTTCTATTTCAGACAAGCCGTCATCTGATGTACGTGCAAGTTGATAGAATACATCCTGAAGAATGTCTTCCGCATCCTCATGGCTGCTTACTTGAGACCGAATATATCCCAGCAGACGCGGGGCGTATTCCGTAAATACAGACTCGATATTATTTTTTTGAGACTTCTTCTCCATTACCGGGACGATTACGGAAACCAAACATCTCCCTACGACGCTGTATGAACTCACGACGTTCCTCGTCACTCATCTTGTGCCAATGATCATGCCAATCTCCGCGATGATGACGGATTGCATGAAGGCTTCCGAACCCAAGGAATAACGGGATAATAAATCCACAGCTTAAAAGCTGTCCAAGAAGAAACAGACCGACACCCTGAAGGAATGTGATGGCTGAAAAACCGCAGATTGTCGTAACAATACCATTCCATAAAGCCATTATACCAAGCCCGGCCAATACCGGGACGGCAATCAGGACAAGAATGGTTGCAAATATTTTAAAAATTCTTTTCATCTTTAAAAGTTATTAAGTTTTACGTTTCTAAGAGCTCTCTATCTCTTAAGACACATGACACCCCAAAATATTTTAAGAGCCATAAAAAAATTCCTGTTGTAGAGAAATTGGCTCGCGATAATGACTGGCATGTATATAAAATTATACAAATGAGTTGGAATACAAAAGTATTAGGCTCTGAAAATTTGCGAGTTACAGATAAAAAGTAAAAGTAAGGGGCAAAAGGACTTTTAAGCGTACAAACTATGGTATATTCTCGAAGCCGGGCAGGTTTTCTATGCTTGGAAGCATAGCGACGTTGTCGGTTACAACGGAGTTGAAATTAAGGTCGGAAAAAGAGAAGTCCATAACTTTCTGATTTATGCAGCGAAGTTATGGAACTTATAACGGTTGCGAAAAGACGCAGTTAATGTGCGAATGGTGCAATTGAATCAATGGCAAAATACATCATACCTAAACTAACTTCATATTGATCATCCCATATATCATCTTTCCTGACATTAAAGGAAGGAGTATAAATGCTTGTCCGAAGTCCTAATAATACCCTAAAAACGTCCATTGATTCGATACGACCAATGAAAGTACCAGATAAAGTATAATATGAATCATCATTTAGAGAATCAACATATTTGGGGTCTATTCGCCCTATAACATCAAAATTTACCTCATTCACAGGTTTTGGAAATTCAAAGTTCGTTGGTTTAATCCACGAACGGAATTGAGCCATCACTTCTCCTTTAGAATTTTGATTGAGAGCGCATAACTTAACTGGTATATTTTGCAGTAAATTTACTGAGTCTGAGACTTCGGTAAATGATTGTAAAAAATCTACGTCAGCTTGTTCTCTTGTAATATTGTTGTTGTCAAAATTTGGATGCGATGCAACAAATTCCTCTACAAAACCTACAATTGGGTATTTGGATTTTGAGTTTTGCTCTTCTTCCTGTTTGTTATATGAAGAATTAACACAGCTGGAAAACAGTAGTGTTATAAGGGAAAGGATATAAAGAGATTTTTTCATATCAATTATTTATTATACTGCAAAATTACGAATAATCCACGAATTATCAAAGAATATTTCAAACTCGTTGACTTTGCAGATTAAACAAGCAAGTGCAAAATTAGCAATTTTTCGAAAGAATAGTGCGAATGATTGCCGGGTATTTAGGAATAATGTAAGTACCCACCATGTCAGTCCTGCTCCATATCTGCTATTGAATACAAGATTGTAACTCAATATGGCATTATAGAGTATCATCACAATCAAGTTACCAAACGCAACTCTTGCTCTTACCCTGTGACATAGCCATACTGATAAAAGAGAAAGCGCATAAGCCACGCCGAGCAATGTTGAATCTTCGCTCCAGCCTTGGTCCATGCAACTCTCAATCCCCAAAAGAAGGAGAACAAGCCACGCTATCCAAAATCGTTTATCGGTCAGCTTCATATATCAGTTTGCCATTTTGTTTGTAGTTCCAGAACTTACGATAGCAGTTGCCTTTCCCATCATAATATTTCCAAGTACCAAATTCCTTGAGATATTGAGGTAATTGATGTGAGTTAATAGCAACCCAGCCTTCCATCCGTAATGTATCGCCTGATAAGAATTTTAGATATGCTAAGGAATCTCCCCTTATTTCACAATCATAATCCAAGAGTAACATGATATTCTCGTTTTTTTGGAGACTGTCTATTTCTAAGTACATATTGTCTCTTGGACTGTAATATACGCTGTAAATTGCGTGAATTGTGTCTATATTAAGTGGTGGTTCAAATTCAAAATATTCATGATCATACCATTTCTTATTCTCTGATGAATATTGCCAAGTTTTAGGCGCGTGGTCATGATCCCAAAATTCCAGTACATATTCATTTTCAGAATGCCAACCGGTTCTGATAAGATTTAGAGTATTGCCTTTATAACAATAGAATCCCGGAGTCTGCTCACACCCTAATTCAGACAAAGATGCAGGCAATCGTCCATTTTTATTTATATAACTTTCTATTCTTGCAACAATCTCAGATTGATCAGCTTCGTAATCCATAAATAACCAAGGTTTGAACATCACCAGATAACAAGCGACGAGGAACAATATAACCATTGCTCCTGCGATAATGTAGACTATCTTCTGCCACCGTTTCATTGCTTGACTCCTTTTTTACTAATTAGTAAGTTGTTGGGATAATTAGCAAATACTCGATATTATGCCTTGAACTTATTTTCTATCTTTGCAACAACCCCGAGTATATCTGCAAACGAGGGTACATTATCTTCGTATATCATATTCACGACCATTGTATCATAATCGTTTTTCCATTCTGCTATGACACTTTCAGGAGGAGTGAGGGTAATACGTTTGCGAACGTCCGGTGTGTAGTCAACATCGCGTATTGAGGTAAATACTTCCCGATGATGACGAATGGTTTCCCACAGTTCATCATCAAGAATAGCATTGTCGGCGATTCCAGCCTCATACATCTTGCATATATCATACAAGTGTCGTGATTTACGATTGGCATTCCGGCAACCATCAGTTGAGAATAACTCATGAAGCAGGAATACCTTTTCAAGGAATGTCTTTTCCGCAACAGCTGTGATAATCTGAACTTCGTTGTCATTTGATGTAAGATGCGGAAACATCCCAGATACAAAAGATTCAACCTTTGCTTTGGCTGTCGGTTCAAAAAGAGACCGTGCTCCAACTTCCAGCAGAACCTCATCACGGAGATATGGATTAGCTCCAGAGGGAAATACTGACTTATAGATAATATGAATCTGCCGAGGCTCAGGGTAGGTTGCGTCTCCTTCGCCATCAGGATCTGCCTTTATAGTAACAAACCTACTTAATCCTGCTTGTTCTACCGCCATTTTCAGGTCATTGGCGAAAGTATCACGAACAAATACAGACGACACTTTACGCAATTTCTTTAACTCCTTCTTGGTTACATCACCCTCTATCCCAAACATACTGCGATCTATGGCAATGTCAATATCTTCAGAGAACCGTCGTATGACTCCCCAAACTTTGCTCAGTGATGTACCACCTTTGAACACCATCTTTTCAGCGTATGGTAGAGAGAAAAGAATATTGAGTATTTCCGTCACCCAAAAATCTTTCTCAATTGCAGCCACCGGAAGTTTTATCTTTGCGCCCGTCTGCTCAAAAACAGTTCTTCTTTGAGTCTCAGTAAGTGTCAGAAATTTATTCATAGGAATTGAGTATAATTTTACGGATCCATGCCGGAATCAGGGCAAAATCCTTTTTTATTGTTTCAAATGGCATGGATTTGACCAGCTTGCGGACCTGGGCAAGCTGGGTATCGGTGATATTGTTTTCTCCGATTTCGCGCAGAGCAAAAGTGAGAAGCATTGCGATTTCATTCTGAAAAGCCAGATTTTTTTTTGCAGTATGCTTGAACTGTATGCCCCTGTTTCCTTCCAATTTTACTTTACGTGGCGATCCATCTGTCAGATATACCACATTCATCGGCAGCTGGGTTGATAACCCAAGTTTATTAAGCGCATACGTCCCGGTCGGGACAATCTTAGCCTTGTCGCGCCTTGCAATAGCGGCTGCAATGTCCTCAATTGTGGGATAAAGAATACCCAATCCCAAAACCTTATCAATTTTGGGATAACAATAGACACCTTGCGCTACCCGAAGCAATTGTTTGGACGCAACAAGCCGTCCGAAAGCCTTATGAACTGCATTAGGAGTGCCATATGAAGCGAAATCTTGCGGAAATACAATTGTACCCCTTCCGCGTTTAGCCACAATTTTTAATATCTTATTTTCAATAGATTGCATTCGTTTTTACCAATTATTTTGTCACAAATTTACAACAAATTTATGACAAAAACAAACTTGACGTGAAATGACATAACGAAAACAATATTTCTATCTATAAATAAGCATTTCTGACCTTTAATGAATAAGAATATTGATGACGTTGACTTGCTTCCCAAACTCACAAATGAGTTGGAATACAAAAGTATTAGACTCTGAAAATTTGCAAGTTACAGATAAAAAGTACAAATAAGGGGCAAAAAGTATTTTTTAGGTCTTTCTTTATATGTATTGATGGGATAAAAAAGGACTTTACACTACAATGAATGTAAAGTCCGAAATATATGGGATATCTTTTAGAAAGACCATATAGGATAATCAAAAACGTTCTCTCCTTTTTTCTTATGATAGTAAATTGTGATACCAATTGCTAAAGCTATGCTTACAATACGAACTATATTCGATATTAAGCCACCTGCTGCTACTTCTGTTCCCGTCACATTAAATATGACCCATGCAGCATTCATCAAAAAATGGAGCCCGAATACAACCCATAGGTTAAAGTTCCAAGCAGCATACATCCAACTGAAATATAATGCTCCTAT
>JAAVCC010000019.1 GCA_014802535.1 Bacteroides sp. | reverse complement strand
GCTAAATCTGGAAGAGTTGGGGTTCAGCCCAACGATGTAACGTTAACCGCGGTTCGACCGAGCGAAGCGAGGGAGCCCGCGGAGAAGCGATCCACCACACTCGTAGAGTCGGGGACAACCCCGACGATGTATTAATACATCGTTGTGCTTCGCACAACTCCGATATGGTTGGGGCGGTGCATTCCGACAGCTCATTCGGAGCAAGCTCCTCAATCGCAATCGGTTAACTATACATCGTCAACTCTGTTGACTCCTTGTTCTCCTGTTCCCCTGTCTATATTATTGTTCATCGGTCTTCGACGATGGGTGGGGTGGGGGTGCGTTGAATTCCCCACCAACGAGCCGTTGGCTCGATAGTGGGGTTAAACATGGTTGTTTGTCTCCGACAAACCGCAATGTTACGAAATCTTGGACGCAAAGACCTTGCGTCCCTACACCATTGTTAATCAAGCGTATAACTATAAGGAACCATAAATTGGTCGAAGACCATATACTCTTTTTAACCCTGCCATCGAGCCGATAGGCTCGTTGGTAGGGAGGATTAGCTACCTCTCATTCATACATCTTCGACAGATGATGAACTTACAGGCGCACGAGCCGTCCCAACACAGCAAAGCTATATTCCTACAAATCAACGTATTATATTTTCTATTCCGAATTTACTGCAAATTTACAGTATTTTCGGAATAGAAATAAATTTGGACATCTTATTGCCACTCGTCCTTTAGAAGAAAATCAAAAAGACCGGTAAAGTATATGCCATTATTGTCGGTATATGGCATAATATCATTACCAACCACAACAATCTTCTTAAAAAAATCGGAAACTTTTAGAAGTGACGCTAATTCTTGCTCTCTCTTCTCTTCATTTGGAATTGAGTATGCTGACTGAATATAGTATTTTTTATCGCCTTTATTGACTACAAAATCAATCTCTCTTTGAATAAATTCTGATTTACCATCTTTCATTTCTCGGTTCTCGACAACACCGACATCAACAAGAAAACCAAGAACTCGCAAATGATTATATAATACATTCTCCATTATGTGGGTTGGTTCTTGCTGACGGAAATTTAATCGGGCATTTCTTAAGCCTATATCAACGCAATAATATTTCTTTGTTGACTCGAAATAGCGTTTTCCCTTTATATCATATCTTTCGGCACTCTCAAAGAGAAATGCATTTTCAAGATAATCAATATATGAGGCAACTGTTTTCGAATCTATTTTCATTTTTTGAACTGTTTCGAGAGTGTTGGCTATTCTTGTAGGATTCGTGAGTGATCCTATGGAACTACACAACGATGTTGCAAGCCGAGAAATGGCAAGTTCATTTTTGACATTGTTACGTTCTATAACATCATCAAGATATGTCTTATCCCATAGTCTTTGAAGATAATTAATTTTCTGCTCATTATCTTCATAATGTAATAATCGTGGCATTCCACCGAATGTGCTATATATCTTCCAAGTATCACTTACCGAACCACCATGATACTGATAAAATTCTCTGAAAGAAAGAGGGAAAACATGTATTTCGTCACCTCGACCTCTAAAAATTGTCCGAATATCTTTTGACAGAAAGCGCGAATTGCTTCCTGTAACATATACATCAACATTGTCATATCCATTCAAACCATTCACAAGGCGTTCAAAATCATCAAGTTCCTGAATTTCATCAAGGAAGATGTAATAATTCTCATCTTCGTTTTTTATAATTGAATAAATATAATCCTTGACAGCTTTGTGGTCGAGAACATCAAAATCATACTTCCCGTCGTCTTTATCGAAGTCAATCGAGATAATGTTCTCTGGCTTCACATCTTGCTCAATAAGATAGTCACGATAAATATGACTTAAAAGCCATGACTTACCGCATCGTCTTGGACCGGTAATGATTTTAACTTCTCCGTTATCTCTCCTGAGTATTAACTTGTTAAGATAACTTTCACGCTTAAGATAGTGATTTTGTTTCATGTCTATTCCATTTTTACTGCAAATTTACAGTATTTTCGGAATAGAAACAAATTCACACCAATTAAATTATTGTTCATCGGTCTTCGACGATGGGTGGGGTGGTAGTGCGTTGAATTCCCCACCAACGAGCCATCGGCTCGATGGCGGGGTTAAACATGGTTGTTTGTCTCCGACAAACCGTGGATGCTAAATCTGGAAGAGTTGGGGTTCAGCCCAACGATGTAACGTTAACCGCGGTTCGACCGAGCGAAGCGAGGGAGCCCGCAGAGAGGCTGCGTCACACTCGTAGAGTCGGGGGCAACCCCGACGATGTATTAATACATCGTTGTGCTTCGCACAACTCCGATATGGTTGGGGAGGTGCATTCCGACAGCTCATTCGGAGCAAGCTCCTCAATCGCAATCGGTTAACTATACATCGTCAACTCCGTTGACTCCTCGTTCTACTGTTCTCCTGTCAAAATTCAACATACCGAAGGCATGTCCCTAAGTGTCAGGTAATTATGCATTATGCATTACGCATTATGCATTGTCTAACCGAATTGTTTGCGGTGGAAGATGAAGTCGCGGCCGAGATATTTTTCTCTAACGACCGGATTCTCAGCGAGTTCTTCTGATGTACCCTGGAACAGGATTTTGCCTTCAAACAAAAGGTAGGCTCGATCGGTGATGTTAAGCGTTTCGTGAGCGTTATGGTCGGTAATCAAGATACCGATGTTCTTTTCTTTCAGCTTGTAAACTACCTCTTGAATATCTTCGACAGCGATTGGGTCAACACCTGCAAATGGTTCGTCAAGCATGATGAACTTAGGACTAATTGCCAGACAGCGGGCAATTTCGGTGCGTCGGCGTTCACCACCCGAGAGTCGGTCACCAAGGTTTTTTCTAACCTTTTCAAGTCGGAATTCGGCAATAAGGCTTTCGAGTTTTTCTTTTTGCTGTTCTTCGGTAAGATTAGTCATCTGAAGGACAGAACGGATGTTGTCTTCAACGCTCATTTTACGGAATACCGAAGCCTCCTGAGCGAGATAACCGATACCGTTTTGGGCACGTTTATAGACAGGATAATTAGTGATATTCAAGTCGTTAAGATAGATTTCGCCTTCGTTTGGCGTAATCAACCCTACGGTCATATAGAAGGTCGTTGTCTTACCTGCACCATTCGGTCCGAGCAACCCGACAATTTCACCCTGAGTCACATTAATAGAAACGTGGTTTACAACCGTACGTTTCCCATATTTTTTTACGAGATTATCGGTTCGCAATATGCCTTTGGTTTCTGATGAAACAACGTCGGGCGATACTGTTGATTGGGGAATTATGATTTCTTCTTCTACGATTTCCATAACTTCAGATTTTTTTAGCTTTAGCCAAACGACCTTCGATATAGTCAGTTAACAGTCCGATTGCGACAGTATTGGTTCCGCCTTGCGGAATAATAAGGTCGGCAAAGCGTTTGCATGGATTGATATATTGAATGTGCATCGGCTTCAAAACGTTTTGATAACGGTCGATAACCATCTGGGGAGTGCGACCTCGCTCGATGCAATCGCGTGCAATAACTCTGATCAGACGTTCATCGTCGTCGGCATCAACATAACATTTAACATCCATCATTTCTCTCAGAATTGACTCGGTCAAAACAAGAATACCTTCAACAATGACAACGTCAGTAGGTTTGACCGTAACGGTTGCGTCCTGACGGGTACATGTGAGATAGGAATAGGTCGGCATCTGGATTGTCTCACCGTTTTTCAAACGTTTGAGATGATCAACAAGAAGAGTCCATTCGATTGCTGACGGTTCGTCAAAATTGACTTTCTGACGTTCTTCGAGAGGCATGTAACTCAAATCCTTATAATAAGAATCTTGAGGGATGACAGCTACTTCACCGGCAGGGAGACTGTCGATGATTTTACGAACAACGGTAGTTTTTCCGGACCCGGTACCTCCGGCAATTCCTATAATAAGCATGACCTTTGTTATTATATATGTTGATTTATGCCACGAAATTACAATTTTTTTTTGAATTCAAGAAGTATAACGCCTATAAATAAAAATCGGCTCTATGTTTACTATTGAAACACAGAGCCGATTTAAGTTTAAATACACAAGTTATTCTTTATCACTTTCGGGTTGATTGATATGACTGATTGTTGTCTGAATTTTATTTTCAGTTTTGTCAAAATCAACCTTGATGGTGTCGCCGGGCAGCAGTTTTGAGTTGATAATCATCTCAGCCAACTCATCTTCGAGATATTTTTGGATGGCACGTTTCAGCGGACGGGCACCATATTGCTGATCATATCCTTTTTCGGCAATAAATGTTTTTGCTTCATCAGATATTTCAAGCTCATATCCGAGATCGGTAATGCGTTTGCGGAATCCGCTCAACTCGATATCTATAATCTTGAAAATAGCTTCTTTATCGAGGCTTTCAAACATTATTATATCGTCAATACGGTTAAGAAATTCCGGCGCAAATGCCTTATTGAGAGCTTTTTGCAGAACGCCGTGAGAGAATTCCTTATCGGCAGCCGACGGAGTGGCAAAACCAACGCCCGACCCAAAATCTTTGAGCTGGCGTGTACCGATATTTGAGGTCATTATAATCAACGTATTCTTGAAGTCGATACGACGTCCGAGACTGTCGGTCAAACGACCTTCGTCCATTACCTGCAACAACAGATTGAACACATCGGGGTGGGCTTTTTCGATTTCATCAAGAAGCACCACCGAGTAGGGACGGCGACGAACTTTTTCAGTGAGCTGACCACCTTCTTCATATCCAACATATCCCGGAGGCGCACCAACAAGACGGCTGACTGTGAATTTTTCCATATATTCACTCATATCTATTCTGATCAACGCATCGGTCGAGTCAAACAGATATTCAGATAACTTCTTAGCCAAATGGGTTTTACCAACGCCGGTCGGTCCGAGGAACATAAAGGTGCCGATTGGTTTGTTGGGATCTTTCAAACCGACACGATTTCGTTGAATAGCCTTAACTATTTTTTCAATAGCCGGGTCTTGACCGATAATTTGGCTTTTAAGAGCTGGAGTCATTTCACGAAGCCGGCTACCTTCAGCCTGGGCTATCCGTTGAACAGGTACACCGGTCATCATTGCAACTACTTCGGCAACCTTATCGTCGTCAACCGTTTCTCTCATCTGAGAAAGCTGTTCTTCCCATTTTGCCTTTTCTTCGGTCAGCTTTGTTTTCAATTCCTTTTCCTTGTCGCGTAACAAGCTCGCTTTTTCAAAGTTCTGATCACGAACAGCCGTTTGCTTCTCAGCCTCAATGTCATGAACCTCGGCTTCAAGTTTTTCGATGTCTTCGGGAACAGAGATATTGGTGATATGAGCTCGCGAACCGGCTTCGTCGAGAGCGTCGATCGCCTTATCGGGGAAATTGCGGTCGCTCAAATATCTGTCAGTCAGTTTTACACACGCTTCAAGAGCCTCGGGAGTGTAGTTGACGTTATGGTGTGACTCATATTTATCCTTAATATTATTAAGAATTGTCAATGTCTCTTCGGCTGTAGTCGGTTCGACCATAACTTTTTGGAAACGACGTTCAAGCGCACCGTCTTTCTCGATGTTTTTTCGATATTCATCAAGAGTTGTTGCTCCGATACATTGAACTTCGCCACGAGCAAGAGCCGGTTTGAGCAAGTTTGCCGCATCCATCGACCCGGCAGCATTGCCGGCACCTACAATCGTATGTATTTCGTCGATAAATAAAATAACATCGTGATTTTTAGAGAGTTCATCAAGAATACCCTTGATACGTTCTTCAAACTGACCGCGATATTTTGTGCCTGCAACAATAGATGCCATATCGAGAGACACAACACGTTTGTCAAACAACACACGCGATACCTTTCGTTGAACGATACGGAGTGCAAGTCCCTCGACTATAGCCGATTTACCGACACCGGGTTCACCTATCAGAACGGGATTGTTTTTTTTGCGACGGCTGAGAATCTGGGCAAGACGTTCGATTTCGACTTCACGTCCGACAACAGGGTCAAGACGACCCTCTTCGGCAGCCTTTGTCATGTCGTTGCCAAACTTATCAAGCAGGGGAGTGTCGCTGCCCGAACCCTGTTTAGGCGACTGAGGACGAGATTGTCTGAATCGCGATTGCTGATTTGGTTCAGGAGTTTCTTCGTCGTCATCGTCATCATCATCGGTGTCATTAAGTGAATCATTTGCCTCGTCCGGTTCGTTAATCAATGCACTTTTTAAAGACTCATAAGTCAAACCGGCATCGTGGAATGGCTTCATGAAATCAAGCATTTGAACCTCTGAGTTATGAAAAATAGCCAACAGAAGATGTTCGACGTCAACAGTATTTTTTTTCAAAAAATTTGCCTCAAGCACACTAAGTTTGATTATTCTGTTAGAAAGATCGCTAACCGTGATTTCACCTTCGGGCTGACGATCAGCAGCCAAAGCCTCAGAAAGCTTTACCCTCAAATCGTAGAGAGTTCCATCGTCGGTAATCTTACCGAGCAAAGAAGCTCCCTTGCCACGAGTGTCAGTCATAATGGCAAGTAACATATGACCGGGAGTAACCACACGATTGTAAAGCCTCATAGCTTCACGACGACTGCGATTAAGAACAAGTTTCAGTTCTTCCGAATAGTTTGTATCCATATATGTAAAGAGAAAATAATGTCAGTTTACTATTATTTTTATCAAAAAGCACTACAAAATTATAGTGTCATATTGATTATAATGCAATAACTGTGCCAAAAAGTTCGCTGTACTGTTAATTTTTTAATAAAAAAACAAATCAAAGTATTGAAAGTTTCCGATTTTTATGAAAAAAATTTGTATCTTTGCATGATATTAGCACAGAAAAGTGATATAAAACATCATTATCTCATTTCAGCAAAATAGAATTATTAATTTGATAAAACCACATGATAGAAGAAGACCGCATCTTAAAAATCAATATTGAAAATGAAATGAAGTCGGCCTACATCGATTATTCGATGTCAGTAATTGTTTCGCGTGCACTGCCTGATGTTCGTGACGGACTCAAACCCGTTCATCGTCGTGTATTGTTCGGTATGAACGAAACCGGCAACACATCAGACAAGCCCCACCGCAAATCGGCAAACTGTGTCGGTGAAGTTATGGCGAAATATCACCCGCATGGCGACTCATCAATATATTATACCCTCGTCAGAATGGCCCAAGACTGGTCACTCAGAAACACGTTGGTTGACGGTCACGGAAACTTTGGTTCTATCGACGGTGACAGCCCTGCGGCAATGCGTTACACAGAAGCGCGTTTGTCAAAAATCGGAGAAGAAATGCTCTCTGATATTGACAGTGACACTGTTGATTTCCAACCCAACTACGATAACTCGAAACAAGAGCCGGTTGTACTTCCGACAAGATTTCCCAACCTTCTCGTAAATGGTGCTTCGGGTATTGCAGTCGGTATGGCAACCAATATGCCAACCCACAACTTGACCGAATGTATCAACGGATGTGTCGCTCTTATCGATAATCCCGAAATGAGTATCGACGAGTTGATGACCTATATCACAGCTCCCGACTTCCCGACCGGCGGTACAATCTATGGTTATCAAGGTGTTAAAGAGGCTTATCATACAGGTCGCGGTCGCATCATCATTCGAGCCAAAGCTGAGATTGAACAAGAAAAAGACCACGAGCTTATTGTTGTTAAGGAAATTCCTTATGGTGTCAACAAAGCCGAACTCATTAAATATATAGCAAATCTTGTAAAAGATAAAAAACTTGACGGCATTGCCGATCTTAATGATGAGAGTGACTACAAAGGTATGCGCATAGTTATAAAGCTGAAATCTGATGCCAACGCAAATGTTGTGCTCAACAAGCTTTATAAAATGTCACAAATGCAGTCTTCATTCTCGGTTAACAATGTTGCTCTTGTCAACGGTCGCCCACAAACGCTCAATTTGAAAGAGCTTCTTGAAGCGTTCTTGAAACACCGTCACGAGATTGTTATCCGTCGCACTCAGTTTGAACTCGGAAAAGCGCGTGACCGTGCCCACATTCTTGAAGGCTTGATCATTGCTTCTCAAAATATTGATGAAGTTATAAGCATTATCCGTGGAGCAGAATCGACCGAAGATGCTCGTGCTAAACTTGCCGAACGTTTTGAACTCACCGATGCTCAAACCGGAGCAATCGTTGAAATGCGACTCAAACAGCTCACCGGACTTGAACAAGAGAAACTTAAAGAGTCATACGATGAACTTTGCGAACAAATTCGCCGACTTGAAGAAATTCTTAATGACGATCGCGTTTGTCGTGAACTCATCAAATCAGAACTCATTGAAATCAGAGAACGTTATGGCGATGAACGCCGCACTGATATCGATTATGCAGCCGGCGACTTCAATGCAATGGACTTCTATGCCGATGATGATATGATCATCACAATCTCTCACTTCGGATATATTAAACGTACACCTCTTGCTGAATTCCGCGCTCAAAACCGTGGTGGCGTAGGTGCTCGCGGTTCAAATATCCGTGAAGAAGATTTCATCGAGTATATCTATCCGGCTTCAATGCATAACGATTTGCTTTTCTTCACCCAGAAAGGTCTCGTTTATAAACTTAAAGTGTTTGAATTGCCCGAAGGTGGTAAAAACACCAAAGGACGTGCAATCCAAAACCTTCTCAACATTGAGCAAGGCGATGCGGTTAATGCGGTTATCAGCTGTAAAGAGCTTGATAATCCTGAATTTACAGCATCACATAATCTTGTATTTGCAACCCGTCGCGGTCTCATCAAGAAAACATCGCTTGCTGAATATGCGCGCGTAAATGTCAAAGGTAAGAAAGCAATCATCATCCGTGAAGGTGACCAGGTTATCGGCGTAGGCATGACCGATGGCGATTCAGAAATCCTTCTTGCCAACCGCAATGGACGTGCAATCCGCTTCCATGAATCTAAAGTTAGACAGATGGGTCGTGTTTCTACCGGTGTAAATGCAATGAAACTTGACAACGATAAAGATGAAATCATCGGTCTTGTCTTGATGCATAACAATGATGGCAACAACGTCATGGTAATCTCGGAAAAAGGTTATGGAAAACGTTCACTGCTTGACGACTATCGCGTAACCAACCGTGGTGGTAAAGGCGTGAAGACAATGAATGTTTCTGAACGTACCGGACATTTGGTTTCACTACTTAGTGTTAATGATGACAACGACCTTGTAATCATCAACAAGAGCGGTATCACCCTCCGACTTCATGTTGCAGATCTTCGTGTTATGGGTCGTGCAACTCAAGGTGTCAGACTCATCAACCTTGATAAACGCGGCGATGAAATAGCATCGGTTTGCTGCGTGACAGTTGATGAAGAAGCCGAAACCGAAGAGGTTGAAGCTAATCCGGAAGAATTACCAATGATGGAGGCAGATGGCGAACCCGAAATCGATGAAGTAGATATTGAAATCGAGGAAGGGTCAGACGAAGAAACTCCCGAAGATAACGAATAAAAAAATAAATAAATATAAACAACTCAATTTTACATTAGAATCATGAGAACAATTACATTTTTAGGACTCTGTGTAGCTGCTTCAATTGCTGCAAATGCCCAGACCAGCGTTGTCAAAGAGGCAGAACAAAAGTCTAAAGAAGGCAAATATCTTGATGCAATATCAACTATTCAGCCGGCACTTACTAATCCCGAGACTTCTAAAATGGCAAATACCTGGTATATTCCCGGTAAAGCCGGAATGGAATACTATAAAGAACAGTACCTTAACAAAACAATTGGTAAAACTGTTGATGGTGCTAAAATGGGACACGCTCTTATCGATGGCTACAACTATCTGTTAACTGCGCTTCCTCTTGACTCGGTTCCCGATGCAAAAGGTAAAATCAAACCCAAATATTCAAAAGAGATTGTTAAATTGATCAAAGAAAACTATGATCACTTCAACAATGCAGCAGTATTCCTTTGGGATGCTCAGGATTATCAGGGAGCATACGATGCATGGGCGATTGTAATCAATTCACCGTCAAATCCCGTTCTCGGAGCAAATGCACCCAAAGCTTATCCCGACTCAACCATGGCTGATATCATTTTCAACCAAGGTCTTGCAGCTTGGCAATTGGATAGCATTAAAATGTCGCTCGCTTCATTTGAAAAAGCTATTGCAATCGGCTATGACAAACCCCAGGTTTATGACTATGCCATCAGCCACGCTGCTCGTCTTGAAGACAATGACAAAGTTTATGCTCTTGCTGAAGAAGCCTATAAAAAATTCGGTAGCGAAAATCCGCTGTACCTTCAGCTTATGATTAACGGTCGTATTGAAAAACAGCAGTATGAAGAAGCTGCCAAGATGCTTGATGATGCAATCGCAGTTACACCTAATGATGCTCAGCTCTATAATATTAAAGGTGTACTTTATGAAAGCATGAAGGACAATAACAAAGCTCGTGAGCTCTACCTCCAGGCTATTCAGATTGACCCGACCCACGCTCAAGCTCAATACAACTACGGTCGTCAGCTTTGCACCGAAGCATACGAAATTAATGATAAAGCACAAGAATCAAACATGCCAAACGCTGAATATCAGAAACTTCGTGAAGAGAAACTCAATCCTCTTTTCCGTCAGGCAGCAGAGCATCTTGAAATTGCGCTCAATGCCGATCCTGATAATCACGATGTTAAAACTTATCTCCGCAACGTTTACTATAACCTCGGAGACGAAGAAAACCTCAAACGTATAGAAAACATGTAATTCCCTTTAAGGGACTGTAATAAAAGTGAGCGGAGCAGCTGAAGCTGTTCCGCTCATTGTTTTTATATAAATAAAACTCACAAAAAAGTTGGAATAATGACAGTTGTTGCTTAACTTTGTTCCTATGACAGAAAATTTTGACATAAAATCGATAATCAAAGTTTTGAAACAATATAGGACTCGCGCAATCGTGAACTATAACCGTTTTATACGTCATTTTACAAATTCACTTAGAATCGCCGGAACAACCCTTAATATACTGACAATTATAGGGTCACTGTTGTGTATTATCGCCATGATAATATATATCGGATTTGATCATTCAATCGATGAAACACGTCTGATATTCAGCCTGTTGAGAACTTCTCAGATTATTTTCATATTAACGGTCGGCTTTAATATAATATTTAATTTTAAAGACACTGTCAGAAATACACGCCCTATAAAATGGATAGCTGATGTCTTAATATTGATTACAGCTATTCCGTTGATATATCCTGAACCGTCTAACCCCTGGATTCCATGGCTTGACCATATTTTATACAGTAAAAAGTTTCTCTATCCGGTACTGGGATTATATTCTATTCTGAGCATGTCGTTCGGTGTATTACGAGTGCTCGGCAAACGAACCAATCCGTCAATGATAATGTCATGCAGTTTCTTTATCTTGATATTATCAGGATCTTTTCTGTTGATGATGCCTCGCTGCACGTATAATGGCATCAGTTATATCGACTCATTGTTTGTTTCGACAAGTGCGGTTTGTATAACCGGCTTAACCCCTATTGATATCAGTGCGACATTCACTCCGTTCGGCATTTTGATTGTCGGATTATTAGCACAGATAGGCGGACTTGGCGTAATGACCTTTACGAGTTTCTTTGCACTCTTTTTTAGCGGGTCAACATCGATTTACAGTCAGTTGATGGTTAAAGACATGATTTACACTAAGACTATCAACTCACTATTACCCACATTGTTATACATTCTCGGATTTACTTTGACTATTGAGGCCATCGGAGCAGTTGCATTTTTATTTACTGTCAATGGAGCGATAGGAGAAAACCTTAATGATGAAATAATCTTTTCATTATTTCACGCAATGTCGGCATTCTGCAATCTCGGTTTCTCAAATGTAGATGGCGGCTTTTCAAATCCGGCACTCCTATATGGAAACCAATCGGTTTATATAGTTGCTTCAATACTCGTTTTTGCAGGTGGAATAGGATTTCCGGTTCTTGTTAATTTCAGAGACGTATTTTTTAGAAAATGTCGAAAAATATGGGCTTCAATTCTACGGAAAGATGATGTTATCGAACCGGTTCATACCCTTGACATGAATACAAAAATTGCGCTATATACAACAACAATAATACTCGTTATAAGCGTTGTATTATTCATGATATTTGAGTATAACAACTCATTGGCAGGAATGTCATTCTATCAAAAAATTGTGCAATCGGTATTTAATGCGCTTGCACCTCGCAGTTCGGGCTTTGCATCGGTTAATCCCACATCATTTTTAAATATAACGATTTTGATGTTGATATTTTTAATGTGGATTGGCGGCGCATCCCAATCGACCGCAGGAGGAATAAAAGTGAACACATTTGCAGCCATGCTGCTAAACCTAAGAGCTATTATTACAGGCAGAGATCATGTAGTTGCATTTAAACGCACGGTTTCACTAAGTTCCATCAGGCATGCAAATGCAATAATCGGAGTTTCGTTACTTACCTACTTTGTATTTTCAATGACACTTGTGGCATTTGAGCCGTCGTTGGGTGTAAAAGAACTGCTTTTTGAATCGGCGTCGGCTTTGTTCACTGTCGGTTCATCATTAGGAATCACACATTTACTGTCAGTTTCATCAAAAATTTTACTATGCGTGGCAATGTTTATCGGAAGAGTTGGACTTTTGGCACTTCTTATAGGTTTTTATGGTGAAACCGGAGAAAAAAATAATGTCACATATCCTTCTGACAATATTATAATTAATTAAAATAGAAATATTTATGAGATATCTTGTTATTGGACTCGGAATATATGGCACCAATCTGGCAATCGAACTCACAGCAATGGGGCATGAAGTGATTGGAGCCGATAGTAACCATTCAAATGTTGAAGCTATAAAAGATTATATCTCTACGGCATACGTTATCGATTCGACCGATGAACAGGCTTTGAGTGTTTTGCCACTGAAAAATGTAGATTTGGTTATTGTAGCGATAGGGGAGAACTTCGGTGCAAGCGTCAGAACAGTTGCGTTACTGAAAAAACTGGGGGTCAAACATTTGTATGCACGAGCCATTGATAAAATTCACGAGTCAATTCTTGAGGGATTCAATATCGACCGCATAATAACCCCTGAACAACGTGCCGCACGCGACCTTGCCCACGAGCTTGAGCTTGGAACAGCGGTTGATATATTGAAGATTGACAATGACAACTTTGTAATGAAGTTTATGGCTCCAAGTGTTTTTATCGGATCATTGTATTCAGATTTGGAACTGACACGCGACTATGGACTACAATTGATTACGGCAACACGTCCCGAAGAAAAAGAAAACATCATGGGAATTCCAAATCTGGTTCAACGAGTTATCTGCCAAGATTATAATTTCGGAACCGAAAAAGTTAAAGAGGGGGACGTTTTCACAGTATTCGGCTCAATCAAGGCATTTAAAACTCTATATGAGTCGGTAAAGAATTAATTATGGTCAATCAATCTTTTTGGGGACGATGATAATATCGTTTTTTACCAGTGTGTTTTTTAGATTCGGGATTGGACGAGCGTGAACCTCCATTATTTGACCGAGATTTATTTCTGTGAAATCCACCTTTCCGGTTACCCCCTTTAAAGCGGCCATTCCCAACATTGGGTCGATAGGGTGGTACTTCGCCCAATTGCTCGGGTACGTCATCTTTAGAGACTTCATAACCAAGGAAACGTTCAATGCGACCAAATCTAAACTGGTCACTTTCACTTACAAAGGTAACTGCTTTACCGTCAGAATTGGCACGAGCAGTTCGTCCAATGCGATGGATATAATCTTCGGCTTCGCGAGGCACGTCATAATTGACAACCATAGATATATCATCGATATCAATTCCACGGGCAACAATGTCGGTTGCAATCAATATGCCGGTTTTACCAGATGAAAATCGAAACATTGCATCCTCGCGTTTTAACTGGTCAAGGTCGCTGTGCATTTCATCAGTCTTCCAACCTCGGCTACGAAGCTGTCGAGCTAATTCCTTGACTTTCAACTTTGAAGAGGCAAAGACAATTACACGCTCGCTATATCCTTGTTTAAAGTAGTTGCATAAGATGTCGAGTTTTTGGCTTTCATAGCAAACTACAGCAGATTGAGCAATTTTATCAGTCGGTCGCGATACTGCAATTTTGACTTCAACCGGATTATTTAAAATTGAGGTAGCTAACTGCTGTATTTTTGAAGGCATCGTTGCTGAGAAAAGTAATGTTTGACGATTTGTCGGTAGCTGTCTGACAATCTGCATTATATCCTCGTAAAAACCCATATCGAGCATTCGGTCGGCTTCGTCGAGAATGAAAAATTCGACATCTTCAAGTTTGATTTTTCCCATTTTTAAATGGGCAAGCAAACGTCCTGGGGTTGCAGTCACAATATCAGCACCCATTCTCAAGCCTCGCTGCTGTCGGGCAAATTCGACGCCATCACTGCCGCCATGAATTGCCAATGAACTGATATTTGTATAATAAGAAAAGCCGGCAAGCCGGCTGTCAATTTGTTTTGCAAGCTCATGGGTCGGAACCATCACGATACATCTAATTCCATCGCCTCGACGAGAATAATCACCTAATAAACTCAATACAGGCAAAAGATATGCAGCAGTTTTACCGGTACCGGTTTGAGCAACCGCAATCACATCGTTGCCATCGAGAATATGCCCGATTGCACCCTCTTGAATAGGGGTGCAATCGGTGAAATTCATCTCATCAAGAGCGTCGAGAATATCGTCATTAAGGTCAAATTCATCAAACCTCATGTTGTCTTGCTCTTTTGTATCTTTTTGTTAGAAAGGTAGATCGTCGTTTGGTTCAGACTGATTCAAATCAGTTGGAGGAACAGCCTGGAATTCAGGAGCTTTTGTGGTAGCAGGAGGATCAAGGGGACCATTTGTTGAACCAGTTCCTTCAACTGTGGCAGGTTCAGCTTTCCAACCGCTGATGCTTGTAAACCAGCGACCGTTATATTCGCGGCTATCAATGTCAAAGCTGAGTTTAATCATTTGACCGGCAGCGAGTTTATATTGATCTGCTCTTTCGCCAAAAAAATCAAAGTGAACTTTCTTGGGATAAGATTCCTGTGTTTCAAGAACATACTCATGTTTTTTCCACTCACGTCCGGCTTTAGAAGTTCCGGAAGTTTCACCAAGATCATGTATAATCTTTCCTATAATTTCCATTGTTGTATGAATTATTTATAATTTTATAGTTATTAAGCTACAAATTTAGTCATAGATTTTGAGCGTCGCAAATTATATAATAGAATTTTATTAACATTTTAGTTTTTATTAAAAAATAACTACCTTTGGTGTCGTAAAAACATAATGAAATTACACCTATTATAAAATAAATGGAAAATTCCTCGAAAAATAAAGCAGTAGAATATGGAGATTGGTGGACCGCACCAGCCGAAAGCGAATCGGGTAATCTTATAATGGTTACCGGTCGCCGTGATGTTTCAAAATTCAAAGATAACCCCAAATTTAAAATCAGAGTAGAAGCGACTTGGAAATATGATGGTAAAACCGGGGGTATGCCCGACATGGCGACATCTCAACTGATGGATGAAGCAGACGTGGCTCTCAGAGAATGTTTCAGAAAAGATCCAATTGCCGTTTTAACAGGTGTTTATACCGGCGATGGCGAGCGTAACTGGGTGTTCTATACGCTGAGTTTGAATATCTTTTGCCGAAAATTTAATGAAGCACTATTGTCAATGGAGCTATTACCCATCACTTTAAGTGCAGAAGAAGATCCTGAATGGCTTGAATACCAAGAAATGAAAGAAGCCACAGAAATAAAAGGGGAGGACTGACAGCAAATCAGGAAAACTGATAATGAAAGAAGAGGCTGTGTCGTAATCATTTATGACACAGCCTCGCTCATTGATCATGGATATTGATTATTATTCTTCATTGTTATTTTCGGCATATTCTTTAAGGAGTTTTTCCTGAACATCGCCCGGCACAAGTTCGTATGAAGCAAACTTCATCGAGAATGAAGATCGACCACCGGTAATCGAACTTAAAGCGGTTGAATAGCTCGACATTTCTTTTAGTGGTACTTTTGCTGTGATTTTTTCAAAACCGTTTTCGCTTGACATACCCATTATGACAGCACGACGAGCCTGTAGATCGCTCATAACGTCGCCCATCACATCGGCAGGAACCATAACTTCAACGTCGTAAACCGGTTCGAGAATCTTTGGATTAGCGTTGCGGAATGCCTCAGAGAAGGCATTGCGACCTGCCAAACGGAATGAAATTTCGTTTGAGTCAACCGGGTGCATCTTTCCGTCGTAGATACAAACTCTAACATCGCGTGCATAGCTACCTGTCAACGGTCCTTGTTCCATACGATCCATGAGCCCTTTAACAATCGCCGGAATGAAACGAGCATCAATAGCACCACCGACAATACAGTTATGTACTACCAGTTTGCCACCCCAATCCAAAGGAATTTCTTGAGTATCACGAATATTCATCTTATATTCCTGACTACCAAATTTATATGTATCGGGGAGGGGACTACCTTCAACATACGGTTCGATGATCAGATGTACTTCACCGAACTGACCTGCACCTCCCGATTGTTTTTTATGACGATAATCGGCACGTGAAGCTTTCGTGATTGTTTCGCGATAGGGGATGCGCGGCTCTTCAAATATGATAGGGAGTTTATCATTGTTTTCAACTCGCCATTTAAGAGTGCGGAGATGGAATTCGCCTTGACCGGACAGAATTGTTTGTTTGAGTTCTTTAGACTGCACAATTTCCCAAGTAGGATCTTCTTCATGCATACGTGTCAAAATGCTCATCAGTTTTTCAGCATCACTCTCGGTAACGGGTCGAATTGCACGTTGGTATTTAGGGGCGGGATATTTAATGAAGTCAAAGTTGTAGTTACAACCTTTTGCGTCAAGTGTATTACCCGTGCGGACATCTTTGAGCTTGACAGTTGCACCAATATCACCGGCACACAGTTTGTCAACTTGAGTCTTTATTTGACCGCATACACAATAAATCTGAGCGATACGTTCTTTAGACTCACGGTTGACATTATCAAGATCGACACCCGGAGTCAGAGTGCCGGACATTACCTTAAAGTATTGAACTTCACCGATA
This sequence comes from Bacteroides sp., assembly GCA_014802535.1. Lineage (GTDB taxonomy): Bacteria > Bacteroidota > Bacteroidia > Bacteroidales > Muribaculaceae > CAJUPY01. The sequence continues at coordinate 127,790 of JAAVCC010000019.1, read as the reverse complement.
TGAGGTTCAACGGTTGTTTTGAACATGAAGATGCTTAACGGTCCATTTGAATCGGGTTTTACTTCATTGCCATTAACATCAACCGGAGCAGGCATATCTTCAACAAAGGGAACAACGTTTCCAAGGAACTCCATCATGCGTCTAACGCCCATGTCTTTTAGTGCGCTGACACAGAATACCGGATATATCGAGCGGTCAATCAGTCCCTTACGAATTCCTTCGCGCATTTCATCTTCGGTGAGAGAGCCTTTTTCAAAGAATTTTTCCATCAAAGTCTCGTCATTTTCAGCAGCAGCTTCGACGAGTTTCTGATTGAGTTCTCGTGCTTTATCCATTTGATCGGCAGGAATATCTTCGATTACAGGTACACCACCGTCCGGTCCCCATGAATATTTCTTCATCAAAAGAACGTCTATCATTGAATTGAATCCGGGACCTGATACAAGCGGATACTGTATCTGAACAATCTTTGGTCCAAAAATTTCACGCATTTGCTCGATAACATTTTCAAAGTCGGCTTTTTCACCATCGAGCTGATTTATAGCAAAAATAATCGGTTTTTTTAATGAAGTGGCAGTTCTGAAAATATTTTGAGTGCCGACTTCCACTCCATATTGAGCATCAACAAGTATAACACCGGTATCAGTGACATTAAGAGCCGTAATTGCATTACCGACAAAGTCATCGGCTCCCGGGCAATCTATAACGTTTAGTTTCTTATTAAGAAATTCGGCATAAAAGACTGTTGAAAACACAGAGTAACCATACTCTTTTTCAACGGGGAAATAGTCACTTACGGTATTTTTTCCGTCAATAGTTCCGCGACGTTTTATAACTCCACACTCGTAGAGCATAGCTTCGGCGAGCGTGGTTTTACCAGATCCTTTGCTTCCAAGCAAAGCAATGTTTTTGATTTCGTTAGTTTGATAGACCTTCATGATATTGTTTTTTTAAATATATCTAATAGGGTTACTAAAATTTGTCGCAAAATAGCCATTTATTTTTACATAAACACAATTAATTTATATGTTTGAAAACATATTTTTGATAAAACTTAAAATTATCATGTTTTAATCATAAAAATTTCATCAAAAGATGATTTATTAGTAACTTTGGCATCACTTTTGCTATAATTAGCAATAACGAAGATTATATTGACAAATATTTGCTCACATATATTATATGAAAGAATTTAAAAAGGAGGATAGCGGAACTACACGCATCGTTCAAATTGGTCAGGTCGAGATTGACCCGTCAAAACGACATTTTAATCCTGATTGTGTAGCGGTTCTCCCCACACGAAATTTGATTTTATTTCCCGGTGTTACAAGTCCGATAACCATTGTGCGTCCGGCATCTTTAAAAACTGCTCAAATAGCGATGGATAACAAGATGTCGATAGCGGTTTTTTGTCAGAAAGATGCCCAAATTGACACTCCGACAATTGATGACTTGTATCAATATGGCGTTATAGCTGATATTCTCCAGATTATTAACTTGCCTGATGGCGGTAAAGCTGCCATTGTCCATGCGTTTGACAAAGTTAAACTTGTCGGCAAGTCGATGGAGAGTCTTGGTAATGACATTATAACCGCAAGCGTCAAAAAAATAAAAGACACCCTCAGTCCAAAATATTTATCTCATTTTGAGTTGCAGTTATCTACCATCAAGGAGTCACTGTCAACTCTGATCGGTTTAACAGGCATTGAGGGCGCGAATGAATTTATGGCTTCGGTTGAAAATTTGCCGTCGCCACAAATGCAGCTCGATATGATCGCGACAAACTTTCCGGTTGACCCTCAGCTTAAAATACAGCTCTTAGCGACAAATAAATATCAGGAGCGCGCAACAATGCTGCTTGAAGAGGTGGAACGTCAACTTTGGATTGCACGTCAAAAAGAAGATATTCAAACCCGCGCCCGCCAATCAATGGAGGAACAAAGTCGCAATGCATTCTTGCAAACTCAAATGGAGACAATCAGACAAGAACTGTATGGCGACGGAGATGATGCCGATCAACTTGAAGAGAAAGCAAAAAATGTGGCTTTTACTGAAGATGTTCGTAAAACATTTGAACGCGAAATCGCAAAACTTCGCCGACTTAATCCTCAATCGCCCGATTATTCGGTTCTTTATAGTTATCTTGAAACGCTGACTGACTTACCCTGGCAAAATTTGGGTGAGTTAAACACCGATTTTCCCAAAGCGGCAAAGATTCTTGACGAGGATCATTATGGATTAAAAAAGGTCAAAGAACGCATTCTTGAAGAGTTTGCCATGATGTTAAACAATCCTGACGGAAAATCACCAATAATATGTCTTGTTGGTCCTCCGGGAGTAGGAAAAACATCAATTGGACGCTCGATTGCATCGGCTCTTGGTCGTGAATATCAGCGAATATCACTCGGCGGTCTTCACGATGAATCGGAAATCAGAGGTCACCGTCGCACATATATCGGTGCAATGCCGGGACGTATTATCGATGCCCTCAAACGCTGCAAAACCTCTAATCCGGTGCTTTTATTGGACGAAATCGATAAAATCGGTAAAGATTTTAAAGGAGACCCATCAGCCGCACTGCTTGAAGTTCTTGATCCGGCACAGAATTGTCGATTCCATGACAATTATATTGATGTAGATTATGATCTATCAAACGTATTGTTCATAGCGACTGCCAATACACTGTCAACAATTGCACAACCATTGCTTGACCGTATGGAAATCATTGATATTCCGGGATATCTTATTGAGGAAAAAATTGAGATTGCCAAACGTCATCTCATTCCTCGACTGATTGCCGAAGCGGGTCCGAATTCGCCTAAAATGACAGTGAGTGATGATGCACTCAAGTTTATTGTTGAGAAATATACATCGGAAAGCGGTGTCAGATTATTTGAAAAAACACTTGCTTCAATTCTTAGAAAGCTTGTTCTTAAAAAGCTGCAAGGCAAAGATGTTAATTGCGACATCACAATTGATGATGTAAAAGAACTCCTTGGTGCCGAAAAATATATCAAAGATATATATGAAGGTAATGAATATGCCGGAGTAGTAGCAGGATTGGCATGGACAGCAGTCGGTGGCGAAATTCTCTTTATCGAGTCATCGTTGACGCCATCAAAAGAAGGAGCATCAAAACTTACGTTAACCGGTAATCTCGGCGATGTAATGAAAGAGTCGGCTATGATTGCTTTACAATATGTCAAAGCTCACGCAAAAGAATTAGGTATTGACCAAAGTCTTTTTGACAGATATTCTATCCATATCCATGTACCCGAAGGTGCAGTACCCAAAGATGGACCATCGGCAGGTATAACAATGGCAACATCTATTGTATCGGCGTTTACTCAAAAACGAGTAAAGAACAAATTGGCAATGACCGGAGAGATAACCTTGCGCGGAAAAGTCTTACCTGTTGGGGGTATCAGAGAAAAAATCCTTGCTGCAAAACGTGCGGGAATAACTGATATAATTCTTTCGGTACAGAATCAAAAAGATATTGAAGAGATTGAAAAACAATTTATTAAAGGTGTCAAATTTCACTTTGTTGAAACAGTTAAGGATGTTATAAAACTTGCCATAACCAAGACTCTGGCAGTGGATGCTGTTAAATTGTAAATTATTTATCTGATATAGAAAAACGCCGACTGTTAACAACAATCGGCGTTTTTTTATTTTATAAATTGATAATTAAGCTTTTTCTTCGTCCGAGGCTTCTTCATTTGAAACGAATTCGGTAATACCGGCTTCAATCAAAAGGTTGTACCAACTGAACACTTTCTTAATATCATTGGTATAAACACGATCTTCATCAAATGTAGGAAGTATTTCCTTGAAGTAGGCACGTATAGCGGCATCGTTGCCTAAAGCTTTTACATCAACTGTTTTACCATCAGTTTTTTCTTTGATAGCTTGAAAGACATTGCCAAGTGGCATATCTTCATCTTCGGTATATATAGCGATATCGCCCAAAGAAACCACTTTATCAGTAGCATAAGCCGGCATTCTTTTACCGTTTTGGAGCGATTCTACAATCAGCATGTTCTTTCCTTGATTAACCAAGCGAAACAATCCGGGACGACCCGAAATTGAGAGGATTCTTTTCAACATTGTATCTTATATTTTAGTTTTCGAGTTTGCGACTACAAAATTAAATAAAATATTCAAAAAAAGATTCGAGCCATGATTATTTTTTACATCATGACATTATATATTAATATAGAAGATATGATGTAAGAGGGGAGAGGTTGCCTTTTATTTTGCCGTTTTTCACTTTAAAGACTTGATTTGAAACACGGTCAATATAATCGCCATCAGGCAATGATGTCGTCATTTCAATTTTCTTTTTGCCATCTGATATATTGACCAGAGCAACGCCTTTGTTGCCTCGTTCAATTTCGATTACAGATCCATCGGGAGTTGTGTGTATTTTTTCAGGCTGACCCGCCATCAAATGACGAAAATCATTAACAGCTACAACTTCAGGGTGGAAAAACTCATCATTACCGCGTGGGCCAACCAAATTGTTACCCCAGTAGTTTTCACGGGTGCTACCTGCCGGACGACTATAGAAGAGGGGAGTACCATCTTTACGAGCGGCTAAAATAATCCAACCCATTCTGATTTGTTGGTCTGTTAAACCTGCCGATTCGTGAGCATTACAATAAGTATCGTGAGATTCTACCCAAGTTACGAGTTTAGTAGGATCAACAGGGTGACTCCAGTCGTTAAGAGTTTGAACATCAACACTCTGTTTTTCGAGGGCTTCTCTTAGTTTGTGTCCAAAGTGACTTGCAGTTTGACCAATATATTCGGCATACTCAGTTTCCTTAACATTCTTATCCTGAAGGACTTCACCATAAATATAGATACTGTCGGGCATCAACATAGACAAACCTTTGGCAGCTTCTCGACCGGTTGCAACCAACCAGAAATTGTTAACTTTAGCCTTTGGATCGAGCGGGTCAGAGGGGAGTCCAATGTGTTTTGCGGTGTCATATCTGAATCCACGAGCGCCTAAATTAATCAGGTCGTTGACATATTGCATGTAATAGTACTGAAAATCAGGATTTTCGGTATTAACATCGGGGAGTCCACCCATTTCGCCTGTGGTACATTCCATGCGGTCATTCCATTTGGTAATTGGCTTGAAACCATTTGCATGAAACAAATTTTCGTGTCCACCAACAGCATTGTCAAGACCCGGTAAAACAGCATTATGATTTACGGCTGTATGGTTTGGCAGCACATCAACGATAACTTTCACATTATACTTATAAGCGCTGTCACACATAGATTTAAAATCATCTCTATTCCCAAGCAAATAATTTCCTACTTTCCAATCGGTTGGCTGATAATAGTAATACCATTTACCTTTTACAGAATCATTAGGCGTGCTATATAGAGCTAAACCGCCATTTTCTCCAACGTAACAGGTTTGAGCAGGAGAAGTTTGGACAAAATCATACCCTGAATCTGCAATTTTCTTCATATTCTCGGCAATTGTATTAAATGACCAAGACCAAGCATGCAAAATAACTTTATCAGGAGCTGATGTTTTTGAATAATGAGTTGACTCAGCTGAAATATTCCATAAACAGGAGCTTAACACGCATAATACAGTAAAAATAAAATTCTTATTCATTGTAAAAAACGTTATGATATTGATTTATAGATAAACAAAAATATTTTTTTTGTAAAGATAATAATTTTGAGAAAACCAGGCAAAGTTTCAAACAAATAATGGCAAATATTAAGTCAAATTAATAAGCTGATTCCGGGCATACTAATTTCCCATAATCAATATTATGTAAAATAGCATATCAAGAGAAACAGAGAGGGACATTATAGATGAGGTTTACGGCTCCCCTTTTATTGGGGATTTTTAGAGAATTTATTGAGGATATGCCGGATTTATCATGATTAAACGAGANTAAACGAGATTAAACNAGACTAAACCAGNTTAAANNAGNTTAAACNAGATTGAAGTGATTAATATAAAACACGGAANTANTNGAATAAGCGAGATAATAGAANAANCTTACGNCTCCNCTTTTATTGGGGATTTTTNGAGNATTTATCNAGGATGNGCCAGATTTATCATNATTAAACGAGATTAAATGGGATTGAATGGGATTAATCNAGATTGATGAAATTAAGCCGGATTAATCACGTTATCTGAAATTTATCGATTATATAGCTTATTATTANGGCTGGAACTCCCCTTTTAAGAGATGAANAAAACTTATGAGGACNTTACTAATTATGATTTATCGAAATTTAGTTGGAATTGATNGAATTTTTCAGGAATTAATTGAAAAANTTTTATTGAATAAAATATTATAACATAGAAATAATNAAGCTATTCAAATGAAAAACATCTTAAAATCAGGAATTTGAGTGTTAAATTAGTGCAAAAANTGAACAAATTAAGCGCTTTAGAATGTTATATTTANAAAGAATAAGACATACAGGCGTGAATTTTCAAAAATCAAGCAAATTTTGATTTTGGANCAAANAATAAAATTTATTTCATTTGCTAAACCAGCTTAATATTTAGACTGATTTACAAATTTAATTTATAAAACTAAATTCGCCACGATAATATCGATGTTCCACGCATAGGNATTGTTTGGCTATTTCATAAACGAAATTCACTATAATTTACAAGCGTAATCACAAATCAGATTATTAAACANTCAGCAGTTTTGCAAATTATNACCANAATAGNGCTTTTACATTCTTTTACATTTTNCATAANTCATCANATATNATCAAGTTNTNNAAATTCTTTAAATTTACACTTCAAAATAANNAGNCANAGCNANCCATAGTNTCGCGNTTCAACANAANNAACCCTATANANAAGTATAACTNTACTANAATTNANNNAATTACATATAANNANAGAAGTACTACTCGCCTATCNATTTACATTTCAGAATNANCCTGTTGCCATTTGTAAACACACCAGACAATTNCTCAAATTTACAAATTCTCATTTTAAAATTTGCTGTTTACAAATATATTAATTACATTTGCACATCGAATTTAAAATCATAAACAGCATTATGGATATTGTTTCACGCCTAAAAACGTTTCTTGACACCTATAATATCTCTAATTCACAGTTTGCTGACAACTGTGGAATCGCTCGTCCTACCTTATCACAGTTACTAACAGGTCGTAATAAAAAAATAAGCGATGAGATAATATCTAAAATTCATGCTCGCTACCCTGCTCTTTCGGTCATGTGGCTTTTATTTGGTGAGGGTCCGATGGTAAATGACTCAAATATTCAAATCTCAGAGCCTCAAAATGGTGTTGAGANCAATAATTTTAACGGTCAATTCATTGATTATAAGGGTGGAAACTCTCATCATGAGCCAAATATTTTTGACCAAGATTTAAGCTCAGAAAATCCTGAAGATGAATCACAACAACCAAAAGCTCAAAATACGATAGATTTTTCGGCTGCAAACCTCCAAGCCGAGGTATTTGAGAATCAAAATGAAACATCGGCTTCGTCATCAATATCTGTTCCGACAGACGGACTAAAAAAAATCACGAATATTGTTGTATTTTATAGCGACAACAGTTTTCAATCGTTTCAACCAACTCCAAACTAAAAAAAATTGCTTTATATATAATTAATGTGGACTTGATGTAATCGAGTTCACATTTTATTTTGCATAAATAGTTAAAAGGGAGCGTNGATAGTGCATATTCATAAAAATATCCGTAACTTTGCAATGTAAAACCTTGACCATTTCAATTATCACTAAATTTTATGGCGATAAAAAATAACATTATGATAGTCCGCCATCGCTTACTTGCAGAGCTTGTAAAGCTATGGAAGGACGGTTTATTGGAAGAGAAAATTGACAGACTACCCATAGAGTTGAGTCCTAAACAGTCGAAACACCCGGGTCGCTGCTGTATACATAAAGAGCGTGCGGTATGGCGCTACAAATCCCTACCATTGCTGGGGCTTGATATGAGCAATGAAACAGACGAACTCACGCCGCTCTCAGAATATGTCAGAATGGCACTTGATCGCCACGANACAAAAGAAGTTAAAGAAAATATAATGTGTGTAATTGACGAGGCTTGTTCGTCNTGTGTCCACACAAACTATGAAGTTACCTCGCTTTGTCGTGGATGTGTTGCCCGTAGTTGTATTCACAACTGCCCTAAAAATGCGGTACATCTTGATACAGATACAGGTAAGGCAAAGATTGACCACGATAAATGTATCAGTTGCGGAATATGCCATAACAGCTGTCCATATCACGCAATTGTATATATTCCGGTTCCGTGTGAAGAAGCTTGTCCGGTAAAAGCCATTTCAAAAGATGATAACGGAATCGAGCATATTGATGAAACAAAATGTATTTACTGTGGTAAGTGCATGAATGCTTGTCCGTTTGGAGCGATTTTTGAGATTTCACAAACATTTGATGTCTTAAATGATATTCGTCACGGCGAAAAAGTCGTTGCAATTGTTGCTCCTTCAATTCTCGGTCAGTTTGANGCTCCCACCGAACGCGTATATGGNGCCTTCAAAGAAATAGGTTTTCATGACGTGGTAGAGGTTGCTCAAGGCGCAATGGAAACTGTCGAGCGCGAGGGTGCCGAACTTCTTGAAAAGATTGAAGAGGGNCAGGCATTTATGACCACATCATGCTGTCCGTCGTACATTGAGCTGGTTAATAAACATATCCCGTCAATGCAACCGTTTGTATCGACTACCCGATCACCGATGTATTATACCGCACAAATCGTGCGAAAGAAATATCCGGATGCTAAAATTGTGTTTGTCGGACCATGTGTTGCAAAACGAAAGGAAGCTCGCCGAGATGAAAATGTAGATTATGTGATGACATTTGAAGAAGTAGCCTCAGTTTTTGATGGTTANGAAATTCAAATTCCGATGAGCGAACCACATACGCTTGACTTCATTTCAGTTAAGGAGGCTCACGGATTTGGCGCATCAGGCGGNGTTGCCGGNGCCGTAAAATCATATCTGAAACTTGACGAAGANAAACTTAAAGAGATTAATGCTCTTGAGGTTGCCAATCTTGACAAAAGAAATATTGCATTNTTATCATCATACGCAAAATCNGGAAAGGCTCCGGGACGTTTTATTGAAGTTATGGCTTGCGAAGGTGGCTGTATAACCGGACCAAGCTCGGCAACTATTGCTAAAGACGGTAAACGACGCTTTGATAAAGAACTTGGCAAACAAGAAAAAACATATTGAGTTTGAACAATCACGAGCTCATAGATAAGCTTGAAGCGACTCATTCACTTGATGAATCTGAATATTTTCAACTTCTTTCTGACGATTTGTCATCTGAAGAAGCGGAGTATCTCAGACAACGCGCACGAGATGTAACAGACAAAATTTTTGGACGTGATGTCAGAATACGCGGACTGATTGAAGTCACAAATGTTTGCCGTAACGATTGCTATTATTGTGGATTAAGGCATAGCAACAAAANGCTGAAACGATANACNTTATCAAAAGAACAGATTTTGGACTGTTGTCGATCAGGACATGAAATCGGGTTCAGAACATTTGTGCTTCAAGGNGGNGAAAATCCGGCTTTATCAGTTGACNAAGTTGAAGAAATNGTCAAACTTATTCATAGTGAGTTTCCCGACTCGGCAATTACACTTTCACTCGGGGAATGGAGTGATGAAGCATANGTTAAATTTAAAGAAGCCGGAGCTACAAGATATTTGCTTCGCCAGGAATCGATTACNTCAGAGCATTACNNTAAGCTTCATCCTGATTTNATGTCACTTGAAAATCGCATAAGATGTCTAAAGACNCTCAAACGATTGGGATATCAAACAGGTACAGGAATAATGGTTGGAGCTCCGTTCCAAACCGTTNACGANATTATCCGCGACCTCATTTTCATGACTGAACTTCANCCTGAAATGATCGGTATTGGTCCATTTTTACCTCACAGTGATACNCCATTTGGCAAACATGCACCGGGNGGACTTAAACTCACCCTTAAACTTATCTCAATTTTGCGACTGATGTTTCAGCATGCCAATATTCCATCAACAACTGCCCTCGCCTCGCTTGATACAAACGGTCGCATATCAGGGCTACAAGCCGGCGCCAACGTTGTCATGCCAAATCTAACACTTGGAGCCTATCGCAAACAATACTCACTTTATAATAATAAAGCTGCATTTGGTTTAGAATCGGCTGAAGGCATTGGTTTATTAAGACAAGAACTTGCCAAAGCCGATTTGTATATAACAACAGAAAAAGGAGACTTTTCAAATGTATAATCCAAAATCTGAAAAAGCTACTGAATTTATTGATCATGAAGAGATTCTTGAATCAATAAAATTTGCCGACGAAAAGGTTAACGATTTCGCCTATATCGAATCAATTCTTGAAAAAGCATCAAAAGCACAAGGACTCACCCATCGTGAAGCNGCGACATTATTGCAATGTGAAGACCCGACAGTTGTCAGTCGCATATTCACTCTTGCAAACGAAATAAAACANAGATTTTATGGCAATCGCATTGTGATGTTTGCCCCTCTATATCTTTCAAACTATTGTATAAATAGCTGTGTATATTGTCCTTATCATGTTAAAAATCGAACGATACCTCGTTTGAAATTAACNCAGGAGCAAATACGAAAGGAGGTTATCGCACTACAGGATATGGGACATAAACGTCTTGCGATAGAAGCAGGTGAAGACCCNAAAAACAATCCGATTGAATATATTCTTGAATCAATCGATACAATTTATTCAACCAATCACCGCAACGGGNCNATCAGACGCGTAAATGTAAATATCGCCGCCACNACTGTTGAAGAATATAAACGACTCCACGATGCTAAAATCGGGACNTATATACTCTTTCAGGAGACCTATCATAAGGAGAACTATGAGCGGTTGCATCCACATGGNCCCAAAAGCAATTATTCATGGCATACGGAAGCCATGGATCGCGCAATGCTTGGTGGTATTGACGATGTGGGNCTTGGTGTATTATATGGATTAAATACCTATCGCTATGACTTTATCGGACTATTAATGCACGCNGAACACCTTGAAGCACGTTTTGGGGTAGGTCCTCATACTATAAGCGTGCCACGCATTTGTCCNGCNGANGATATTTCAACNAACGATTTTCCAAATACAATCAGCGATGAACTATTTTGCCGCATAGTAGCTGTGTTACGCTTAGCTGTGCCCTACACCGGTCTTATCATATCAACACGGGAAAGCCCGGCAGTACGCNCAAANGTGCTTGATTTAGGAGTTTCTCAACTAAGCGGAGGNTCACGAACATCAGTAGGCGGATATTCNGATAACACAGATACAAANAACGACTCAGCACAGTTTGATATTTCGGATAACCGAACACTTGACGAAGTTGTAAATTGGCTTATATCAACCAATCATATTCCCAGTTTTTGCACAGCGTGCTATCGTCAGGGACGNANAGGCGACCGATTCATGTCGCTTGTAAAAACCGGACAAATAGCCAACTGTTGTGGTCCGAACGCATTGTTGACTTTAGNGGAATATCTGAATGATTATGCTTCGGACGCTACACGCNAAGCCGGATTTGAATTGATAAAACAGCAGGTTGCAACTATCCCTCATGAAAAAGTNAAANNNATGACCTGTCGCTATCTTGACAGAATNNNNAANGGNGAACGCGANTTTAATTTTTNANNNATGAGCTTAAACGATACGCCACAGTCAGAANGATTNACNATTGTTGTAATCGGNGCNTGNAACTCNGGNAANTCGTCGGTAATCAATATGCTTGCCNNTCAAGAGGTTTCGCTGGTATCAAATATAGCCGGAACAACGACCGACCCTGTAAAAAAATCGATTGAGTTACCTGAAATTGGAGCTGCTTTATTAGTTGATACAGCGGGATTTGATGACGAATCCTTGCTCGGAGAAGAACGTATATCCTTAACAAAAAAGGCTATANATTNGGCTGATTTTGTTTTATTATTGGTTGGAGAAAATGCNCGTTTGGAAAAAGAATGGGAATCACTAATTAGCCAACGCTCAATTCCTTACATCAGAGTTGCTAACAAAAAAGNTTTGAGAACAGCTAACAATGATGATGCAATCGGCGTTGATGCGCTACACCGAGTCGGACGAAAAGAACTTATCGAGGCAATTTTAAGAAAAATACCATCAGAGTTTGCCGCTCAAGATTTATTAAGAGGGTTAGTTAAAGAAGGTGATACCGTATTATTGGTAATGCCTCAAGATAAACAAGCTCCCAAAGGACGACTTATCTTGCCACAAGTTCAAACCATCAGAGCNCTACTNGATCGTGGATGTATGGCAATATCGACCACACCTCAAAAACTNACAGAAACATTAGCAAAAATCAATGGCAAACCCGATCTTATCATAACNGATTCNCAAGTGTTTGATTTTGTTGAAAATAACATACCATCAGACTGTCGTTTAACTTCATTTTCGGTTTTAATGGCNGCATATAAGGGTGATATNGAGTATTTNATTGAAAGTGCATCAAAAATCAAATTGCTTAATGGCAATAGTAGAGTTTTNATAGCNGAAGCGTGTACCCATGCACCGGCATCAGAGGATATCGGACGAGTAAAAATACCCGGAATGNTANGNAAACTCGCCGGAGAATCAATCAAGATTGACATAGTAAGNGGTAAGGATTTTCCCGANAATGTATCAGATTATGATTTAGTCATTCATTGTGGAGGNTGTATGTTCAATNGACAAATGGTTTTAAGTCGTGTCGGCACATGCAAACGCGATGGAATACCAATGACAAATTACGGTATTACAATAGCNTTTTTGAAAGGCATTCTCAATCGTGTTGTATATTGATTTTATAATCGATTTTATAACTATCACACAGNGATTTAAGCTTTTTTGAAGGATTAATCAAATATACTTTTGCGCCTTTGNAGAAATCTATCAGCATGAAATCGTCGTGATGATCGGTAAAAACAGNATCGATCACCGAATTTTCAGNCAGTAACGTCTTNAGTATTTGCAGCTTGCGCTCCCCTCTTGTTTCATAATATTTTCCCCAAGTATTTGCAGAATAAGTTCCGGCAACATAATCAAAATTTAAGNTAGCAGCTATTTGTTTAACATATTGATCAGGAGAAGCAGACAGNAAAACTGTANGTANATTATTATGCTGTAAATCATATAGTTGCCCCAATAAATCGGACCTCATTCTTTTTACTATAGTAATTGCAAATTCATAATAATCATCAGATGAACAAACACCATCAGCTACTTGCATAATTTTATATTTAGCATAAGCCCTCGTTTTGAGCCTAAATACCTGAAATATAAAATTGTACACAACAATTATCCCTAACCATAAATGGCCTGATTTAAATAGTTTTTTTAAAATAAACCATATAAATCTATTGAACGAACTCCCTTTGATTAATGTACCATCAAGGTCAAACACTGCTATTTTGCATCTCTCGCCCATGGAAATCTTAAAATCATTTCATTATCNTAAATACNATAATCAGGATGCAAATCCGNATTACTCATTGTGACTGTCAAAACCGCAGTTTTAACGTTTATGCNGTCACTAATTAAATTTAACACCGANGACANNGTNTTACCNGTATCAACTGCATCATCGACAATAAGGATTTTTTTACATCGATCAGGAATCTCGACTCTAATATGACCTGATTTAACCNATGGCACTACCCTCTTTATTTTCAGCGATATAACTCTCATACAATTCAACAGNCATACAGGTAAATGNTTAAGAAATTGACTCATTACGCTTCNACGATTCTTTTGTTTAATAACGACATACGCTAATTCAATCGNNTCATCATNATAGAGNTNACANANCTCNTTTCTNANNATTTCAGCCGGNTTTAANCCNCCATCAAGAANAGCCAANACACAATCGGGATGNTATGATGATTCATAAACTTTGTATGCCAACCGCCGGCATAGTTCATACAACTCAATATTATCCACCGTTTTTACAACCATCTCATGACAAATTTTAATGTCGGTATTCCTGTAAATGTNAACAAAGCTCCAATACGATTTTTCAAACGTGAATTACCATCTTTTAAAATCATTGGTGCAAGTTGCTTTATCTCCTTTATTATATGAGATTTATCATATTCTTCTAAATCAAGATTATCTTGAACTGATCTTTTTANAATATTCATNAANGCACTAAATCGNCGATGNNNAANNGCNTTTNCAAGANTNGGNAANGATAATNACAATTCTTGNTTTAGNGNNTCGGTAACATAAAGTAAATCAGTATGCTTTTCAGANTTACNNAACATAAAACCATTCAGATTTTTTCGATAATAATACAACCGATCGTNTATCTTAGCAATCTTGTTGGAATTTAAATAGATTTCGGGTAACAGCAACAAATCTTCATATCTAATACCCGGCTTAAATCGGCANGTATTGAATAAATTACGGTTAAACAGTTTTGCAAATGGNGCAGAATCAAAGCCATTTTTCTGATAAAGCATTTGATTGACNGCATCTANAGGAGATAATAATACAGACGTTTCTGAATTATTAATGCCNAAAAATCGCAGGTTAGTAGTATAATTTGCCAAAACGACATCAGCACCTGTAAATTCAGCTGTTTTTATCAGCCGTTCAATCATTGAAGAATCTAATATATCATCTGAATCAATAAAAGAGACATAGCGTCCCGTGGCACATTCTAATCCTTTATTTCGTGCCACAGAGACGCCATGATTTTTTTCGAGGCTAATGAACTTTATTCGATAATCNATAGATGNGTATCGATCTATTATATCAGTAGTCTGATCAGTCGAACCATCATTAACTATTATCAGCTCAAAATTTTTGTAAGTTTGAGCNAATACCGAATCAATTGCTTGNGCNATAAACAGTTGACCATCCTTTACCGGCATTATAATGCTGATCACCGGATTGGATTCATCTGCCATGCTCAATATCAATTATACTTGATTGGCATTGAAGCCGGAGACTCATTATTAACTCGNTCGAGCGCGGTTACAAAGATAATACTGCCNTTCAGCGATTCAGGTAACTTAAATGAAGTCTCACGAGTAACACNCAGAATGTTTTCTGAGTTATTTATTGCNTCAGGATTTGANCTATCAGNNTTATAAACAACNTATTGAATAACATCTTGGGGAGTACCATGAACTTTATCACCATTCCATGAAACAATACCATTTTTAATCTTAAGACCANTCACCGGAGAAGGTTTTTTTGAACTNATCCAAGGATAAGATGGTACAAGCGCAATGGTTGACTGAAGATCATTGGCAAGCGANTCGGCAACGCCAAGCATATTGCGAGTAATTAGATAGCCGGGCCACCAACAGTTGCCTTGAACATTTTCAAGTTGACGAGACAATTCAATTTTGTGACGCAACTGCGATTTTTCAGTTGACGGAGCGAGATCGGGAGTCCTCATAGTTGCAGAAATATCCTGACCATAGTACATATGACGACCATTGGCATTCTTATTCCACCAGCCTGCAAGTTCAAGCGATGATGCACGTTTGTTCTCAAGAGTCCAATATAANTGAGGCAAC
Source organism: Bacteroides sp. (assembly GCA_014802535.1). Lineage (GTDB taxonomy): Bacteria > Bacteroidota > Bacteroidia > Bacteroidales > Muribaculaceae > CAJUPY01. The sequence goes on along the minus strand of JAAVCC010000019.1, from coordinate 112,181 downwards.
ATATAGTCAACCCAACCGTTACGAGTCCATAANAGAACGTCGGCATACAGGTCGTCATAGTTTTGCAAACCATTGGTTTTGCTACCTTTAGGGTCTGACGACTCATTTCGCCAAATACCAAACGGGCTAATACCNAAACGCACCCAAGGTTTGATTTNAGAAATNGTATTGTGAATTTCGCTAATCAACAAATTGACATTTTCACGACGCCAGTCATCAATTGGCATATCATTACCATATTGNTTATATGACTTACTATCGGGAAATTCTTGACCGGCAACCGGATAAGGATAAAAATAGTCATCCATGTGGATTGCATCAACATCATAATTATTGATGATGTCGGCTACAACATTACATATAAACTCACGGTTTTCGGGTAATCCCGGATCAAAATATTTTGCACCGTTAAATGTNACAAAACGACCCGGTTCTTTATAGACNANATGGTTTTTAGGTAAAACATCTTTTGNAGANGTAGTAACTCGATAGGGATTTAACCATGCATGAAGTTCCATACCNCTTTTATGACATTCTTCGGTCATAAACAGCAANGGATCCCAATAAGGTGANGGNGCTTTNCCGTTTTCACCGGTTAAAAANTTACTCCANGGTTCATANTTAGAGTTATANAANGCATCNGCACAAGGNCGCACCTGAAAAACTACGGCATTNACTCCGGTCATTTGAAGAGAATCAAGCAATGAGGTTAAGTATGCCTTGTTCTGCTCAGTTGATTGACGTGAATACTGAGGCTGGTGAACGGTATGAATCCACGCACCTCTAAATTCATGTTTGGGATTAACGCCCCACATTGTTGCTGAGGCAGCTAACAGCCCAACAGCAAAAAGAAATTTAAACTTCATAATATAATAATGATTAGATTATTTTTTTAATTATCATCGTCGTCATCGATATCGTCGAAATCAAAATCCCAGCCTGAATCAAATGCTTCTTCGGTAAATCGAGCCAATTCTCGTCCTTCTCTCTTAGTTGGACGTCCAAGCCCTTTTCGACGGTCAACAAATCCATTAATTTTAACTATTTCAAGCAAATCGAGTTCTGACTGAGGTGTTATATTTTCCATATAGTCAGGCACAAGTTTTGCGCCAAGTCGGTTTTCAGTCANNCCCTTTACTCTAAAAGTATATGTTACCGGCGATTTTCGTACATTGACGATATCTCCAATTTTAATTGTACGCGATGGTTTTGCAATAATTTGATTTTCGCCAAGAGTCACACGACCCTTTTTACATGCTTCAGTAGCAAGNGTACGGGTTTTAAAAATTCTCATAGCCCATAGCCATTTATCAATTCTAACTTCTTGAGGCATAGACTATTTATTATTAAAATCACACATTGCAGTTTGAATGCCGGCGAGACAGAATGTTTTNATAGCATCTATAGCGACATCTATTCTCAAAGGCAATTTCTGACGCTCGTCAAGCGAAAAACAACCAAGTACATATTCTATTTGGCGTCCACGAGGNAAGTCGTTACCGATTCCAAACCTCAAACGAGGATATTCGTCAGTTCCGAGCATCTGGGCAATATTTTTTAATCCGTTATGACCGGCATCACTCCCCTTNGGTTTAAGTCTGATTGCACCAAAAGGCAATGCCAAATCATCGACAATAACCAATATATTATCNATGTCAATTGATTCTTTATCCACCCAATAACGAACGGCATTACCGCTCAAATTCATGAATGTGGACGGCTTCAGCAATATCAATTGTTTGTTTTTGAGTCTCATGCGAGCAATATCACCATAACGTTCGGTCGAAAAAGAAGTATTGGACGCCTCGGCAAAGGCATCCAATACTTTAAATCCGATATTATGGCGCGTATCGCGATATTCATCACCGATATTGCCAAGCCCTACGATTAGATATTTCATAGGGAATTTATATCAATATGTCAATTTATTTGCCTGCGGCAGCGGCAGCAGCTGCACCACGAGCNGCACGAGTGAGCTGAACAGCGCAAACAACAGCATTTTTAGCATTAACAAGTTCAAGACCATCAAAGTGGAGTTCACCAATTTGAAGAGTTTTGCCAAGACCGAGGTTATCTACATTGATAACAACGCGTTCGGGGATATTGGTATAGGGTGCTTTAACTTTGATTTTCTTCATTGAAAGAGTAAGTTTACCACCGGCTTTAACACCCTCGGCATGACCTTCGAGCTGAACAGGAACTTCCATAACGACAGGTTTCTTTTCGTTAACTTCAAGAAGATCGATATGAAGGATAGTATCTTTAACAGGATGGAACTGAATTTCTTTCAAAACAGCCATTTTGGTTTCGCCNTTAAAAGTCAACTCGATAGCGAAAATGTCAGGAGTATAGATAAGTTTACGAACAGCGTCATTGTTAACAACGAGGTCGGTTGTAATCATAGCTTTACCATTGCCAATCTCAACGATTTTTTGACCGGGAGCCAATTTTACGTTTTTACCTGCTTCGATGATTTCACCACCGTTAAGAACTACAGGGATAAGACCTTCGCTACGAAGAGCTTTTGCTGCTTTTTTGCCGAGCTCAACACGAGGACGGGCTTCAAGTTTAAAAGTTTTCATTTGTTTTTGTTTAATTGTGTTACTCAAAATTAAGTGAATTAGTGCTCCTTAATTTCCCATCACACGGGATTGCTAAAAAGCGGTGCAAAGTTACTGTTTTTTTATGTAATTATCAATTTTTTCAAGTGTTAATTGACAAGNNACATGAAAAAACAGCAAAAATTGCATTTATTTTGTCATTTCAGTAATTATCNATTTAATTTTTTCAGCAAGNGATTCGGCTTCATCCATTGTATGAGCTTCNGAATAAATACGAATGATTGGTTCGGTATTTGANTTNCGAAGATGAACCCAAGAGTCGGCAAAATCGATTTTCACGCCNTCAATATCAGTGATTTTTTCGCCTGCAAAACGCTGCTTAACAGCCTCAAGAATCTTATCAACATTTATCTCGGGGGTTAATTCTATTTTAGATTTTGCGATTGAATAGGCNGGATATTGTTTTTTGAGTTCGCTAACTTTTTTACCACTCTTAGCCAACAGTGTCAAGAAGAGAGCAACACCAACGAGAGCATCACGACCATAGTGAGAAGCCGGATAAATCACTCCACCATTGCCTTCACCACCGATAACAGCGTTGGTTTCTTTCATTTTTGTAACAACGTTAACCTCACCTACAGCTGCGGCATTGTACTCACAACCATGAGCAGCAGTAACATCACGCAAAGCACGTGAAGAGCTTAGATTGCTGACAGTTGCACCCGGAGTTTTTGAAAGAATATAGTCAGCGACCGCAACAAGAGTATATTCTTCAACAAACATTTCACCGTTTTCCATAACAATAGCGAGTCGGTCAACATCGGGGTCAACAACAAAGCCGACATCAGCCTTAGAATTTTTCATCAAAGATGAGATTTGAGTAAGGTTTTCGGGGATAGGCTCCGGTGTATGAGCAAAATGTCCTGTGGGTTCACAGTTAAGTTCGATAATATTTTTGACACCAAGGCGGCGTAAAAGTTCNGGGATAACAACACCACCGACCGAATTTACAGCATCAACGGCTACTGTAAAATTGGCTTTTGAAATAGCTTCAACATCAACAAGCTCAAGATCAAGCACTTTGTCGATATGACGTCGGGTATATGTCTCATTCACAAATTCATGACCGAGNTCATCGACCGAAACAAATTGATATTCTTCAGCNTCGGCAATACGAAGTACTTCTTTACCTTGAGCATCGTTGAGGAACTCGCCGTTTTGGTTAAGCAGTTTCAAAGCATTCCACTGTTTTGGATTGTGAGATGCTGTAAGGATAATACCTCCACAAGCGCCCTCTTCAACCACAGCAATCTCAGTAGTGGGAGTTGTTGCGAGACCGATGTTAACAACATCAAAGCCCATAGCTACAAGAGTTCCGACAACGATNTCATTTACCATTTTACCGGATAGACGAGCATCTCGACCTACCACAATAAGACGTGAACGACGATCGGTTGTTTTTTTGATAAATGCAGCATAAGCCGCAGTAAATTTCACTATATCCAATGGGCTAAGACCTTCACCGGGACGGCTTCCAATTGTACCACGGATACCTGAGATAGATTTTATCAGTGACATGATATAAATATGGTTAAAATGGTTTTCTAAATAGTTGATTTTTAAACAGCAGGTTTNTAATAGCTTATATTATAAAGGAATGGTGTTACATAAGAAATTTCTGATGTAAAACCATATTGCGACTTCAAAACAATATTTACCTTAGCGTTATAATTAAGGTATGTCATCGGCAGTTGAATACCGGCACCATATTGTGATGATGCGGTTATACGATAGTTATTCAGTCTAAACCACGTAGGCTCACTCTCCATATTATTGGCATTACCGCCTCCGACGGGTAANGTATCAGANGCTGCATAGTTACCTAAATCATAACGAATATAACGGAAATAAACGACTTCATCGTCAACAGGACGCTCNCCATCGCCGCGATCAAGGACTTGCATATAGACATTTCCCTCTTCATCCATTCGATAAAACGGAGCATTCGGTCCAATTTCAAACGCAGAATCAGACGGTATTTCATTAACGACTTTNTGGTTTGCCAAGAAAGCGTTAATATTTTTCTTTTCTTCATTGAGTAATTCTGAATAACTCTTGCTGTCATTACAAGACATAAACGACATTGAAAGGAACATTGTCGCGATTACTCCAAGAATTATTCGTCCGTTTATTTTTTTCATTTTTTAAAATATTATCTCTATGTATTTTAGCAATCAAGCATTAATATATTTATCGAATTCGACCATCGCCTTTTCAAAAGTAGCAACAGCCTCTTCCATTGTTCCGTGAAATTCGCCGCCGGCAGCATTCTTATGTCCTCCTCCATTGAAATATTTTGAGCACATTTCATTGACAGGAATATCACCTTCAGAGCGTGTTGAGACTTTTACATAACCGTCGGCCTGACGTAAATAAACCACATAGTTTATTTCNGGCACCGACAACGGTACATTGACAAGTCCTTCAGTCAAACCGGGTTGATAGTCAAACTTTTCAAGATCATCTTTGTCTAAAACCATCAGTGCGGCTCTNTGTTCAGGATAAAAACGGGTACACTCTGAAATTGCATATCCATTTATCTTTAACTGGCTGATAGATTTTGTATTAAACGCTTTTTTATANAGCGAATCCTTGTCGATCCCTCTTTTAATCAGTTCGGCAATCACTATATATAAATCGGGATCTTGACTATTGTATGAGAAGTTGCCGGTATCGGTCATCATCCCGGTATAGATACATGATGCAACATCTTTGTCGACCAGTCTCAACCAACCAAGTTGACAAATCACTCTAAATAGTAACATACATGTCGATGACACTTCGGGATGAGAGATTATCACATCAGCATCAATATCCGGATCTAAATGATGATCAATCAATATTTTCTTCGCATCAGAATTAACAAGGGAATCCTGAAGTCTATCTATACGATAAGGGGCATTGAAATCGAGGCAGAAAATCAAATCAGCTTCTTTAAAAAGAAGTTTGGCAAATTCTTCATGACGAGTAGCNGCCACAACATCTTTTACNCCGGGGATGAACATCAGAGAGTTTGGAACCTGATCGGGAGTAACCACATGCACCTTTTTGCCCATCTCAGATAAAATTTTGCAAAGCGCCGTAGTCGAACCAAGCGCATCGCCATCGGGAGCAAGGTGACAGGTAATGACAATATTATTTGCCATNCGAGTCAACTCGTCNATTTTCTTTATTTTATCGGCTTCAATAATCGGGGTAAGCATACAGTTATCTATTATCTTGCAAAATTAATGATAAATAGGGAATTTACCGACATTTCTTAATCTAAAAAAGATTAAAAATATAAATAAATCCATCTTTAACATATAAATATTTGTCAAAGATGGATTTAGTGTTATAATTTGANATGGGGACAAGGTGTCATTCTTCGTTTCCCCTGGTCTTGGCTTTTGATTTAGTTTTTGANGTAGATGTTTCAAGGTCTTTTTCCTCCTTCAAATCGACTTCATTTTTATCCTTATCAAGGACTCGATATTGAAGGTAGGCAAGCGATTGATCAGGCAAAATCTTAAACGAACCGCCAATTTGGAATCGCCAACGTCGAGCGAGCGAAAGTAATCCTTTCTTTAAATATGCATCAACAAATGGATGAACATAGACAATAAAATTGGTCATGTGCAAGTCGTTGACCATATAATCGATTTTCTCGCGAAGAGTATCAGTAAACAACAACGACGGTTGNACTTCACCCTTTCCAAAACATGACGGACAAGTTTCGGTTGTTACGATATCGAGAGCCGGACGAACGCGTTGACGTGTTATTTGCATCAGTCCGAATTTGCTTAATGGCAGGATATTATGTCGCGCGCGATCATTAGCCATGACTTCTCGCATATGCTCATAAAGCTTTTGACGATGTTCGGCTTTATTCATATCGATGAAATCAATTACAATGATTCCNCCCATATCACGCAATCGCAGCTGGCGAGCAATTTCATCAGCAGCNCTCAGGTTCACTTCGAGAGCGTTGCTTTCCTGGTCATTGCCGGCTTTTGCCCTATTTCCCGAGTTGACATCAATCACATGAAGCGCCTCGGTATGTTCAATAATAATGTAGGCACCGGAACGGAACGACACTGTTTTNCCAAAAGAAGATTTTATCTGTTTGGTTATATTGAAGTGGTCAAATATCGGCTGTTCTTCGCTATATAATTTGACGATTTCTTTACGGTCGGGAGCAATTAACGANACATATTTGTCGATTTGCTCTTTAATTTCGGCGTCATTTACATAGATATCTTCAAAAGTAGGGCTGAAAATATCGCGTAAAACACCGACAATGCGGCTTTCTTCTTCGAAAATCAGTGATGGGACCTGTGCCTTTTGAGCTTTTTCTATTGTAGATTCCCAACAATGNAGCAATGTTTTGAGCTCATTGTTCAATTCTGCGACTTTTTTCCCTTCAGCAGAAGTACGGACAATCACGCCGAAATTTTTAGGACGTATTGAGTCGATTAGCTGACGCAAGCGGACTTTTTCTTCGCTTGTCTTAATTTTTTGGGAAATAGAAATTTTATCGCTAAAGGGAATCAGAACAAGGTAACGACCCGTAAAAGTTATTTCAGTTGTCAGTCGGGGNCCTTTAGACGAAATCGGCTCCTTAACAATCTGAACAAGTAATTCCTGACCTGCTGTCAAAAGGTCAGGTATAGCACCATGTTTGTCAATCTCAGGTTTCAGCTTCATTTTAGAGAGCTGAGGCACTTTCTTTTTATCAGAAAGAAGTTCAGAGACAAACTCGGCATAAGACGAAAATCTCGAGCCAAGATCTAAGTAATGTAAAAACGCATCTTTTTCATAGCCAACGTTGACAAAAGCGGCATTAAGTCCCGGCATGAGTTTCTTAACCTTGGCGAGATAAATGTCNCCNACAGCATAAGCCAGATTGCGAGACTCTTTCTGTAAAGAAACGAGCCGCGAATCTTCAAGAAGCGCAATCGACACCTCTGATGACTGAACATCAACAATTAGTTCACTCTTCATTGGACTTAGATCGTGTATAACTGGTTAAACAATAAGTTAATTAATGTATTCAAAAACGCAAAGAACAAACTGTCATGGGTATTCANAAGTTTATCATCCCACATGAAAGTTTGTTCTTGTATGGCGTAATAGTCTAAAAGAAGAACAATAACGGNTTATTTCTTCTTATGACGATTCTTTCTTAAACGTTTTTTACGTTTGTGAGTAGCCATTTTATGGCCTTTTCTTTTCTTTCCGCTGGGCATTGTGGGTGAAAGTTAAAGGATTAATAATAGAAGAATCTATCAACGAACTTCCGATTTGAAAGCGTCAGAGGGTTTGAACGCGGGAATACGGTGTTCGGGGATGATGATAGTTGTATTTTTTGAGATATTACGAGCTGTTTTCTCAGAACGAGTTTTGAGAATAAAGCTACCAAAACCGCGGAGGTAAACATTTTCACCCTTAGAAAGTGAATCTTTTACTACTTCCATGAATGCTTCAACTGTTTGAAGAACCATTTCTTTGGGAAGACCCTTTGATTTAGAAATTTCGTTAACAATGTCTGCTTTAGTCATATTTGTATATTCTTTAGTTGTAAATTGATTAAACGCATTGATTGGTAGAGCGATAGCCCCTCTTCTAATGGGTGCTCTTATTTTTTGCAGTGCAAATATCGTAATTTTTTTTTATATAACAGCCAAATATATGCTAAAATTTTCCAAATTATATGATAAATAAGCAAATTAAGGCTCAAAACAGCCTATTTTGTCTGCTTTTTAAGTATTTCATTATAACGTTCGGGGTCTGAAATAACCGCAACCGCCTCTANAAAAATCGGGTCAAGAGGATTTACAATGCGNCTATATGTTCCATTAACAAAAAGATCACGTCCAATCAAACCCTTAATGTTTGCCTCAAGTGCTTTTTTTGACTTCTCAACCTGTTCATCGACTATTTTTATTGAATCATTGGCAGCCATTTCTTTGATTTTATCAACCATTTGAGGTNTCACAACAAAATTTTCAACAAANAGGTCTTCAGTCTTGTATTTACGTTTCAGTTCTTTTCGATTTTCATCTACATAGTTCATTACAAAACGGTTCAAAACACCTTTNGCCACAAGGTCGCGATAGAATGGAGTTACTAATGTGGTGTCAATCGGCACAAAAACATCAGGCATGATGCCACCGCCACCNTATATTGTNCGTCCGGTTTTCAAGGTCGTCACTTTTTGAGATGGATCAAAATGAACACTGTCGGCACTANTGAACTCCCCNGCCTGGTATCTATGATAAATGTCCATCCGATAATCATCAATATCATTCTGATTATACGGCTTTTGAATTGTACGTCCCGAGGGAGTGTAGTAACGGGCAACCGTCAGACGAATCATTGAGCCGTCGGGAAATGGTATCGGACGTTGTACAAGACCTTTACCGAAGGTGCGTCGACCAACAACTACACCACGGTCATGATCTTGAATNGCTCCTGACAATATTTCAGACGCCGATGCCGAATATTGATTTACCATTACAACAAGTCGGCCATCGGGCATCATACCGGAACGTTCTGATCTATATTCAGTTGTACCGGTTGTACGAGGCGAACGTGTCGATACAATCAAGTCTCCTTTTGCCAAGAACTCCCCTGCCATATCAACAGCCGAATTCATATATCCGCCTCCGTTATCTTCCAAGTCAAGGATGAGATGCTTCATACCCTGCTTTTTAAGCTGAGTCATCGCAGTCGTAAGCTCTTCAGGCGTATTTTCGGCAAAATTTGCAATACTNATATATCCGACCTCAGGTGTAACCATATAGGCNGCAAGAANACTTTCGATGGGGATATCATCNCGTATAATTCGGAATTGTATCGGCTCTTTTACACCTCGGCGAAGAACCGTGACATTTACAGGCGTTCCCTTAGGACCTCTCAAGATATTCAAGACTGATGAATTTTTCCGTTTAGCNCCTGATATCAACGAATCGTTTGCTGTTAAAATACGGTCTCCGGGAAGTATCCCAACTTTTTCAGATGGCCCACCGACAACTGTCTGTATAACCCTAAGAGTATCATCAAGCATATTAAATTGTATCCCAATACCGCTNAATCGNCCATCAAGAGGTGTCGTAAGTTCTTTTGTTTCAGCAGCATCAGAATAAAGCGAATGNGGATCAAGCGTTTTAAGCATGGCAATGATAGCCTCCTCTACAATTTTATTTTCATCAACACTGTCGACATATAAATTGGTTATGATTTGTTCGGCAGTCTGAAGTTTTCTGAGATTATTAAATTGAGCNGACATGNCAAACGGCATAAATGCCAGGATACCTGCCATCAATACAAATTTTAANTTATTCATTATTTATTACTGTTTATCAGAGGGTAAAAAATGAGAGATATCCGCACCAAAACGTTCCAACTCCCTTACAATTGAAGATGAAACCGCACCATGTTCGGGGAGCGAGAAAAATAATATTGTTTCCAAACCGCTNATTTGACGATTGATATCAGCCATATTTCTTTCATATTCGAAATCGGCAACACTTCTAATTCCACGAATAAGATATTTAGCGTTTACNTCTCGACAAAAATCGACAGTCAGCCCACTATAAGCAATTACTTCNACATTTTCAAATCGAGACAGTGATTTTCTGATTGAATCAATACGCTCATCAATAGAAGCTGTTATNTCTTTATCGGCATTATAACCNACTGCAACATANATTTTATCAAACANNCCTACCGANCGTTCCACTATTGAATAGTGACCGATNGTGAACGGATTAAATGAGCCGGGGAAAACACCGATGCGAACCTCTTTATTACTCATGTTTTNAATTTTGCTTTANACTACGAAATTTGAGAATCATCTTCAATAATCAAATTATCGATGATAAAGTTNTGTCGTTCAGATGTATTTTTACCCATGTAAAATTCGAGTAACCAAGAGATTGCATCATCCTTACGCAAAGACACACGGTCAATTCTCATATCGGGACCNATAAAGTCGCGGAATTCATCAGGCGAAATCTCACCAAGTCCTTTAAATCGGGTTATTTCGGCATTGGAACCAAGTTTATTTATTGTGTCGATTCGTTCTTGATCAGAATAACAATAATATGTGTCTTGTTTTGTTTTTTTACCCGTCTTGTTCTTATCACTTCGACGAGTCGCCGATTTGTCTCTGACTCTAAACAGCGGAGTTTGTAGCACATATACATGTCCGGCCTTTACAAGATCGGGGCAAAACTGTAGGAAATAGGTCATCAACAACAATCTGATATGCATTCCGTCAACATCGGCATCTGTTGCAATAATAACTTTATTATATCTTAAATCGTCAAGCGATTCTTCAATATTCAAAGCGGTTCGCAAGCTTGAAAACTCTTCGTTTTTGTAAACTTCAGCNAGNGGCAATCCATACGTATTCAACGGCTTGCCTCGAAGTGAGAATACAGCCTGAGTTTCGACATCTCTAATCTGAGTGATAGTTCCGGCAGCCGAGTTACCCTCAGTGATAAAAATTGANGTAGCGAGTTTCTTTTCCTCGTCGCCCTTATTNTCACTGAAATGAAGGGTACAGTCTGAAAGTTTTTTATTATANACCAATANTTTCTTNGTCTTTTCTTTAGACTGTTTTGTAACCGCCGACATCGCCTTTCTATCACGTTCGTTACGCTGAATCTTCTTTAATATGACATCAGCAACATCAAGATTACGATGCAGATAGTTATCAAGTTCTTTTTTTACAAAATCNCCNATAAACTTTTGTACCGTAGGACCATCGGGGCTCATATTGCTTGAGCCGAGGCGAGTCTTTGTCTGTGATTCAAAGTTGGGTTCTTCGACCTTTATTGAAATAGCAGCAACAATACCGGTGCGCGCATCAGAATATTCAAATGACTTATTGTAATAATCTTTTAATGTGCGTGCTACCGATTCTTTAAACGCTGTAAGGTGNGTTCCNCCTAATGGCGTAAATTGACCGTTAACAAACGAATAATACTCCTCNCCATACTGATTGCAATGAGTGAAGGCAATTTCAATATCATCACCACTCAAGTGAATTGCAGGATATATGGGATCGTTTGACATGTTTTCACGCAACAAGTCAAGCAGCCCGTCTCGTGAAACCATTCTGACGCCATTATAGACAATTACAAGACCGATATTAAGGAANGTGTAATTCTTTAATTGCTGAACAATATATTCGTCACGATAGCTGTAATCTTTAAAGATTGTTCCGTCAGGCGTAAACGAAACGTATGTTCCATTTGGTTCATCNGAAGGCAGGATGCCTGAATCATTCACAAGNTTTCCTTTCTCAAACTCGGCACGACGCATTTGCCCGTCACGATGACTTATAATAGTAAAACTTGATGAGAGTGCATTTACAGCTTTTATACCGACGCCATTCAATCCAACTGACTTTTTAAAGGTCTTTGAATTATATTTTGCACCGGTATTCATCACTGACGCAGCTTTAATAAGGCTACCCAACGGAATACCNCGNCCATAGTCTCTTACNGTTACGGTCGTTTCATTAACATCAACCTCAATCTTTTTACCATTGCCCATCATAAACTCGTCAATCGAGTTATCTGTAACCTCTTTAAGAAGAACATATATACCATCGTCAGGAGCAGAGCCATCTCCGACTTTACCGATATACATACCGGGTCTCAACCTGATATGAGTTTCCCAGCTGAGAGTTTGAATGGCATCCTCGCCATACTCTACNGGAGTCGGATTATTGATATTTTCTTCGTTTTCGGCGATTGNTTCGTTGATTTCTGACATATTGACAGGCGTTGCAGTTAAATCTATATTAATGTTTTATCTCGCAAATTTACAAATTATTTTTGGATAAAACAAGAAGCTAAAACCCATGTCCCACGTTTAAATATCTTATGTAAATGAAAAATTGATTTTACACAATAACCCGGNAACTGNTTATAAACCATCGCTTGGGTCAATTGACNGCAAGCATCATCACTAAGTTTTGCACNACTAAATTCAGCCGCTAAAATTGCACGTCGATATTGAACCCACCCTATTTTATCAGGGACATATTTTATGATTAAATTTTCAACACTATCAAGGGCTGCAATCCATTTTTCAGGATCTATATAATATCCGGCACCGGTTATCGAGTTTTTAGTATAATTTACGTTGATTGTCCGAGTATATTCAATATTAAATTTCTCAATTATCGGATTGAGTAACAACAATCTAACACCAAGTTCATAATCNACCCAAGCCTGCAAAGATTCATTCCATCCGCCTGCAGAGTTGAACAATGACAATCGCGCNACATATCGCTGAGTTGATAAAANCCCGTGGACAAGATGGTTANACCAAACTTTAGACTNCTTAAAAATTCGTTTNNGTTTACCGATACCGGTAAAATTGACATCCCACCCTATTAAATCGGCATTAGTATTATCTAATTTATCAANCAAGCNNCCAAGGAAACCCGGAACCATTTGATCATCTGAGTCAAAAAACATAACAAACTCCGTATCAACGTCATTCAATCCTCGATTTCTTGCACTCGAAACTCCNTTTTTACTATTTGTTAATAATTTTATGTCAAGATGAGAATGACTTTCTATCCATTTCATCACATTTAAGACCGTTGAATCGGTTGACTTATCATCAACAACAATAATTTTGACACGATCGTCACATTCTTGCAAAGCTATTGATTCGAGCGCATTCAATATAAGTTGCTCCCGATTATAAACCGGGATAACAATAGTGAGTATGTTAGATTTATCCATGTTTCTATTACAAAAATACGAATTAATTTAAAAACNCCCNTTATCACATTTTCATTTTTATTCATTTTACAGATTAACATACCGGGTAAACATCATATCAATTAAGCTGTTAAGCCTTANAGTCAATTTATAAATATGTTTATAAATTAATAAATATTACCTTATGAATAAAAATTACAGAATTATAAATATTTTCTATCAGAGAATAGGTGCTTGAATTAAATAAATAACTATCTTTGCAACATTAAATAATACAATATCAACCCTTAAAATAAAAGCAATGGATTTTTTCAGCTCTTTGAATGATCAGATAATGCCTTTTACTTTTTTGTGTATTACCTCTTTCTTTTCGCTTACAAACCCATTGGGAACAATGCCTCTATTCTTGAGCATGACCCAAAANCTGGATAANGACGAGCGCCGAAAAATTGTAAAGAAGGCTACTATAATTTCATTTATAATATTAGTCTGTTTTACTATTGGCGGNCAAGTATTATTCAAATTCTTTGGAATTTCGGCTAATGGATTTAGAGTGGCAGCCGGAATNATCATCTTAAAAATTGGATTTGATATGTTGCAGGCTCGATATTCAAGTGTTAAGCTGAGAGATGATGAAGTTTCATCATACGCTGAAGACATCACTATCACTCCCCTTGCAATCCCAATGCTTTGCGGCCCGGGTGCAATAGCAAACGGAATGGTACTGATGGATCAAGCGGCCGGATCATGGGTAATGAAATCTATTGTTATAGGCAGTATTGCTTTGATTTACTTCCTCGCTTACATTGTTTTGACCGCATCTGTCCGCCTAACAAAATTTTTAGGCGAGACCGGTAATAATGTTATGATGCGATTGATGGGTATGATCATTATGGTAATTGCGGTCGAGATATTTGTTGCCGGAGCTAAACCAATCATTGTCAATATCATTCAAGCTGCTGCACAATAAAAATAAAAAGGCATAAGACATAAAAAAACAGGCTCTTAATAAGAGCCTGTTTTTTTATGATTGAAAGTAAAGAAATACTTATTTTACTTTATCATTAAGTTCGCTACCGGGTTTGAATTTGATAACGTTGCGAGCAGGAATTTTGATAGCCTGTTTTGTGCGGGGATTGATACCGGTACGAGCTTCTTTCTTTGCTACAGAGAAAGTACCAAAACCGATAAGAGTTACTTTGTCGTTCTTGGCAAGAGATTCAGATACTGCTTCAAGAGTAGCGTCAAGAGCGCGTTTAGCGTCTGCTTTGGTAAGGCCACCTTTTTCAGCAATGGCGTTTACTAATTCAGTTTTGTTCATAACTATAATTATTTAATTGGTTTATATAATTTTTGGCAAAGATAAAGCAATTTTTTTTATTTTGACCCTTTTTCTTAAAAAAAATCGTATTAAATCGCTAAAAAACATCAAAAAGCACATTAAAACAGTAATTTCAACTATAACATACGGCTCCATCGATTGAAATTGCACATACTTTCAAGTCGATTCTCCTCGTCATCGTTTAAAATTGAGAAGAAATCATGTCCTGTTGCCGATTCAACTTCATCAATGCTTACTGCCGCCGGCTGCATTCCACCCACGACCTTTGCATTAGGCATGATAAATCCTATCGCAACCGGTTCATCCCGATAGGGCGATAATACAACTTTAAAAAAACGTTTTGGTACAGCAACCCTACTATCACCGATATACTCGGTAATAGAATCAGTCAAGATTGGTCCACATATTATTATAATAGCACTATCATTCTTTGCTCTTACCCTACATTTTTCTTCAAGCGACTTCCATGTTCCCCGGTTTAGTTCAGGAGCTTGGGGACATATATTTGTCAGATAAAAAGTTTGACGCATTGCTTCTTCATCCCACTTCATATCTCCTGCCGGAGCCATGTGCCCTCTATCATATCCCGAATAACTGTAATCCCATGAATCAGGACAACCGGGGACCGATTCATCACAAAAAAACTTTTCAGAACGATTTGCATCACCTCCTGTTTCCAGAGATGTCAGCTCCCACGCTACCCAGTTGGGTATATGAAGTCGTCTATTAAACGAAACCGTCATGCCTTTATAATAGACCAATTCTTCTTCAAGCGCAGGATTTGTAACAACTTTTTGTAATTGTTCTGCCGTCGTACTGATATTGGAAATATGAGATTCGTCTGAATTATCACATGCCGACAAAATTTCGCCTGAAAAATATGTTGTTACCAACAAAACAAGTAATACAACAATGGCCTTTATTCTGCCTGACTTTATTTTTCTTTGTTTATTTTTTACCATATAATTTTACATTAAAAAAGAGCCAAATGCTTACCATCATCCACAGTTACAATCTTATTTTCAAGCGGATACCATAGAAATCCTCTGACATTTTTTTCACCGGATTGCCTTATACGGTTAACATAATCTTGAACTTGAGATACATGTTGTTTCTCTTCAGCTCCAAATTTATAATCTATTACATCTACATTTCCTTCCTTGGTCCATACGATTCGGTCGGGACGAGTATGTTCGTTCTCGGCTGATGCAATTGGACGCTCCATGATGACACGACGACAGTTCTCAAACCACGGTGCTACCCTATCGTCAGAAACTGCGTGTGAAAGAATTTCAATACGTTCATCTATTAAATCTTTATCAAGTCCGGCTTTCTGTCCCTCCTGACTACATCTGAAAGGTATATCATCTTTTGAATAAACACCTCTGAGAACTTCGTGCATGAATGTACCCATTTTTCTTGCATCTTCAGGATCGACATTTTCTTTTTCAATCATAACAAGTCGAAGTTTATCGCTGTTATCAAACACTTGATATGACGGCATTTCAATAGATTTTCTTTTTGAAGAGTTTTCATCCTCTTTTTTAGGCATATATGACGATCCATATTCAAAAACGCCACTTTCTTCATCGAGATACTCCGCTAATGGCTCGACAAGACGATCCATCTCCTTATCAAGACCTTGCCGATCCATATAATCAGACAATATCTCGCCTGTCAGGTCATTTATTACATTGTATATCTCTTTCATNTCGCTATCACCGTCTTTCATTGCTATCACAAACAGCTCTTGTTTGGCTCGGGTNAATGCGACATAATACGTATTTATCGAGTCAATAATTTGTTTTCGACTCTGAATGTTATACGATCGTTCAAATACCGTTCCTGAAAATTGTTTTTTACTTAACTTTGTAGGGAATATCGGTGGAATAATATCCTCAGGAATACCATCGAGAGCNACACTGTCTAACCAATAAAGTTTTTCATCGCTTGTCTGGGTTCTTTTACCGGCGTATGGAATGACAACACATTTAAATTCCAATCCTTTTGACTTNTGAATAGTTGAAATTGTCATCGCATCACTCGANTCGGGAGAATCAACTTTAAATCTATACCCGTTAACANCCCACCATTTCAAGAACGAATATAAATCNCCCNGATTTCGAGAAAGATAGTCTTTAATTACATCCTGAAACATCGTGATGAAAAGAGTATTTTCAGCTCTCATATCATCCGGCAAAAGAAGTATAGCTCTATCAACCAATGACATAAGATCATTAACACTATTCTTTACAGGTCTCAGCTTATAGGTNTCATCGTTTATTTCACTATCTTCCACCGCCTTTACAAGAGCTTCGCCAAGTATTTCTTTATCATCNGNAGCATTACCTGCTGTTTTTAAAGATGTTAGATTTAATTCAAAACGATGATGGAGCCTTAAAGAGTCNGCCTTTGTATATTTCTGAGAAGCCNTAGATTCGGTAGTTTCGATTTCAGAACTCCGACTATTTAACTTCAATATATTGACAAGCAATTTGATAGCCGGAGAGGAAGTCAGTGAAACAGCCTCATTTGATATAATTTTAAANTTAGGCAGTTTAGGNTCAACTCCCGATTCTGATTTCATCGCGTTAAGCAATGCCTCGGTAATTGTTTGACCTTCCTCGTTTTTCCTAATTAAAATAGCTATTTCNCCCGGTTTATATACTTTAAGCAACTCAGATATTGTTTCAATCGCAAGTTNTGTTGCATCTTTAACAAAATCGGGATTGGTCTTTGAATCCAAAAATCTAAAAGTTACTTTNCCCGATTGTATATCATTCTTTCCGGGAATNTCCTGAATAACTTTCTTATATGCATTGTCTTCGCCAAGTTCAGATATTGAATTACCAAGAGCAAAAAAGAGCGAATTGTTAAATCTTATGACATTTTCAGAACTTCGCCAATTGACATTTTCAGACAATTTATCGCCACGTACTTCAACTGTTTGTTTTTTCTGTACTATGTCGGCNTGCGCATCTGCGCCCAACAGCTCAGGTTTGGCATTTCTAAATCGGTAAATACATTGTTTTTCATCTCCGATTATCAAGTCGTCATTACCCTTTCCCAGACTTTCGACAAGCAGTGGCAGCATATTGTCCCATTGCATTTGTGAAGTATCTTGGAATTCATCAATTAAATAGTTATTGAGTTTCAAGCCCATACGTTCATAAATAAACGGTGTAGGACTCCCATCTATAATACCATTAATCAATTCGTTTGTATCTGAGAGCATTATAATATTNCGTTCTCGGCAATATTCTCTCATCTCTTTGATTACAATNCTTAACANCCCCATTAAGCAAACATTTTTTCTCATGATGTTTGCCGTCTTGAGCGTAATGAAATTTTCNNAGACAGTCTGNGCAAGATTTTGTCCTGCCTGTNTAACAGATACCGGAATTTCGGGAGCTTTACCCAACTTNGTAGANCTTTTCTTAAACACCTTATCCTCGTCTTCAGCAGCCTTAAGCACAGTTGCTTTTACATCGTCAATCTGTCCTGAAATCCATTTATTCAACCATTCAGGNTTAAGGTTACTAAATTCAGATATGTTAAGAGATTCTATATCTCCAAGAAATTTTTCAGNCTTTNTTTTAATATCATTTTTTACTCGACAAACACAATTACTNATTGCTTTTTCAAAAGCCTTTAATCTTTCAGGGTGTTCAAGATATGGCATCATCTTGTCGGAGTTCAAAATATACTCTTCATTTATCAATGAATTTATATTTTCAACCAACATGGAAAAAAGAGAAGATTCACGATTGAAGATATTAAATTTTTTACTGTCTTCAACCTGTTCTTCCATAAACACTTCGAGCCAATGTCGCAGCAATTGGGTCTGAGTTCCATCTACAGCCAACAACTTGTCATCGAGACTTTCAAATAGTTGAATTATAACTTGTGAAATGATAGAGCGACGGTCAAGTTCTATTTCGAAGCTNCCGTTTCTATCTATATCAAACGCAAATGTTCTAAGTATCTGNTGAAAAAAGGAGTCAATTGTACTGATATTAAAACTCGAGAAATTAAAAAGTATTGAATACAGTGCATTTTTTGCCNCCCTTTTTATTTTATCCAAATCATTAGTNTGCAAATCATCAATTAGATAGTTGATGAGATTGCATTTATCCGGTTCAGATGCCAAAATCGANAGTTCCTTTATGATACGCTGCTTCATTTCTTCAGTNGCCTTGTTGGTGAAGGTAATCGCAAGAATATGTCGCTGAGCTTTTTCTCGATTTTCNATCAACTTGTATTTACCACTATCATCTTTTACGCCGAGCAACATTTTAATATATTCTCGCGTAAGCGTAAATGTTTTTCCGGAACCGGCCGAAGCCTTATATATTTTCAGCATCTACTATAATGATTGGAATTTAGCCANTTAGATNTTTCGAGCTTTATAACCTTCTTGTTNAAGAAGTCTTAAAACATCGTCCCGACGGTCGCCCTGAATGAGTATTTCGCCTCCGCGTGCNGAACCNCCCGTACCAAGTTTCTTTTTCAATACAGCAGCCAATGAAGCTATATCCTCTTCGGTNTCAGTATTATCAAATCCAACAATAATCGTAGCGGTTTTACCACCTCTACCTTTCTTTTCAAGGATAATATCAAGTCGTGATTTAGATTTATTTGTCGGNGTNGGTGCNGTGTTTGCATTAACGTTATCACTTCCCGCCGGTAAATCGTTTTTTAAGTTGGCAAGCATATCTTGCCATGATTGTTTATCTGATTGNGCCACAACAATTATGTATTAATTATGAGAATGATCATGTTCATCAATATCATCAATAATCATTGGTGACCCTGAAATAAACACGGTATCGGTTGATTCATCAGAGAAGAAATCTCGCGGAGAGTCCAAAATCTTATTCATCTCGGTCAAGAAATGAATCCAATGCTGATCATCGACAGGCATCTCGTTGTATAATCCGCTTGCCTCTACCGAATCCTGTTCCATAGCCATGTGGAAACAACGTGTAGCCATTGCNACATTAACATCTTCATCNCGATTTTCAGAAAGACGCATATATATAATTGACAAACGACATAATTGTGAAGTTGTCAAATCATTCAAACTATCACGAGAGGCGATCTTATGACATATTTCAGCAGCGTCTTTAAAATCNTTATTAGATAGCGAAAACTCTGCAGCTTCAATGTTTTGGTCAACATTGTCAAAGCTACATGACGTTAGAGTTAAAGCAAAAAAAAGAAAACTTAAAAGTAAAAAGCGTGAAAGTCTATACATAATATTTGTTTTTCGACTACAAACTTACAAAAAATTCGGNGTGCCACAAAACATTTTGGTATAAATTTTGTCAAATAAAATTACTTTGAGATTTCAAATTTATTTTGTAACTTTGTATGTTATTCCAAACTTTTTTTAAATGTCAAATAAAGATTCTATTATTATAAAAGGAGCTCGCGTCAATAATCTGAAGAATGTTGATGTGGAGCTTCCGCGCAATAAATTTATTGTCATAACCGGACTTTCAGGATCGGGTAAGTCATCCCTGGCCTTTGANACATTATATGCCGAAGGCCAACGTCGATATGTCGAAAGTTTATCGGCTTATGCACGCCAATTTCTCGGACNAATGTCAAAGCCTGAAGTTGACTTTATTAAAGGACTTCCACCNGCTATAGCTATTGAACAAAAAGTCAATACCCGTAACCCGAGAAGNACAGTTGGAACTTCAACCGAGATATATGATTACCTGCGACTGCTTTATGGTCGTATAGGTCACACNTTCTCTCCGGTCAGCGGAAAAGANGTNAAAAAAAATTCAGCCGACGATGTTACCGACGCTGTACTCACCTATCCCGCCGGAACACGAATAGCCATCGCGGCTCCAATCAACAAGCCGGCCGACCGTAAGGCAGAGACTCAACTCGACATATATTTAAAAGAGGGATATTCTCGTCTTATTAGTACTGACGGCAATTTTGAGTCAATCGAAAATTTGATTAAATCAAATATCGATGATGCGAAACTCAAAGAATACCGGTTACTCATTGACCGAATGGTTGTCAGCAATGAAAAAGACGAAATCAGCCGATTGACCGAGTCGATTGAAACTGCATTCTTTGAAGGGAATGACAATGTTGAAGTTTTTGTCTGGAAAGATAGAGACTCGATTGAACGTTTAGACTTCTCGCGCAAATTTGAAGCTGACGGTATTTCGTTTATCGAACCCTCTGATTTACTTTTTAATTTCAACAACCCGTATGGCGCATGNCCTGTTTGCGAAGGATTTGGCAAAACGCGTGGTATTGCTGAAAATCTCGTAATACCCGACACATCGTTGTCGGTATATNACAATGCCGTTGCGTGTTGGCGCGGGCCGGTCATGGGACAATGGAAAGAAAAACTCATTTCNCTTTCATCTTCAATAGGATTTCCCATCCATAGACCCTACTTCAAGCTCTCGCAAGAAGAACGAGATATATTATGGCACGGAAAAGGAGNCTTTGAAGGGATTGACGGTTTCTTTAAAATGGTTGACAGCAATCTTGCCAAAGTTCAATATCGTATTATGAAAGCCAATTACAGTGGCAAAACGATATGTCATAAATGTCACGGCTCACGATTGAGACCCGAAGCTCTTTATGTTAAAATAAACGGGAAAACNATTGCCGACCTTGTTGTCATGTCGGTTGATGAACTTGATAAATGGTTTGATACTGTTAAANTAACTCCCATAGAAACAAAAATTGCAGCTCGACTTTTAACCGAAATTCGTAGTCGACTGCGTTTTCTGAACGATGTTGGTCTCGGCTATNTAACTCTTGACCGATTATCTTCATCATTGTCGGGAGGCGAAAGCCAGCGCATAAACCTGGCTACATCTCTTGGCAGTAGTCTTGTCGGCTCTATATATATTCTTGANGAGCCAAGTATAGGTTTGCACCCGCGAGACACCCACCGATTAATAGGCGTGCTCCGTAATCTTCAACAAATCGGCAACACAGTCGTTGTTGTTGAGCACGATGAAGAAATCATGCGTGCATCAGACTATATTATTGATGTAGGTCGAGATGCCGGACGAAACGGAGGAAATATNGTTTATCAAGGTCCATCTGATAAAATCGCTGAAGCGACAGACAGTTATACAGCCGATTATCTTTCGGGGCGTAAATCTATTCCGACACCGTCAATACATCNAAAATGGTCTGATTATATATTGGTTGAAGGTGCGCGCGAAAANAATTTGAAAAACATCGATGTGAAATTTCCGTTGGGTGTTCTAACTGTTGTAACCGGAGTCAGCGGATCGGGNAAATCNACCCTTGTACGTGACATACTTTATCGTGCACTCAATCGAGAATTCGGGAATGCAGGAGATGCNCCCGGAGCATTCAAAGGACTGTCAGGTGACATTAAAAGATTGTCGGGGGTTGAATTTGTCGACCAAAANCCAATCGGGAAATCATCACGAAGCAATCCTGCGACATATCTTAAAGCTTATGATGAAATCAGAGCCCTTTTTGCATCTCAACAATCAGCTGTTCAAATGGGATTTACCCCATCTTATTTCTCATTCAATACCGAAGGNGGTAGATGTGAAGAATGTAAGGGAGAAGGCTATATCACTGTCGAGATGCAGTTTATGGCTGACATAACCATACCATGCGAGTCGTGTCATGGGCAACGCTTTAAACGAGATGTTCTCGACATAACATATCGTGGAATGAATATCAACGANGTTTTAAACATGACAGTTGATCAAGCAATAGAATTTTTCAGTGAAGTTAACGNNAGTACTGAACGAAAAATCGTCAANNGNCTNAAACCNTTGCAAGATGTCGGACTTGGATATATCAAACTCGGACAATCATCTTCTACACTCTCGGGCGGAGAGAATCAGCGAGTAAAACTTGCCAGTTATCTTGTNGGAGATAGCCGACAGCCAACAATGTTTATTTTTGACGAACCGACTACNGGTCTTCACATACATGATATTTCGACNCTTCTTGACTCGCTTAAACGCTTGATAGAACTGGGACATACGGTTGTGATTATCGAGCATAANATTGATGTCATCAAAACGGCCGACCATGTCATTGANATTGGTCCCGAAGGTGGNGATAAGGGCGGATATATCGTAGCGACCGGTACTCCTGANGAAATTATGAAAGTTCCTGAAAGCTANACCGGTCAATTCTTAAAATTGGAGGCTTCACGATAGATTGAANGATGACAATCGGTATGATTTTGCAAAAATTAAGTTTATTTTTTAAAATTCCGTTCAATTTCATACTGCTAAATTATCTTATATCGCGATTTATTGCTACCTTTGCAAACCAAATCAAATTTCGGTTAAACGATAAGTGATTTGAACTTAACTTGAAATAATATTTAGCAATTACTCATAAGAAAATTTTATGAACGTTACATTAGAAAAACTCAACGACTTGACCGCAAAAATAATTGTCAACGTTGAAGAAAATGACTACAAAGAAAAGCTCAACAAAGACCTCAAGCAAATCGCTAAAACCCACGATTTTCCCGGGTTCCGTAAAGGTCACGTTCCTTTCTCTCAAGTTGAAAGACGTTTTGGTAAAGCTGTAAAAAGCGACATTATCAACCAAGAAGTATTCAACAAAGTCATTGAATATCTTAAAGATAACAAAATCAACATTCTTGGTGAACCCTTACCCATTGAAATAAAAGAAGTTTCTCTCGATCAGAAAGACTATACTTTTGAATATGAAGTTGGTCTTACTCCCGAAGTAAAAATTGATCTTGAATCACTCAAACTCCCCTTCTATCAGATCAAAGTAACTGATGAAATGGTTGCTGATCAAGACAAAGCTCTTCGCGAACGTTTCGGTGCTCANATTCCCGGTGAAACCGTTGAAGATAACGCGCTCGTTAAAGGTGCCATTATGGAACTCAACGCNGATGGTTCTGTAAAAGAATCAGAAGATGCNATTCAGGTTATCGACGGNATTGTTGCTCCTTCTTATTTTACTGATAAAGAGCAAACTAAACTTTTCCTCGGTAAAAAAGTTGGTGATAAAGTTGTTTTCAACCCTGCAAAAACTTGTAACGGAAACACAGCCGAACTCGCATCAATGCTTCACATTGANAAAGANAAAGCNGCATCAGTTACAGNCGACTTTGAATTAGCAATCTCTGAAATNATCGTTGTTCGNCCNGCTGAACACAACGAAGAATTNTTCAAAAATGTATTTGGCGAAGAAGTNAAAGACGAAGAAGCTTACAACAAGAATCTNCGTGAAATGATCGCTGCNCAGCTCGCTCCTAANAGCGAAGGTCTTTTCCGCTATATGGCTGAAAAAGAAATCATCGAAAAATTCGGTAAATTTGAACTTCCCGCTGAATTCCTCAAAAAATGGCTCGTTGCTCGTAACGAAGAACTCAATGCTGAAAACATTGATACCGAATATGAACGCCTTGTTCCGGCATTNAAATGGGAACTTATCAAAGGTGAAATCTGTTCAAAGAACGATATCAAAGTTGAAGAGCCCGAACTCCTNGCATTTGCAAAACAAATGGCAATGCGTCAGTTTGCTCAGTATGGCATGACCAATCTTTCAGAAGATATCTTTGAAGATTATGCAAAACGNATGATTAACGATNCNAANACTCGCAACCAAATCGTTGAACAAGTTGTTGACAACAAAATGTACAATGCTATCAAAGCTAAAGCACAAGTTGACAACAAAGAAGTTTCGCTCGACGAATTCAAAAAAGTTGCNGAANAAGCTCAGAAATAATTTTCNATCAGATATAAATAAAAAGANGAGTGAACTTNNAAGTTCACTCNTCTTTTTATTNTNACAAGTATTTTCNAATTATTCNTCGAGAGAATTATCTCGGGGGTTATCATTTAGCGTTTGCGTACGCTCCTTTACNAATTCNGGATCTACTTTATTTTTATCAGCAGAATCGATTGACTCACCGATGTAGAAATCTTTTTCGNTTGAATANTCTTTTGAATTTGTTTTTTTCTCAGTAGGTTTCATAATATCCTTTATTTTGTTTGTTATACTTTTTCTACAAGTAAAACACNCAAANAGATAAAATGGTTTAACCACTATTCTTCNTCAGCCAAAGGNAGTTTGTTCATTTCTTCGATATAAGACAGGAGCTCATCGCGTCCACGNTTATCNTCGCTTGATGTCTTGAATATTGGCGGGAGTGCTTCCCACTGCTCCAACAAAACCGATAGATAGTTTTCTATAGCTTTCTTTGCAGCAGACGATGTCAACTTATCAAGTTTAGTAAAGACTATACTGAAGGGNACTTCATTTTCTCCTAACCACTCCATAAATTCGAGGTCAATTTTTTGAGGACTATGGCGCGAATCAATTAATAGAAACAGATTTGTCATCTGTTTACGATTAAGGATATAAGATTTTATTATACGACTGATTTCAGCTCGTCCTTCTTTGTTTCGGCGGGCAAAACCATAGCCGGGCAAATCGACGATATACCACGAATCATTAACCAAAAAGTGATTGATCAATAATGTCTTTCCGGGTGTTGCCGAAGTTTTGGCGAGGTCTTTGCGATTGGTCAACATATTGATAAGNGANGACTTACCAACATTACTTCGACCAATGAATGCGTATTCATGTAGATTATCTGTCGGACATTTCGCTACNTCCGAATTACTGATTACAAAACGAGCTGTATTTACTATCATAATTTTAATCGAGATATCGTTTATCCAAACCTTTATATGCATCAATACGGCGNTCGCGCAAGAAAGGCCACCAACGGCGAACGTTTTCTGTGCGACGGCGATCAATTTCTATCAATGNNATATCTTCTTTATCAGATGGAGACTGATGNAAAAATTCACCTTGCGGTCCGGCNACAAAGCTGCTACCCCAGAAAGTAATACCGTTAGTTGCGCCTGACGGGTCAGTTTCATGACCGACACGGTTAACCGTTATAACAGGTAATCCATTGGCNACAGCATGACCTCGTTGAACAGTTATCCATGCCTCGCGCTGACGCTCTTTNTCATCCNGTGTATCACTGCTCTCCCACCCTATTGCNGTNGGATATATNAGCATTTCAGCNCCACGAAGAGCCATNANNCNNGCNGCNTCGGGATACCACTGATCCCAGCANACAAGTACNCCAAGACGGCCAACGCTTGTATCTATTGGNTCAAATCCCAAGTCACCGGGNGTGAAATAAAATTTCTCATAATAAGCNGGGTCATCAGGAATGTGCATCTTGCGATATTTTCCGGCAATAGAACCGTCGGTTTCAAACACGACAGCAGTATTATGATATAAACCCGGAGCGCGACGTTCAAACAATGATGTTACAATAACAGTTTCTGTTTCACGAGCNAGATTACTATAAAAATCTGTTGNTTCNGAAGGAATAGTTACAGCAAGTCCACATTCGTCAACATTTTCTGTTTGACAAAAATATAGCGAGTCATGAAGCTCACGGTTTACTATNAGTTTCGCTCCACGCTTTGCAAGATCACGAACAGCGTCGGCAATTTTATTTCTATTTTGAACTATATCAGCAGAGTTTGATTGCTGTATAATTCCAATTTTAAGTATATCGTTCATCGTTTCTATTTTTAACTTAACAAAGTT
This sequence comes from Bacteroides sp., assembly GCA_014802535.1. Taxonomy (GTDB): domain Bacteria; phylum Bacteroidota; class Bacteroidia; order Bacteroidales; family Muribaculaceae; genus CAJUPY01. The sequence goes on along the minus strand of JAAVCC010000019.1, from coordinate 85,884 downwards.
ACAAAATAGTTTGTTTCCGNCATCATAAATATAAAAAAAATCCGAATTCAGTCGATATGACTAAATCCGGATTATTTTATTTACACGGTATTAAAACCGGTAAAACTTTAATTTGCTTCTCAAGCTTTTTTCACTTTGTCAACAATTGCTTTGAAAGCTGCGGGATTGTTGAGAGCGAGGTCAGCGAGGACTTTGCGGTTGATTTCAATACCTGCTTTGTGGATAAGACCCATCAATTTTGAATATGAAAGATCTTCCATACGAGCTGCGGCATTGATACGCTGAATCCAAAGGAGGCGGAAGTTACGTTTTTTATCCTTACGATCGCGGTAAGCATAGGTAAGACCTTTTTCCCAAGTGTTTTTGGCAACGGTCCAAACATTACGACGGCATCCGAAGTAACCTCTTGTAAGTTTAAGAATTTTTTTACGGCGAGCTCTTGAAGCTACGTGGTTTACTGATCTTGGCATTTTGTTTCAGTTTTTGAACTACAGCGGCTTGACTTTATTGTAAGACACTTAAAAGCTGTGAGTTCGGTTAATAAAATGTTATAAAATCACGAATTAAAAAAGATGTCTTTTATGCGACAATGAATGAAGTAATCCGGTTAGAGATTATTTCATGGCAAGTAATGCCTTTACGTTGCCTTCGTCTACTTTGGCTACAAGACCGAAGTGGGTAAGATTTCTTTTCTGTTTTTTTGTTTTCTTGGTCAGGATGTGACTTTTGAAAGCATGTTTTCTTTTGATTTTTCCTGATCCGGTAAGGGCGAACCTCTTTTTGGCACCGGAGTTAGTTTTAATCTTGGGCATTGTTTGTTACTTTAAATTAATTAATTCGAGTTTTTTATTATGACGGAATCAACACGTGATTCCTGACATTTTCTTTATTTCTTTTTGGGAGTAATCATGATTATCATGCGTTTTCCTTCGAGAAGNGGCATTTGTTCAACTTTNCCATACTCTTCAAGGTCATTGGCAAAACGAAGAAGTAGAACTTCNCCTTGTTCTTTAAACAAGATTGAACGACCTTTAAAGAATACNTATGCCTTNACCTTTGAACCTTCCTGAAGGAAGCTGATTGCATGCTTTAGTTTGAAATTATAATCATGATCATCGGTCTGAGGNCCGAATCTGATTTCTTTTACAACGACTTTAGTTGCCTTAGCTTTCTGTTCTTTCTGTCGTTTCTTCTGCTGNTAAAGATACTTTTGATAATCAAGTATTTTACAAACAGGAGGNTCGGCAGTNGGAGAAATCTCGATAAGATCGAGACCNAGTTCATCGGCAATATTTAAAGCCTGCTGAATAGGATAGATGCCGTTTTCGACATTATCACCAACAAGACGCACCTCTTTAGCCCTGATACGGTCATTGATTGCGTGCTGNTCCTTGTCGTTTTTTCCGGGCATAGGATGCTGACCTCGCTGTTGACCTTGAGGACGATTAGATTGACTCTGGGGTTGTTGACCCTGAGGGCGTGAGGGCTGAGAGCCCGGTTTGAAGGGTTTGTTATCCATTCAGTGGTGTTTAAATATTAGTCATTTGGCGGACTTCTTCGTCCAATTTTTCTGCAAAGGTAATAATTTTCATCGAACCTTGATCACCTTCGCCCTGTTTTCTTACAGAAATTTCACNATTTTCGGCTTCTTTTTCTCCAACAATGAGCATATAGGGTACTCTTTTAAGCTCATTGTCACGAATTTTCTTACCGATTTTTTCGTTTCTGTCATCAACTTCAACTCTGATGTCATGCTGTTCAAGTTCTTTTTTAACTTGGAATGCATAATCNTTGAATTTTTCGCTGATAGGAAGAATTACAGCCTGTTCAGGTGCAAGCCACAANGGNAATCGACCGGCAGTGTGTTCGAGAAGCACAGCGACAAATCGTTCCATTGAGCCAAACGGCGCACGGTGAATCATAACCGGACGATGTTTCTGATTATCAGCACCTGTATATTCAAGTTGGAAGCGTTCAGGAAGGTTNTAATCTACCTGAATTGTACCAAGCTGCCAACGGCGTCCGAGNGCATCTTTAACCATAAAGTCAAGTTTTGGACCATAGAATGCAGCTTCACCGAGTTCAGTGCGAGCATTAAGTCCTTTTTCAGCACAAGCCTCAATAATNGCATTTTCAGCAAGGTGCCAATTTTCATCGCTTCCGATATATTTTTCTTTATGATTAGGATCGCGGAGTGAAATCTGAGCCTCGAAGTTTTCAAATTTAAGAGCCTTGAAAATATAGAATATGATATCCATTACTTTCAAGAATTCGTCTTTGATTTGTTCGGGAGCACAGAAGATGTGGGCATCATCCTGAGTAAAACCTCTTACACGAGTCAAACCGTGNAGCTCACCCGACTGCTCATAACGATATACTGTACCAAATTCTGCAAGACGCATAGGAAGATCTCGATATGAGCGAGGAGAAACACGGAAAATCTCACAGTGGTGAGGACAGTTCATCGGTTTAAGCAAGTATTCTTCCCCCTCTTCAGGCGTATGAATAGGCTGGAATGAGTCTTTACCATATTTTGCATAGTGNCCTGAAGTCACATATAGGTTTTTGTTACCGATATGAGGAGTGATTACCTGAAGATAACCATATTTCTTTTGAATCTTACGCAGGAACTGTTCGAGACGGTCGCGAAGAGCGGCACCTTTGGGAAGCCATAAAGGCAATCCTTGTCCAACATTTGCCGAGAAGGCAAANAGTTCCATTTCTTTTCCAAGCTTGCGGTGGTCACGTTTTTTTGCTTCTTCAAGAAGGACAAGATACTCATCAAGCATTTTCTTCTTTGGGAAGGTAATACCATATACACGAACAAGCTGATTACGTTTTTCATCACCTCGCCAATATGCGCCGGCAAGCGATGTGATTTTCACTGCTTTAATGGGAGCTGTATCGGGAATGTGAGGTCCGCGACAAAGATCGGTAAATGCCCCNTGAGTATAAGTGGTTATATGACCGTCTTCGAGTTCACTGATAAGTTCACACTTGTAAACCTCACCGCGATCACCAAACATTTTAAGAGCATCTGCTTTAGAAATGTCAGCNCGTTTGATTTCTTCCTTACGCTGAGCAAGCTCAAGCATTTTTTTCTCAATTTTAGGGAAATCAGCGGCGGTGATAACATGTTCACCCGGGTCTATATCGTAGTAAAAACCGTTTTCAATTGCAGGACCGATACCAAATTTTACACCGGGATAGAGTTCCTGAAGAGCNTCAGCAAGCAAGTGAGCCGAGCTGTGCCAGAAAGCATGTTTACCTTCGGGATCATCCCATTTGTAAAGTGTTAAGGTCGCATCTTCAGAGATGGGACGTGTCAAATCCCATTCCTGACCATTCACCGAGGCAGCCAAAACATCTTGAGCAAGACGAGGGCTAATAGAGTTGGCAATCTCAAGTGGAGTGACACCGCTTTCAAACTGNTTGGTGTCATTGTTTGGGAAAGTAATTGTAATCATCTATGGTTTAATTGTTTAACATNAAACTGCCACATACAACATGGCAATCAACAAATTTGCGGTGCAAAATTAACCAATTTTTATGATAAATCAAAGCATTTCAACGTTTTATTTACACACAAAAACGTTATTTCGATGGAATTTTTTCATCAAGGGGACTTCGTTCGGGTACCGACNGGNGTTTTTCGCGTGTTTTTTTCACACGTTTTGAACGCTTTTTTGATCCTTTAGAAGTGTTTAATGTATCGGCCGTTACTGATATAACCGAATCTATCNAACCNNCAGAACTCGCTTTAACAGAGGTCTTTACTCCCCTATCATATATCGACACGCCAACAATGACCGTAAGCAAAGCCAGCAGTACAATCAGCCCTCGGCGTTCGCCTCGTGTCATTAAATTTGACATAATCTTATTGTCACTCTGCCCCGGGACGTTGTGTATATCCGCGGATAATGCCTCGATGAGCGTTCTTGATGAACATAACAATCTGATCACGCTCGGGGGTTGCAGGCAATTCAGCTTCAATATGCTCAACCGCTTCAGATACATTATATGGCGACAAATAGAGGTAACGATATACACTCTGAATGTCGTTGATCTGTTCATTGGTAAAATTACGACGACGNAGACCAACAGAGTTTACGCCACAATATACAAGCGGTTCACGTCCTGCCTTAACAAATGGAGGTACATCTTTNCCAATCAATGCTCCACCCTGAATCATTACGTGAGCACCGATATGGCAGAACTGATGAATCAATGAACCGCCACCNATAATNGCCCAATCGTCAATAACAACCTCGCCTGCGACTTGTGTNGCATTGGAAATAATGACATTATTACCGACAACACTGTCATGAGCGATATGAGAATATGCCATAATAAGGCAATTTGAACCGACAACTGTACGCCCCTTTGACGCCGTACCACGGTTAACGGTCACACACTCACGAATTGTTGTATTATCGCCAATAATGGCAAGAGTGTCTTCACCCTTAAACTTGAGATCTTGGGGAATACCGGCAATAACAGCACCGGGNAAAATACGGCAATTCTTTCCAATACGCGCACCATCCATGATAGTAACATTACTGCCAATTCTTGTTCCNTCTCCGATTTCAACATNACCNTCAATAGTCGTAAAAGGGTCAATAACAACAGAAGGATGAATCTTTGCCGCAGGATGTATATAAGCTAACGGTTGTTTCATAGATTAAAATTTGACTTGGGNTATTACTTGTTTTTAATAATTTGAGCCATAAACTCACATTCGCTAACCACCTTATCACCTACGAAAGCGTANCCTTTCATAATAGCACATCCGCGACGCATCGGGGTTACAAATGATACATGGAATAAGAGTGTATCTCCGGGGACTACTTTCTGNCGGAATTTAACGTTATCAATTTTCATGAAATATGTAGAATAACGTTCCGGCTCTTCAACACTTGANAANACAAGTAGTCCTCCGGTTTGAGCCATAGCTTCGATTTGAAGTACTCCCGGCATTACAGGTTCCTCAGGGAAGTGGCCTTGNAAGAACGGTTCGTTAACAGTAATATTTTTTACTCCNACAATATGAGTGTCACCTTTTTCTATAATNTTATCCACAAGCAAGAAAGGATAACGATGGGGAAGACGCTCTCTAATTTGATTAACATCAAGAATCGGCGTTGCATTGGGATTATAGTATGGTGCTTGCACGGGAACTTTTCTAAGCTCCTGACGAATTTTGCGAGAAAGAGATGTATTGAGAGTATGTCCGGGTTTAGTTGCAATAACTTTAGCTTTTAACGGACGTCCAATCANTGCCAAATCACCAAGTAGATCAAGAAGTTTATGGCGAGCCGGTTCATTTTCATGACTAAGCGGACGGTTATTGATAAAACCAAATTCGGCCACGTGCTTGTGAGGNACNTTCATTAGATCGGCAAGATGGTCAAGCTCTTTCTGATCCATTGGCGCATCATAAATCACAATTGCNTTATCAAGGTCNCCGCCTTTTATAAGATTATTTTTTAGCAGAGGTTCAACCTCACGTACAAAAACAAACGTACGGCTTGATGCAATCTCTTTATTAAAATCATCAATATGCTCAAGAGATGCAAATTGATTGTTGAGTACCGGTGAGTTAAACTCAACCATTACGTCAATGCTTAATTCTTCGTCGGGCAATAACATAATTGAAGCTCCGGTTGCTTCATCTTTTACATCAATACGTTGTTTTACAACATAATATTCTTTATCAGACTTTTGTTCTTCAAGTCCGACTTCGGNNATTTTTTCNACNTATGGGAGCGAACTNCCATCAAGNATAGGCATTTCNGGTCCATTAACTTGAATCAAACAGTTNTCAATTCCGGCAGCATATAATGCNGCCATTGAGTGCTCGATTGTACTAACTTTCACATCGCCCGTTGCAATAACGGTTCCGCGAGTAGTTTCAACAACGTTTTCAGCGAGAGCGTCTATAACCGGCTGTCCTTCAACATCCATACGCTGAAATTTATATCCATGATTATCAGCCGCCGGTAAAAACGTAGCGGTTATATCCATTCCGGTATGAAGACCTTTGCCTGTAAGCGTAAAAGCTTCTTTAATGGTTTGCTGTTTCATGATTTGAAATAAACAGTTTTATATTATTNTATCTTTAAATTCTTATTTCTTTTCTAACTCGGCTATTTTCTTTTGNAATGCCGATATCGTTTTCATCATTTCGGGAAGACGCGCTATAGCCGCAGCCTGACGAGCNAATTGGCCGGCATCAACAGCCGGATAACCCATCAAAATNTTACCATCAGGTATATCACGAGGTATACCNGACTGTGCTCCGACCTGTACGCCATTTCCGATTGTAATATGTCCGGCAAAACCTACCTGACCGCCAATCATACAATGAGAACCAATCTTAGTCGATCCTGCAACACCGACTTGCGATGCCATTACNGTATTTGAGCCAATATGACAATTATGAGCCACTTGAATCAGATTGTCGAGTTTGACACCGTCTTCAATGACTGTAGAGCCCATCGTAGCACGATCTATACAAGTATTTGCACCTATTTCGACATTATTACCAATTACNNCATTACCGAGTTGCGGAATTTTATTATAATGTCCATCAACCGGAGCAAATCCAAAACCGTCAGCTCCGATAACAACACCGGCATGCAAAACACAATCAGCACCGACTTTACANTGATGATAGACAGTTACACCGGGATANAGNATNGNGTTATCCCCTACNTCNNCATTCATNCCNACAAANCAACGCGGGTAAATTTTAACATTACGTCCGATTTTTGCGCCTTTTGAGATATAGGCAAACGCACCGACATAACAACTATCATCAACATTTACATCGNCGGCAATATAAGCNTGAGACTCAACGCCTTTCAAGTCGGGTGTCAACATTTTAGCTGCCATTTGCATCAACATTGCCACCGTTGCATATGGATCATCAACTCTAATCAAAGTNGCCGAAATCGGATGCTCTGCCTTAAAATCTCGACCGACAAGAACGATTGACGCATTGGTTGTATATATATAATGTGTNTATTTCGGATTTGAGAGAAACGATATCGAACCTTTTTGCCCCTCTTCAATCTTAGCAACGGTTGAGACAACAGCTTGAGGATTNCCCTCTACTGTCCCACCCACCATCGAGGCGATTTGATCAGCTGTGAATTGCATCATTTCTATGATTAAATTGGTTTATACTTTTATTCAAATTGCAAAATTGAGAAAAAAATTTGAATTACGCCAATTTAAACAGCTAAATCAAACACTCATTCTATCTTTCAGAACATAAAAAAGGGATTTTATACCATTAATTCATTAGAAAATGACAAAATCCTAAAAAATTTTGCTATCTTTGCCAATATAGATCAGACAAAACATCAATATAAAATCTATTATGAGTTTTTGGAAATACATTCGTGCTTTTTTAATCTTTGACTGGCTGTTTGGAGACTCAGACAACAGTAATTGTTCTCACGACATCAGTTCGAATTACAATAATTCTAAATCAGGGAGTTACTATGACGATTTAGATTTGATGGATTCAGATTTTAACAACAANTTATATCATGATGATAGCAATTATTATAGCCACTANGATNATTTTCACGATGAATGNGATGATTATGACATGATGGACGATTTTTAATCGAATGAATATTGATTTTATATATTCTGATATTATTTTGATATACATTAAGTTGCAACAAAAATCNACCGATCATATTTTATCNCGATTAGAGATAATAGGATAAAAAAATTTCGCAGGACAAGATAAAATTTGTAAATTTGCATCGCCAACTCGCTTTTGTCACATTTCATTAGGGAGAGCATATTAATAAGGTAAAAAGAAAATATGGTAACATTTTTCAAAAAAGGATTGGANACGGTCTATGCCGTTGAATCTGATCACAAATTTTCCGAGTCAGAAAAAGAGCGTCTAACTTGGCTATTCAGTGGCGCCAAGCCCTTGTCATCAACATCTTTACGAGGCTCATANATTGGTCCTCGAAAAGAAATGATAACCCCTTGGAGTACAAACGCTGTAGAAATCACCCAAAACATGGGTCTTTCAGGCATCACTCGAATTGAACAATTTTTTCTTGTTCGCGATGAAAATGTGACTTTCGACAAAATGCTCCAACGTCGTTACGACGGACTTAATTCGCGAGTATTTGCTATAGACAAGAAGCCAGATCCAATCGTTTATATTGAAGATATCGAAAAATATAACGAAGAAGAAGGTTTAGCACTCAGCGTTGATGAAGAAAATTATTTGCGCGATCTTTCAAAAAAACTTGGTCGTCCATTAACCGATAGCGAAGTATTTGGATTTTCTCAGGTTAATTCAGAACACTGTCGCCATAAAATTTTCAACGGTCAATTTATTATTGACGGTAAAGAGAAGCCGCTGTCTCTTTTTAAACTNATCAAGCGTACTTCTCAAGAAAATCCCAACGGGTTAATTTCTGCATATAAAGATAATGTGGCATTTGTACAAGGTCCGAAAATCGAGCAATTCGCACCGGCAAGCGCTGATAAACCCGACTTTTTTGAAGTAAATGACATTGATTCGGTTATTTCACTTAAAGCCGAAACGCATAATTTCCCAACTACAGTAGAACCTTTTAACGGTGCNGCAACCGGAACGGGGGGCGAAATTCGCGACCGTCTCGGTGGCGGTAAAGCAAGTCTTCCTATCGCAGGAACAGCGGTTTATATGACATCATACCCCCGTTTGTCNCCNGAACACCGTTGGGAACTCATTACAAATCCACGAGTATGGTTATATCAGACTCCCGCCGAAATTCTAATCAAAGCTTCTAACGGAGCAAGCGATTTCGGTAACAAGTTTGGACAGCCTCTTATCTGTGGTTCACTCCTAACTTTTGAGCATGACGAAAATGGNCGTATGTATGCATATGACAAAGTAATCATGCTTGCAGGTGGTGTTGGTTATGCAGCTCGACGCGATGCACTCAAAGGCGAACCTACTCCCGGCGAAAAAGTTGTTTTAATGGGTGGTGACAACTATCGCATCGGTATGGGCGGTGGTGCGGTTTCTTCTGTTGCAACCGGACAATATGCCAACGCAATTGAACTGAATGCCGTTCAACGTGCCAACCCCGAAATGCAAAAACGTGTTGCAAACGTTATCCGTGCATTAGCCGAAAGTTCAAACAATCCNATCATATCTATCCATGACCACGGTGCCGGTGGTCACCTCAATGCACTCTCTGAGCTCGTTGAAGCTACAGGTGGCCACATTGACATTGATGCACTTCCTGTTGGCGACCCGACTTTGAGCTACAAAGAAATTGTAGGTAATGAAAGTCAGGAACGTATGGGTATGGTTATTGATGCCAAGAATATACCTTTAGTTGAACGTATTGCTCAACGTGAACGCGCTCCGATGTATGTAGTTGGTGAAACTACTGATGACAACAAATTTGTGTTTGAAGACAAGAAAGGTGTTCGTCCAATCGACTTGCAACTTGCCGATATGTTTGGCAAAGCTCCTCGCACNGTGATGAATGACAAAACTGTCAATCTNACATATAACGATATTAATTACGAGCAAGATAAAATTGAAGAATACCTCAAGGATGTTCTCTCTTTAGAAGCTGTCGCATGTAAAGACTGGCTCACCAACAAAGTTGACCGTTCTGTTACAGGTAAAGTAGCTCGTCAACAATGTCGTGGTGAAATACAGTTACCTTTGAGTGACTGTGGCGCAGTAGCACTTGACTATACCGGTAAAGCCGGTATCGCTACCTCAATCGGTCATGCCCCGCAAGTTGCACTTAACGATGCAGCCAAAGGGTCTGTAATTTCAATTGCCGAATCTCTCACAAATATTGTTGGCGCACCTTTAAAGAAAGGTATTTCAAGCATTTCTTTAAGTGCAAACTGGATGTGGCCCTGTAAAAATCCCGGTGAAGATGCAGCATTATATCGTGCGGTTGAAGCTTGCAGCGACTTTGCTGTTGCTCTCGGCATAAACATTCCGACAGGTAAAGACTCTTTGTCAATGACTCAGAAATATGGAGCCGACAAGGTATATGCACCCGGAACTGTAATCATATCGGCTGCCGGTGAAGTTTCTGATGTTAAGAAAATTGTTTCACCGGTTATTCGCCGCGGCAAATCTACATTATATTATGTAGATTTTTCAAGTGATGAACTCAAACTTGGAGGTTCGGCACTCGGTCAAACNCTTGGCAGAATCGGTCGTGAAGCACCTACAGTTAAAGACCCCGCGAAATTTGTTGCAACATTCAACGCNGTCAATAAGCTTGTAAACCGTAAAGCAATCATGGCAATGCACGACATCTCGGCAGGAGGTCTTGCCACTACCCTACTTGAAATGGTATTTGCCAACACTGAAGGTGGACTTGATATTGACACAAAAGAATTTGGAACAACCGACCTCGTCAAAATTTTGTTTGCCGAAAATCCGGCTGTAGTCATGCAAGTTTCAGACACTTGGAAAAACAGCTTTGAAGAAAGCCTGACAAAAGCCGGTGCTCGATTCTTTGCAATCGGTAAACCTCGCGCNACAGGTCGCTCTCTTTCAATTGCACACAATGGCAAAAAATTAGATATCGATATCGACAAGATGCGTGATGTATGGTTTGCGCCATCTTATCTACTTGATCGTATTCAAAGTGGAGAAGAACATGCCGCNCTTCGATTTGANAACTATAAAAAACAACCTATACGCTATCGTTTCCCGTCAAAATATGACGGAAAACTTCAATCTCGTGGCATAGAAGCCGGNCGTCGTACAAAGACCGGAATTAAAGCTGCAATCATACGCGAAAAAGGCGTTAACGGAGATCGTGAAATGGCATACTCGCTCCATCTTGCCGGCTTTGACGTTAAAGACGTTCACATGACCGACCTTATGAGCGGACGAGAAACACTTGACGACGTCAATATGATTGTTTTCTGTGGTGGATTTTCAAACAGCGACGTTCTCGGTTCTGCCAAAGGTTGGGCAAGTGGTTTCAGATATAACGAAACTGCTCGCAAAACACTCCANCGCTACTTTGAACGCAAAGATACTCTAAGTCTCGGTATCTGCAACGGATGTCAGTTAATGATTGAACTCAATTTGATTAATCCTGANCACAAACATCCAACCCGCATGGAGCATAATACCAGCCATAAGTTTGAATCTCAATTCCTTGGATTGACAATCCCTGCAAACAATTCAGTTATGCTCGGGTCACTTGCCGGTAGCAAGCTCGGTATATGGGTGGCACATGGAGAAGGACGTTTCATGCTCCCCGAACCAATGAAGAGTTATAATGTAGTTGCAAAATATAACTATAACGCCTACCCGGCAAACCCCAATGGATCTAAAGGAGCAGTTGCCGGTCTGTGTTCAGCTGACGGACGCCATCTCGCCATGATGCCTCACCTTGAACGCGCGATATTCCCATGGCAATGTGGCTACTATCCCGAATCACGACGTAACGATGAAGTAACCCCATGGATCGATGCCTTTATAAATGCTCGTAAATGGGTTGAAACTCATAAACATAAATAATACATTTGAAAGAGAATGGATGGTCCGGAACGAGGATCGCCTCCATTCTCTTTCACATTTTATATAAATACGTATTTTTAATTAACATCAAATTTACTCCACATGGGAGGCTTTTTTGGAATTGCTAAACGCAACAGATGTGTCAACGAACTCTTTTACGGCGTTGACTATAATTCTCATCTTGGTACTAAACGCGCCGGCTTGGCTTGTGTCTCTAACGGAATTTATACCCGAGCCATTCACAATATCGAGAACTCTTATTTCAGAACTAAATTTGAACGCGATATTGACGATATTACAGGTAACTCGGGTATTGGAGTTATCAGTGATACCGACGCACAACCAATTATCGTCAACTGTCGTTTAGGAAAATTTGCCATTGTTACAGTTGGACGTATAAATAATATCCGCGANCTTGAACAACAACTCATGAATGAGGGTCATCATTTTAGCGAACACTCTTATGATATTATTAATCCGACTGAAATTATAGCAACCCTGATTGCTGAAGGTCAAAGCTGGGTTGAAGGCATTGANAACGTTTTTAAACGTGTCAAAGGATCTTGCTCAATGCTACTTCTTTTAGACGACGGATCTATCATTGCAGCACGCGACAAACTTGGTCGTACACCGATTATCCTTGGACAAGGGAACAACGCCGAGTTGGGGATGGCGGTTACATCAGAATCTTCAGCTTTCCCTAATCTTGGGTTCACTACTCTGCGCGATCTTGGACCGGGTGAAATTGTACGTATAACAGCCGATGGAGCGACAACACTCCGAGAGCCACTTGACAAAATGCAGATTTGTGCATTTTTATGGACTTACTATGGCTATCCTCCATGCGACTATGAGGGACGCAATGTTGACCAGATGCGTTATCAAACCGGTTTGTCAATGGGTAAAAAAGATGATACCGAGCTTGATATTGTCAGTGCAATTCCCGACTCAGGTATAGGCATGGCACTCGGCTATGCCCAAGGGAAAGGCATTCCCTATATGCGCAGCATTGTAAAATATACTCCGACATGGCCACGCTCGTTTACNCCAAGCACTCAAGAACGTCGTGAACTTGTAGCAAAAATGAAGTTGATTCCAAACCGTTCACTGCTAAAAGACAAACGTATCGCCTTTTGTGACGANTCTATNGTCAGAGGTACACAGTTGCGCGACAACGTCAAAGANCTGCTTGAAGGCGGNGTGAAGGAAATACACGTACGCATCAGCTGCCCGCCTCTCATTTATGCATGTCCGTTTATAAGTTTTACAAGCTCAAAAAGTGAGATGGAATTGATTACCCGACGTGTAATCGCCGACCTTGANGGAGGAGACCCGGCAGCTCATCTTGATGAATATGCGACAACCGATTCTCCACGCTATAATGAAATGGTCGAGCAAATTCGCCGTCGCCTCGGTTTGACATCGCTACGATTCAGCACAATTGAAGATATAGTTGATGCAATNGGGTTNCCCAAGGAGCGCATTTGCACCCANTGTTTTGACGGTTCAAGCTACTTTTAAGCGACAAAATACCCTCTAAATCAGGNAAACAGAGTAAAATTGGTTAATAATATGCCAAAAAATTGCTCTAATTAGATAAAAATTGTTACCTTTGTAACTGATTATAAATCGAAAATAATAAATCAATTAAATAATTTTGTGATATGAGTCTTAACATCATTGTTCTTGCAAAGCAGGTGCCCGACACCCGCAATGTTGGAAAAGATGCGATGAAAGAAGATGGCACGATTAATCGTGCCGCTCTCCCGGCCATCTTCAACCCCGAAGACCTTAACGCTCTTGAACAGGCACTTCGCCTTAAAGACGCACATCCGGGTTCTAAAGTTACACTTCTTACAATGGGTTTGCCCCGCGCAGCTGAAATTATTCGTGAGGCAATTTTCCGTGGCGCCGACACCGGCATTGTCTTAACCGACCGTGCTCTCGGTGGTGCTGACACCCTGGCAACTTCTTATTCTCTTGCTCAGGCTGTTAAAAAAATTGGTAATTANGACGTAATCATTGGTGGACGTCAAGCTATTGACGGTGATACCGCTCAGGTTGGTCCCCAGATTGCTGAAAAACTTGGCATACCTCAAGTTACTTATGCTGAAGAAATCCTCGACCTNTCTAATGGTAAAATTACAGTTAAACGTCGTCTTGAAAACGGTGTAGAAACTGTTGTTGCTCCCCTTCCATGTGTTGTTACNGTTAATGGTTCGGCACCTGAATGCCGTCCTCGCAACGCACGTCGATTGATGCAATACAAACGCGCCGTTACTCCTTCNGAAAAAGCACAGCTTTCAGCTGAAGAACAAGCTATCGTAGATGCTCGCCCCGATCTCATGCTTGGCGAATGGAGTGCNGCTTATGTAGAAGCTGATCCTGAACAGATTGGTCTTCCCGGTTCTCCTACAAAAGTGAAATCAATTGAAAACGTTGTATTCACTGCCAAAGAAAGCCTTCGTCTTGACGACAACGACGAGCAAATCGAAGATTTAGTTAAAGAACTGATTGCAAACCACACTATCGGTTAATAAATTCAATCAGTTACGCGATTAACATTCAAAAATTAATCAAAATGTCCGACAACAACAACCTTATAGTATATTGCGAGTTTGACGATGGCAAAATTGCTGATGTCAGCCTCGAACTCCTTACCAAAGGACGTAGCCTCGCCAACGATCTCGGTGTCAAACTCGAAGCTATTGTAATTGGTGACAATCTTAAAAACGTTGAAGACCAAATCTTCCCCTATGGTGCTGATGTAGTTTACAAAGTTGAAGACAAACGTCTTTATCCTTATACATCTAATCCTCACGCAGCTGTGCTCATTAACCTTTTCAAACANATCAAACCNCAGGTTTGTCTAATGGGTGCAACAAGTATTGGTCGTGACCTTGGNCCCCGCGTTTCATCTTGTCTTCACAGCGGTTTGACTGCCGACTGTACTTCACTTGAAATNGGTCCGCACAAGGATCCTAAATCAGGNAAAGAATACGAAAACCTTCTTTATCAAATCCGCCCTGCATTTGGTGGTAACATCGTNGCAACAATCGTAAACCCCGACTGTCGTCCTCAGATGGCTACCGTTCGTGAAGGTGTGATGAAAAAAGAAATTTCCAATCCNGACCATCGTGGCGAAGTAATCAACCTCAAAGCTTCAGACTATGTTAAAGATGAAGATTTTGTAGTTGAAATCATCGACCGCCACATCGAAAAATCAAAAGTCAACATCAAAAACTCACCCATCATTGTTGCCGGTGGTTATGGCGTAGGAAGCAAAGAAAACTTCCAACTTCTTCACCANCTCGCTGAAACTCTTGGTGGTGAAGTTGGTGCAACTCGTGCAGCTGTTGATGCAGGTTTCACTGACCATGACCGTCAGATTGGTCAAACCGGTGTAACCGTTCGNCCTAAACTCTATATTGCTTGTGGTATCTCAGGTCAGATTCAGCACATTGCAGGTATGCAAGACAGCTCAATCATCATCTCTATCAACAACGATCCNAACGCTCCTATCAACACAATTGCCGACTATGTTATTACCGGTAATTTGGAGGAAGTTGTTCCCAAGCTCATCAAATATTACAAGAAAAATTCAAAGTAATCAGAACATCAGTCAATTATGGCAAATTTCTATACCGACAATCCCGATCTTAAACTCCACCTCTCTCACCCGTTGATGGAGAAGATCGTCGCTCTTAAAGAACGTAATTATTCAGACGCCGAAAAATTTGACTACGCGCCCATCAACTATGCCGATGCAATGGACAACTATGACAAAGTCCTTGAAATCGTTGGCGACCTTTGTGGTGACCTTATTGCTGGCAATGCAGAATCTGTTGANCACCAAGGTCCTCACGTTGAAAATAACCGCGTTGTCTATGCTGACGGCACTCAGCAAAACCTTGACGCCTGCCGCAAAGCCGGTTTGATGGGTATGTCAATGCCTCGCCGTTTCGGTGGACTCAACTTCCCAATCACCCCCTACATCATGGCTGCCGACATTGTCAGCCGTGCCGATACCGGTTTTGAAAACCTTTGGGGTCTTCAGGACTGCGCTGAAACTCTTTATGAATTTGGTAACGAAGAACAGCACAGCAAGTTTATTCCNCGTGTTTGCCAAGGCGAAACAATGTCAATGGACCTCACTGAACCCGATGCAGGCTCTGACCTTCAATCTGTTATGCTCAAGGCTACACAAGATGCAGATGGAACCTGGCGACTCAATGGTGTAAAACGATTCATCACCAATGGTGACGCNGACATCCACCTTGTACTTGCACGCTCAGAAGAAGGCTCTAAAGACGCACGNGGCTTGTCAATGTTCATCTATGACAAACGTGATGGCGGTGTTGATGTTCGTCGCATCGAAAACAAGCTTGGTATCAAAGGTTCTCCAACTTGTGANCTTGTTTATAAAAATGCCAAAGCTGAACTTTGCGGTAGCCGCAAAATGGGTCTTATTAAATATGTGATGGCACTTATGAACGGTGCTCGTCTCGGTATCGCNGCTCAAAGTGTTGGTGTTAGCGAAATAGCATATCGTGAAGCTCTCCANTATGCTAAAGAACGTATGCAGTTTGGCAAAGCTATCATTGAATTCCCCGCCGTTTATGAGATACTTGCAACAATGAAAGCTAAACTTGATGCTTCACGTTGCCTTCTCTACGAAACTGCTCGTTTTGTTGATGTTTACAAAGNATTGGAAGATATTGCACGTGAACGTAAACTCGAGCCCGAAGAACGTGACGAGATGAAGAAATACAACAAACTGGCTAATGCNCTCACTCCCCTTGCAAAAGGTCTCGGAAGTGAATANTGTAACCAGAATGCGTATGACTGCATCCANATTCATGGCGGTTCAGGTTTCATGAAAGATTACGCTTGTGAACGTGTTTATCGCGANGCTCGTATNACNTCAATCTATGAAGGNACAACTCAGCTTCAAGTTGTTGCAGCAATCGGTCATGTAACTACCGGTGCATATTCAGCTCTCATTGACAGCTATAATGAACTTCCGGTCAGCGAAGAACTCATGCCTCTCAAAAAACGCATTCTTGCTATGACCGAGAAATTTAATGCTACAGTGGCAGCCGTTAATGAAATCAACGATCCCGAATACACCTCATTTGTAGCACGTCGTCTCGTTGAAATGGCNGGATTCATCATCATGAGCTACCTACTCATTACTGATGCAACTCGTGGCAACTCTGAGTCTATGGCTAAGAGCGCCCATGTNTATGTAAACATGGTTGAAGCTGAAATAGCTAAGCATGCCGAATTTATCAAGTCATTCAAACCGGCTGANATTGCCGATTACAAACCGGCTGAATAAATTCGCCACCAAATAAAATTATAACCGAGGGTGTGTCGATATTATGACATACCCTCGATTATTTTTAATATAAACATTCTAAATCCTTATGTATGGCATCGTTACCTATCTCNAAATTTTCAAATAATATTGAGTCTCAAATTGATAAGATTTTTACTGAACAGTTCCATGAAAATCAACCGGGAGCTTGTGTCGTTATAGTGAAAGACGGTAAAATATGCTATGATAAAGGATTTGGTTTAGCCGAAATTGAGACATCAACACCGATTACCNACCAAACTTCATTTAATATTTGCTCTGTCTCAAAACAGTTCACCGCCACCGGTATTCTTCTTTTAGCTCAACAAGGAAAACTTTCAGTTGACGACCCTGTATCAAAANATTTNCCAAACCTTAAAGCTCCTTTCTACAAAGANATTNCAATCTCTCATCTTTTATCTCATACCTCGGGCATCCCCGACNGGCGTCCCCGAACACCCGAAGAATGGGANGCTTATATTTCTAAACATCCTACACAATTTAAAACATTGAAAGACTTCAAATTATATTGTGAAGAAGAGGAATCGCTCCGATANCTTGAAAGTCTTGAACAAACAATATTTAAACCGGGAACATCGTATGAATATCAAAATCCGACNTATCANATGCTNGGNCAAATCATTGAAAGAGTAAGCGGNACTACNCTCGATAATTGGATGGAACAAAATGTTTTTAAACCTGCAAATTTAGATTCGGCATGTTACTTTGCTCCCGACAAACAAATCAAAAACAAGGCTCGCGCATACACCCAAGATAAAAATGGGATATGGCAATATGATGATTTCGGATATGCCAACTTTTTTGGGACTAAAGCCGACGGAGGAATCTATATTACNCCATTAGATTTTGTAAAATGGGATCAGGCTCTGTTTAATNATAAAATTCTTTNGCCCNAAATGCGCAAANTTGCCCACTCGGCTAAAACAAAAACAGANTTACCATATACCGATTATGGCTANGGNTGGTTTATTGAAAACTGTCCGGGTTATCCCGAAAAAATATATCACACCGGTGATAACGGCAGTTTTTTTATATATGAAGGTCGGTTTGACTCGGCCGATNTATTCTATTTGATATTTGCCAANCGTGCCGACTGGAGTCGTGAANATATTTCCAAGCGGCTTGACAATATATTCAAAGCAAATAAAATGCTCTAATCGTTTTAACGGTGTTAACAAAACGGGCNATACTGTTAAAAATAAACATATAGCCTCATATTTCCATTATTTTATTTGTATTTTTTTTGCTTTTACCAAAATTTCACTTTAACTTTGCCCTATCAAAAACAAACTATAATCATGACTCGATTTTACGCATATTATTTTTCTTATTTCTATTTTGCAAAAAGAATAGAAGCGGGATTCGATGCGTCAAATGATTGATTAATAATTTCGATAATCAAANTAAAAAAAATAAACATGAATCCCGCTCTGATAAAGATGCGGGATTTTTTAATTATTAAAATTAATGAGCGCAAAAGCTACAGACAAGGTCACAATTCAGGGTATAGCCGGATGTTTTCACGATGCTGCAGCCCGAGACTATTTTAAAGACTGTGAAATAGAAACAGTCCCGTTTGATACGTTTCCTCATATGTTTGACGCGATGGCTGCCGATGCTTCATTACTTGGTATCTGCGCAATCGAAAATACAATTGCCGGTAGCATACTTCCCAACCATGAGCTNTTACGCCAAAGTAACTTAACAATTATCGGTGAATATAAAATGAGGATTTCGCACGTTCTCTGCGCTCTCCCCGGACAAAAAATAGAAGACATCACCGAGGTTAACTCTCACCCGATGGCTTTGATGCAATGTGAGGCGTTTTTACGGACGCAGCCCCGGATGAAGATTATTGAAAAATTTGACACAGCCGGAAGCGCAATGGAAATTATGCGCGACAAACTGAAGGGACATGCCGCTGTCTGTGGTGAATATGCAGCAAAACTTTACGGTCTTGATATCCTTGCAGAAGGAATCGAAACCAACAAACGCAACTTTACGCGATTTCTTGTGTTGGCTGACCCGCTCAAAGCATCTGAGATGAAACCTCGCGANGAAGAACTTGATAAAGCGTCAATAATGTTCACTCTNCCCCACTCTAACGGAGCTTTGTCTAAGATTCTTACCATCTTTTCATTCTACGATTTAAATCTCTCCAAGATACAATCACTCCCNATTATCGGACGCGAATGGGAATATCGNTTCTATGTTGATTTGACGTTTGACAGTTTTGTACGTTATCGTCAAGCCCTTGATGCNGTCCGTCCACTTTTAAATGATTTCAAAATACTTGGTGAATATGTCGAATTCAAATCCTAAATCAATTATTCCCGCCGAACGAGTAAATTCGGTTAAAGAATACTATTTTTCAACAAAGCTAAAAGAAGTAGCTAAACTTAATGCTGAAGGTAAAGACATTATCTCGCTTGGCATTGGCGGNCCNGATCGCATGCCNGACAGTTCGGTAATAGAAACNTTGGCTTCTGAGGCAGCCGCCTCAGGAAATCATTCATATCAGCCNTACGTCGGTATTCCACAATTGCGCGAAGCATTTGCCAATTGGTATAAAACATGGTATGGTGTAACTCTCGATCCNGTNACTGAAATTCAACCGCTTATCGGTTCTAAAGAAGGGATTCTNCACGTTTCAATGGCATTTCTAAATAAAGGAGACGGAGTNCTTGTCCCCAATCCCGGCTATCCAACCTACACCTCGGTAAGCCGNCTCCTTGAAGCAGAAATATTCAGCTATNATCTCAAGCCTGAAAATGGATGGATGCCTGACTTTGAAGAACTNGAAAAGCTNCCTCTCGACAAAATCAAACTTATGTGGATTAACTATCCACACATGCCAACCGGAACCCCGGCATCTCTCGACNTGCTGAAAAAAATTGTCGACTTTGGTCGTCGTCACGGCATTGTCATAGCTCATGACAACCCATATAGCTTTATTCTAAACCCACAACCACTAAGNATATTCCAGATAGAGGGTGCTAAGGATATTGCAATAGAAATGAATTCACTCTCCAAGAGCCACAACATGGCAGGATGGCGCATCGCTATGCTTGCTTCCAACCCGACATTTGTCAACTGGATACTTAAAGTAAAATCAAATATTGATTCNGGACAGTTTAAACCGATGATGCTCGCTGCAGTGAAAGCNCTCGGATTACCTAAAGAATGGTACACCGAATTAAATNGAGTATATGCGTCACGTCGAAAGATTGCCGAAAAAATAATGACGAAACTCGGNTGTACTTTTGACCCGTCTCAACAAGGACTTTTTCTTTGGGGACGCATTCCTGACTCAGAAAAATCNTCAGAAGCGATGGCTGATCGTATCTTATATAACAATCGTGTTTTTATAACNCCCGGCTTTATTTTTGGTTCTAACGGTGAACGTTATATCAGAATATCNNTGTGTGCCACCGAAGAAAAACTAAACGAAGCTCTTCAACGAATTCAATAAAGTAAAACTACATAAAACCATATTAAAATGTTTGATTTAAAACCACTTTTTGATGATATAGATCCTAATTCACCTCTTATCATCGCCGGACCATGCAGTGCGGAAACCGAAGAACAGGTTCTTTCAACCGCCCGTCAACTTGCCGCTACCGGCATNAAAGTTTTCCGTGCCGGGATTTGGAAACCACGCACCAAGCCNGGTGGCTTTGAAGGCATCGGAGCCGAAGGGCTTGAATGGCTTAAAAAGGTTAAAGCCGAAACCGGGATGAAAGTGGCAACTGAAGTTGCTAATCACGAACACGTCCGTCAAGCTCTCGAAGCAGGCATCGATCTTATTTGGATTGGGGCAAGAACATCTGCCAACCCATTTGCAATGCAAGAAATTGCAGACACACTTGCTGAAATAGGTCGAGATGTTCCCGTTCTCGTTAAAAACCCGGTCAATCCCGACCTCGAACTTTGGATTGGTGCCATACAACGTATCTATAATGCCGGATTCCATCGTCTTGGNGCAATTCATCGCGGATTTAGTTCATATGGTAAACACCTCTACCGTAACCTTCCCCAATGGCATATACCCAGTGAGCTGCGCCGTCGCGCACCCGAGTTACCAATCATTTGTGACCCGAGCCATATCGGNGGCAAACGAGAACTTGTAGCACCNCTTGCTCAACAGGCATATGATATGGGCTTTAATGGTCTTATCATCGAGTCTCACTGCNATCCCGACTGTGCATGGAGTGACAAAGACCAACAGGTAACACCTGAAATTCTCAACGTCATCCTCAACATGCTTGTTGTTCGTGATGAAAAAATCACAACTGAAAATCTGACAATGCTACGTCAGCAAATTGATGAAGCAGATAACGAATTGCTTGAAATTCTCAGCAAACGTATGAGAATTTGCCGTGAAATCGGACAATATAAAAAAGAACATGGTATGACCGTTCTTCAATCAAACCGTTATGATGAAATTATGCAATCTCGCGTAAAACTTGCCGAGGANATGGGAATGAGCGGTGATTTTATGAAAGTTGTCCTCATTTCAATCCATGAAGAATCGGTAAGACAACAGCTCGAAATTTTCAAAAACAAAGGCTGACAAACAATGAAAATACTTATTCTCGGNGCCGGTAAGATGGGGTCATTTTTCTGTGACCTATTGTCCTTTGATCATGAAGTTGCNGTATATGATCCGGATCCGCAGCGACTTAAATATACGTTTAACTGCTATCGATTCTCATCGCTTGANGAGATAAAAGAGTTTGATCCTGAATTGGTTTTAAATTGTGCAACCGTCAAATATACCATCGATGCCTTTAAGCACGTAATTCCTGCANTGGGTAAGAATACNATTTTGAGCGATATTGCTTCTGTTAAAACCGGATTACCTGAGTTTTACGAACANGCAGGTTTTAAATTTGTATCTACCCACCCGATGTTTGGTCCGACATTTGCCTCGTTAAGTAATCTGGCACAGGAAAACGCAATTATCATAGCAGAAAGTGACCATCTTGGTAAAGTTTTTTTCCGGGATCTTTACAATTCGCTAAAATTACACGTGGAGGAATACACCTTTGAGCAACACGATGAAACAATCGCCTACTCANTGTCTATTCCGTTTGCATCAACACTCGTTTTCGGGTCAATCATGAAACATCAAGATGCTCCCGGAACCACGTTTAAACGTCATATGGCAATTGCACGCGGACTGATGTCAGAGGATGACTATCTGTTGAGTGAGATTTTATTTAATCCCCACACATCAGGNCAGCTCGACAATATCATGTCAAAACTTTCAGAACTAAAGTCTATTATTGATTCGCGCGATAGTGTAGAGATGAAAAAATTTCTTGATCGCGTCCGCGATAATTTGCGCTGAAAAAAACTTTAAATAGGNCTCATTTGTTGTTATAACATCAAATAAGTTTGTTTTCTCACCTTAATAATTGAGCGACCNCAACTTTTTTGGTCGCTCTTTTTTTAATTTAACTAAATTATGNTGGTAAATTAAACTTTTATATGTTAATTTTGTCAATTATAAAAAACATACTAAAATGAAAAAAATATATCCGACCATATTGTTTGCGTCAATAATGATTTTTCCATCTTGTTCTGTCATGCAAAAAATCACCGGCAAAAAATCTCAATCAGAACCCGTAACAATTGAAAAACCGGTACAATCAACAGTTGATTCTGACGATCAGACNGCATTTGTTTTACCNCAACCGGTAGTAAAAGAAGAGCCCAAGCCTAAACGCAAACCCTCCAAAGCTCAAATTGAACAGGCTCAAAACACAGCCGTAAATCATCCNATAAATGTTGACCCCGCAGCTGAAGACCGTGTAGATCTGAATTTGACACAAGCTCTTAACGGTGAATGGACAATTCAAGAAGTTCATGGNGAAAAAGTGACCGGAGATGAACGCCCATATATNAATTTTGAATCGGCAACCGGTAATTTCTACGGTTCAAACGGATGCAATATTTTAAATGGAGACTTTACCGTTAAATCAGGTAACAAAATTGAATTTGCCAATTTGATTTCGACAATGAAAATGTGTGCAAATGCNCCATTTGAAACGTTGATTAATACAAGCTTGGCTCAGGCCTCAGGATTCATACTTGACAAAAGCGGGAATGAAAGCTATCTTAAATTGACAGCCAAAGGCAATTCTACTCCCCTACTTGTTTTGAGACGTCATAATCTTGACTTCCTGAATGGAGCATGGCGTGTTATCTCGATTGACGGNCATCGGGTTACGGCAGCTAATATGAAATTTGTTATCGACATTAACGAGCTTTCGGTTCATGGTAATGCAGGATGTAATATTATGAATGGAAAAATTGTCATTGATCCTGACAGCCCTAACTCAATNCAGTTCAGCAATTTGATTACAACACGAATGATGTGCCCCGACATTCAACAAGAGACTGAGTTNCTCGTTGCTCTTGAAGAGGTAACNAACTNTGTTAATCTTGGAAACGGACGAGTTGAACTTCGCAACCGAGCNGGCAANGAAAAAATCGTAATTCTTTCAATNGACCCTGCATCAATCGACCAAGATTAAAATAATCAAAATAGAAGAATTAAAGGAGCAATATCAGATGAAGATACTGCTCCTTTATTTTATATCATGATTGAAATGTTTTATGACCGACCAAATAGGTGACNGAAGGCTTCTTCNACTTTTCCTACTTCTACAATTTTGATTGAGCGGTTTTGGANNTCAACNCCTTTNAGGTTNTTNCGNGGNACGATGATNGTNTTCATACCAAGTTTNTCNGCTTCGAGTATGCGTTGTTCAAGGCGTGTNACGGGACGAATTTCGCCTGACAANCCGACTTCGCCNGCCATNCANACNGNNCGCGGNATNTTNACATCGACNCTTGATGATAGAATTGCAGAGATTACAGGGAGATCNAATGCCGGATCATTCACTTTCAATCCACCGGCAATGTTCAAAAATACGTCTTTNTGNATAATCTTAAAGCCTGCACGTTTTTCGAGCACTGCCAACAGCATATTCATTCTTTTAGAATCAAAGCCNGTAACAGAACGTTGTGGCGTACCGTAAGCGGCTGTACTGACAAGAGCCTGAGTCTCAATCAAAAANGGNCGNGCNCCTTCAAGAGTCACACCNATNGCAACACCCGACAACTGTTCATCGGTATCAGANAACAGCATCTCTGACGGATTTGTCACTTCNCGGAGTCCGCGACGACACATTTCATATATGCCNAGTTCAGAAGTGCTNCCAAATCGATTTTTTATTGAGCGAAGTATGCGATACATNTAATTNCTGTCACCCTCAAACTGAAGGACGGCATCGACAATGTGTTCAAGCACTTTTGGCCCGGCAAGCGTNCCATCTTTTGTGATGTGACCAATCAAGATAACCGGNACNCCCGATTCCTTNGCATATTTCAACAAGCGCACCGCACATTCACGNACCTGGCTAACACTTCCGGCAGCCGATTCAAGTTCGTCAGATGCAATTGTTTGTATAGAGTCAACAATCAATAGACCGGGTTTGACATCCTCNATGTGTCGGAAGATGCTTTCAAGCGANGTTTCNGTAACAATAAAACAGTTGTCACTCGCNCGNTGNAGNCGATCNGCTCTCATTTTTAATTGAGTAGCNCTCTCTTCNCCAGAAACGTAAAGAATTGTNCGACTGCGTATTGAAAGAATATTTTGGAGAACGAGTGTTGACTTACCAATACCAGGCTCACCACCAATCAGAACCATTGAGCCGGCAACCAATCCACCGCCCAGAACTCGGTTNAGTTCATCGCTNGGCATTATTATGCGAGCTTCATCGACTGCCTCAATTTTTGATATAGGACGCGGACGGCTTTCGGTTGAACGAACAGGTACTATTCCTTTTGATTTGGATTGAACTTTTTCTTCAACCATTGTATTCCAAGCGCCACAAGANGGACAACGCCCTGCCCATTTTGGTGAATCAGCTCCACATTCAGAGCAAAACCATACTGTTTTTTGTTGCTTTGCCATGATTTTTACTTTTAANTTAGAATTGTCGACGACGGAATTCAGCCACAGTAATGGCNGTCGCCATCGAAACGTTTAACGACTCAACCGTGTCGCTATTGGCAGGATATGGGGGNATAAACAAACGAGAGGTTATCACATTGCCAACCTCATCTGATATTCCGGCACCCTCGTTACCCATTACAATGACACCATTACTTGACAACGATGCTTTGTATATGTTTTGTCCATCGAGAAAAGTTCCATATATGGGCATATCAGCAGATAATGATTCAAGCGTTTGGGCAAGATTATNTACATAACTGACTTTTACACGTCCGATTGCNCCCATTGTCGCCTGAACGACCTTGGGATTAAAACAGTCAACTGTGTCAAACGAAGCTATGANATGNTGAACACCAAACCAGTCGGCAATACGGATNATTGTNCCAAGATTTCCCGGGTCTTGAACACGATCAAGAGCAATGACAAGCTCCGATTTCAAATTTTCAGGTAACCCGGTTTGTGTCGGCATTTTNAATACAGCNACAACATCACGCGGAGTTGTCAGTTGTGATATTTTTTTTATATCACCACGACCTGTCTCNATAACTTTATCGGGATTGACATGAATATTTCTATGCTCATCAAGCCATTGTCGAGTTGCAATCAAATATTCAAGCTCAAATGTAGGCAAAAGTTCAAGTACACATTTAGTGCCTTCAGCCATAAAGAGCGAAGTCATACGTCGCCCTTTCATTGTATCGAGCGACTGTATTGTCTTACACAAAGCATTTGTCAGTTCCATCTAATCATCAGTTAAATAGTCGTGATAAATCATCAAATCCGATTACCGACACAACAGTCAANNCGTCAGGTGTCAATCCNGGNGAAGCAAGGCTGAACAGCTCGCTTAACAATGATTCAACCTCAATATCAGTCATATCGGTTNTTGAAGTCACAGCCGAAGCTTTAGCAATTGCCAATGCTATGCGATGGTTCAAATCAGTATCAACATCTCCGGTTCCTTCGGCAACATTATCAATCATTTTTGAAAGAGTTTCAACCGGATTGAGTTTGCCAAGTAGAGATGGCACACCGTTGACAGCCCACGAGTTATCNCCTAAAAATGAAATTTCAAATCCGATTTCNGNGACCTTGTCAACAATNCTGTCAAGTATAACATTTTGAGANGCNGTNAANGTCAANACTTCNGGAAAAATCACCTTTTGAGATGATACATTCCCTGTTTTAACCATTTCAAGATAGCGNTTATACAACACCAGCACATGGGCTCGATGACGATCNATAATTGTAAGCCCCGACTTTGACGGTGAAACAATATATCGGTTTTTAAGNTGAATCAGTCTTGGGGGNTCATCCTTACCTTTAATAGATTCAGACTCAAGCAAATCGCCCATAAANGATTGTTGTTCAGAAGGGAAAGAAGATTTACTNATAATCTCTTCATATCCACCGCCATTNATTGAAAGAGAGCTTTCATCCCAACTACCGTTAATCGCACTACTTCTCAATTCNTCGGTTGACACACGCGGAGCCGACTCAAANCCTTTATANANGCTTTCCCAATCGGTCGCCGTGTCTTTAATTGACGATCGCGTAGCCGTTGAAGTATGCCCCGATTGTTTCTCAAACGGATTATATGCAATATCTATATCCAAAGTCGGNGTATCAGTCGCAGCCCCCGGTAAAAACACCGGNATTTCAGGGCTGTCATCAACATTAAAATCAATTGACGGAACAACATTATAACGACCTAACGACTCTCNCACAGCAGCCATCAAAATTTGCCAGATAGCTTGNTCATTTTCAAATTTCACCTCNTTTTTTGTAGGGTGAATATTTACATCAATAGAAGATGGCTCAACCGTGAAATTCAAAAAATAGTTTGGCTGAGCATCACTTGCTATCAAATTCTCATAGCAAGTCATCACAGCCTTATGAAAATAGGGATGACGTATATTTCTACCGTTTACAAACAGGTATTGAAGCCANTTTCGTTTGCGTGCCTGCTCGGGTAAACCAATGAATCCGTCAATTTTTACAATTGGAGTCTCAACATTAATCGGAATGAGTTGTTTTTCGACAGTTCGTCCAAAAAGCTGACCNATACGTTCTTTCAGTGAACCCTTTATAAGTTTATGAATGAGAGTATCATTGTGATAGAACTCAAAGCTNACATTNGGATTAACAAGCGACAGACGCTCAAATTCATGAATGACATGAGCCAACTCTTTTGAATCAGATTTAAGAAACTTACGACGTGCNGGTTGNTTGAAAAAAAGATTTTTCACCATCAAGTTTGTACCATTAACAGCAGCCACAGGCTCTTGAGATTCGACNTGCGAACCATTAAGCCTGAGACATGTTCCAAGCTCATCTTCNACTCGTTTAGTAGTTATTTCGACTTGAGAAATTGCACAAATAGAAGCAAGTGCTTCCCCGCGAAAGCCCATAGTGTGAAGATCAAAAAGATCGGCCGCATCTTTAATTTTAGAAGTCGCATGGCGTTCAAATGCCATACGTGCATCAGTCTGTGACATACCCTTNCCGTTATCGATAACCTGTATAAGGGTTCGACCGGCATCTTTAAGTATGATTGAAATTGAGTCAGCCCCGGCATCAACAGCATTTTCGACCAATTCTTTCACAGCTGCTGCCGGACGAGGAATAACTTCACCGGCCGCAATTTGGTTNGCAACAGAGTCGGGTAATAGATTAATTATATCGTTCATAAGTTATGTCAGACAAATTCTGTATCAGTGCAAAGATAGCAAAATTTTTCAAACATTGAACGTATATTTTCAAACGAAATATTGACGAAATATCGACAATTAAATAAACTGTGAAATCATAACGACTCCGATGAGCAACGGAGCACACCATTTTATTATAAAGCTAACAATTGGAGTCATTATCGAACGGAACGAATAATTGTTTGTCAATTCNCGTTTTAAATAGTCCTTGGGNACANACCAACCAAGAAATACACACATTATGATAGCCCCTAACGGCAANAAAAGATTAGTTGCAAAAGTNTCAAGGAAATCAAAGATAGTTTTACCAAATATTGTGAATGTGCTTAGCGAGCNCTGACTCAAAGAACAAAGCGAACTCAACANNAAAAGAGGTAACACAACTATCAAACATGANTTGCGACGCTTCAATCCAAATCTGTCACAAAGAAATGCAACCGTCACCTCAGTAAGCGAAATTGTAGAAGTGAGTGCCGCTACAAACAGAAGTAAGAAAAATAATATTGACCAAAATTGNGTTCCNGGCATCTGAGCAAAAACCTCAGGNAGAGTTACAAACACAAGTGATGCACCGGCAAAATTATGATCTTCGAGTCCGAATGACATCACTGCCGGAAATATCATCACACCAATAAGTATTGCAACAAGCATATCAAGTAAAGAGACTGTAAGGGAGGTTTTTACAAGTTTTGTCGATGCCGGAAAATAAGATGAATAAGTTATCANAATACCCATGCCCAAACTAAGCGAGAAAAATGCTTGCCCGAGAGCATTCACGATAACCGACATATTGATTTTTGAGAAATCGGGNTTTAGGAAGAANGATATACCTTCACCAAATTTTGGCATTGTAAATGCAAAACCACAGAACACGANCAAAACTATAAACAATATCGGCATCAACACATTGGACAATCGTTCGATTCCCTTTTTCACACCCATCAAAACCACAANAAAATTAATCAAAATCATTATGTANGTAAAGACGAGTGGCGCAGTATCAGATGCAATATACTCCTTCATTTTAGCCGTATATTTCACGTCTTGAGCTTCAATTCCGGTCAAGCCTTGAGTAACGGCTGTATCAGCAAACAGATTACCGGTAACCGACTGAATAAAATATTCGAGAGTCCAACCNGCNACAACCATATAAAAACTAAGAATCAAATAAGACGCCGTNACNGANATTGCNCCGGCNATCCACCANGCNTTACCGGGTGCCAACTTCTTATAGACCCCAACAGCATCGCTTTTCATTCCGCGTCCGAGTGAGAACTCACCAAGCATAACCGGAACACCGAGTAAGATAACACATAATATATACACTATCAAAAANGCGGCTCCACCATGAGCTTGAGTTTCNGCTGGGAATCGCCATATATTACCAAGTCCGACAGCCGANCCNACAGTTGCAGCTATCAATCCTATTTTAGATCCAAAAGTTGCTTTTTCTTGCATTTTNTTTCGTTTTTATTTAAAATCAAATGCAAAATTACTCAATTTACTTTTAAATTTAAACATAAATNAGNNGTAAATTTAATCAAAAGTTAATTATATATAGATTAAAACTTAAATCAGATTGTTCTATTTTCTTGTCGTACTACCCTATTTTTAATAATTTTGTANCGGAATTAACTCATGTNTTATATTATGACANGCAATAAAGCTGACAAACTNTGGAACAAGGAATATATCAAGGTTATGATATGTAACTTCTTGCTCTTTTCAGCATTTTATCTATTNACTCCCCTTCTACCGATATATCTTGACCAAAAGTTTGAAGCAGATAAAGACCTGATTGGCATTGTGTTATCGGGATATGTAATTGCAACATTACTTGTTCGTCCATTCAGCGGTTTTGTTGTTGATACTTTTGACCGTAAAACTGTTCTGATNGCTTGCTTTACGCTATTCTTTATTTGTTTTACAGGCTATCTGGGAGCTACTACCCTACTGATGTTTGCCATTGTCAGAACCTTTCACGGAATTCCATTCGGTGCAACTACAGTNGCCAACAGCACGGTTGCTATCGACGTACTTCCGGCGTCAAGGCGTAATGAAGGCATCGGCTTCTANGGNCTCAGCAATAATATTGCAATGGCGATTGCTCCTTCGGTCGGTATTTATCTATATCATGCNACATCAAATTTCAATCTTCTGTTCTGGCTGTCGTTATTGCTATCATTTGCCGGCTTTNTATGCTCNACAACNATCAAAATTCCTCGTAGAATGCCGGTAGAAGGGAAAAAGAAAATCAGTTTAGATCACTTCTTTCTCAGTCGTGCATGGCTTTTAGCTGTAAATATNTGCTTTTTTGGAGCNTGTTGGGGTGTTATGAGCAATTATGTCGCACTTTACGGNCAAAANGANTTAAATATTACAGATGGAACCGGNGTGTTTTTTGCTCTACTATCAGCCGGNCTTGTTATCTCGCGATTATATGGNGCAAAAAGTTTNAGAGCCGGTCATCTCACTCAAAATGCATTAGTNGGCGTCATATTATCATTTATCGGATTTACACTCTTTGGCTTTATCCAACATTCATGGGCTTTTTATTTATCAGCAATACTTGTTGGATTAGGCAATGGACGAATGTACCCTGCATTTCTCAATATGTTTATAAAAATAGCACGCCACGACCANCGGGGCACCGCCAATTCATCAATCCTCATCTCATGGGATCTTGGCATGGGATTCGGAATCTTGATGGGAGGCTTTATNGCTGAAGCNATCGGATTTGGAGCAGCATTTAAAACCGTGGCAATATTGCAGGGACTCGGTATGATATTNTTTATATTATTTACAGGAAAGTTTTTTGAGAAACGCAAGTTAAACGAGAATTAAAACTAAAGCAATTCCCTATCACATATCATAATAAAAAAAGCCGTTCGCTTTATTCTAAAGCAAACGGCTTTTAATAATTTAANCTTATATAGTTTATTCTAAAATATAGAGTTCCGGTAATACATCATCAGCGGTAGCATCAGCATAAACTGCGAAGTTATTGTACTTAGATGAGAAATAAACGTTGCGAGTATTTCCATCGCCAAGATCACAATTTATAATCCACTTGCCATTGTCTGCCGGTTTTGCAGTCCACAAGTAGCCTGCATTAATTTCATCTTCTATAACAGCCGGTTTGTTTGAAACATTGAATGAACCAAAAGTACCGCTACGGTAAACGAAACGATTGTTTGAATCAATAATGAAGAAATAACCGTCGGGAGCTGTGTAATCAACACCATCAACTGAAGCTGTTGTTGCAAAAGTAAACGCATTGGCATCGTTTGACATTACAACCTGATCTCCTGAAACTGAGATTTGTGTTGTAAGGAGATAACCATAAGAATTATTACGGTCAACAGCGGTTGCACATACATTTCCACTTGCAAAAATATAGCTGCGGTTAAGGATGATTTCTTCTTCGTTGAACGCAGTGTAGATTGCTTTACCGATATATTTGGTAAATTCCCATTTGCCATCTTTCTTAGTATAACGACCTGTTACTGTTTCAAGACCGTTATTGTTAAGAGTCCAAGTGCCACCGGCAAGAACAAAGAGATCAACTTTATTACTATTGTACATTACATATTTCATCTCTCCGTCAAGAGCGTATGGGAACTTGTTTTTGAGATACATAGGAATGTAAATGTCAGCATCGTTGAGTTTGTTGTTAGTCATACCCATTGCTGCATAATCAGCAGGGCTAAGAATAGCAACACCTTCAGCAACATCCCATTTTGAACCGTTGAAAGAGTAAACAGCATTCTTCACTTCAGTCGGAACTTCTGCAACAGCAGCACGGCTACGAGATTCTACNCCATCTTGAACAAGTACATTACAAACTTCCCAAGTACCGGCACTTGCAGTTGTACTAACATAGCAAAAACCNATCTGGACTGTTTTACCATTATACTCGCTCAAATCAATGTTACCCGTGGGNATGAAATCATAGCTTGTATTTTCAGGGAGATTTGCTGGTGAAAGTTTAACCCAAGAACCACCCTTAACACGGATCTGAACAGTTGCTTCGTCCTTAGCATTATCAAGTGTCGCGAAATTTTTCCAAGCCTGCTCAAATGACAAAGTAGCATTTGCATTGTCAGAGAGAGTAAACTCGGGAGAAAGAAGCCAACCTTCAGAATCACGACATGCTTTATTTACAAAACCACTTGCCTTCATATAAGACTGGCCACTAAAGGTATCAAATTTCCAAACGTAAGTTGAACCTTCTGGGACCTGCACATTCTCAATAGTAAAATCACCAATACTTTCAGAGAAAGTTTCGTTTATGTAAACTTGGGGTTCATCNCCTGCTACTGTACCGAAAACAGGGTTAGTTGCAGCTTCGTTGTAGGTAACAACTGCATAGTCACCTGACTCGGCATCAGGAAGAGCAGTTTTAAGGATTGAAGGGAGTGATGATGCAGCAGGTTTTGACGGAGCAAAACCGGTAATAAAGTTATCATCACTTTCCCATACAGTCTGATAGTCAGCACTTGTGAGAGTATATTTAAGAGCATCACCGAGCTGAGCAATCTCTTCGGGAACTGAAGATGCTTCCTGATAAGTTACATCAAGGGTTGAACCGTTTGATGCCATNTTATAAGGATTAGACACCGGGCTGAAAAGAACAGGAACCGCTACGGACGCAGGATACACACTATTCTTATCAAAATATTTGTTAGCCGCTATAGCTCTTGCCGCAGTTGTGTCTTCTTTAGTTTCAGCACTTTTAAGCAACTCCTTTGAAATTGTTGTATAGTCGTCGTCTGTAAGAGTATAGGAACCGGTTGTGGTAATTTCAGTTTTTTGATCACTTTCAAAACCGTCCAACTTATCGTTCCAAGAGTTCTCATCACAGGCAGTCAAGGCAGCTGAACATGCCAAGAGAATGACAAAATGATTTATTTTATTATTCATAGTCTTTGAGAGAGCGATTAGAAGTTAATTTTGAGTCTGAGGCTGTAGGTACGGCCGAATGAATAGAATACGCGGTAAGCGTTTTGCCATGTACCGGGAGTGCTTGTCGAGGTATAAGCATCAACAACATAGTAGTTATTGAACAAGTTATAAACGTTACCATAGAGAGTAGCGTTTACACCTCCAATGTTGAAGCGATAGCTTGCATTCAGGTCAACCTGCTGTCCCCAGGGAATTCTCCAAGGTTTAGCAACGTTTACGTCACCACCNCCCAAAGAACNTGCACTAATNTGATAATCTGAATAGTTGTTAGAGTTAACAACCCAGTCAGCACCGATGCGGAAGCCTTTGAAAGGAATNAAGTTTGCTGAGATTGAAGCAGTTGTCTGAGCAGAGCCACCGACTTTGATACCTTTTTGGTTGATAGTTGCATGGAGATGATCTGGAGCCATGATGCCTGATGCTACATTACCGTTAAGATCGGCAAGAGGTTGACCGAGCTGGTTGTAGAAGTAACCGCTGGCATTTGAATCCCATTTCCAGTCACCTACTGAAACCATACCGTCGATGCTCACCCAACGAGCGGGCACCCAGTTAAGGTTAAGTTCGAGACCCATGTGGAGAGCGTCAACACCTTCCATATTCATATAATAACGGTCGCCTTCGTGTTCACCTTTATCGATTGTACCACCACGAGTTGTGGTTTTGTCCATCCAACGGGTATAGTATCCGTTAAATGTAAGAGCGAAAGGTTTAGAAGTGAAACCATAACCAACTTCAAACGAATAAACTTTTTCGTTTACAGCGTTGTCGTTGATGATGTTTGAAGTAGTTGAGTTCAAGAACACACCACCAGAGAAGAAGGGAGCACGGCTAATATAACCGAGGTTAACGAATACGTTGTTGTGTTTGTCAAAGTTGTAGTTTGCACCACCTTTGATTGTACCACCGATAAAGTTAGTAGTTGCCGAACGTTCGTGTTCTTTGTCATAATAGAAGAAGTCACGACGCCAGTAAGTATTATTATTTACAGCACCTGAAACAACGAGGTTGAGACGGTTGTCAAGCATTGTGTATTCGCCTTGAGCGTAGATACCTTCTTGAGCAGTGTAACCGTTGTAGTTACGATAAACAACGTCACCTACACCAAGTTTTTCATATGCCCATGCGGGATCGGNTGCTGCACTGTTCAACTCAGATTTAACACTTCTACGAGATGAATAGTCAATGAAGTATTCACCATCATAAAGGTCATTGATCACGTTTTTGTGGAAACCTACATAATAACGAACATCAAGACCACCGGTAAGATTGAGGCGNTTACCGTTTGATTGGTTGATTTCATGTTTATAAGATGAGACAAGACCAACCCAAGTATGAGAGTTTGTAGATTGAGTCATTACAAGTTCAGAACCTGTCAAGCTNTTGGCATTGAGCTCTTGAATTGCTGCATAGTCAAAGGTACCATCGGGNCAACGGAATGTAGTGTTAAGTTGTCCATTGGTTGCACCATACCAAGTTGAGTATGTATATTTACCAAGACCACTACCCTGACCTGAATAACCACCACCGTTTGCAAATGAAGCGTAAACTGATGTAGAGAGTGAATTGATTTCGCTTATCTGCCANATATGAGAGAGTGAAATCTGGGGTTTGTGGTAGTAGTTATAGCTTGAGTTACGCATTTGACCGTTTTTGTCATAACCAAAAGTAGGGTTATACTTATACATGCTCTCACCATTCATGTANTTTTTAACTTCCTGATAGCCTTCGATTGAAAGACCGTTCGCTGAGTTACGCTGATAGTGAGTTTGAGGTGCGCCAAATGCAGTAAGAGAGATTTGGTGGTTGTCGTTAATACGTTTTGAAACGTTTACGAAATAGTTGTAGCTGTTATAGGGAGTACCCTGAATGTAACCGTCGCCCCATTTACGAGAACCGAGGAGAGTTACAGCCCAACCGTTTTTCATCAAACCGGTCGAAACTTTAAGACCGAAGTTGTTCATAGCGTCATTACCCATACCATACCAAACAGAACCACCACGTTCAACGTCNGTAGTACGAGTAGTGATGTTGATAGTACCGCCAATAGATGGAGTTGATACGATAGTCGCTCCGAGACCGCGCTGAGTTTGGATGCTTGAGGCAACGTCGCCGAGACCTGCCCAGTTACTCCAGTAAACGCCACCCCATTCCATATCATTGATGGGAATACCGTTTACCATTACAGCAACGTTTTCGCTTTTAAAACCACGCATGTTTGTTTTAGCATCGCCAAAACCACCGCCATTACGGGTTGTCCACACACCGGGAGTAGTTTTCAACACTTCAGGAAGTTCCTGATTACCAAGTTTAAGATCGATGGTTTGAGCCGAGATGTTGCTGATAGCAACCGGAGTCACACGAGTTTTTGCAACAGACTGGGTTACAACCACGTCCTTGAGCATTTTCTGGTCGGGTTGAAGAACAATAGTGCCTAAATCAGCTTTAGGAGTCAGTTCGACTGTCTTGTAACCGATGTAATAGACACGGATTTTCTTTCCGGCCGGAACTTGAATTGTGAAATGACCGTCAATGTCGGTTGGTACACCGATTGAAGTACCGGGGACAGAGACTGTAGCGCCGATGAGCGGTTCGTTAGCTTCATCGACCACAATACCTGAACATTTGTTGTCGGCAGCGATCATAGCGACTATCGACAACCATAATGAACAGGCAAAGAGAATTGTTCTCTTCATCATAAGTGATTGGTTTGAATGATTAAATATAATTAATAGTTGAATTGATGTTTAAAATAATTAGCAAAGTTACATGATTTTTTTCATAGCAACAAATCTAAATTACATATATAAAGATAGTCAAAATAAGCTATCATTTCCTTTTTATATAATTTTAAATATAATCATAAACATTCCGGCACAATTTTTGTTAAACTTTTATAGAAACTCTCAATTTAGAATTCAATTTAAAATAATCACTTTATAATATTCAAGTATGAATTTCAATAGTTTTACAATCAAGTCGCAGGAAGCGGTTCAAAAGGCTGTTGAACTGACAAGTTCTGCAGGCCAGCAATCTATTGAGCCTGTACATCTGCTTAAAGCTATTTTTTCAGAAGGTGAGTCTCTTGTGAAATTCATTTTCCAAAAAGTAGGTGCCAACTTGCCTCTGGCTGAAAAAGCAGTTGATCGCGAGATTGAAACCCTTCCCAAAGTAAGCGGTGGCGAACCATATCTCAGCCGCACATCAAATGACGTTTTACAAAAAGCACTTGACATTGCCAAGAAACAGGGTGATGAATATGTCACTCTCGAAGCAATGCTTTTGGCTATTTTTGCAATAAACTCCCCTGCTTCAACCATTCTTAAAGATGTAGGTTTGAGTGAAAAGGAACTCCAAAGCGCAATCGAAGAACTCCGTAAAGGCAAAAAAGCTACAGATCAAAGTGCCGAAGAATCATATAACGCCCTCAGTAAATATGCAATAAACCTCAACGAACGCGCCCGCTCCGGAAAACTCGACCCGGTTATCGGACGTGACGATGAGATTCGTCGTGTGTTACAGATTCTAAGCCGCCGAACAAAAAACAACCCGATGCTTATCGGTGAACCGGGTACCGGTAAAACCGCAATAGCCGAGGGNCTTGCTCAGCGCATTGTCCGCGGTGATGTTCCTGAAAACCTACGAACCAAACAGATATTCTCGCTCGATATGGGTGCTCTTGTCGCAGGAGCTAAATACAAAGGTGAATTTGAGGAACGTTTAAAGGCAATCGTTAATGAAGTAACTCAGAGCGATGGAGAGATAATTCTCTTTATCGATGAAATACACACTCTTGTCGGCGCAGGTAAGGGTGAAGGTGCAATGGATGCGGCTAACATCCTGAAACCGGCGCTCGCACGTGGTGAACTTCGTAGTATTGGTGCAACCACTCTTGACGAATATCAAAAGTATTTTGAAAAGGACAAGGCACTTGAACGTCGTTTCCAAAAAGTAATGGTTAACGAGCCTGATGAGATGAGCGCAATCGCGATTCTTCGTGGTTTGAAAGAGCGTTATGAGAACCACCACAAAGTGCGTATCCGTGATGAAGCGATCGTTGCAGCCGTTCAGCTTTCTGAACGTTATATCACAGATCGATTCCTCCCGGATAAGGCAATTGACCTTGTTGACGAAGCTGCCTCAAAACTTCGTCTTGAGATTGATTCAGTACCTCAGGCTCTCGATGAAATCAGCCGAATGATTGCCCAGAAAGAGATTGAACGCGAAGCAATCAAACGTGAGGGCGACGAAGAACGTGTCAAAGAAATTGAGCGTCAAATCTCAGACCTCCGCGATGAAGAAAGCGAATATACAGCCAAATGGAAAGCCGAAAAAGAGCTTATCAACAAAATCCAACAAAACAAAATCGACATCGAACAGCTTAACTTTGACGCCGAACGTGCCGAACGTGAAGGTGACTATGCCAAAGTGGCTGAAATCAGATACTCTTCAATACGCGGTAAAGAAGAGGAAAACAAAACCATTCAGGAACAGCTCAAAATGATGCAGGGCGAAAAAGCTCTTATCAAAGAAGAAGTTGATGCTGAAGATATTGCTGATGTCGTTAGTCGATGGACCGGAATACCTGTCAACAAGATGGTACAGTCAGAAAAAGAGAAACTTCTCCATCTTGAAGAAGAGCTTCACAACCGCGTTGTTGGTCAAGATGAAGCCATTCAGGCTATTGCCGATGCCGTGAGACGTTCGCGCGCAGGTCTTAACGATCCCCGTCGTCCTATCGGATCATTCATTTTCCTCGGCACAACAGGTGTTGGTAAAACCGAGCTTGCAAAAGCACTTGCCGAATACCTTTTTGACGATGAAAACATGATGACGCGTATTGATATGAGCGAATATCAGGAGAAACACGCAGTCAGCCGATTGGTTGGAGCGCCTCCGGGATATGTCGGTTATGATGAAGGTGGTCAACTTACTGAGGCCGTACGTCGTAAACCATATTCAGTAGTATTGTTTGATGAGATCGAGAAAGCACATCCCGATGTATTCAACATACTGCTCCAGGTACTCGATGATGGTCGACTCACCGATAANAANGGNCGTATGGTCAACTTCAAAAACACCATCATCATTATGACTTCAAACATGGGTTCAAGCGTTATCCGTGACAACTTTGCCAAGATGACTGAAGAAAACAAGTTTGAAACCATAGAAAAAACCAAAGATGAAGTTCTTGAGATGCTGAAACAGACAATNCGTCCCGAGTTCCTTAACCGTATCGATGAGATTATCATGTTTACGCCTCTTAACAAGAACGAAATCAACGAGATTGTAGGACTTCAGCTCAACTCAGTCAAGAAGATGCTTGCCACAAACGGCATCCAACTCGAAATCACGCCTAAAGCCCTCGAATATCTTGCCGAAGAAGGATACGATCCTGAATTTGGTGCTCGACCGGTTAAACGTGTTATCCACCGTCAGGTACTTAACCGACTCTCGAAAGATATTCTTGGTCAGAAAGTCGANAAAGATCGCCCGATCATCATTGATGTTGAAGGTGAAGAGTTGAAGTTTACCAACTGATAAACAATAAACTGTCATTCTTCTCTCTCCTACTTATTATTTGAAGAATACAGGGAATTATTAATAACTTNATTTNCNANAACTAAAGATTCAAGTATNTATGAAAAAGTTTTTTTACTTATTACTGGCACTGCCACTGGCAATATTTGCCTCTTCTTGTAGTGATGANGACAAGGATGTGCCCGATGTAGATCTCGTGGCATCNTTTGATGCCGCTCAATATGACGGAGGTCTATATGTTGTTCAAGGTGACACTTTAACAATCGAAAGCCTTAACCTTGTCAACAATACCAACAAAAATGGAGGTCTCGGCGCTGTTAATTACTTCATCGACAACGTTCGTGTTGGCTCAACAATTCTTCAGCCATACACCTTCTCTATTTTAACTGAAGGACTTCCGGTTGGNGTACACACACTCGGCGTTACCGCTCAAGTTCTTGTAGTCGATTATCCTATTAATNTTGCAGCNATCGAATTCCCGCTCAATATTGTAGCATCAGCCGATGATATTCCTGCAGGTGCAATTACTCCGGTAAANCCTGAACAACCTGANACACCTGCCGAATAATTATCGAATAATTATTCATTTANATAAAGAGATATGCATCATAAAGATGACATATCTCTTTTTTTATCTAAATATTTNTCAAATAGTTGCACATCANTCCTTTTATTATTAAATTTGTCGCATATTTATNAATANACATCAAACCACATTTCAAAAAAAATGACAGAGAAACGCGCACACTTTGCGACACGACTTGGTGCAATTGCAACAACTGTAGGCTCGGCAGTCGGGCTTGGTAACATATGGCGATTCCCATACGAAGCCGGAGTCAATGGAGGTGGAGCGTTTTTACTTATTGACTTATTTTTTGTTTTTGTNATAGGTATTCCTGTAGTCTGTGCCGAGTTTATAATCGGGCGTCATACGGGGTTAAACATACGCGGTGCATTCAAAAAACTGGCACCAGGTAAATCGTGGTCAATTCTTGGTTACATGGGTATTCTTGCGTCAATACTCATCCTTAGCTTCTATTCGGTNGTGGCAGGTTGGACNTTGGAATATCTGAGACTCTCGATAATCGGATTTGGAGGCGAAAGCAGTGTTGAGTCACTCCATTCNCGTTTTGATACATTTGCNACNTCNGATATTTCACCNGTTATATGCACTCTNNTNTTCCTATTNATAAANTATGTGATAGTTATACGAGGGGTTCAGAGAGGTATTGAACGAATGTCAAANATNATGATGCCGATGCTGTTNGTGTTACTTGCAATTTTCTGNATAAANTCNNTNANGCTNCCNGGNGCANCNNACGGNNTNTCATTTCTTTTNAANCCTGANTTNTCNAANGTGACACCATCGGTTATGATCGGNGCGATGGGACAGGCNTTTTTCTCNNTAAGTCTTGGTCTTGGATGCCTCATCACCTANTCAAGCTACTTCAAAAANGANACNCCNTTACTCAANACCGCNGGAATCATGGCATCGCTTGATACACTTGTAGCCATACTNGCCGGTGTAATAATTTTCCCGGCAGTTTTTACATTTGGCATGGAACCCGCAGCCGGGCCTCGATTGGTATTTGAAATATTGCCATCGGTATTCAATCATCTTCCGGGTAGCGCAATATGGTCAACNNTNTTCTTTTTNCTGTTGTTCCTTGCATCTCTNTCCTCAACCATATCAATGAGCGAAATCAGCATAGCCTATCTNGTNGATGANCTNTCAATGTCNCGACGCAAAGCNACTACTATTGTTATTGTCACTGCAATGATTCTTGGCTCATTGTGTGCTCTATCTTTTGGATCACTTAGCGGAATAACAATATTCAATCTGACATTTTTCAATTTGTTTGACTATGTNTCNTCTAATATTCTCTTACCGCTGGGTGGAATGTTTATATCAATATTTGTGGGATACATTCTTNACCGAACTGTCGTTATGAATGAGTTGGCACCCGACTCAACATGTCGCGGATTATTCGGTGCTCGCCTTGTAGTCTTTTGTTTAAGATATATTGCACCAATCTGTATCGCAGCAGTATTCCTATATAGTCTCGGAATTTTCTAACAAGATACAAACCGGCAACGGACAACCAATCTCTGACATCTGAATCAAAGCTCCGGTTTCCACATTACGACGATATACCTCTATTCGATTATCATCTCTACAAGCAACAAGTACTAACTTACCGTCAGGGGTGATTGTAAAATTACGCGGATGACAACCGGTAGAGGTAAAACCCNCACGGTTAAGATCGCCCGATAAATCTACCGAAAAACATACNAGTCCATCTTCTACGCGTCTATTTGACGCATATAGNAATCGNCCGTCCGGCGACAAATGAATATCGGCTGAAGCATGGGCGTGATTAGGATCGAGTTCCACAATTTTGCGCGGAATCAAGTTTCCTGTTTTTGAATCATAGTCAATTATCGTAACAGTTCCCGCCAACTCACTGACAAGATATGCNACNTTTCCTTTTCTATTAAAAACAATATGGCGAGGACCAGAACCGGNTGTCAGTTTCANATCGGTTTTNTGCAAACCGTCAGGNTTNCCGTCTNTCATNGGNATTATATGTATCGCATCAGCGCCCAAATCAGGAACAATCATATAACGACCATCCGGAGTGAATGTAACAAAATGGGCATGAGGTCCTGCCTGACGTCGTTCATCCGGTCCCTTTCCGGTAAACTGAATCACATCCGGAATTCCAATTGTACCGGTATTTTTATCATAAGGGAACACCGACACACTACCTCCTAAATAATTTGCAGTTACAGCGAAACTACAGTCAGGCGACAAAGCCACATGACAAGGTGCGCTCCCCTCGCCTGAAACTTTCTGTATCTTTTGATATCC
The DNA here is from genome assembly GCA_014802535.1 of Bacteroides sp. Lineage (GTDB taxonomy): Bacteria > Bacteroidota > Bacteroidia > Bacteroidales > Muribaculaceae > CAJUPY01. The sequence goes on along the minus strand of JAAVCC010000019.1, from coordinate 44,841 downwards.
ATTATTTTTGAGATGTAATACCGTCAAACCATCATCTGGTTTACAATCTTCATTTACTGCCAGCAACACTCCTTTTTCANGCGTNGCGATATATGAAGGATTACTTANCCCGGNAAATGCCTCAATCATAGATGAGCGTCCTGTCTCTGTATCGAGTTCAAAGCGATGGATTGTCGNTTGGTTGTCAGGACTATTATAACTGCCTACAATTAGCTGAATAGATGGCATATTAGTGATTTTATTTTTTTATATCAGGAAATCCGGATGTTTTGTCGAGATAATAGCCTCCNGCATCTTTNGCNGANATAAGAAGTCCTTCAACACCATCAATCGATTCAATCATTGCAATTGCATCGTCAAGGGGCATTGCCATACAAGCTGTGGCAAGNGCNTCNGCAAGCATNCAATCCTGAGCAATAATGGTTGCNGAAAGCGTTGATACTTCATTTACAGGTNTNCCATTTACNGGNGAAATAGTNTGNCCATANAAACGTCCGGTGCTATCTCGTCTGAAATTACGATAATTTCCCGACGTAGCTACACCGCAATTTGACAGCTCAATCACACCGAGACGNGTATGGGTAATTGTNGAATCATTAAATTCAGGAGCATCAATCTGAATACGCCANAGTTGNCCGGATGGAGCAAATCCCGAAAGTGCAATTTCNCCTCCGATCTCAACCATAAAGTCGTTACATCCGTTTCGACGTAATGTCGCACCTACCATATCACATCCNAAGCCTTTTGTAATGGCACTGAAATTAAATTGNGTACCCGGNGACTTGCGGGTTATAATACCTTTATTAATAAAACAACTNTCAATTCCGACAAGAATTAGTGCCGAGTCAATTTGTGCATCANTNGGATCTACATTTAACTTTGCNCCGTGACCNACACTCCATAAACTGAAAAGAGGTGCTGCCGATGGATCAAATGCGCCTAACGACAGTTCGTTAACNCGTTTGGAAACAGCAAAAACAGTATCAATCAGTTCATCNGTTGAGTCAGTTTCGCCACGATTTATACGAGTTATCAAAGAACATTCATTAAACGGAGANAGCGAGAGTTCNACACGNCGCATCGTTGCCTTTATTGAATCTTCGAGAGACTNGGGTGCCGAGTAGGTTATATTATAAATCGTATTCCAAACCATTCCCGACTCATTAATATAATGTTCATCTTCACATCCGGCTATAGAAATTGCCAAAANTAAAATGCTAAAAATAGATAANGGCCTGATTTTTAATGCTGTCATAATAAAAAAGAATTAAAAGAGTTCAAAATTAGTGATTTTAATGGAACAACTCTCAATAAATNACGTTAATTTTGTAGATAAAATAATANACTTTAAAGAAATATNNATTATGAATCGTTCATTTTTATTTTTAGCCGATGGCTTTGAAGAGATTGAAGCTTTGACTGTCGTTGATGTAATGCGCAGAGCCGGAATGAATGTTAACACAGTCTCAATCAATAAAGNCAAAAAAGTTACCGGAGCTCATGGAATCGTTGTTGAAGCNGACTCAATTTTTGCTGAAAATGATTATGCCNACAGCGAATGGCTCATTTGNCCCGGAGGAATGCCNGGTGCTACTAATCTNCACAACTNTGAACCTNTGAGAAAATTGCTTATCGACCATAATAATAAGGGTGGTAAGATTGCGGCAATATGTGCAGCNCCGGCTGTTGTTCTTGCTCCACTTGGTATTCTTGATGGCAAAGAAGCAACTTGCTATCCCGGATTTGAAGACAAGATGGGTAAATCATTATTCATAGGCGTGCAAGTCGCAGCTCTTGATACAATTATTACGGCAAATGGTCCGGCTTCAGCCACAAAATTTGCACTCTCAATTGTTGCAAACTCGATNGGAGAAGGTATTGCCCGCGAAGTTGCAAACGGAATGCTTTTATCATAACAGATATGACGCCAATAGCTGCTTGATAAAATAATAGAANAATCGTGGNCCCTGAACAAAGTACCGGGGAAACAGACGANGTGGCTCTTGAATGAATCTAAACAGCCACTCAAGACATAACTTTTGAATCCAAGCCGGGGCTCTTTTTAGAGTTCCGGCTTCAAAATCTATAGTAGCGCCCAATGCCATCCAGAGCTTTATTGTCGGGAATCTATGTCNATTTGCAATTATCCATTTTTCCTGCTTGGGAGCACCGAGACCAACCACTGCAACCGTNGCGCCNGAACATGAAATTTCTTGAACAAGAATTGCAATTTCATCATCAGTCATAGGTCGTCCGAAAGGTGGAGAATAAGAACCNACAACCATTTGGCGACCAACCCGTTCGTTTATATTNTTTAAAGCTATATGCCCGACACCTTCAGCCGCTCCTATAAGATAAATCAGACAATCAGAATCNTCGGCATGACGAGTGCAGTATTCATGAAAAAAACTACTGCCGGGAATAGCCTCGGGGATTGATNCAGGTAAAAGTCGGGAAAATAATTTTACAACACGGCTATCACANGCCCTATAATCAGCTATATTATAGCACTCAANAAATTCAGGGTCATCGTGAGCTAATAAAAGTGATTGGACATTTGGTGTAAACAAAACNCCCCTNTCAAGAGTATCAAGCAACCGATTAAAAGAAATNCAATCGATATCAATATCAATAATCTTGATTGAATCCATTGGTAAATGACTATCCTTCTATTTCAGAAAGTTCGAGCCAACGCATTTCTTTCTCNTCAATGAGACTTTTGACTTCTTCAAAACGAGCCGAATTTTCAGCGATACGNTCAAGTTGTTCNCCTGAATTAAAGATTTGTTCAAGCAACGCTTTCTCTTCGTTAAGCTTTTCAAGATCNATCGTTAACTGTTCAAGCTCTTTTTTTTCTTTAAATGAAAGACGTCGAGTCTCGGTTTTTTGTTTTTTAGGAGCCGGGGACAAATCGTTATTCTTATTTGATTCTTCCANTTCACGAGCCCTTTGCTGAGCCATGTATTCACGATATTCGGTATAGTTNCCGGGNAAATCGCGTATAANCCCATCNCCCTCAAAGACAAACAAATGATCTACTATTGAATCAAGGAAGAAACGATCGTGACTGATTACAATGACACATCCACTGAACGAAGCAAGGTATTCCTCAAGNAGTCCAAGNGTTATNATATCAAGGTCGTTTGTCGGCTCATCAAGAATCAGGAAGTTTGGCGATGTCATCAATACTGACGCNAGATGAAGTCGGGCACGTTCACCCCCACTCAATGTATAGATATACTTTTGCTGATCAGCCGGTGAAAACAAGAATTTTTGAAGGAAATTCATTGGCGAGATACGTTCGCCTCCATCAAACACAATATCCTCAGCTTTTTCGGTTATTGCATCAATCACACGTTTGTTTTCNTCAAATTCAATACCATGTTGACTATAATAGCCAAATCTGACAGTTTCCCCNACATTCCAAGTTCCTTTATCAGGCTGAACGAGTCCTTGCAACATTTTTATAAATGTTGTTTTGCCNACACCGTTTACGCCAATGATACCCAGCTTTTCATATCTCGAAAATATATAGTTGAAATCATCAAGGATTACTTTAGATCCAAATGCTTTTGAAATATGCTCCGCCTCAAAGATTTTTGAACCGATATAGCTCGACTTGACATCAAGAGCGACATTTTTTTCTTTTAAAGAAACCGNAGCACGTTCTTTAAGATCATANAAGGAATCAATACGGAATCTCGCCTTNCCGGCACGAGCTTGCGGCTGCCGATTCATCCAGTNTTGTTCCTTGCGAAGTGTATTTTTAACGCGNGCCAACTCTGCCGTCATAGCTTCTATTCGTTCGCTTCGACGCCTTATATAATAATCATAGTTTCCATCGTATGAAAATGCCTGAGTACGGTCAAGTTCTATTATTTTAGAGCATACACGATCAAGAAAATATCGATCATGAGTAACCATTAATATAGTCATTTTGGCTCGTGACAAATAATTTTCAAGCCACTCAACTGTTTCAATATCAAGATGATTTGTCGGCTCATCAAGTAACACAAAATCAGGACGATCCAATAATATACGTGCTAACGCAAGACGTTTCTGTTGACCACCAGACATCGTACCAACCGTTTGCTTCAGATCGGTCAAATGTAACTGAAACAACATCTGCTTCATCAAGTCCTCATAGTCCCAAGCATTTTCACGATCCATAAGTTCAACCGCCTTGGCAATTTTGTCATTATCACCCGATGCAAGAGCCGTTTCATATTGAGCGATAGCCTGAGTCGCCGGAGTTTCAGTAGCAAATGATGCCTCAAGAACGGTCATTTCAGGATCAAACGAAGGAGTTTGGTCAAGATATGCAGTTTTAATTCCATTACGAAAGATGATTTCACCCGAATCAGGCGAAATTTCTCCCGCAAGACAACGTAAGAGAGTAGTTTTACCTGTACCGTTTTTTGCAATCAGTCCAATTTTATCACCCTCGTTTACACCGAAAGTGATGTCTGAAAACAATACTCGATCACCAATACTTTTTGTGAGTTTGTCAACTTGAAGAAATGAAGCCATAAAATATTATCGACGTATAGAATTCAAAGCATCAAGCATTTCCTGGAGACGGTCTCTTACCGAGCAAAGTCGTTCAACCGCATCAAAACGCTTTTCTATACCCTTGGGATTATTTTTAATTTCAGCNTTAGCCGCCTCAATTTTTAAACCGCGATCNTTTATCAGATACTTAATCATTCTGAAATTTTCGATATCGCGAGGAGAATAATACCGCAACCCTTTATTGTCACGAAACGCTTGGATAATAGGNAACTGNGACTGCCAAAAACGAAGAGTTGAATCAGGCAGNTCAAGCATTTCAGCAACTTCTCGAATACGATAGTAGTGCTTGTCAAGTGGGTCTTTTTTAGCCATAATATCAATCCATTACATGAGCAGCAGCCTCAGCGGCACGAACCATTTCGGCATATTGCTCGGGAGTTAAATCCTGAAAATAATAATTAACCGGGTTACGAGGCTGTCCATTATATCTCACCTCATAATGGAGATGAGAGCCGGTTGATTTCCCGGTATTACCAACCTCACCTATTTTGTCACCACGTTTAACCCGTTGACCAGGTTGAACAAGAATTTTACTCAAATGAGCATAACGTGTTGTATAATTGTAACCGTGATTAAGTTCGATCATATTTCCATAACCGCTATGCCATCCGGCGGTTGTAACCGTTGCATCTCCGGTAGCATAAACAGGTGTACCGGTCAGCGATGCAAAGTCCATTCCCTCATGAAACTTTAATGTTCCGTAAACCGGGTCAACGCGAGTGCCATATCCTGATGCCATTTGTTTCATATCATCATGAGATATCGGCTGAATAGAGGGGATACTCGCAAAGCGTTCTTTTTGTTGAGATGCATATGTTCTCAGTGAATCAAATGAGTTTATCTGACTATAAATCAATCGGTCAAGAATATCCATTTTTTCCGTGACATCTTCAACAAGTTCNGCATCAGCAAATCCNGTAAAATTTCGACGTTCATGACCAAACGTACGACGAGTTATTGACATCGGATCAGCCTGCATCATGACTCTATAAAAATTATTGTCACGTTCAATTATATTTTCCATAACATCTAATGCATCGGTCAACCTATCATCCAATAGATCAAGATGTTGTTTTAAGCGCCTGTTTTCTTCTCTGAGCAAACGCTCCTTAGGGAAATCAATCAGATAGTACAAACCTCCTATTATAATCACGACAATAGCAATCGCTTCAAATGAGTTTTTAACAATCGACCATACACGGTTAATCCTTGAGGGATATACTCTCTCAAACGCACCGGTAAATTCATTGTATTTATAGAATATTTTTCGACTCATAAATAACGATTGTCGCTGAAAACTTTTGCAAAATTAGCGAAATTTCGCTAATTTTGCAGATTAAATAATGTAAGATAAGTTAAATTAAGATATAATGGCTACATCAAAAGAGATACGCGACTCGTTCAAGTCTTTTTTTGAAAGCAAGGGACACCANATTGTNCCCTCAGCTCCAATGGTTATTAAAGATGACCCCACGCTGATGTTTACCAACGCCGGTATGAATCAGTTTAAGGACATCATTCTTGGCAATAAAGCTGCAAAATATCAGCGAGTTGCCGATTCTCAAAAATGTCTTCGTGTCAGTGGNAAACATAACGACCTTGAAGAGGTTGGGCATGACACATATCATCACACAATGTTTGAGATGCTTGGCAACTGGTCGTTTGGCGACTACTTCAAAAAAGAAGCCATTGACTGGGCATGGGAATATTTGGTCGATGTGTTAAAGCTTGATCCCAACCGACTATATGCTACGGTCTTTGAAGGTTCGCCTGCCGAAAATTTGGAACGCGATAATGAAGCTGCTGAAATCTGGAGCCATCATTTGCCGGCTTCACATATTATAAATGGTAACAAACACGACAATTTCTGGGAGATGGGCGATACAGGTCCTTGCGGCCCATGTTCTGAAATTCATATTGACCTTCGAAGTGAAGAAGAGCGCAAAAAAATCGACGGAGCATCTCTTGTCAACCATGACCATCCTCAAGTAATTGAGATATGGAACCTTGTATTCATGCAATATCAACGTATGGCNGATGGTTCGCTACAACCACTCCCTGCCAAAGTTATTGACACCGGTATGGGATTTGAACGCCTTTGCATGGCACTTCAAGGTAAACAATCAAACTATGATACCGACGTATTTACACCCTTAATTGGTAAGATTGCCGAATTATCAGGGAAAGAATACGGTAAAGATGAGAATATTGACGTTGCAATGCGTGTTATCGCCGATCACGTAAGAACAATTTCTTTTTCAATCGCCGATTCACAGTTNCCTTCAAATGCAAAAGCAGGTTATGTTATCCGTCGTATTCTCAGACGCGCNGTTCGTTATGCCTATACGTTCCTTGAACAAAAACAGGCATTCATGTATCGCCTTGTCGATACGCTAATCGACAGTATGGGTGAGGCTTATCCNGAATTGCCGGCCCAGCGCGAACTTATCATGAAAGTTATTAAAGAAGAAGAGGATTCATTCCTTCGTACACTTGAAAACGGTATTCACCTTCTTGATTCAGCCATAAGCAGAGCTAAAGCTGAAGGTAAAACTGAAATATCGGGAGAAGAAGCGTTTGTTCTTTATGATACNTACGGTTTCCCGCTCGACCTAACCGAGCTTATCCTCAAAGAAAACGGCATGACTCTTGATCAAGCCGGATTTAACAAAGAGATGGAAGCTCAAAAACAACGTGCCCGCAATGCCTCGGCAGTTGAAACCGGGGACTGGGTTATTGTCAGAGATGGCGAACAGCAATTTGTCGGATATGACAAATTCAGCACNGACACACAAATCTTACGCTACCGAAAGGTTAAACAGAAAAATCGCGAATTTTATCAGATTGTTCTTTCCGAGACTCCATTTTATGCTGAAATGGGTGGTCAGGTAGGAGACCGAGGTACATTAGCAGATGGTGACGAAANAATCGAAATTTTTGATACNAAACGTGAGAATGGTATGGGAGTACACCTCACCACCAAACTTCCGACCANCGTAGAAGCTACATTTAAAGCATCTATTGATACCGAAAGNCGTCNNGCNACATCGTGCAACCACACAGCTACTCACCTGCTTCACGAAGCACTTCGCGAAGTGTTAGGAACTCATGTTGAACANAAAGGCTCTTATGTATCTCCCGATCTGTTACGCTTTGACTTCTCTCATTTCCAGAAAATGACACCCGAAGAAATTCGAAAAGTTGAACAACTTGCCAACAAAAAAGTCAGAGCNGCAATCGCGCGTGATGAGCATCGTAATATGCCTATCGCAAAAGCTGTTGAGATGGGTGCTATGGCTCTCTTTGGCGAAAAGTATGGAGATGAAGTACGCGTGATTCGCTATGGTGACTCAATCGAACTTTGTGGCGGAACTCANGTTGAGAATACCGGTAATATCGGTATGATTAAAATACTTTCAGAAAGTTCAATTGCNGCAGGNATCCGTCGTATCGAAGCTATTACAGGNGCAAANGTTGAAGAGTCAATCAATCACATGACTGACGAGATTCGCAATATCTCNCAAATGTTCAATAATGCGCCNGATCTTGGAGCAGCTATAAAGAAATCAATTGAAGAGAATGCCGAACTCAAAGCTAAAGCTGAAGAGTATTTCCAAGAAAAAATCAATAATCTTTCGCGTGAACTTATAGAAAAAGCACGTGTAATAAATGACATTAAGATTGTAGAACTNACCGGTGTACGCATTCCCGATGTTGTTAAAAATGCTGCATTTGCCGTACGACGTCTATCGCCCGAAAAAACCGTATTTCTTGGCGCCACNGTCGATGTTTCAGGCAAACCGTTATTGACNGTTATGTTAACCGATGATATCGTTGCCGGAGGACATAACGCATCGACAATGATTCGTGAAGCTGCNAAAGCTATCAATGGCGGTGGCGGCGGTCAACCCGGATTTGCTCAAGCAGGAGGTAAAAATCCTGATGGACTCATCACTGCTATGAGCTCACTTCTTGAAAATTTCAGATAACTATAAACCATAAATAAATGAAGGGCTTGTTTAAGCCCTTCATTATAAAAATAATCATGTCAGAAAACCAGACAGAAAATAAAGAAACAAATTTAAGAGACCCGAAGTCCGAATCTACCGGGAAACCGCTTGTTATCCATAAGCCCCGAAAAAAATCAACTATACGCCGTCACACTGTTGAAATAATTGCATCAGCAATCATTGTTGCCGTAGTAATTACAATTGGTTTATGTTTGTTATATACTTTCAATAACAACGACGAAACCATTCAAGANACAGTGCAGTATGAGAGTCATCCTGAAACTGTTGACCCGGTCATCAATCTATTATCTCAATTTGGGAGAATTAAAATGAATGGACNGGTCGGAACAGTTCCAACAACATTTGAAATGGACTTCAATAATGAAGACGGTTATAGATACAGAAGTTCGTCTCCTATCACAAAATATGTCCTCAAAATACGCCACGCTCAAATAANACCGGATAACAGTTTTCATATCGTACTGACCGATTATCTTGAGGGACGNATCGCAATTGGACGATTTGACGGAATTTTAAGCAAAGACGGCTCGGTTTTCAGTGGCGAGTACACTAATCGACATGGTAAAGTCAGAGAATTTTTGTTTGAAAGATAATCTTGAGATAAAGTTNACATTGTAAAAAAGACATGACAAAAGTCATGTCTTTTTTTATTTTTAGGCAATCTGTTCATAAAAGAGGACAATCGAGTCGATAAATTTAATGGTAACAAANGCTGATTATATTAAAAAAAATGTGTAAATTTGCAAAAAATNAAGAAATCAAAGCACAAATGAGACTCATAAAACATATTTCTTTAATATTTTTAACCCTATTGAGCCTATGGGGATGTACATCTCAAAATGTTATAGAACTTCAAGAGATTGTCAAGGATATTAATTTCATGTGTCCTCTTAACGAAGGAGCAGCCGGAGATATGCTTTCGGTGGAATATAATCAGATTTCAAATGAAGTGACTATGGATTTAGCNGCCGACGGTCATCTGACAGATGTAGATAAATTAAGAGAACATCGGGATTTACAACTCAACTGTTTGCGACTATCATTAAATGATTCGTCAGCCGCTCANCTGTTAAAAGCAATGGTTAATGCCAANGCTTCACTAAACGTGATATATACAAACCAAAGCAATAACCAAACTGCAAATTTCAGAATATCACATAAAGANTTAAGNAAAGAGCTTGAAAATCAAGCNACTATATTTCAACGCGANAGTACCGAAACNGCAGCTCGAGTAGCCTTGGAAAATGCAATGTGCCCTCGCGAAATTGGTCCCGGAATCTACATTGAAGGTGTTGAAATAAATGATAACAACATTTTGTACAGTTATCGCATTGACAGCGATTTCAAAGGCAAAAGCCTTGAAACTGAAAAAGATTCGATTGAACATGCCATTTATTACAACATCTCTGATTTGCTAAACCACCACCGTCGCGGACGCGAATTAAGGCAAGTAGCCCAACTTGGATATGGAATTGTCTATANTTANAATCTTGANAANATTGGAGANAAAATTGATATTATCGTTTCAGGTGATACANTAATACAAATGGTTAAAGAACATAATGTCAANCAAGAANCTACACTCCCTTAACAAAAATAATTATAAAACATACAAGTCCTAAATAAGCAAACACCATAACGCTTATTTAGGACTTTGTTATGATACTATCTTTCTATATGCTTTTCGTCGTATAATAAAATAAGCGATGAGAACTGATATTCCGGTTAAAATCCAGCTAATCGGNTAAACCATCAAGAGTGCATCCATTCCATCAATGATTGTTGTATGATGAAATAAGTAAACCCATGCGATACGCAAGAAGCATGTACCAAATATTGTCAAAACGGTCGGAGTCATTGAGTATCCGAGTCCTCGCATACAGGCNCCCGAAACTTCATATGAAGTAGCTATAAACTGAAACAATAAGACTACNGTCAGACGAATATAACCAAAGTGAGCTACGTCAGGATCGGTAGTAAAAAATGAGATAAAAAATTCTTTTTGCCATACAATCAACACATTGAGTATCGCACATCCGACAAGAGCCATGACAGAACATAAAGTAAACACACGGTTACAACGTTCTATTTTCCCGGCCCCATAGTTCTGTCCGGTGAATGCTACTGCCGCACTATTAAATGCAACAATGACAAAATAACAGTAATATTCAAAATTGAGTGCAGCNGCTGAACCTGCCGAGCCNGCCGCTCCAAACGTGTTTATTCCTGATACAATAAATATATTTGAAAAAGAAAATACCATACCCTGAATACCTGCCGGCATACCTATTTTCAGCATTTTGGATAGTTCNGGGCGATTAACCGAAAAACGAAATATATTGACGCGGTATGGTTCTTCTTCTCGTGCTAAAATGACGAGCAACAANAGCGCACTAACAACGTTTGATGCAACAGTAGCTATCGCAACACCGGCTACCCCCATATCAAAAAACAATACAAGAACAAGGTTTAGNATTACATTGACAATACCTCCGGCAACCAAGCAATAGAAAGGTCTCCGTGTATCTCCGATACTGCGTAATATTGCCGAACCAAAATTATAAATCATAAAAAAAGGCATGCCAAGAAAGTAGATTCGCAGATAAACAGTTGCCAAATCTATCACATCATGGGGTGTTGATATAGCTTCAAGGATGGGACGAGCTGTTNCGACCCCNAAAAACAAAAGGATGACACCACAAATGATAGCGAGCGACATTATCGTGTCAACCGCNTTTTTAACCGCATTATCATCCTTACGACCTATNTAATGAGCAATCACCACATTAGCACCGACTGAAATACCAATAAAAAGATTGACAATCAAACTGATAATCATNCCGTTACTACCTACTGCAGCAAGCGACTGCGGATTGCAATATCTACCGACAACTGCGACATCAACCGAGTTAAACGATTGCTGCAACGCACCACTCGCCATCAATGGCAACGCGAATAGCAAAATCTTGCCCATCAGCGGTCCGTTAAGCATATCTATCTTATTACTTTTTTTGAGTGTCNATGTCATAGTTTGNCCTTAAAATGTGATTTTAATAAAAATGACTGCAAAATTAACAAATAATTTTCAATGTTATGCAAATAAACATTAGTGATTAGGAAAATAATGAGTATCTTTGCGATAGAAACAGCTTATCATATATTTCAATGAAAAAACATATACTTGATTTTGTTGTTAAACACAACGAAAAGCTTGGTGGACGTTTCGGATTGTTNAAGCTGACNCCCGCCAACGGCAGTCAATTACCCGATGCTGTTGCCGGACAATTTGTACAGGTCAGCGTTGACGGTTCAAAGACTACATTTTTGAGACGCCCAATTTCAATTAACTTTATCGATAAAGCTTCAAATGAACTTTGGTTGCTGATTCGAAATGCCGGCGAAGGGACAGAGCATCTATTAGCTTTAAAACCGGGCGATTTGCTCAATATGNTTATGCCGCTGGGTAACGGTTTCCCGGTTGACAATGTACACGGTCGTGTTTTACTTGTCGGCGGNGGTGTCGGAACAGCTCCCCTGCTCTATCTTGGTAAAGTTCTAAGTGAAAAAGGTATAGATGTCAATTANCTGATCGGAGCGCGCACAAAAGACGAGTTGCTCATGATTGACAATCTNAAAAAATATGGTAAGGTTTACATCTCAACCGACGACGGATCTGAAGGTGATGCCGGTCTCGTTACCCAAAACAAAGCNTGGGATGAGAAATGGGATCGAATTTATTGCTGTGGACCTGCCCCGATGATGAAGGGCGTAGCCCGAAACGCACGCCAAAGTTCAACCCAATGTTATGTGTCGCTTGAAAATATGATGGCATGCGGCGTTGGTGCATGTTTGTGNTGCGTTGAAAAAACGACAAAAGGNAATGTATGTGTTTGCACCGAAGGTCCGGTGTTTGAAATAAATCAACTGACATGGCAAGATTAAATGTAGAAATAGGCTCTCTGAAGCTTAAAAATCCGGTACTCACCGCCTCGGGAACATTTGGATATGGGACTGAATTTGCCGATTTTGTAGATCTTAATCGTCTTGGCGGATTTATTGTTAAAGGTACTACACTTAATGCCCGAGAAGGCAACGACTATCCGCGTATGGCTGAAACTCCATCGGGAATGCTGAATGCTGTTGGTCTGCAAAACAAGGGTGTTGACTATTTTATAAATAACATTTATCCAACATTGCTTGATATTGATTCNGAAATAATTGTAAACGTTTCAGGCGCATCAATCGATGATTATGCCGAAGTAGCCCGTCGTCTTGCACCNCTTGATCGAATCAATGCTATCGAAGTTAATATCTCCTGTCCTAACGTNAAACAAGGAGGTATGGCATTCGGAACAACTTGCGAGGGTGCGGCTTCGGTTACAAAAGCAGTCAGAGAAGCATANGACAAAACCTTGATTGTAAAACTTTCGCCCAATGTAACNGATATTGTATCAATAGCAAAAGCAGTCGAAGCAGAAGGNGCTGATTCGGTATCGCTAATCAATACAATGCTTGGAATGGCTATCGATGTAGAACGTCAACGCCCCTATCTTTCAACCATCACAGGCGGATTGTCAGGACCGGCAGTACGTCCGATTGCAGTCAGAATGGTTTGGCAAGTTGCCAAAGCTGTTAAGATTCCNGTAATAGGTCTTGGCGGAATTACGTCAGGAAGAGATGCACTCGAATTTATAATGGCAGGTGCAACAGCCATACAAGTTGGCACCTACAATTTTGTTGACCCNGCTGTAACTGCAAAAATTGTTGATGAAATAGATGATTACTGCCACCGTCATAACGTCAGTGACATCAATGAACTAAGAGGTATTATTTAAGCAATCTGCACACGACTTTTTTTGAAAAAACGGCAAACAAAATCACACCGGCTGTATCNGAATAAAAATCATAAATATCACAACTGCGCCCAAGGCCGAGCCAACTTTGCACAAGTTCAATTATACCGCCAAGAGCGATACATGATAATATAAATGTGATATTAATTNAAAACGGTATGATNTAGCTTTGATGAAAACGAGCACGATTTCNTAAAAAGTCGAATACGAGACAAAAATATAAACCGCCAAACATAATTGCATGAACGACTTTATCGGCATGGGGAAACAACCTGATNTCAGAATCAGGTAAAGGTTTTGGAACCAATGTCAAATAAAGGATGACTAAGAAAACAATTATGGAACAAAACCATTGGGGTAATTTGAGTATTATATTTTTCATCACAGATAATATTTAAATCGAGAGTGCAAATTTAACTTTTTTAGTTTAAACAGAACTTTAAAACAACATAAAAACTGATTAATTATGTCTAAGAACGTATCTGAAACCAATTCTAATAATAAACCGGAAATAACACCGGATATTACAGAAAAAATCACATCGGATGTTACAGAAGAAGTTATAGAAGAAATCACACCTGACGTCGCCATGCCCGAAATTAAGGAAGATGTCATGCCTGATGATATTCCTGATGAGTCAGATGAAGAAGAATATGAATCAAATAATGAGCCCGAGAATAAAGAACGTGAGTATCCGGGAATGGTACTCAACGGTTTTTTGGCTTGGCTGATTATAATTGCACTTGCGACTCTGACTATCGCATGTACAATGCGTTTCATTGCTAATGAACAAGTTTATTACGGCATTGCCATATTTGTATTGGCTGCAATAATCATCTTCATGCTCTCAGGTTTTGTTATTCAGGAGCCAAATCAATCAACGATTCTTATTTTCTTCGGTAAATATGCCGGAACATGTCGTCGGGTGGGATATCTATGGATAAATCCGCTTATGAAACGTCAACATNTATCGTTGCGAATTCATAATATGGACATTGAACCTATCAAAGTAAACGACAAGATTGGTAACCCGGTTTTGATCGGTATGGTTCTTGTTTGGAGAATCAAAGATACATATCGTGCAATATTTGACATTGATTCACAGTCGCTCGGCGCAAATAACCATGTCAACGACCGTGCCCTTGAAATGTTTGTGCGCATCCAAAGCGATGCGGCATTACGCGATGTAACACGTCGCTATGCCTACGATAATGACGATGCCTCAAATGGTGATTTAACATTGCGTGATGGTGGCGATGAAATCAACGAACTGCTTGAACAAAAAATAAATGAGAGACTGTATATGGCAGGTATAGAGATTGTCGAAGCGCGACTCAACTATCTTGCCTACGCCCCTGAAATCGCAGCTGTAATGCTACGTCGCCAACAAGCNTCNGCAATTCTTTCAGCCCGTGAAAAAATTGTTGACGGTGCNGTTACAATGGTTAAAATGGCACTTACCCGTCTGGATGAAGAGGAAGTNAAATTCAGCGAAGACCAGAAATCACGCCTTGCCGGCAACCTGTTGGTTGTACTTTGTGCCGACGAAAGCACTAAGCCTATTGTTTCAGCCGATACTGAAATTATAAGAGGCTAAACAATAGATCTTTGAATCAAAAAATCTAATTATATAACATGCCTTAATATGAAACTTTCTAAAATTGTTAAAACATTTCTGATTGCCGGATGTACGCTAAGTTGCATACAATCTACCATGGCTGAAAAAACAAANATTGCTAACANCAGGTCAATTGCAGGTACAGCAACTTTAGCAGACATTGACTCACATGAGGCTGCCGGTAATTATTATTGTTACCCTTGGCTACATATGAATCCTCCGGCTCAGACTCCGGCTCCTGAAGGATTTAAACCTTTCCATATGGAGCATGCAGGTCGNCACGGTAGTCGTTGGCTTATTGGCTACAAGCAATATGACCGCGCTCTTGATCTTTTAGAGAAGGGCGAGCGNAACGGNAANCTGACNCCNTTGGGCAAAAAGGTNTTGGANACAGTANGATCAATTCATTCTGCAGCACAAGGACGTGAAGGCGAACTCTCTGACAATGGAGCACTTCAACATCAGGGCATCGGTAANCGTATGACACAGAATTATCCTGATCTTTTCAACAGCTCTACAAATATCAATGCTAAATCTACTATTGTAATCCGCTCGATATTATCCATGTTTAACGGTCTAATGGGTATTCTTACCGAAGTACCGGACGTGAACATTAAAACCGATGCCAGCAAAGGAGATATGTGGTATATGGATGCTGACGACGANGGAGCNGAGCAAGCNCGNAAANATGCNGATAAAAACGAGAAAAAAGATTTCAACAAGAANCATGACAATAAGGGTGAATATCTCAACAAGCTATTCAATGATCCTCAATTTGCACAAGACAGTATCGGCTCAAAACTTTTCAGCAATCTATTCTCTGTACTTGCAAACGCTCAGAGTCATTCAGATCAACCTTGGCTTCTTGACGAAGTATTCAGTATAGATGAGATCAGAGAAAGATGGGCNGAACGTAACGTTACCTGGTTCATACATGCCGGAAATTCAAAAATGACAGGTAACCGAATGCCATTCTCTCAATCTAATCTTTTACGTGACATAATCGAAAGTGTTGATACAGCTGTTATCTCAAAGAATCCGAGTGTCAATCTGCGTTATAACCACGATACAGTTGTGTTCCCGCTGGCAACTCTTATGGAAATAGATAATCTCGGAAATGAAATCAACGACCTTGAATTACTTGGAGAATTCGGATGGCATGATTATCAGGTGGTGCCGATGGCAGGTAACATACAGATGATTTTCTATCGCAAGAATGATAGCACGGATATCAATAATGTACTTTTCAAAGTGCTCCTTAACGAGAGAGAAGTAACACTTCCTTTCAAAGCTGTGGAAGGTCCATACTATCGATGGAAAGATGCTAAAGATTACTACTCGAATAANATTGCACCTTATGTTACTCAGCGTTGATATGGTTTCAGGACATTGCAAATAATGAGNTAGNAATAAATTAAANATATTCCATAAAAAAGANTAGGAGATAAACACCGGTTAGCGGGTTTATCTCCTANTCTTTTTAGTTTAATTCTATTTATTTCTTTGAGGTCATAATCTCAAGNATGAGACGATCTGTTTCATTCATNCCATCTCGACCAATACAAGTTAAATTTTGTATCGTTTTATCGACATCATCGTCTATAATTCCCTCTACAGCTGTCACCGAATTTCCTTCAAGAGCCATGACTGCTGAAATAACGGCAGTCGAGACTCCACTGTAAAGTTTCATAGCACAGCTTGGTTTTGCACCATCACAAATCATGCCGGTCAAATTGGCTACCATATTTTTAACCGTTGCGGCAATTTCATCATAGTTACCACCCATCAGATAGCAAAGACCACAAGCCGAACCGGTTGTTGCAATAACACANCCACATAGAGCTGAAAGTCGCCCGAGGCTCTGTTTAATATATATAACTGTNANATGGCTCAATGTTAGCGCACGAATAGTTTGCTCTTCAGTCGCATTTATTTCTTCAGCATAAACAACGACAGGCATAGTTGCCGCAATTCCTTGGTTTCCACTACCGCTATTACTCATTACAGCCGTTGGNGCGCCACCCATTCGCGCGTCACACGCAGCAGTTGTATATGCCAGGATATGCGAAAATATNCTGTCACCCATCAGATTCTTTTCACGCTGACTCATGAGTGTGCGACCTACNGAGTGACCATATTTCCCTTGAAATGATTGTTGAGCGATATTTTTATTCAGTTTTCGAGATTCAAGAATAAATTCAAGTTCCTCGATAGGTGTAGTCATTGCAAAGTCATAAACCATTCTAAAACTTAGCTTCAATTCATCTTCAGAATCACCTANAGCCGATATCGNTTCCTTNTCAAACAAAATTTTATCGTTNAGCAATACACGAATGAAGTTTGTATGANCACCGGAAATGACCGCGGTAGCCCGATTACCGTCGGCATCAGTCATTTCAACTTCAATATATAATTTCTCCGTAATATTTTCTTTAAGCGATATGTTGATTATCTTACTGTCAATCAATTCACGTCCCTTTTCTACAGCTTCGGGAGTAACATCACGGAGCACTTCAAGTTCATATTCAGACTTACCGATTATAACGCCCAGAGCAATGGCAATTGGAAGACCAATCATACCTGTACCGGGAATGCCGACACCCATTGCATTTTTCAGTATATTTGCACTGAGTCTGACATTTATATTCACAGGAGTTGCCCCAAGAGTTTCATGACATTTGGCAGTACAAAGCGAAACTGCAACCGGTTCGGTACACCCCATTGCCGGAACAATTTCTCGATTCATTAAAGCGATGATTGCCTGACGAGTTTCTTTTTCAAGCATTTTATATTAGAGTTATTGAGGTTAATTAATATATAGTGCAAAGTTAATCTTATTTTTTCAAAAAGCATTNGTAAAATCTTACAGATATATCAATTTTGGCACATTCATAAAAACATCTCGGAATAATACTACACAAATAAAAAAAAGACAGCCTTTAAAGCTGTCTTTTGTAGCGGGACCGAGAATTGAACTCGGGACCTCCGGGTTATGAATCCGACGCTCTAACCAACTGAGCTATCCCGCCATGTTTTGCACACAAAGGCTAACCCTTTTTGCGAGTGCAAAGTTATGAATTATTTTCTTGACTGCAAAAAAAATTACAAAAAATTTTTCTTTGCTATATTATTTTTGAGGTGAATTGATGAGTTTTTCTATTGCAGCAACATCTTCTTGCAACTGTTTTTCAAAAGGCAAGCGTTCCTCAATTTGTTTTATAGCATAAAGAACCGTCGAATGTGAACGAGCCAAACGTGTACCGATTGTAACCGATTGCATTTTAATATGCTTCTTNGCAAGGAACATCACCATTTGACGAGCATCAGAAATTTCACGTTTACGATTTTTTGTATATATCGCATCGGGATCAATGTTATAATAAGTGCTGACACTCTGTGTAACCATCTCAAAATTAATTTGAGGGTTTGAGGAAGCATTCATTCTTATAGCATTGTTAATTACATTGCGAGCCAAATCAATAGTAATATCCACATTAAGAATAGCAGCGTGAGTCACAATAGAAAGCATAACACCTTCAATTTCACGAATACTATTGGTGACATTCTCNGCAATATAATCAATAATCTCATCTGACAGATTCAAGCCTTCAGTTTGAGCTTTAAGCAAAAGCACCTCACGTCGCAATTCAAANTCAGGACGATCAAGTTTTGCAGTCATNCCCCATTTNAAACGAGTCATCATACGCTCAGACAAACCCTTCATCTGAGACGGCGGACAATCNCTCGACATGATAATCTGCTTATTGTTGAGATGCAAATGNTTGAAAATATGGAAGAAAGCGTTCTGNGTCTTATCTTTTCCAATAAGATCTTGAATATCATCTATAATGAGAGTATCTATACTTTGATAAAAATAGATAAAATCATTAATTCTGCCTTTAAGCGATGCNGTTGTAAACTGGCTTTCAAACAAACGGGCAGTTACATACAGCACTCGATGCAATGGCTGACGCTCTTTGATGCGGATNCCAATTGCATGCATGAGATGTGTTTTACCCGACCCTGAAGGACCTATTATAAATAAAGGGTTAAATGTTTTTATCGAGGGATCATCACCAATTGTCATACCGATAGCACGTGCAACNTTATTACACATACTTCCACAGTAATTTTCAAAGGTATATTTGGGGTTTAACTGAGAGTCAATTTCAGGAACCGCATCAACGTTAAATGGATTGGCAGCAGGCAAACCCGATTTGATAGCAGGTGACGGATTGTCACTTCTAACAGTTACATTTTCGGGAGCCTCATTAATTACCTTATAACTATAAATAAGATGAATTTCAGGACCGAATACACGACGTAAAACCGGCCCGAGAATTTTCAGGTAACGTTCTTCAATATGCTCGGCAAAATAAGGCGACGGAACAGAAATAGTCAGACGATCATCTTTCAATTCAACAGGATGAATCGGTTCAAACCAACATTTGAACTGCTCCTCCGGTAAAACATCTTTAATNATCGAGAGACATTCGTCCCACTTTTGTTTTATAATGTCGTTATTCATTTTTGATAATTGATTGCTTATTTTGCACTACAAAATTCCGACANTTTTTTTTCAAAAACAAATGCTTTTTTTTTTGGAAATTTAAAAACAATTGCAAGTATGCGATATTTCAGCACCTTAAAGCAAAACTTTAAAANTGGTTCAATTAAANCTTTACAGACAAAGCGCAAATATCTATTTTATAGACATTTCCAAATACAGNTAGCTATCGNAAAGCTCTATCATATTATAATTATTCATATGATAAAAATCACGCAGACTCCCATACTTAGCCNACTTCTGGAAGAACGCGTGATTTTTATCTATTTAGAACGAGTCTAAATAAGCACTACAAACTTATTACAAAAGTTTTATACTGATATAGCGNTTGGGATTTTTCTTAATATCAACAAACAGAGAGTCGAGACTCTGGACCGTAGCATTAAGATTNTTATACAACGCCGGGTCTTTCATAATTAAACCAAGCGTTGAGTTAGGATTGTTTAATTCACGTGACATCTCGGCAAGATTCTGAGAAAGAACATTTACATTATTAAATACCGAGTCAACAGGCAANGTATTCAACTCAGCCGATAACTTTGCCAAATCNCTTGACATTGTTTTTATATTGGCAGTTGAATTATCGACATTATTCATAATCGCAGGAAGCTCATTTATCGATTTGTTTAGCTTGTTGATTGTTTCATCAATGCCCGCTGTCATTCCATCAAGACGTTTAACCGAGTTACGGAGTGCCGGATCTGAAACAAGAGTATTAAGCGCAGTAATCAACGAATCTATTTTAGGGAATATTGCAGCCACCGAAGGCATCAAGTTCTGTGAAATATTATCAACCATACCCGATGATGTTTCTCCAATCAGAGTCGAACCTACTTTATAATAATTATTATTGGGAGCCATCTTGAGCACTATCGATGCAGTTCCAAGCATATCACTCTCAATAACAGCTTTTGAGCCTTCTGGAATCTTGAGTTCTTTGTTAAGACTTAGTTCAACCTTTATATGACCCGGATTATCATATTCATACTGAACAGACACTACCTGACCAACTTTAAAACCATTGACTGTAACCGGTGCTGAAACGTTCAGACCTTTGACATCGGTATATGAAACAACATAATAGTTTGAAGGCTTGAACACGTTCATACCCTTGAGATAATCAATTCCGTAAAACAGAAAACAGAGAGCCAAAATTACGCAAACTCCAATTATTATCTCGCTTTTACGTCCATTTTTCATAATGCGGTATATTTCTAATTAAATTAATGTTATCAAATAGTTGAAATGAGAATTGTGATATTTAAATTATAGATCAACGCGTTTACCATCACACAGCGCAATCAAAAAGGCAGCTCTAAATCGTTTTCTGACATTACGCAAATCGGCTTGAGCGTCCTCCTTTTTTAAATATGAGCCGTAGGTATATTTATATACGTTATTGTCTATATAAAAATCAACGTTTTTCAATCCCCGAAGTTCAGGTGATGAATTTTTTAATTTTTTTGATGATGTCAAAAATTGTATTTTATAGACTTTTTCAGCCGGCTTAGATTCTACTACCGGTTCGACAACTACAGCTGAATCTACCGGAGTCTCCGAAGCAAGTTCAACAGGCTCGGGTTTGGGAGTCGATTCAACTCGATCTTTAGATTTAACTTTTTTCAAATCAGGAGCTTGGATACCAATCGTAGATGCAATATATTTACTCAAAGCTCCGGCAATAGCATCTGCCATTTTTACCTTTCCCTCATCAGAATCAAGGAATCTTTCCTGCTCGGGATTACAGATAAAGTCAAGCTCTATCAACACCGATGGCATTCCGGTTGCCCATAACACCCAGAATCCGGCCTGGCGCACTCCCCTGTCAGCTCGTCCGGCTTCTGTTATAAGCCTATTCTGAATTTCATTAGCGAGACGTACGCTCTGAGCCATATGGAGATTTTGAGAAAATTCAAAAATGATGTAGCTCTCAGCCGAATGAGGATCAAACCCCTCATAGGTTTCTTCAAAGTTATCATCAAGAGTCATTACAGCATTTTCACGCTGAGCAACGTCAAGGTTATCGTCAGCTTTATGCAAACCAAGAGTATAGACGCTGGCTCCTTTAATCGATGCACGGTTACGATTTCTACGGTCAACCGAGTTAACATGAATCGACACGAACAAATTACCATGAGACTTATTAGCAATGGTAGCGCGCTCTTTCAACGAAATATAATCATCGTCAGAACGAGTATAGACTACTTTTAATTTGTCGCCGAAAGCCTGGTCGAGTTTATGACCGACGAGCAAAGCAACATCAAGATTGATTGTTTTTTCATTAGCAATACGCCCCACCGCTCCATAGTCTTTACCCCCATGCCCGGGGTCAAGTATAAGCACAAACTGACTACCCGACTGCTTTGGTGTCGCGGCATTTATTTCGTTACTTAATGATGAAAATAAAGCAACAAGAGCGGTTAATATGGTATATAAATATTTTATTGGTTTCACAGTCATATATAATATCATGCAAATTTACAAATTTAGATGCTAACAACGAATATATATGCCCTATTTTTTTAACCTTAATACCAATTTAAAAGAAATTTGGAATAAAAAAATCCCATCCTACCCAAAGGTAAGACGGGATTAAAATATAAAACTGATTAAAATTAATATGCAAAGATAGGATAGTCTGCCATGGTTTTGTTAACCTTTTCACGGACAGAAGCAATAATTTTTTCGTTTTCGGGGTTGGCAAGAACTGTATCGATCATCTCTACGATTTCACCCATCAGTTCAGCTTTAGCTCCACGAGTAGTGATTGCAGGTGTACCGAGACGAATTCCTGAAGTCTGGAATGGAGAACGAGAATCAAACGGAACCATGTTTTTATTAGCTGTGATATCAGCGTCAACAAGCACTTTCTCAGCCACTTTACCGGTGAGTTCAGGATATTTTGTACGAAGGTCAACAAGAATACAGTGGTTATCAGTACCGCCTGATACAATTTTGTAACCTTTGTCAACAAGAGCTTTAGCCATTTCAGCTGCATTAGCTTTAACCTGCTGCTGGTATTCTTTGAACGAAGGAGTCAAAGCTTCGCCAAACGCAACAGCTTTAGCAGCAATAACATGTTCGAGAGGTCCACCTTGAACACCAGGGAACACAGCTGAGTCGATGAGAGATGACATCAGGCGCACTTCGCCTTTCTTGGTAACTTTTCCGAATGGATTTTCAAAGTCTTTGCCAAGAAGAATAAGACCACCACGAGGACCACGAAGTGTTTTATGGGTTGTAGAAGTTACAATGTGAGCATATTTAACAGGGTTGTCGAGAAGACCGGCAGCAATGAGACCGGCAGGATGAGCCATGTCAATCATAAGAATCGCACCGATTTCGTCAGCAAGACGACGCATACGGGCATAATCCCATTCACGAGTATAAGCACTTGCACCACCGACAATCAACTTTGGACGTTCACGACGGGCAACTTCTTCCATCTGGTCATAGTCGATTGTGCCGGTATCTTCTTTAACGTTGTATTCGAGAGCGTTAAACATGAGACCCGAGAAGTTAACAGGGCTACCGTGAGAAAGGTGACCACCATGAGACAGGTTAAGTCCAAGAAATTTATCACCGGGATTCAGCACAGTCATGAATACAGCCATGTTGGCTTGCGCACCCGAATGGGGCTGCACATTGGCATATTCTGCACCAAAAAGTTTTTTGACACGTTCAATAGCAATAGTTTCAGCTTCATCAACGACCTGGCAACCGCCATAATAACGATGTCCGGGATAACCTTCGGCATATTTGTTAGTAAGGCATGAACCCATAGCTTGCATTACCTGATCACTGACGAAGTTTTCTGATGCAATTAGTTCAATACCTTTTTTCTGGCGTTCATGTTCACGCTGAATGATGTCAAAAATTACTTTGTCTCTTTCCATTATTTTTAGTTTAAATGTTTGTAATACTTTGTGGTTTAGACCAAGGTAGCTATCTATACTGATTAATATTCAGATTATTTTTTCTTCACACTCCAGCCAAAATGTCCGAGATTTTCGCCAAGAGCATAATACTGCCCGTGAGAATAGGCTATCAAGCGAGCTTTTTCAAGATTAAACTTTCCGGTTTCAGGCTCAATATAGCGTTCATCAGCCAATACGTTTGTAATTCGAGCAATAAACATATCATGAGAACCAAGAGATATTATTGACTCAACTTTACACTCAATAGATATCGGAGACTGTTCTATACAAGGACATTTGACTGTTTGTCCCCGGTATGGAGTCAAGCCTGTTTCGATCCATTTGTTATAGTCTCGTCCCGACTTAACGCCCACCCAATCTGTAGCGTATGCCATGTCTACAGTTGTAAGATTGATGGTAAACTCCATATTCTCTTTAATAAGATGGTGGCTAAATCGTTCAGGACGTACTGAAATCGAGCACATTGCCGGGTCAGAACATATTGTCCCTGCCCATGCGACAGTCAACATATTACTATTTTCAACCGACTCACCACAGGTCACTATTACCGCCGGTAGCGGATAAACCATATTGCCTGGTCGCCAGTTTTGTTTCATAATCAGATAATGGTAGCGTCGGTTGTATTTACTGAATGTCCGCAATAATGACATCTCAATTCGCCATTGGTGCGATCTATCAGATGAAAACGTGTTGCCATCGGTTCGTTGTTTGATATACACTTGGGATTATCACAACGTACAATTCCAACAACAGTTTCGGGCAAGCTAACGCGCAGTTTCTCTACCACATCAAAATCACGAATAATATTAACGACTGCATCCGGGGCGATAAGAGCCAAACGATTTAAAACAGCCTCGGGAAAATACACATCAGCAACTTTGATAATACCTTTAGTACCAAGCTTTTTGCTCGCGAGATTATTACCGATTGTCAACTGAGTGCCGAGCGATTCAATGCCAAGAAGTTTAACTGCTTTAAAAAGCATCTCAGATGGAATATGATCAATAACCGTTCCGTTTTGTAGAGCTGCTACAGCAAGTTCTTTTTTTGAAGTATTCATATTATTGATATGGCAATTTTACTGATTAAGTATATCAATCCCGAGCGCATTGCAAATTAAAGCCTGACGTGTGAACAACCCGTTACGCGCCTGTTGGAAATAATAGGCTTTAGGATTATCGTCAACATCAGGATTTATTTCATTTACACGCGGAAGCGGATGAAGGATGCGCAAGTTGTCTTTACTATCATTGAGCATTGCGTTATTAAGATTATAAAGGTCTTTAACTTTTTCATACTCCATGATGTCAGTAAAACGTTCACGCTGAACACGCGTCATATATATAATGTCACTTGTGTTTATTATCTCGGGAGAAAAATCGCGACTGACATTATATTTTATTCCATGACTGTTACAAAAATCGATGTACTCATCGGGCATACGAAGCTCGTTACAAGCAACAAAATTAAAAGTCGGATTAAAATATCTCATCGCCATAAGCAACGAGTGGACTGTTCGTCCATATTTCAAGTCGCCAACCATTGTTATAGTCAAGTTTTCAAGACGTCCCTGAGTTTTGTAAATTGAATACAGGTCAAGCATTGTTTGAGAGGGATGTTGATTTGACCCATCTCCGGCATTGATGATAGGAACGTCAGTAACCTCGGTTGCATATAGTGCCGCACCTTCAAGATAGTGTCTCATAACAATAAGGTCAACATAATTGCTGACCATCTTGATTGTATCTTTTAAAGTTTCGCCTTTTGAAGTGCTTGTAGTACCCTTATCTGAAAAGCCGATTACACGAGCACCGAGGCGGTTGGCTGCAGTTTCAAAACTGAGACGTGTACGTGTTGACGGTTCAAAGAAAAGAGTAGCTACAACTTTGCCGTCAAGGATTTTGTGATTGGGGTGTTCCTCAAAATAGCGGGTCTGCTCCAGAATGTGAAGAATTTCTTCTTTGGAGAGGTCGGCAATTGAAACGAGACTGTTGCTGTTCATTTTAATATTGGTTTTCGGCAAAGTTACGAAATTTTCATAAAATCGTAATCAAATACGGCAAAAAAATATTGTAAAAAGAAGAAAATTATAAATTTATAATGTTTGTCGAAAACTAAAATAGTTTAAATATTGTTTTAGTAGTAAAACATCTGCTACAATGATTAAAAATGTGCTACAATGACTAAAATTCACATCCTCCAAACCGGCATGATATGCGTTTCACCTTATGTACCTTATGATGATACAAACGCCGGAAAGCTTAAAGTTATGGGCTTAACTGTTCCTTCAGAACAATGGGTTTGGCTTCCTGTTTCAAGCTACCTAATCGAACATTCAAAGGGTTTGATTCTCGTTGATACAGGCTGGGACCGACGCATCAGCCCAACCGGTGAATATGACAAAAAACTTCAGGCTACAGTTCTCGGTTCAAAAATGCTTGCACGCATCAACCAAGGCATGCTACCCGAAGGTCAAGCTATCGACGAACAACTCCTTAGAATGGGATACAAAGCAAGCGATATCGATTATGTCGTTTTATCTCATCTTGACTGTGAGAATGTTTGCGGTGTATCACAAGTTGCGCACGCCCGCCACATTCTTGTATCAGACGAAGAGATGCAGGCTGCAATGAGTGGTTCGACAACAAACCGCGTACGCTATCAGTCATCACTTTGGCGCGATGTTCCTTTGACCCTATATCAATGGAATAGCGATCGAGGTCCGTTTAATCGTTCATATGATTTATTTGGCGATCACTCAATTGAACTTATCAACCTTCCAGGTCACTCAGACGGTTTGGTAGCTGTCAAAATAACAAACGACGAAGGCAAATATGTACTTCTTACATCAGACAGCGCATATTCGGCACGTTCATGGCGTGAAATGGTATTGCCCGGAATCTACAGCAACCGCAATGATCAACTCAAGTCATTAAGATGGGTCAGAGAGCAAAGTTTATCATCAGATTGCATAGCATCCCTGTCAACACACGACCCAGAAGTTGAGCCTCACACTATTGAAATTTAATATCAATTGACATAGAGCAGATTAGCCATTTCATCTTGCCGTTTTATCTTGGAAAAAGAAAAAAAATTTGGTGGATTAAAATAAAAGCCTTACCTTTGCATCGCAAAATCTGATAAAGGTTTACCGATGGTTCCTTGGCCGAGTGGTTAGGTACCGGTCTGCAAAACCGTTTACAGCAGTTCGAATCTGCTAGGAACCTCATCAAAAAAGCCACGCATTAGCGTGGCTTTTTTGTTTATATATCTATTTATCGATATTCTATTTGAAAATTTCAGGATATATTCGATCGGTTGCACCTATATTTTCCTTAATATATTCACCCGCAATTTTACCGGCTTGCTCTTGGACCGATTCATCAAGGGTCAAACGAGAAAGGTTGTCATGAACATCAGCTTTAGTCTTACAAGCAAAAGCGCCACCGCGTTTAACCAAATCGCGTGCTTCTTTAAACTTTGAAAATTGCGGGCCGAATACTATTGGCATTCCATAAACCGCAGCCTCATTTATATTATGGATTCCTACACCAAAACCTCCACCGATATATGCAACACGGGCAAAACGATAGAGCGACGAAAGCTTCCCAAAAGAATCGACTATTATACCGCGAATCATCGATGGGTCACTGCTTCGAGGTGATTGTTCGTCACCGCTAAACATTTTCTCATACTGAGAAAGATACACAACATTCCCATTTATTGAGTCACGCATTTTTTTCAAACGTTCATCATCAAATTCATGAGGTGCAATTATAAAAGTGACAGTCGGGTTGTTATTAAGCCACTCAATGTAGTATTGCTCATCTTCACGCCAACTGCTTCCAAAAATCAAATCGGCTCCCCTACCCTTATTAAATTGAGACATACCGGGAATATCGACTGTCGAGTTCATTACATCGGTCACTCGGTCAAACCGCGTATCACCGGCAACCGTCACATTATCAATGCCGACGCCCGACAATAATTTTACAGAATCTTCATCTTGCACAAAAATATGGCTGAACGATTTCAGCACGTTGCGCATCATTGCTCCTAAGGGCTTGAAGAAAATCTGAGACCTGCGGAAAATTGCAGAAATAAGATATGTCGGAATATTTCTTTGACTTAATGCTTCAAGATAGTTTGGCCAAATCTCATATTTAATAAATATAGCGACCGCCGGATTTAAAGCATCAAGAAATTTATTGACATCTTTCTTTTTATCAAACGGAAGATAAACAACAGCGTCAACTTTATCGTAGTTCTTTCGCACTTCATAACCCGATGGCGAGAAAAAAGACAGCACGATCTTACGTTCGGGATGCTCTCGACGCAGACGCTCTATCATCGGACGTCCTTGTTCAAATTCACCAAGCGATGCGGCATGAAACCATATAGGTCGGTCTCCATCGGCAAGTTTCTCGCGCAGAGTTGCCACCGCCCTCTTTTGACCGTCAATCATTTTTTTGACCTTAGCCGAACGCAAAGCCGCCAAATCAGCTCCAAACGAATAAAGTCCGATAATACTGTTATAAATCGGATTCATGTCAAAATATATTAGAGTTACTCTACGGGAACTATATTTTCAATACCTTTTTTGATACGTCGGATTGTCTCCTCTTTACCAAGAAGTTCGGTAATATCGAACATGTGAGGACCCACACATTTACCAACTACGGTAAGACGGAACGCATTCATCACATTACCCATGTGTAAATTGTTCTTTTCAATCCATCCGATAACAACAGGTTCGGCTGCAGCCGAAGAGAAATCATCGATTGATTCAAGAACTTTGATAAGTTCCTGCATGTGTCCGGGCATATCCGGTGTCCAACGTTTCTTAACCGATTTTGTTTCATATTCTTCAGGTTCAACAAAGAAATATGAGGCTTGATCCCATAAATCATTCACAAAATTGATACGACCTTTAACAAGCGACACAACTTTTGTGAGGAATTCTTTTGAATATTTATCAGGATCAACGCCATGCTGACGAAGAACGGGTTTAAACTTCTCAGCAAGAGCTTCGTCATCCATATTTTGGAGATATGTATGATTGAACCATTTGCCTTTTTCAAAAGCAAACTTGGCACCGGCGCGTGAACAATGTTCAAGTGAGAATTTTGAAATCAGCTCATCCATTGACATCACTTCAGTGTCATCACCGGGATTCCAACCAAGCAGAACGAGAAAATTTACAACAGCCTCAGGCAAATAGCCCGATTCGCGATATCCCGATGAAACATCACCCGATTTTGGATCATGCCATTCAAGCGGAAAAACGGGAAATCCGAGACGGTCACCATCACGCTTGCTTAGTTTTCCCTTACCATCCGGTTTAAGCAATAACGGCAGGTGAACAAAATCGGGCATCGTATCGCGCCATCCGAATGCTTCATATAACAACACATGGAGCGGCGCTGACGGAAGCCATTCTTCACCTCTGATTACGTGAGTCACCTCCATCAAATGGTCGTCAACGATGTTTGCAAGGTGATATGTCGGGAGATCGTCCGCACTTTTGTAAAGCACTTTATCATCAAGAATCGAAGAGTTGATCACAACCTTGCCACGAATAAGATCGTTTACTTCAACGTCACGCCCCGGCTCAATGAGAAAACGCACAACGTATGGCGTACCGTCATCAATAAGACGTTTTACTTCATCGGCAGGCATTGTCAGTGAATTTCTCATTGACATACGAGTCGAGGCATCATATTGGAAGTTAGGGCTTGCATTGCGTGCAGCTTCAAGCTCGGCAGGAGTATCAAAAGCAATATAAGCTTTACCTGCGTCAAGCAGTTGTTTCACATGCTTGCGATATATGTCACGACGTTCACTTTGTTTGTAAGGTCCGTAATTTCCACCCTCACGCACACCCTCGTCAATTCCGATACCGAGCCAAGCCAATGACTCGTTTATATAATCCTCGGCACCGGGGACAAAACGTTGAGAGTCGGTATCCTCGATTCTTAAAATCATTGTTCCGTTATGCTGACGAGCAAAAAGATAATTATAAAGAGCCGTACGAACACCGCCAATATGTAATGGTCCTGTAGGAGAGGGAGCAAATCTTACTCTGACTGGTCGATTCATAATAGATGTCAAATTGAGTGTTTATAAATAATGTGCAAATTTACATAAGTTTTTTGGTATATCTTATTTAATCAATCAAAAAAGTATGATTGAAATACAAAATAAATTCAATTTGTTAAATCGAGTTAATTTGCCGATTTTTATTTTGTAGAAAAAAAAAAAAAAATAACTTTGCGGAAAATTTTCAAAACACAAAAGGCTACGTCATAAAACCATCGCAGATTAGTAGCCTATCATACCCAATTTTAAGAACTTATAGTTCTAACTTTACCATTCAAATCAATTTAATGATTTGGCAACCTCTTATTCATCACTATAAACAAACATCCTAAACCAATCATTAAACACCATAATCCCCTATCCATCTAATAAACTTCACAACCCTATAACTACACCCAATTGGCATTAAGCCGATACCTTAACCCAAATTAAAGTTAACTTCGTCATTATCCATTCCGCTTAGAATGACTGATGCGTTAAAAATAGAATTACGATTATACTCGTCTTCACGTGTAACACACCTGATTGACGCAGTTATTCATACACAGTTTCGCCTTAGACGGAGCTGCAAAATCTCATACTCTTTTTAAAACCCACCCATCTTTAAACAAGATAACTTTTCACAATGCAAAATAATATCAGGGTTAGTTAGTAAGTAAGATGCATGTGAAAAAGTATATGCAGGGTTGCATAAAAGCTCGCTTCGGCGGGCTTTTTTGTTTTGGAATTTCAAATGTTAAATTTAATTATATCAAGCAATTTTTTAACAATAAGCTATCTTATCTTGAAAAGTGTCAAGAATATTTTGTAACTTTGCACAAAATGTAATTTTCAACAGAAAATCAAATTATTCCAATAAACAATTTCTAAAAATAAGAAAACCCGTAGTATGAAAAAGAGCGCATTGCAAGCAGCCCGTGCTTCTTATCAGCCTAAACTTCCCGTTGAAATCTCGGGAGACGTGACCGTAGTTGAAGGTAAACCCACCACATCGGTTGCCGACCAGGATGAAATCAAAAAACTATTTCCTAACACCTATGGTCTTCCCGAAATCACTTTTGAGAGAGCATCGGCTAATCGCAAACAAGGTCAACCGATCAACGTCGGTGTAATCCTTTCCGGAGGACAAGCTCCCGGCGGACACAATGTTATCAGTGGTATCTTTGACGGAATCAAAAGCATCAACAACCAGAGCCGTCTTTATGGTTTCCTTATGGGCCCCGGCGGTTTTGTTGATCATCAATATATCGAGCTCACTTCTGATATAATTGACCAATATCGCAATACCGGCGGTTTTGACATCATCGGATCGGGACGTACCAAACTTGAAAAGAAAGATCAGTTTGACAAAGGTCTTGAAATTCTACGCAAACTCAACATTTCAGCCCTCGTAATCATTGGTGGTGACGATTCAAACACCAATGCTGCCGTTTTGGCTGAATACTATAAAGAAATCGGAGCCGGTGTTCAAGTTATCGGATGCCCCAAAACAATTGACGGCGACCTTAAAAACAACGTTATCGAAACTTCATTCGGATTTGATACAGCCACCAAAGTATATTCAGAAGTTATCGGTAACATTCAGCGCGACTGTAACTCGGCAAAAAAATATTATCACTTCATCAAACTGATGGGCCGTTCGGCTTCTCACATCGCTCTTGAATGTGCACTTCAGGTTCAACCCAACGTCTGCATTATCTCTGAAGAAGTTGAAGCTAAAAACATGACTCTTGACGATGTGGTTCAACAGATTGCCGATGTTGTAGCATTCCGCGCGTCAAAAGGCTGGAACTTCGGTACAATCCTCATTCCTGAAGGTCTCATCGAATTCATTCCCGCTATCAAAAAACTTATCGCCGAACTTAACGATCTCCTCGCTTCTAAAGGTGCCGAGTTTGCAAAGGTTGAAGCTGATAAACAGCGTGAATGGATCATCGCTAACCTCTCAGCCGACAATGCAAAAATCTATGAATCTCTTCCCGCAGGTGTTGCACGCCAGCTCAGCCTTGACCGTGACCCCCACGGAAACGTTCAAGTTTCGCTCATCGAAACTGAAAAACTTCTCAGCGAGATGGTAGCAAAACGTCTTGGCGAAATGAAAGCTGCCGGCAAATATGACGGTAAATTCTCACCCCTCCACCACTTCTTTGGTTATGAAGGACGTTGTGCCGATCCTTCAAACTTTGATGCAGACTACTGCTATGCTCTTGGCTTTAATGCAGCATGCCTTATCGAAGCAGGTGTAACCGGTTATATGTCAAGTGTTCGTAACCTTACATTGCCCTCTGTTCAATGGAAAGCCGGTGGTATTCCTATCACCATGATGATGAACATGGAACGTCGTAACGGAGAATTGAAACCCGTTATTCAAAAAGCACTTGTTAAACTTGACGGCAAACCATTCCTCGAATTTGCATCAAAACGTAAAGAATGGGCTGAAAACACATGCTACATGTATCCCGGTCCTATCCAATTCTGGGGTCCTGCCGAAGTTTGCGACCGCACTACTATGACTCTCTATTACGAAAACAAGTAAAATAGTTTCATAATTTATATTTGGGAAAAGTCTGCTGAATGCACCATATTCAGCAGACTTTTTCTTTTTATTAATGTGAATAGCTGACATTTCCATTTTTTTTTGTATCTTTGCCCTAAATCAAAATACAAAATGAAAGTTTTAAAATTCGGAGGGACATCGGTTGGAACCGTTGCATCTCTAAAAAATGTAAAACAAATCGTTGAAAGCGGTTCAAAACCCGCGATTGTTGTAGTATCAGCGCTCGGTGGTGTCACCGATATGTTGATTGCAACATCTAAATTAGCCACTGAAGGAAACCCTGAATATCAAACATCTTTTGATAATATCGTAAAACGACACTATGATATTATTGACAACCTTGTTCCCGAAGCTGATCGTGATGAAATAATTCGTCGTGTCGATGTCTTATTTGAAGAACTTTCCAACATCTATCGCGGAATATCACTCATTAAAGACTTATCTGAACGTTCGCTTAACATAGTCGTCAGCTATGGTGAACGATTATCAAGCTTGATCATATCAAAGATAATCAAAAACGCAACTCTTTTTGACTCCCGCGAATTTATTAAAACGGTCTATGAGGGTGGTAAAAATGTTCTTGATACCGAAACTACAGCCCGATTGGTTGATAAGACTTTCAGAAATACCAACTTTGAGATCGCACTTGTTCCGGGGTTTATTTCAACCGATATTGAAGGTCATATCACAAACCTCGGACGTGGTGGAAGTGATTATACAGCATCTATTCTTGCGGCTAACCTTAATGCCGAGACACTTGAAATATGGACCGACGTTGACGGTTTTATGACTGCCGACCCTCGACTCATTGATTCGGCTTATGTAATTGACAAACTCTCATATGTAGAAGCGATGGAACTTTGCAACTTCGGTGCAAAGGTCATCTATCCGCCAACAATATATCCGGCATTCCACAAAGATATACCGTTGGTTATCAAGAATACTTTTAACCCGACGGCACCCGGAACACTCGTTTCAGACTCGACATCGCTTGAAGGCAAACCCATCAAAGGTATCTCGTCGATTAATGACACTTGTCTGATTACCGTAACCGGACTTGGCATGGTTGGTATTGTCGGCATTAATGCGCGTATTTTCAATACATTGGCGCGTAACGGTGTTTCGGTATTCCTTGTTTCGCAGGCTTCAAGTGAAAATAACACTTCGTTTGCAGTTAAAAATGCTGATGCCGATCTTGCAGTCAGAGTCCTTAAAGAAGAATTCAAAGCCGAACTTCAAAGCGGACAGCTTTCTGATATTGTACCTACCCACGACCTCGCGACTGTCGCAATCGTCGGTCAAAACATGAAAGGAACAGCCGGTATAGCCGGTAAACTTTTCGGTACTCTCGGCCGTAACGGTATCAACGTTATTGCCGTTGCTCAGGGTGCATCTGAAATCAATATTTCATTTGTAATCAGACGCCACCAACTTCAAAAAACACTAAACGTAATTCACGACTCACTATTCCTTTCTGAAACTAAAGTAATCAATGTTTTCATTACCGGGACAGGAAACGTCGGTCGTAAACTAATCGAACAAATCAGACAACAACAGCAAAGTCTGCGTAACGAAAAGTCACTTGATATCAAAGTTGTCGGCATAGCCAATTCTCGCCATGTCATTTTTGACGTTGAAGGTATCAACCTCGACAACTATACAGATTTATTGGAGGCATCTACGGTTAAATCAACACCCCAAACCATTGTTAAAGGATTTATCGACCTTAACCTTTTCAATTCAGTTTTTGTAGATTGTACAACCAGTAAAGAAATTGCAGATCTTTACAAACTATTGCTTGACAACAACATCAATATTGTTGCGGCAAACAAGACAGCAGCTTCATCGGCATACTCAAACTATGAGTCGCTTAAAAAGACAGCCCTTCTTCGCGATGTTAAATTTCTTTTTGAAACCAATGTCGGTGCCGGATTACCAATTATCAGCACTATCAACAATCTAATAAATTCAGGAGACCGGATTCTCAAGATAGAAGCTGTCGTATCGGGCACTTTAAACTATATTTTTGATGTATTATCACCTGATACACCTTTCAGCAAGGCAGTTGCCCTTGCCCGTGAAAACGGATATTCAGAGCCTGATCCGCGTGTAGATCTGAGCGGTGGTGATGTTGTCAAAAAAATAGTAATTCTTGCTCGTGAAGGCGGTTATCACATTGAGCAAAGCGATGTTGAAAAAGAACTATTCATCCCTGCAGATCTATTTGAAGGAGACGTAGAAAGCTTTTTCAATCGACTCCCCGCTCTCGACACCGAATTTGAGAAAAAAAGATTGGAAGCTGAAGCAGGAAATCGAAAATTCAGGTTTATTGCTACACTCGATTCTAACGGACGGGCAACTGCCCGACTCAAAACCGTCGGTCCGGAACATCCATTCCATTCACTACAAAGCAGTAACAATATAATTGCCATCACTACTGATCGCTACAAAGATTTTCCGATCATTATCCAAGGCTATGGAGCCGGTGCTGATGTCACTGCCGCCGGCGTCTTTGCCGACATCATGAGCATCGCAAATGTGAGGTAGACTATTTTGTTTTCAAAACTCTTCAAGACAGTAACTTATGCTATATATACCGGTAAACGAACAAACTCCGGCTGTCGGACTCCACGAGGCCGTCATGCGCGGAATTGCTCCTGACGCATCGCTATATCTACCCGAATCTTTACCGACAATTCCACGCGCCTTCTTCAATAATATTTCAGCCATGTCTCTCCCCGAGATTGGCTACGTTGTTGCCAATATGTTTTTTGGTTCAGACATTCAATCTGCCAAAATCAAAGAACTCGTCGAACAAGCTATCAATTTTGAAATACCATTTGAAGAAACCGAGCCAAACCGTTTTACTCTTGACTTGACTCAAGGTCCGACAAACAATTATAACGATATAAGCGCCCGATTCATGGCAAGCTATATCGACATCACCCGTAAAAATGAGCCGACAAATGTCATTGTTGTAACCAGCGACAACGTAGGTAATGCAGTTGCTGATGCATTTGCCGGTCTTAATGATGTAAATACATTTGTTGTATATCCAACCGGTTATTTGAGTGACTGTCGCCGATCAAACTTGCTTGACTATGGCTCTCAAGTTATCCCGATTGAGGTTGCCGCATCTTTTCATGAATGTCAAAATCTTGTTCGGGATGTATTGTTGTCTCATCAAAACAACAATGAGAGACCTCTACTGACAGCCAACTCAGTTAACATAGCAATACTTCTTCCGCGAGTAATTTATTTCTTCTATGCTTATGCTCGATTGGCTGCATTAGACCGCCCACTCGACAAAGTAGTCATCGCAACCCCGACCGAAAATCTCGGGAATGCAACAGCAGCCGTAATCGCCAGCAAAATGGGATTACCCGTGAAACGCTTTATGGCAATTCTAACCAACGACCTTGATGCGTCTGATATCACTAACGAATCGCGCCTCAGAGCATTGATGAAAAACAATCCCAATCACATCGATCTTGAATTGCCAAGCGAAACGACTATCGCTGATGACGAAATAGTTATCACTCTCAAAACCGACGATCCAAACCGTTGCACATTCAAGCCCCATCCCAAAGGACATCCTCAGAAAGTTACCCATATCGCTCTTTCGGCAATGGCACTAAATCGCATTATCAATGAACATAACAAGCCCCAATAATTGTTTAACTAATAAAACTATCTATTATGAATCGCAGAACCTTAAAAAAGAACATCCGTTACATTTGTGGTGACGTTGTCAGCCAATGTCTTTTTGCTACACACTGTCTGCCCGGTGCAAAACAAGACGAGTTCAATGATGTCATTCTGAAAACAGCACGTCTCCAAACAACTTCACTCCGACGCACTTCAGTGACATTTGACAAAGCTCCAAAAGATTTTGAGACAAAAGCCAAATATAACAAAGCGCGTCGCGAATATTATTCTAAAGCTTTCAAGTCGCTTGAAACTGACTTTAACAAACAGCTTCAAGAAATTGTTGGAGAGATGAATAAGGCTCTTCCCGTAAAGAAAACAAAATAAATCGGTTAAAAAGCGGGAGTGAGTCTTTGTAGAGATTCACTCCCCTATTATTTCTCATGAATTTATCAGGTCTCATATTAAAAATGGCAGGTTGGACTGTTGACATAACAGTCCCCGACTATCCAAAATCAATAATTTGTGTGGCACCCCATACAAGTAACTGGGACTTTATTCTTGGTAAACTTGCCTATGCTTCGGTTGGCCGTAAAGCCGGCTTCTTAATGAAAGAATCTTGGTTTTTCTGGCCATTAGGTCCAATTTTCAAATCAATTGGAGGTGTTCCGGTCGTGCGCCGTAACAAGACCCGCTCGCTTGTTGATTTCCTTGTAGAGAAATACAAAACAAGCGACCGCCTGTCTCTTGCAATTACACCCGAAGGAACCCGAAGCCTAACTACCAAATGGCATACCGGCTTTCTTGAAATTGCACGTCAGGCAAATATTCCCATCGAACTTGGAGCAATCGACTATAAAACGCATAAAATAACAATTACCGATACATTTACTCCAACCGGAGATAACGAAGTCGATATGAAAGCTATTAAACAGTATTATAGCAAATTTACAGGTAAAAACCCAAAGAATTTCTCAAGTGAGACCAATTAATGCCATGAAATCAGACTCTCTTAAAATAACGATACTACCGCTTGATATAAATCAATCTGACCTCGATTCAAATCTTCGCTTGATTGAACAACTTGTTTCACAACCAGCTGTTAAGAATTCAAATATTATTGTTCTTCCCGAATTGTTTTCAACAGGGTTTATAGCAGAAAAAGAAGAAATTATCAAGTATGCTCATTCTATTGACAGTGAAGTTCTGAATTCAATCAGAAATCTTTCACAAAAAACAGGAGCGGCATTTTCAGGGAGTTTTTTATGCAATGACAATAATAAGTTTTATAATAGGGCTTTTTTCATTGATCCCGAAGGAAATGAGACCTATTATGACAAACACCACCTTTTCTCAATCAGTCCCGAGAGTCGAGTTTTGACCGGAGGTAACCGGCAGTCTCCCATTATAAATTATATGGGATGGAACTTAACTATGGTTATTTGCTATGACATACGTTTTCCGGTTTGGTGTCGTAACGTCAACCAACAATTTGACATTATGCTCGTTCCGGCCAACTGGCCAAATGCCCGAAAATATGCATGGGAACATCTGCTCATCTCACGAGCCATTGAAAATCAATGTTATGTTGTCGGAGCCAATCGATCGGGTGACGATGATTATGGAAACTATGACAATTTATCGTTCATATTTGACCCGTGGGGAAAAACCTGTGGCAACGTAGATTTATCGACAGGCATTGTTTCAGCTAATATAGAACGTGATTTTATAAACGACGTTCGCCGTCGTCTTCCGGTTGTCAATGATGCCGATTCTTTCAAAATAGATGTCCGTTAATGACAATTTAACGGCTCTGTTTAAGTAATTTTACAGATTATTAAGCAGATAGACTCATTTTATTCAAAAAAAATTAGTATCTTTGCAAAATGAATCGTTACATTAAGCAAAAACCGATTAATGAGTAAACCGAAAATACTTTACATTTCGCAAGAAATTGCGCCCTACCTTTCTGAGAACGAGCTCTCAACCTATAGTCGTGACTTACCTCAGGAAATGCAGAACAAAGGTTATGAAGTACGCACTTTCATGCCAAAATATGGTATTATTAACGAGCGTCGAAATCAGCTTCACGAAGTGATTAGATTATCGGGAATGAATATTATCATTGATGATGCCGATCACCCTCTAATTATCAAAGTAGCAACGCTGCTCCCCTCGCGAATGCAGGTTTACTTTATTGATAATGACGATTATTTTCAACGTCATAATGTAAACGACATTGAAACTCGTCTTTTCCCCGAAGATAATGATGAACGCATCATGTTCTACATTAGAGGTGTCATCGAAACAGTAAAAAAACTGAAATGGTCGGCTGCCATCATCCAAAACACCGGATGGATTACATCTCTTGCGCCACTTTATCTCAAAAAACAATATCACGACGATCCGGCTTTCAGCCAATCTAAAATTGTGTACGCCCTTTTCAATGATAAATTTGAAGGAACACTCGACCCTCGTTTTGTTGAGAAATTGAAAATGAGCGGTTTTGACGATGAGCACCTGACATCGCTCCTTGCCGGACCGGTTGATTATATTGCACTCAACAAACTTGCCATTGACCATTCCGATGCGATCGCGGTTGCATCAGAAGGTGTTGAGCCCGAGCTGATTGAATATGCCCGCAACTCTGGTAAACCATTCCTCGAATATCCCGGAGCTGAAAATCGAGACGCAGCTTTTGCCGACTTCTACGCTTCTCTCCAAAAATAATAGATAAGATTTAACCAAGATCAATGAAACATCTTAGTTTCCTGACAGCATTAGTTATTCCGGCAATTCTTTTTATTGCCTGTGACAATACAACAAATATAGGTCCGTCACTCGTTGGTGACCAAATGCAAATTATAGTTGATTCTACATTTGTAATCACCGGGAAATCGGTTGAAAACAAACGTATTCAATCTCGAACAATCACCCAAATATTGGGCTCGATTTCGGCTAAAGAGTATGGATCGTTGACATCTGACTTTGTGACACAATTCATGCCGGCTGCAACTATCGACACAACAAATGTTCAGGTCGAAAATATCGACTCTCTGAGATTGATTTTCCGTATCCCCGAAGGCGATATAATCGGAGACTCGCTTGTTCCGATGGGTCTTAATATTTACCCGCTGAACAAAGAACTCCCCTCTCCGATTTACAGCGACTTTGATCCCGAAGGTTATTATGACCCAAACGATCTCATTTCATCAAGCATCTACAAGTGCAACACGCTTGCCGTTACTGATACAACAAAAGTTTCTGGTCAAAAATATATTCTTGTTACACTTCCAAATACATTAGCACAGAAGTTATATACATTATATATAGAAAATCCTGAAAACTATGCGACTCCTCAAAATTTCACAAAAGTTTTCCCAGGTTTCTATGTAAGCAATTCTTACGGCTCAGGTCGAGTTGTGCGTATCGCTCAAAGCGTTATGCGACTCCATTACCACAAAAATTTTGTAAATTCAAATGGTAACGATACTACCGTCAACTACATTGGCTATTATTACGGCGTTCAACCCGAAGTAATTTCAAACAATGTAATCAAATATTCAATGAGCGAATCTCTCAAACAAAAGGTTGAGGATGGACAAAACATTATCGTTGCTCCGGCAGGTCGTGACATTGAAATTGAATTCCCGGCGCCTCAGATTATTGATACATACAAGTCTCAATCGGGAAATATGGCGGTAGTCAATACTTTAACATTCTCTATCCCGGCTGAAAGTATTGAAAACAACTATAATATTACACTTCCGTCAACAATGCTTATGATTTTATCACGCGACAAAGACAAATTCTTTGTAGAGAATAAAATCACTGATGACGTAACTTCATTCTTCGCCACATACAACTCGACAACAAAATCATACGATTTTTCTGAGATGAGAGCATATATGATGGATCTTCTTAAAAAAGAATCAATTACTCCCGAAGATTACACATTTACCCTCACTCCTATAACACTCGAAACAACTACAAACGCATCAACCAGCTACTACTATTACGGAACAACAACCGAGACAGTTAATGCAATTGTTCCATATACCGGGACACCTACAATGGCAAACTTGTTGCTCGACAAGTCAAAAATTGTTTTGACATTTAGTAAACAGAATTCAAATTTTTAGTACCTTTGTACTCCAAAATTTAACCAAGCCGCAATAGCTCAGTTGGTAGAGCATTTCATTCGTAACGAAAAGGTCGCGGGTTCGAGCCCCGCTCGCGGCTCACTCTAAAAAAGAGATAATCACAAAAGTGGTTATCTCTTTTTTTGCTTAAATCATCGAACGATAGTTTTATGAAGTCTATCGATTTGCTCAGATGTAAAGCCCTTGCTTAAATCAATGTGCTTAACTCCTCCTGTTATTATTCGATCTTGAGCCATAATATCATCATAGACATCTCCAAGTATGGTCTTCCATGTTTTTCGAAGTCTTTCAGCCGGGAGAAGAAATAATACGTCGTTATTATGATTCACAACATAGCGTATTATTTGGCGCAAAAAATAATGTGACGGAAGTAGTCCTGGTTCTAATGGATTAACATTTAAAGCTGTGTAAGGATTAGCATTGATTACGGCAATACTATCAAATAGTTCCTGTAGGGGTACGTCGATATACTCAGCCATGTCTGAAATTTTATTCCACCAAAAACTATATGTTGGCGAATTGTATCTATCAGAAAATGAATGAACTCCATCTTCATCTACACAAAAATATTGACAAAACGAGCCTCTTGCTAATTTTAACCATCCATCTACTGTCATTTGAACAGATTCACATTGAGCAGGTGTCTTGCTGAGTTTTTGGTTTTGGATACGACTGATTTTATCATCATAATGCACATCACTACCCAAAACGATGATTTTAGCAGATGTTGGTGATCCATACCAAGGCTCAGGATAAACATAGGATATATACCCTTTTCCCTGTTCTCCGTAGTTAATATTAAAGTTACGAATAATTTCACCATCTCCCGGAAACATTATCCAATGACCGTAAGAATACATCTGATATGCCCGACGCTCCCGGTTTAGAGCTTCTGTCCATCCATTCATCAAACTAATTTCTTTAAAATAAATTCGGGAAGGATCTTCTGCAAGATATGCTTTTCGTTTGTCTCCTTTAGGGAGTCGATAGTATTTCATCAGTTCATCAATGAAGATTTTCACATCATCTTCAATTGTATCATGATTAGAGGATGGAATATCGTATATTGAAACATGATTAAGTTCCGCTCTCATTGCCCTTATCGCCAAATGAATATCAAAAATCGAAACATAACTATAATTACCAATAATATATTTAATATCATCCATAATATCATGGCCATGCCAAGTAGCATATCCTATATCAAGCAATTTTTCCCTAACAGGATAATTTTGATATTCAGAGCATATGTGATCAAAATATGTTCGAGGAGTCTTGTATAATGAAACCATAATACAACAGATTAAGAGTTATAGATTTTTGTCATTTCTCTAATTTTTGAAATCATCGTGTCTCGTAATGACCGAGGTTCAAGCACTTCAATTTTATCGCCATGTGAAAGTAATTCCATAATAAAATCGTATGTAGGCGCAAGTCTCAGTCTAAAAATCACATACTCAGGCATATCTGATACTACACGTTGAGAAGAATGAAGCGGAAGTGATTTAAAATAATTGGATTGTTCGCGCTCAACTTTTATTAAGATTTCCTCAGACTTAACAGATTCATCCCGAATAATACCAAACGAATCTGCGAACAATTCTTCGACGTCAAGTTTCGAGGATTTTATTATATCTCCTTTCTCAATAGACATAACTCGATCAAGAGGGAAACTATATGTTGAATTGTCTTTGAGTTCACCGATTATATACCATCTATTACGAAATTGTTTGATGGCTATTGGTTTTATTTGATAATCGCGTTCTCGATTACAATCATAATTATGGCGATAGCGTAAACGCAATTCTCGACTTTCTAAAATAGCCTCTGTAACTTTAAACAATTTTGAAGTATCCTCATTATATTTTTGTTCCGGATAAACATGGTCTCTTATTTGAGGATTATACCTTAGATTATTAAAAAGTAAGGCACCATTTAACATGTCACAAGCCGCCTTAGCAAAATTAGGCTGACTCAAGACATAATAAGTATTATCTGCACGATTACATTCTATATTTATACCAAACAAATCTTCAACATCTTTACGATGGTTTTCAAAGGTTTTGTGAGATAATGGAGAACCGGTGCGATTTAATGATGAATTCGCCCAACTCTCAGAAATTTGCTGAAATGTTATAGCTCCTTTAGATACAATCTCTCCATAAAGCCACAATAAACGAGCAAATCGGTAACCTTGATTATTCATAAAAAAACGATTTAATATTTACAATGCAAAGTTACCAATATGATTCGCCAAAACAAAGCGAAAGCTCTCATCTATGAAAATTTTAATTAATTTTCATTATACCCCGTCAGTTTATGTCGAGACATAAGTTTTTGTTTGTATAAATTCTCCCTAACATCAGCCTGTGCATCAGTTATATTTAGCGGAAGGACTTCAAGTATAGACCACTGG
The DNA here is from genome assembly GCA_014802535.1 of Bacteroides sp. Lineage (GTDB taxonomy): Bacteria > Bacteroidota > Bacteroidia > Bacteroidales > Muribaculaceae > CAJUPY01. The sequence goes on along the minus strand of JAAVCC010000019.1, from coordinate 2,379 downwards.
AAATTCTTTCTTGCATAATTAGGATCAGAACATAATATTTCTTTTAATGCTTTATTATCACCATGCCCATTAGTTTTGACATAAGTTTCCCATCTTCCCCATATACCGTTCACGCCAGAAGTTTTTCCAACATAATGTTTGCCATTATTAAGATCTGAAATCACATAAATACAGTTTACTGAACGTAGTGCCGTGTACCATGGGTCATTATTCGAATTAATCACGGCTTCAAGTTGGCCAAAAGAAAGGACGGTATCAGCAAACGAGGTAAACCGCGGAACTCCGTTGCCATCTTCGAATCCTTCATCAATACGAATTACCGGTTTAAACTGATTTTCATAATCCTGGCACCAACTAACTGTAGATTTACCCCAATCAATCACAATACGATGGGTAAAAGGCTCAAATGCCTCTACAATATCCATATCACAAATTATATCATCTTCAATATAAGGACTTGGGACTCTATTCCCAACCTTATAGACGCCTACAAAACGAGCTGTGGTTCCTTTTTCACCTATAAAAGCAACCATATATTCCACATTCTCAAAACGCTTTTTGTTTTGTTCTTTCTGATATTGCAAGAATATATCTTTTTGATAACGATAGAGATTATACAATGAATCCCGGACTTCTTCACCATTGATAATCTTAACATCACGAGTATCAGCATGGCGGACAAGTCGAATATTTTTTGCAGCATCAAAGGCGGCATCACGTCCACGTAAGATTTCTTGGATAGTAGTTATTGCACCACTTTCTTGCTTAAAAGCATCAATTTTTGTTTGATCAATTTTCATAATTATATTTTTAATTATATATGATTGTAAAAAAAGAGCTGCTCTCTATGCAACTCGAAGGCATCGCCAAACGCCTAAACCAACGCACAGAGAGCAGCCCAAATTATGAGCTGTTCTACTGCACCTCGTTGGTCTTGATTAAATTGGCGATTTATCGAGTTTGAGGCACTTATTTTTTTATATCGCAAATATACATATTTTATTTTAGATTATTATTCTGTAAATAAATTTTGATTGAATAATCTTATATATCCTTGATAAGATTATTCATATATTAGTCTGCTTATTCATCAAAATTCATGAAAAGCACGAACTGTATCTTTAACATATGAGGTTATCTCCCATATTTTGCAATTTGAAAGTCAATTATAAATATTTTCATTCTTAATAATCTTTTGATTTTATCCTTGCTATCATGTTTTCTATTATGCTAACAAGACCAATAAAATTGGTATTATATTTATTGTCATCTATTTCTTTTTCTTCCATATATCTTCCTGCTAATTCCATGGCAACGTTATAAGGATATAAATTTGAGTCTAATGAAACATCGCCGTCTTTAATATTATAATTATCTTTTACATAACTTAAAATATCTTTCTTATTTTCATCTGATTTAAAAAATTTAATTGAGTTGTCTAACAATTGTACTGCTTTAACAATATCTTCAGGGGTATAATTATAAACTGATGCTTCAAAAGTAAATAAGTTATCTGCTCTTTTGTATATACAATTTAATACTATCTTATGTTGGTCCTTCGGGATAAGATATGTGAGATCTGCTATTCGTATATCATAACGATGACCATTATACTTAAATTTTAAGTAATGAGAAGAGGTTGAATTAGATGGCCTATCATTAACCTTTTTAATACCAAACGTATCTTTGATAAGTTGCGTTGTTTTTTCTATCTCTTCAGGTTTAAATATCTTTATACTTCTACCTTCTTTATCTTCTATAAATTCCATGTGAGGTTCTTTATTTGCTAAATGATTAACTTTACCGTCTACTAATTTTGCATTAAGGTCATTCTTAGGTTCATGCTATAATAGCAAACCTTTTCAAAGTTACTTTTGTTTCAACATTAAATCTATACATTTTTGATAGACTATATTTGGATTTAAAACCTAAGATTTCACGGTACAAAGTTAGAGTGAGCATTCGCCAAAAATAAGCGAATGTTCAAAAATTTTAATCTAAAAGCTATAAATTTGGTAAAATCTAATTCATTATATCAGTCATAGTCCATAATAGCACTCCCCACATATCTCCCATTAGTCCCATAATTCGTCCAAATAGCCATATTAGACTAACAAATGCAAATCTCGATAAATCTCGTTAATTCCCGTTTACCTCGATTACTCCTGTTCTCACTGCACAGGAATAAACATTATGCATTATGTCATCGCCTTTGGCGCTTTGCTTTGCAAAGAATTATGAACTATGCATTAACAAAAATAAACGCACCCTCGGCGAGCAGTTGCTCATCAAGGGTGCGTCGTAGAGGGGGCGGTTACCTACTCTCCCACTTTCGCAGTACCATCGGCGTGGTGAGGTTTAACTTCTCTGTTCGGAATG
>JAAVCC010000018.1 GCA_014802535.1 Bacteroides sp. | reverse complement strand
CAAAGCGCCAAAGGCGATGACATAATGCATAATGTTTATTCCTGTGCAGTGAGAACAGGAGTAATCGAGGTAAACGGGAATTAACGAGATTTATCGAGAACGGGTAATGGGAGAAATTGGGTTAACATAAATAGTCGGTATTATCGACTCTCGTGTTTTATTTAGTCTATATTATTGTAAAACTATTGTTATCTAAAAAATAAATTGTAAATTTGCAATGCATATCGTCTGCGGAGTCCCGATATGGGGAAACGTGGCGGGGTGCAATGCAAACATATTATAAGAGCGTTTATCGACGCTTATTCTTGGCTTATTGAAATGTGGCAATTTCTAAATCTGGGTCGAGAATGAGGCAACGATAGGCGTCTTTCGGGGTATGATATACCTATGTGAGAGTGTGTAGTGATACATCCTCTCCGCATCATATATCATACAGCGTGAGGCTCCGCGTTGCTCGTTCCACTCAGATGGGCACATGCCACAGCCTCAATAAGCGGGACGAGTAACAGATACAGATCCTCGCGCTCTTTTTTTATACAAACTAATGCCAATGAGGTGGATCCAAAGGCTTTATAGTAATGAAAGCGAACTCTACACAAGAAAGTTGGTGGTGGCTATTTTTCGCCGTTTGTATTATTGGATTGGCAATTGTTACAGTATTGCTAATTGATATAAAGGAACTCCCTATAACAATAATAGGAGCATTACTTGGTGTCGCGATGACTGTACTTGCCACCTATTTTCTCTTTAAAGGACAATCAAAGCTTCAGCGTGACCTTGTCAATGAACAATCTAAGCAACAGCTTTACATGGTTAATGAAGAGCTAAAACAAGAAAAAGAGGTAGAGATATTTAAAGCAAGACTAAAAGCATATCAAGATTTTCTTGATTCTCTTAGCGCTTATCTACAAACAAAACAAGAAACCGACAAGTCGAAGCTGAAATTTCACACAGCCGCTTTGGCAATGCATGGCGACAAGAAAAGTCTTACAAAAGTAAATAATACCGTAAAAACCATTATAGATGAGTGTAATGGCGAAAATAGCGACGACAGGAAACTGATTCCGGCATTATTCAACTTATCTGAAATTTTTAGACAAGACCTTTACCCCGAAGTAGAAACAGAATCGGCTGATGATAAGAATTTCACGGATTCAATAACTGAATTTGCTGAATCGTCTCGTTATGCCGATGGTTACACCGATCAAAGCGCGATAGAAGCCGAGGATGTCGAACAAGCACTTAACATAGACTCAGACTCAACATCAGTAATTACATCATGGGACTCATACGTTGAATCGCTCAAAGACTGGAAGGTTTCAAGCCAAAAAGGTGAAATAAAACTCCAAAAAATTGATAGCAGCATCTTAATTGAGTTTAAACTGAAATCGGGATACTATGTCGTTGCCTCTAATGACGGAGATGATAGAGAATATCCGATAAAGCTCAAAAATCAATTCAAAAGTTCCTATCGTAGTGGAGCTAACTGGTGGCGTCCGCTCAACACACTCAGAAACTATCGTGTTAAAGCAGGTACCCTTTCTGATGAAATCGGCACAAATGACGGTGCCCGTGCACTCGTAATCAACTGGATTGATAAAATAATAGAGAGTATAAACAAAAATTAATTATGAAATGAAGAAGTCTCTTAATTTAAGTACGGCTACAACGCAAAAGGACGTAATTGCAACATTGGAAGAATTTTCAAAAGTTTCCAATCTGTCAATAGCCTACGCGTTAAAAGCACAGATACAGATTATAAAATATATCTCAGAACCGTCTCTATGTGGAAGTACGTTTGACTTATTCTTCAAATATATTAAGAATGCACTTAAATATACTGATGAAGAATCCGCGTTTGAAATGAAAGATCGAATTACGTTAATCCTAAACAACTTTGTGCTTTTTATGAGAGCTAAAATTGAAAGGGAGATGACGACAAACAGGAATAAATATGAAAATTTGTTCATGAAAGCATCAAACGATTTGGCTATAAATATCATAGATCTGTTAAATGTTGCAATAAGTACTACAACAATTTCTACCGGGAATATTACAGATATTGCACCAACAAAAAAAAATGTGTCTCAACTTGCAAAAATCTTTATGAAGATTAAGTATAATAAAGATGGATGGGAAAAAAAGATAATGAGGCTGATGTTACCAAGTTGGTGTAGTAAAGATAAGAAACAAGTATTTTGTGAAACATTTTATCGACTTGCTAAAAAGCTTGATTGTAATTATAATATAATTGGACCGAATGATTCAATTGTCAAGTTATTTCAAAACTATCGTGATGATTTCCTGATGTTCCATTATGAAGTACTTAGTAGTTTGGAATCCGAGGCATCATCGTTAAAAGATTGGGGTATTTGGGTAACTGTTGTTGGATTGAGCGTAATTTATTTATTACTTTTGTCGATTATATGGATTGCGTCCAGGTTTATTGATCTTCCACTGAGTTCTTATACTCCCCAAGGGATATTTAAAGGCCTTAGTATAGGAGTTATAGCTTATATTATGATAGAAGTAATTAAAATAATAATGATAAAAAAACAATTAAAAATTTTTCAGGAGGATCCTATAGAATATTATGACAAATTGATTCAGCAATTTTCTGGAAAAAAATTCAAAGGCTTACGTTAGTTGACACACTATGGCACACAATTAATAGCTGTCGAGTGACTAAAGGAATACTCTTCGTCCAACTCCACATCAAAGAGCATGTACGCTAACAAGTTGTCAACTCGATTGATAAAATTATAGAAGTAACTAATAACGCATTATAGCAGAAGAACTAAGGATTACAATGGGACTTTTAGACGATCTTAAAAAGACAGTTATAGATTCGGTATCAGATTTACCTGCCACTATTATAAATCAAAAAAAAGAAATAGTCAAGGAAACATCTGTATCAAGTGAAATTCAAAAAGCTCCACATGAAAATGATAATATTCTTGTTCGGATAGGTTGTTCTCCTAAGACCATTGAATTTGTCTGTATGTCACTGGCTGATGGAATCCTTGACAATAAAGAAAAAGAGTTATTAATACGCCGGGCAACGGAAGATGGAGTAGATCTTCAAGAGTTTGATTTCGTAATAACAAAAGCTCTCGAAGCATACCACACAGCATGTAAACGTACGATTGAAGAGTTGTCTAACTTCTTTAACCAGGCTGAAGCTATGTCTAAAAAAGAACAGAAACCTAATGAAGCAACTCTTTCAAGTGCAGTTCCTGCCATTATGGATGTAGCAGGTAAATCTAAAGGTAATCCATATCTTATTGCCGGTTTAGTAGCCGGTGAGGTTGTTGGTCAGGCTATAACTTCGTTTATTAAAGAGCCGTCTAAACTAAACACATTTAAAGCAGAAATAATTCGAAAAATTGATATTCCACTTTTCCCTGAAGTTCTGGTTGATTTCTTTGGATATGCTTCGTCACAAATCATAGAAGAAAAGCAACGAAATAACGGGAAAGGTATTTTTACAGAATGGTCAGAAACACTTTTTGGAAAAGATATTGATTTGGTACCAATCTGGAAAGAAAAGATGACACAAGTTATGACTAAGACTGTTATGAAGTATGGTCATGATCCCAATGTTATGTCTTTAGTTGCAAAATGGAGAGAAACGCCATTAAAGAAATTATCAAAAATTACCGATCCTAATGAAATTGAGAATTTTCCAATTCCTAATACCGCGAGTGATTATATAGAATTGGTAAAATATTCATTTGAAAAAGCAGAAGATGTTAAAGTGGCAAATAGAGAGGTTTTTGCTCATCTAAACAGTCGTTTAATGAAAGAAGCAAAAAAATTTATTAATTTCTCACCGATTGTTAAGGACGTAATTGAAGAATGTCGCATAAAACCTGTTTCATTACTAATGAGTTATTGTGACGATTCGGCCTTTATGGTACAATTTGAAGTTCCTGATAAGTTAAGTGATTTATTAGAGGTTTTAAATTTTTTACAAAATAGGAAAGACCTAAAAAAACACTATCAGCGCTTATATGATGAAGCCATAGTAAAATTTGGTAGTGATTTAGATGCGATTAAAAAGATAAAACAGTTTAAACCCAAGAATATTTTCGGTCTATAATTATATAAAGTTTATTATGGCAAAAATGGATTTATTGAAGAAATCAATAAACTAAATAAATCAATTTAATTTATATGGCAAAAGTTACAATCAAAGGTGTTTATCAGATGAATGGATCCAAGCCGTTTCAACGAGTAATTGAATGTTCACAGTCGGAAGTTGGTTATTATACTCAACTTATGGGGAATAAGCAGAAGCAGGCTCAATGGATTCAAGCCAATTTCCCCGGAGCAGATACAGCTCGTGGATTTTCAATGGCGGTAAACATTAAATAAAAGAATAAATCAGAATGGAATTGTAATAGTATTTCGATTCATTTACAGACAATAAAGCCCACGGTAGCATGATTACTGCCGTGGGCTTTATATTTTATGTTGGAATTAGATCTTAGTCGATGCGGATGACGAGGTAGGGGGATTGGTTCCAGAAGCGGTCGGGGTTGGTGATTGTGAGGACTTTCTGGGTGCCGTCGTCTTCGAGAATGTAGCTGTCGGTGGGTTGCTGGGTCATCACTTTAGCTTTCTTTGAGTGGAGGGGGATTGTTTTGAGATTGCGACGGTCGGCTTTATTGAATGTGTTGGCACCAAATTCGTCGGGGTTTATTTTTGCTCCACGAAGGAAGCCTCCGTTTTTAAGAACGCCTGCGTCTTTGAGTTCTTTATCAGACCCGATTGCGTAGTAAACGGTGTTGATTTCGTTAGTGAGGTTTGTGTTTGCTTTTTCAACTTGTTCTTTAGCAACAGTTACGGCTGTGACTGTGTTGCTCAACGAGTCGACCGACTGGGTGAGTTCGCCGATTTGAATGTTAGCTTTGGCAAGGTCGTCGCGCAAGCCGTTAATGGTAGTTTCTTGTGTTGCGATTTGCTCTTTGAGTGTTGCGATAGAGCGTTGTAGAACAGCGTTGTTTGAGTTTGAGGCTTTGAGCTTTTGTTCGAGTTCATTGAGGCGCTGACGACGTTCGGCAAGCGCTGATTCAATAGACTGCATATCGTTTATCAGTTGCTCACGGCGCGATTTTGCTTCGCCCGAAAAAGATGTTGAGCCAAGAATATTTTCGATAGATTTGATTTGCATCATTCCTTCAGAAATGTCGTTCATCAAAACGAGAAGGCTGTCTTGGTTTGCAAGCGCAATTTGGAGTGAATCGGAAGTGGTCGGAACGTGAGGACGGTCGGTTGATGTTTTTGTGTCACATGAAGAGAGCGAGATTGTTGTGCCGACAAATGCGACAATGGCTCCGGTTGAAAGAACCGACAATAGGTTACGTTTCATAAATAGAAGAGTTTAGTTGGTTAAACAGACTTTTTTGATAGCAGGAGTTTTGAAGCGGTCAGTCGTTTTGGTGTGCATATTTATTTTTGTGCACTTTGGGTTGTGACGAATCGTTGTTACCCCCTATGACTATAACAATTTCACCGCGCGGTTGGTTCATTTGAAAGTGAGAAATCAACTCGTCGAGCGAGCCGTTGACGGTTTGGTTATGGAGTTTTGAGATTTCGCGTGATACTGACGCCGGACGGTCTCCGCCACACGCCTCTTTGAGTTCGCCAAGCGTTTTTACGAGTCGCAGCGGTGATTCATATATGATGAATGTGCGGGAGTCGGCGGCGAGAGTTGCAATGCGAGTTGAACGTCCTTTTTTGGGTGGTAGAAACCCTTCAAAGCAGAATCGGTCGCAAGGAAGTCCCGAATTGACGAGAGCCGGAACAAAGGCTGTCGGACCGGGAAGAGTTTCCACTTCGATAGATGCCTGACGGCAAGCTCGACTCAACAGAAATCCGGGGTCAGAAATTCCGGGCGTTCCAGCATCGGTAATCAACGCTATGTTTTCACCGCTTTCAAGGCGGTCAATTATGCGATCGACGGTGTCATGCTCGTTGAACTTATGATGGCTTGACATCGGAGTCGAGATACCAAAATGTTTTGTCAACTGAGATGACGTGCGGGTATCTTCAGCCAAGATAAGCGAAACCGATTTGAGAATTTCGATTGCGCGCGGCGACATGTCGTCAAGGTTGCCGACGGGTGTCGGCACCATGAAAAGTTTTCCTGCCATTTATCAGTTGTTGAAATGGTTAGCTAAAATTTCAAAGAAGCTTTTCACATCGTCGTTGTCGGCATCCCATCCATAGTTGTCGAGGAAGTAGTCGCGGGTTTCTTCAAATGACGACATTTCGGCAATGAGGTCGAGAGCAGCATCATATTGCTGGCTACTGTTGCCAAAGAGTTCGCGGCGGAAACGGAATTTGTCGTTAAGAGAAATTGCCTGACGGAAGTTCTTTGATATTTTACGGGACAGTTTTTGATCAACTGATATCGGACCTTCGGGTTCTGATTCGACCCGGGGCTGTTGTATTGATTGAGCTTCTTCGGCAGCTTGGTCATCGGCATCCGGCTCGTTGATGGGTTGAGATTCTTCGGGTTGAGTGGTTTCGCTGTTTATTTCAATTGAATCATGGTCGGCCTCTCCCTCGGGAAGTTCAGGTTGAATGTCGACTTTTATAGGCTTTTCCTGAGATTGAGCGGCTTCGGGATTTTCAATTTCTTCGATTTGTTGGGCTATTGATTCTTCAAGATGTTCTTCTGATTCAACAGCTTGGTCGATAGATGCAGATTCGACTGTCTGCTCCGGTTCTGCCGATTCTGTCGGTTCTGCCGGTTGTTCGGGCTCAGGCTCAGGCTCGGGTTCCGGGTCGGGATCAAGCACTGGCTCAAATTCAGGTTCTTCCTCGATTGCGGGTTCAGTGTCGGGGTCGGGTTCGATTGCTACATCAGAGTAATTGTATGTATTGGAACTTTGTTCGTCTCGGATGTCTTCATCGACAATTGAGCTGTCGAGGACGGGGCGGGCAACTTCGGGTTCAGGCTCGATCGGTTGCTCTTCTTCCTGCTCCAGTTCGGTTTCTTGAGGCAATTCGAGTTCAGGCTCGTCTTGAGGTTCAGGCGTTTCGGTTATGTTGGCAAACGGATTGTAAACAGCAGGAGTGATTTCGGGAAGATTTTCTTCGGGAAGTTCGTCAGCCTGTTGCGGTTCAACGTTGCACTCGGTTGGCTCTTGACGGCTACTTTCGATGAATATTGTTTCTTTCTGAATTTCGCGATAAAGCGGTTTCTGAGGTAAAGAGGGGAGTCCGACGGGTTGCTCGCACTCGTCGTTGTCGTTATAATCGAGTTGAATAGAATTGACAATAGAGTCAAGCTCTGCAATCTTTGATTTAAGAATAGAAAGAGATGAACTGATATATTGGATATCGGTTTTGCGCAAAACCATTGATGCGGCAATGCCTTCTACTTCAACCGAATTTGACCAAAGTTTTTGGATAGTGTCTTGCATTTTCTTTTTATTTAAGAGTTGAGAGGATGAACTGTTCGATACTACGTTTTACGTCGGATGAAGATCCGAAATATTTATTAACCATAATAACTACGACGTGGGTTGGACGTCCGTTATTGTTCAGAAGGTATCCGGCATAACATCTAACCCCGCTCATGCTACCGGTTTTCATGACGAGACGTTTGGTAAAGCTTGTATTGGGAAGGAATGATTTCATTGTTCCGTCCAAGCCGGCACGTGGAAAGAGGCTTATAAATGTTTTTGAAACGGGCGATAATGTCATTTTCTGAAGAACGTCGGCGAGGAAGTTCGGGGTAATAGAGTTGGCACGTGAAAGTCCGCTACCGTCGAGAATGTTTGAAAAATCGGTTGAAACTCCGATCGATTTCAGAAAGTTGGCTTCACAAACGAGAGCCGAGTCGCGTGTTTGTCCCGGTGCGAGCAATCGGAGAGCCGATTCAGCCATCATGTTGTCGCTGCGCACCATCAGGCTGTGAAGAATGTCGGGGAGTGGTTTTGAATGATAGCATGTCAAGGGTATTGAGTCGGTTATAATCGGGTCGTGCCCATCGACAAAAACTATTCTGCTGCGTTCAATTTCGTTGGCAAGAGCAGCAACGAGAGCTGTTGCCGGATTGTTCATCGGCATTGTTACGCTACTTCCGGTTTCAAATACTTTTGGTCCGGTGACGATGTATTTGTCAGAGTTGAGACCGTGGATGATATTGCGGCTGGTGCCGATGTTTTCAATCTCGATTTCAGCATCGGGAATGAATGGTTTCATTTCGCCGGTCTGGGTGTTGAGTTTGAAAACATTGTCAGAAAAATTAAGGTCGAAATACCCGGCGCCATAGCTGTAAAAGATATCTTCAAGTTCCCATGTCGAGACCGGACCTTGATCGGGCATATATCTGTCGGCAACGATTATGTCACCGGCAATTTCTTTTACTCCAAGATTTTTCAGATTATTGATGATTTCGCTGAAAAATGTGCATTTCTCCGGCTCAAAGTGGGCACTATAGAGCGTTGGGTCGCCTCCGGGGACAATGACGATGTTACCCATAGCACGACCATCGATGACTTTTCCCGAGAGATATGCCGAGGTTGTGTAGGTAAATTCTTCGCTTTTTGTTGAAAGAGCGGCAGCCGAGGTTACAAGTTTCATTGTGCTTGCCGGGCATAGGAGCATTTTGCTGTTGTAGCTGACAATGTCCTGACCTGTTACAAGATTGCGAACTACGATGCCGATAGAAGCAGCGTCGTCGCCGTTAAGTTGCAACGGTGATACTTGAGCCAAAGAGTGGAAGAGAGAGCCGAGTGAAATGAGGATAAAAGAAATTAGACGGTTCATTATATTTTTAATTTTTATTGTTTCGCAATTTCAAAAATTACTTTGACCGGATAGTGGTCAGAATTACCGGTTTCGAGAACTTTTGCCGATACGGGGATAATGTTCCCTTTATAAAGCACCTGGTCGATATGGAAATAAAAGCGGTTGGCACGATAGGTTATCGACGGACCGCGTCCGGCTTCGGTGTAGGCGTTTCTGAAGTCTTTGCCCATGATCGTGCGTATGGCATAGCAGGTCGGGACATCGTTGAAATCACCGCAAACAATTATGTTTTCGGCAGTATCGTTGTCAAGATATTCGCGTATCTTTATTGCCTGCTCGGCACGATTTTTGAAGGCATGGTTGAGCTTTGAAAGCAGGTCGGCTTTGATTTTTTTGATATCGCCTTGTCCGCGGGTCAGCTCAAGATATGTCAGTTTATCGTTTTTGTTCAGCCCGATAGATTGCAAATGAACGTTGTAGATTGTCAAACTTATTGAATCAAGAGTGACGATGTATTTGTCGAGTTTTGCCGATGTGTCGTCAAGATTGACAGATAAAATGTGTTTGACCGGATAACGTGACCAGATTGGCAGTCCGTTTGAGGAAGAGATCTGATATTTATAGAGATTATTTAAAGTGTCGGCCTGGCATTTTGCAATTTGATTGTAAGACCGCAGTTTTGCTGTTGTTTCCTGAAGACAGGCGATGTCACAACCGGCATCGATGATTGCCGATGCTGTAAGGCTGGATGGCATAGAGGTTTTGTTGTAGTTGTCCATGTTGAAGGTGTTATAGGTCAACAGCGAGAAGGTCGAACTGTCTTTGTCGGGTTTCTGAAAGATTGTCAACGGACAGAAATCAAGAAACGAACCGACACACAACACCATTGTCAAAAGTGGAATTATGGCAGCACGTTTAGAAAATATAAGGTCTATAACAAAAAGACAGGGCATCACAACAATCCACAGCGGGAATATCAGCAGCGATATGGCGGGAATGGCTTTGAGGTATTCGGGTGAGAAAAAGCCGCCGTAGGCTGAAAGTATGCAGCCCAATGCTAAAATCGTATTTATAATAATCAACATCATAAAGACTCTTGATTGGCTTGGTTTTGATTATGGTTCAATAATAAATATCGTTCTTCGTCGTTGAGCGAAGCGTATCCCGAGGTGCGTACCTTCAGGTTTAAACGTTCAAAATTAGATTGCTCACACGAGCGTGAATGATATGATTTGTAGCGTTGGAATAGAGACAAAAGTGCAAAGGTGAGTATTCCGGTTGCCAATCCTGCCGAGTGGACAATCGTTGTCTCGGGCGATGTTGTCGAAGTGGCAATAAGAACCCATGCCAGCAAAATGAAAATCAGTGTCATCAAATTGATGCGTCCCGGAAAGGGGAGTGTGACCGAAGTTTTGTAACAGGCTACTGCCAGGGCTCCTGCCAATCCCATAACCGCAGCCGAGGCTCCGATCAAAACGTTTGAATGATGTGGCGAAACTAAAAATGCTATTCCACCACCTAAAGCAGATGCGAGATAAATGGCGGCAACGTTTTTGGCTGTCAGTTTTTTTATTGATTTTGTTTCTATGATAAATCCGGCAAGAATCAGAACTGTCATGTTGACAATCATATGGGAAAAGGAGATATGGCAAAAACTATAGGTCGCCAATGACCATAAGTGAAACGGAACATCGGAATCAAGAAACAGTTCGTCGATCCATTGTGTGTCGGTCAAAAATCGGGCTGCGATATTCAAAAAGATGAATACCGCAAGGTTGACCGCTACAATCAAACCGATGACTTGCTTGAGACTTATAGTTTTAAAATCTGTTGAAAAGAGTGCCATTCTTTTTCCAATACAAAATAATGAAAACGCCTATAATCATTCCGCCAAGGTGGGCAAAGTGGGCGACGTTGTCTCCGGCATTTGCTGCCAGTCCTTGAAGAAGCTCGATAACGCCATACCCGATAACAAAATATTTTGCTTTAATCGGAATCGGGATAAACATCATGTAGATTGGTCGGTCGGGGAATATCATGCCAAATGCGAGCAAAATGCCATAAACCGCACCCGAAGCTCCGATCGTTCCAACGTTGTATAAGCTGTTCAATCGTCCGAGTATGGGGTCGGTAAAATTCATTCCTTGTGCAATTGCATCGGCACCTTGATTTTTGATTATTTCGAGAATTGAAGATTCGGGAGTGCCCAAAAGCGCAACTGCTTTTGCCATTACAGAGTGGATATATATGGCATATACAGCTTCTTGAATCAGGGCAGCGCCGATTCCGCATGATATGAAATAGAATAGAAACTTTTTGCTGCCGAGTACCATTTCAAGCGCGATTCCAAACATGAACAGTGCAAACATGTTGAAAAACAAATGGGCAAAATTGGCATGGATAAACATGTATGTTATCAGCTGAAAAGGCTTGAAAAGCGGCGAGCCGAAGTAGTGGATTGCCCCTATGTCATTGATGTCTATTGCGACTCTATGAGAGAACACCAACAGGGCAAACCAAACGATAAAGTTTATTATAATCAGGTTTTTTGTAACCGGAGGTATGGATGAGAAAAATGATCTGTTAATCATAAACAGCAGTCAATTTTTATAGAATTTCGTTTAAATTATATATCTTGCAAATATACGGTTTTTCTTTCAAATTTGTTAATTAAAAGTTGAAAAAGGTTGGTTGACCGATAAAAAAAGGTTGCGATTTTGAAGTTGTTTTGGGTGGAGATATTTCGGTTTGCATTAAATAGATGGGTTTTACCTGTTTAGCGCATGTTAAAAATAATTAAATGTGAATTATGTAAGATGTTGAAATTTTGTGGTGTGGAAAATTAGAGGTACTTTTGTACCCTTACACCAAATCTCGGTGTCAAAAAGGGGATGACCGGTTTTGACAGCGTGTAGAAGTGGTAAGTAAGCATGCAGAGCGATGATGCCCACGCTCTTTAATCAGAGACATCAAAAATTTAAATGGCGAAAATAACTACGCTCTTGCTGCCTAATCGAAGTATAGTAGATTGCGCTTAATCTCCGCAACAGTTGCAGAGACAAGACATCGCCCGATTGTCGTCGTCCCGAGACTAATTGACAAGGCGGTGCAGGTAAATCGGGAATAGGAGTCTGAGAGCCTCGCGAAGATTCCGAAATTTTAGAGGCTAAGGTCGCGGTTGGCTGTCTTTTGCCTGCCACGGCACAAAAACCAATAAAAGACTAAGCATGTAGAAAGCTTATTAGTTCCACGTTTGGACGAGGGTTCAAGTCCCTCCATCTCCACAACTTATTTTGTAAAGTCGCTGTAGTTCATCGAATTATAGCGACTTTAATTTTATAAGCGAATTACTTCATATTAATTTTATACCTTGCCGAGTGCAGTATCGCAAAAAAAATATTGATGGTGAGTGTAACTTTTAGGGATAAATTTGCACCTAACGTTACAAAAGTTTAAAACATAAGGAAAATGGAAAGTCCACCTAAAACAAGTAGGGAGTTCGCCTCTTTCGTCAAGGAGCATTCCCGTATTATCAATAAGGTCTGTTGGGCATATTCAAACTCGAACATGCCTTATGAAGATCTCCGCCAGGAAATTCTCACCAATCTATGGTTGGGTTTAGCTCAATTTCGAGGTGCAAGTAAATTGTCAACTTGGGTATATCGTGTGGCTGTCAATTCAGCTTTAATGGCTATACGCAATTATAAGCCGAAAGTTGAAACTCTACCTTTTGAGATTTCTACTGTTGATATTTCTTCGGAATCGGACGATAACAAAGCCGAACAGCTTGCGGCTCTACACGAATTGATAAACCAACTTCTCCCGATTGAGAAAGCGATTATTCTGCTTTGGCTTGATGAATATTCATACGAGGAGATAGCAGACATCATCGGTATCGAAAGAAACAATGTGGCTACCAAACTTCACAGGATTAAAAACAAACTCATCTCAAAATCGAAATAATATGAACTTAGACGAACTAAAAAATAGTATGTCAACCCTTGATGACGTACTTGCTCAAAAAAAAGACGAGCCTATCAACTTTAATACTGATAAATGTGAATCGGCACAATCACGCGTAGCCAATCAATATCGTAAGGTTATATTAAACTGTTCTGTTTTGGCGATTGTGTTTATCACAATGTGGGTTAGCGGAGCGGATGAAAACTTATTTCCGGTCGCTATGAAAGGATTTCTCGGAATCTACATGGCGGTAGCTGCAATAGTGTATATATTTCTGTATCGTTTCATTAAAAGGATAAAGATTACTGCTTTCACTCCGATGCAAATTATGAAGCAGATAGCATCTCTCAGGCTCTATACTCTCATTGCCGAGATATTTTTAGCTATTGTTCTTGCTATATTCTTTACAATTTTTCTTGGCAATCTTTGGACTCTTGGTGCTAATACATTTTGGCTTGTTTCAGGTGCATTGCTGGTTAGCATTATCATCGCTTTGATAATGCTTCCAAAGAAAATCAGAGATTTCAGAGAACTCACGGCAATAGATTAATAGATCCTCGCTTGTAAAACACTCTCATTCATTAAAATGAGAGCGTTTTTTTTATGAAGATTGGGAGTTAATGGTAATCATAATTCTTGACTGATTAATATGGCATTTGTCTCCTAAATATACCTTTTCTCTGTAACTTGCAAATTTTCAGGACCAAATACTTTTGTATTCCAACTCTTTGGTGTAATTTTGTATTAGGATTGGCATTGTTCAGTCCAAGACGTATTGGTAAAATAAGAAGCGTTATGCTGATCTTGTAGTTTGAGAACGTAGGAAATTCAAAAAAACCGCACAAGGATAGCATAGTGGTTCTCACGCATACGCGTGGGCTGCTATTGTTACATCTGTGCAAATGGTTTCCTACGACCTTCAAACTAAGACGTGGCATAGTTGGCTCACGTATTCTTTTATTATTAATCTCTCCTTAGAGCCAACAGAGAACAACACGAACATGAAGAAATTTAGTATTCTATGGTTAGTGGGTTTATTCCTCATTCCATTTGAGGCACTCGGCACCCAAAATGACTCAATTATCGGACGACCATATAAATCGTTCGACACAACTGCTTTTTGTTCCTACCAGGGATTTCACCCTTCACAGTATCTTACCGACAATAATTGGGACATACTCTGTGCCTTTGTGGAGCCGGGTAAAACCACGAAACTTGATTCCCTCGTCATTTCTTATAGCAAAAGCCAATTACGATTACTGGAAGTTGGTGATTTGCTTTCTTATGAGAACAGCATATATACAACCAAAATGCCAATTTTCGGGAAAACGGAAACTCAAACTATTCGTCGGCAGTCTAAAGAATTTGCTGATAGTATCTTCCCTATAATTGAACCGAATTTGAGGCAACTGATTACAGTTTTAGGCAAAGCTGGCTATGCAAAACAAACCTATAGCCTCATATTCTCCTATCTGCTTGATACTTATATCTGGGATGATGAAAGATTAGCCTCTCCAGATAGCTGTGAGGATCACGGCTCATGGTCGGGGGCTTATTGGGCAATGTATGAACCTCGCTCCCATGTAAAAGTCGGAACAAATGGCTTCGGGCCTGTTTACCAAAATTGGACGAATGACCTTGGATATTGGCTGAAATCTAACAAGCTACTTGACTTTGCAAAAGAAGTGAACAAAACTCAGGGCAACCCTATAGAAAATAAAGAAGTAATAGATGCCTTAGCCGGTTGGGGTCTTACGAATCAGGATGGAAAAATTCTAATACCCATAATGCGTGTAGGCAACAATGATAAAATCGATGTCCTTTGTAAAAGTATTACAAACAAATTAAGTGAAGCAGTAAAGGCTTACTGTCATTCATGGAGCGCTGAACATAACATTTCTACTGAACAAGTGGGTCAGATTATTTTTTACCATGAGGTTATGTGGGATTTGCTTGATCTTATGGAGTCAAAAGGTATGATTTCAATGCCACCAATTCTTAAAGGTGAAGAAGTGGGGAAAGAGCATTTTGGCGATATTTGCTTCATTGTTTTACAAGACAATCAAGATTGAATTCATTTCCAAAAAAACTTCATCTAATAAAAGCCCTGACACAGTGTTGGGGTTTTCTTTTTAATGCTCCTTGTAAGATGTGTTTTTGTCAGACATTCGCAATGCGATCGTCCGACATTAAACACCCTTACAAGGGAAACCCCTCGACCCGATTTATGTATTCTTTTCAATAAATCTATACTGATTATCAGTATTGTACGGGCTTTCATATGAATTCCTTACCCTCATTTTATTAAAGATGTTGATATTAGGAGAATATCTATCAGCAAATTATTATATTTTGTGGCTTAGTCTCGGCAAGGCGAGTCTATGATAAGCCGACGGATTATCACTGTCTCGACCCGTGGACTGCCATGTCAGGGAGAAAGTGAATGGGCGGTCGTCAAAGTTCACTCTTAGCAACGCTCGGTGTTCAGCCGGTGCCGATAGGCTAGAAACGGTATGAGGTAGTGCCGGACTGGCTCCTTATCGGCTCAAAGAAACGCCTTAGACGGCATAACGCCGAAACCCATCAAGACCGCCCATTCTCTTTCTACTTTGAACCATCGAAATTTGGATATGTTATACAAATGTACTATCTTTGCATTACAAAATGGTATAACTATGAATACAACATCAGTAACAAGAAAACAGACCTCGTTTCGATTAAGTGAAAATTTGCTGGAACGTCTCCAGATAGAGGCTAAGAAACATAACCGCAGTCTCAACAATCTTGTTGAGAGTGTGCTACTCGCTTTTGTTTCGGAAAAGCCGAATAAGACAACCTTAGCTGCGATGAAGGAGGCTGAATCATCTGACAATTTAGAGACACTCGACCTCTCCAACTTCCGCAACTTCGTTGATTCTCTATGAAGACTCTGAAGATCACAACTCAATTTAAGAAGGATCTCAAACGATATAAAAATCGGCCTAAGGTTATCGAGAAATTGGAGTTCATTCTCGGATTGCTTCAAAATGAATTGCCAATACCTGAAGAAAACAAACCTCATCCACTGACGGGTAATTATCGCGGACACATGGAATGCCATGTGGAAAACGACACACTACTGATATGGTGGGATAAGGAATCCGACATAATCAAGTTGGTAAGATTCGGCACACATTCAGAATTGTTTTGAGGGAAGTCCAAGAGCATTTAACAATTTATAAAAGAATAGTTAAAATGAACCCTCGAACTTGTGAGGCTCACGGAAATTTTGTAATTATGCACTACGGAAGCAGAGGTTTCTGAGACGGTTGAGAGACCGTCGGAGAAGAACGGTAAAATACCGTTACCAACTCGTTACACAAGGAACTAAGCACTCTGTATCTAATTGATACTGCCATATTTAGAGCATAAGGAACAGTTCTTCCATCTCCACTATGTACTACCGAACTTCTTCGGACCAATGGAAGACTTATCGCCCTATGGGCGCTTTGACCACAAAGAAACCTCGGACTATCAAGTAGTTCCGAGGTTTCTTTGTGCCTAAAATGCCGACTTAGGACCGACATCAGACCTGTTAGACCTGTTAGACTATTAAACAATATTTTATTGGTGTAGCATACTGTTCTGCCAATTTATTAGGTCATTGCTCTCGACTATAGACCAAGAATGGGGGTGACGTTGGTTGGTTGATCTACGGAATCCTTTATTCCGGGTTATGATTAAATCAGCGTTTTTATTACCCATGAGCCTAAGGTCGTTAATAAAGCAGGTGGCATCAATAATATTTAATCCAAGAGCATCGGTCCGGCGATTATCCATCCACCAGTCTTCGGCTGGTTCGATATATACTCTGGTCGGAACTTGTTTTAAAGTCATTATTGCAGAATGGGTTGAGTCGTCAATAAAATAAGGCGACTCATTCTTTATTGAATCAATATCTCTGTAAAGTTGAGCGTATATACTGTCTTGATTATCTTTATGATATACCTCTATATCTCGTTTTGTCGCATAGAGAAACCGATTATAATCTAAAGGAGAATCAATTGCAAATATAGCAGCCGGTTTTACATCGGCAAGTTCGGCATATTTCACGGCTGTAGCTCCGCCCATTGAAAAACCACCGACAAAATAGGGCTTGTTGTGTAGCTTGTATCGATTTTGTATATCTGTTACTATTTTTGTAAGGCATTTTTGACTTTCATTACTAAAGCCGTAGGTTTCACTCCCATTTTGAAGTACGGGGATAAACACGGCAATATCTTGACGAGCCAAATCAAAAGGGAGGTCAGTAGCCGCAAGCACATCATCCGATGATTCGCCAAATCCGGGAAACAGCAGTATATAGGCTTTGGGTGTTTTGTTATTTACAATAGCCGTATAACCGACTGTAGAGTCGGGTGAAATTGTTATATGCTCAATTGATTCCTTTGGAGAACAATTTGTAAAAAGGAATATAACGGCAGTAAACAGTAGTAAAAGCCTATTCATAAGATGATTTATTATAATTATAGCCATTTAATTTTGCGCAACCAAACACAAACTATAATGGCAAACAAGAACCCGACACCGACGATACAGCTGAATGCCCATCGGTTTTCCATCGAAATTCCAACATCTACGTTCATACCATAAAAACTTGCTATCAATGTCGGTATCATCAATATAAGCGAGATACTTGTCAAACGTTTCATGATAGCATTCACATTATTAGATATAACAGAGGCGTATGTATCAAGAGTGCGGTCAATCATCTGATTTGCGATTGTAACGGTTGAATCGGCCTGGCGAAGTTCGATGCTGACATCTTCAAATAACTCAGGGTCGAGTTCTGATCCATATAATCTGTTTATGCGCTCAAGCAAAATATTGTTACCGCTAATTGAAGTCGCAAAAATCACAAATGATTTCTGTAGATTCATGAGTTTTAGCAAATCTTCATTGCGAACGCTTTTCTGCAAATCTTGTTCGGCGTCAGCAACCATATTTTTAACTTCTTTAAGATAGCGAAGAAACCAATATGCCGAGCTGTTTAACAAACGCAGTATAAAGTCGGGGGCATTAGGAATATCAGTATTTCGTTTCTGGGAATGGTCGATGAAATCTAATATTAGATTTGATGCATAATAACTTAATGTTATAATGAAGTCACCTTTAACCATTACACCAAGAGGGATTGTTACAAAAGGAATATCTTGAGTACACACGATTGGAATACGCAAAATTGTGCATATCCATCCATCATTACGTTCCACACGCGGACGTTCGTCGATATCTGATATATCATTCAAGAAATCTTCAGGTACTCCGAGCTTTGATTTGAGAGCCTCAAGCTCTTCGGTTGTTGGTTCTTCTACATTGATCCAGCAACCCGGAGTCCATTCCGAAATCTTTGAAAATCCTTTGTCACATCTTAAATAAGTTATCATATTTCAGGATTTATTCTATTAAACCAAAAAATTGATTTTTAACGCAAACAAAGGTAGTGATTAATATCAATCTCAACAACTAATCATTGATATTTCTCAATAAAACACAGATTTTTACCTTTCAGCATCGTAATGCTATTGGTAATTTTGCAGGCATTTATAATATCATCTCAATTAGAATATTCCTATTAGAGATTAAATATTTAATTAAATAGTAATGAAGGTATTTTTTATAACTTTGCTGTCATCTCTCATACCTACATTCTCATTGCAGGCGCAACCTTTGGAGCGAATGATGGGATTGGATGAAATATTTCAGCTTGCTGATAGTAGTAGCCTGTCAATTAAATCGGCACGAGATGAAGCAAAATCAGTAGAAGCAAATGTGAAAGTTGCGAAAAACGGATTACTTCCGGATATAAATTTCTCAGCATCTGCTACATACAACGGTAATGCATGGATGTCTGACCGTGATTTTAGCAACGGGCAGAGTCTTCCGTCACCACATTTCGGTAATAACTTCGCACTGGAAGTTAGGCAGATTGTATATTCCGGAGGAGCTGTCAGTCATGGCATACGTGGTGCAGAGCTTCAAGCTGATATCGCGATCCTGAATGTGACAGACAAGCGTCAGAATGTTCGTTTTCTGCTCACCGGCTATTACCTCAATCTTTATAAATTTAGAAACTTAGAACGAGTTTACAATAAAAATATAGCTCGGGCTAAGCAAGTTATCAAAGATATGCGGGCGCGTGAGGAACAAGGTATTGTTTTGCATAATGATATTACACGCTATGAGGTGTTATTACAAAATCTATTGTATAGACTCACTGAATTGAAAAGTCAAATAGACGTATTCAATAATCAGCTTGTGACAACACTGAATTTGCCTGACGGTACTCAGATTATGCCTGACACAACTCTTATAAACTTATCAACAGCTGAGTATTCTGAATCAGAGTTACGTGACAGAGCTAACACATATTCACCGCGATTGAAAATTGCAAGAACGAGTATTGAACTCGGACGTAATCAAGAAAAACTGGCACGCTCCGGATTATTGCCAAAAATAAGCATTATAGCCGGTGATCATCTGACCGGACCTATCACGGTTGAGTTGCCACCAATCAATAAAAATATCAATAATTGGTACTTTGGTGTAGGGGTGGCATACAATATCGGGAATATCTATAAATCACAACGTGATATAACCCGAAGCAGACTCAATACGTCAGCTTCTGAGGCAAAGTATGCTGAATTGCAAGAACATTTAGAGCTGGAAATTCATCAGGCTTATGTTAATTATCAAAATGCTTTTGAGTTACTGCATACACAGGAAAAGAGTCTGCAACTTGCTACCGAAAATTATACTGTTACTGAAAACCGTTACAATAACGATCTGGTATTGCTGATTGATTTGCTTGATGCCGATAATATAAGGCTTGATGCAGAAGTGCAGTATGTTAACGCACGTATAAATATTATTTATAATTATTACCGACTCATGTATGTGACCGGAACACTATAACCATCTAAAGATTTTCATACAAATATGAACGATAAGAAAAATTTTATCCGCACAGCATTAATAATTGCAATTATAGCAGTAGGAATAATATGGGTTTGCAGCCACTTTTTTCATTTAGGCAATGTAGAGTGGACCGACAATGCGCAAGTACGCCGAAACATTGTGCCTATAAACAGTCGTGTTCAAGGGTATATCGAACGCATCTGTTTCAATGATTTTGAAGAAGTGCATAAAGGCGACACTCTTGTCGTGATTGAAAACTCCGAACACCTTTTGCGTGTAGCTCAGGCAAATGCCGCTTATCAGCGCTCGTTGGTTGAAAATACAGCGATGGGAACAACAATCTCTACTACCGAAAATAACCTTAGTGTAAACGACGCGGCTATTGATGAATTGAAGGTGCGTCTGGTTCAGGCCGAAACAGATTATAATCGTTACAAGCAATTGCTTACACAAAAGGCGGTTACCCGACAGCAATATGAAAATGTAAAGACAAATTATGACGCAATGAAAGCCAAATATGATATGCTTGTACGTCAGAAAAAATCTACACGATTGGTGAAAACCGAACAGACTCAGCGACTTGAACAGCGAAGGGCTGACATAGAGGCTGCTAAGGCAGCTCTTGATCTGGCGCAATTGAATTTGTCATATACAGTAGTCATTGCTCCTTGTGACGGTATTGCATCAAAGAAAAATATTCAGATTGGACAGTTGATTCAACCCGGACAGAATTTATTGTCGCTTGTTGAGAGTGACAGAGTGTGGGTTGTGGCAAACTATAAAGAAACTCAAATGAAGAATATAAAGGATGGTATGTCTGTTAAAATTAAAGTGGATGCCGTACCTGATATTACTTTTAACGGTGTCGTAACGAGTATCTCCAATGCCACAGGCGCTCAGTATTCAGTAATACCGGTTGACAATGCTACCGGAAACTTTGTAAAAGTAAAGCAGCGCGTTCCGGTGAGAATAGATTTTTCAGATAATAATTCTACCGAAGCTCTTAAGCGTTTGAGCTCGGGAATGAATGTGGAGTGTGAGGTTATCTATTAACANCTTATGGCAAAGGAATCTCCTGAACTGATCGCATATTTACGCACTATACCGGCGTGTCGCGATTTTGTTCCATGGACAATGAGATTTGCAATATTTGTANTGCTAATNATTGTCTATCAATTCACGGGTGGAATATATATGGCAGCGGTTACTCANATTTCGGGTTCATCNGCTTGGCTCAACGAGGATATTATGATGGCAGGCTATGCCTCATTGATAGGTATGACTATGCTTTTNCCTGTTCAGTTCAAAGTGATGTTTCGCTTTGAAAATCGAACAGTGCTNGTATTCTCAACAATAGCGCTTATTATTGGTACATTGATATGCATATACAGCGATAATTTGGTCGTAGTGGTGATAACTTGTTATTTCTGCGGATTATTTAAGATGGCTGCAACATTTTTTTGCATAAGCAATATCCAATTATGTATATCTCCGACACGTGATCTTGCATACTTTTACCCATTCCTATACACAATTATATTAAGCTGCATCCAACTATCAGGTATCGCAACNGGTTATAGTATTTGGGCATGGGATTGGCAGAGAATGCATATTATTATGGTTGGAGTGTTGGTAGTTGCACTCCTTGTTATCCATATAACTATGCGCCGAAATTATCGNCTTGGCNCTTATCAGCCATTTAANGGTGTNGATTACCTCGGNGCNATTNTNTGGAGTCTGTTTTTATTATGCGTGTTGTTCATAGGCTTATATGGTGAGCATTATGATTGGTGGCATAGCGAAGAAATTCGTATCGCAACAGTATTCACTTTCGTCACCCTTATTCTGGCGATATATCATGCCAAGACTACCGAACATCCGTTTATCAATCTGGTGACATTTACTCAACCCAAGTTTTTTTTCATATCTGTTCTTTTTGTCAGCTACTCTGTATTGAGCGGAACTGCCGGACAAATCCAGAATATGTTTACNGAGGGTATTCTGCATTTTGATATGTTCCACTCTATTTCTTTAAACTGGGGAGTAGTTGCCGGAATATTGTGTGGTACACCTTTTTCATTTTATGCCCTGGCACGAAAAAAATGGCGTCCTCGAAATCTTGCTATTGTAGGTTTCTGCTTTTTCACAATGTATCAGGTNCTTCTTTATTTCCTGATTTCTCCTGAAACTTCGTTCTTGCAGTTATGGNTGCCGATGTGGTTTAGAGGTGTTGGAACNGCTATTCTNTATGTGGTGCTGGCTTATACATTAGGTAAGAATGTCGCATTTGTGTATTATTTTATGGCATTGTGTGCTATCGGATTTATTCGTACCGGTGTCGGTACTCCTGTATGTCAGTCAGTTTTGGCTTATCTTCTAACGATATTCCGCAAACAGAGTCTTATGCAACTTTCAATGGATTTAACCGATAATAGTGCTATTTCGTTATATGGCGAACTCCAGCGACAATCAATGATGGTTGGTATTAAAGATGTATATGGTATTGCTGCTGTTGTTGGTATTGTAACCATAATATGTCTTTGTTTTTCCGATTTAAGAGGAAAATTCAAAGGTATTATACCAAATTTCTCAAATGAAAAGTTGAGCCAAAACAAATAATNCCTATTTTTTACAGGATGTAATNTCTTATAAATTATATGTTTACTTTANATATTTAATCACNATCTTCGATTTTGCTCAATAAATAGTTGATTCGGATATATGTATATTCGTTCAAANAATGTAATTTTGTCGCATAAAAATCACATTATCATTAACTAATTAAAAATTACAGAAACATGAAAACCGCAATGCAATGGCTTTATGACAACTGGATGAAAGCTACTCCNTTTTTGGCTATCTATTCAGCAATCTTGATTTGGATGTATGTNAAGGACGTAGATTATGCCTTGTTCCTTATCTGGATGCAGACTCCTATCTATTGGGCACATGAATTTGAAGAATATATCTGCCCCGGTGGCTTCTTGAAGTTTTTCAANCGTAAGCCTCTTAAATCAGTCAAAGATGAATATCCTATGACCAAGGCTGTATCGTTCTGGATCAACATTCCGCTCGTATATATCCTTCTTCCTCTTATGGGTATCGTATCAAACTATTGTGGCATTGAATGGGGACTCTGGGTTGCCTATTATTCNGCTCTTAACGCTTTGGCTCATGTTGTTATGTTCTTTATCTTTGGATGCAAGTACAACCCNGGCCTTGTAGCAAGTGTACTCCTCAACATTCCTTTCGGAATTTACACAGTTTGGTATTTCCTTACCAATAACCTTGTATCGTCAGAAGTTAATATCATCAGCATTATCGTCGGCATCATTGCCCAGGCATCAATGATGATTTATGGCTTTGGCTATCTTGTTCCCAAAATCAAAAAAGAAGGTTTGAGAGCTTAAATGTCTTTCATTTAAATTGTTAGGTTAAATTTTATTGGTTTCATCATTGTATTAACTTTGATGAAACCATTTATAGTTACATTGTAAGAAATAAGAAANCTGTAGATGCAAAACGATCAAATCGGAAAGGCAATCCCCTGGAATCCATGGCANGGCTGTCACAAATGCAGTCCNGGNTGTCAAAANTGTTTTGTTTTCAATATGGATAAACGATATGGCAGGGACACGACTGTCATAACAAAAGGGAAGACGACTTATGAACTGAAAGACAAAGATTGTCCCCCCGGATCGCTTGTAAAACTATGTTTTTCNTCTGACTTCTTTCTTGAAGAAGCCGATGAATGGCGTGGATATATTTGGGAAACAATCCATAGACGCAGTGATTGTATTTTTGTATTGACAACTAANAGACCCNAACGTATTAAACAGTGTTTNCCTCATAATTGGGGCGATGGATGGGAACATGTTCACATGAGTATTTCCATAGAAAATCAAGAAATGGCCGATAAACGTCTGCCATTCTTTCTTGATGCGCCGTTGAAACACCGTGAAGTCTTTTGCTCACCGCTGATTGCNCCTATTTCACTTGGCAAATACCTCGATACCGGACTGATTAAATGTGTGAATGTCGGTGGCGAAATGGCACCAAAACAGGTTATAAGACCAATTCAATGGGAGTGGGTAAGAGATCTTTATATTGAAGCAAANTCACGTGGNATTGAATTCTATTTTCATCAATGCGGAAGTATGTTTTTACGTGATGGAATTAACATCGGAGCATGGAACCTGAATAAGCAGATTGCTCGTGCTGAAGAAATTCAGCATGAACTTGAAAAAATGTTTTAATTTTATCGGGTGTATTTTACAAAAAAAATAGATTGATAACTAACAAATATAAATAGAATATATTGATGAAGACGATTACGGCAAATAATAAATTGGGCGAATCTTTACNCGAGTTTTGGAANAAAGGGGGCTTCGTATTATGTACTGCCGGAGAGGCTGATATCAGAATAAATGATAAAATNTATCATTTAACCGAGGGGNGTGTATTTGTCGTAACNCCATTGGTTCGTGTTTATGAAATCAGCAAATCTTCTGATTTTAAAAAAATTTCATTTGTCAACGATTTAAAAGTATTTTATCCTATTTTNAAATTGATTTCTGACACCGGTATTCCGCTCAAAGTAAGCAAAAATCCATGTTGGATATTGACCGAACAAGAATGTCAATATATCAAAGCNCAAAATAAACGTATNGAGGATAAAATTTCCCAAATAGCATCAACTCAATCGTCTGACGAGCAACTGATGCTTACGCATCTTATAAATTTGATACGACAAGAATCAATGCTTGAAGTTGTCAGCAATCATATAGGTTCTTTTGAGTCTTCTATTGATTCAATTAGAAATAGCAGTGTCGCTTATCGTTTTATTCTTGCTCTTCACGAGAATTATCGCAACGAGCGTAGTGTGAGTTGGTATGCGTCTCAAGCAAATATGTCAACCGGACACTTCTCGGCAATTATACGTGAAGCCACCGGNCAAACGCCCTCGGAGTGGATTTCGTCAGTTACAACTACCTATGCAAAATTAATGCTCGAACAAACCGACAAGAGTATCAAGGAGATTGCCAACGACTTGAATTTTCCTGAGCAATTCACTTTCCGCAAATACTTCAAGCGATATGCCGGAATGTCTCCATCAGACTATCGAAATGAATCNCGATTAGATTAAGATTGATTTGTAAATAAAATATGCTGCACCGAAATATCTCGATGCAGCATATTTTTTATTGATTAGTTGTTCAATCGGGGAGTACCGGAAGCTGAATATAGCTTGGATATTTTCCTCCGACATGAAGGATATGNGTTCCTTTGTTNTCGGGAATACATCCGGGNGTACCGGGCATAATGCTNCCGATTTCATCTTTAGTTGATACAACAACTCGCATTGTCTCGCCGGGNTAGAACACCATGCCGATAGGGCTGAGAATGATGTCGAGTTCCGCAACCTGACCAGCTGAAAGTTTGTCAATCTGACTAAAAGAGTAGTAAGGGCAAGTGTCGGTTGAGCGTTCGGGATCGAGATGACGCATAGATGCACGAAGACGTCCGTGAACACCTTTATATCTGAGTGTAGATGCGCCATCCTGAGTGAAATCGTGGAGAGCTGCACCGTTGTTGGGCACTACAGACTCCGATAGGATATTACCACGTTTGTCGAGCTTTTGAACCCATACAAATACATCCATATCGTCATATCCTTCAACCTCAGTGTAGAGTTTGATTTTGGGATANCCNACAAATTTTGTNGTTTTATCNAACGTTTTCTGGAACGATACACGCACTGGCAGTCCATCAGGGCTGTAACGCAGAGNCATCTCATTTTCGGGAGNTTCATCTTTAAGCGAACGTGTTGCTCCGTCAAGGTATAGTTTTTTATAAACAGCCTCTTTGGGCGGGAATTCATCNGCNACGATACCGGTCTTGTTGTCGCCTTCGAGGTCGAGAACTGCGTAACGCACTGCNGGAGTNTCTTCCCAACCNTTNTGCTCATCNTTNAGNTAGCGGTCNAAGAATTTNTTACGCTCCTCGGNGTTGTGCATATCNTANTAGTCNGGCCACTCNTGNGAGTCGTGNATACGCANCCACTTNTTGTCNGTNCCCAGNGCNCGCCANGCACGGAACGTTCCCATGGTNTGGAGTGTGTTGGAGTAGCTTGCNGTAACGAATGCCGGGATGTTGATTTTAGAGCAGTCGGCNCGTTTGTCNTGCCATANNTCNGCNGTNGCAAGNGGATAGGCATACATCTCGTCTATCATATCCTCGCGCTGNGCACCGCTCATGCTCACNTGGTTTACCTGCAGACGNTCGAGGAAATGCGGGTCGGGAATACCNCCCACATAGCANATNTCGCGNTANGCNTCNTGNANNCCTTCGTGAGGCGCGATNCANGTGAGNTGNGGCGGNTGNGTNGCNGCGATGAACCANTGNGAGAANGTCAGNTANCTCGTNCCGGTNAGTGCAGTTTTGCCGTTACACCATTCCTGTNTGGCAAGCCATTCAATNANNTCGTATGCATCGTATGCCTCCTGNGANCCNATCATNGTTATNTCACCNTCGCTNCGGGCNATNCCNCGAGGGTCNGGNTTACANACGGCATANCCNTGTNCACACCAGTAATCGGGATCNGGTCCCTCAAACTTGGTCAGNCCTGANCTCCATTTNTTNCCCATTCCGAGCATATTGAACAGGCCGATGTAGCGAGGTGCAGTNCCGGCNGTTTTNCCNTANGGNCTCCATGCNATAAGCACAGGCANTTTNTCNCCNTCCTTCATGTTTGCCGGGAGATATATGTCGGTGTAGATTGTCACGCCGTCGCGCATCTTTACAGCCACGTCCTGCAACATGCGCAGGTCATGCTTCAGAGGTGAGCAGGCCGGGTGCAACTGAGTGCCGGCTTTCAGGATACGGTCGCCGGGGTTGAACTTACTCATCACGCCATGAACCACAGCGTCATCGACATACGGATATGCCGGTTTGAAGATCATCTTTTCGCAGATTTTTTCCATGTTTTGTATTTGTTTTTGTTTTAGTCACTTATTATAACGCAAAAATACAAAGTATGTTAGATAGCGACTTAGGCAATATTGGTGCAATATTGAGCAAATTCGCAGATGCAGTAAAGATGTGTCTAATAGCTATGTTTAAGAATTATGTCGANNCANCCAATATTTGGACATNTTATACAAATGCACTATCTTTGCATTGGCACACATTCANAATTGTTTTGATTGAAGTAACCGGAGNCTTGCNATAAAATATGGCACAATTCAATACNTTTGAAGANAAAATAGACTTTTCTTTTTGGAGAGAGATTTGCGAAAAGTATGGTCGATTGCGGCACTATCGTCGCAATGACTACTTTGTGCACAGTGGCGAGGTCTTGAGAAATGTCGGGTGGATTGTGTCGGGTGCTTTCAAACATTCCATTATTGACAATAAAGGTAATTGCAAGGCTGTGGGATTTGTTTTTGATAATTCAATACTTGCCAACTATATCAGCGCATTGCATGGTCGAAAAATGCCGACCGACATCATTGCATTGGAAGATTCTGATGTGCTTGTAGTGTCAGCGTCAATCATTCGTGAACGCATCATTCAAGACCCTACTCTTCATATCCGATTTGCCGAGAGTTTATTTGAGCAGGCATACGAGCATGTGCTGAATGATTATCGTTCAACACCTGAGCAACGCTACTNCCAATTACTTTCACGCTATCCGCGACTGTTTGACGTTGTATCTCTCGGTGAGATTGCTACTTACCTTAATATCTCGCGCCGTCAGCTTCATCGTATTCGCGAGTCGGTTGGTTAATTAGGATATTAATTTATCGGGCATAAAACAAAAAAAGCTTGGCTGANTCAGCCAAGCTTTTTTGTCGGGGTGACTGGACTCGAACCAGCGACCTCACGCCCCCCAGACGCGTACTCTAACCAACTGAGCTACACCCCGATTTCTGAAAAGCGTTGCAAAGGTATAGCTTTTTCTTTAAACTTGCAAGAAATACACCGTCCTTTTAACATTTATTTACTATAAATCAAATTCATTTTTCGAGTGGCTTTGATTGTCAAAAAAAATAAATGTGACTTAAAAACTAATTTTACATCACCGGCGTTTTAATTCTATACATCACCAAAATTCAAAACATTATATATTGATGAATTTATTTAAAAACGCTTCAACTGTTCTCACTCTGTTTTCGCTGGGNATCGTTCCGGTATTTGCCGATGATCATGNCGACAGCAGTGTTGATGAAATTCCTGAAACATGGAGTTATACCGAATATTTTGAGCCGTCATCGCCGGCAGATGATCAGTGGTGGAAATTGTTTAACGACNATTTGCTNGACTCATTGATTGTGATGGGACAAAAAAACAACTATGATTTGAAAATGGCTGCACGCCGAATNGAAATTGCACGTGCCGGACTGATGTCGGCGCGCTCATCATATTTNCCTCAAGCCGGACTTTCGGCAGGATGGACTAAATCNCGNACNGCCGGTCTCGCCTCAAAGCCNGCTGTTCCATCGGNGAATTCTTCTTTTTTCTCAGGGGATATAACTGTGAGCTGGGAACTGGATGTTTTTGGTAAAATCACATCGGCTGTGCGTGAGCAAAAGAAACTTGTCGGAGTCAGCCGTGCCGAATATGCCGGAACTATGGTCTCGGTGGCTGCNGAGATTGCCAAGGAATATTTTCAGTTGCGTGTTTGGCAAGCCGAACTTCAGGTTGCAAATGAACACTCTGCCCGTCAGGATAAAATTGTNAAAATAACCGAGGCTCGTTATGAAAGCGGATTNAATTCAAAACTCGATGTAACCCAGGCAAAAGAGGTTTATTACTCGACNATNGCNTCGGTGCCNGTTCTTGAAAACTCAATAGCGACAGCTATTAACTCGATCGCTGTTTTGCTTGGNGTTTATCCNGATGANATTTCANNNCNNNTNTCCGATTTTAANGGGCTGCCCGACTACATTCAGCTTGTTCATGCAGGCATACCTGCCGAACTGTTGCGCCGACGCCCGGANATCGTGCAGGCCGAGATGACTGTAGCCGCCAATGCCGCAGCNGTCGGAGTGGCAAAGAAAGAATTTCTACCTACGCTGTCGATCGACGGCTCAATAGGTACACAAGCCCATCGTTTGGGAGACTTGTTCCACAATAACTCATTTACCTATTCGGTTGCTCCACGTTTGACATGGACGATTTTTAGCGGATTCAGCCGCCGAGCCGGAGCGATTTCAGCCAATGAAAATTTAAAAATGTCGGTTGATAATTATAANATGACCGTTNTGAATGCCGTTAGCGAGGTTAACAATGCGATGTCGTCTTACGTCGCATCTNTCAAAAATGTAGATATTATCAAAGAGCTGATAAGTTATGACAACGAGTCTTATAATTTGTCGCTCGACCTTTATAAACAAGACCTTACAGCATTTTCAAACGTTGTTGATGCGCAGCTTAATGTTCTTGAAAACGCCAATTCTCTGATTGTAGCNGAGGGCAATGCTCTAAGCTCGCTTGTNACGTTATATCAGGCTCTCGGCGGNGGNTGGGACGGNCTNTAATNAAACAATTCANGTAAAATCTATAACACAGCATAAAAGATGAGACTCATAACATCTCTNGGCAATCTCGCGCTCATTGTNGCAGTTGCTTCAACCGCTTCTTGTTCTCATAAAAAAGAGAATTCATATCGTCCGACCGAAGAAAAAGTTTCGGTAGCCTTACCGGTTGTCGATTCGGTTATTGTCGGAAAAACAGTACCCGGCTACATTGCCGCCGACCGCGCGATTCAGATTGTCGGACGCGTCAANGGATCTTTGACCAATAAATATTATTCGGGTGGTGACTTTGTTAAGAAAGGTCAGTTGTTGTTCACAATTGAATCTTCTCAGTATGCCGACCGTGTCAGTCAGGCTCAGGCTTCACTCGAAACGGCTATTGCCAATAACAAGTATGCCACAAATCGTTATAATGCNTTGAAAAAGGCATTGGAGAGCGATGCGGTGTCTCAGATTGAAGTCGTTCAGGCCGAGAGCACTATGAACCAGAGTATAGCTTCGATCGAAAGTGCCAAAGCCGCCCTGCGCACGGCTCAGACAATGCTTGGCTATTGTCGTGTTGTTGCNCCTGCCGACGGTCACATNTCAAACGCGACNTTGAATGTCGGCGACTATATTTCGGGTGAAGCGCAGCCGGTTACGCTTGCCAATCTATATGACGACAAGGTTGTTTACGCTATCATATCGGTCGATGAGGGACAATATATAAAGATGAAAGACGATGCCGAGTCGCCTGTTCCATCGGTTGATTATAGCAAGATTCCGGTGTCNTTTACCGATTCGTTGCCCCANAGTTATACCGGAAGTCTCAGTTATGTAGCACCCTCGGTCGATAAATCGACAGGCACGGTCAAACTCAATGTCAAGATCGACAACCGATATGGCGAACTGAAAGACGGAATGTATGTTGTTGTAAATCTTCCCGATTATTCCGATNNCGATGCTATTCTGGTCAANGACGCATCGATTGCAACCGATCAGCGNGGAAAGTATCTNTATACGTTAAACGATTCAAACCGTGTGGTTTATACCGCTATCGAGCCTGGCGAAATTGTCAACGACTCCATGCGCATAGTCAAATCNGGGTTGAAGCCCGGTCAGCGTTATGTCACCAAGGCTCTTTTGAAGGTNCGCGACGGCATGACNGTTGTTCCCGATACAGTTAAGTGATAGTTCTCTAAAGTTATACATATCTGAAATATATAGATATATGTTTTCACGTTTTTTCATAGATCGACCTATTTTTGCCACCGTGCTGGCTATCCTCATGGTGCTGGTCGGAATTATTACNGTCAAGACCTTGCCGGTTGCGCAATATCCCGATATCACACCTCCAACNGTAATGGTATCGGCTACATATCCCGGTGCCGATGCCAAGACTGTTGCCGAGACTGTCGGTGTGCCTATNGAGGAGCAGGTCAACGGTGTTGACGGAATGATGTATATGAGCTCAACATCGAGTTCTGACGGTTCNTACAGTCTNACAATAACATTTGANAACGATGTTGACCTCGATATGGCTGCCGTAAAAGTGCAAAANCGCATATCGATGGCTGAGGCGACACTCCCGGCTGCCGTAAAACAACAGGGTGTATCGGTTTTGGCTCAGTCGTCAAACATCGTTTTGTTTGTNGCCATCGANAGCGACTCTATACACAATTACAGCGAGTTGTATCTTACNAACTATGCCAANCTTAACATTGTCGATGAGCTTGCCCGACTTGACGGTGTCGGCGGAGCGAACGCATTNGGGGCAGGGCAGTACTCGATGCGCGTATGGCTTGATCCCGAGATGATGCGTGTGCGTCAGATCACACCTGCCGATGTCATGTCGGCGATACAGTCTCAAAACATGGCTGTCTCGGCNGGTAGTGTCGGTGCGCCCCCGGTTTCAAACGATGCNGCGTTTCAGTTTACGCTGACTTCACAAGGTCGATTGCAGACNCCGCAGGAGTTTGCCGACATTGTCATCCGCTCAAATCCTGACGGAAGTATGTTGCGGCTCGGCGATGTTGCNAAAATAGACCTCGGCAGTCAAACCTACAGCATGATCAGTAAGGTTGACGGGCACGAAGCCGGCTTGATCGGTATCAATCAGTTGCCGGGTGCAAATGCGCTCGAAGTAGCCAAGTCGGTACAGAACAAGCTTAACGACCTCGCTCCATATTTTCCCGAGGGTGTGAGCTATCGCGTGTTGATGAACACCACCGACTTTGTCAGCGAGTCAATCGATGAGGTGCTTGTNACATTTGTCGAGACAACCCTTATTGTAATGATTGTCATTCTCCTCTTCCTCCAGAACTGGCGTTCGGTCATCATTCCGATGATCACAATTCCNGTTTCACTCATNGCNACCTTTGCNGTGATGAAGTTGCTCGGATTCACAATCAACACCTTGACNCTCTTCGGTCTCGTGCTTGCCATTGCGATTGTGGTCGATGATGCGATAGTCGTTGTCGAAGACTGTGCAAGGCTTGTCAGTCAGGGCACGCTGTCGCCGCGTCAGGCTGCNGAAAAGGCGATGGTCGAGCTTCAGGGTCCGGTTATCGGTGAGGTTCTCGTGTTNCTTTCGGTNTTTATCCCGACCGCATTTATCAGCGGAATCACCGGCGAACTTTACAAACAGTTTGCACTCACAATTGCCGTCTCTACAGCNTTCTCGGGCTTCAATGCCTTGACATTCACGCCGGCNATGTGTGCGNTGTTTCTCAAGAAAAAAGACAAACCNTCGACATTCTTTGTCTATAAATACTTCAACAAGGGATGGCTCAAGACGGTCAATGCCTATACNGCATCNATTACCGCGATGTTGCGTAAACCGGTTGTTGCATTGGGNGTNTTTGCAATCATCTGTGCGGCTGCATTCTGGGGATTTCTCAAATGGCCCACAAGCTANGTTCCGTCTGAAGACATGGGCTATTTTATGACATCAGTTCAGCTNCCGACCGGAGCCTCGCTTGAGCGCACCGANAAGGTTATGGATGAGGTNACCNCCCGATTGAAGGCAATTCCTGAAGTTGACAATGTAATTGCCGTTACCGGNAACTCGTTTATTGGCGGCGGAGCGGGNAGTAATCTCGGCTCAATGTTNGTGACCTTGAAGCCGTGGAGCGAGCGCAAGAAAAAAGATCAGAAAGTGTTTGCCGTTATCGACAAGGTTAATGCTGCGACTGCCGACATCCANGAAGCNATTGTNTTCTCTATCAATCCGCCGGCAATTCCGGGTCTTGGTATGACNTCGGGATTGCAGATGCAGCTGCTCGATATCAACAATCTNGGCTCAAACGATTTGAAGGTTGCTGTTGACCAAATCAGCGAGGCAGC
The DNA here is from genome assembly GCA_014802535.1 of Bacteroides sp. GTDB lineage: Bacteria > Bacteroidota > Bacteroidia > Bacteroidales > Muribaculaceae > CAJUPY01. The sequence goes on along the minus strand of JAAVCC010000018.1, from coordinate 8,370 downwards.
CCGTCGCGACCCGCGCATAGCCTCGGTAACATCNCTGTTTGAGGGTAGTGTTCCTCAATATAAAATCAATATTGACCGNGACAAAGTCAAGATGCAGGGNTTGACGCTCGAGTCGGTATTCTCGACGCTNGCCTACTATATGGGAGGCAGTTANGTTAACGATTTTGTCGAGTTCGGGCGAGTATATCAGGTGCAGATCGGAGCCGAATCAAATTCACGCGAATCGGTTTCTGACGTGATGAAACTGAGCGTNCGCAACAGCAACGGCGAGATGGTGCCGTTCAGTTCGTTCTCAACCATTGAATCNACTTTCGGCTCGTCAATGGTGAGCCGATACAATATGTATAACACAGCGTCNATCACAGCCACTCCGGCTCATGGTGTCAGCTCAAGCGACGGCATCAAGGCGATGGAAGAGATTGTCAACAATACCCTCGGCACGACATATTCATATGCATGGACCGGTGAGGCATATCAGGAGACNTCNTCGGGCACAACAATATCGATGGTGCTTATCTTTGCAATCATNATAACGATACTTGTGTTGGCGGCTCAATATGAAAGCTGGACCGACCCTATTGCGGTTGTCATTACGATGCCGACCGCCATTCTCGGTACGATTATCGGGTGTATGATAATGAATCAGTCGATTTCGATTTACACCCAGATCGGTATCATCCTGTTGTTGGGACTGTCAGCCAAGAATGCCATTTTGATAGTNGAGTATGCNGTCGATTATCGCAAACAGGGTATGTCTATCCGTGANGCGGCAATCAAGGCGGGCGATGTNAGNTTCCGACCGATTATGATGACCGCATTGGCGTTTGTGTTCGGTGTGATGCCGATGCTGTTTGCCACCGGAGCGGGTGCNGAAAGCCGAGTATCGCTNGGTACGGCAGTAGTTTTTGGTATGGCGGTCAATGCGATAGTCGGCACTCTGTTTGTCCCCAACTTCTGGGAACTGCTTGAGCGATTCCGTGAAAACAAACTCTCCAAAATCTTTGCCGACAGCGACCAAACGCCCGATGCCGGGAATAAGACCGAAGAGAGTCGATGAAATCAACTCTCTTCGGGTGATCTACTCAAAATAAGGGAGTCGATGGAATCGACGATGTATAGTTAACCCACGGTGACTGAGTCTGAAAGACGAGGGAACCGTGGGGTAGGGGATAAATAAAAATAGAGTCGGGGTTTATCCCCGACGATGTATTAAAAGGTTAACTTAGCTCATTCTCATCAAATTCCATGCATGCCTCACGAAAAAACTGCTCCAACTCTTGATCAAACGGCATGATATAGTGATGATTCTGCTGATTATTAATGTAATTGATTACGTTATCCTTGATTTCAGGAGATATCGTCATAGCAAAATATCCTGTACCCCATCCCTCGAATAAGGGGAAGCGTTTATCACGCTTTAAAAAGCCACTGGATTCCGACTTTATAATTCTCATAAGATGAGAAAGTGCAATTTGAGGATTAAGGTCAAGAAGCATGTGGATGTGGTTAGCGATGCCACCCATTCTGATAAGATGACAGTTATTCTTTTGTATAACTGAAAATATGACCGAGTATAAATCGCGACGGAATTCGTCGGTTATTGTCATTTTTCGTGACTTTGTGCAGAATACAATGTGATAGAGTGCGCGGACTTTGCTCATATAATTTTTTTGCTAAGTTAGGGTTTTATGGGGAGATGTACAAATTTTAATGAGTGTTTTAATACATCGTCGGATAAACCGACTCAATCCTTTACTTGCCTTTTCCCGGGGCTCCCTCGCTGCGCTCGGTCAGCCCGGGTTAACTATACATCGTCGGCTGAGCCGACTCTCACAATTGGGCTGACTCTCTCATCCGTCGGAGACTATCGGCTATGCCGACTCTCGGGATAGATATACACAAGAGGTGAGTCGATGAAATCGACGATGTATAGTTAACCCACGGTGACTGAGTCTGAAAGACGATGGAACCGTGGGGTAGGGGGGATATAAAAAATAGAGTCGGGGTTTATCCCCGACGATGTATTAGAAGGGCAATAACAAAGGGGGAAATGTCTGAGACATTTCCCCCTTTGTTATTATGAAAAAAATCAAAATTTTGTATTGCCTTATTTCAAAGCGTCTTTAACGGCATCATTGGGAACCATTTCTTCTTTGAAGATGTATGCGCCGGTTTTGGGCGATTTCACCATTTTGATGACTTTGCTATAGGTACGACCTTCACCTTTCTGAAGTGAAGCGACTGTTTTCTTTGCCATATCTTATAGTATTATTATTTAATTTCTTTGTGAACGGTTACACGTTTGAGAATCGGGTTATATTTTTTGAGTTCCAGACGCTCAGTGGTGTTTTTGCGGTTTTTGGTAGTGATATAACGCGAAGTACCGGGCATTCCGCTTTCCTTATGTTCTGTGCATTCGAGAATTACTTGTACTCGGTTGCCTTTTGCTTTCTTTGCCATTTTCTTAGAATTCTACAAGTTTGATTTCAGTTAAATAACCATTCTTAGTCGCGTTCATGAGGGCTGCGTTGAGACCCATTTTGTTGATAGTACGCAGACCGGCGGCTGAGATTGTGAGGTTAATCCAAGCGTCCTGTTCTACCCAATAAAACTTCTTGTTAAAGAGGTTTGCGTTGAAGCGACGTTTGGTACGACGTTTCGAGTGCGATACATTATTGCCGGTAATCGCTTTCTTGCCTGTAATTTGACAAATCTTTGACATGGCTTTTTGTTATATTTATTTTGTTACTTTATTTTTTATATGTTTCGAGAGAAGTGACTGCCAAAAGGGTCGATAAGTGCATCTTTTTTTACCGATTTTTTGACGGTCGTCGAAACAGAGTGCAAAGTAAGTGATTTTTTTCGTCATAGCCAAATTTTTTTGCTCTAATATGAGTTTTTTTCATTATCTTCGTGAAATTTTTCATCCATCATTGCTATGATTCGCAATTTTTTAAGAGTCGCGGCGGTTTCGCCCCGCGTTTTTTTGGCTGATACCGATGCCAACACCAATACTATTGCCGACATTGTTGCCAAGCTCGACAATGAGGGAGTTGACATCGCTGTTTTTCCCGAACTTTCATTGACCGGCTACACCTGTGCCGACCTTTTTCAAAACCGTGCGCTTCTCGACTCGGTCAGGTCGTCGCTCGTCCGTCTTGCCGATATGACTGCCGGTTGTTCGACAGCTTTTGTGGTCGGTGCGCCGCTCGTTATTGACGGCAAACTCTACAATTGCGGGGTTACAATTCAAAAAGGTCATATTGTTGCCGTTACCGGTAAGAAAAACATACCCAACTATGGTGAGTTTTATGAAAGACGGTGGTTTGAACCATTCAATTTTGAGTTTCAGACGCTCCAATTTCCCGGGTCGGACGATTTGGTGCCGGCGGGCGACATTTTGTTGCAATATGGCAATGTCAAAATCGGAATTGAGATATGTGAAGACCTTTGGACTCCGATTCCGCCGTCGTCACGTCAGGCTCTTGCCGGGGCGACAGTGTTGCTGAATCTTTCAGCCTCTGATTCGGTTGCCGGCAAGTTTGAATATCTCAAAAATCTGATTGCCCAGCAGTCGGGACGCACCGTCGCGGCATACATCTATGCTTCGGCAGGATATGGCGAATCGACCACCGACCTTGTTTTTGACGGCAAGACCATCATAGCCGAGAACGGCAATATCATCAATATAAATCAGCCGTGGCAACGCGACAGCCAGTGGGTCATCTCTGACATCGACCTCGATGCGCTCGACCATGACCGCATGACACGCTCGTCGTTTGAAACCGACCCAGGCGATTTTGTGGCGGTTGAGTTGTCGGTGCGTGAGGCTCAGCCCGATGGAGAGCTGTTGCGACGCACCATTGACCCGATGCCCTTTGTGCCGAAAGGGGAGACCCTCGACCAACGTTGTTTTGAGATTGTCAACATTCAGGCTCACGGCTTGGCACGACGACTCGATGCGACCAACACAAAGACGGTTGTTATCGGAGTGTCGGGCGGACTCGACTCGACACTTGCCCTGCTTGTTGCCGCCCGCACGTTTGACCTGCTCGGCCTTGATCGCCGGGGAATAGTCGGCGTGACGATGCCCGGATTCGGTACGACCGGACGCACCCACGACAATGCAGTCGGACTGATGAAGGCGTTGGGCATCACTCATCGCGAGATTTCGATTGTTCCGGCTGTCAATCAGCATTTCATCGACATCAATCACGACCCGACGGTTCACGATACGACCTACGAGAATGCGCAGGCTCGCCAACGCACCTACCTGCTCATGGATATTGCCAACGAGGTGGGGGGAATGGTTGTCGGTACGGGCGACCTGAGCGAACTCGCTTTGGGATGGGCCACATATAACGGCGACCATATGTCGATGTATGGCGTCAATGCCGGTGTGCCAAAAACGTTGATACGGTCGTTGGTGCTGTACTTTGCCGGTCAGTCAGACGAGGCTACCCGTCAAATTTTGCTTGACATTGCCGATACGCCTATCAGTCCCGAGCTGATTCCTGCCGATGCTCAGGGCAACATAACCCAGAAAACCGAAGACTTGGTNGGCCCCTACGAGCTTCACGACTTTTTCATATACCATTTCATGCGCTACGGTCGCAGTGCCGGAGAAATCTACNGCCTTGCTCAACAGGCGTTTGAAGGCAGGTATGACCGTGAGACAATCAAGAANTGGCTGCAAACGTTCATGCGTCGCTTTTTCACNCAGCAATTCAAGCGNAGCTGTATGCCTGACGGCCCCAAGGTCGGTAGCGTGACGCTGTCNCCCCGCGGNGACTGGNGNATGCCCTCGGATGCGATAGCAAAAGNCTTTTATGAATAATCGAGATTNACCGGGATTTAACGAGATTAATCTCGATTTAACGGGATTAATCGGNATAAATCGAGAGAATCTCGAATTGACAAAAAAGCGGCATTCGCCGCTTTTTTTGNATTATGTNNTCGCCTTNNGCGCTTTGCTTTGCAAAGCAATTGTGNATTATGCATTCTTAATTGTGCATTNTGCATTCTTAATTGTGCATTGTGCATTNTGCATTATGCATTGAAAAAAAACGTGACCGCCCGACAAATCAGCTTGCCGGACGGTCAACTTTACGAACTATGAAATAGAAATTGAATTATTCCTGGTAGAATACCAGTGTAGCATTGATAGGCTCGTTGTTTTCGTTTGTAGCAGTATATTTACACTTGCTGACAAAGCCCGATTCACGTTTGAGGTGATAGTAGGCGTTAGCAGCGTAACGGCTGTTGACTTCAGTGAGACCAAAGTCGAANGCGTTCACACCGTCAAATACCGACGGACTTGATTCAACCTTGCTGATGAAGCATTGAGCGTAGTTGAACGGAATCGGAGAGGTCATNTGGAGNGCCCAGTTTGATTCGCCTTGGCGGGGGAAAGTCACTACATAAGAGTTTTCGTCGGCAACGGCTGTTCCCGAGGGATGCCAGATGACATCAAAGTCGGTTTCAAGGTTGTCAAACTTGACNGTCAGAGTAGTGCGGTGTTCAACATTGTCGGTTGCCACAAACTCACCGATAAGCTCATATGTACCACCACCGATTGAGGTGAGCGACGGGAAGCGGAGCCANGTTGCAGAAGCGGGATCTTGAACAACTGTCGGNGAACCTGTTGTACGGTTTGTATAAACGTTGGCGATAACAAGGTTTTGGATTGAGTGGGTGTTATCGGCTGTTGAGTTACGGTATAGTTCAAACTGGTTGCAGTCAACGCTGAGACGGAAGTTTGCGTCACTTGCCGAGTTACAGTAGTTGGCATCCTGATCGACGATTTGAATGTTGAGAGCATTACCGGGCTTACCGTTCAAACAGGTTTGAAGGTCGGTATAACCGGGACCACCAACCGATTTGATGAGGATGTTGTATTTGTGGTTACGGATGATGTTGAACGGAGTTGTAGCGTTTTGCATCAACACGAGTTTGTAGTAACCTAAAACACCGCGGTAATTGGCTTTGAGGATAATCGACATATAGTCGCTACTTGTACAGTTGCGTTCATATGCAAAGAAGAATGAGCGNGGAGAGAAGGGCATCCACCATTCGTCGTTGTTCATGATGGGGAAAACTGTTGAAACCGAACCGGTGGGACGTGCTGAAGTCGGGGTAGNGGTCGGAGCTGTTGTATAGGCTGCCGGAGTCACAAGACCGCGATCCTGGAAGTTATACGGACACATAGAGATGATTTGCAAATCGCCGAGGTTGTTCTCGTCGGTCGGATCATCGAGAGTGACGTTGATCATAGCTTCAGAGCGGAGGAATTTGGGCGATTTATCGGCAGCGGCAATACCGAGGTCGGTTGCCGTGTTGTAGATACGGTTATCGGGAATACCAACCGGGAGGACGATGCGCGACCACATGATGACGGGAGAAGTCTGAGAGTCGTATGAGCGGCTGTCAGTGATAGGATATGTAGTCATGTTTGCCATAGCTTCAGCCTCGGTTGTTACTTTTTCACGGAGGTGAGTCATGTTGACACGATATTCNNNNGATCCGGGATAGCGTGCGTTGGCAACAAGCTGAATTGTACGTCTCTTGTCGGTTTTGGCAAGAAGAATGTTGATGCGGACACGACCTGTCTGGTTACCTGCTTCATCTTCTTCAGGTTGACCGGCACCGCAACGAACAACTTCAAGNAGTTTGCCTGTTTCGTCAAAGACAATTGCGTCACAGTTGGCTATAGCAACGTCGCTAAAAGCCGAACGTGTCTGAACTTCGGTTTCAAAAGGCAATTCAGTTGCGACTATGAGTTCAACTCTTTCTTCATTTTGATTTGGCTCGATGTTCGGCTCATATTGNTCAGAACATCCTGCGAGCAACAGAATTGCTGTTGCAAACAGNGCATTATGAAAGATTTTCAGTGACATATAGATTAGTTTTTATTATTTTTCAATTTCAATCTCNATAGTTAATAATAGAGGGTAGGGGATTAGATAACTGTTGCACCATCCCANGTTACAGACGCTGTATGTTTCTTGCGGTCATACTCGATGAAGCAGAATCGCAGATAAGAGCCTGCCGGTTTGGTTTTACCTGATGCAATATTATAGGTCTTGGTGTTGGTATAAACCTGCGAACCACCCGAGTTGTTGAAGTTTGTACCTGACTGCGCCATAGAACCGCCAAGGTAACAGTAGATTGTACATGTAACGTTACCCGAGGCACCGNTTGTGTACCAACCGGCNGCACAAAGGAATTTCANNACACGGGGNAACATATTTGGTGTTGAAGCAGTACAACGNNNACCNNNNGNATCTTTACCGCCGGGATAGGGGAATNNGTTAATCGCTTTGGCGTTGAAGAAGACTGTCTCACCCTGACCACCGGTTGCGTCACCACCCCATGTAAGATAGGTGGTACCATTAACCACAGGTGGGTTATTTTGAGACCAACCAACATACTTATCGTTGAACGAACTTGAAAGTGGTGTTGGATAATTTATGTCGCGATATGTAACCGAGGTTGCATTTCCGGTAAAACCACANTTGATATCAACGTCGCTTGCTGACCANGTAAACTTGATAACGAAGAAGTCAAACTCGGGGATATCGACGCGGATCGACTGGTCGATAGGAATTGTNACNCGATAGTCGGGGTCGTCTTTGTGAGCAAGCACAATGTCGCCCCACTGGTCATCACCGTTGGCATTACTCAACGACTGGAATGTAAACTGCTGGGATGCGAGGTTATACGTAACCGAGCGAATGAATGAGGTCGGGTAAGAGATGATCTGAACGTCNTTGCGACCGCCATAGACGAGCACGTGAGAGGTAACAACCTGCAATGTACCCGATGTAGGCTGCTCGATTTCGAGCACGTCGTCGTCGGCACCGATAAAGAGGTTATCGACCACGATTGTGTCGGTATCGAGTGTCTTTTTGTTCAAGAAGACNATGTTCTGCAAACCGAANGCTTCGTCATATTCATCATAGAAGATGTTGTTATCGATGTTACGTGTAACAGCNACATTGTCGGTCACACCTTCGGGACCTGTCTTGACCTGGCTCAAAGCAACAGAGGGGAGNGTTTTCCAGTCACCGCCGAAACATTCAACGGTAACGTTCTTGGTGTTGTGAGGGGGGCTGAGCCAGAATTTTTTCACGTCGGGCTGTCCGGTAACGTGAACTTTGATAGAGCCTACGTTTTCGGGACGCTGAGTGACGGGAATACGTTTAGTATAGTTACCGCAGGTCACGTTGACAAAAGAAGAACGCGGTTGACCGGGCGTGTATGTATCGACATTTGCGACGAGTTCAAAAACGCCGTCAGAGAGCTTGTTTATAGTCAGCCAGTTGCAGTCGGCAGCACGAGTGACAGTATAGTCGGCGTCACACTCGACAT
>JAAVCC010000017.1 GCA_014802535.1 Bacteroides sp. | reverse complement strand
TTTAAAATCAATTATATTCCAATCAATTTATTAACTTGTTTATGAAAAAACGCCTATTGTTTTTATTGACTTGCCTCACTCTGTTAACCGGTGTGGCAATGGCAAAGACTGTCAAAGGTATCGTCATTGATGCCTCAGACAAGGAGCCTGTAATCGGCGCTTCGGTTTTGGTTAAGGGTACCCAGATCGGTACATCAACCAACATTGACGGCGAGTTTACAATCAACAATGTTCCTAACAATGCAACTACTATCGTAGTTTCATACGTTGGTATGGACACCCGCGAAGTAGCCATCACCGATGGCAAAATGACAATCGAACTGACCGCCAACACAACAGCTCTTGATGAAGTTGTCGTTGTTGCTTATGGTACAGCTTCAAAAGAATCTCTTACCGGTTCGGTTACAGTTGTAAGTGACCGCGACATCGAACGTCGCCCCGTAACTTCAGTTACTCAAGCACTCGAAGGTATGGCACCCGGTGTGCAGGTAAATGGATCTACAAGTACGCCCGGTGAATCACCCAACATTCTTATCCGTGGTATCAACTCGGTAAATGGTACAACCGATCCTCTCTATGTAGTTGATGGTGTCGTTTGGAATGGTAACTATAACGACATCAACCCTAATGACGTTGAAAACATTTCGGTGTTGAAAGATGCAGCATCTTGTGCGCTTTACGGTTCAAAAGGTGCTAACGGTGTTGTTCTTATCACAACCAAACGTGGCAAAGGCGAAGGCCGTGTTGAAGTAACCGCTAAAGTTCGTCAAGGTATCTACCAACGTGCACTCCCCGAGTATCGTCGCCTTGGCTACAACGATTGGAACGAGGCTATGCTTCAAGGTATTGTTAATGGTAAAGTTTCTACAGAAAAATATACTTATGAGAAAGCTTTCCAAGAAACAGTCAATAACTTCTTCTCAGAAGCCGGTGTTCTCAACCTCTATGGTGCAGCAGGTAAATCACCCGAAGACGGTTCAGGCTCAGGTGCAGCCGTGTTTGACGCTAACGGACGTGTAATTCTCAATCCTCTTGCTGCTTACAACGATACTGACTGGTGGAAAGCCATTTCACGTAACGGCTACCGCCAGGAATATAACGTAAGCGGTACAGGTTCTTCTCAAAAGTTTAATATTTATGCTTCTGTAGGTTATGTAAAAGAGCAAGGTTACCTTCTCAAAACCGACTTTGAGCGTTGGAGCAGCCGTTTGCGTGCCGACTTCACTCCTACCAACTATCTTCGTGTAGGAATGAGTCTTAGCGGTGCATATATCAACTCAAACCAACCTCAGTTTGACACTGACAACCTTAACTCTACATCAAATGCGATGTCATACCAGGGTACCGCACCCGGTCTTCCCTACTATCTCCATAACTGGCAAACCGGCGAACTCATTCTCGATGACAACGGACAGCCCATCTGGAACACAACCCCGGGTTACTCAACTTTTGTTAGCAACAAAGGTCTAATTCTTCGTGAAAACGACGAATATTATTCACGTATCTCTCTTGATGGTAATGCATACGCTACTATTCTTCTCCCTTACGGTTTTGATGTTACATTCCGTGGCACTATGAACCACTATCGTCAGGAATCTACCGAATATAGCAGTACTGTTATCGGATCAGCTAAAGATTTCGGTCGTTTGAAAAAAACTTTCTACAACCGTCAGACTGTCAACATTTCACAGGCAATCAACTGGTCTCATGAATATGGTTTGCACCATATTGATGCTCTTCTCAACCACGAAAGTTATAACCGTTACTACGATTATACCACTGCTCAAAACCGTGATCAGTTATTCCCCAACAACTACTATCTGAACAACTTCACCGAAAATGAGTCAACCAGTGCATACGCGTATCGCTATCGCACCGAAACTTACATGGCTCGCGGTCGTTACAACTGGAACAACCAGTACTTCTTTGAAGCAAGTGTTTCACGCGACGGTTCAAGTAAATTTGCTGAAGACAGCCGCTGGGGTACATTCTGGAGCGTTGGTGCAAGCTGGATTATCAACAAGGAAAAATTCCTTCGTGATGTGACCCAGATCAACAACTTGAAATTCCGTATAGCATACGGTACAGCAGGTAATGACTATACCAGCAACTACTACCCGAGCTATGACCTATATTCTAAATATGACCATACTCTCAACGGCAATCCTTCAGTATTCCCCTCAACTGTGGGTAATCCTATTCTTCGTTGGGAGTCAACCAATACTCTTGACCTCGCTCTCGAAGGTTACTTCTTCAACAGCCGTTTGAACGCATCAGTAGGTTTCTTCTCTCGTGTGAACGATGACCTTCTCTACAACGTGTCACAAGCTTACTCTAACGGTACCGATGGTGGTGGTGCTGCAATGGCTCAGTGGCAGAACATCGGTTCAATGAGAAACACCGGTTGGGAAATCCTCATTGGTGGCACAATCATAGACACTCGTGATTTGAAATGGACTGCTCATGTTGACGCAACATTTATTAAAAACAAAATCACCAAACTTCCTGCCGGAAACCAATATACCTCTGCTCGCGCACTCATCGAAGGCAAGAGCCGTTATGAATACTATATGCCTAAATGGGCTGGTACTGATATGTTGACCGGTCGTTCACTTTATGAAATCAATGACTGCCATAAATTCCAGAGCGAAAAACTTGATGCTAATGGCAATGGTACCGGTATTTGGGAACTTGACAATGACAAGTGGGAATCGAATCTAAATAATGCAGAGGAAGCAAATGCGCTCGTTAAAATCGGAGACAAATACTATACTACTTCTACTTCTTTCGCTTCTAACGAGTTCTGCGGAACTTCACTCCCGACTGTTTACGGTTCATTTGGTACAAACCTTTCTTGGAAAGGCTTAACATTCAGTGCACTCTTTACTTACAGCCTCGGCGGTAAAACCCTCGACACTGTGTATGCCGGTATGTTGAGCCCGAGTGCAGGTAAATCTATTCATGAAGATGCTGTTAAAGATATGTGGACTCCCGAGATGGCTAACGGTATTACTGATGAAAACCGTCTGAACAAAAACATCCGTCCTCAAATCAACCAGACCTATTCTAACGACAATAACTCAGGTAGTACAAGTCGCTTCTTGGTTTCAAGTTCATATCTTGCATTCAAGAACCTCAATCTATCTTATGAGCTCCCCAAACGTTGGCTTAGTCCTTTAAAACTTAAAGGTCTTAGTGCAGGTTTGTCAATCGACAATGTTTGTCTCGTAACTGCTCGTGACGGTATGAACCCCACTTATAGCTATCAGGGTGGTCAAGGTGAATACTTTGTACCTTCACGCGTTTACTCTTTCGAGATTACAGCTCGTTTCTAATCATCTCTAAACAAAGAATTTAAATAATATGAAAAATAAATATATTCTCGGTGGACTCGTTGCTGCAATGATGGCTCCTGCACTCATTTCGTGTCGCGACAGCTATCTTGACGAGGCTCCGTTGACCAATATTTCAGCTGTGACCGTATCTTCATCAGAAGAAGGTGCAATGGCAGCCGTTACAGGTCTTGCCCGTCAGATGCAGCGTCAGTATTCAAATCTTAAAAACGGTAACCTTAACGTTTCGGGTGAAACATATCTCGCTACAATCTATGGCGAGGGTCTTGGTCCTGACGGTAACTTCGGTGAAATCACCGCTTACCTCAAATCGGGTATCAAACCGGCAAACTTCCGCTATCCAAATGGTTGGTGGGGTTCATGGATGTATCGCTACTGCTATTCATTCATCGGTTCGGCAAACTCAATTCTTGCTGACATCGATGATGAAACAACCGACAGTAACCAACTCTGGCTTAAAGCTTCGGCTTTGACAATGCGTGCTCATGCTTATACCCGTCTTATGCAGGTGTTTGCTCCCCGTTGGGCAGACTCAGACAACGGTAATAAGTATGTACTTGTTCTTCGAATCCATGCAGGAGAGCCTAACGAACATCCGTTCAACACTTGCAACGAGATTTATGACCAAATGTATGCCGATCTCGATGAGGCACTCCGTTGTTTTGAGCTCACTAAAAAGAAACGTGGCGATGACCTATTCTATGTTAATGAAGATGTTGCCCGCGGTATCTATGCTCGTCTCGCTCTCTTGAAGAACGACTATCAAACAGCCCAGAAAATGGCTCATGATGCCCGTCAGAATTACCCCATCATGGCTCCCGAAGATTATATGAACGGATTCTCTACTAATACGTCAGAGTCAATGTGGGCTCCCGCTCATGATCCCCTCGGTATATACTACTGGAACTTTGGTAACCATTATGCTTGCAACGGTCACTACGTTTCAGGTTCTTGGGGTTACACAAGTTCGATGGAATATTCGCTCTACAAAGAGTTGAAAGCTACCGATGTTCGTTCACGTCTTTACTTTGGTCCTCTTACCGTTGAACATGCGCCGGAGCTTGCTGAAAAATATGGTGTAACTGCTGAAGANTTCTTTACTGACAGTATATACTCACCCCAATCAACCCTCTTCTCTATTACCGGTAGCGGTACAACACCAAAAGGTAAGAACCTTGCAATGTGGAATTTTATTAAGGCATATGGTAAACAAATCCTTAATTCTGTTTCCACTCAGAAAGATGGAATTTACGCCCTCAATAAATATGGCTTGGCTTTGGGAACTCAGTATAAGTTCCAGAGTGTTGACGATGGTTATACATCTTGCTGGGTTCCCTATATGCGTAGCGCCGAAATGCTTCTTATCGAAGCTGAAGCCGCTTGTCAAAATGGNGATGAAGCAACTGCACTCGATTGCTTGAAAGANCTTATGGCAAAACGTGANCCNGAATATAGCTTCAGCGGTGCGGGTGACGCTCTCCTTGCCGAAGTTAAACTTCAGCGTCGTATCGAGCTTTGGGGNGAAGGCTTCAACTTCTTCGACTACAAACGTTGGGCTGAACCTATCACTTTCCGCACTTTCAATGCTGATGACATGGAAAATATGGGATCTTTCCCCGCAGTACTCGCTGCAACTTATCAGCCTGATTTCATGAATGGCTGGCGTGCAGCAATTCCTAANAATGAGTTTGATTACAATAAGGAAGCCGATGCTTCACTTGTTGGACANTAATTAAGAGTCACTATAAATTATAATAAACAGCACTATGAAGAATGGCTACCGCGAGGCGGCCATTCTTTTTATTTGAAAGTAAGGTTTGTATCAAATCAGCTATTTCTTGTTGGAGCATAGAGACGAGAATACCAAAGTCAAATATTTGGTNAAAATGCTACTGACATATTATGGTTGCTGTTCAAAATGAAAAAAATGGACTTGGCGCAATACCAAGCCCATTTTTGTATATATTTATTGCAAACCGGAGNTTACCAGATGATAACTTGTTCTTCGGCGGGACGATACATTTTGTCACCCTCTTTGATGTTGAATGCTTCAAAGAANGGNGTGATGTTGCGAAGGGTTACGTTAACGCGGTTNTCNGCNAGNGAGTGAACGTCGCCGGTTGTGAGGTTGCGTTTTTCTTCTTCGCGGATGTTGTTAGCCCAGATGTTGGCATAGTTCATATAGAATACCTGCATCGGAGTATAGCCGTCAATCATGGCTGCTTCTGAGTCAATGTCAACGCCTTTTTTTGCTTGAGAGTCAAGGAAAGCTGTGCGAGAGATGCGAAGACCGCCCTGGTCGGCGATGTTTTCACCGAGGGTATAACGGCCGTTGGCAAACATTCCGGGAAGAATTTCAACCGAGTCAAACTGAGCAACGAGTTTGTCGGTGAGNATNGTGAATGCTTCAGCATCAGCGTCGGTCCACCAAGGTTTCATGTTACCTTCAGCGTCAAAGTTNCGACCTTGATCGTCAAAGCCATGAGTCATTTCGTGACCGATAACCACACCGATACCGCCATAGTTTTCAGCGTCAGAAGCCTCGGGATCGAAGAACGGAGCCTGAAGAATNCCGGCGGGGAACACGATTTCGTTAGCCAGCGGGTTATAGTAGGCATTAACTGTTTGAGGTGTCATGCCCCATTCGGTTTTATCAACCGGCTTACCCCATTTGGCATATTCTTCGGCTTGGTGCCACATCGAAACATTGTGCATGTTTTCATAGTAGCTCTTNGCCGGGTCGATTTCCATTGTCGAGTAATCTTTCCATTTGTCGGGATATCCGATTTTAACGGTGAANGATTCAAGTTTTTTGTGGGCGTTTGCNTTGGTTGAGTCGCTCATCCAAACAAGATTGTCNATGTGTTTGCCGAGAGCGACACGAAGGTTTTCAACGAGTCCGAGCATATATTGTTTTGATGACTCGGGGAAGTATTTTTCAACATAAAGCTGACCGATAGCCTCGCCGAGAGCACCCTCNGTAGCACCGAGCGCACGTTTCCAGCGGGGGCGCTGTTCCTGGGCGCCGGTCAAAACTTTGGTATATTCAAAGTTGGCGTCGGTGAAATTGTCGCTGAGACGGTTTGAAGCCTGGCTGACATATTTCCAGAGGTAATAGTCTTTGATTTCACGGTCGTTGAGCGAGCCGAGAAGTTCAACACCGCGCTTGAGGGTTTCGGGGGTGGTTACGATGACTTGGTCGGGAGTGTCNATGTTCATTGTAGCCTTGAAATATGAATTCCAGTCAACGTTTTTGAANNNNCCGGCAAGATCGGCNGTTTTATATGGGTTATACATTTTGGTGATGTCGCGGCTCTCTTCGCGGGTGAGTGTTTTNTCGGCGATAGAGGTCTCGATTTTCATAACATTGTCAACAATGCGGTTGGCGTCGGCTTCGCTGTAACCGGCGTTCATCATTTGGGTTTTGATGAGTTTTTTGTAGGCATCACGCACGTTGGTGTTGCGGTCNTCATTTTCGAGATANTAGTCNCGGTCACCCATGCCGAGGTTTGCGCCGGCAACATACATCGCATATTGGTTAGAGTTTGTCATGTCTTCCATCGGACCGGCGTTGAAGAACGGATTGGCATAGTTTGTATGCATCCAAATCATGAGGTCATACATNCCGTCGTGGTCGGTCGATTCGATTTTGGCAAGGTCGGCTTTGATTGGCTCGGCGCCTTCGTTGTTGCGGCGTACAGAGTCCATAGCCTGGGTGTAGATAGTGGCAACTTTGAAAGCGACACTGCCTTTCTCGGGATTTTTGTCGGCAAGACCGGTGACAATTTCTTTTACGCGGCGTTCTGATTCGTCATTGAGGATGTTAAACTGTCCGTAACGCGAATATTCGCCGGTGAGAGGATGAGCTTTTTGCCATCCGTCAGTGACATAGGCATAGAAATCGTCGCCCGGAGCGATAGAATCGTTCACATAAGCCTTGTCGATGCTCTTTAGGTGTTCGCGGTTGCCGGAGCATGACGTAGCCATAGTTCCGGTCAGTGTCAAACATAACATAGTGAAATGAGATAATTTCATGTCGTTAAGTAATTATATTAATGGTTTAAATGATAATACGTTGAAGATCGGCTAAAAAACAGATGCAAAGTTACATCTTTTAAATGTGACTTCGTGTTAATTTATAAAGAATTAACACAGAGATTTATAACTGCGTGCCAGCTGCTTATACATTTTTATACATTGGTGAGTCGATCGAGAATCTGCTGCAACTCGGCATCGGTGGCAGTTAATCGGCTGCGACATTCCTCGATGAGCGATGCCGCACGTGTTGTCATTTGGGTCAGGCGGTCGATGTCGCAATTTTCTGACTGCATCTCTTCAAGAATTTGCTTTAGCTCGGCAATCGCCTCGGTATATTTCAGTTTATCGGGAGCTTTCATTATTCTGATTTATTTGAGTGTTTTATATCGGTTACTTTACTTGTCACAACACCGTCGTGAAATATTGTTTGAATAAGTTCGTCATCGTTTACATCACCGGCACTTGTCACGGCGCTACCACCACGACGGGTGATGGTATAGCCACGTTTCAAAACCGCTTGGGGCGAGAGTGCATCTATCAAATTTTTTATTGACTCGATGTTTTTTTTCTCGCGCGATATAGCCGCGACGGGAAGTGTTTTAAGTTTCTCAGCCATGATGTCAAGACGGCTGCGTTCAGGCGTCATCAGTCGCCCTATGCTTGTTGTCAAGCCTAAAATGTAGCGTGAAACGGTATCACGTCCGCGGTCGATTGCCATGCGTGCCGAGCCGACGATTGATTCGGCGATGTGATCAAGTTCGGCCAACAATGCTTCTTGACGTGATAAGAGCCATTGGGCTGCGGCAGTCGGGGTTTTAACTCTCATATTGGCTACATAATCGAGCAAAGTGATGTCACGCTCGTGACCGATGCCGATTATGACCGGCACGGGAAATTGAGCGATATTTGCGGCGAGATCATAATCTTCAAAACAAGCCAAATCGTCGGTTGCGCCACCGCCACGGATCAGCACGACACAGTCATAACGGTCAATGTCTCGTGAAATTGTTTCGAGCGCACCGATAATCGACTCCGGAGCACGCTTGCCCTGCATTATGGCGGGGAAAAAATCGACATAAAAACGCAATCGGCTTCCGCCCCCGAGCAACTGACTCAGAAAATCGCCATAGCCGGCTGCTCCGGGTGCTGAAATGATGGCGATACGGTTTGACGGAACTGACCATTGCAGCTCTCGGTTCATGTCAATAACACCCTCGGCGGTCAGTCGGTCAATAATCAATTTGCGTTGAAGCACCATTTGCCCCATCGTAAACTGAGGGTTGACATCGTTGATAATCAACGAGTAGCCATATGCCGGATGGAATGATGCCGACACGAGTGCCATTATCTTTATCCCTGCCTGAAGGTTCTGACCTGTTTCCCTCTCAAAAAATGCCCTGATTCTGTAAAAGTTATTTGCCCAGATAATAGCTCTTGCACGTGCAATTGTCGATGCTTGCTCGTCTTTTTCGACAAGTTCGAGATAACAATGCCCGCCACGCACGCTGAAATCACTGATTTCGGCTGTGACCCAAACATCAGAAGTGGCATCGACCTGAATAAGCGATGCCACAAAACTGTTAAACTGCGACAGTGTCAGATATGATTCGTTTGTTTCGGGCATTATTTAACTTTTACCATTTTTTTGCCGTTCCAACGATATTTTAATTCGCCGACCAAGTGATTTTTCGCTTTATCATAATCGGCTTTAGGCAAATATTGGTCGGCAGTTTGTTTCAAAGTCAATGTTTTTGTATCAGGGTCAAATGAATATTCAGCCATCACAAAGGGCACCAAGTCGCGGAGTTCGTTGCGCAACGAGCGATCTACATTTTTTTGCAACCAATCGTCAAAAGTAGGCTCAACAAAAAAACGTTTGGTGTCAACCGCTTTCCAATCGGGTCGATAAAATGAAATCATACCATCGGGAGCAGGCGTAGCCACGTTTGAAACGACAATGATCAGCGAATCGTTTTTGCCGTATGCAACCGGGGTCAGTGATGTAGTCGAAACTCCACCCTCGACAAGTTCAACCATTATTTGATCAGGTGTCAACTTGAGTACACGCGATTTTCCACCGAGCAAATTGTCAGATGCACGGCTGACCCCTCCGTTAAAATAATCGACCATGTCCATTCGTTTCATCTTTGAAAGAAACGGAAATCGCGACTGGGGCGCGTCAATAAAAATTTTTGCCGGCGATACCTGAGCCATGACGGTTGTCGCTGAAATAACAGCGATAACCGATAAAAAAAATAGTCTGATATGGTTTTTAAGTCTCATTATAACTTAGCTTTTGCGTTTTGGACGTTTGGGTTTGCGAGGACGGTCGGCGCGTTCAAATCCTTTTTCTTTTGACTTGCGGGCGGCTGCCTTGGCATAATCCTTGCCCTCTTTGGCTACCTCTGAAAAGATGCGGCGTCCGAGAAAATCAGCCCCGGTCAAAGCGTCAACAACACGGCGGGCATCGCCGCTCTTGACATCAAAAAGCGAGTAGCCGGGCATCAAGTCGATTCGACCTACGTCAACGCGCGGTCCTTTAATCTCATGATTAAGCATCTCAATCAGATTGCCGGCATAGAAACCGTCATTTTTACCGACATTGATATATATTCGTTCCATACCTTTTTCGGCGGTACGACGGTCTTTTTCTTTTGCATTGCGAGGTGCGTCATGCTCTTTTTTACCTTTGCCTTTAGACTGTTTATCGTCGATGAAGTCGATCGAGGGCGCATCTTTATAATAGTTTATCAGACGGTTGAATTCGAGCGACAAAACGCGCTTGATCAAGTCTTCGCTTGAAAGCCATCCGAGTTTTTTAATAACGCCGGGAGTATATTTTTCCATCGCGGTGTCATCGACCTTCACTCTCTCGATGCGATCGGCAAGACTATAGAGCTGCTTTTCGATGATATGCTCGGGTGTCGGCACATCTTTGCGTTCAAATTTCTTACCGATTATGCGTTCTATTTCTTTCAATCGACCCTTTTCACGCGAGTGGATAATCGCAACCGAGACACCGGTTTTGCCGGCACGTCCTGTACGCCCCGAGCGGTGGGTATAGACCGCAGTGTCTTCGGGTAAACCATAGTTGATTACATGGGTCAGATCGTCAACGTCAAGACCTCGGGCTGCAACGTCGGTAGCCACCAGAAGCGAGATTACACGGTCGCGGAATTTTTTCATCACTATGTCGCGCTGCTGCTGAGAGAGGTCGCCGTGAAGAGCGTCGGCGTTATAGCCGTCGGTAATCAGTTGATCGGCAATTTCTTGAGTGTCGCGGCGTGTTCGGCAGAAAATTATTGCATAAATATCGGGGTTGTCATCGGCGATGCGTTTGAGGGCCAAGTATTTATCACGTGCATTAACCATATAATAGATATGGCGCACGTTTGCCGAGCCTTCGTTGCGAGTTCCGACAACAATTTCGATCGGATCGTGCATGTATCGTTTGGCAATACGGCTGATTTCTTTAGGCATAGTAGCCGAAAACATAAGCATTTTGCGTTGATCGGGAACATGTTCGAGAATCGCATTGAGCGAGTCGAGAAAACCCATATTCAACATTTCGTCAGCTTCGTCAAGAATAACCGTATGCACGTTTTTAAGATTGACAACACCGCGATTTATAAGGTCGATTAAACGTCCCGGGGTTGCCACAATGATTTGGGCTCCCTCGCGCAGTGATCTTATTTGACTCTCAATGCTCGAGCCGCCATAAACCGGAATAATTCTGATTTTAGGCATATATTTTGAAAAGTCGGCAAGGTCGCCGGCAATCTGTAAACAAAGCTCGCGGGTCGGCGAAAGAATCAACGCCTGGGGTTTGTTATTATCAGCATTGATACGTTGCAAAACGGGCAGACCAAAAGCGGCGGTCTTACCTGTTCCTGTCTGGGCAAGAGCAACAACATCGTTATCGTTATTCAGCAAATGGGGTATAACCTGTTCCTGAACCGGCATAGGGTTTTCAAAGCCCATATCCTTGATGGCATCGAGCAACGGTCGGTCAACACCAAGTTCTTCAAATGATTTCATATAAATAAATTTTTCGTTACAAAGATACAACAACCCAATTATAAATAAAGATTATATGTATTCTTTTTTTAACAAATTAATAAAATTGAGATATTTGTCAAAACAAGATATATCTCATTTTTCTGAATCTGCGACAAAACAGATACAAAAAAAGGAAGCTTTTCAGCTTCCTTTCAGTAGCCCATAGGAGAATCGAACTCCTCTTTCAAGAATGAAAATCTTGCGTCCTAGCCGATAGACGAATGGGCCAATTTAAAACTGTGGAAGGGAAAGCCCTCCGGCACAATTTTTATTTTTTTAGCATTGCTCAGGCAGCAAGCTTATTGACGTAGCGAGCGAGCTTGCTTTTGAGGTTTGATGCCTTGTTCTTAGAGATTGTATTTTTAGAAGCGAGGCGATCAAGCATGGCGCTAACTTTTACGAGTTCTGCTTTAGCTTCTTCGAGATTAGTCATCTTACGAAGATTGCGCACAGCGTTGCGAGCAGTTTTTTCGTAGTAGCGGTTGCGGAGACGACGTGCAATCGTCTGACGAATTCTCTTTTTAGATGAGTCGTGGTTTGCCATTATGAAGTTATTCTATTTAATTTATTGGTAGCCCATAGGAGAATCGAACTCCTCTTTCAAGAATGAAAATCTTGCGTCCTAACCGATAGACGAATGGGCCAACGTTGCTTCAGACCTGAGTCTAAAAGCGAGTGCAAAGTTAACTCCTTTTTTTTTATTGAGCAAATATTTTACTGCAAAATAAAAAATTTAAGTTTTTTTATCATTTAATTTGCCAATTCGCGAATTGCAAATTTACTGTTTCTCGGTCTCTACAGATTTTGTCTTCACCTTTTTGGGGCGTCCGCCAAAAACAAGACCTAATGTGAAATCAAGCGAGTTAAAACGCTTGCGAGTTATAATTGTCGATATCTCCAATCTGAAATTATACAACAACTCCACACCGATTTTAGGAACAAAAATGGCTTTTGTTGCCGATGACTCAAAGGGCGCATCCACTATCTTAGTGTTAGCCACTCCGACCCCCAAACCTGCATAAGGATTTACTTTATATCCGCGCTTGAGATTGTAACCGGCGGTAATAATTCCACCGATGGCACGGTTTGTCGAATAATAATCGTATGGAATTACCTCATCATCCAAGATCAAAACATTTGATCCCTCGCCTCTGGTCCAATTGCTGATAAACGATGCACCCACATCAAACGGAAGATTTTTTAAATTATAACGGAAATCAAGTCCCAGAACCAATCCGGCATGACTGCCACCATGATATGACGAGAATGGAACGTTTGTTCCGCCCTTGAGCTCGACCTCGATAAGACTGACGTCTTTAGGCTCTGTTGCGCTGATAGACAAAACAGCAAATAGCGCAATAATCAATAATTTTGTTCTCATTCCTTCTCAATTTTAGATTTACGTGGACGTCCACCAATTACCAAACCGAAGTTTAAATTAAGGCAATGAAAACCTCGGCGACATATCATTGCCGACATATCAATACGAATGTGATAAAGCAACTCTACACCAATTCGGGGAGTAAACAAAAAGCTACTGCAATCCCCGGTTTTATTAAGGTTTAAGTCGTCATCGATTACGGCGTGACCGATATATCCGAGTCCGATACCGGCATATGGATTGATTTTATGACCTTGTCTAAAGTTATAGTTACTTGTGGCAGTAATTGCCCAATTAGTATATCTTAGTTCTGCGGGATTAACCTTAACGCTGGATTCTTTTCTTAAAATCCCGGCAATATCAAACGAGACACCAAAATCAAGAGGCATATCATCATAGTTGAAACGAAAATCAAGACCAACATTCGGTCCAACCTTGTTAGACATCCCTTTATAGGTGCCAAGAGGAAATGAGGGTCCTACACGTAAAGCTCCCTCAAACGGCTGAACTTCTTTTTGCGGAGTTTTAGCACCGGAGGTTATAACCGCCAGTCCCGCAATTAGAATAAGCAAAAAACGTTTCATAGTGTTTGGATTTATATTTATGTATGTAATAAAAAAGCTGAATAAACGTCACTGCACAAATTGCTGCCCAAAAATAGCAATTAAAATTCAAATCATACAGCTAAATCGCTTAAAATTAGAATACAAACTACATTTTTCAGTTAAATTAACAGAATTGTGCATCATAATACGATTCATAATAAAACCCTATCATGATGCACTATTAAATATTATTTTTTATTCTGTGGGTGGATATTTTATAATTTTAGCCGCGCGCCATTCACCTTTATACTTTATTGCCCCATATACACTTCCAGAAAATAGTGAAACCTGCTTATTTTCAGGAAAGTCAATGGATTTAAACCCAAATCCCGTTACAAAGTTGTACGAAAAAGAGAACAGGAAGGGTTTAATTTCTTTGTAGAATTTTACATCAACCGAGCGCACATTTTTATACGTTTCAGAGTAAGGTGCCCGTGAGAAATAATAAACATTATCATATCCGGTATATAGGCCTGCCGTCTTTTTGTCGTTAGTGGTAAGATATTTTTCAGCGAATTTAAATGCTTCAACTAAACCTAAACGGAAAGCTTTGTTCATATCTTTCCTTTTAATATCATAATTTACTAATGGTACATGCAAAAAGATGCGATTTTGATTTTTTAACGGGAAATTGGTATCTTGAACAAACAGTGGATGCTCGTTTTTATTTGTTTCAGGATTAAAAGGCTTATAAATATTTTTCAAAACATGTTGTATCGTGACAACTTCCCAACCTTGGATCATTTCATCAGCTTTAATATTCCACCAAATTCCGCATACTTGTTTCTGCATTTTAAGTTTTGTACCAATATGAGCATAAATTTTATAGTTTTGGTCGTAAAAATTCATAGCTAAACGACGTCTATCTTTGCTAAATTTTTTTACTACTAGTATATTTTTACCAAAAAAGCCTAATCCCTCTGTAAATAGTCTATGAGTCCAGGTCCTGTCATCTTTTTTATCATAATCAATAAATCGTATTTCATCAGTTGGTATGACAGTGCCATTTGGAAGTTTCAATGAACATATAGTCTCACTACGTGATTCAGTGCTGGGTGTCCAATTCCCGGAACCACCACCTCCTCCATAACCGCTACCTCCGGCATCTGGATCTGAATCATCTACATCATCCTCTTCATCCTCGTTTCCTTCACGATCTCTCCAGTCATCGCCATCATCTTCATTGTAGGTCTGAACGGAATAGTTCATTGGTATAAACATCATATTTCCTGATAGTTGAATTGTATACTCCGAGTCACCTCGAGATGGAGGCATCACATCTAAATTAAAAGTAAGCAATTCAGCTTTTTTCAAGTCAGCAGCATGAGCTACATCGGTATATACAAGTCCTTTAGTAATATAACGATAGACAGTATCTCCAATCTGAATTTCTCGATCAGCATTAAGGAGCTGAGCGAAACGCATATCAGCGATAATTTCGTCTGATGGTTCAAATTCCAAACCATCAGGGTCGTTTTCAATTTCACGCAATTGGGCTGCCGTTAACTGAGAATATACTTTTTGTTTATTGGCTTCTGCCAATGACACAAATAGTTCTTCGTTTTCTGTAAACAATGATTCGCCGTAATCTGAACGAGAAAGAACTTTATTCTCATCAAGACATTCTACCAACGAACGAAGTTGATCACGAGAATACACTTTTACGCGTTGCATACCTTCTGCCTTAGGTTTAGTTTCAGTGACAACTTCTGCCTCAGGCTGAAGTAATTCATCTGTACATCCCGATAATAAAATTGGGATTAAAAATAAAAAAAAATTTTTCATTGAGATTAAATTTAATTTAACAATGATTGGTTTATAATTTACTACCGAAATAGAAATTCCCTTTTTCAGTCTCTATATATAGATCAAATGAATTTATATTACCAATATTAATGAAGGAACCTATTGAAGAATCGAAATAATAAATAACGGACTCTCCGGTTTCATTATCAACAACAGTTAATTCACAGCTTCCTTCGCTGATAGCAAATTGAATGAACAGCATGCCATCGTTGTAATGACAGTGGATTTGTTGGCGGTTTACTGATTTCGGCCGATTAATAGGATTTCTATTTCCGTTATTCCCGGGGTCTGTATCCGGATTTATTGAAATTTCATCTACATCATCGTTAGGTATATCATCTGCATATGCAGGAACTGTGATCATAAATGTTAACAGTAATAGAATTTGTTTAAGACTTTTCATAAGTTGAATAATTTATAGTTCTCGAGTGCAAATTTAGTTGTAAAACAAATATTAGAATGAATTTTTATCGCGAAAAATTTCCACCACCTAAGCTTGTAAATTGCTGATATTCAACTTGTTTTAAGGTGGTGGAAATATGGGATTTCCACCACCTTAAAAGTCGCTGATAATCAGTTTGTTATATTTCTGAATGATTGAATAATATATAACACTCTGGACCCCAGGGTGTTATAAGGGAATGTTATAGTAAAAAGAAAGAAATTTTATAGGATTTTACAGTGTCGGTGAAATAAAATTCAAAATAGATATATTAATATTTTAAGAAAAAAATTATCTTTGCAATAATAAATGACACTACCATGTTTTTACAAAAAATATTATCATATTCTTGCGTTTTAATCATCATTCTATGTGCTTTGACTTCTTGTGATAAGACACCTCAAAAGAGTGAAATAGATAGGGCTGAACATGTAATGGAAATAGATGAAGATCCCGGTAAATCGATCAAAATTTTACAAAATATTGATTTTGATTCTATTAAATCAGAGAAACAAAGAGCTCGGTATGGTTATTTATACGCTCGCTCTATACATAAGCTTAACGAGTGTATGGATAGTGATTTATATATAAAACAAACAGTAGAGTATTATCAAAAGAAGGGAGATTCTCCAGAACTGATGAAAGCTTTGTTTTACTATTCAAATTACTATTATGAAAAAGATTTGAGTAGTGAAGCGATTAAATTGATAATGAAGGCATATCAGTTGGCTATTAAATATAATGATGATTACTGGCGTGGCAAAACAGCCGAACTTATAGCAGACATTCTTGCAAATAATTATAATAATCATGAAGCTATTAAGTACACAATAGAATCGGCAAAGTATTATTCAAAAGCCGGTCGAGAAGATAATGCAAGATATTGCTATGTAGATTTGGCAATTGCATATAATAATATTCATGATTATAACAAGAGTATAGAATTAATAGATAGCATTCGGACGATAGCGATAGCTGAAAATGATTCAGACTTGATTGTCTATTGTTATTCCACTGAATATAAAGCACACATCGGGAACGAAGATTTTGATAAAGGAGAGAACGAATTAAACAAATTCTTCTCCATGAGTAAATTCATGGCACCAACATCTTATGATTACATTTATAAAGCAATGATTCTCACTCATAAAAATGAATATGATAGTGCAGAAGTGATATTAAATCAGTTGAGCCCTCTGCGAATGACGAATAGTGAGAATAAGTTTCGGTATGTTGCTCTTAGAAACTTTTATAAAAAAAAGAAAGATTTTGAAAAAGCACTTGTCGCAACTGATAGTATCTTTACGATCAATAATAAGGATGTTGGGAAAACATTTTCTCAAGTTATTGTTGCTACCCAACGTGATTACATTGATGATAACTTGACTTTAGCAAATTTACGAGCCAAACACCAACGAGCTTTCATTATCGCGAGTTTAATTATCTCGACTATTATAATTATATTTATTGTACTGATTTTCAGGTATAGAATTAAGGTAAAGAGGGTTGAATCAGAAAAGATAATAGAACAAATTATGGCTGTGTCAAATGAGTTGAGTAGCGAAAACATGAGACTGACAGCGGCAGTCAAAGAGCATAAACAACAAATTTCTGACATGGAAGACCGCCTGGAAGAACATAATAAAAATTCGGTTAATACCGAGACTTTGTTTCAGGAAAAATGGGAAATGCTCAATTTCTTGTGTAATGAATACTTTGAAAAGGGAGATACTCCCAAAACCCGAGCTACAATTGTTTCACGAATTGAAAATGAATTGAAACGTTTTCAAAGTCATGAAAGTATGGTTGACCTTGAAAATGCCGTCAACAAGTATATGAATGGCGTGGCTTCGCGCCTGCGTGAGCAATGCGATTTCTTGAATGAGAGTGCAATTTTGTTTGTGATTTTATGTATGGCGGGGCTTTCTCAGCGAGCAGTTTGTCTGCTACTCGACCTCTCATATAATTATTACTATACTAAAAAGCAACGTATTGCAACCCGCATAGAGCAATCGGCGGTCCCTGATCGCGAGCTTTTTCTGAGCTATCTCAAGTAGAATCTCTAAGCAAGGTTAAAGCGTGTTAAATGCGGAACCTTTTAATAGGTCATGATGTTTTACTACCAAAGAGAAGGCATTTCAGACGTTATTAAAACGTCACCTCTCAAAAAAGATACCCTCTCCAACCTCCGTCAAAGCCTCTGCTTTGTCGGAGGTCTCTTTTTATAGGATGTTTATTCTTATTTTAGAAACAGAATTACAGATCTAAAGAGTTTTCATTAAGTAGAAAATCATAGATGCCGATTGTGGTAATTTCATAATTCCCATTATCTAAAAGTGTGCATTTGCACACAAATTGATAATGCAAAGATAGCTTAAATAAGTCTAACTACCAAGAAAACAGTGAAATAATTGACATTTTATAAAAAGCCTGCTTGATATGGCTTATCAGGCAGGCTTTTGTGGGGTTTATCGTGGATGGATTATTTGACTTTGGCTGCAAAGCCACCGCCGGGGGCGAGATGGAGTTTGAGCGGTTTGGTTGTATCAACGTTTGACACGGTTTTCTTATAATCGCGACCAATGCGATGAGCATTAGCGCCATCTACAAACAAGCTCATCTCTGCCTGAGGTTTTCCAATGAACGAGAGATCAACTTCGATGTCACGCGCCGAACGGTCGGTTATTCCGCCGATATACCATGTGTTGCCCGAGCGACGTGCTGTCACGATATATTCACCCATTTTTGCATCAAGCACACGGGTTACATCCCAAACGGTCGGAATCTCGGCAATAAACTCGGTTGATTCGGGCTCACGACGATATGCCGACGGCGTGTCGCAAAGCATATTGAACGGTGAATCAAAGATAACATATAATGCAAGCTGACGGCAACGTGTGCCCTGGCTCATCGGCTCGGAATTGCAAGGATAATAATTGCCCTTTGAAGCATTTCTCATCGCCCCCTGGGTATAGTCCATCGGACCGGCAACCTGACGGGCAAACGGAATCATTACGTCATACAACACCTGGTCAAGAGTGTCGCGTGACCATTTCATCTGTTCAAGTCCGTTCACACCCTCAAAGTTGAGAACATTGGGATAGGTGCGGTTCAAGCCTGCCGGTTTTGATGTTCCGTGCAGGTCGAGAATGAGGTTATAGCGGGCGGCTGTTTCGGCAGCGCGGCAGTTAAAGTCGGTGACAATCTGGTCATCACGATCCATAAAATCGACCTTGAAACCTTTCACTCCCATATCGGCATAGTGACGGCATACGTTTTCCATGTCGCGGTCAAAGGCATAGTAGCCCGCCCATAAAATGATACCTACATTTTTCTTTTTGCCATAATCAACAAGCATCTGAAGGTCAATTTCGGGAACAACCTGCATCAGATCGGCTTTGTTATTAACAGCCCATCCCTCATCAAGAATTACATATTCGATGCCATAATCTGACGCAAAGTCGATATATGCCTTATATGTATCGTTATTGACTCCGGTTTTGAAATCTACACCGTCGAGATTCCAGTTATTCCACCAGTCCCATGCCACTTTGCCGGGCTTAATCCACGAGATATCAGCCACGCGCGAGGGCTCGGCAAGTAAATAAGTCAGATTTGACATTGCAAGGTCGGCATCGTTATCAGTAACGATTGCCACACGCCACGGCAACGGACGGGCGCCGTCGATTTGAGCGATATAATCGTGACGGTTCTTGACAATAAGTTGCAGCTGATGATGGCCTCCCTGTTCAACCGATTGGGGTAGGGGGGCAAAAACGCCTTGAAGCGAGTTGTCACCGTCGGCATTGATAAACAATCCGGGATAGTTGAGGAGTCCGGTTTCGGTCAATGTGACCTTAACTCCATCAGTCGGTTCAAACACTGCGGGGAGGAAAATCAAACGGGAACGGTCAAGCTCTTTGAGTGGTTTTGTCGTGTATATATTTTCAAATGAGTTGAAAAACTGAGTTTCAAACGTATCAGTCGATTTTGAGCGGGGACGGACGTAGGGCACATTGGCAAATGTTTCGTCGCCCGGAAAATTGACTTTATAAGTTTCATTTTTGATTGTTTGCGGAGTTTTTCCGGCATATACAAAGCGATAAGCCACACCGTCGTTATAGGCGCGGAACTCAATCGCCCAGTTTTTGGCAATGTTGAATGTCAATTGATTGTAGTTGTCGCGAATTTGGGCAGCGCGATAAAAGGGAGAATCAATCATAGTGTCGCCGCTTGAGCGTTTTACGCCCGAAACGCGTGGGTTGACGCCTATTTCCGTGCCATCAACGAGTTGAAGTGATGCGATGGAAGGGGCAATAACAGTTTTACCGTCAAGTGAAACCGTATATGTAACCGACTGATTTGTTGAGATATCAACCGATAGTTTCCCGTCAGGCGATTTAAGGTTAAAATTGTTGGTCGCTGCCGAAGCAAGTATGCTGCAGAGCAACATTGTGATAGTGAACAGTTTATTCATTAAGTTATAGTATAAAAGGGGAATATGTCCATAACAGGCATATTCCCCTTCAGTTGATATGATTTTTTATTTTTTCAGTTCATAACCTGCCGATTCGAGAATACGGGCGGGAATTTGAATGTTGTTGTTGATTTGCATGAATTTTTCAGCACCTTGACCGATTGCATATACCGGAACAGGGTTACCTGAGTGACCGGTAGTTGTCCAACCGATAGCGGCTTTGGTTGAAAGAAGGCTGAATACATCTTTAGCAAAGCTGTTAAAGTCGTTGTAAAGCGTTTTTTGGTCTTTACTTTCGCGTTTGTCAAATACCTTTACAAATGCTTCTTTAAGTTTCTCGGTTTCTTTTTCTTTCAAAGGAATAACCGACCAAAAACCGAGGTTTTCTTCAAGATATTCTTTCATATCGTCCCATGTATAGACACGACGCGATTTGAGGATACCTTTGCAATAGTCAGAGAACATTTCTTTTGAAACTTTCTGAGCTTTGAGATAGTTGAAGAAAACTTTGTAGCCGTTAGCACCGTTTCCTACGGTCATACCGCCGGTGTCGTGGTCGGCAGTAACGACGATGAGGGTTTCATCGGGGTGAGCGAGATAGAAATCATATGCAATTTTGAGAGCTTCGTTAAAGTTGAAGATTTCGATAATGGCTGCTCCGCCGTCATTGCCGTGGAGTGCATGGTCGATATTTCCGCCTTCAACCATCATGAAGAAACGATTGGGAGTTTTCTTTTCGAGGAACTCAAGACATGTCTGAGTCATCTGGGGAAGGGTGAGCATTCCGTTGATAGAGTCGATGGTATAACCGACGTTACCTGCCTGGAACGGCTCTTTATCGAGAAGGATTATTTTGCCTGAAGTTTTATCGAGGGCTTTGTATTCGTCAAGACCGCGTGCAATTTTGACATTGTTCTTTTTGTAGAGTGACAATACACCGGTGTCGTTACCTTCTTTGTCTTTGAGTCCGCGCAGGTCGCTACCGGCGAGGAAGTCAATTTTTGAATCAACAAACTGGCGGTTAATGTCGGTGTACATCGAACGTTTGGGAACATGAGCATAGAATGCACCGGGAGTAGCATCGTCGGGAGCTACAGTGGTGATCACGCCGACACCATATCCATTGTCAGCCAGCACTTCAGCCATCGAGTAAACAGCTACTGTATCGGGATTCATACCGAGCATACCGTTTTTAGTTTTATGACCGGTTGAGAGGGCAGTGCCGGCTGCAGCTGAATCGGTTACAGGTGTTGAAGCCGAATAGGTCATTGCTTGTGATGCAACGGGGAAAGTCATCATCAGGGGCAATTCGTCTGAACCGAGAACTGTACGGTTATAGGTTGCGGCTGCCATAACAGGCCCCATACCCATACCGTCACCGATAAAGTAGAAAATGTAGCGTGGTTGAGCTGCCCATCCCGAAATGGCGCATGTCAACGCAAACGCAGTGACTAATGATTTGATTTTCATGATTTGGTTAATTAAAGTTATTACTAAGATTGTTATTTTAAATTTAAAAGTGCATCCATCGTTATGCGGTCGTTTGACAGTCGGGGTACTTTGCGCTGGCCGCCAAGTTTACCGGTTGAGGCAAGCCATCGGTCAAATTGCCCGGGTGTTGCCTCGGTCAGTTCGAGTCGGTTTAGAAATATGTCGCCCGACCGTTTAGCCTGATAGTCGCTGTTTTCGAGTGTCAGCTGTTTATCAAGTATATCGGCAAAAGCCTCGACATTTTCAGGGCGGCGACCAAACTCTATCAACCACTGATGATGTCCCTTTGAACCGCCGTGGGTATAAACCGGAGCTGCNGTGTAGTTGATGACCGTTGCGCCGGTTATGTCACACGCTTTTTTCAATGCGGCGTCGCTGTTATANACCATCAGTTCCTCGCCAAAAGCNTTGATGAAGCTTTTGGTNCGNCCGGCGATGGTTATGCGTAGCGGATTNACCGTTTCAACTTTTACNGTGTCTCCGGTCATATATCGCCAAAGTCCGTTTGACGATGAGATTGCGAGTGCATATATTTTTCCCGGCTCGACTTCCCACGCCGACAGTGTCTGAGCAAACGGGTCNTCGATAGCGTTCAACGGCACGAACTCATAATATATGACNACGTCCATCAGCAAAAGTAAATTTTTTGAACCGATTTTGTCTTGAACNGCAAAAAANCCTTCACTGGCNTTGTAGGTNTCAAGGTATCTCATACGGCTCGTGTCGGTGATCATATCATATTCCTCACGGTAGGGANCAAACGCTATNCCTCCGTGAAAAAANACTTCAAGATTGGGCCANACNTCATGAATTGACGANGCTCCTTTTGATTTCATCACCTCTTTNANNACNGTCANAAACCATGANGGNACNCCCGANATNTTNGTNATGTTGCGATTGGCAGCTTCCTCGACCAATCGNGGCAATTTTTCTTCCCANTTCTCCATCAGAGCNGTNGATTTTGACGGAACTCTGANAANNTTGGCAAGCGGATTTATACGTTCGATCAAGTGAGCNGACAAATCGCCNACTTTAACGCCGGGATGAGGCATATCGAGCGTATTNCCGAAACTTCCGCCGAGAATAAATCCGTCACCGCNGAAAATTTTACTGTCGGGATANANNTCNAGATACATTGCCACCACATCGGCACTNCCNCGATAATGGGTCAGGCGCAGCGAATCGTTGGTTACAGGNACATATTTGCTTTTTCCGTCGCTNGTTCCCGACGACTGGGCAAACCGACGTGTAACTCCCTGCCAAAGAATATCACGTTCGCCGTTTACCATTCTCATAACATCCTCTCTGATATCGGGATAAGTTACCANCGGAACACGTTGACGATACTCGTCGGGCGATGTGATTTTNTCAAAACCGTAGCGTTGACCGTAGGCAGTTTTNGCNGCTTTCTTTAAGAGCCATGCCAACGTCTTTTCTTGGGCTTGACGCGCATGAACGGCATCATGCTTCACGATTGAAGCACGGTGAGNAAAAAAGGGGCGAGCCAAGGGGGTAAAATTCAACATCGATCTGTTTTCAAAAATTCATGACAAANTTAANANTTTTTNCTCACTTNNTTTGTCACNCCGATGCTATTTTTCTTTCTACATTTTATATTATGATAGAAAATAAATCTCTATATCACTCCCCCATATANNAAGAATAGATAAAATTGTTTATAGTTAAGTTGANAAANGGTAATTGCTGNATTTNCAGCGTGATACCGANNCTTTGGAGATTACTTAGANTCCCTGGTTCTATAATTTTATAATCAATTTCATAAGGTTATCAATANGCTTCGNGGCTAACATCGAGTTGATAACTCGCCAAAATGTANAAAACCNTTTATAACCCGAGACTCGTTATCAACATTACCTTAAAANNACGCNATTTAGTTAAAATGAGTNAAAANANNNANNNATTCTTTGCGAAAATTATTCCATATTAGAAAAAAGCACTACCTTTGCATCAGTTTTTCATGGTATTAGATTTAAGGTANGAAGATTATTCGTCGTGATGACGGATAATTTTTTTTTGTACCTACTGAAAANCGAGGNTGTTAATATGAGTAATGTNGTTTGCANGATAAACGGATTTTTAGTAAGTTTGCAGNCAAATTAACTTTAAAACAAATTTTATCCATGAAACAGGAAATTATTGATCGTATTGAAGCTTTGCGCCTGCAAATGAAAAAAGCAGGTATTACCGCAACTATCATACCTCAAACCGACCCTCACCAGGGCGAATATCTCGCATCTCACTTTCAGGTGCGCCGCTTTTTGAGCGGATTTACCGGTTCNGCCGGTACACTNGTTGTCACTCCCTCTGAAGCTCTTCTCTGGACCGACTCTCGNTATTTTATACAAGGAGCTGCCCAGCTTGAAGGCACCGGAATCAAACTGATGAAAGAGGGTTTGCCCGCCACTCCGGGCATTGCCGACTATTTGGTTCAGAATCTCACAAAAGGATCGGTTGTCGGAATCGACGGATGGGTGTTCTCGGTTAACGACACCGACAACCTTCGCAAAACNCTCGANGCCCACGGTTTGTCGCTCAAAGTTGATGCCGACATCATNNATGCTGTATGGACCAACCGTCCTTCACTNCCCGACTGTCCCGCGTTTGTTCANGACAACAAATATGCCGGACGCGATGCCGCCGACAAAATCAAAGATGTNCTCGGTAATGCCAAAATGCAGGGTGCCGACTCTGTATTCATTTCGGCTCTTGACGAAATCGCTTGGATTTTGAACATACGTTCACGTGATGTCAACTGTAACCCTGTTGCAATCAGCTTCTTGTATATCTCNCCCAAAGGCTCGACCCTTTTCATTCTCCCCGAAAAAATCGATGCAGAGGTTGCCGATTACCTTGCAAAACGCAATGTTTCGGTTGCGCCATACAACTCGGTTGCCGATTTCCTTGCAGCTCTCCCTGCCAATGACAAAGTGTTGGTGGTAGCTGCCCGCAATTCGGGTGCATCACGNGCCATTCTCGGTGACCGTGCTGTTGTCACTGATATTTCACCCGTGGCAATGCTCAAAGGTTGTAAAAATCAGACTCAAATCGANGGNACTCGNCANGCGATGATCAAAGACGGATGTGCGCTTGTCGGCGCATTCCGCGAAATCGAAGAAACCGTTGCCAACGGCGGTCGCTTGACTGAAGTGGGTGTGTCAGAAATTCTCACCAAATATCGCTCAAAACAGCCTCTCTACTTTGATGAAAGTTTTGAGACAATCGCCGGCTATGGTCCTCACGGAGCTATCGTTCACTACTCTGCAACAGCCGAAAGCGATGTTGAAATCGTTGGTGAAAATCTATTGCTCATCGACTCGGGTGCGCAATATCTTGACGGAACAACCGACATCACCCGTACAATCTCTATGGGTAAAACNACCGACCAACAGCGNCGCGACTTCACCCTCGTTATGAAAGGNCACATAGCCCTNGGCACTGCCATCTTCCCTGAAGGTACACGAGGCGANCAGCTCGATGCACTTGCCCGTCAGTTCCTTTGGAAAAACGGACTCAGCTATCTTCACGGCACAGGTCACGGCGTCGGTCACTTCCTCAACGTTCANGAAGGTCCTCAAAGTATCCGTCTCAACCACGTNAACATNCCTCTCACTCCCGGNATGATTACCTCAAATGAGCCCGGACTTTATCGCGAGAATATTCATGGCATACGTTGCGAAAACCTTGTGTTGACCGTNCCGGCGTTCACTACCGAATTTGGCAACTTCTATCGCTTTGAGACGCTGACCCTCTTCCCGTTTGACCTNAAATTGTTTGANACATCAATCATGACCGATGATGAANTCAAATGGGTCAACGACTATCACACNATGGTGCGCGAGAAACTTGCTCCCGGTCTTGAAGGNGCCGACCTCGAATGGCTTAACAAAAAAACNCAACCTCTAACTCGATAAAACNATGGCATTGATAATACCTGTCAGAGGATATACCCCCGTTATCGGTAAAGATTGTTTNCTTGCCGAAAACGCNACGATTGTGGGCGATGTTGTCATGGGTGACAACTGTAGCGTGTGGTTCAACGCTGTGCTTCGTGGCGATGTCAATTCAATCAAAATAGGCAATAACGTCAACATTCAAGACGGNTCGGTGCTTCACACTCTTTACCAAAAATCGACAATCGAGATTGGCGACCATGTTTCAATCGGTCACAACGTTACNATTCACGGNTCAAAAATNCANGACTATGCNCTCATCGGNATGGGNGCNGTNGTNATGGACGATGCNGTTGTCGGTGAAGGNGCNNTGGTTGCNGCCGGNTCGGTNGTNCTTTCAAAAACCGTCATNGGNCCCAACGANCTTTGGGGAGGTGCTCCCGCCAAATTCATNAAAATGGTTGAGCCCGAAAAAGCCCGCGAAATGAATGTTAANATCGCCCACAACTACCTTCAATACTCCCGTTGGTACACCGANCCCGACAATCCCGATAACTTGAAATAAAGTCTATNANAAGAAAAAGCATCATACCGTCGGTATGATGCTTTTTTTATTGTATTTACGATTGTTTTAGAACAGGGGCATCGTTGATTGAGAGAGAACGTATTTGTTGCGGAAGGTTACGTTGTTCATGCATAGCATTACGATGCCTTGGATGAACATTATGGTTGACCATATACCGCAGGTTACTAAGGTGAGGAGGATTGTCAGCACGCCACCCATTGCTTTGTTGAGGTAGAAATATTGGATNCCGAGTCCGCCGAAAAANATTGCAAGCAATGCGGCAACACCACGGCTTTTACCTTCGGGTCCATCACTAAAGGCGTTGTTGTCAATATAAAATTGGCGGTAACGCATTTCGGCACCTAAATCACTTGGCGCTTCGTTAAATGGGGGNGGGGTTTGAGACTGTGTATTNTATTGAGACTGTGGCTCGGAGTTTGGGTTTGCNTGATTGGTTGTCAGATCACTNCCACAGTAGCGACACTTTATTGCATCGTCTTGAATTTCTTCGCAACAATAGGGGCACTTTTTCATAATATATTAATTAAATGTGATTAAAAGAGACTTCTCACNACGTCGAGCGATTGCAAGTCGCGCAGGTCGCCGAGATGATGAGAGTAAAAATCGAGTATGATGTCAACGGCGCGATTACGTTGCTCACGGTTGAGTCGATAAAGACCCATGTTGCGGAGTGTCATTCTTGAAAACAATACTGAGAACGANGCTTCTTCGCGGTCGAGATATTTTCCGTGAAGGGGTGCGGTTGCTCTATAAACTCCATCGACAATATCAAAAACACGTCCCGGACGATAGGTNGATATATCNGGAAATATACCGAGATAGTGTTGAAGATTGACCATGAATGCGATATGGAANTTGGCGAGGGCCGTACCNCTGATTTCGCCAAGACGGTTAATGGCACTGACAATAAAGTCAAACATNGCTTCGTCGGGTTGGCGTTCGTTCAACGTTGAGTTCAGGAAGTCGGCAATAAAGAGAGCCGTGACTCCTTTTTGCGGNGTCTCAGAGAAGTCAAAACCACCNCTGCGGCTTATGTCTCTGACGGTGANCAGTTCCTTGCCGGGGCGATCGTCGGCTANGCAGTCAATCACGCTCAACGGCATTAACAAGGCTCGTCGTCGTGTAGCCTCGCGTGATGCTCCGGCAGGCGATACAAACGACATGCGCCCAAGTTCACGAGAATAAACGGTCACAATCGAACTTTTGTCGTTATATCTGACCGTTCNTANTACTATACATTTAACTGCTCGGAGCATCGGGAATATCGTTTTTAATCGTTATGCTTTTTGCAAAGGTATATATTATTTTTGACTCGGGCAACACGCCATGTTAAAACCGTGTTTAATTCAAAAACAATGGCTGCGGTTTGGTCGCAGCCACTATTCAATGAATTGCACAATATTTTATGAGAGTATTGAGGTTATTCGTTATTCTCGTTATTCTCGTTATTCTCGTTATTGTCACCNTTGTCGCTGTTATCGTTGTTGTCGTTTANCGGGCGACCAAACAGAAGTACACGTTCGGCATTGGTTACAGTTTCGTATGTTCTGCCTTCTTCGATAAGCTGTTTGACAAGATCNAGGTTCAGNTAACGATTCTCGGTGTCGCTGGGGCTATATGTCCAATATCCGTTNCCTTTGTTATACTCTTTCATTATGTCAATACGAGCGATAATGAGATCTTTAGGGCTGTCATACGCTTTCTTCTTTGAATAATATTGATCCCAGTTTGCNGCATTCCAACTTATGAAATCNTGAGATTGGAAGAAAGTGTAAACATATTTTTGTTCCTCGGTGTCTGAAACTTTTTTATTGATNGAGATCAGCAAACGCTCGTTGTTGGCACGNTCAACGGTATATANAACATCGTCGATGCTGACTTGTTGTGTTTCTGCGTTNTAAACGAANGGATATACGATACATTGGGTGGTGTCAAATCCCGATTTGGTGAGATATTCTTTCCACGCAACCTCGATTTCGGGCTCAAACAAAACCATTTCTTCAACGGTTGGAGCCGGTTGGTAGGGCACCCACGATTTACCATCGTGAATGTCAACGCGACGAAGACGTTCTGAAGTGTCAACTTGGTCGGTTATTTCAGACCATTTGCTTGTGCTGACGCTATCGATAATTTGGCGAGAATATACTCTTGTTTCGTTATTATTATGAAGGAATGNTGCNGANNCNTGACCCTGTTCGAGTTGGGTAAGGTANCTTCCATCAACTTCTCCTTTCAAATCTACATCGGGATTGAAATCTTCTGAGCAAGCGGTCAACATTGCCGCAAATGCTATTGCAAAATATAGTTTTTTCATAAAATATTAAATATGAAAAAGTGATTAATAATTGTTGGAAATTTATGTTGATAAAACAAAATTTATCGGGTTAGGGCAGGTATTGTTTGCAAAGATAAGTAAAAACATTTGAGTTTGCAAATTTTGACCCAAAATGAGGTGAAAATGAGTCGGAGAAAGGTGAAATTTCCCGAATATGACCTATTCTGCGTCGCTCCATTCTACATTTTGCNATATAATTTATGCATTTTTTGTTGAATTTATTAAAATCGTTGTATCTTTGTGCCATTATTTAAATCTAATGAGAGTTTCATCACATAATTGCAGTCAAAAGAAATTCAAAGGTAATGTCCCGGCGATGTTGCTCATACTTCTTTTTGCTGCATATTATTGTGGATCGACNCTGTTTGTTCACTCCCACTTGATNGGGTTTGGCGACAAAATCGTAACGCACTCTCATCCGTATCTCCCAAACTCAAATCACACTCACACCGACTATGAATTCAATGCCATAGCCTGTCTTAACGACATTGTCAGTGACGACGTAGNGNTTGACAACCCGNTTGANTTTGNTGAAATNCTTTTGGCTGNACTTCTTGTCGAAAGAAGTAGTCAAAGTAATTATCAATGACTGTGTNGCCTCCCTGCTCCGCGGTCCTCCGGCAAGTTTTTGTTGACAANATCAATNCTNTCTCTATCCAATTCNAATTCATCATTATTAATTTAGCTGTCGTTGCCGGCAGCCAAAATCATTGTCAATGAAACTACCGATTATATCACTACCGGCAGTTATTGCCGTGTGTATGATTATGTTTGCGTCATGCACATCAAAAAACAACGATTCGGCAAAATCAGATTTTACTATTTCAGGCGATACAATCATCGTCGATCCGACAACATCGGTTTTGCAACGAATCGAGTCAACAACAATTTCTCAGTCAGAATATAGTCCGCGCTTTTCGGCATCGGGACAGGTCAAGGCAATCCCGGCGCAGTATGCCGAAGTTGGCGTGCCATTTTCAGGGCGTATTGTCAAATCGTTTGTACATCCCGGACAAAAAATTGCTGCCGGACAACCGATTTTTCAAATCAGTTCGGGCGAATATCTTGAGATATGCCGAACGGCTTTTGAAGCGGCAACCGAACGTGACCAAGCCGAACGTGCTCTTGCCCGTGCATCACGTCTGTATGAATCGCGTATGATTTCGGCTCGTGAATATGAGGAAGCTCAAGCCGACTATGATATCAAAAAACGTGCGGCTGAAAATGCCGAGGCCTCACTTCGGGTTTTTGGCGGTGATATCGCGACAATGGCACCCGGGCAACCGATGACGGTTAAATCGCCCATTTCGGGAACAGTGATTGTCAATAATCTTGTTAATGGCCAATATGTCAAAGACGATGCCGAGCCTTCGGTTATCATTGCCGATCTCAACAAAGTCTGGGTTGTGGCAAGTGTCAAAGAGAGCGATTTCAGCAAGCTCCGCAACATCGACAAAGTTGAAGTTTCGATCGATTCGTGGGCCGATACACTCTTTGCCGGCTCGATATATCATATCAACGAAATGCTTGACCCCGCGACCCGCACGGTCGAGCTTATTGTTGAATGTGATAATGCGACAGGCAAACTCAAACCAAATATGTTTGGAGTTGTTAATATGACCGACAGTCCGACCGGGGCGATTCTTGTCAACACGGCTGCTATACGCCGTCACGACGACAAAACATATGTCGTTAAAGACCTTGGCAACAATCGTTTTGTCAACACATTTGTCGAAATCGGAGAATCGGTTGATGATGCGACAATAATAAAATCGGGGGTTATCCCGGGTGATAAGATCGTCACCAAAGGTGCATTCTATTTCCCTGAAATGTAATTGTTGACCGATGAAACGTCTCATTTCACAGGCAATACACAGGCGAGGCCTGATGTTTGCCGTCTTTGTACTGTTAGGGATTATCGGATGGTTTTGTTGGCGAGCTCTTTCGATTGACGCATATCCCGACATTGCCGACACAACAGTTCAGATTGTGACTCAGGTGCCGGGACTTGCCGCTGAAGAAATCGAACAGCAAATCACAATTCCTGTCGAGCGAGTGGTCAACGGTATTCCTTCGATGAAGGTTATGCGTAGTAAAAACACGTTTGGACTATCGACCGTTATCGTTGTTTTTGAAGATGGCGTTGACGATTATTGGGCACGTCAGTTGATTCAGGCGAGATTATCTGAACTCGAACTTCCATATGATGCCGTTCCTGAACTCAATCCCTTGACATCGCCTACCGGTGAGATTTTCCGATATGTCATAACCGGAAAAAACGATTTGCGCGAAATCACCGACTTGCATAAATGGGTGATTATCCCGCGTTTAAAACAGGTGCCCGGCGTTGCCGACGTAAGCAATTACGGTGGAATTACGACTCAATATCAAATCGAGCTTGATCCGGTCAAGATGGAGCAATACGGGCTCTCGTTGGCTGAAGTAAGTGAAAAAATTGAAGCAAACAACTCGTCGGCTGGCGGCTCTATGCTCTCTCATGGCGACTTGAGTTATGTTATTCGCGGTATCGGCTTGATACACGACCTCAATGATCTTGGAAAAATTGTTATCAAAACCGAAAACGGAGTCCCTGTCTTTTTAAATGACATCGGTCAGGTGAAATATGGCAACCTTGAACGTAAGGGCGTATTTGGCTTCAATAATAACGGTGTTGACCGTGCCGACTGTGTCGAAGGTATTGTTCAGATGTTGCGCGGCGAAAACCCTTCAGAGGTGCTTGTCGGTGTTAAAGCTGCCGTTGATGAACTCAATAACAATATTCTACCGGATGGCGTAAAAATCGAGACTTTCATGGATCGAACAAATCTGGTCGATACTACTCTTAACACGGTCAGTCACACTCTTCTTGAAGGAATGGCCCTGGTCTTGATTGTCCTGATAATTTATCTTGGCAGTTGGCAGGGTGCAATTTTGGTTGCGGTAACCGTTCCACTTTCGCTGTTGATTGCATTCATCTTGATGAAAATCACCGATATCCCCGCAAATTTACTTTCGCTCGGTGCTATCGACTTCGGTATTCTTGTCGATGGTGCTATTGTGATGATGGAAACAATCTTGAAAAAGCGCGAAAGCGATCCCGATGCAACGCTTGATGAAGGAAATATAATCAAGCGAACCACCGATGTCGCCAAACCTATATTTTTCTCAACTTTGATTATCATTGTGGCATATATGCCGCTTTTTGCCTTTGAACATATCGAAAGAAAAATGTTCACGCCGATGGCATATACTGTTGGATATGCTCTTGCCGGAGCTCTTGCCGTTGCGCTTTTGCTCATCCCCGGACTTGCTTATCTTGCCTATCGTCATCCTCAAAAAATCAGACAAAACAAATGGCTTGAAAAGTTGACCGACCGATATACGGCAGCTGTCTCAAGCTTGATTGACCGTCCGCGTCGTCTTGTTTTACCTCTCGGTATAATTGTTGTTGGTGCCGGTATTTTGACCTATACCGTCGGCAAAGACTTTTTACCTCCGCTTGACGAGGGGTCGGTTTGGATTCAGGTGCAGCTCCCTCCGGGCATCTCGATAGAGCGGTCAACCGAAATGGGAAATGAAATTCGCCAACGTTTGGCAAAGTTTGATGAGGTCAGTTATGTGATGACTCAGGTTGGACGTGACGATGAAGGTGCTGAAGCATTTTCATTAAGCCATATCGAGTGTGGCGTCGGGCTAAAACCATACGACACATGGAAATCGGGTCGCGATAAAGCACAGCTCATTGAAGCTTTTGACGAGGAATTGAAAAATATTCCGGGCATAACAGTCGGATTCTCTCAACCTATCATTGATATGGTTATGGACCAGCTTGCGGGTGCCCACAGCGACCTATGTCTGAAAATCTATGGCGAAGACCTTGACTCGACACGTCATCTTGCCGAACGACTTGAAAAAGTTCTGGCATCTATTCCCGGGGCTGCCGACGTGGCTGTCGATCAAGAACCCCCGTTGCCCCAGCTGCAAATTATAGTCGATCGTGACCGCATCGCCCGATATGGACTGAATGTATCTGATGTTACCGACCTCATAGAACTTGCGATTGGTGGCAAGGCTGTAAGCCAAATTTTTATAGGCAGTAAAAGTTATGATGTAATTTGCCGATATAACGAATCATATCGAAACACTCCCGAAAAAATCGGAAGTTTGCGTTTGGCGGCTCCCGACGGAAGTATGATTCCGTTGTCTCATGTCGCTGAAATCAAACTCACGACCGGCGCTTCGACAATCACCCGCGAAATGAATCGCCGCCACTTGACGGTTCGCGTCAACTTGCGTGGCACCGACCTCTCGACGTTCCTTACTCAAGCAAATAAAATCATTGATCGGGATGTCGAGTTTGACCGTGACAGCATAAAACTCGAGTGGGGCGGACAATTTGAAAATCAAGAACGTGCCTACTCGCGACTTGCTGTTGTGGTACCTCTCGCGTTGGCGGTTATGTTCATATTGCTCGTTATAGCCCTTGGAAAAATACGCATGGCTGTTACTCTGCTCATGGTAATTCCGCTTGCGCTGTTTGGTGGAATGTTGGCATTGAATGTGCGCGACATGACTCTCAACGTGTCGTCGGCTGTCGGCTTTATCGCGCTCATCGGTGTTGCAATCCAAAATGGCGTAATCATGCTGAGCCATATAAATAATCTGCGTAAAAATAGTGATGACGCCGACCTCAAACACAACATCATTGAGGGAGCCCGTCACCGTTTCCGCCCAATTTTGATGACCGCATCGGTAGCCGTTCTCGGACTCCTCCCGGCATCGCTTTCGACCAACATCGGCAGCGATGTTCAGCGTCCGCTGGCAACCGTTATTGTCTATGGTTTGCTTTTTGCCACCATTGTGACTCTGTTTGTTCTTCCGGTGCTCTACTATGAAGTTGAACGTCGTTACCTCAAAAAAGATAAGAAATGAAACGCCATATATTTATTTTAGTATCGTTTGTTTTAGCCTTTTCTGCCCGCTCTGCCGCTCCTCTCACAGTTGACAGCTGCCTGTCAATCGTGATGGAAAATAACATCTCCCTCGCCGCCGAAAAACTCAACCTCTCCATAGCCGAGGCTGAGATTCGTGCATCCAAAATTTTTGAAGACCCGACCCTCGGAGTCGAGTATGCCAACAACGATGATCACCGCATGCAAATGGGGCAGGGCATTGCGGTTGAACTCGGTTATACGTTTACCCCCGGGCGACGTGGCGCTGCAGTCGATCTTGCCAAATCTGAGGCAGAATTGTCTTATGAGCTCTTTGAAGACTATTGCCGCAACTTGCGCTTCGAGGCAATGTCGGCTTATTTTGAAGCTTACAAAGCTTTGCAGCTCTATAGACTCGCTCTTAGTTTCAGCGAAAGTATGGATCAAATTGCCCGTGGCGATTCGTTAGGGCTTGCTATCGGTGAAATTCGTGAGGTTGATGCTATGTCAACCCGTATCGAGGCTCGATTGGCTCGTTCCGAAGCACGCCGTGCGCTTTCCGATTATCATGACTCGATGCTCAACCTTGCAGTTTTGATGGGTAATCCGCGACTTGCCGATGAATTTGAGCCGGTATCTGATGCGTTACCTATGGTGTTGCCTGAAATTGACGATGAAACACTCATTGATGAAGCACTCAAGCGTCGTTCCGATTTGCGTGCTGCAATGAAAAATGTTGATGTGGCTGCAAAAGCTCTCACCGTTACACGACGTGAGCGAAACATGGAGTTTGAAGTTGCTCTCGGTTACAACTATAATACCGAGGTGAAAAACGAGCTTGCTCCCGCTCCGCGCTTTTCGGGAATGACTATTGGAGTGACAATTCCGCTCAAATTCTCAAATCTCAATAAAGGTTCGGTCAATGCTGCCAAATTTCGTCAGCAACAGGCTGAACAGCAATATGCTCAGGCTCGTATCGAGATAGAGAGTGATGTTATATCGGCACTCCGCAACTATCGCACGACTCTCGCTCAGCTTCAATCGCTCGATGCCGAAACTCTTATAGAGTCGGAAAAGATCTACAACAGCTATCTCGATGCCTATACTCATGGTGATGTTAGCCTTGTCGAGCTTCTTGAAGTGCGTGGAAACTATGAAGAGATACAAAAACTTCATGTCGAAACTCTTTGTGACACCTCAACAGCCTTTGCCCGCCTGATGGCAGCCCTTGGGCTGTGAAAAATTATTTCACGCTTATGTGAAACGGGGTTTCTCGGTTTTAGCCGAGAAACCCCGTTTGTTATTCTGTTTTGAATTATTTTTAACTTACTCTAACCCAAGAACTTTCTTCATTGCGTTTAGCGTGTTGATAGAAGAATGACTTTTATAAAACTTTATAAAACAAAAAATTACACAAATTTCATTGTATTGAGATTTATAGCGCAAGAATCGGATTTTCTTCCCCGGGGAAGAAATAACGTATCTTTTTTGATTTGCCGATAGCACCAAACACGCCAACTCCACCTTTAATATTTGATGGAATGGTTATCGGTTGGCTAAAATATGAGTCCTCTTTTACTCTAATATGGTAAACGGTTGAGAGATATTCCATTAATTCTCTTGTAATGGGTTGCAATT
This sequence comes from Bacteroides sp., assembly GCA_014802535.1. GTDB lineage: Bacteria > Bacteroidota > Bacteroidia > Bacteroidales > Muribaculaceae > CAJUPY01. Next base: position 32,791 of record JAAVCC010000017.1, on the reverse strand, counting down.
CGATTTCAAAATAACGTCCATAATTCATGCCATCGCTTCGCGAGGTCGCTATTCGTGAACTGACATCAAGAACATATTCGTTATCAAAAAAGCTTTTATCGGTGAATACATCAGTTTGATATGCCTGCCAGGGTCCGAAATTCTTTTCGATTTTTGAGTCATATAATAGGGGATCGTTACAAGTGAAAGCGTCTATTGGACTGATAAACGATAGTCCAACTTTTGTTTCGTCATATTCATATCGATTGCCTTGAATGTCATGTAGAAATTTATCATAATCAGCTATATATTCAACACTCGTGACTTTTAATCGATAGAAGTTAAGCCCGGATGAAGATTTTAGTTTCAGCTTGAAAATCATTACTGAATCAACATTTCTTTCGTTGAAACCATCGTTAGAGGTGCATTTACTATAGATTTTTTCAGTACTTAATATTTCAATATCAAAATCTTTATCAGGAATTGTCACCTCTGAATAGGTTGTAAATTCGCGATATGTTCCGTCATTTTGTTCAATTGAGCTAACGGCTGTAAGATGGATATTATCGCCGGGTTGAATGATATAATCAACACATTCATAATTTAGAGTTGAGTCATTATACACTAAACTAAAAGTCTGATTATTAATTAATGCCGTTACTTTGGCATCAGTAATTAAATTTCCATCATAATATTTTTCCTGTTGTTTAATATCAGCCTGTTGGTTCCTTTGATCAAACTTCAGAACACGCCACATCAGGTATGGGTCATCATATTTGTCAAATACAGCTTTATTTGGATCTTGAGTACGAGAGACTCGGGCACTCAGTTTCTCACCGGCAACTGCAAGTGCGGTTAAAGTAATTGAGCTGTCGTCAGAGTCGGCTCGTGGAGCTGCCATTTCGACCTCACAAGCCGATAGAAGAACGAGTGGCAAGGCTAATAAAGAATATATAATTTTTTTCATCGTTTTAAAAAGAGTAGGTGTAACTTATGGTTGGCATAATAGGGAAATTACAAACGCCTTTAATTATGACATTTCCTTTTTGATCACTTCCGATAAAAGCGTCTGAAACATTCTTTCGATTCAAAAGATTTGTAGCACCGACAGCAATGGTACTTTGCCCTATAAGATGTTTTACAGTCATCGAAACTGTAATATCAAGCCTTATTTCGTCAGGCAACTTTAGGTTGTTCTTTTTTGAATATCCTTCTTCACGCAAGAAAACATCAAATGCTTCGGCCGGTAATGTAATTGTATTACTATCACTCCACTGATCGTTCATATAAATATCATAAAAAGAAGATAAAGAAAGGCTTTTAAATGTATGATCGGCAAATTCCAAAAAACCTGTATATGAAAGATAATCAGGCACTGTATAATATAATCCCGTCACATAAGTGAAGGCTCCGGATATATCAAGATGATTACCGGGGAAACGATTGAAATTAATGCGGTGATTAACATTTATTGCAAGATTATTGCGTCGGTCAGACGGGGAATAGAACTCTTTTCCGCTGTTTATCATTTCACCGGGTCGGTCAAACTTGCTGATTGCCTTTGACCATGTATAAGAAATCCATCCCGTTGTATTTCCAACCATGCGTTGTAACATAAATTCAACTCCGTATGATTTTCCGTTGCCAAATGTAATCATCTGTTGCCAATCGGTGGCTACAGATGAAAAATCTGTGCCGTCACGATAATCCATCACGTTGTTTATAGTTTTATAATACCCCTCAACCGATGCTTCTAATCCCCATGGGAACTGACGGTTTAAAGAGACTGAGTAGGTCATCGACTTCATTGGCGGTATTGAATCGTTTACATTGACCCAGATATCAGATGGGGCAATCAAACTTGTTGAACTTAAAATGCGTTCACCTTGAGACATTCGGCTTACAGATGCTTTAAACGAGGTATTCTTTCCAAGCATTATAGATGCTGAAAAACGTGGTTCAAAAGAGAGGTATGTCTTATTTTTAACCGTGTATGATGCTAATCGGGCTCCAATAATCGCCTCAAAAGGTCCATACTTCATATTATCTCCTATGTAGATATTCCCGTTAAACATCTCACTTCTTTTACCAACAATCGAGTCGGTTAAAGTGTGGGTATGTGTATAAAGATCTTCAGGTCGCATTGCTCCTGATTCTGAATAGGTCCAGTATTGGAAGTGGTCACGTTCCGATTTAATATGACGGCGAGGGTCGGTACTTACATATCTACCGTCTATCCCGACGTTAAAAATATTTGCTGTCCCCAGCGGAAGTTGATAATCGGTTTTAAAATTTAGGCTGTTGATTTTAGAATGTTGGGTCAGGGTAGATAGCTCGTTTGACGAGTAGGGAATACTGTCAGGTTTTCCATCTCTTTTGACGGTTCGTATTCTTTCTTGATGGCCTTTTAATTTTCGTTCATAGTTATATTGGCTATATCCCAATGTTGAATGAAGTCGGTGGTGCTCGCCAAACCTGTGATACCAGTTTAAAGCTCCCAGCATATTTGACCATTTTGTCGATATTGATTCTGTGCCTGAAAGTTGCGAGTCAATTATTGTACCGACAATTTTACCATGCTCCTCATATGGAGATTCAACTATGGCAGGAGAGTTCTCGGTTGTTTCGGTCTTTTGATTGTCACGGTCGGTGATAAAAAGAAGAGTCATTTTATCTTTTGATGAAAAACGGTGAGCAAGTTTGAAATTGACATCCCAGAACTCCATGCCGGTGTAGGGCGATTGTATTCCTATCTTTTTATAATGCTTCTCAGCTTCGGGCTGAAAAATCATATCGAAATACGATGCACGGGCTGCCAATGCAAACGAAGTTTTGCCCTTGACGATCGGACCCGACACATTGAACCGACCAATCATCAGTCCCGCCGATATTGCACCGTGATAAGTCTCAAAATCGCCCTCGGTTGTAGCAATGTCAATAACACTCGACAATCGACCCCCATAGAGCGCGGGGAAGGCTCCGCGATAAAATGCCATTGATGAAATCATGTCGGGATTGACTGCCGTCACAAAACCCTTCATGTGTTCGGTCGAATACATCATCGTGCCGTCAAGCATCAGCTGGTTCTGGTCATATCCTCCACCGCGCACCATGATGCCTGAATTACCCTCTTTGCCCGACTGTACACCGGGCAGGCGTTGAATTGTTTTTAACAGGTCGGGTTCTCCAAATACCATCGGAACATTCTTTAGCTGTGCACCGGAAAGCTCAATTGCGCTCATTTGCGGACTTTTCACTCCGAAATCGTGTCGTGTACCTTGAACGACAGCTTCGCTGAGCATATTTTGGTCGGGGACAAGCGCAACGTCAACCTTTCCGTTTATCGGTAGGGTAACGGTAATATTTTTTTTGAGATAACTTACATAAGAAAATTTCAGAGTGACACTCCCTGTTTTCTTGTCGGGCAACGGCATCGAATAAACGCCATCGGCATTGGTCACAACCCCTTTGATACCGATCATGACAGATGCGCCGGCTAACGGGCTGCCATCATTTGCATCGGTAACTTTCCCTGTAATATATCCCTGTGGTTCAGCGGCATTGAGCCGTGATAAAGAAAAGATGATTAAAGTTACAGCCACCACAAAGTGGCTGTAACGATTTAAAATATTCATTGATAAATAATTTACTTAGATAAAAACTTTTAGGCCGGCCAACAAGGCACCTTGGCGACCGAGACCACCCTCGGCAAAGACTCCAACCCATTTGATCGGACGATATTCAATACCGACAAAAGAGACTTGCCAAGCTAAACGTTTACAGGCTTCCGGTTTGCCGTCGCGCCATTCAAGGTTGTAGTCCCAATCCAAAAGTTTTTCACTAAAAGAAGGCTTGCTAAAAAATATAGCTCCAATACCCGCTCTTGAGTATAGATTTATTTTCCAGAATTTAAGCCAGTCATATTTAACATTAAACATTATTGCGTTTGAGCTTTGTTCAACATAATCCATTACAGAGCTTCCATAGTAGTGCATTTTTATTTTAGCTTTTGATGCACCGGTCCATGATAAGCCGAGTGATAAATTTTTAATGATTCTGACATTTACACCAAGTGTCAGAGCTCCATTATTATTGCCTTGAGGTTCTGATACCATTGGTGCATTAACGGCTACGTTAAAAGGAGGTGCAATTCCAGGCAATTTAGCTACTAATGAGCCGTAAGAATACCCGCCAAAAACTTCAACTCGTTGTGCCGAGGAACAAAAACAAATGCTAATTATAGCTATTAATGTAATAAGATATTGTTTCATGAAATGATTGGATTGTGATATTAGATATTAATTGAGTATTTATTTTGCAAAGATAATAATAAAATATTATAAAACAAAGGTTTAAAGGCTGTTTTTGAGTCGAGCCTCTCCCGGATTACTTTACTTGTTACAATAAATTTCGTTGGTTTGTAACAATTGTAACAGATAAAAGATGAACTTTTTGAAAAATTTTTTGTACGATTTGTTTATTCATATAAACCTCTGTATAATAGTGGTATAATCAAATTTGCGTTGCTCGCAAATGTTCTTAAAAGCAGTAAAACAAAAATTTTTTTGAAAAAAATTGATGTTTCTGTGAACACAATGATGTTACAATACGTTTACAAGATAAAGAAACGAACCTTGACACGATAGTGACAAAACCTGCTTAGGGGAGATAAACCGAGTCAGACTGAAAAAATCAGAAACGGCCGGTGGAGAAATCTCATTGAAAACCTCGTTTGTTGATGAAATCGAGCGTTGGAAGCGACGCCGGCCGAGCAGAGAGAAAAGAAAGCATAAGATATACAGGGAATAAAGATTTATGTTTCAGTCGCTCAGAAAAAGGTTAGATAATACATTGTTTAAGCCGGAATTGCTGCTGCAGTTCCGGCGTTTTTATTTGTAATAATCAATTAAGTTATGTTTTTTTGGCTCTTACTTTGCTGATAATCGATCAAGAATAGCTAATTTTGTCATGTAAATTGATTTGTCAAATGACCGGAATTAATAAAACCAATGCAGCCCGACTGCTCGACAAAGCGCATATAAACTATGTTTTGGTGCCATACGAGGTTGACGAAAATAATCTCGCAGCCGACCATGTCGCCGAGCAACTCGGTGAAGACATAAAGTCGGTTTTTAAAACTCTCGTTCTTCATGGCGACCGTGCCGGCTATTTTGTTTGTGTGGTGCCGGGCGATGCCGAGGTTGATCTAAAAAAGGCAGCCAAAGTAGCCGGCGATAAAAAGGTCGATTTGATTCCGATGAAAGAATTGTTACCTTTAACCGGTTATATCAGAGGTGGTTGCTCGCCTGTCGGAATGAAGAAGGCTTTTCCGACGTTTTTCCATGTCACGACAAATGATTTTGAAAAGATTTATGTCAGCGCCGGTCAACGCGGATTGCAATTTGAGATTGCGCCTGCCGACTTGATTAATTATTGTCGGGCAAAGGTCGCTGATATTATCGTATCGACTGATTTATCAAACGAGGAGGAAATTCGATGAGCAATACTTTTGGAAAGATATTCAGAGTGACGACTTTTGGCGAGTCACATGGTCAGGCTCTTGGTGGCGTTATCGATGGTATGCCTGCCGGCATAAAAATCGATTTAGACGAGATTCAGCGTCAGGTCGATAGACGTCGTCCGGGACAATCGGCAATTGTTACGGCTCGCGATGAAAAAGACCGTGTCGAGATTTTGTCGGGGCTTTTTGAAGGCGTAACAACCGGACAGCCAATCGGTTTCATCGTTCGTAATGCCGACCAACATTCGGGCGACTATGAAGAGATGAAAGAGCTTTATCGCCCCTCTCATGCCGACTATACCTANACCTCAAAATATGGCTTGCGTGATCATCGCGGAGGCGGACGTTCTTCGGCTCGTGAAACCGTGTCGAGAGTTGTTGCCGGTGCTTTTGCCATGCAAGCNCTNGCGACAAAAGGAATTTCGATCGCTGCCTATACCGACTCGGTTGGCGACATTGCTCTCGGCATCGATCCCGAACAGGTTGATTTGTCAAAAGTTGAACTTAGCGAAACACGTTGTCCCGACCCGGCAACTGCCGAGCGGATAAAAAATCTAATTCTCGACGTGAAACGCGACGGAGACACAATCGGAGGCGTGGTCGGTTGTGTTGTCCGTGGCGTTCCCGTCGGGCTTGGCGACCCATGTTTTGATAAGCTNCAGGCATCGCTTGCGGCGGCAATGATGAGCATTAATGCCGCCAAAGGTTTTGAATATGGAATGGGGTTTGANGGCTCGCGTCATCGTGGTAGTGAAATGATTGATTCGTTTATAGTTGACGGTGANAATAANGTAAAGACCTCGACCAACCATTCGGGAGGAATTCAAGGCGGAATATCCAACGGCATGCCTATATATTTTAAAGTNGCATTCAAGCCCGTGGCAACCCTNCTGCGTGAGGTTCAAACGATTGACCGTCACAATAATCCCGCGGTATTGAAGGCTCGCGGACGCCATGACCCTTGTGTTGTTCCGCGTGCAGTGCCCGTTGTCGAGGCGATGGCGGCTATTGTTTTGCTNGACTCATGGCTGTCAAACAATGCAGCCCGCATGTAGCCGATGAATNCCTATTATCTTGATTATTCAGAATATCTGACGCGTCTGTTTCCCGGACGCAAGATGCAAAAACTGACGGTCAACGCTCGTTTTACGTGTCCCAACCGTGACGGCTCAAAGGGGCGTGGTGGATGTATATACTGCAATAACGAGGCATTCAATCCGTCATTTGCCGACTCTTCACTGCCGGTTGANGANCAGCTTGAAAANGGTAAGCANTTTTTTGGATATAAATATCCCGATATGCGCTATCTCGCTTATTTTCAGGCATACACCAATACATACGGACGTTCGGTTGATGAGCTTGTCGGTCTATATCGGCGTGCTCTCTCGGTCGATAAGGTAGATGGTGTGATTATCGGGACNCGTCCCGACTGTGTTGATGATGTTCTCCTTGACAANCTGGCTGNATTAGACCGTCAGNATAGCCGTATAATTGTTGAATATGGTGCTGAATCGGCCCACAATCAGACTTTGCAGCTGATAAATCGCGGTCATTCGTGGGANGACACTGTCAAAGCTGTCAAAATGACCGCCAATAAAAATATCGAGACTGGTGTCCACTTGATTTTGGGTTTACCCGGCGAAACCCGGGATATGATGTTGCAAACCATTGACCGGCTGAATGAATTACCTGTTTCGACGGTCAAGTTCCATCAAATGCAGGTGGTTGANGGAACTGAATTGGCTCGGCGTTACCGTNACNATNGTTCAAATGTCACTATCTTTGAAGTCGATGAGTATATCGATTTGTGTGTCGAAATCATCGGCAGACTCAGAAAAGATATTGCCATCGAACGNTTNACATCNCAGAGNCCNGCNTCNATGTTGATTGCTCCAAAATGGGGCATAAAAAACCATGTATTTGTAGATCGACTCCAAAAACGACTGCGAAATTCAGGAAAATAAAAAATTCTTTTTGCTGATTGCCTCATATTTAGTAAATTTGCAACGCAATTGCCCTATACAANTCCCGATTGCCCGTCAAAAAGGGCGGGGAAGTGTATAAATAAACTATAGCTATAATCATCAAATGAACATTTCGTACAATTGGCTTAAGCAATATGTCGATTTTGACCTTCAACCCGAAAAACTTGCTGATGCTNTGACATCTATCGGTCTTGAAACCGGGTCGGTCGAAGAAGTAGAATCAATAAAAGGCGGACTTCGTGGCGTCGTTATCGGTAANGTATTGACCTGTGTTGATCATCCCGACAGCGACCACCTTCACATCACTACCGTTGACCTCGGTCTTGATGAGCCNGTTCAGATTGTTTGCGGTGCGCCCAATGTGGCTGCCGGTCAAACTGTTGTTGTCGCTACNGTTGGNACAACCCTCTATGACGGCGACAAAGAATTCAAAATCAAGAAATCAAAAATTCGTAATGTCGAGTCGTTCGGTATGATTTGTGCTGAAGACGANATNGGTGTNGGAACANGCCACGACGGTATCATCGTGATTGACCGTGAAATCAAACCCGGAACGCCTGCTGCCGAATATTATAACCTCAACAGCGATTATGTNCTTGAGGTTGACTTGACTCCTAACCGTATCGATGCNGCNTCGCACTATGGCGTTGCCCGCGANNTGTCGGGATGGCTCACCCGCAATACNAAAANNAATCCCAACCTCCATCGCGATTCAATCGACTCGTTTAAAATCGANCGTCCCGACGGGCGCGTAGANGTTGAGGTCGAAGATAAAGCCGGATGTATCCGTTANAGCGGTATCACTATCAAAAACGTGAAGGTTGCCGAGTCGCCAAAATGGTTGCAAGACCGCTTGGTTGCTATCGGTCAGCGTCCGATCAATAACATTGTTGACATCACCAACTATCTGCTTCACGCCTACTGCCAGCCTATGCACTGCTTTGACCTCAATAAGGTTAAGGGCAACCGCATNGTTGTTCGCACGGCTCCCGAAGGCACACCTTTCACAACNCTTGACGGNGTTGAACGCAAACTCAACGAGGCNGACCTTATGATTTGCGACTCGGAGCGTCCGATGTGTATTGCCGGTGTGTTCGGTGGTCTTGATTCAGGTGTTACCGAAGAGGCTACATCAATNTTCCTTGAAAGCGCATGCTTCAACCCGACACGAGTTCGTAAAACAGCTCGTCGCCACGGACTGAACACCGACGCATCGTTCCGCTTTGAACGTGGCGTTGACCCCAACAACACGATGTATGTTCTCAANTTGGCTGCAATTCTTGTAAAAGAACTTGCCGGCGGCGAAATCTGTGGTGAACCTGTCGATATCTATCCCAATGTTGTTGAACCTGCCAAGGTCGATTTGAGCTATGACTATCTAAATCGATTGATTGGTAAAGATATTCCTCAGGAAACAGTTGACAGCATCCTCAAATCGCTTGAAATNGANATCAAAGGCCGTTCGGGCGATGTTGTCTCNCTTGAAGTGCCGACNTATCGTGTTGACGTAACCCGCCCCTGCGACGTTGTAGAGGAAGTTCTTCGTTTCTATGGTTATAACAATGTTGAAATAGCAACCGACGTTAATTCGTCGCTNTCATATAAAACGGCTGTTGATGCTTCTGACGACATCCGTCGTCTTATATCTGAACAGCTCACNGCTGCCGGATTNAATGAAATACTCAACAATTCGCTAACTGCCGAGAGCTATTATGANGGACTNGAAATTTATCCTGCCGAGAAGTGTGTCAAACTTCTCAATCCGTTAAGNTCTGACCTNAACGTNATGCGTCAAACATTGTTGTTNGGNGGNCTTGAATCGTTGGCCCACAACATCAACCGCAAGCAACCCGACTTGGCAATGTATGAGTTTGGAAATGTATATTTCTTGAATCCTGCTGCCGAATCAACTGNCGAATCNCCTCTCGCTCCGTTCAGCGAACACGCATCGTTGGCTCTTTGGATGACCGGTAATATCCAGGCTGCATCTTGGAACCGCCAGGCTATCGAGGCTACGGTTTATGACCTTCGCGCAGTCGTTCAAAATATCTTCAGCCGTCTTGGCATCGAAGATCGTGAAATTGTCTTCACTGTCGATAACAATAATCCNCTTTACAGCGCATCGCTCCGTGTCGATACCCGCTCGGGCAAAAAACTCGCTACTCTCGGCGTTCTTTCAAAAGCNATCTTGAAAAAAGCTGATATTAAACAGCCCGTTTGCTATGCCGAAATCGAGTGGGATGCAGTTGTTAAACTCGCTTTGAAAAAGAAAGTCAAATTTGCTCCGCTCCCCAAAACTCAGGCTGTCAANCGCGACCTCGCGCTGTTGGTTGATGCCGGCGTGACAATGGAAGCAATCGAAAAAGTTGTTAGAGAAAGCGAAAAACGACTCCTCAAAAACATACGTCTGTTCGACGTTTACGAGGGTAAGAATTTGCCCGAAGGCAAAAAATCATACGCTATCGCCATCGAACTTCAAGATGAAGAAAAGACAATGAACGACCGTCAAATNGACGCAATCATGTCTAAGATCATCGAAAATCTNAAGAACAAACTTGGCGCACAGCTTCGTTAATAATCAGATATCAATAAACATAAAANAGACTAAACAATATACCTATGGGAAGAGCTTTTGAATATCGTAAAGCAAGAAAACTCAAACGTTGGGGTAACATGTCACGTACATTTACCCGTATTGGTAAAGAAATCACTATNGCTGCCAAAGCNGGCGGTCCCGATCCCGATGCAAACCCGCGTCTTCGCGTGTTGATGCAGAACGCCAANGCTGCCAACATGCCTAAAGATACCGTTGAACGCGCTATCAAAAAAGCAACNGATAAAGACGCCGGCGACTACAAAGAAATCACCTACGAAGGATATGGNCCCTTCGGTATNGCAATCTTCGTTGAAGCTGCTACCGANAACAATACCCGTACNGTTGCAAACGTTCGTTCATACTTCACCAAACATGGTGGTAACCTCGGTACTCAAGGTTCGTTGACNTTCCTCTTTGACCACAAGAGNGTNTTCAAAATNAAACCTAAAGATGGTGTTTCACTNGAAGACCTCGAACTCGAACTCATCGACTATGGTGTTGACGAAATCGAACCCGATGAAGANGAAATCATGCTCTACGGTGCTTTTGAAGAATTTGCCAACATCCAAAAATATCTCGAAAGCAACGGTTATGAAATCGTTTCGGCTGAGTTTGAACGTATCCCTCACGAACTCAAAGAAGTAACTCCCGAACAGCGTCAAACAATCGACAANCTTCTCGAAAAACTCGAAGAAGACGAAGATGTTCAGAACGTTTTCCATAACATGAAGGAAGACGACGCTGAAGAAGCTGAATAATCACGCTGTTTGTCAANTTTTTAATCCCGAAGTCGGGCTGAAGAACCTTACGAAGCAGAAGCCTTCTCTCCGATTTCGGGATNNTTNTAACCNATAANGANTTAAGANATGTTTTCAGGAATAGTNGAAGAAGCCGCTGTCGTTAAAAAAGTAGAACGCAAAGGTGGCAATGTTGATTTGACCGTAAAATGCTCATTTGTCAACGAATTGGCTATCGACCAATCGGTTGCNCATAACGGCGTTTGCTTGACCGTGGTTTCGCTTAATCCCGATGATACATATACAGTTACAGCCATTCAGGAAACTCTCGACCGCAGNAANCTTGGATTATTGAAAGAGGGTGATCGTGTCAATCTCGAACGCTCAATGAAAATTGACGGTCGTCTCGACGGTCACATNGTGCAGGGTCATGTNGATACTACAGCCACTTGTGTTGACATNGANGAAGTTGACGGTAGCCGATATTTCAAATTTCAGTATGAAGTCAATNCCGAGCTCGCTGCAAAAGGCTATATCACAGTAGAAAAAGGATCAGTAACCGTCAATGGTGTCTCGCTCACCGTNTGTGACAGCGAGCGCGATTCATTCCGCGTTGCCATCATCCCNTACACCTTTGAACACACCAACTTCGGCGACATCAANGTNGGCACCCGCGTCAACCTCGAGTTCGANATCATCGGTAANTACATNGCAAGGCTCAAAACGTACTAAAATATCAGAGTAGATAATTCTCATATTTTTTATAATCCNTAAATTGTATGGGCGCAAATATTGCGCCCATCTTTTTAATAACTATTAAGATTAGTGAGATTGAGTTTTGCTCATGTTGCGACTTAACTTTGTACCATGAAAACAGAAAAAATAAAACTTACATTATCAGATGGGAATATGGTTGAGGCTCAGGCTCCATTAATCATTTCTGCGAGTCGAGCAACTGATATTCCGGCATTTTATAGCTCGTGGTTCTTTGATAGAATTAAGAGTGGCTATACAAGGTGGCGCAATCCNTATAATGGTAAGGATTCTTATGTTTCATTTAGCAAGANGCGTTTCATTGTTTTCTGGTCAAAGAATCCGGCTCCTATAATACAATACTTGCCACAATTAAAAGAGTTAAACATTGGATGTTATTTTCAGTTTACTCTTAATGATTACGATTGTGAAGGTCTTGAACCCAATGTACCACCGTTAAAACAACGTGTCGAAACTTTTAAGCGAATTGTAGATATTCTTGGCTTAGGATCGGTAGTTTGGCGCTTNGACCCACTCATTTTGACTGATAAAATTTCGGTTGATGATTTAGTGAGTAAAGTTGAATANATAGCAAATCAACTNAAAGGTTACGTTGAAAAGCTCGTATTCAGTTTTGCGGATATCGCAACCTATAAAAAGGTTGGAAGAAATCTATTGGCAGCCGGTATAAATTATAGAGAATGGACAGAACCCGAAATGCTTGATTTTGCGAAGAAATTATCTGCATTAAATCTTGGCTTGGAGTTANCCACTTGCGCTGAAAAGATTGATTTGTCCCAANTCAAAATAANCCACAATCGTTGTGTTGATCCTNATTTAATATGTCAGCTTGCTCCGGATTTATATAATGAAATAAATCGACTGAAATTAGATAAAGGGCAACGAGTTTTATGTGGTTGTATCTCATCAAAAGATATCGGGTCTTACAATACCTGCCCACATGGTTGTGTGTATTGTTATGCGAATACGTCTCTATACTCTGCTCAGCAGAATTATCTCCGTTATACACAAAATNCCANTAATGACATAATTATATAATATTATACTATGAACACATTATAATAAAGATCTTATTGGCTACTGCAAAATAAAAATATTGATGCGCTAATTTAAGCCGATACAAAATTAATTCAACTATTGTTTCATTTTATTTTGAAAACGACACGAATTGTCGCATACGTTTAATATCTTTGCGCCATGAAACAGATTNTGCGACAACTATTCNGTAATGAAGAACTACAAAATCTNCAATTACTAATACCTTAATCTGATGCTAAAAAAGCAATTACATTTTGATTTCCTCNACNACTTTTTTCAATAGCAGCGGNGNTTCNGNNCCGANGTTGAAGATGAGGTCAACGATTGACAGNTCGGGGATGAANCCGAGGCGGTCGGCACGGACTTGATAGTAGGGGGGGATGTCAAATTGGGGCTCGCGGCGGGTGTAGTCGAGAGTGGTTTCTTGGTTTGGGGTGGTGTGTGATGAATCGGANTCGCAATNGGCTTGGTTNAGTGGTTGNTATTCNGGNGGTTTGATACCTAAAATNTCACAGATGACATTCTCTAGACCTTGGTCATAGTTGACCAAANTTTCGTAATCGNCAATAGCCTCTTTTGTGAAGAAAGGGGCGAACCTGTCTATATAATATTCAAAAAAGGGGGTGCGNCCGTATGCCGATTCGAGNGCNGTNANNTGNAGNTGCCACCANTGNCCGTGNTCTGANAGNNNGATGTNGTTCCATGTNGCTTTNGTGANNCTTTCNGGTTTGGNNATNGGNAGNGTCAGNNTCATTTCGCCATTAACATCGGCAATGNNNGTGCGNTGNGTCGATTTNAANCGTTTGTCNAAACGTGNGGATGTATCGACNANNGNNTTGNCANACGCNNCGATNANNGCATANCGGCTTATCGACCCTAAAAACGACGGCGCNAGAATGANNGTCGAGTCGGGGAAACGCAGCAAAGGNCGTTGATTATCAATCATTTGTCNGGGTTGGCATCACGGAAGATACGATTCCAGCGTATGCCTCCGTTAAAGATTGATTTGTCTTTGTCAAAAGAAATCATCACGCGCCANGGCGAACCGATAATGTGGTCTTCGGGTACAAATCCCCANTAGCGCGAATCGAGCGAGTTGTGGCGGTTGTCGCCCATCATAAAGTAGTAGTCCATCTTGAACTCATATTCATCGACCGGTTTGTCGTTGATATAGAGAGTGCCATTGACCATTTTTGCCGNGGGGTTGTTTTCGTAAACACGGATTGCTCGGTCATAAATGTTCCAATTGTCATCGGTGATTTTGAGTTTCATTCCTTTTGCCGGAATCAAAATACCGTCATCGCCGCCATAGTNGTCAATTGTCCATGAATCAGAGATATAATCGGGGAACAACATTCCGTCGGGCTGCTGAGGNAGTCTGAGAATATGGCTTATGCGACCTGCCGATTGAAGTTCATCAATCATCCCNTTGGTTAANGGTGTGACATAGACCATCGGCACGGTTCCGTCGGGGTTTACATCATAGCCGTTGACACGCGCAAGTGCCGAGTCCTGAACGAGTTCGCTTACAAAGTGAATATCTTCGTTTGCAACGCCGAGCTTGTTCCATTCGTCGTCAGTAAGACCTTGNCCTTTNACTTGGAAAATGTAGTTATACTGAACGTTTTCGGGCGTTTTTTCNGCTACATNATCGATGTATATTGTTCCGTCAACGATTTTTATGCGTTGTCCGGGGAGCCCGACNGCACGTTTAACATAGTTTTCGCGACGGTCAACCGGGCGATAAATCACGTCGCCAAAAGTTGCTTTGTTGTTTATAACGGCATTGCGTCCCAAACTCTTAACGAGAGTGTAGTAGTCAGGATTTGACACTTTTGACATCACGGTGTCGCCGGCAGGGAAGTTAAAAACAACGATATCACCATTTTCAACCTTGCGTATTCCTTTAAGACGGTGATAGCTCAAAGATGGCTTTTCAAGATAGCTATTGGTGTTGAAAATCGGGAGGGTGTTATGTACCAGCGGGAAGTTTACCGGAGTCATCGGCACGCGGGGTCCGTAAATCGTTTTGTTGACAAACAAATAGTCACCTGTGAGCAGTGTTTTTTCAAGCGATGACGACGGAATCTGGTAGTTTTGTCCCAAAAACGCAAAGACAAAATAGACCAGAACGAGCGCATAAACAATCGCATCAACCCAACTCATAATCGCCTTGACAGCCTTTTTATCACTCTTTTTCCACCATGTAAACGGGATGTAGCCGGTTATATAGATGTCAAAAAGCAAGAACAAAAACAGAGCGAGCCACCAGTTGCCCATCCAGGCAACCCACAAAAGAAAAATCAGGGCTACAATGGCAAAACGCACCCAACGAGTTGGGCGCGTTGCTTCCACTCGGCTACGCAAGTCGGCGGTGAATTCGTTATAAGTCATTTAAAAACTTTGAGAGTGTCGTTTTTTATTTGATGTTATCTACTTCAAGGTCGCCGTTGATGATTTCGTGCCAGGGGAGGCCTTGAACAGCGAGTTGTTCCATGAATGGATCGGGGTTGAACTCTTCAACGTTGTGAACACCCGGTTTAACCCATTGTCCGGTGAGGAACATCATGGCTCCGATCATTGCCGGAACACCGGTTGTATAGCTGACAGCCTGCATACCGGTTTCGCGGAATGCTGCTTCATGGCTACAGTTGTTGTAGATGTAATATGACAAGGGGCGGTTTTCTTTATCGAGACCCGAGATGCGGCATCCGATTGAGGTTTCACCGTGATAGTTTTCGCCAAGATCCTGAGGGTTGGGAAGAACGGCTTTGAGGAACTGAAGGGGTACGATTTTTTGACCGTTATATTCAACCTCGTCGATGCGAGCCATACCGATGTTCTGGATAACACGCAAGTGGGTGAGATATTCTTTGCCAAAGGTCATCCAGAAACGGGCACGTTTGATTGTCGGGAAGTTCTGAACGAGCGATTCAAGCTCTTCGTGATAGAGAAGATAAGAGTCGCGCGGACCGATGTTCGGGTAGTTCAATTCGGCATGGATTTCGAGAGGACCGGTGGTTACCCATTTGCCATCCTGATAATAACGTCCGTTCTGGGTGATTTCGCGGATGTTGATTTCGGGATTGAAATTGGTGGCAAAGGCTTTACCGTGGTCACCGGCATTACAGTCAACAATGTCGAGATATTCCATTGCCGAGAAGTAGTGTTTGGCAGCGTACGCAGTGAAAACGCCGGTTACACCCGGGTCAAAACCGCAACCGAGAATAGCGGTTAAGCCGGCTTTTTCAAAGCGGTCGCGATAGGCCCACTGCCATGAATATTCAAAGTGAGCCTCATCTTTAGGCTCGTAATTGGCTGTGTCGAGATAGTTTACACCACATTCAAGACAAGCGTCCATGATTGTCAAGTCTTGATAGGGGAGTGCAACGTTTATTACCAGGTCGGGTTTGTGGCGTTTGAAAAGCTCAACAAGCTGAGGTACAGAATCGGCATCAACCGAGTCGGTCGTAACATTGGGTTTGTTGATAGCCTTAGCAACGGCATCACATTTTGATTTGGTGCGCGATGCAATAACAATTTCGTTGAAAACTTCGGGGTTCTGGGCACATTTGTGAGCCACGACAGTGCCGACACCACCTGCTCCGATAATAATAACTTTTGCCATATCTTTGAGTGTAGTTAAATTTCAAAATGATTTCAGGTTGCTAAATTACTCAATTTCTTTCGCTCGCACAAAAAAATTAAGTTAAAGCATTAAAAAACATAATCGGTCGGTCAGAAAAAAACATCTACCGTGTAACAAACCGGCGGGTTAATCCGTCAAAGGGATATAATCAACAAAACAGAAAAAATGAAAACTATCGCCACATTTCTCTCGATGCTCACGGTCGTGACGGTCATGACTGCTCAATCACTAACATCTCTACCCGATACGCTTGAAACAACCCGACAACTCAACGAGGTTGTTATCGAAGCGCAGATGCAGCACACCTCAGCAACAGTGACAACTTATTATCCCGACCGCAATACAAAACGGACTGCGCAGAACGCAATCGAACTTCTCGACCGTATGGCGATTCCACAAATAAGCATAAATCCTGTTGCCGGGTCGGTTGAAACTCCGGGCGGAGAGAGTGTGTCAATCTATATTGACATGGAGCAGGCGAG
Organism: Bacteroides sp.; assembly: GCA_014802535.1. Lineage (GTDB taxonomy): Bacteria > Bacteroidota > Bacteroidia > Bacteroidales > Muribaculaceae > CAJUPY01. The sequence continues at coordinate 16,030 of JAAVCC010000017.1, read as the reverse complement.
TCAAGAAGAGATAGATGCACTACGCCCCGAGGACGTTAAAAAGGTCGAATATCTTGCATTTCCGACCGACCCGCGTTATAATCACGACAAACATGTCATAAATATTACTTTAAACCATTATGAATATGGCGGTTATGCCAAAATTTCGGGTACTGGAAATGTTATGGCAGGGTCGGGGAGCGGGCTTGCCTATACAAAGATGTCTTATCGACGCATGACCTATGACCTCAATGTGACAGATAAATATTCTGACCGACATAATAGCGGAACCGAACAGACTCAGGTTTTCAGATTTCCACGAAATAATGATGTCGTTGACGAGATAACCCGAAGTAACTTGCTTGATTATGGCAGATTTAGACAGAATCAGCTTGGTGCTTCGCTCCGTGCAAAATATGCCTCGGACAAGGCTATGATATCAAACACAGTGTCGTTTGCTGCGAAAAGGACGCCCAACAACGACAGCCGCGGGAGTTTAATTTTCTCAAACGTAAATTTTGAAAATCAGACATACTCAAACAGTTCAAATTCAACATATATTTATCCACGTTGGAAAGGAAGCTATTTTTTTAATCTCGACAAAGGGTTTAAGTTAAACATTTTACCGTCAGTGCTTTATCAATATACGAAATCTCATCGTAAATATGAATCAAAAGAAACATCGATTATGACTGATGCAATTGAGAAGGCTGTAACGGCTAAACTACAGTGTCAATTAAACAAATCTTTCAGCAAATATCATACGGTCGACATTAATTTGCTCGGAATATACTATTATAATAAAGTTGATTATACAGGTAACACGGTGGCTTCACCTGTTTTCAATCAGTTTGCCTATGGCGGTATGCTTGGATATAGTTTTAACAAGGACAGGTTTTATGGTCAATTTATAGGTGCCATCGCCGGAGAATCAAATGAAATCAGCGGAGTCAGGGTTAATAGCATAATACCTGTGTTTAATCTTAATGTTCAGTATGCAATCAATAATAAAAATTCGATCGTTGTTACATCATATTATAATGTAAATCCGGTTGAGGCGGCCGATAAGACACCAAACTATATCCAAGAAAATGAATTATTATATAAAACAGGTAATCTTTATCTTAAAAATACTCCTTTAAGTTCTGCTTCGATTGATTACACATGGTTACCAAATAACATATTTTCAATCTCGGCAAACTCGGGATGGTTTCAAAGGTTCAACCGTATCGTACCAGTTTTTACACCCGACGGCCCCGATGGATTGATGTTGCGCTCGCTTGAAAACAATGGTGATTATCAGGAGTTTTATGTCGGTACATCTCTATCGGCAAAATTGCTGAAACGCTCATTAGTTTTCAAGGTAGCTCCTCGCATGTGTTTTGAAAAGACGACAGGTTTGTATACCGACCGGGCCAATTATCTTTCGTTATCCTTGAGCGCGACATATTATCTTGACAAGTTCTATTTCTCGGCTTATTATTCGACCGCAAGCCGCAACTTGGTGGAATACAGCCTTAACGAGACTTCGATAAAGCGTAAGCCATACTATCGAATCAAAGCTGGATGGAGCAATGGGCGATGGAATTTGAGCGCATCGGCTGTCAATATTTTCAGAAGGAATTGGGTGGAGTCGACATCGAGTCTAAAAAGCGTCTGGTTTGACCAGTTCACAACCGAATATGGTGCCTCAAGTCATCGTTATGTCGGGATTACAGCCAGTTATACTTTTGGATTTGGCAAGAAAGTAAAACGTGGCGATGAAATTCAAACGTCTGACGAAGGCGGGTCGGCAATTATGAAATAATAGATATATCTCTAATATTCAGGTGTGGTATTGATGAAATTGGTAACTATCGTAGGAAGATAATTGAAATGACTGATTTAGTTAATAATTAAGTTAAAGCATTAAAAATTGATATTAGATCGATTTCTGTACTTAAGAAATGTATATGGTTCATTAATAAATTTTTACAATGTAACTCATTGTTATACGAATAAGTTTAAGTAATTTTGTATCCGAAAAATGAAAGAAATAGGACTTTAGAGTAAGTCTAAAATATAGCGTTTGCTATTTGTTCTTGTACGCTGGAACGTCGGAAATTTCAAAGTACAGACCTGAACAGATTAGTGGATGCTCGCGCATAGCGCGGGCGTTTAACGTCTCTGTACAGGCATTCCGACATTAGGGTTTATACCCGGCCTCAGCGTAGACATGTTAAACGTCTGCGCTTTTTTGTCGGATTTCAGCAGTGGCATTCGCAAGTTGTGTAACTAATCGAATGTCATTTATGGATGACCTAAATCATTATACCCATATCTCATCTGAACAACTTTTGCAACTCCGGCAAGAGCAGAATCAGTGTGCCAATATAGATATATTGGAAAATGAGATTTTTCAGATATCCCCTGATTTACTTACTTTATTACTTAGAGATCATACAACAAAAGGTAGTATATTTTGGGCAACAGATGATTATTCATATCGAGGGAAAGGTTATCAATATTACGATCAAATTACGATAGAATCTATTACAGGAGAAAACGGCAATGTAATTATCCCGCGTGCCGTCAAATCAAAAAAACAGCAACAGCAGCGTAGCCGAGAAATGGCGGAGGTATTCACCCCTTCGTGGATATGCAATAAGCAAAACAATCTTGTTGATAATGCATGGTTTGGTCGAGAAGGCGTATTTAATACCGAAGTTGATAATCCAGACGGAACACATTCATGGAAAGTTAACACTGACAAGATTACTTTTCCCAAAGGTAAAACATGGAAAGACTATATCAAGGAAAATCGACTTGAAATAACGTGTGGAGAAGCACCATACCTTGTCAGCAGATACGATGCTGTAACTGGAGAACCAATCTCTATTGAAAGTAGAATAGGACTTCTTGACCGGAAACTTCGTGTCGTCAGTGAAAATACTGAAACAACTTGCGAATGGTTAAAGGCATCCCAATCGGCATATATGAGTATTTATGGCTTTGAGTGGCAGGGCGACAATCTTGTCCTTGCTCGTGAAGCTCTACTTTATACTTTTATAGACTATTACCGAGCAAAGTTTGGTAAGTATCCACAACTCAAATCCTTACTGTATATCGCCTATATAATTTCGTGGAACATCTGGCAAATGGATGGTCTGAAGGGGGTCATCCCAAACTCTTGTGAGGAGCGTCGCACCGTAGTTTACGACTTATTCGGAGAGACCGAAACTATTTCTAATTGTGAGGGATGTAAGTCAGGCGATATAAAGAAACATAATGGCATGTACGCTCTCATCAAGGACTGGAGTGCCGCCAAACAAAAACAAAAAATCCGATTTATCGACCTTATAAAATAATCGGCTATGGTAGAATTATTTAAAGCACCTTCTTCTCGTCTCATTTATGTTTTTCGTATAAATGACTCCGCTCATAAAGGAGCTGTTAAGATTGGGGAAGCAACGTATAATGGAGAGCTTTGGCCTAATCAACTAACTCATGACTGTAAGGAACTTCGTAAGGCTGCTCGCACTCGCATAAACCAATATACTCAAACTGCGGGTATTAATTATGACCTTGTATGGGCAACTCCAGCTTTCTCTCTTGACGATTGTGTCAAATTTAATGATAAAGAAATACACCAGGTACTCTTAAATTCAGGATTAAAAAAACGTCAGTTTAATATTGATGGAAAGGCTACTGAATGGATAGAATGTGACCCTACTCACGTCATAAAAGCAATAGAGGCTATTAAGAAAGGACGAAAAATGTTAAACTCTAACGAGATAGCTCCGGTCCAAAAACCGGTTGAATTTCGTGATGAGCAAATTCGAGCCATTAATATGGCAGTCGATATTTTCAAAAAGGGTGGTAAACGTGTACTTTGGAATGCAAAAATGCGTTTTGGCAAAACTCTTTCTGCTTTGGATGTTGTGAAGAGAATGCAGTTCAAACGTACATTGATCCTAACACATCGTCCTGTCGTAAACGCCAGTTGGTTTGAGGATTTTAACAAAATATTCTTTGACACAGTCAGTCGGTGGATTTATGGGTCAAAGGCTGCAAATATACCTTTTGATTATGTAGAGAATTATGCGGCGAAAGCAGAACCAAATAGTTATGTTTATTTTGCTTCTATGCAAGACCTCCGAGGCTCATCAAAGGCTGGGGGCAAATATGATAAAAACAATGAATTGTTTGCAACAGATTGGGATTGTATCATAGTTGATGAAGCTCATGAAGGAACCCAAACAGAATTAGGGCAAGCAGTTTTACAAGAACTGACAAAGAAAAAGACAAGGGTTCTATTCTTGTCAGGCACACCTTTTAATATCCAAAATGAGTTTACCGATGAGGAAACGTTCACTTGGGATTATACAATGGAACAAGAGGCTAAACGTCAGTGGGAGATTGACCATCCAGGCGATTATAATCCTTATGGCACTTTGCCTACAATGAATATCTATACTTACGATCTTGGCAGACTTTTGTCGCAAAAACAGTTTGCGGATAAGGAAGTTGCCTTTAATTTTAGAGAATTTTTTCGCACAGATGACAATGGAAATTTAGTTCATTATGATTATGTAAAAAAATTTCTCGATCTTTTAACTACGGAGGATAAGGATTCTCTATATCCTTTCGCGAACAAAAAATTCCGTGGTATTTTTAGACATACATTGTGGATGGTGCCTGGTGTTCCGGAAGCTGCAGCTCTCGAACAAATGCTTCTAAATCATGAAAATTTTGGAGCTCGAGGAGTTAAAATCGTCAATGTTGCCGGAGATATGGATGTAACCGACGACGATGAAGAACGGAGATATAATAATGCTCTTACTAAACTAAGAGAAGCTATCGGTGATAATCCTTTCGCTACTGAAACTATCACTCTTTCATGTGGTCGTTTAACTACAGGTGTTAGTGTGCCAGAATGGACTGGAGTTATAATGCTATCAGGTACATTCAACACGGGAGCAGCTGCATATATGCAAACAATATTTAGAGTGCAAACCCCATGGGAATTTGGTGGCTTAATGAAAGAAAATTGCTATGTGTTTGATTTTGCTCCTGATCGCACTCTAACGGTTCTTGCTGAGGTTGCAAGAGTAAACACTAAACCTGGCAAAGCAGATGTTGAACAAAAAGAACGCCTTGCTGAATTCTTAAATTTTTGTTCAGTAATTTCCGAACCGGGAAGTCAAATGAAGCGTATTGACGCCAATCGTCTTATGGAACGAGTCAAGAAAGTTTACATTGATCGAGTGGTAAGAAGTGGTTTTGAAGATAGTGGTTTATATAATGATGAATTGCTTAAACTAACTGATATTGATGTAGATGACTTTAATCGTATTGGCAATGCTATTGGTCGAACAAAAGCACAAAAAGTCACAAAAGAAGTCACGGTAAATCAACAGGGGTTAGATAATGAGCAATATAAAAAAGCTGAGGAAGCAAAAAAGAAGAAGCCTAAAGACCGAACCCCAAAGGATTTGGCCGCCATAGAGGAGGCGAAAAAAAGAATGGAAATGCGCAGAAATGCTGAATCAGTTTTACGTTCGATTTCAATTCGTATGCCACTCCTCATATATGGTGCTGATATTGATGATTCTAAGCAGGAGATAACTATTGACAACTTTGAGTTAATAGTTGATGATGCATCTTGGGATGAATTTATGCCAATGTGTACTTACGAAGAAACCAATGCTGAAGGAAAGAAAATTATTAAGCGTTTACCTCTTTCTAAAGCTGAATTTCGTAAGCTTAAAAAGTATTATGACCCTGATATCTTCATAGCTGCTGCTAAACGAATACGTCAGATGGTGCGTAACGCTGATGAAATGTTTCCGGAACAACGGATAGCACGAATAGCTGAAATTTTCAAGACTTTTAGAAATCCCGATAAGGAAACAGTTCTTACACCGTGGCCGGTTGTTAATATGCACATGTCCGATACTCTCGGGGGGTATTCTTTTTATAATCGTGATTATTCAGAACCTTTGAATGATCCTCGATATATTGATAGAGATCCTGTCACTTCGGATGTATTCAACACAGAAGCTCGACTTCTTGAAATTAACTCAAAAACAGGATTATACCCCCTTTGGCTAACTTATAATATTTATAGAGCAAGAATTAAATCTTTGACAACTTCTCCCGAATCGCTTGATGAACATCTTGCTGTTTGGAATAAAGCTGTAGAGGAAAATATATTCGTTGTATGCAAAACAAAGATGGCACGTAATATTACACGCCGAACTTTGCTTGGCTTTCGCAATGGAAAATTTAACTCTTGGGTGCCTGATGACCTTATTAACAAAGTAAGAAACCAACAGGACCTTTTTATAAAAAAGGTTCAAGATCTCGTAGGAAAAAACGTGAAGATAAAAGCTGTTGTAGGCAACCCTCCATACCAAGAGGTTGTTGCGAAAAAAGAAACCGCTAACGGACAAAAGCCCAGCGTTAGTATATTTCAATACTTCCAACTTTTAGCAGATAAAATTGGACAATATTCATCTCTTATATATCCCGGTGCAAGGTGGATACATCGTTCTGGGAAAGGTATGGAACAGTTCGGTTTGGCTCAGATAAATGATCCACACTTGAAACTTCTCAAATTCTTCCCAGACTCTAACGATGTTTTTAAAGATGTGGGAATTGCTGATGGGCTTTCTATAGTCTTTAAAGATGCAAAGAAAGTTACCAATGGCTTTACCTATATATATTCTGTTAACGGTGTTGATAATGTAGTTCGAGCAGATAATCCTGGTGAAGAATTATTTGCCCTTAATCCTTCTGCAAATGAAATAGTAAAGCGGTTAGACAATTTTATATCTACACATGCATGTATGCACGAATCAATTCTTCCTCGTTCAATATTCTCTATAGAAAGTGATTTTGTTGAAAAGAATCCGACTCTAGTCAGAGAATACAACGATGGGGATTATTTTGACACAACTCACGAAATTAAACTATTTACCAACGACAAATCCGGTAAAGCAGGACGTGCTAGATGGTATGTGGTCGATAGAAGTGTAATCACAACAGGTCTTGACCAGCTTGATAAATGGAAGGTAATTGTATCAAGTGCGAATGCCGGTGGACAGAAACGTAGTAACCAAATTGCCGTAATTGATAATTACAGCGCTTTTGGTCGTTCTCGTGTAGCTCTTAAAACATTTGCTACAGAGAGCGAGGCTCAGAATTTTCTTAAGTATGCGACAAGTGAATTGATTCGTTTTGCTTTCTTGCTTACGGATGAAGCTCTAACTTCTTTAGCTAAAAAGGTGCCTGATATTCTTGATTATTCGGATAACAACGGAATAATTGATTTCAGTGCAGATGTTGATGCTCAACTCTATAGTCTTCTTCATATTAGTGAAGACGATCAACTTTTCATTAATAAAATTCTTGCTGAAAAAGCGTCAAAGTAAAGTCTAACTTAAATATTTAATGAATTAAACTCTTTATGAATAAGAAATATTGGACTATTGAGGATTTTGTTGAAGCTAATAATAATGCGTATCGTCTTTCTCAAAATGGGAAATTCTTGGAAGCTAAACCATATATTGATGAAGCTGTTAGAATCGCTGGTATTATTGTAAGTTCCCCAGTCAAAATAAACAACTTGTCCGCTAAAGATTATGCAAAGGTTTTTGCTATGGCAGGGTTTATATATGGCGAACTCGAAGACGCAGATGCTTCATTATACCTATATCAACATTTTCAGTTCCTTAAAACTCAACTTAGACATGGATTCCCTAATTGTGACAATCTAACACTATATCAGTTTCGTAGTAATAAGCCTTATATCATTACAAATCTAAAGGAAAATCAATTTACGTTTGCATCTCCACGAGAGCAAAATGATATTGTGGACAGTCCAATCTTTGCATGGCTTGATTTTATTCTTGGGAAGCAGGGGAAATATAATAAACATATCTTATACTTAAAACAATCTTTTGATGGTTACCGGATTGCTTCTTTTTGTCGTGATTCAGAGACTAAGCGTGCGATTGAGAATACATTGATGTGGGCACATTATGCGGATTGTCATAAGGGATTTTGTATACAATATCATTTAGATTCATCAGATTTTAGACGTGATAAAATGGAAGAGCTTTCTGCGTCACGACTTTTCCCTGTGGATTATTTATCAAAAGATGATTGTGTTTTGGATCTTTCTGACCCCAATAATACACTTTCTTCAAAAAGAGCTTATTTCACTAAATCCGTAGACTGGCAATATGAAAATGAGGTTAGAATGGTTTCTTACAATCCTCTAAATACAGCTAAATATCCAGAGTTCAAACTAGGTTCTAAATCTAATATTAATGCTATTTACTTTGGAGTTAATTGTCCTGATTCAACCAAAGAAGAAATAAGAAACGCACTTGTTGGACGAAACATAAGATATTTCCAAATGGCTATAAATCCTCGAAATATATATTCTTTAATTGATAAAGAAATCTTATAGAATTGAGTATGGCCAATATTAAGTCATTTGTAAGTATACCGAATGGGTTATCAAGAAAGGATAAATGCTTCCGAAATATATTGTGAAAATGTTGTATTGAAGTATGATATTATCTTTGTCGTGCTTGTCGAAAGTCTATACTTAATGCAGTGTGATGTCATGTTATTTCGGATGAATATATTGATCTTTATTAATCTATTCTCTCATAATATGTCTAATAAGCCAGTTAATCTGACGGAATTTGTCGATATTCCGATTTTATCATTTAGTCTATTTATTTGTTTGTTGCAAGTATAATGTATAATTTTGCATTATAATAGACGCAAATAATAAAGATGAACCTTAAAAGTAGAGAATGTCCTAATTGTCATCGGTTGGTTTCAATAAAGACCTGTTCGACATATTTTTTACATGGGACATCGCGCTCGGTTCACTGTAATCACTGCGATACGGAACTTATGCTCCCAAAAGAGCCTATACCATTTAAATGGTGTGTTTTCGCCGGTTTTGTTTGTGGAGTAGTCCCTGCGGAATATTTTCTATATATTAGACAGTTGGGGTTGTCTAAGTCACTATTATATGCTACTCTAATCGGATTGTTAGGCTTGGTAGTCTGTATGATTTTAATATTAAATAAGATCTATTTTAAGAAAGTATTAAATTAATTTTATCATAATGAGATGTATTGCTTTAAATTTTAAACGGATTTCTATATTTGTGGCTTGTGCTGTCGGTTCGCTTTATGCTTTCGGCTGGGGGCGAACGGGGCACGATGCGGTGAGCTATATTGCTGAGTGTCATTTGACTCCGACGGCTAAAGCGAATATTGAGAAGTATCTTGACGGAGAGTCGATAGTTTATGATTCGTCATGGCCCGATTTGGTTCGTGCTACGCCTGAGTATAAGCATACGAGCTCATGCCATATGTATAATATCGGTGCTGACGGAAAGTATCAGCCTCGACCAAAGGGTGACGCTGTTGCTCTTTTAAATCAACAGATTGAGCTGCTCCGCGACTATAAGAATTTGTCAGACTCGGCTGTGAATGTCGGTATCAAGTTTATTGTTCACTTGATGGGCGATCTTCACTGTCCGTCTCATCCCGATTTTGAGGGTGTCAATCAATGGTTTGGCTTTGAGTTGAACGGTAAACCTATGGAATATCACAAGTTTTGGGATTATTATGCCATCGAAACGAGTCACAAGTGGTTTTTCACTGAATATCAAAATCAGCTTGACCGAAAGTCGCCCGAAGAGATAGCGGAAATTTGTCAAGGTTCTGTCGAAGATTGGGCAAACGAGACTGCCGGAATCGTCAGTGTGACATATGAATGGATAAAACCCGAAATGAAATTGAACAAACAGGAAACGAATCTGTTACTGCTCAAGTCGGCTCGTCTTGCCGACCGCCAAATTGCGAAAGCCGGCTACCGCCTGAGCCACATCCTTAACTCAATTTTTGACCCGGAATCGAGTCACTGAATCGGATTATTTCACTACATTTGTAAATTAACAGATAAGTTCAAAACATTGTAACATAAGTTTATGGATAACTATCAAGATAAATTATCAGTTACTGAACATAAGTCAGAATTATCCACAGCTCTTATTAATGCCGTTAAAGACTGTATAGTTGAAATAAGAAATATACCGATTATTGTTGATGCTGATGTTGCAGATTTATATGGTGTTGAGACTAAGAGAATTAACGAAGCAGTAAGAAATAATCCGGAAAAATTTCCTGAAGATTATATGTTTGTTTTGACAAAGGAAGAAGTTTCTTTTTTGCGGTCGAAATTTTCGTCCACAAAAATTTCTCCTAAAAGTCGAACTCTCCCCAAAGTCTTTACTGAGAAAGGATTATATATGCTTGCGACAATCCTAAAATGCAAAACTGCTGTAGATGTTACATTCGCAATTATTGAAACCTTCACACAGGTAAGAACTCTAAAACGTGAATTGGTCTCTTTACACAGAGAAACTAATCAGCAAATACAAACAAAGAAAATGCATCAATTTGGCAAAATGTTATCTGACATAGTTATGCCCGATTTAGAAACCTCGGAAACTGAGTCTACTTTAGAACTTAATTTTTTAATAGGAAAGATAAAACATACAGTTAAAAGAGTAAAAAAGTTAGACTCAGGAAGTAGAGATACAAAAGATGAGGTATAAATGAGCTTATAGAATTGATGTGTATTGGTCTATGCCCAATTCATATTTGGTAGCTATTTCAATTCCGATTTTTGATATAAAATATCTCGCGACCTTCGATTGTTTCGACTTCGTAGGGGAGTGCCGGGGGGATGGGGGCCGGTTTGCCGCCGTTTTGACCGAGGCCAAAGGGGGCTCGTTCGATGCGGATTCTGTCCCAAAGTCCTGATTTGATAAATTCGTTCAGGAGGGTTGGACCGGCTTCAACGAGCACCGAATTAATGTTGCGTGAATATAGTTGTTGAAGTATTTCGGCTGGTGATGAGGCTGTTAAGATGATTGGTTCTGAACCTGTTGTGAAAATATTGGCATCGGGTGAAGTTTTGCCGTTGCGGTCAAGAATGAATTTTACGGGCGATTGACCTCCGCTCCAAAGACGCGAGTCGAGGCGCGGATTGTCGGCAAGAACGGTTGTCGATGTTGTTAAAATCGCCTGGTGACAGCTTCTTAATTGGTGAACAAGAGTCGATGTCAGTGGTGTTGAAAATTTAACGGGATGACCCTCTTTGTCAGCCATAAATCCATCATTACTTTGTGCCCATTTGAGNGTTACGAAAGGTCGTTTAAACGTGANCGAAGTCATGAAAACCGGGTCGAGTTCACGGCATCTGCGGGCAATTTCTCCATCNGCGATGACCACTTCGATGCCNGCANGNCGCATCATCGCGATGCCGCCACCATCGACTTTGGGGTTTGGATCGACCGCACCAACAACAACTCGTTTGACTCCTTTGTTGATGATGAGCAGCGAGCATGGAGGCGTTTTGCCATAATGAGAACANGGTTCAAGCGTAACATAGATGGTTGCCCGGTCGAGTAGTTTTGAATTTTTTTCGCTGACAGAGTTAAAAGCATTGACCTCGGCATGGGGTCCGCCCCACCGACGGTGAAAACCTTCGCCAATGATGAGGTCTCCGACAGCAATAACTGCCCCGACATGAGGGTTGGGGGCAACGTTTGAGAGACCAAGACGTGAAATCTCGATTGCACGTTCAAGCATTTTACGATCGACTGCTGTCAGGTTTGATTGGGATGACATCTATGTTATAATTATTAATGTGATAACGCTAAATTTGGTGATTTTTATATGCAAAGATAGTCGATAGGTGTACGAGTATTACAAAATTAACATCTTTTAAGAGGATAGAAAGGTCTTTTATGATAAAAACTTTAGCAAAACGGTTTTTGAGTTTTTATAAAAGCAGTATCTTTGCAAATATTTTTTGGAACCCTCCAAGAAATAATGATAATGAATATTTAGTTAACCTCAAATTCCAATAATCTAATCTTAGATTTATACCAAATGTTTATCACACTAATTGTTTTATTTGTAATTGGCTATCTTGTCATAGCACTTGAACATCCACTGAAAGTTGATAAAACAGCAACCGCTCTTTTGCTCGGTATGCTGATGTGGATTTTGTATGCTTTTGGAGCTGAATATCTTGTCCCGATGGCTGAAAGCGACCATCTGGCAAAGTATATTGCTGAAAATCCGCATGAAGCTCAAAAGTCGCTTTATCATCAGGCTCTTGACTATATTTTGAATGTCAAGATTGTAGAGGCTCTCGGCGATATCACTCAAACTTTGTTGTTCCTTATCGGAGCGATGACCATTGTAGAGCTGATTGATGTTCATGGTGGATTTTCGGTCATAACCGACCGCATAAACACTCGCAAAAAATCTCGTTTGCTTTGGGTTGTATGTGCCACTACATTTGTTTTCTCGGCTATCCTTGACAATATGACCACGACGATTGTCATGATTATGTTGCTTCGCAAACTTGTTGCCGATCAAAAAGAACGTTGGATTTATGCCGCAATGGTTGTTATTGCTGCAAATACGGGTGGCGCATGGTCGCCAATCGGTGACGTGACAACTATCATGTTGTGGGTCAAAGGTAACGTGACAGCACTTGCACTCATTAAGTTTGTATTGTTGCCGAGTTTGGTTGCTCTGCTTGTTCCGTTGTTCATTGTGGCTCGTCGTCTCAAAGGCGAACTCCCGGTTAAGGACAATTCTACCGAGGGCAATCGTTGGTTGTCGGCAGGCGAACGCAACACGATGTTTATACTCGGTGTTGGTGGTTTGATTTTTGTACCTATTTTCAAATCGTTGACCCATATGCCCCCGTTTGTCGGAATTTTGTTTGTACTCGGTATATTATGGGTTTACACTGAAATCTTTTATAATAGAAAACTTAGCGACGGTCGCTATGAAGATATGCCTGTCAATCGACTTCCGCGACTTATAGCACGCATCGATATGCCTTCGATTTTGTTTTTCCTTGGCATTTTGATGGCTGTGAGTGTTCTTCAGGCAACCGGCGTGTTGTCGGCAACGGCAGCATTCCTCGACGAGGAAGTTCACAATATTTATGCTATCAACATTTTGCTCGGAACCCTTTCATCGATTGTTGATAATGTGCCTTTGGTTGCCGGTGTTATGGGCATGTATCCTGTTGTGATGGATGCTGCTCAGGTGACGGGCTATGAAGCAGCGTTTGTGGTCGATGGAACCTTCTGGGAATTTCTCAGCTATTGTGCCGGTGTCGGCGGTAGCCTTCTCATCATCGGCTCGGCTGCCGGAGTGATTGCAATGGGTATCGAAAAAATTAACTTTGGATGGTATCTGAAAAATTTCTCACTCCTTGCGCTTGCCGGTTATCTTGCCGGCGCGGCAGTCTATATTATTGAAGTTATGTTGTTGAAATAATAAAACACAATGTATATAAAAAGTTTCCCGACCTCAAATCCTGGTCGGGAAACTTTAATATTTTAAAATGGAAGTAGTTTACGAAGATAATCATATCATAGTTGTCAATAAGGCTCCCGGAGAAATCGTTCAGGGCGACAAGACCGGCGACAAACCGTTGAGCGAGATTGTTGGCGAATGGTTAAAGGCGAAGTATAACAAACCCGGCAATGTGTTTGTCGGTGTTGTTCATCGTCTTGACCGGCCTGTTGGCGGATTGGTTATCTTTGCAAAAACATCAAAGGCTCTTGCCCGTCTCAACGAAATGTTGCGAAAGGGCGAGATTCATAAAACCTACTGGGCTGTCACCCGAAATATGCCCGCTGAGCCCGAGGGGTTGATTCATGGATATATCCGCACGGTTGAACGTAGCAACAAGTCATATTTTTCGACGACGCCAAAAGATGGAGCCAAGGAGGCAAAGCTGAGCTATCGGCTGATTTCATCGTCTGACCGTTATCATCTCCTTGAGGTAAATCTTATGACAGGTCGTAAACACCAGATTAGAGTGCAGTTGGCGTCGATTGGCTGTCCGATTAAGGGTGATTTAAAATATGGCGACAAACGTTCAAACGAAGACGGGTCTATATCGCTGATGGCGCGTCATCTCAACTTTGTACATCCGGTGTCGGGTAAGGTTATAGATTTGACCGCTCCGGTTCCTGCGGGGTCTGAAGAGACTTTGTGGAAATATCTTGAGTCGGGAGCCGACCAAAAAGAAAAATGATATATACACATATATAATATAGATAGGGGTAATGGATAAGAAAGATTTAAAGATTATATTTCTCGGCACTCCCGAGTTTGCTGTCGAGTCGCTCGATAAGATTGTTGAAAACGGATATAATGTAGTGGCTGTCGTCACGATGCCTGATAAACCGGCAGGTCGCGGTCACAATCTTTTGCAATCACCGGTCAAACAATATGCAGTCTCCAAGAATATTCCGGTTCTTCAGCCTGTAAATTTAAAGGATGAGGCTTTTGTTGAACAACTTCGCTCATATGGTGCCGATCTTTTTGTTGTCATTGCCTTTAGAATGTTGCCCGAGGTCGTTTGGCAAATGCCCCGATTGGGAACGTTCAATTTGCATGCATCTCTTTTGCCCGACTATCGCGGTGCGGCTCCAATCAACTGGGCGGTTATAAACGGCGATACCAAAACCGGGGTGACTACATTTTTCCTGAAACATGAAATCGATACAGGCGATGTTATTGACCGAATGAGTGTTGAAATCAACCCGGAAGATAATGTCGGAGATGTTCACGATCGTCTGATGTCGCTCGGTGCTGACCTCACGTTGAAAACTCTTGGCAAAATTCTTGACGGTACGCTTGAAACAAAACCTCAGTCGGCGTTTGCTGATGAATGTCAGTCGCCACGTCCTGCTCCTAAAATTTTTAAAGAGACTTGTCATGTAGATTGGAATCGTTCTGTTGTCGATGTCCATAATCTTGTGCGTGGATTGTCGCCCTATCCTGCAGCATGGTCTGTAATCGAGGATGACGGTCCGCTGACCGGTCGCCAAGTCAAGATTTTTGAAACACAAATCGACAGTTCATCATCTGCCAATCTAATTCCGGGGAGAATGACTGTAATCGGTAAGGATAAAATTGCCGTTGACTGTTCCGATGGGCGTCTTCTAATAAAAAAACTCCAGCTTCAAGGGAAAAAGGCGATGCCGGCCGATGAGTTTTTGAGGGGCGCAAAGTTGGTTAATCCTCGATTGATTTAAAGAGTAAATCCATTAAAATAATGATGCGAGACTCTGCCTGTCGTAAAATGGGCGGCGTTTTGACGTGTGAACTTTTTTGAAAACTAAATTGTTTAGCGAGTTTTTGACGATTTTGGGGTGAATTTGCGATAATGGGTAAAAATTCCTCAAAATTTTCTTGCGAATTATTTGATTGAAACTCAGTTATTTCCGGTGATATTTGAATTTTATCTCAAAAATTATGGGATAAAAATTTGGATAATTATAAAAATGTTCATAACTTTGCACCCGCTTTTGAGACAGAGGTCTCGCAAATGATTGAAATAATCGAATCAAGCAGTTAAATACTGTTAAAATATTCATAAAATTTTGGTCAGTTTGAAAAAAGGTATTACCTTTGCATCACTTTTGCGATTTACAAAATCCAAAAGCAACTTAAGAGAACATTGAAAGATTTACAATAGACAAGAGTAGTACAAGAGTCATTAAAAACTCGAGTCAATTCTAAAAACAGATAAGTCAGAGCGTCAGCCGGATTAAACGAAGNTGGTTTTGTGAAAGCAAAACAAATTTNNANTATTTGTCTTTTGCNTTTTTATTGAAAAATAAGAAAAAAAGATAAACAACAACGAAGAGTTTGATCCTGGCTCAGGATGAACGCTAGCGACAGGCTTAACACATGCAAGTCGAGGGGCAGCAGGGGAAGGACTTGTCNTTCCCGCTGGCGACCGGCGCACGGGTGAGTAACACGTATGCAATCTGCCCATAACAGGGGGGTAAGCGGAAGAAATTCCGTCTAATACCGCATAATATCCTCGAGGGACATCCCTTGAGGATTAAAGCTCCGGCGGTTATGGATGAGCATGCGGCGCATTAGCTAGTTGGCGGGGTAACGGCCCACCAAGGCGACGA
>JAAVCC010000016.1 GCA_014802535.1 Bacteroides sp. | reverse complement strand
CATTCCGAACAGAGAAGTTAAACCTCACCACGCCGATGGTACTGCGAAAGTGGGAGAGTAGGTAACCGCCCCCTCTACGACGCACCCTTGATGAGCAACTGCTCGCCGAGGGTGCGTTTTTTTGTTAATGCATAGTTCATAATTCTTTGCAAAGCAAAGCGCCAAAGGCGATGACATAATGCATAATGTTTATTCCTGTGCAGTGAGAACAGGAGTAATCGAGATAAACGGGAATTAACGAGATTTATCGAGAACGAGTATTGGAAGTAATAAGATGGGGTAGTTAATACATCGTTGTGCTTTGCACAACTCCGATATTTAAGGTATTGTAACCCGGCACGACCGAACAACGATAGGAAGTGCCGGGTTACAATACATCGTCGGTTTCACCAACTCTCACAGACTCGATTGCCAAAGGTTATTATATATTAATGGTTTTACCGATTCCTCTTTTGTTTTTCCTCCTTTTTTAACGGCGGACGCACGAGCCGTGTGAGCCCTGCTAAAAGAGTAGGGAGGTATTTGATTATTAGTATTAAATATAATAAAAGGTCAGTCATTTCAACAATGACTGACCTTCTTCAGGGTATTTAATCTACTAATTCTTTATATGTTTAAAAGAAATTTCAGATTTTAGTATTTATGAGAAATTAAGCTTTCTAATTAATCTTTTTTACCTAATTATTCCCATCCCGGAGTTTGAGTGAGATGGTAATCTTTACCGAGTTCATTACCCTTAGAAATGTACTGAGCAATTTGGGTTGTACCAACGGGGTAGAGGTAAGAACGTTCGCTGAATGCGCTACGGGGTTTGATGTTAAGAGGAATATAGAAACCGACCATATCAGCAGCATTTTCGCCGTCGTATGTAACAACTGTTCCGTCGGGTTTCTGAACCTGAGTTGAACCTGCGGTAAGAGATGTTGTGAGTTCCTCGTTGAAGTCAATCCAAGGTCCGAGCATAGTGTCGGGGTTCTTGTTGTTGTCCATATAGTCGAGTTTTTTCCAACGACGGATGTCAACAAGACGGCTGTATTCAAACACGAGTTCAAGACGACGTTCACGACGGATTTCCCAGATAAGGGGATCTACGTCAGCATCACGATCGGGGTCAAAACTTGCGTCGATTTCAGCGAGTACCATAGGCGCTGTTTGTTTAACACCTTTTTCGATAGCTGTTGCGTCGAGAGGACGAGCGCGGAGTGCGTTGATTGATTTGTCGATATCGTCTTGAGAAACATTGCCAAGTTCAGCTTTAGCTTCGATCCAGTTCAGAAGAACCTCGCCATAACGCATAACCGGAGCATCGTTGACATTGGTAACACTCTCATAGAGTGGGTTGGTATCACCGGCAGGACGAGTCCATGCATAGCGGTCGATAAATTTGCGACCATAGATGCGAGTGCCTGAGTTGATGTTTGCTTTATCAGAGAAGCATGCTTCAAAACGGGGGTCACGAGTAACTGCGAGTTTGCCAAGTTTGAAACTGTCAGCATCTTCAACGGTTGAAGTTTTGTAAGGCTTACCGTCATTACAGATGATTGATTTCAAGAATGCGAGGTTAACAGTAGCAGGGGGAGCCTCTTTACCGTTGCAATATGAAGCGATACAGTGGCGTACAGCCTGTGAGTCGCTATACTTGCGATAGAGAAGACATTCTTTGTTTGTAGAGAGGTCATATGAACCAAAGAGGTCGGGCATAGCAGTCTGGATTGCATATTTACCACTGTTGATTACATAGTCACCGGCTTCAACTGCAAATTGAAGATATTTGTTAGCAAGTTCGGTGTTACCTTTGTGATATTTTTGCCATGTACCTTCAAAAAGCATCCAACGGCTGATGAAGCCTGCTGCAACATAACGATTAAGTGTGTTTGAACCATCGTTCTCACGCATGTTTGCCATGATGTCTTTGCAAAGGTCATATACTTTACCCATTACAAATTCGCGAGAATCGCGGTCTTTGTAAAGTTCGTCAAAATCGGTTGAAGATACTTCATGTTCAAAGTAAGGAACATCACCAAATGAAGTTACGAGAAGAGTATATTCAAATGCTTTGAAGAATTCACCAACCGATTTCCAGTGATTGAAAGCTTCTTCAGAAAGAACGCCATTCATACGAGAATCGATGCGGTCAATCATGATGTTTGCTTTACGCACCATAGAGAAGTCCCATGTCTGACCGGCAGTCTGGGTAAGAGTACCTGTACCAGTGGTTGAAGAAAGAGAGGATGGAGCTTGAGATGTGAAGTTTGCCTGCTGTCCTGTTGTAGAGAAGTCATCAGCAAAAGTCAAACCGCGCACCGGAGTGTAGGTTGCAGTCCAGCCAGAGTTGTAACCTATAAAATAGGTTGTATAGAAGCCGTTGGCATAAAGTCGAACATCGCTTTCCGATTTCCAGAAACTATCGTCGGTCGGAGTGTTCAATTGCGGACGGTCGAGAACCTCATCGCAAGAAGCGAGTGACATTCCGAGAGCTACAGCTGAAAGAATAATATATTTTTTCATATTAATGTTTCTTATGATTTTAGAAGTTTAACTGAATACCGAAGTTGATATTCTTCATCGCAGGTGTACCTACACCAGTGCGACCTGAGTTGTAGTTTGAAGAGTTCCACATTGAAACACCCGATACAACTTCAGGATCGATGGGGAGTCCGTGAAGTTTGTCAAATGTAAAGAAGTTCTCGGCAGCGATATAGAAGCGAGCTTTCTGGATATAAGCTTTGCGGGTTATGCGCTGAGGAATTGTGTAACCGAGTGTGATGTTTTTGATGCGGAAGTATGACATATTGAGCATATATCGGTCGCTCTGCTGGAAGAGACCTCCTGAGTTTGAACCACCCATGTTATAAGCACGGGGATAGAATGCATCTGTGCGGTCTTCGCGCCAGTAGTTTCCTGCGATAGCTTGAGGTATAGCACCGTCACCGGTATTGAAGCCGGGGATTGCAAGGAAGCCGGCACCCCAGATTTTGCGTGAACCGATACCCTGACCAAAGATTGAGAAGTCAAAGTCACGATAGTTTACGCCAAGACGGATACCATATTCAAATCGGGGGGTAGAGTTACCAATGACAGTCTTATCACCAGGATTGTCTTTAGAGTTTGTAGGAACTTTTTCATGTTCAGGGTTAGCTAACGCTTCCGCATAACCCGGGTCACCGGGACGATATTTTTTACCGTTAAGTTTAATCATGTTAGGATCACCAATAGTAAACTCACCGTCTCCGTCGCGATCAACATATTTGATATCACCGGGGCCGAAGGGAAGGTTATCGCTGGGCTGGAAGTAATCTTGATATGTAGCATTGGGATCGGCAAGTTTGTTCATAAGTTTAGCCCCAACTGTGCCTTCTTCAACGATTTTACCTTTAACAACCCATACTTTCTGGAATGAACCGTCTTCATTATAGAGGAAGTCATCTTTCTGATAGAGGCGGTCAACCTGGTAACCCCAGATTTCACCATATTCTTTACCGTCATACCAACCGTCAACACTTGTAGCAGACTTGCTATAGTTGGTAATAGTTGAACGAGCATCAGAGAGGGTGAATACAGCATTGATCGAAAGATCTTTGTTGAATGAGTGGTTGTAATCGATTGCAATTTCCCAACCACGAGTACGGAGGTTACCGTAGTTACCTGAAGGAGCTGCGGCTCCAAATGTCGGGGGAACACCTGCTGCGGGTACAATCATATTTTTAGTATCACGCTGATACCAGTCAAATACGATACCAAGACCACCAAAGAGACGAGCGTCAAGACCGACGTTAGTAGTTTCGATGTCCTGCCATGTGATGCTACCGTCAACGGCTGAAGGAGTACCTACACCAACAAATTTGTTACCGGCTGAATCGATCCATGTAAGAGTGCTCTGTGAAAGAGTCGGGATATAGAGGCTTGAGCTAACCGACTGGTCACCGATACGACCCCATGAAGCGCGGAGTTTGAATGAATCGAGAGTTGGTTTAGCCCATTGCATGAATTTTTCTTGGTCAACACGCCAACCTGCCGAAACAGAAGGGAATGAACGCCATTTCATGTTTTTGGGGAATTTTGAAGAACCGTCATAACGGAAGTTGGCTTCAAGAAGGTAGCGGTCAAAGAGAGAGTAGTTCAAACGAGCGAAAACGCCAAGCTGACCATCCCAGTAGTCGTTACCGGAAGAAGTTTGAGTTCCGTTTGTTTTGTCGAACGATGGGCTCACGATGTCGGTGAGGTTGGTAATCTGAGACCAGTGCTGTTTTGATTCCCAGTCGGTGCGGTTCAAACCGATCATGGCTGTGAGGTTGTTGTCAGCGTTGATGTCCCAGTTATAATCCATAGTCATGTTGAGAGTATGACGTTTGGCATTGGTTGATTCACGACGGATATGGTCGGGGTTAGCACCATCGGCTGTATATTGATAATAGTTCAAATCGTATGCAGGCATAGCATCAGGATCGGTTGAAGAAACAACCTGGCCGGCTTTATTTACATAAACGCGATTACCGCTTTCATCATATCGCTCAACCGGAGAATACCAGGTAGTAGCGTATGTGAATTTAGTACCGGGTTTGTTGATAGTCTGGTTTTCAGAAGCGTAGGTATAATCCAACTTATAGTGCCAGTTATCAGTGAAGTTGATAGTGAAACCTGCATTTACGCTAAGATAAGCATCCTCGCGGTTTGCAGTGTTTGCAAGCTTCATTTCGGTTGAAGGAGACTGCATCAAATGGCCGTTTTCATCCTCGCCGTGAGGAGCGTATGCGTCCCAACGATAGAGATACAACCAGGGGTCGGCTGTAGTAGAGTTGGTAGCGTAGGCATAACGTTTGTTACGGAGCGAGTAGTTGAGACCACCACGAACCGAAATCCATTTGTTGAATTCAGTGTTAATGCGAGCCGAAGCATTGTAGCGGCGGTAGTCGTCGTGTTTAGATGGTTTGATAAGACCGTTCTGATCGAGGTAGCCGAGACCGATATTGAACGCAGTCTTTCCTGATTTACCGTTAAGTGAAAGGTTGTGGGTCATAGATGGAGCCCAATCACGAATCATGTAATCGTATGGATCGTAAGGACGGATGTAGATTTTACGGTTATTGTTATCTACATACCAGTCACGACCATAGGTAAAGGGATCGTTCATGCCGATTTTACCATCGTAGTTGGCGAGCCATTCGCGCTGACGTTCAAGAGCTTCAGCATTGATATACCAGAATGCACCGGCATAAGTCGAACCTGAACGTTCGAGAGCATCTACACGATATTGTGAAGCATCGATAGTACCCATCTCCATGTTTTTAGAGATGCGCTGCCAAGCAAAGTTGCCTGAGTAAGAGATGTCAACACGGTCGGTTTTAGCACCTTGTTTAGTTTTGATAAGAATTACACCAAAAGCAGCTTTAGAACCGTAGATTGAAGCTGCAGCAGCGTCTTTAAGAACTGAAATCTGTTCGATATCATCGGGGTTAACGAGCTGAATCGAGGGGATTTCAACGTTGTCAAGAAGGATAAGCGGGTTGGCAGAACCGTTGAGAGATGCTACCTGACCACGAATTTTGATAGTAGGGTCAGAACCGATTTCACCGTTGGGGAGAACAACGTTAAGACCCGGAGTAGTACCTTGAAGACCACGGCCGACGTCGGCAATCTGACGACCCTGGAGGTTTTTAGCTACATCGACACTTGAAACGGCGCCGGTGAGGTGTTCACGACGTTGTGAACCGTAACCAACAACCACGATTTCGTCGAGAGTTTCGACATCGGGTTTCATGGTAACGTTTAAAGGTTGACCGTTGAATTTCACTTCAACGGGATTGTAACCGATGTAAGTGAATTTGAGCACATCGCCCGGTTTGGCGTTAAGGGTGAATTTACCGTCGATATCCGAGGCAACACCACCTTGACTACCTTTAACAATGATTGAGACACCGGGCAGAGGTTCACCGGTTTCGTCAACGACTGTACCGGTTGCTTTCTGCGTCTGTGCGGCAGCAGAGAATCCTGTTTGACCGAGAATGCTACCCGAGAAAGCGGGAGCTCCACAAGTCAAAGCAAGCGCTGCTAACAATGCAAATTGCTTCTTCATAAAATGATAATGGTTGGTTTATAATAATTTAGGGTTTGAAAATTTCAATTGACGCGAGAATAGTTATATCCTGCGATGGTAGGATTTCACTCTGTATCAAAAAAAACTAATAATATTTTGAGATGGTATTAGTAGTGTTTCAGGAGAGGTGATACATGGTAGATAGTGAAAATGATTGGATTTAGCGATGGGGTTGTAGTTTTAATTATTTTAAGTTAAAAAATCGTTTAAGGGCCTTCGTTTTATTACTGCATAGACAGCTTTAAAATTCCGGCAGATTTGACATATATTATATTAGTTATTGTTGCTCTCTTGGTAAGAGATATACATCACACCTAATTTTCTTAAAATCAACGCTATTCATTTTGAGATTGAGTCTAATCAATCCAAATTATTCTTTATTAATCCCGATTATTCAGGTTTAATTCCGCCAAATCAAGATAAATCTCGTTTACACACCCCCTATTTAAGAATCAACTGAAATATTTTGCAAAATTTTACATTTATCTCATTACAAGCATATTACACTTTTTTACAATTTAAAAGTGAAAAAATATTTATAAATTATATTGTGTATAAAAAAATTATTATCTATATTTGCATTGGCTTAGCTCTCTCTTACCAAGAGAGCAACAATAACTAATATAATATATGTCAAATCTGCCGGAATTTTAAAGCTGTCTATGCAGTAATAAAACGAAGGCCCTTAAACGATTTTTTAACTTAAAATAATTAAAACTACAACCCCATCGCTAAATCCAATCATTTTCACTATCTACCATGTATCACCTCTCCTGAAACACTACTAATACCATCTCAAAATATTATTAGTTTTTTTTGATACAGAGTGAAATCCTACCATCGCAGGATATAACTATTCTCGCGTCAATTGAAATTTTCAAACCCTAAATTATTATAAACCAACCATTATCATTTTATGAAGAAGCAATTTGCATTGTTAGCAGCGCTTGCTTTGACTTGTGGAGCTCCCGCTTTCTCGGGTAGCATTCTCGGTCAAACAGGATTCTCTGCTGCCGCACAGACGCAGAAAGCAACCGGTACAGTCGTTGACGAAACCGGTGAACCTCTGCCCGGTGTCTCAATCATTGTTAAAGGTAGTCAAGGTGGTGTTGCCTCGGATATCGACGGTAAATTCACCCTTAACGCCAAACCGGGCGATGTGCTCAAATTCACTTACATCGGTTACAATCCCGTTGAAGTGAAATTCAACGGTCAACCTTTAAACGTTACCATGAAACCCGATGTCGAAACTCTCGACGAAATCGTGGTTGTTGGTTACGGTTCACAACGTCGTGAACACCTCACCGGCGCCGTTTCAAGTGTCGATGTAGCTAAAAACCTCCAGGGTCGTCAAATTGCCGACGTCGGCCGTGGTCTTCAAGGTACTACTCCGGGGCTTAACGTTGTTCTCCCCAACGGTGAAATCGGTTCTGACCCTACTATCAAAATTCGTGGTCAGGTAGCATCTCTCAACGGTTCTGCCAACCCGCTCATCCTTCTTGACAACGTTGAAATCCCCTCGATTCAGCTCGTTAACCCCGATGATATCGAACAGATTTCAGTTCTTAAAGACGCTGCTGCAGCTTCAATCTACGGTTCTAAAGCTGCTTTTGGTGTAATTCTTATCAAAACTAAACAAGGTGCTAAAACCGACCGTGTTGACATCTCTTACTCAGGCAACTTTGCTTGGCAGCGCATCTCTAAAAACATGGAGATGGGTACTATCGATGCTTCACAATATCGTGTAGATGCTCTCGAACGTTCAGGTTCGACTTATGCCGG
Organism: Bacteroides sp.; assembly: GCA_014802535.1. Lineage (GTDB taxonomy): Bacteria > Bacteroidota > Bacteroidia > Bacteroidales > Muribaculaceae > CAJUPY01. The sequence goes on along the minus strand of JAAVCC010000016.1, from coordinate 5,164 downwards.
TGCATTCTGGTATATCAATGCTGAAGCTCTTGAACGTCAGCGCGAATGGCTCGCCAACTACGATGGTAAAATCGGCATGAACGATCCCTTTACCTATGGTCGTGACTGGTATGTAGATAACAATAACCGTAAAATCTACATCCGTCCTTACGATCCATACGATTACATGATTCGTGATTGGGCTCCATCTATGACCCACAACCTTTCACTTAACGGTAAATCAGGAAAGACTGCGTTCAATATCGGTCTCGGCTACCTCGATCAGAACGGTCTTATCAAACCATCTAAACACGACGACTACCGCCGCTACAATGCTTCGGCTCGCATTAACACTGAATTCAACAAATGGATTTCGGTTCGTGGTGGTCTCAACTACTCGCTCCGTAACAAACGTTATGCCTACGCTACCAACTCTACTACAGCCGACCCCTGGTTGTATCTCTATCGTTGGGACGCATACGCTCCTCACGGCGAGGATGAAAACGGCCATTTGATGCAGTCTCCTTCAACCGAAATGAAGCTTGCAAACACTGCAAACCGCGAGGATGCTTATCTTAGCGTAAATGCAGGTTTCACTATCAACTTCACTGATAACTGGCACTATAAGTTGGATTATACCTACGCTTCTGAAAACCAGACTATCAACAAACCCGGTACTAAATTCACATACGCTACTACCTGGTATTCTCCGGTTGAGCGATATGATGAAAGCGGTAATCGCGTTTATGTAAATAAAGCCGGCCAGGTTGTTTCTTCAACCGATCCTGATGCTATGCCTGCATACGATTTGAACTATTATCAATATACAGCCGATGGTGCTAACCCCGACCATATCCGTCGTGAATCAACCAATGCCAAACGTCATACTCTCAACATGACTATGGATTATAACTGGGACATCAACGCTGACAACAACCTCACAGCCATGATCGGTTTGAACCGCACCGACTGGGAATCAAAACAGCACTGGTCTCAGATTACCAACCTCACCGACATCGTGAGCCCATCGTTCGACAAAACAAACGGAACTCAAACTTCTTCCGGTAACGACTACTGGGATGGTCAGCTTGGCGTTTTCGCTCGTTTGAACTACTCTCTCTTTGACCGCTACCTTCTTGAAGCCAACTTCCGTTATGACGGTTCTTCAAAATTCCCCAAAAACATGAAATGGCGTTCATTCCCTTCTGTTTCGGCAGGTTGGCGTGTTGACCAAGAAAAATTCATGCAATGGGCTAAACCAACTCTCGATTCATTCAAACTCCGCGCTTCATGGGGTCGTATCGGTGACCAGTCGGTTAGCTCAAGCCTCTATATCCCGACTCTTTCACAGAGCACTCTTACATGGATCGATTCAGCCGGTAACAAATTTGTTGGTGTAGGTACTCCTTCAGCCGTTGACGGTAGCATCACATGGCAGGACATCGAAACTACTAACGTCGGTCTTGACGCTCGTCTCTTTGGTGGTCTTGGTATCGTATTTGACTGGTATCAGCGTGATACTAAAAATATGATTGTACCCGCAGCAGGTGTTCCCCCGACATTTGGAGCCGCAGCTCCTTCAGGTAACTACGGTAACCTCCGTACTCGTGGTTGGGAAATTGCAATCGATTACAACCACTCATTCAACAAAGATCTTTCGATCAATGCTGTATTCACCCTCTCTGATGCTCGTTCAACTATTACCAACTATAGCAAGTCTGCTACAAGTGTTGACGGTTGGTATGACGGTAAAGAATATGGTGAAATCTGGGGTTACCAGGTTGACCGCCTCTATCAGAAAGATGACTTCCTCTATAATGAAGACGGTTCATTCCAGAAAGTATGGGTTGTTAAAGGTAAAATCGTTGAAGAAGGCACAGTTGGGGCTAAACTTATGAACAAACTTGCCGATCCCAATGCTACATATCAAGATTACTTCCAGCCCAGCGATAACCTTCCCTTCGGCCCCGGTGATATCAAATATGTTGATCGCGACGGAGACGGTGAGTTTACTATTGGTGATCCTAACATGATTAAACTTAACGGTAAAAAATATCGTCCCGGTGACCCGGGTTATGCGGAAGCGTTAGCTAACCCTGAACATGAAAAAGTTCCTACAAACTCTAAAGACAATCCTGGTGATAAGACTGTCATTGGTAACTCTACCCCCCGATTTGAATATGGTATCCGTCTTGGCGTAAACTATCGTGACTTTGACTTCTCAATCTTTGGTCAGGGTATCGGTTCACGCAAAATCTGGGGTGCCGGCTTCCTTGCAATCCCCGGCTTCAATACCGGTGACGGTGCTATACCTCAAGCTATCGCAGGTAACTACTGGCGCGAAGACCGCACAGATGCATTCTATCCCCGTGCTTATAACATGGGTGGTTCAAACTCAGGAGGTCTCTTCCAGCAGAGCGACCGATATATGCTCAATATGTCATACTTCCGCATCAAAAACATCACACTCGGTTACACAATTCCTCAGCGCATAACCCGCAAAGCTTATATCCAGAAAGCTCGCTTCTATATCGCTGCCGAGAACTTCTTTACATTTGACAAACTTCACGGACTCCCCATCGATCCTGAAGTTGTATCGGGTGTTTCAATGTGGAACTCTTCAAACTACAACTCAGGTCGCACTGGTGTAGGTACACCTGCGATGAAGAATATCAACTTCGGTATTCAGTTAAACTTCTAAAATCATAAGAAACATTAATATGAAAAAATATATTATTCTTTCAGCTGTAGCTCTCGGAATGTCACTCGCTTCTTGCGATGAGGTTCTCGACCGTCCGCAATTGAACACTCCGACCGACGATAGTTTCTGGAAATCGGAAAGCGATGTTCGACTTTATGCCAACGGCTTCTATACAACCTATTTTATAGGTTACAACTCTGGCTGGACTGCAACCTACACTCCGGTGCGCGGTTTGACTTTTGCTGATGACTTCTCTACAACAGGACAGCAGTCAAACTTCACATCTCAAGCACCTTCATCACTCTCGTCAACTGCCGGTACAGGTAATCTTGCTCAAACCGCCGGTCAGACCTGGGACTTCTCTATGGTGCGTAAAGCAAACATCATGATTGACCGCATCGATTCTCGTATGAATGGCGTTCTTTCTGAAGAAGCTTTCAATCACTGGAAATCGGTAGGCGAATTTTTCAAAGCATTTGAATACACCCTTCTCGTCACATCGTTTGGTGATGTTCCTTACTTTGAGCATGAAGTATCTTCAACCGATTTTGACGAACTTTACAAAGACCGCGATTCTCGCGAATTTGTAATGGGTAAAGTATATGACCTTTGCAAAGACATCATGGCAAACATGCGTGAGAACGATGGTTCAAACACACTTAACCGTTATGTTGCAGCAGGTTTTATAAGCCGTTGGATGCTTTTTGAAGGTACATGGCAAAAATATCACAAAGGTAACACCGAACTTGCTAACAAATATCTTCAATTTGCAGTTGAAGCCGGTGACTATGTAATCAACAGTGGTAAATATGCAATCCAGACCGCTATGCCCGACCTCTTTGGTTCATATGACCTCTCTACCAACAAAGAATGTCTTCTCTATCGCAAGTATAGCGACTCACAGGCTGTACGCCACTGTATCGCTTCATATTGCAACGGTAAAGAGGCTCCCCCTGCTACTGTTAACCTCGCATTCTTGAAATCAATCATCTGTAATGACGGTAAGCCTTACAAAACTTCAACCGTTGAAGATGCTGACAGTTTCAAACTTGGCAAACTCGCAGTTACTCGTGACCCTCGTTTTGAAGCATGCTTCTCTGATAAAGCAAACATCAACTCAGGCACTCGCATCTATGGTCGCAAATTTATCGACCGTTATGCATGGACTCGTCCTGCCGGTGATACCAACCCTCTCTATGAGAGTGTTACCAATGTCAACGATGCTCCGGTTATGCGTTATGGCGAGGTTCTTCTGAACTGGATCGAAGCTAAAGCTGAACTTGGCAACGTTTCTCAAGACGATATCGACAAATCAATCAACGCTCTCCGCGCTCGTCCTCTCGACGCAACAGCTATCGAAAAAGGAGTTAAACAAACAGCGCCTATGGTACTCGCTGAAATCGACGCAAGTTTTGACCCCGATCGTGATGCTGACGTAGATCCCCTTATCTGGGAAATCCGTCGTGAACGTCGTCTTGAACTCGTGTTTGAATACAGCCGTCTTGTTGACATCCGTCGTTGGAAAAAACTCGACTATATGGACAACAACAAGAACCCCGACACTATGCTCGGACCTTGGATTGACTTCAACGAGGAACTCACAACATCTCTTACCGCAGGTTCAACTCAGGTTCAGAAACCCGACGGAACAGTTGTTACATACAACGGCGAAAATGCTGCTGATATGGTCGGTTTCTATATTCCTCTTAACATCAAACCCCGTAGCGCATTCAGCGAACGTTCTTACCTCTACCCCGTTGGTACAACCCAAATTGCTCAGTACATTTCTAAGGGTAATGAACTCGGTAAAGATTACCATCTCACTCAAACTCCGGGATGGGAATAATTAGGTAAAAAAGATTAATTAGAAAGCTTAATTTCTCATAAATACTAAAATCTGAAATTTCTTTTAAACATATAAAGAATTAGTAGATTAAATACCCTGAAGAAGGTCAGTCATTGTTGAAATGACTGACCTTTTATTATATTTAATACTAATAATCAAATACCTCCCTACTCTTTTAGCAGGGCTCACACGGCTCGTGCGTCCGCCGTTAAAAAAGGAGGAAAAACAAAAGAGGAATCGGTAAAACCATTAATATATAATAACCTTTGGCAATCGAGTCTGTGAGAGTTGGTGAAACCGACGATGTATTGTAACCCGGCACTTCCTATCGTTGTTCGGTCGTGCCGGGTTACAATACCTTAAATATCGGAGTTGTGCAAAGCACAACGATGTATTAACCACCCCATCTTATCATTCCCAATTACTCCTACTCACAATTACTCCCGTTCTCGATAAATCTCGTTAATTCCCGTTTATCTCGATTATTCTACTGTTCTCCTGCTTCTCCTGTCTAAAAAAGATAAAAAAACGCACCCTCGGCGAGCAGTTGCTCATCAAGGGTGCGTCGTAGAGGGGGCGGTTACCTACTCTCCCACTTTCGCAGTACCATCGGCGTGGTGAGGTTTAACTTCTCTGTT
>JAAVCC010000015.1 GCA_014802535.1 Bacteroides sp. | reverse complement strand
TCCCATGTCTATAGCAAAACCACAGGCAATTGCGTGGCGAAATATATATCAGAAGAAGTATATGTATCATAGATTATGACAAAGTGTTTTGAATTATTACATTAAAAACTCTCAAAAAAATTGCTATCATAAAAAATTTGTGTAACTTAGAGCCGTAATAATTCAAAACACCTAAATCTAAACCAATAATACATTTCTGTTTTATCATTTTCCTAAATCATATATTATTATAAATACAATCTCTCATGAAAACAAAATTATTATCACTCAGTCTAGCGTTTATATCAATATTTTCTGCCTGTCAAACAAGCATAGATGAATTAGTAGAAGAGAGCACACCCTCCAGATTCTGTTTCCCCGAGAGAGAAGACTGGGTATATCTTGAAACAAATGAAGAACGATATGGAGCACTTCAAATACCTGAAAATTTACTTACAATATTGTCGTCGCAAGAGCTTGCTGAAGCATGCATGACATACCCTCTCGGATCCGATTGTCTATTCTATAACGAATATCAAATGGGTATTGCACATGTTGTTACACATTTTAACGGTTTCCCCGAATTAAAGAAGCAACCCGATGCGTTTGACAAAGTTCTTGACTTCTATAATAAGGACCTTAACAGCATCGCAAAGATTACTGATAAAGAAGAATTTTTATCACGAACTTTTCATTTATACTACGAAGAGCAATTTATTATTTCGGGATATTTAATGCCGGTTGATCAACTAAAAAATTATAAGAAACTAATCGACTTATACCATAAGGCAGAAAAACTCCGAAAAAACAATAAAGAATTGTGTGGTTGCACATCGTTAAATTCTTTAGATTCGATGAAAGAAGCTCTTGGCTTGAAATAGGATAAAGCCCATTTTATATGCCAAAGTAACACTCTACCTCCCGGTTAATCAGTGGTTTAGGCATTATTCAACATATCTTTTCCAGTACAAATAGCTATAAATACATTCTCAAAAAAAGATTCGCTATTTCTTACCCGACGAAGAAAATTCACGAATTCCAGCTATAGAGGAACAGGTAAATTTAGGGACAAGAAAAGAGGCAAAAACCAAATTATGAGGTTACAAGTTGTGGAATTTCAAATAATAGTATTAACTTTGCACCGGATTTTAACTATTTAACCGGACTGCGATAGCTTCCGGATGATATACCACAAATAAATCAATTTATGGGAACTGAAAATGCCGAGCGCATACAAACCTCGATACTCAATCGACTCGAAAAGAAAGCCTTAGTATGGCTTGCACAACGTCAACCTAAATGGATGACCTCTGACATCCTGACCTATTTCGGCGTTGTCGCCGCTGTATTTTATGCCATATTCTGTTGGATGGCACAATACAATGTCTATTACCTTTGGGCATCATCTTTTTGCCTTGTGCTCAACTGGTATGGCGACAGTCTTGACGGCACATTAGCGCGAGTTCGTGAAACTCAGCGTCCAAAATATGGCTTCTTCATCGACCATTCGCTTGATGCATTGACAACCTGCCTGTTCTGTATCGGTCTTGGATTGGCGCCGTTGATGTATCTCAGCATCGCGTTGTTTATCATGGGCGGTTACTTGTGTATGTCAATTTACACCTACCTGTCAACCATCATCATGGGCAAATTNCGTCTGACCTATGCAAGCCTCGGCCCGACCGAGATGCGACTGATAATTATCGCCGTATTTATCATTTATATGTACTTCCCGATGAACGACTGCACAGTTGAAATCTTAGGTATGCCCTGGACAATTTATGATGGAATCGGAGCAATTGTTGCAGCNGCACTATTCTTGATNTATATCGGATCATTGGCAAAAGACCTCAAGGCTCTTGCCAAAATTGACCCCCCTCATAAATATAATGGATAATAAATCGGATTCTCCCGAAACAACCAATTACGGAAAGTCAAAACNGAAGTTAAACAAGATAAANGANAAAATCCTNCACAGCGATGGTTTTTTCTTTACATTGGTGCGTTCGAGTATGTCATCTCAGCTATGTGGCTGGATTGATACACTGACGTCGTTTCTTGTATTCTCATTATTTGACCTTACAGCATGGCTGTCAACAGCTATCGGAGCGTTTGTCGGCGGAATACTGAACTGTATAATCAACTATCGTTTCACATTCCACGCTGTTGGAGTCGAATGGAGGGTCGCGCTCACAAAATTCATATTTATATGGGCAGGCTCATTATTGCTCAACAGCTTTGGAACACAAGCTGTATATTCGCTCGTCAAAGGGTGGTCATGGTTTGAAAACGTAACGGGAATAGGAGAAGACAGCATCTTCCTTGCCTCACGACTTTTTGTAGCACTGACCGTTTCNCTATGCTGGAACTTNCTNNTGCAACGTCATTTTGTATTCAGAACTACCCGACTCGACCCCTATATTGCTCAACTGTTACATAAACTCGGCATAGGTAAAAAATCAAACTGAAATTTATTATGATGCACAGCAGTAAAAATCAAAAAGGTGAAGAAATTTTCACTTTTGACCAATATCCCGGCATCGAAGTACGCCCCGATGTCATAAACTTTAACGACATCGTGGAGATGGTTCCCGCGGCAGCAAAATTTCCGTGGCTGGTTAAATGGCTGATGCATTATTTTAAAATGGACGANGTGAACCGCATGCACTCAAGCTATTGCAACACACCCGGACCCGAGTTTACCCAACACTTGATTTTTGACGACCTCAATATCAAACTCGAGGTTGANGGNATGGAAATTCTTGAACAGTTCAAAGAAGGTCCGTTCATCACGGTGAGCAATCACCCATTTGGGCATATNGACGGCATATCACTGATCTATATCGTTTCGCGCATTCGTCCGGAATATAAAGTNATGGTNAACATGATTTTAAATCGCATTTCAGCCATGCGACCCAACTTTATAGCNGTNGACCANTCACAATCTGACGACCCCGAAAAACGTAAGGTGTCAATCGCCGGAGTCCGNGAAGCACTTTCAATGCTNAGAGATGGCAAGCCGGTAGGATTTTTCCCGGCAGGAGCAATCGGAATGACCGACAAAGACGGCATGATTGTTGACCGACCGTGGCAACCTATCGTTCTACAAATCATTCAAAAAGCCAAGGTTCCGGTCATACCGATCTACTTTCACGGTAAAAANTCGGCATTTTTCAACTTCCTGGGACATCATTGCGTGCCGTTGCGCACCGCCAATCTTGTCCGCGAGCTCTACAAAAAGAAAAACAAACCTATGCGCGTGACAATAGGTCAACCTATCAGCGTTGAAAAACAAGCCGAATTCGGTAAAGACTACGAAGCCCTCGGCTGGTACCTACGCATGCAAACCTACGACCTCTCAGGTCGTCACGTCACAACGCTCAGCAAATAGAATCACGATATAACTATAAGCAACTTACTTCATCGAAAGTTTGTTATTATTAGAAAAAGATTGTATCTTTGTACTATTAATAAATTTAAATATGATACGTTCAATACCAAATCCTCCGATGGATCGTGATGATGTCGCNCGATTCCGTTGTAAACTGGAGAAACATCTCCGGGAGGATTATAATGCAGACGAACGACATCACAATGCCGAGCAAAAAGCTCGAANAGAAGCAAACGCAAATCAAATAATCNCTAACTGTGGTGGAAAAAACCCGCTTCTCGGATATTAAATCTCAAATAAAAATAAGATTAATGACTGACGCAGACTATGAAAATATGTCTGCGTTTTCATGTGGAGTGAAAGAGCTTGACGAGTTCTTCCATTACGAAGTAAAAGAATGTGTACAACGGCACTATCTTTCAGCCTATTGCGTTTATATTGAAACTGGAGAAATTGTNGCAGCCTTTACGCTGATGAACGATGCCTTAATGATTGGAAGTCAATCAGAGAAAAACGATTTTATGGAGGATTTGAAGTTAGAAACTGATGAGGATATTGTTGATTTCATAGCCCGTCAGTCATCTTATCCTGCAATAAATATCGGTCATCTTGGTACCAAACAGAAATATCAAAATATGGGAATCGGCACTATGATTATTGACCTGGTTGTTGAAACATATTCAAAATATAAACAAGCCGGTTGTCAATTCATAACAGTTGATGCACTGAATAACCAACGAACAATTAGATTCTACAATAAAAACTCCTTTGGTATTCAAACAAATGGCGATTCANNATCATTAACAAGGCGAATGTATAGATTTTTATAAAGCGGTAATTTGAAAAAAATCTTAAAAATTTTGGTAGTTTAAAAAAAAGACGTACCTTTGCATCGCATTTGACAAAAACGACGGGCGTTTAGCTCAGCTGGTTCAGAGCATCTGCCTTACAAGCAGAGGGTCGGCGGTTCGAATCCGTCAACGCCCACTCAATAAAAAACCGATCGTTATCAATAACATTTTTCCCGAATAATCGGGCGTTTAGCTCAGCTGGTTCAGAGCATCTGCCTTACAAGCAGAGGGTCGGCGGTTCGAATCCGTCAACGCCCACTCAACAGAAGTCTCCTCGTTAGGAGGCTTTTTTTGTTGTATATTGTAGCAAAATTCACTACCTTTGTAAACAAATGAATTTTTCGCTATACATATCACGTCGNCTACAACTTAGTGCTAACGGCAAAAACGGCCGTTCGGCAGGCGTTGTAATTGCAATTGCCGGAGTATCAATTGCAATAGCAGTAATGATTATAACACTTGCAACAGTTCTCGGATTTAAAAATGCGATAGAGAAAAAAGTAGAAGGATTTGATTCTCAAATCACGGTTGAAGCCATCAGATATAGTGGCTATGCAACTCCGCTAAACAATATNGATATNATNTCAAAACTCATAGAAGAGGTTTGCGAACCGANAACTCCGGATATCTCAACCTCGGCCCAGGTCACGGGAGTGATGAAAACCGACAANGACTTTGCCGGAATGATATTTAAATCAATTACNGACAGTACAATACCCTATAATTTCATTCAAGAAGCAATCGTCGAGAGCAAAATACCATTCTTTGCCGATACGACTGCAATCAACAATGTTATCATCTCCCAGACCACAGCCAATACCCTTCAACTGAAAACAGGCGATCGCGTCTATGCCTACTTCATTGATAAATCGGGAGTCAAGACACGCCGACTAACAATCACAGCGATATATAACACATCNTTTCTTGACCGNGACAAAATCTACTGCTACGTCTCGCCCGACTTTATCAACCGTCTTACAGGNGTNGAGNGNGATCAGGCAATGACTTTAGAAGTAAACGGACTGCCTCTCAAAAAAATACAGAAATATCGCGAAGAAATTCAAATCAAACTCAACAATGCATATCGTTCACGTATAATAGACCAAACAACAAACGTCGTCGATGTCAAACAAACCGGAGCCGTATATTTCAGTTGGCTTGAACTGCTCGACACAAATGTTGCTGTCATAATAATATTAATGACNATTATCGCATCGTTTACCCTCGTTTCATCACTGTTTATCATCATTCTTGAACGAGTAAAACTAATCGGACTGCTCAAAGCCCTCGGCGCAACCAACAAACAAACACGAGATGTTTTCATACAAATGGCNATGCGCATAGTCTTTACCGGAATGATAATCGGCAACNCAGTTGCACTATTATATGTATTCATCCAAAAAATATTTCACGTCATACCTCTCAATCCCGAAGCCTACTACCTGTCATATGTTCCGGTCAATCTNTCTCTGATTCATTGGATAATTGTCAACGCAGGCGCTGTTNTAATCGGCTGGATTGTGCTTGCGGTGCCATCAATGATAATCAACCGCATCTCACCCGCCTCAACTATGAGATATGAATAAATCACACTATTAAATGGAAGATAAAAAATTATTTCTGCTTGATGCATACGCATTAATATATCGTGCATACTATGCTCTCATCCGNGCNCCGCGTGTAACATCAAAAGGATTCAATACATCGGCAATTTTCGGCTTTTGCAACACACTCGATGAAATTCTGAAAAAAGAAAATCCGACACATATAGCNGTGTGCTTTGANCCGAAAGGAGGACACACGTTCCGCCACGAACAATATCCCGAATATAAGGCCGGACGCGATGCCCAACCCGAAGACATAACTCTATCCATTCCTTATATCAAACAAATCATCAAAGCCTACAACATACCGATTGTCGAAATGGAACGGTATGAAGCCGACGATATTATCGGAACACTTGCCCGTCGTGCCGAGNCCGAGGGTTACACAACCTACATGATGACACCCGACAAAGACTATGGACAGCTTGTCAGCGACCACATTTTTATGTATCGTCCTTCTCTTGGCGGCAAAGGGTTTGAAATCAGAGGAATCAAAGANGTNTGNGANAAATATNGCATCNCCTCAACATCACAAGTCATTGACTTGCTTGCNCTCGAAGGCGATGCGAGCGATAACATTCCGGGATGTCCNGGCGTTGGAGAAAAAACAGCAGTCAAGCTGATTAATGAATTTGGCTCGGTTGAAAATATGCTTCAAAACGCTGAGTCAATAAAAGGAGCCTTAGGCAAAAAAATCATTGAAAACGCCGAGCAAATCAAATTCTCAAAATTTCTTGCAACNATAAAAACAGACGTACCGGTCGAAGTAGAAATTGACGATCTNNTACGCAAGCCTGAAGACATTAACGAGTTGCGAAAGATATTTACCGAACTNGAATTCAAAACATTCTTATCACGTCTTGGCGGAAACAACGAACCGGCAAAAGAAACTAACAGTCAACCATTAACGGGGTCTCTGTTTGATTTTGACGGCGGTTTTGACAACGTATCAACAGAAAAAGCCGACGACCCATTAGAAAAGCTGACTGTAACAACCGTTTCGACACCCGCAGAAGTTGGTGAAACAGTTTCAGAAGCACTTAAACACGAAAATATAGCCATTGAAATTTACAGTGTTGGCGAGCAAGCCATGACTGCCAAATTTATTGGTATGGCTATATGTTATGACAAGATATCATCAGCCTATCTGCACCTTCCCGAAGAGACAGAAAAGAGAGAAGAGATATGTGCAATTTTACAACCGCTTTTCTCCTCTGACAAAACAACCATCGTCGGCAACGACATAAAGCGCGACATGATATTGTTACGTCGCGAAAACATTAAATTTGACTCTCCCTATTTCGATACATCGGTTGCTCACTATCTGATACAACCCGAAATGCGTCATTCTCTGCGACAAATTGCCCAAACAGTTTTACCGGGTTTTAACGATATCGAATGGGTATCAGCCAAGCCATACACATTGATCGACGCACTTCCCGAAGCAATAGCTCTCGAATNTGGACGCCGTGCCGCAACTATATTGCTCATTAAACCGATTTTAGAATCAAAAATCGANGAACAAAAACTATCGACTTTGCTCACCGATATTGAACTGCCGTTTGTCAAAGTATTGGCATCGATGGAGTGGGAGGGTGCGCGTATCGATGTAAATGAGCTACACAAACTATCCGAACAACTGACAACCCGACTCAACACTCTTGAAGAAGAAGCATACAATCTTGCCGGACAACGATTTAACATCTCAAGCCCGGCACAGGTCGGAACAATCTTGTTTGATGTTCTCAAAATCGATGAAAAAGCAAAGAAAACAAAGACCGGAACATATTCAACCTCAGAAGAAATTCTCGAAAAACTACGCAACAATCACCCGATCGTTGACATAATTCTCAAAACACGCGCACTCAAAAAGCTGTTGGCAACCTATATAAACGCGCTCCCCGAAATCGTCAACAAAACGACCGGTAAAATCCATACGACATTCAATCAGACAGTCACGGCAACCGGACGCATATCGTCAACAAATCCCAACCTCCAAAATATTCCCATACGAACCGACGATGGGCGTGAAATACGTCGTGCATTCATCGCCGACCCCGGAAATATCATTCTCTCAGCCGACTATTCTCAAATCGAACTTCGCCTGCTTGCTGACCTTAGCAACGACCCCGATATGATTTCAGCATTCCTGTCAGGTCGGGACTTTCACGCAACAACCGCAGCAAAAATATATGGAATACCTGTTGATGAAGTCACCGACGATCAACGCCGCAAAGCCAAAACAGCCAACTTTGGAATTGTATATGGCATCTCGGCATTCGGTCTCTCGGAACGTCTCAATATTCCGCGCGCCGAAGCCAAGCAGCTGATCGACGGATATTATGCCTCGTTCCCGGGAATCAGAGAATATATCAACAAAGCGATTGAAAACGCTCGCGAAAAAGGATATGTTGAAACCGTCATGGGTCGTCGCCGTTACCTTCCCGATATTAATTCACGAAACAGCGTTGTCCGTGGCTATGCCGAACGAAATGCAGTCAATGCTCCGCTTCAGGGGAGTGCTGCCGACATAATAAAACGCGCTATGATAAACATTTACAACGCAATGAATGATCGCGGTTTCAAATCAAAAATGATTATACAAGTTCATGACGAACTCATTTTCAACGTCGAGCCCGATGAACTTGCCGACTTGCAGCAACTTGTTGTCAAACTGATGAGCGAAGCCTTCACGGGAGCCGTTCCGTTAGAAGTATCTGCCGGCGTTGGTCAAAACTGGCTTGAAGCTCACTAAAATTAATCTCTTAATAATAAAATACGCTTTTTAACCTTAAAAATTGGTCGTTATTCTTTTAAATTTGTTAATTTTGTAGCTTGAAAGACTGAAGATGAAAAATATCTCGTCCATACAAGCATCAATCGCACCGGAGTTGAAACGTCTCAACGACCGTATAGCCGACACACTCCATTCGTCCAACCCGCTGATGAATAGAGTCATAGACAACTACCTGTTGACAAAGGGAAAACAGATTAGACCTATCCTGGTTATTCTGAGCGCAAAAATGTTTGGGGCAGTTGATGAAAACGTAATATCGGCGGCAGCGGCAGTTGAACTGCTTCACAACGCATCGCTGATTCATGATGATGTTGTTGACGAGACAAAACTTCGTCGAAATTCACCGACAATAAACGGCTTATGGGATAATCATATTGCAGTGCTTGTCGGGGATTTTTTCGTTTCCTCATCACTTGCCCAAGCCCTTTTAACCGATGATATGCGCATCATTGGCGCTATCGCATCGCTCGGTAAACTACTCTCGCTCGGCGAAATCGACCAGATATACAATGCCCGCTACCACAACCTTGATGAAGCGGCATATTTTGAAACCATCTATCGAAAAACCGCATCATTGTTTGTAGCATGTGTCGAAGTCGGCGCTTACGCTGTCAACGCCCCTGAAAATCTTATCGAAGCGATAAGAATCTATGCCCATCAATTGGGATTATGTTTCCAGATTCGCGATGACATCTTCGACTACTTTGACGACGAAAAAAACATTGGCAAGCCAACCGGTAATGACCTTCGTGAAGGGAAAATCACACTCCCGCTACTCCACGTTCTTCTCGACCCGTCGGCTCCCGACCATGAAAAAATGAATGAGCTCGCCATGAAAGACAATCTTACTACTGACGAAATAAACCGACTGATTCAGTATGCCCGCGATAACGGTGGTATTGATTATGCCTACTCGGTCATGGAAAATCTTCGCGAAAAAGCCCTCGCTCCGTTGGCAGCATTCCCCCAAACCGAAACNCTCGATGCCCTCCGCGACATCTTCGACTACGTCATTGCAAGGGATAAATAAAATTTAATTCGGTATAAAATACAAAATAGCAGAGTGATTTGAGTTCGCTCTGCTATTTTTTTCTCACTTAGTTTTATTATGCCTTGGGAGACGCTTGGTCGGGGGTTGACTGAATGCCGGGAAGAGATTTTGAGGGTCGAGGACCCATGTCGGCAGATTCAATCTCAAACTTGTTGTGGTTAGGCGCATTGTAGATATTAAGACCAAACTCAGGGGCAACGACTGCGATATGTTCAAAAAGTGCGCTCTGAACAGCCTCATAAGCTGGCCACTCATTGTGGGGCGTAAATACGAATAATTGTAACGGTGTGCCAAATTCAGTAGGCTGCTGAAGACGAACAAGCATATACTGGTCTTTACTGATCGCATCGTTATTTTTCAAATAAAGACCTAAATATGCACGGAAAAGCCCCATATTGGTATCGATGGTACCATTGACCGGTGCCATTTCGGCATTGTATTCAGGACCTTTACCGGCCGACTTACGGCTNCGCGCATTATCNACAAACGGTTTCAAAATCGGNAACTTGGCGACCAAACTGTCGATTGTNNCATCNTCNATNTGTCTTNATTGANTCATTAGCAAAATAATAGTAACGTGCAATTTGACGGGCACCCGAATCGGTCATTCCTCGCCAGTTTTGGAACGATGTCGATACAAGAGTATAGGGCGGCACCATGATAATCGTATTATCCCAGTTTTGTACTTTNACNGTGGTCAAAGTAACNTCGATAACCGTACCATCGGCAGGNGTATTTGTNACNACAATCCAGTCACCNACACGCAACATATCGTTTTGAGACAACTGAATACCGGCNACNAGTCCCAGTATCGAATCCTTGAAAATNAACATTAGAGCAGTTGCAAAAATACCGAGTCCGGCAAGCAATGCACCGGGCGATTTATCAAGAATTATAGAGAGAATTGCCAATGCAATCAAAATCCAGACAATACCATGTCCCGTATTCAACAATCCTCTAAGGGGGTGATGGTCGGTGTTTTGGTGAGAATCAAAATGAGTCCACAAGAAAGTCAANACGGCATTAATACCGATCCCAAGCATGATCATGAAATAGATAATCACACCGCGGTCAATCAGTTTAAGCGTATGACTGTCAGTCTCGAANGCAAACGGTATAAGAGCCAAAAATACTAACGGTGGAATNATGTGGGAACACTTGCTGAATGTTTTTTGCTCAAGCAGTTCATTACCCATATCNGTCGGATGGAGCTGAACCATTTTTCGCGCAACAAAAACAATACCCTTTCTTACCGCCCAACCCAGGAAAAGAGCAATAGCAACTATCAAACAAACATAAATCACAGCNTCTAAAGTCTTTTCATGTTCTAAACCAATTTTATCGAGAATGTTGTCAATATTTTTCACAAGCCATTCTCCAACTTTATGGGTAGGAATAAGATTATATAACATAATTGATAAATTAAAGAAACGTTAAATCATTTAGAATATAACGTTTTAAATAACAATTATGTTTATCTGATTACAGGCCATTGATAATGTTTGACCATGCTTGCCAACTCTTTTTCACGACCCANACAATATTTATCACACAATCGATGAAAACGTTCACTATGATTCATCTCAGTCAAATGGGCGAGTTCGTGAAATATAATATACTCTTTAAGTTCACGAGGTAAAAACATGACCATATAGCTCAAAGCTATCTCTCGACGTCGGTTGCAAAATCCAAGAGTACGATGACCATACGAAATCATCCATTTAGACGGAACAACCCCGATTTTATCAGCTAANCCCTCNGCAACAGGCAATAAAATCTTAGGGGCAATGTTTTGGGCTATCCTGCAAATCAANGCATTGACTCGTCGTGTAAAATCCTGATCATTAAAATCGGCCGACATCGGAACGGTNATTTTACAACCGGTCGGTGAATAAGTTGCCGAGATTTTATCATCTCCGATCTTCATTCTGATAAACTCCACCNCCCAACCGTCAACCTTGAAACCGTTATGTTCATCAAAAACAAAAAATGNACGCGATTTTAANAATCGGGGNGCCAGCTGCCTTACAATNGGNGATATNTCGTGTAAAGTCATTCGAGGCGGAATATTGCATACAACAATACCGTCTTTCCACTTAGCCGATACCTTACACGAAGTAGGACGAACCACAAACCTGACCGGTCCGAGTTCTTCAAAATCTATAATATTCCCTGTAGTCAAATACATAATTAACGAACTCCCCAAAGAAGCTTATGCCGCAAACGATCGGCAAAATTGAAGCCGAGTCGTTGAATAACCCTCACAACAAAAGGAGCTTTTTTAGCTGTAACCTTTACGCCACACGGCAAAGTGACATAATTTCCGTCAAGACTCAATTTAAATGTTTCGGAACGAGCCGTAACCCTGAACGAAAGCTCTGAAGAATCGGCAATGACAATAGGACGCATAGTGAGCGAGTGAGGAGCTACCGGTGCAACAACAAGTGTAGGAGATGTAGGCTGAACTACCGGTCCACCCACCGACAAGTTGTAACCGGTGCTACCGGTCGGAGTTGAAACAATCAGACCGTCAGAAAGATATGAAGCAAGTTCCTCACCGTCAAGCGATGAATCAACCGTTATCATCGAAGCAGTCTCATCGCGCAAAATAGCGAGTTCATTAAGAGCATAATTCCAAATATCGAGATCATGACCCTCAACATCGATTTCGAGCAGCGAACGATTTTCAATCTTAAACTTGCCCGAGAAAAGAGTATCGGCAATCAAACTTGTCTCTGTAATATCAAAAGCTGTCAGATAGCCGAGATTGCCCGTATTGATGGCGAGGATCGGAATTTCCTTATCAGCGACCCATCGGGCAGTGCGCAAAAAAGTACCGTCACCACCAATACTCAACGCCAAATCGGCATTGAAATTTGAATCGGCAGGCGATCCATAAAGATTAACCGACTGTGAGAACTTGTCTCCGAGCAGATCGCTCAAATGATTCATCAGTTTTGGATGAATGAGCAACCGGCAACCACGCTCTGACAGTTCTCGCAATAAAACAAAAACAGCTTCGGCATTCTCGCCCTGATGTCGGCTGCCATATACAGCAACGGTTAAAGTAGGAGCCTTTTCCATAACATCAAATATCAAGTATTCTTAAAATCTCATTGGCACGATCACGCGCCGAGTCAAAACGGCTGCCGGCGGGAGCATCAAAATCAACAACCTCAAACCCATATCGTTCAAGTGAGCGTGCAACAGCCTCGCCGTTCAACACATCAACACGAAGGTCAACAAGCAAATAACCATCTTCATTACGTTCGCCTGTCACATTGAGATTAATAAGGTTGGCATTACAATCTTCAACTGCACGCGCCAACATAGCACCGCTATAATCAACCGGACGAACAGCAAGAGTCAATTCGGTCGAATTATCATTTTGGGGAAATCTACGATTGTACAATTTCTCGATATCAGCAGTCAAAGTCATATTTTTTTCGTAAGAATAATCTTTTATTGTCAATTTTTTTCGAAGTTTTATATATTCTGACTAAATTTGCAGTCAGAAACTTTTACAAAAATACAAAATTTTATCGATTTGATAAAATAACCAAGTTTTTATATCAATTAAAGACACAATAATCGGTAAATTTACTCAAAGAAATGACAACACCTACCAACTTGAGTGTAAACATTAACAAGATTGCCACGCTTCGTAATGCACGAGGCGAGAACAATCCCGATGTGCTTAAAGTTGCTATCGACTGTCAGCGTTTCGGTGCTGACGGAATCACAGTGCATCCGCGACCTGATGAACGACATATTCGTCGCGATGATGTCTTAAACCTTCGCCCGATTGTGAAGACCGAGTTTAACATCGAGGGATATCCTTCGCCCGAATTTATCGAACTCGTACTAATGGTTAAACCCGAACAAGTCACACTCGTTCCCGATGCTCCCGGACAGCTGACCTCAAATGCAGGTTGGGATGTCGAAGCCAATTTTGATTTTTTAAACGAAACAATCAGCCGATTCAGCGATGCCGGAATCAGGACATCGATCTTTGTCGGAACTGATATTGAAAATATAAAAGCTGCCGCACGTACGGGTGCCGACCGCGTTGAATTATACACCAAACCATACGCCGATCTGTTCCCTACAAATCCACGCCAGGCAGTTGCTCCATTTGTTGAGGCAAGCATTGCTGCCCATGCAGCCGGTCTCGGTATCAATGCCGGACACGACNTGAGCCTTGAAAATCTCAATTATTTTCACAGCAATGTTCCCTATCTGAACGAGGTATCAATCGGTCACGCGCTGATTTGNGATGCGCTCTATCTCGGACTTGAAAAAACGATTGCCGCATACAAACACGCGCTCCAAAACTAAACATTTGATATATTACAGACACTCATTGACAAGCTCACAAACAATATCACCAACTCAATCATGATTTTACTCGACAACGTTCAAATTTTAACCGACACAATCACCAACACTGTTGACACTGTAACCGAAACAGCTCAAGCTATTTTACCCGCCGCTGTCCAAGAACCTGTTGAAACCGTTGTGTCACTCTCAGTATGGGACCTCTGCCTCAAAGGCGGATGGCTNATGATTCCCCTTGCAATACTCTCGCTCATAAGCATCTACATATTTGTCGAACGCGCCATTGTCATCACTCGTGCGACACGCAACGATGACAGCTTCATGAAACGAATCAAAGGATATGTTCACGAGGGTGAAATTGAAAATGCAATGAATCTTTGCAAACAAGACAATACGCCTTACTCTCGCCTCATCGCCAAAGGACTTTCACGNATCGGCCGCCCGATGAACGACGTTCTTGTNGCNATCGANAATACCGGAAACCTTGAAATNGCACGACTTGGCAAAGGNCTTCCCTGGCTTGCAACNACAGCTGCCGGNGCNCCGATGGTCGGCTTCCTCGGAACCGTAATCGGTATGGTACAAGCCTTCTTTGACATTGCTTCACAAGGTAATGCGGCAAGCATAGCAACCTTCTCGGCNGGTATCTACACCGCACTCGTCACAACCGTTGCCGGTTTGATTGTCGGAATTATCGCCCTCTTTGGCTACAACTATCTTGTTGCCCGCATCAATCTTGTCATGAACCTCCTCGAATCAAAAACAATGGAGTTCATGGACCTTCTCAACGAACCTGCCGAATAATATCATTCCAAACACNGAAATCAAATGGCATTTAAACGTCAACACGAAATGATGGCAGGTTTTTCAATGGCATCAATGACCGATGTCATTTTCCTACTGCTGATTTTCTTTATGGTAACATCGACTTTTGTTTTCCCGACAGCAATNGATGTCAACCTACCTCAAAGCTCCCAACAAACAGCCATCAAACCCGGAACAACAGTCTATATCGATGCACAACAAAANCTGTTTGCATCATATGGCAGCGAAGAGCCTCAACCAATGGACCCTTCNTCACTGGTAACATTCCTTCGTCTTTCAACCCAACAAGACCCTGAGGGATATATCGCCCTGTATGCCGACGAAACCGTGCCCTATGGTCGCATTGTCGAAATACTCAACATCGGCGCTGAAAATAACTTCAAGATGGTGCTTGCAACCAAGCCCGCCCCGGCATCGGCTGTTCCATCAGACANCAAATAATGTTTCAACTGAATAACAATACACTCCACAATTATGGAATCCACAACGCGTGACCGAATCATAGCTATANCAGTTGCTCTGGCAGCTCACGCCGTGGTACTTCTGTCCTTTTGTGCCACATATCTCACATGGCCACCCGAGGATGTCGAGGACGAACGNATNCCCGACGACCCCGAAGTGCTTTATGTAAACGACTATATCAATCTTGGTGANATGATCACNAACCAAACTCCTGCCGATGCTCCCGAAGCACCCTCTGANGGNACTTCGATCAGCGACGGCGAAAGTTTGGCTGACGGGGGTGAGAAAGGTATGCCGGCACCCGTTGTTTCGTCTGAACAAGAATCTCCTGCCAAAGTACGCCCCAAACCTGTACCCGAAAAAACAGGTCCCACCAAAGAAGAACTTGAACGCATCGAGCAAGAACGACGNGAGCAAGCATCCCGCGACAAAATCAAAAATCAGATGAANTTCGGCGGTAAAGGTAAAGGCGAGGGAGTCAGTGGTGTAGCCGANGGNAATGCNGTCAGCGGAACNCTTGACGGTTCNGCCGGACACGACCTTGCCGGACGACGAATCATTTCGTGGGGATCAAATACAAGCCGAAANTCNGGCACAATAAAAATTGCCGTGACGGTAAATTCAGAGGGTAAAGTAACATCGGCAACATATGCCGGCGGCGACGGAGCTGCATCAGCCGACCTCGACTTGCGCAAACGCACCATNCAAGCCTCACTCGCAACTCGCTTTTCACCTCTCAGCAACAGTAACCGCGACCAAAAAGGTACCCTCACCTGGAGGTTTAAGTAATGNATAATGCACAATTCATAATGCAATAATTCTTTGCAAAGCAAAGCGCCAAAGGCGATAACATAATGCATAATGATTTTGACAGGAGAACAGGAGAACGAGTAGAGATGAACAACACTTCACCCTGCATTAGACCAATTAGTTTTAATTAGTCTAATTTTCACACAAGCCCATCATGTTTTGCAAATAAATGTTAAATAATTAACAGATTACTAACAAAAAAGCGTTTGTGTTATACATAGTCAAATTTAATGACTAAATTAGTGGCAAATTTCTTTATACCATTAATACCATAAACAAGCCATAACATGAGTTATCTGAAGTTTGACAAAAACTTGATGATCAACCTCGAGCAATCGCTGCCAAAAGAGATGCTGCGAACAAATCAGGCAGGTGCCTATCACTGCACATCGATCGTTGGCTGCAATACCCGAAAACAACACGGACTCCTTGTCATCCCCCTCGATGATAAAGGTTACCGACCTCATGTGTTGCTGTCGTCGCTCGACGAGACTGTCATTCAGCACGGTGCACCGTTCAATCTCGGTATTCACCGTTATCGTGGTGGTGTATATAGCCCTAACGGACATAAATACATCCGTGAGTTTGATTGTGAAAATGTTCCCCGCATGACCTATCGCGTCGGCGGTGTAATTCTCACAAAAGAAAAGGTATTCATTTCAAAAGAAAACCGAATTCTTATACGCTACACGCTTGTCGATGCTCATTCACCGACAACTCTGCAATTTCGCCCGTTCCTCGCCTTCCGCGATGTAAACGAGCTATGCGTTGCCAATGATAATCTCAACCGCGATATCACGGAAGTAAACAATGGTGTGTCGACTTGTCTCTATAATGGTTATCCAACCCTCTACATGCAGTTTAACCGCAAACCCGAGTGGGTTAACGACCCAAACTGGTATAATGGTATTGAATATGTAAAAGACCTGGAGAGAGGAGTGCCTTATAGCGAAGACCTTTGGGTGCCGGGCTACTTCCAGATTTCAATCAAAAAAGGGGAGTCAATCATCTTTTCGGCAGGTATAAGTGAAGTTTCGCCACGTTCGCTAAATAAGATGTATGAAGCCGAACTCGAATCGCGAACTCCTCGTTCAAGCTTCTTCAACTGCCTTAAAAATTCGGCAAAACAGTTCTACCTTTCTGACGGAACCGACCAATATATGCTCTCGGGCTATCCGTGGGGGAAAGTTCTTGCACGAAACACCTTCATGTCGCTTCCCGGCAATACGCTTGCAATCAACCATCGCGATGACTTTGAAAAGATAATGGGTACTGCCCTCAAGGCTCTCAAAAACTTTATTGAGAACGGCGAGAAGTCAGACAAAATTGACGGAATTGACCTGCCCGACATTCCCCTCTGGGCTATCTGGGCAATCCAGCAATATTGCAAGACAATAGGTAAGGAAGAGACAATAAGAAGATATGGCGCCGACGTTGCCGAAATCATTAATTATATTATTGACAATGGTCATCCCAACCTGTCGGTTGACTCCGAAACCGGACTCCTTTCAACCACCGGAACATCATATCCGGTTTCGTGGATGAATTCTACAATAGACGGTCATCCTGTCATTCCACGTTCGGGATATCTTGTTGAATTCAACGGGCTTTTCTATAACGCTCTGATGTTTGGTGCCGATCTGCTCGGCGAGACCGCAAAATATAAAAAGATGACCACTCGCTGGCAATCGCTTGCCGACAAGATGAAACAACCGTTTATCGATACATTCCTTAACGATTACGGTTATCTATATGATTACGTTGACAACAACTTTGCATCGCCCGAGGTGCGTCCAAACATGGTGATAGCAATCGGACTTGACTATTCGCCACTTGACCGACGTCAGCGAAAAGGAGTTCTCGATGTATCAACCCGCGAGTTACTTACACCAAAAGGACTTCGCACTCTATCACCCAAAAGCTATGGCTACCGCCCGTTCTACCTCGGGTCGCCATACGATCGCGAACTCGCACTTCATCAAGGTCCGGCACGCCCGTGGCTTATGGGCTTCTATGCCGATGCTTATCTCAAGGTGTTTGGATTTAGCGGAGTCGGATATATCGACCGTATGATGATTGGCTTTGAAGACGAAATGTCGCAAGGCTGCATCGGTTCGCTGTCTCAGCTCTACGATGCCAACCCTCCATTTCTTGGCCGCGGCGCTATAAGCCATGCCACAAACGTTGCCGAAGTGCTTCGCACAACACGCAACCTCAAAAAATTTGATCAATAAACCCTCCCATTCTAAATAATATAGAAACAATGAAAGCATTAATGTTTGGGTGGGAGTTTCCACCTCATATTCTCGGCGGTTTAGGCACCGCCAGTTATGGACTGACCCGCGGAATGTGGGAAAACGGCGACATGGACATCACATTTGTCATTCCAAAACCATATGGCGACGAAGACAAAAGCTTTGCCAAAATCATAGGGGCATCACAAGTGCCTGTTGTTTGGCGCGATGTATCATGGGACTATGTTAACAGTCGCATCGGCAATGTGATGAATCCGGATGAATACTTCCGTCTGCGCGACCATATCTATGCCGATTTCAACTATATGCACACCAATGACCTCGGATGTATTGAATTTTCGGGACGCTATCCCGACAATCTTCTCGAAGAGATAAACAACTATTCGATCATGGCGGGTGTCGTTGCACGCACCGAACAATTTGACATTATCCACTCTCACGACTGGCTGACCTATCCCGCCGGTATCCATGCCAAACAGGTAACAGGTAAACCGCTTGTAATCCACGTTCACGCAACCGATTATGACCGTTCAAGAGGTAATGTCAACCCAACAGTCTTTGGAATAGAACGTGACGGAATGATTCATGCCGACCATATCATCACGGTATCAAACCTGACCCGTCAGACTGTCATAGAGAAATATGGCATTGACCCGGCAAAAGTGACCACCGTTCACAATGCGGTTGTACCATTGAGTCCTGAATTGCTAAATGTTCAAGTCAAAAAACCGAAAGAAAAGGTCGTAACATTTTTAGGGCGTATAACCATGCAAAAAGGACCTGAATATTTTGTCGAGGCAGCAGCAAAAGTGCTCAAACTCGATCACAACGTCAGGTTTGTAATGGCAGGTTCGGGCGACATGATGGACAAAATGATCAGACTTGCCGCCGAACGTGGTATAGCCGACCGATTCCACTTCCCAGGTTTCCAAAAAGGGAAACAGGTTTATGAAATGCTCAAAGCAAGTGACGTCTATATGATGCCCTCGGTTTCAGAACCTTTTGGTATCTCACCGCTCGAAGCGATGCAAATGGGTGTACCATCAATCATCTCAAAGCAGAGCGGTTGCGCCGAAATTTTGACAAACGTTATAAAAACCGACTACTGGGACATTGACGCCATGGCTGATGCCATCTACTCAATTATAACTTATCCCGCCATGTATAATCAGTTGCGCGAAGACGGTCTTGCCGAAGTCGCTCAAATTACATGGGATAAAGCCGGCAAAAAAGTAATCGACATTTATAACCGAGTGCTTGCCAACTACAACAACTGAATTTAAAAACACTTAAACACCGGAAACACTATGAAAGCTATCTGTTTCTACTTCCAAATACATCAACCGTTCCGTCTTAAAAGATATCGCTTCTTTGACATTGGTAACGATCACTATTATTATGATGACTTTGCCAATGACGACATAATCACTTCCATTGCTCACCGAAGCTACATTCCGGCAGCAGAAACCCTTCTGCGCATGATCGAAAGTACAAAAGGAAAATTCCAATGTGCAATCTCTATCTCGGGTATAGCTTTTGAACAATTCCAAACCTATGTTCCCGAGTTTATAGACATTCTAAAAAAGCTTGCTGCTACAGGTAAAGTTGAATTTCTCGCCGAAACCTATGCCCATTCACTCGCATCGTTAACCGACCCGATTGAATTTGCCGAACAGGTTAAAGCCCACGACACAATGCTCGAACAGCAACTCGGTGTCAAGCCCAAAGTATTACGCAACACTGAGTTAATATACTGTGACGAAATGGCTCCACAGATTCTCGCCATGGGTTACAAAGGAGTTATCACCGAAGGCGCAAAACATATCCTCGGATGGAAGTCACCTAATTATATATATACCGCAGCATCGGCTCCCAAACTCAAAATACTGCTTAAAAACGACAAACTCAGCGACGATATTTCATTCCGTTTCTCAAACACCGAATGGAGCGAATATCCCCTCACCGCCGACAAATATATCGACTGGATCGCATCAACCCCGCCCGAAGAACAGATTATCAATCTGTTTATGAACCTTGAAACATTCGGCCAACTTCAACCTGCCGAATCAGGGATATTCCAATTTCTTGAGGCTCTTCCACGATTTGCCTCAGAACGAGGAGTCGAGTTCATCACGCCCTCACAAGCCATCTCAAAACTCAAACCGGCAGGTGACCTCTCGATTCTTCACCCGATTTCATGGGCAGACGAAGCTCGCGATACATCGGCATGGCTTGGTAACAAACTCCAGAACGAAGCCTTTGAAAAGCTGTATTCGGTAGCCGAACGTGTCCGTTTGTGTGACGATCGTCGTCTGAAACAAGACTGGAACTATCTTCAGGCATCAGACCATTTCTTCTACATGTCAACCAAACACATGGCCGACGGAGAAGTACACAGCCATTTCAGTCCCTACGAAACACCCTATCAGGCATTCACAAACTATATGAACGTGCTGTCTGATTTCATAGTGAGAGTTGAAGAGCAGTATCCCTTGTCAATTGAAAATGAAGAGCTCAACTCTCTGCTGACAACAATTCGAAATCAGGCTCGCGAAATTGAGACACTCAACAAAGAGATAGCAACCATGCGACTCAATCTCGAGAAAGTCGAAGACACAGCTGAGCCCGAAAAACCCAAAGCTGTCAAACCCAAAGCTGCCAAGGCTGTCAAACCGGTAAAATCAGCTAAGCCAAAAGCCGAAGCAAAACCCGAAAAGAAAGTAGCTAAAAAGCCTGCAAAAAAAGAAATAGTGAATAAATTAGAATTATAAAAATTGCGTCCCCAAAGTTTTCACAACTTTGGGGACGCATAATTTATATAAAGACAACTATTTTACAGATGTAAATTTACCTCATTGATATCAATCAAATTATTGAGGATAGCAAATATTGTTAATCCGGCTGTGGAATGAATCTGCAATTTTGATAAGATATTCCGCCTATGAGTGGTCACAGTATGGACAGATAAACAAAGTTTGTCGGCGATTTCCTTATTAATCATTCCTTTAGCGACACAACAAATTATCTCCTTTTCCCTATCGCTCAGAATGTCAACAAGATCATTTTTAGATTCAGACTCTACATTATCGTTGCCAACATTCTCAAGAGCGCGAAGTTTTAAAGATTTTTCTAATTTTTCAACCTCGGGAATGAAAAGAATATTTTCGATTTCACAATGTCGGTTAAGTTCATTTCCGCAGTAAATAATATCAATCAACGCTGATGTCAGAATTTCATTATCCTTTACATGATAATGACGTATAAACACGTCTTTTAATTCATTTAATCTCTTTGTCATGCTGACATGATTAAGCGAATAATCTCTTATCCTGAAATTTTCACTAATCTCACCCGACAACAGACGCGAGACATAGCTGAATACATCGTCGTTTTCATGCTGCATGTGATTATGTACCTCACTGACATAATCATCATAGAATTTTAACAATAGAAAAGCGACATCGCTAATATCAGAGTGATTTATTGCTTCTATCAATTTACGTCGTATAGACGGTAACAAATAATCAAGAAAATGAACATGAGCCTTTCTCAAATAGTTCATTAGTGCCGGCAAAGAAATAGGGTAGGCCGAATAGTTTCTTCCACACAAGAAATTACATACAGCCAAAAAAGAATTAAGATCAACACCGTCATCCTTGCATGCATCCTTAACCCTTTTATCACCGAATCCGAAAGACAAACCAAAACGGCTCAAGACTCCCAATAAGTTAGGATTCTCCTCGATCAGCAACCTAAGTTGATCATCAGGCTTATATGCACTGCTATTTCTTAACATAATATGATAAACTATTAGAAAAGTCTAAATTAATAATGCAAAGATACGACCGAATTAATAACTACACAATACTCCCAAATGAGTAGTTATTGAGTAAAATCCATAATTTACCACAAAAAAATGCTGCAAATAACCCAAATCATGAGTATTGACCGGGCACATCCGATAATACTGACTTTGCAACCAAATTCACAATATAACAAATATGGCGTGTGTATCTCTTAATAAGAGATATTCGCTATATATAAATTCTTAATAAATAGTAAACTTATACATAAATTATAAAAAATCTTATCAAAAAATGCCAAGTTTCATCCTTTTTAGAATTTTTTCTT
>JAAVCC010000014.1:229941-256486 GCA_014802535.1 Bacteroides sp. | reverse complement strand
TGAGACGATGTGCATTGAAAGTTGCAAACGTCTGCATACCGATTATATCGATATCTATTGGATTCACAATCCGGCTGACGTGGAGAAATGGACTCCGGGACTGATTGGACTCCTTAAGAGTGGCAAAGTCANNAGAGTTGGTGTTTCAAACCATAATCTTGCCCAAATAAAGCGNGCCGATGAGATACTTCGGGAAGCAGGATTCAGAGTATCGGCNGTGCAGAACCACTTCAGNCTTCTTTANCGTTCNTCNGAAAANGCNGGCATACTTNATTATTGCAAAGAAAACGACATCGACTTCTTCGCCTATATGACACTTGAACAAGGTGCTCTGAGNGGTAANTACGGCACTGCTAANCCCATGCCTGAAGGNAGCGGACGTGCAGCGACATACAATCCTATACTTCCTAAACTTGACAATCTGATTGCAGCAATGCGCGAAATCGGAGAATCTCATAATGCAACGGTTTCTCAGGTTGCAATCGCCTATGCGATAAACAAGGGGACATACCCAATTATCGGCGTTACCAAACCACGCCATGTAGAGGAGGCGGCCGCAGCTGCGAAGATCAGACTGAGTGCAGACGAGATTCAACTTCTTGAAAAACTCGGTGCCGAAACCGGAGTGGACACCAAAGGTTCGTGGGAAAACCACATGAACTAAATATCTAATCTTTGCCGGGTATAAGACTGCTAAGAGAGANATAATAATATCAATAATAATCTAAAATATNGAAAATGGCAAGATTCCAACANTTCGGAGTCTTGCCATTTTGTTGTTATTGNTATCCTTGCATTACTTCATGCTTTTNCCATAATCGGTTGGAATGTCGAATTTCTTCATGTGGGATTTGTTAAAACATTATTTTGACACACCATCTTTTATCTTTCCGATATATTTCTATTTCTCAAGAATATTATGTAAATTTGCACCAGTATAACGAAATTTTTAATCTGTGGATTACCAAACGAAAAAAATTGCACTGCTCGGCTCTACAGGCTCTATAGGCCGACAGGCTCTCGAAGTCATACGCCAATATCCCGACCGTTTTAAAGCCGAGATATTGATTGCAGGGCAAAATGTCGATACCCTCATTTCTCAGGCATTGGAATTTCGCCCCAAAATGGCAATCATAGCCAATCCCGACCTCTATAACAAACTAAATCTTGCTCTCGCCGATACAGGTATTGAAACCGCAAGCGGTCAGCAAGCGGTTGTCGATGCTATGGCACTCGATTGTTTTGACACTCTGCTTAATGCCACTGTCGGATATAGNGGACTTGCNCCAACTCTAAACGCNATCGCCAACCATAAAAAAATAGCACTCGCNAACAAAGAAACCCTTGTTGTTGCCGGTGAGATTGTCACTGAAGCCGCCCGAAAAAACAATATCAAAATAATGCCGGTCGATTCAGAACATTCTGCCATTTACCAATGCCTTGTTGGCGAAGATATAAACAGCGTTACNCAGCTCATCGTCACCGCCTCGGGGGGACCGTTCCGCACATTCACGCCCGAACAAATCGCCAAAGCCACCGTAAAAGATGCGCTTAACCATCCAAACTGGTCNATGGGGTCTAAAATAACCATCGATTCGGCTACAATGCTCAACAAATCTTTTGAAATCATTGAGGCACGNTGGCTTTTCGACATTCCCGGCGAACGTATTTCGGCAATTGTTCATCCCCAATCGATTATCCATTCAATGGTGCGCTTNCACGATGGTGCCGTCAAAGCTCAGCTTGGCGTCCCCGACATGAAACTGCCTATCAGATATGCCATTGGCGAAGAAACACGCTTAGTCACCGATGATGCGCCGCTCGATTTCAGCNNNTNTACCAANCTNACTTTTGAAACTCCCGACNNCANNCGTTTNCCGTGTGTCACACTCGGTCANTANGCNCTCAAACGTGGNGGTACNGCCGCCTGCACNATNAATGCAGCCAACGAAATNGCCGTGGCNNCATTCCTNAAAANNCAAATATCNTTCANCGATATNTANCGCACTATAATNTCGACNCTCGACTCGACAACCTTCATTCAATCACCCGACTACAACGACTATGTAGCAGTCAATGATGAAGCACGCAAAAAAGCATCTCAATTTATTCAATCAATCAGCAAATAATTTAAATCGAATATATGGAATCAATCCTGATAAAAGGTCTTCAATTAATAGTGGCTCTAAGCCTTTTGGTTATAATCCATGAATTTGGGCACTATCTGTTTGCCCGTATTTTTGGAATCAGAGCNGACCGTTTCTATCTCTTTTTCAACCCTAAATTTTCACTCGTTACATACGACCCGTTGACTCATAAATGGAGCTTCTTCAAACGCAACACAACCGAAGAAGAAGATCTTGAACGTGCCAAACTCGTTAAAAAACGCTTTGACGAGACNGGCAAAGCTTCATGGCGCGACACCGTTTATGGTATCGGCTGGATTCCGTTGGGTGGCTACGTTTCAATCGGCGGNATGATTGACGAGTCGATGGATAAAAAACAGATGGAAGAACCGGTCCACCNGACCGATTTCCGTTCCAAACCCGCATGGCAACGCTTTTTCGTCATGTTTGGCGGTGTACTTTTCAACTTCATCCTTGCAATTATCATCTACATCGGCATAGCCATCCATTGGGGCGATTCCTATGTGCCATACGACAAAGCATACGCCGGTATGGAATTCTGCGAGCTCGGTCTTGATGCCGGCTTCCAAAACGGNGACGTTCTCCTTGAAGTTGACGGCGACAAAATCAACTCAGCCGAATTCAACCTTTTCAATGCCCTCGAAGCCCAATCAATCACTGTTCTCCGAGANGGCAAAGACACTGTTGAAGTCAACTTGCCCGAAAACTTTATTCTTCAGCTTAACGATGCCGGAATAAAACAATTCATGGCATTCCGACTACCGGTTGTCGTNAANGAAACNATGCTCAATCAGCCTGCCGAAAAAGCCGGACTGCAATCAGGCGACCAAATTATAGCGATTGACTCTGTCTTGACTCCGTCTTACTCTGAATTTGCACCTGCTCTCGTTGATAATGCCGACAAAGAAGTGACCCTGACCGTCAAACGCGACAACAACACAATCTTTGTTAAGGCAACTCCCGATGAAAACGGCAAACTCGGCTTTATGCTCACNCCTCTCAACGAGATTTACCCCGTCGAAACTGTCGAATACTCTTTCTTTGCCGCCATTCCCAAAGGCATTAAAGATGGAACTAATCAACTTGTAACATACGTCGGATCTCTCAAATACCTTTTCACAAAATCGGGCGCACANTCGGTTGGCGGATTCGGNTCAATCGGNGCNCTGTTCCCCGAAAAATGGAGCTGGTATTCATTCTGGCAAATCACGGCATTCCTTTCGGTGATACTTGCATTCATGAACATTTTACCTATTCCCGCTCTCGACGGCGGTCACATCGTCTTTGTTCTCGGNGAAATGATAACACGCCGNAAACCGTCTGAAAAAGTNTTGGAATACAGCCAGATGATCGGACTCGCATTCCTTGTTCTGCTTCTGGTTTATGCAAATGCAAACGACATCTACCGTTTCTTTATAAAATAACACACCTGTCATGTCTCAAAACTATCCCATTATATCGCTCAAACGAGGTAAAGAAGAATCGCTCGACCGTTTCCACCCCTGGGTATTCTCCGGAGCAATCAACCATCTGCCCGAAGGCATNGAAGAGGGCGACCTTGTTACCGTTACAGCTCATGACGGACGCATTATCGGTTCAGGTCATTTCCAAATCGGAAGCATTGCCGTCCGCATGCTTGACTTTGGAGACACTGTCATTGACAAAGATTTCTATTATACCCGTTTGACCCAAGCTTTAGCATTGCGTCGTTGTCTCGGGCTCGACCGTCCCGACAATAATGCTTATCGTCTTGTGCATGGCGAAGGCGACTTTTTACCCGGACTCGTCGTTGACATCTATGGCTCGACCGCCGTTGTNCAAGCCCATTCGCCCGGTATGCACTATGCCCGACAAATCATTGCCCAATCGCTTGTCGATCTTCCCGACGCCAATATTAANAATGTCTATTATAAGTCAGAGACAACACTACCCTACAANGCTCGTCTCGACCCCGTCAACGACTATATCATCGGCTCATACGAAACCGATATCGCNGTTGAAAACGGACTCAAATTTCACGTTGATTGGCTGAAAGGNCAAAAAACCGGATTCTTCGTTGACCAACGCGACAACCGCTCGCTGCTTCAACACTACTCTAATGGCCGTCGTGTTCTTAATATGTTCTGCTACACCGGTGGCTTTTCTGTATATGCCATGCGTGGCGGAGCCGTAAAGGTTGACTCGGTTGATTCATCAGCCAANGCTGTGGCNCTGACCCGNGGAAANATNGACCTCAACTTTCCCGANGANNCACGTCACTCAGCCTTTGCNGAAGACGCCTTCAAATTTCTTGAAACGATGGAGCCCGACAGCTATGACCTCATCGTNCTCGACCCGCCCGCCTTTGCAAAACATCGCAGTGCCCTGCGCAACGCTTTGCGAGGTTATCAGCGTCTGAATGCAATGGCATTCAAAAAAATAGCCGCCGGCGGCATTCTATTTACATTCTCTTGTTCACAAGCGGTCTCTAAAGAGCANTTCCGNCTTGCCGTTTTCTCGGCAGCCGCCTCAACCGGTCGAAAGGTCAGAATCCTTCACCAGTTGACCCAGCCTGCCGACCACCCCGTAAACATATACCACCCCGAGGGAGAATATCTCAAAGGACTCATTCTATACGTCGAATAATCATCAATAAAAACCATTCATGAACCAATTCAAAACAGCAGCAATCTCGGTTTGTGCTGCTTTCATTTCTATACAAGCGATGAACTCAAAAAACAATAATGATTTCAACTATGTCGTTGATAAATTTGCCGACATCGAGGTGCTCCGCTATCAGGTACCCGGATTTGAAGACCTCACGCCCAATCAACGAAAACTGATATACTATCTCACCGAAGCCGCTCTTGCAGGTCGCGACATTCTCTGGGATCAGCACGGAAAATATAATCTTGAACTGCGTCAGCTTCTCGAAAATATTTATACATCATACAAGGGTGACCGAAACTCAACCCAATTTAAGGCTTTTGAAAAATATCTCAAGCAAGTTTGGTTTGGAAACGGCATACACCACCACTACTCGATGGATAAATTCATTCCCGACTTTTCTCGCGACTTCTTTGACTCGCAAGTCGCTCTTCTGCCTGCCGATAAACGCCCTGCCAACCTTGAAACGCTTGTTGACATCATATTCAATCCACAGACTCTTGCCAAACGTGTTAATCAAGCTGAAGGTCAAGACCTTATTTTAACGTCGGCTTGCAATCTATATGACGACGGAATCACTCAAAAAGAGGTCGAAGATTATTTTGCCGCAATCAAAGACACAACCGATTTGACTCCGATTTCTTATGGTTTGAATACGCGCATCTCTCGCGACAAATCAGGCAAGTTGGTTGAACAGACCTACAAATCGGGCGGACTTTATGGTGCCGCAATTGATCGCATTATCGAAAATCTCGAAAAAGCTTCTGCATACGCCGAAAACAACCGTCAAAAAGAAATCATTGACGCTCTCATAAAATATTATCGTTCGGGCAATCTCCGCGACTTCGATGCCTACTCTATTTTGTGGGTTGAAGACACCGACTCTCAGGTCGATTTTATCAATGGATTTATCGAATCATACGGCGACCCGCTCGGCATGACCGGTGCTTGGGAATCAATCGTCAACTTCAAAAACCTTGAGGCATCTCACCGCACCGAGGTTCTCTCTGACAACGCTCAATGGTTTGAAGACCGTTCACCCGTCAACCCTCAGTTCCGCAAACCCAAGGTTAAAGGTGTTTCGGCTAAAGTTATCACTGCCGCCATCCTTGCCGGTGACTCTTATCCTGCCACACCAATCGGAATCAACCTCCCGAACGCCGACTGGATTCGTGCTGCTCACGGCTCAAAATCAGTGACTATCGAAAATATCACCGATGCCTACGATAAAGCCGCCCACGGCAACGGCTTCAATGAAGAATTTGTCATTGACCAGCCGACTCGCGAACTGCTCGACAAATATCTCTTTATCACCGACAACCTCCACACCGACCTTCACGAATGTCTCGGTCACGGATCGGGTCGCCTGCTCCCCGGCACCGACCCCGACGCTATGAAAGCTCACGGCTCTACTCTNGAAGAAACCCGTGCCGACCTTTTTGCACTCTATTANCTTGCCGATCCCAAACTGATTGAACTCGGTTTGCTCGACAATCCCGANGCCTACAAAGCNTCATANTATAAATATATCCTCAACGGACTCATGACTCAGCTCGTCAGAATAGAACCGGGTAAAGATGTTGAGGAAGCNCACATGCGCAACCGTAAACTCATCGCCGAATGGGTGCTTGAACACGGCAAAGCNGACAACGTTATCGAGCTCGTNAANATTAACGGNAAAACATTTGTCAAAATCAATGACTATGCCAAGCTNCGCACTCTCTTCGGTCAANTGCTCGGCGAAATTCAGCGCATAAAGAGCGAAGGCGACTATGAAGCCGGACGNGANCTCGTTGAAAAATANGCAGTNAAAGTTGATCCCGCTATCCACCGTGAAGTTCTTGACCGCTATGCCAAGCTTACAATTGCCCCCTATAAAGGATTTGTAAATCCGGTCTATACTCCTCAGTTTGACAATAACGGGAACCTCATCGATGTCACCGTTTCATACGATGAAAACTACCCCGACCAAATGCTCCGTTATTCACGCGACTACTCTCCGTTGACCAACAAATAAATTCGCTCCTGAGGTATTATGATACTGTTCCCTAACTGTAAAATAAATCTCGGGCTTCACATTCTTGCCCGGCGCCCCGANGGTTATCACGACATTGAAACCGTCATGGTGCCGGTCGATTTGACCGACATTCTTGAGATCGTACCTGCCAAAAACGACAAGACGACTCTAACCGTGACAGGCAATCATGTCGATTGTCCTCCCGAAAANAACCTTGTCATAAAAGCTCTCAGGGCTGTTGAAAAGTTCATNAACAGGCAACTTCCGGTCAATATTTATCTCAGAAAAATAATACCCGACGGTGCCGGTCTCGGTGGCGGCTCATCTGATGCCGCCTTTACAATCAAGGGNCTAAACAATATTTTCAATCTCGCGTTGACCGACCAAGAGATGGCTTCAATCGCTTCGACTGTTGGTGCCGACTGCCCCTTTTTCATTTACAACCGACCGATGCTCGCTACCGGAACCGGAACAATCCTTTGTCCGATACAGCTATCCGACAACTTGAAAAATCTCANCTGCNTGATTGTCAAACCGACCGAAGGCGTTTCGACTGCCGAGGCTTATGCCGGTGTAACGCCCCGTAAACCTGCNGTCATACTCAAAGATGTACTCTCCACCCCGGTCGATAAGTGGCAATCTCTACTCGTCAATGACTTTGAAAAATCAGTCTTTGAGAAACGTCCCGAAATAGCCGATGTTAAACAAAAATTCATNGACTCGGGAGCCATATATGCAGCTATGAGCGGCTCGGGNTCATCGGTATTCGGTCTTTTTGAAAATGACAAAATGGCAGATGACATTTGTCGNGATGTTTCAAACCTCTTTTGTCAAAAAGTAAAGTTACTTTAATTGAACGTTATCGCCTCAAATTTGTTATCACAATAAAGAAATGTGCTGAAAACTATATTTTTGGCAACATTTTTGCATGAAATAACAATAAAATAAAAAACTCGATAATATGGACGATAAAAATAACAAACACCACGACATTAACCAAGAAGCCGCTGAGGCTCCCGAAGTTATGGACGTTATGCCCGATGAAGAAGTTTCTGAAGCCGCCGAAGTTGAAGGCGTTGACGAAATCGAATCTCTAAAAAATCTGCTCCAACAACGTGATGAAGAGCTTGAAAAACAGAAAAAAGAATATCTCTTCCTCATGGCTGAGTTTGACAACTTCCGCAAACGCAACGTTCGCGAACGTTCCGAACTCCTCAAAAATGCAGCCGANGGCGTTNTGAAAGGGCTCCTTCCAATCGTTGACGACTTTGAACGCGGACTCGCCGCNATNAAAGACTCAAACGATGCCGATGCAGTCAAAGAAGGNATGGAGCTTATNTACAACAAACTCGTTAAATATCTTGAACAAAACGGTGTTAAGGAAATACCCACAAAAGACNCCGATTTTGATACNGAATTTCACGAAGCAATCGCAATGGTTCCGGTTGAAGACCCCGCTTTGAAAGGCAAAGTCATTGACACCGTGTCTAAAGGCTACACCTTGAACGANAAGGTTATCCGCCATGCCAAAGTAGCTGTCGGACAATAAAAACCGTGACCCATTTTAAAATCATTTCACAATGAGTAAACGCGACTATTATGAAGTGCTCGGCGTCGATAAAAATGCTACCGCCGACCAAATAAGAAAAGCCTATCGTAAGCTTGCCATCAAATATCACCCCGATAAAAACCCCGATGACAAAGACGCCGAAGAAAAATTTAAAGAGGCGGCTGAGGCCTACGATGTGCTTAGCGATGACGAAAAAAGAAAGAAATATGACCAGTTTGGTCACGACATGGGTCCGCAAGGATTTCCCGGTGGCGGTGGTGGATACTACAGCTCCGGCGGAATGTCTATGGACGATATTTTTGAACACTTTGGCGACATCTTTGGCGGACGTTTNTCCGGTCAATGGGGTGGCGCAACTGGNGGCGGTCGAAGACGTCGCGGTCCTTCGGTAAAAAAAGGAAGCGACCTTCGCGTAAGAGTCAAAATGACACTTGCCGAAATCGCTACCGGTGTNACAAAAACNCTTAAAATCCCGACACTCGACAAGTGTACCTACTGTAACGGNACNGGCGCAAAAGACGGNACAGCCTTCTCTACNTGTCCGACCTGTCACGGGTCAGGAGTNGTNCAGACCGTTCAAAACACGATGTTNGGACAAATGGCNAGCGAATCGGTCTGCCCGACATGTAACGGTACNGGTAAAGTTATCACCACTCAGTGTACCCACTGTCANGGNTCNGGTGTCGAGAAAAAAGACAATCAGGTCTCATTCCATATTCCTGCCGGCGTTGTCGATGGAATGACTCTTACCGTTTCTCAAAAAGGTAACTTCCCCCGCAACGGTGGTGCCGAAGGTATTCCCGGCGACCTTTTGGTCGTTATTGAAGAAATCAAAGATGAAGAACTCATCCGCGACGGCAANGATGTTATCTACAACCTNATGCTTGACCTCCCGACTGCCGTTCTCGGTGGCTCAGCCGAAGTTCCGACAATCAACGGTCGTGCCCGACTCAAAATTGCCCCCGGAACNCAGCCCGGCAAAGTGCTCCGACTCCGCGGCAAAGGTATCCCCGACTANCAGTCTCGTATGCCCGGCGACGAACTTATCAACGTCATGGTTTACATCCCCGAGCAGCTTAACGACGAAGAGAAAAAACTCTTTGAATCGCTTCAAGACAAGCCCGGTATCAAACCCGATCAATCGACCGTTAAACGTATTTTCAGTAAATTGAGACACATTTTTGAATAACAACTGACACGTTATAAACACAAAAACCTCGATGATGTCAAAAAATCATCGAGGTTTTTTATTTATAGTCCTGTCAAAAATTACTACCTTTGCATAAACGATTTTGCAAAATCAAATTTCAAACTAAATTTTCATCTTCCGACAACACTCTTAATGGCTATTACAAACCCTACATCTAAATATGGTGACCGCAAAGGTCGTGACAAACAACAATCAGAATACCTTAATCAAGGTCGATTGCAACCTCGTGATATCGATCTTGAACAAGCCGTGCTCGGTGCTTTGATGCTTGAGACCGACGCGTATGCTGTTGTTTGTGACATGCTCACTCCCGAAACATTCTATGAGCCTGCCCANAGTTTGATATTTGAAGCAATTCGTACTCTCGGCGCAGCTCAGCAACCAATCGATATGTTGACNGTAACCGAGCAACTGCGCTTGGATGGNAATCTTGACAAAATCGGAGGGCCCCTATATATTTCAGAGCTTACTTCACGAGTAACATCAAGTGCCAACATTGAATTTCACGCACGAATTCTCGCCCAGAAGTTTGTTGCCCGACAGCTCATCACCTTTGCCGGCAATCTTGAAACTCAGGCTTTTGACGAGAGCAACGATATTGACGACGTNTTNCAGGTTGCCGAAGCCCGCATCTTTGAAATTTCTCAAAGAAACGTCAAAAAACAAGTTACTCAAATCGACCCCGTCATTGCCCAGGCNATCGAGCAAATTCAAAATGCCGCCAACCGTGAAACNGGTCTCAGCGGTCTCGCTTCGGGTTATCACGCACTCGATAAAGTTACTTCTGGATGGCAAAACAGNGACCTNATCATCATTGCCGCACGTCCCGCAATGGGTAAAACNGCATTCGTCCTCTCGATGGCAAAGAACATGGCTGTCAACTACAATACACCGATTGCCATTTTCTCGCTTGAAATGTCAAACCTTCAGCTCGTCAACCGTTTGATTTCAAACGTCTGCGAAATTGAAGGTGAAAAAATCAAGAGNGGTCGCCTTGACGAACGTGAATGGGACCAGNTGATGTCNCGNGTNAAAAATTTNCAGAGCGCACCNNTGTTTATCGACGACACCCCGGCACTGTCAATCCTTGACCTGCGAACTAAAGCTCGCCGTCTTGTCAGCGAACATGGCATAAAAATGATAATCATCGACTACNTNCAGCTGATGAANGCTGCCGGNATGAAATTTGGNAGCCGTGAACAGGAGGTCAGCATGATTTCACGTTCACTCAAAGGGCTTGCCAAAGAGCTCAACATCCCTATCATNGCNCTNTCNCAGCTTAACCGTTCGGTTGAAAGCCGTTCNGACGACAAACGTCCTCAGNTNTCTGACCTTCGTGAATCGGGAGCGATCGAGCAGGACGCCGACATCGTATGCTTCATCCACCGTCCCGAATACTACCTCAAAAGTGGTGTAAACGCCGAGGGACATGATATTCGCGGTCTTGCTCAGTTCATAATCGCCAAGCACCGTAGCGGTTCGGTTGAAGACATCGACATGAGATTCNGAAATAAATTTGCCCGTTTTGAAAACTGGACACCCAACGACATAGACAGCGGACACGACGAAACCATTGAATCTCGTTTAAATACAACGACAATGGGCAATTATTCTGATGGNTCAGACCCTCTTGCCGGTCCGATGTCCTCAGGTAATCCTTTTAGTGGAGGATCAGCCAACATTACAAACGACAACGACCGNCCTCCATTCTAAAAACGACTTGACCATAGACATTATCAAAAAAATGAATAAGAATTTCCTTGCACTGCTCATACTTCTCTCTCCGGCATTAAACCTATCGGCTCAAAAAGAGCTCCCNTCCGTTGCAAATCCGCTTGACATTCCAATGGTTTTTGCCGGGAATTTTGGAGAATTACGCCCCAACCATTTCCACTCGGGGCTCGACTTCAAAACTCAGGGACGCACCGGTTTGGCAATTCATGCNATTGACGACGGATATGTAAGCCGTTGCACCGTNTCGCCGGGAGGGTTCGGACGAGCTATCTATATCGTTCATCCTGCAACAGGCNTAACTTCNGTTTATGGTCACCTCGAAAGCTTTGCAAGCAAAATTGATAACGTTGTCCGCGACTTTCAATATCAAAACGAAACTTTTNCAGTCGATCTCGACTTCAACCCCGATGAAATTCCGGTGAAACGTGGTGAGATTATCGCACTCAGCGGAAACGCAGGNAGTTCCGGCGGNCCNCACCTTCACATGGATATCCGCGAC
This sequence comes from Bacteroides sp., assembly GCA_014802535.1. Classification (GTDB taxonomy): domain Bacteria; phylum Bacteroidota; class Bacteroidia; order Bacteroidales; family Muribaculaceae; genus CAJUPY01. The sequence continues at coordinate 244,663 of JAAVCC010000014.1, read as the reverse complement.
ACCGAAACCGGCGATGCCCTCGACCCTATGGAATATTATCGCAAACATGTCAACGATAAAGTTGCNCCCGATGTCCGTCAAATAGGTCTATACCCTGTTCAAGACAAAGGCGTTGTCAACGGTTCGACAACCGGAACAGCCCTTTTGCCGTCTCAATTCTCAAAAGGTTTTACCGCTTGGGGAAAAGTTACACCCGGAATCATTGCCTATGATCGCATGACTGGCACCGGAAACATCTACGGNGTCAAATATCTGACCCTNTTGGTTGACGGCAAACAAGTTTACAAACGAACAATCGACCGCTTCTCTTTTGATGCCACTCGAGCAGTCAACACGCTTGCCTATTATCCCGANGTNGCNCGCAGCGGNCGCTGGATGATGACCACCTACGTTCCTCCGACAAAACCGCTCGGCAAAATGATTGAAACCATTGGTGACGGGTCGATCGACATAAACGAAGAGCGCGACTATAAAATGGAATTCATCCTTGAAGANGAGATGGGCAACCGCGCTCGTCGCTCATTTACNGTCACCGGCAAAAAAAGCAATATTCCGCTGACAAAAGGTAAAGGCAGCCTACTCAATTTTGACGGTACGCACACCTACAACAACGAGGGTGTCAAAGCCCGTCTTCCCAAGGGCGTATTATATGATGATACCCATTTCAAAATTGATGTTGAACAAGACCCCGAATTTCAGTCAGTTGTTGCAACTATCGGTGACTANCTCGTGCCATTGGCAGGCAACATCCAAATCGAAGTCCCGATACTGCACGANTCGATTCCCGATAAATCAAAATACTACCTTGTCCGCCTCTCGGGCAATCGTCGCTCGCCGGTTACAGCCGTTTATGAACACGGAGCAATGAAAGCCCGTGTCAGCCAGTTCGGACGTTATGCCGTCGCAATCGACAATACCCCCCCGGTAATTACGCCNTTGACAAATAAAAGAACACCAAACGGNCTCCTTAAATTCCGTATCACCGACCGACAAAGCGGCATCGACAGCTATCGCGGTGAAATCGACGGTNAGTTTGCACTCTTTGANCACGACGGCAAAACCGCCTCCATTTCATTTAAAATGGATCCAAAACGATTTAAACGTGGCNCACAACACCAGCTTAAACTCACCGTCACCGATGCTTGTGGCAACACCACCGTCCGTACTCAAAATTTCCGTTGGTAANATTCTGTTTTGAACAATGAGTATTTTTGAAAGTCATAAACAAACAATTAATATTCCGATGATTTTTAGAGTTATCGGGATATTATTGATTTTTGAAGCCTTCTTCATGTGCCTCCCNTTTATTGTAGCGCTAATCTACCATGAGGCAGACATGAAAATATTTGGATTGACTGCTGCTTTCACACTCGTAACCGGCTGTCTGCTCGGATTTGTAATGAAAGTCAACCATCGCGANATGGGAAAACGCGAGGGCTTTTTGCTNACNGCTCTCGTTTGGGTCGTTTTNTCATTCTTTGGAATGTCTCCTTTNATTTTCGGCTCACCCCAACTCAGCGTNAGCGATGCGTTTTTTGAATCAATGTCGGGATTTACCACTACCGGAGCATCAGTTCTGTCTGACGACATCGAAATNTCACACGCCATCCATTTTTGGCGCTCTCTGATGCAGTGGATTGGCGGTATGGGAATCATCCTCTTCACGCTTGCNGTTCTCCCGATGTTAAACTCGTCGGGTGGAATGCAGATGTTCAANGCCGAAGTCACCGGAATAACCCACGACAAACTAAAACCGCGCGTCAGCCAAACAGCCAAACGTCTTTGGGCAGTCTATACTTCCCTTACCTTGGGACTCATATTCCTGCTATGGTTTGGTCCGATGGATTTTTTCGATTCTATCTGCCATGCGCTCAGCACAATTTCAACNGGCGGCTTTTCAACCCGTTCAGAAAGNATTTCGGCTTGGAACTCGATGTATGTCAAGATTATATTGACAATATTTATGTTTACCGGCGGNATCAACTTCGCTCTCATTTATAAATGTGCTACCGGACACCTCCGCGCTGTATGGGAAAATCAAGCGTTCCGGCTCTACGTTTTCACCATTGCAATCGTGTTCTGCATCTTTGCCATAACACTCTTTATCAACCACACCGGCAATAGCTTTGAATCGCTCGTAATCGACCCGATTTTCCAGATTGTTTCAATGATGACCTCGACCGGATACACNGTTATCGGCTTTGAAAACTGGGGCGTATTCCTGCTTTTGATATGTATCATCCTGATGTTTTTCGGGGCATGCGCAGGCTCGACCAGNGGTGGTGCCAAACTCGACCGCGCGCTTGTAGTTTTNAAAAATGTCAGAAACGAAGTCTATCGCGTACTCCATCCCAATTCNGTTCTTGCNGTCAAAATAGGCAACCGCTCTCTGTCACCCGAAGTCGTGTCTAAAGTCCTTGCTTTCATCATTATTTATGGCATCGTGATTGTAGTGGGTGCGCTTCTTTTGACCATGATAAACGTTCCGCTTGTTGACTCATTATTTGCCTCNTTCTCATGTGTAAGCAATGCCGGTGTTCCTACCGGAATCACAGGCTACGGAACGTCATACGAAATTTTTGGAGTAACCGGCAAATGGATTTTATCGATACTCATGCTCATCGGACGTCTTGANCTCTTCACCGTGATTGTTCTTTTCACACCCGGATTTTGGCGTCGTTAACCCCGACATTTACATATAAAATCAAAAAAATTAATGCNGAGTTAAAGAATTTTTTCTTTAATTCTTGTAAAGACGAGTAAATTATCTTAATTTTGTCGGAAATTAAGCAAAGACAACTAATTCGATCTAACCGATCATTAACTTTAAATCACAAATAAAATCATTAATAAACTAAACATCCTAACATTCTATGTGGTTATTTAACTCTTCCATAGGTAGGAAATTCGTTATGGCTTTGACCGGCGCATTTCTTGTCCTATTCGTCACATTTCACGTTTTGATGAACGGTGTTGCCATCTTCTGGCCTGCTGCTTACAACGTAGTTTGTGAGTTCCTCGGCGCCAACTGGTATGCACTGATCGGCAGTGCTATCCTTGCCCTCGGTTTCATCATTCACATCATTTTTGCAGTTTGGTTGACACTCCAAAACCGTAACGCTCGTGGTAACGACCGCTACAACGTTGTGAAAAAACCTTTCCAGGTTGAATGGTCTTCTCAAAACATGCTCGTTCTCGGTATCGTAATCCTCGCCTTCCTCTGCATCCACATGATTCAGTTCTGGGCTAAGATGCAGCTTGCCGAAATCTGTCACTTCAACGCTGTTGACCCTGACAACGGACTTCCCGTTCCCGCTGCTGCCGGCACTTGGTTCCTCCAGATTGCCTTCAGCCAATGGTACACCCTCCCCATCTACATCATCGGGTTTGCTGCCCTTTGGTTCCACATGACCCACGGTTTCTGGTCAATGTTCCAGACTTGTGGTTGGAACGGTCAAATTTGGCTTAACCGCACAAAATGCATCGCTAACTGGTGGACTTCAATCGTGATCGGTCTCTTCCTCATCGAAGCTATCGTATTCACCGTTCAAGCTAACAAAGGTGCTTACACCTCTTGCCCCGAACTTCAGGAACAGTACATCGAAATGATGGCTGAAGGTCAAGACGCTATCATTCCCAACGGAATTTGCGCTACTCCCTGCCAAGGTCATAATCACGCAAACTGCCAAGGTCACAACCACGGTGAAGCNTGCGAAGGCAAACACAATCACCACGATTGTGATGCCGCAAAAAAATGCGAAGGCGACAAATGCGCTGACAAAAACTGTGAACANGCAGTAGAAACTGAAAATACTAACACAAACAATTAATAACCATCAGATATGGCAGACTACACTAAACTTGACGGGATGATCGATTCGACCCCCATCATGAAAGATTATGCCGACATCGAATCGTCGAAACTCCCCGAATTTCAGATTGACTCTAAAATTCCCGAAGGTCCCATAGCTGAAAAATGGACCAACTATAAAGCTCACCAAAAGCTCGTTAACCCCGCCAACAAACGTAACCTCGATGTTATCGTTGTCGGTACNGGTCTTGCAGGTGCTTCTGCAGCATCTACTCTCGCTGAGATGGGCTTCAACGTAACTAACTTCTGCATTCAGGACTCACCCCGTCGCGCTCACTCTATCGCTGCTCAGGGTGGTATCAATGCCGCTAAAAACTACCAGAACGACGGTGACTCGGTTTATCGTCTTTTCTACGACACTGTTAAAGGTGGNGACTTCCGCGCTCGCGAAGCAAACGTCTATCGTCTTGCCGAAGTTTCTAACAACATCATCGACCAGTGCGTTCANCAGGGTGTTCCCTTTGCTCGCGAATACGGCGGTCTCCTTGCCAACCGTTCTTTCGGTGGTGCTCAGGTTTCTCGTACATTCTACGCTAAAGGTCAAACCGGTCAGCAGCTCCTCCTNGGTGCTTACGCTTCACTCAACCGTCAAATCCAAAAAGGCAAAGTTAAATCATACAACCGTCGCGAAATGCTCGACATCGTCCTCATCGACGGTCGTGCTCGCGGTATCATTGTCCGCAACCTCATCACCGGCGAAATCGAACGCTACGCTGCTCATGCNGTAGTTCTCGCNACNGGNGGTTANGGTCGTGCATTCTTCCTTTCAACCAACGCTATGGGCTGCAACGGTTCAGCTGCAATNCAGGCATTCAAGAAAGGTGCATACCTCTCTAACCTCGCCTTCACTCAGATTCACCCCACCTGTATCCCCGTTCACGGCGAAGACCAGTCNAANCTCACCCTTATGAGTGAATCNCTCCGTAACGACGGNCGNATCTGGGTTCCCAAGAAAAAAGAAGATGCCGAAGCCATCCGTGCCGGCAAAAAGAAACCTACCGACATCCCCGACGAAGATCGCGACTTCTATCTCGAACGCCGCTATCCCGCCTTCGGTAACCTTTGCCCCCGCGACATCGCCAGCCGTGCAGCTAAAGAACGTTGCGACGCAGGTTATGGTGTAGGAACAGGCAACGCCGTTTACCTCGACTTNAAATATGCTATCCAGCGCGANGGCGAGGCTGCAGTTCGCGACCGCTACGGCAACCTCTTCGATATGTATCAGATGATTTCTGATGACAACCCCTACGAAACCCCGATGATGATCTTCCCCGCAAGCCACTACACTATGGGTGGTATCTGGGTTGACTACGAACTCCAGACCTCTATCAAAGGTCTCTTCGCTATCGGTGAATGTAACTTCTCTGACCACGGTGGTAACCGTCTTGGTGCTTCTGCNCTCATGCAAGGTCTTGCCGACGGATACTTTGTATTGCCCTACACAATGCAAAACTACCTCGCCGACCAGATCAAAGTTCCTCACTTCACTACCGACACNCCCGAATTTGACAAAGCTGAAAAAGATGTTCGCGACCGCATCGAACGCCTCATGAACATCAAGGGTACAAAATCNCCCGATCAGCTCCACAAAAAACTCGGTCACGTTATGTGGGAACTCGTCGGCATGGGTCGTACACTCAAAGGTCTCGTTAAAGCTATCGACGAAATCGAAGAAGTACGCAAAGAATTCTATTCTGACCTCCGCATCGTTGGTAAAGCTGACGACCTCAACCTCGAGCTCGAAAAAGCCCTCCGTCTCGAAGACTTCCTCACAATGTCTAAGATGATGGCTATCGANGCTCTTCACCGTAACGAGTCTTGTGGCGCTCACTTCCGTGAAGAATACCAGACTCCCGACGGCGAAGCCGCTCGTAACGACAAAGACTATATGTATGTCAGCTGCTGGAAATATACCGGCGACAACGAAAAGCCCATCCTTCTCAAAGAAGAACTCAAATATGAGGCTATTCAAGTTCAGACACGTAACTATAAGTCATAATCTTTAAAACCACGAGATTACCTACAATGGAAACTACTATTAATGTAAACTTGAAAATTTGGCGTCAACGTGGTCCTAAAGAAAAAGGCCAGTTCGTCTCTTATCGCGTCGAAAATGTTTCGACCGGATCTTCATTCCTCGAAATGCTCGACATGCTCAATCAGCAGCTCGTTGAGAAAAACGAAGAACCTGTTGCATTTGANTCTGACTGCCGCGAAGGTATCTGCGGTATGTGTTCGCTCTATATCAACGGACACCCCCANGGTCCCGTTCAAGGCATCACAACCTGTCAGCTCCACATGCGTAAATTCAAAAACGAGGATACAATCACAATCGAACCTTGGCGTTCGGCTGCGTTCCCCGTTGTCCGCGACCTTATGGTTGACCGCAATGCNTTTGANAAAATNCANCAGGCAGGTGGTTATGTATCATTCAACTGCGGTGGCGCNCAAGATGCNAACAACCTTCCCATTTCAAAGGAAATNGCCGACATCGCTATGGACTCTGCAACCTGCATCGGCTGTGGTGCTTGTGTAGCCGCTTGTAAAAACGGTTCTGCTATGCTCTTCGTTTCAGCTAAAGTCAGCCAGTTTGCACTCCTTCCCCAAGGTCAGGTTGAACGCGCTCGTCGCGCTCGNGCAATGGTTAGCAAAATGGATGAGCTCGGTTTCGGTAACTGTACCAACACCGGTGCTTGTGCCGCTGAATGTCCCAAAAACATTTCTTTGAGCAACATCGCACGCCTCAACCGCGAATTCATCAAAGCTAAAATCGCTGAATAATTCTTTCACGAAATAATAGCGCTGAGCGCCGGGTCNNCAACGACCCGGCGCTCTTTTTACTTAATAAGTCTAATCATTATGATTTACTCAATTTCTTAATGCTGACTACTGTTGCAGATATAAGACTAATTACCAACAGGTATATAATGTAAACACTCATATAATGGNAAAATATTCCTATGGTAATATATAGAAAAATTGCACTTAAAAATAATTCAATCCATCTTAACATAGACGACATATTTTTGAAAGCAACATCTCTATCTTTAAATGGTCTTGGAAAGTTACAGATCTCGGGATGCAGACTCAACCAATAAAGCAAAATATAAGATGCAATATTAATAACAGTCAAAACAAAAACATTAGAAGAGTTCCCATATGAATCTACTGCACCGGTTAGATTCCAATGTAGAGGAATCGTTTTCTCATTTAAAAATATAAGAACTGACAGAACGGTCTGAACAACAACGAATAGACAAGTTATATATAAAATAATTTTATTCTTCATAATGAAAATTTTAGAAGGATTTTCTTAATATTGAACATCTTCTGACCGCAAATATACAAAAAACGATAAAACGACCGAAAATTAAATAATACAATAAGATATTTTTATTGCAATTTATTACTAAAAATCTAATTTAAAATTGTAATTTTGCATTGTTGTTGAATAATTATGTTATAAAGCAGACTTTCAAATTGGCTTTTAACTTATAATTTCATCATTTTAAAGCTTTAAAAATTACAATATAATATGTCATTCCCATTAAGAAGTAACCAAAGCACCGGTGGCAGACGCATGGCAGGAGCTCGCGCTCTATGGCGCGCCAACGGCATGACCGAAGAACAAATCGGACGTCCAATCATCGCTATCGTTAACTCGTTCACTCAGTTTGTACCCGGTCATACCCACCTTCACGAAATCGGTCAAATCGTCAAAGCCGAAATTGAAAAGCTCGGATGCTTTGCCGCCGAGTTTAACACTATCGCTATAGACGATGGTATCGCAATGGGACACGACGGCATGTTGTATTCACTCCCCTCTCGCGACCTCATCGCCGACTCGGTCGAATATATGGTCAACGCCCACAAAGCCGATGCAATGGTGTGCATCTCAAATTGTGACAAAGTGACCCCCGGCATGCTCATGGCTGCCATGAGACTCAACATCCCGACAATCTTTGTTTCGGGCGGACCAATGGAAGCCGGTCAAGTCGATGGCAAAGCTGTTGACTTGGTTGACATTATGGTTCAGAGTGCCGACGAGACCGTTTCTGACGCCCACGTTGAAGCCCTCGAAAAACATGGTTGCCCCACCTGCGGCTCATGCTCGGGCATGTTCACCGCCAACTCGATGAACTCGCTCAACGAGGCTATCGGACTTGCCCTCCCCGGCAACGGTACAGTTCCCGCTACCCACGCAATGCGTGTCGAACTCTTCCGCCGTGCAGCCCGTCAAATCGTCAAGAACACCGAAGAATACTATTTCAAAGGAAACGAAGCCGTACTCCCCCGCTCTATCGCAACACGTCAGGCAATGATTAACGCCATGACCCTCGACATCGCAATGGGCGGCTCTACCAATACAGTTCTTCACCTTATGGCTATCGCCCACGAAGCCGGTGTTGACTTCAACATGGGGGACATCGACAAACTTTCACGAAAAGCCCCCGTTCTTTGCAAAGTAGCCCCCAACTCGTCATATCACATCGAAGACGTCAATCGTGCCGGCGGTATCATCTCAATCATGAAACAGCTTGCCGATGCAAAACTGATCGATACAAACGTCAACCGCGTTGACGGAATGACACTCGCTCAAGCTATCGACTCATGGGCTGTCGGAGGTAAAAACTTCACCGACCAAGCCGACGAACTTTGGAAAGCCGCCCCCGGTGGAAAACGTTCGACCAAGATGGGTTCTCAAATGACCTACTTCTCGACTCTCGACACCGATCGTGCCCAAGGATGTATCCGCGACATCGATCACGCCTACTCGCTCGACGGCGGACTCGCCGTTTTGCGCGGCAACATCGCCCAAGACGGATGTGTTGTCAAAACAGCCGGAGTTGACGAGTCAATCCTCTGCTTCAGCGGTCCTGCCAAAGTATTTGAATCACAAGACGAAGCCGTTGAAGGCATCTTGGGCGACAAAGTAAAAGCCGGCGATGTCGTTGTCATCACCCACGAAGGTCCCAAAGGCGGTCCCGGTATGCAGGAAATGCTCTACCCCACAAGCTATATCAAAGCCAAACATCTCGGTCGCGAATGTGCGCTCATCACCGACGGTCGTTTCTCGGGCGGAACGTCAGGACTGTCAATCGGACACATCTCACCCGAAGCCGCAGCCGGTGGCAACATCGGACTCGTGCGCGACGGCGACATCATCGAAATTGACATTCCCAACCGCTCAATCAACCTCAAGGTTGACGACCAAACACTCGCTCAACGTCGCAGCGACGAGGAAGCTCGCGGTCGTGACGCCTTCACTCCCCACCATCGCCAACGCGAGGTTTCAAANGCGCTGAGAGCATACGCTTCAATGGTATCATCAGCCGACAAAGGCGGTGTAAGAAATATTTAAGAACATTCCACTAAAACAGCATAATAATGGAGAATAATCATATATCAGGTGCCGAAGGNCTTCTCAAATCACTGATTTGTGAAGGCGTTGACACAATTTTTGGCTATCCGGGTGGTCAAATTATCTCAGTATATGACAAACTTTATGACTATACCGACAANCTGCACCACATCCTTGTNCGCCACGAACAGGGNGCGATTCACGCAGCCCAGGGATATGCCCGCACAACCGGACGCCCCGGTGTCGTTATCGTAACTTCAGGNCCCGGAGCNACCAACGTTGTCACCGGTCTTGCCGACGCTCTAATGGACAGCACTCCGATTGTTGTTATCAGCGGACAGGTCGCATCTGACTTTCTCGGAACAGATGCCTTTCAAGAGGCTGATGTTGTCGCNATGACTCAACAAGTCACCAAATGGGCTATACAGATACGTCGCCCCGAAGACATTCCGGCAGCCGTNGCCCGTGCCTTCTANATCGCTTCAACCGGACGTCCCGGNCCGGTAGTGCTTGACATCGCCAAAGATGCTCAGGTCGGAATGATGGACTGGAGCCACGAACATTGCCGNGCAATACGCAGCTACAACCCNTGCCCCGATATTGANCCCGAAGACATCGACGAAGTTGCTCAAATGCTTGAGTCAGCCAAAAAGCCGNTGATCATAGCCGGTCATGGCGTCATGATTGCCAATGCCGAAAAATCGATGCTCGAAGTTGCCGAAAAAGGAAATATTCCGGTTGCCACAACCCTTCTCGGATTATCAACAATATCATCAGACCATCCCCTCAACAAAGGTATGGTCGGTATGCACGGTAACCTCGGNCCNAACTCAGCCACCCTCGAAGCCGACGTTATTGTCGGTGTCGGACTTCGTTTTGACGACCGTGTTGTCGGNGATTTCAACGCCTACGCGCCAAACGCCCGNATCGTTCACGTCGATATCGAGAGTGCCGAACTCAACCGCAATATCAAGACNTTCAANACCATTCANGCNGATGCCAACGACTTTTTCAAGGCTCTNGCNNANAAAGTCAAACCGGCAAAACACACCGAATGGCTGTCNAAATTTGACACCCGTGACAAAATCGAAATCGAAAAAGTAATTGANCCTGTTCTGAAACCGGCAGCCGGACCTCTTCACATGGGNGAAGTTATCCGCGCGGTTGCCGATGCAGCTCCCGATAATGCTATTTGTGTTACCGACGTGGGTCAAAACCAGATGTTTGCCGCCCGCTANTTCCGTTATCACGCCGANAAAAGTTTCTTGTCGTCGGGAGGTCTCGGCACAATGGGATTCGGACTNCCNGCNGCGATGGGAGCCAAAATCGGAGCTCCCGACCGAACCGTCTGCCTGTTTGTCGGCGACGGTGGATTGCAGATGACTATTCAGGAGCTTGGCACAATCATGGCTTATAATATCGGAGTAAAAATAATNCTGNTGAACAACGATTATCTTGGAAACGTGCGTCAATGGCAAGAACTGTTCTTCAACAGCCGTTTNTCACANACTCCGCTCGTCAACCCCGACTTCAACAAGATTGCCGAGGCTTATGGAATACGCACAAGCAAGGTGACCCGTCGCGAAGACCTCGCNGACGCCATNGCCGATATGCTTGCCGACGACAACGCCTACCTGCTNAACGCCGCAATCGGATATGACGAAATGATTTTCCCGATGATTGCCGCCGGAACATCNTTTGAAAAAATAATGCTCTCTAAAGACGAAAACTACTTCCCTCTAAAATAATCNANCCATGACTGATAATAACTCAGAAAAACTTTTCACGCTCTGCCTTTACTCTGAAAACACGGTTGGTCTTGTTAGCCGTGTGTCGGTAATTTTCACGCGTCGATGCATCAACATCGAGTCAATCTCGGTTGGTGCATGCTCAATCGAGGGCGTAACNAAATGGGTTATTACAGCCAAAACAACACGNCGNTCNATGGAAAAAATCGCCGCCCAGGTCGAACGTTGCATCGACGTGCTGAAAGTGTTTGTTTTTGACGACGAACANATNATNTATCANGAAGTTGCGCTCTANAAAGTGGCAACCGCACCGTTGCTCAAAGAGCATNCGATCGAAGATATCATACGCAAGCACTCGGCTCGTATTCTCGACATCACCGACGAATANACNGTCATCGAAAAAACCGGNCACTACAGCGAAACCGAAGCNCTGCTGGCGACACTCAANCCATACGGTCTGAAACAATTTGAACGTAGCGGACGTGTTATCGTCACCAAGTCGGCTCAAGAGGCTGTTACCGAATTCCTCGAAATTCAATCTCGCCGCATCGCTAACGACCCATCCAATTCATAACCGTTTATTACCNTAAACAATATGGAAAACAAACTATATACAATCACTATATTTTCTGAGAACTCGGTCGGATTGCTAAGCCGTGTTTCTCTAATCTTCACCCGTCGAGGCATCAACATCGAGTCAATCTCGGCAAGTTCATGTTCAATTCCCGGCGTTACAAAATGGATTATCACAGCCGTTACCAACCGCGAGCTTCTCGATCAGGTTGCAAAACAGGTTGAACGCTGCATCGAAGTATTGAAAGTGTTTGTTTATGACGATGACGAAATCATCTATCAAGAAGTTGCGCTCTACAAAATCGAAACCAACCTCTTGTTTGACGAACCCCATGTCGAAAGCATCATTCGCAAACACTCGGCTCGTATTCTTGAAATTAAACGCGACTTCACCGTCATTGAAAAAACAGGTCACTATCGCGAAACCGAGGCTCTGTTTGAAGAGCTTAAACGTTTCAATCTGAAACAGTTTGTGCGCAGTGGTCGTGTCATCGTCACCCAATCACCCAACGAGTATATCACCGACTACCTTGTTGAACAAAACCGACGAATCGACCGAATCAATGATGCAAACGACTGATTTCCNCNTTCCTGAAAAAAGCTACACGTCGAGCATTTTTTTGAGTGCCGGACGTTGCAATGCTCAGGGCGAGTTACCGCTCACGTCTCTATCCCAACATCTCATCGACATAGCCACAGCCCACGCCAANCTCCTTGACATCGGCTATGACTGCCTTCGTCGCAGCAATGCGTCATGGGTTCTCAACCACATGTTGATTGAGATGACCCGATACCCCAAAATCAACCAATCCTACAAAATCACGACATGGGTTGTCACNACCACCCGACTTTANAGCGACCGCGCCTATGCCATAACCGATATTGACGATAACATTCTCGGATATGCACTGACACGCTGGGTCGCCATTGATATTGACGCNCGTAAACCTGTAAACCTCATCCAAATTTTTGACGGCAAAGACCCCAATACAGGTGTCTTACCTCCAATTCAGGGATTTAAACGATTAACCCCGGTTGAAGATGCCGAAATCATAATCGATTANACGTTCAAGTATTGTGACATCGACTGCAACCGTCANGTCAACACAACCCGCTATATCGAACACATTCTGAATCTATACAGCGTTGACTTTTTTGACAGCAAAATGCCTGNCAAACTCGACATCGTCTTTCACCATGAAGCCTACTTCGGCGACCAAGTCTCTATTCTCCGCGCCCACGGCGATGCCGANAANGAAGACAAAATCGAAATACGCCGAGGCAATATAGCCCTCACCGTCGCCACCCTCAAAGTCGAGNCAAGAAAGTAAGGTTNGTAAAAAGGGNAATTTATTTGGTGGTGAAGATTATTTNTNGTACNTTTGTAGNCGAAATGGTTGCTCTGCCGTCCAAGAGTGGAGGCGTGAAGGAGCATCAAAAGGGAACGAGGTGNGATTCCTCGACAGTACCCGCTGCTGTAATTCCCCCTTGATTCAATGCTGAAAGCCGAATGCNTAATTCATAATTCANAATTCATAATTATTTACATAGNAAAGTTCCTCATTATGCATTGTGCATTANGCATTATGAATTGAACATTAAGCATTATGAATNNTTTAATCGCAAAATGTCACTGGTCACCAAACGACCGGGAAGGCGCGATTAAATAGGGATAAGTCAGAAGACCTGCCATTATNTAATTGTTTTTAAAACGTACCTGCGGGTCTATGGGTCACACAATTTCAGGCNGTCAACTGATGATGTNGGATTGATTTTATCTTTCCGATTTGATATGTAAAATATTTTCCCGTCCGCAATTCTACGTTTTCCCGTAGTTTACGCGGACGGGACTTTTTTTGCGTATTACTTNTATAAACTATATCATTATGCGAAAGCCAATTTTAATTTTATCAATTGCTGCGGCTCTACTTCTGCCGACAGCATGTAGTTATGATGATTCAANNATCTGGGATGCCGTAAACGGNATTGAAAATCGAGTTGAAACCCTTGAGAAAGCATCAACTCAGATGAACACAAACATCAAAACCTTNCAATCTCTTCTTGAGGCTGCCCAAAACAACATTTCCATTACATCTATCGAGAAAACNGAAGGAGGTTATACCCTTAAATTTTCAGATGGTACTAATGCNACCATTTCAACNACAACCGGCGGAGCTGCAACGCCCGAAATCTCAATAAAAAAAGATGACGACGGTCAATACTATTGGACTATCAATGGCGAATGGCTCACTGTTGACGGTGAAAAAGTAAAAGCAACCGGCGTTGACGGANCNAATGCTATCGCACCTCAAATAAGAATAAATACATCAGATAACTGTTGGGAAATTTCAACCGACGGCGGTGAAACNTGGGAATCNACCGGNGTCTCGGCTAAAAATGAAAGTGGAGAATCTTTATTCAAAAAAGTTGATACNACCAACCCCGACTATGTTGAATTTACACTTGCCGANGGCACAAAATTCAGTGTAAAACACTTTAATGAAGATACTCCTTTGTTTTCTATTGAAGATGCCGANGGCATCCAAGTTATTCGCCATGGAGAAAGCAAAACCTATAAAGTCGAGACNTCAAATGTAGCGTCTTATACNATNGGCAANCCCGACGGATGGCGCGTATCGTTTGCCGACAACAGTCTCAAAGTCACTGCTCCGGCTGAAGATAACAAATATGCCGAGCAAGANGGTTCAATCGACATAACCGTTATCTCGACAAAAGGATCAAGCATGATTGTCAGAATGCCGGTAGCTACTTTTGAGCGTCGNGTGCTAACATTTGAAGATNCCGATGCCAAATTCCCNACCTATACTCTCNATTATTGCTCNAAAACCATNAAAACATGGTCTGATCTTATCGCCTCCCCTCAATATGGCGCTCCNCTGCTGTATGGAGATTCGGGATATGGCATGGATGAACCTTATTATTGGTATGACAAAGGGAACACNGAGCTNAAACANNNANTGATCCATGAGATANGGTNTGTATTGCTNNTGGNNNGGAGGNCATGNNATNTCAAACTATGCNAGCACCGAACTTAGCGATGGNGATTNCNNCCATCAACTTACTGTATATGGAAATTCAGGNCATAANGGNTCTACNAANTTTGCNNTNCATNANGGATATANNGATNANTCNGNNTANANNNANGAT
>JAAVCC010000014.1:0-229935 GCA_014802535.1 Bacteroides sp. | reverse complement strand
CTCNCANCNCTTNNATTTGGTGACNGCAANGAGCANNTTNTTGAATCAATGTGGGTTATGAATACGCTCTATGNCATGAACTGCTNCGTATCAGGCAANGGATTGACANCTNAGATAGGTCCGGATGACTGGGTAAAACTCGTTGCTACCGGATATGATTTAAACGGTGAAAAAGTCGGAGAGACAACATTCTACACCTGTAATGGTCCTGATAATATCGTGANGGANTGGACTAAATGGGATCTTTCGGTTCTCGGTAAAGTAGCGAAAATCGAGTTNAATATTCTCGGTNCAAGCGATAACGGNNNNGGNTTTAGCCAGCCNGCCTACTTTGCTTATGATGATGTGACCGTTCAAATTTAATCGTTCAGATGATCAAAAAACTCTTTTCATATATTTGCATTCTCTCGNCTATTTTAGTCGGGGGAATGCTCTCTTCTTGTAATAAAGACGAACTGATTTCGTCNGACTTGGCTCCTCAAATCATCATTGATAATGAAACAGGCATTTTTGAAGTGAAGGTGGGCGAAGAGTTGACAATAGAACCGATTTATAAAAACGTCAACGGCGCTGAATATACATGGCGGGTTGACAAGGCAGTCGNTTCTACCGACTCTATATTCACNGCAACCTGGAACGAGCCGGGGCAACATTATATTGATTTGACCGTAACNACCAAAGCCGGTAGCGCCAATGAAGAAATGCGCGTTGATGTCATAGACCTCAAGCTGCCTACAATCTCACTCCCTTTTACCGGTAACGANATTTCATTGAAAAGAGGAACCGACTATATGCTCACACCCGAGATTGCAAATGCCGATGATGAAGATTCCAAACTGACAATTGAATGGTTGGTCGATGGTAAACCATACTCAACCGAACGTACATTTCATTTCACTTCTGATATAATCGGAGATTATGTAGTGACAATAAAGACGGCAAATGAAGATGGNACAGATGAACGACAGTTTACAATTCATCTGCTTGACACACTTCCCTTTACNCTTGAATTTCCCTCACAATCATATTTCAACACCTCAACAACACGATATACATTTGCCGGACGCACCGTTATGCTACGTCCGATAATAACAGGATTGGAAGCTACAAACTATGAATGGTCAGTAAACGGCAGTCCNGTTGAATGTGACACGGAGATATTTGCATTTACGCCCGATAGTCCCGGNGAATATGTCATAAACCTAACAGTCAACGGTTTGGCNGGTACTTCAGTGATTGTCAAATGTGTGGACAGTTCGGAAGAATCNCGCTNCAGAAAACCGAGCGGNTCAAACAGTGCGAGATCTGATAAAGTCTATGAATGGGTTCCGGCACCCGGACAATTTATCGGTGATAACCAAACCGGTGGTATGACCGGCGATGAAACCACTCATGAAGCGGCAATAACGTGGGCTGAACAACGTCTCGACAAGTCTCAATATGTGTCACTCGGAGGGTTCGGCGGATATATCATAGTAGGGTTTGACCACAGCATAGAAAACCGTGAAATTTCATATGACTTTTCAATTCAAGGTAACGCATTTTTAAATGTCTCAACCGGCGACGGTGGCTCAAATGAGCCGGGAATAGTGTATGTCAGTCAAGACGTTAACGGCAACGGCTTGCCTGATGATGAATGGTATGAGCTTCGAGGTTCTGAAACCGGTAAAGCCGAAACGCTTACCGATTATGCCGTGACATACTACCGTCCGTCGGCACCTAAAATGAATGTTCAATGGACCGATTGTCTCGGATTGACCGGCTCGATCGACTATCTGGCGGCATTCCATCGTCAAGACTACTACTATCCCGCTTGGATAAAAGAGGATAGTTATACGTTGAGAGGCACACGACTTAAAGACCGTACAGTGCAGAACAGCTCAACCGGTATGTGGGACAACAATCTTTTTGAGTGGGGATATTCCGATAACATGGGCGGCGACACCCTTTCAAGCGACAACGCCGGAGGCGGTGAGGGTCAACGCAACGGTTTCCTAATCAAAAATGCAATGTATTGTAACGGAGAACATATCAACTTGAAATATATCGACTTTATCAAGGTTCAAACCGGAGTGAACTCAAAAGCCGGTTGGCTTGGTGAAGTCTCAACCGAGGTCTTCGGTTTTGAAGACCTGAATATGTCGGTAAAATGAAAAAAAGGGTTTGCAATAATTTTTTCTTTTCTGTCATCTTATTCTATGCAACTTTGTCAATGACAAGTTGCATGGAATGGGATTACGGGGAGGCGATGGAAAGCTTTAATGCGACAGGCTCCGGACTGTTCATTACCAACGAGGGTAACTTCCAGTATGGCAACGCGACGCTTTCCTATTATGACCCGGCAACAAATCAGGTGCAGAACGAGGTGTTTTTCCGTGCCAACGGAATGAAACTCGGCGACGTTGCCCAGTCTATGAGCATTTATGACAACAAAGGGTGGATAGTGGTGAACAACTCCCATGTCATCTTTGCCATCGACCTCAACACTTTCAAGGAGCTGGGGCGCATCGAAGATTTGACCTCTCCGCGTTATATCCACTTTCTAAGCGATGAAAAGGCTTACGTCACGCAGCTTTGGGACAACCGTATTTTCATTGTCAACCCCAAGAAATATGAAATTACGGGCTACATTCAGGTGCCCGACATGACGATGGAAAGCGGCTCAACTGAGCAGATGGTGCAATACGGCAAATATGTCTATTGCAACTGCTGGAGCTATCAGAACCGCATCATCAAGATTGATACCGAGACCGACAAGGTGGTAGATCAACTGACGGTCGGTATTCAACCTACCTCCCTCATAATAGATAAATATGACAAGATGTGGACCGTCACTGACGGCGGATATGAAGGCTCGCCATACGGCTATGAGGCTCCGTCGCTCTATTGCATTGATGCCGCAACATTCAAGATTGAGAAGCAATTCAAGTTCAAGAAAGGTGACGCTCCGAGCGAGGTGCAACTCAACGGTGAACGTGACAAGCTGTACTGGATTAACAACGACATCTGGTGTATGGACGTGACGGCAAACCGTGTTCCTGTCCGTCCGTTCCTCGAATACCGCGACACAAAGTATTACGGGCTTACGGTAAACCCCGTAAACGGCGAAGTGTATGTAGCCGATGCCATCGACTACCAGCAGCAGGGCATGATCTACCGCTACTCGCCCGAAGGCAAACTGATTGATGAATTTTATGTCGGCATAATACCCGGCGCCTTCTGCTGGAAATGATTATTCAATGCTTAATTCATAATGCTTAATTCATAATTCATAATGCATAATTCATAATTTATAATGTATAGACTTATAGCGAATTATCCCCATATCAGATTGTTGTGTTTTATTATATTATGCACTATGAATTGTGCTTTATGCATTGACATAAAGGCTCAAACTTCTCAAAGAGTGCGCAATTTGCACGAGGTTGTCTTTTGGGGCAAACGCCCTATGAAGGATATCGGAGTGCAAAAAACGACTTTCGATTCCATCGCCCTCAAAGAGAATATCGCCCTCTCGATGGCTGACATACTCACTTTCAACTCATCAGTCTTTGTCAAGAGCTATGGTCGCGCCACACTTTCCACTGTCGCCTTTCGCGGCACATCGCCCAGTCATACCCAGGTTACATGGAACGGTATGCGCATCAATAATCCCATGCTCGGCATGACCGATTTTTCGACTATCCCATCTTATTTCATTGATCAGGCATCACTGCTCCACGGCACTTCATCGGTCAATGAGACAGGCGGAGGTCTGGGCGGTCTTGTCAAGCTCGGNACCATTCCCGATGTGGNTGAAGGTGTNAATCTGCAATATGTGCAGGGAGTCGGTTCGTTCAGCACATTCGACGAGTTTGCCCGNTTTACATACGGTAGCGAANATTGGAGCGTNTCAACCCGTGTCGTTTATTCNTCNTCGCCAAACGACTACAAATATATCAATCACGACAAAAAAGAGAACATCTATGACGATGACAAGAACATCATCGGTCAGTATCACCCGACCGAACGCAACCGCAGCGGGTCATACAAGGATTTCCACGCTCTGCAAGAGGTCTATTACAACACNAACNNNGGTGACCGTTTTGGATTTAACGCATGGTATATCAATTCAAACCGCGANCTGCCTATGCTCACCACCGACTATGGCAACGANCGCAACTTCGANAACCGCCAGCGCGAACAAACCCTGCGCAGTGTCATCTCTTGGGATCATATACGTCACAATTGGAAAGTTGGAGCTAAAGGGGGATATATCCACACATGGATGGCGTATGACTACAAACGTGAGGTCGCTGAAAACAACTGGTCGTCGATGACNCGCTCNCGAAGCAAGGTAAACACATTCTACGGTCAGGCTGAGGGTGAATATAATCCNACGAGAAAATGGTATNTTACCGCCAANATTTCGGCTCATCAACATTTCGTCCGCTCCGANGACAAAAACATTATCCTACAAGATGGCGACAAGGCAATCGTCGGTTATGACAAAGGGCGCATCGAACTCTCCGGATCGGCTTCGGCAAAGTGGCAGCCAATAAATCCGCTCGGATTGTCACTCGTTGTGCGTCAGGAAATGTTCGGCGACAAATGGGCNCCCGTCATTCCGGCTTTATTCATAGACGGACTGCTGTCAAAAAACGGTAACGTCATGCTGAAAGCATCCGTATCGCGCAACCACAAGTTTCCGACGCTCAACGACCTCTATTTTCTTCCCGGCGGCAATCCCGACCTGAAGAGCGAGCATGGTTGGACTTACGATGCAGGAGCATCTTTTGACGTGAGTTGGAAGAGCCCTTTTTCTGTATCAATGGGAGGNAGTGCCACATGGTTTGACAGNCACATCGACGACTGGATTATATGGCTTCCNACAACCAAGGGATTCTTNTCGCCGCGCAACGTCAAAAAAGTACANGCCTATGGCATCGAGGGAAAGCTAAATATCNCCTTCGAGCCNTTCAAAGGGTGGNTTTTNGACCTGAACGGNTCATATTCNTGGACTCCGTCTATCAACGAGGGAGAGAAGATGTCACCTGCCGACCAATCGGTAGGNAAGCAGCTCCCATACGTTCCCANGCACTCGGCATCGCTAACCGGACGACTGACGTGGCNTTCATGGAGCTTTCTCTACAAATGGGCTCATTATTCCGANAGGTTTACCATGTCAAGCAACGATTATACCATCACGGGACATCTTCCNAAATATTACATGAGCAACATATCCCTTGAAAAATCGCTGTCGTTCAAACCTGTCAATCTACAGTTGAAATTNGCTGTCAACAACCTNTTCAACGANGATTATCTTTCNGTTTTGTCACGNCCNATGCCCGGCATAAACTTTGAGTTTTTTGTCGGAATAACCCCGAAGTTCGGGAAGAAGTAACAATCACAACGTCTAACAGGTACATACCCAAAAGAGTCAACGAAGTTGACGATGTATAGTTAACCCGNCACGACTGAGCGTAGCGAACGAGTGNCGGGGTGAAGANAACTCCTTATAAGAGAGTCGGGGTTCATCCCNGACNATGTATTAATACATCGTTATGCTTCGCACAACTCCCATAAAGTCAGTGATGTATAGTTANCCCGGCACTCCCTCATTTCATTNGGTCGTACCGGGTTAACTATACATCGTCGGCTGTGNCGACTCCNNACCATGATACACCNGGNGCACCGGGGTGCGACCCTATAATGTCCCGAAGGNAAGCCACGATAACNAGGAGTAAATCATATAGTTATTGTTCTACTGTTCTCCTGTCGAAATTTATATTAGAANCTTGATTGATNGGATATATANCAAAAAAGCCACCCCATNNGGGATGGCTTNTATANNNTTTATNNTGATTNNTTCAATCAGAGGGCATTTTCGATTTCNTCNTCTTCNCCAACGGGGATGTCGGTNTTGACATTACGGCTGCCGATGAAAGCATAGAAAAGGAGGTAGGCAAGCATTGCGATTACAAGCCAGTATGACTGAAGATAACCGGCTTTTCCTGCGATAGCTTCCTGAATGAGAGGCATTACACCACCACCAACAACCATCATCATGAAGATGCCTGATGCTTTAGCNGTGTATTTGCCAAGACCTTCTACTGCAAGGTTAAAAATACCACCCCACATAACCGAGGTGCAAAGTCCGCAAAGAACGAGCAATGCAGCACTAACAGGCACCAANGCTGTTGTNAAACCGTCTTCAACGCTATAAGCAGGCATTGAGATGCGTGCCTCAGAAGGCATAAAGATTGCGAGAAGGATGAGAACGATACCAACCGCCGACACGACGATAAGCTGTGTACGGCTTGANACTTTGCCCGAGATTACACTCGAAATAAGACGTCCGCAAAGCATGAGCAACCAGTAAACGGCNGCAACTGTACCGGCAACAGCGGTTGCGTTTTCTTGGATTCCTGAAACTGCACTGTCTGACAGATAGAAAATCAAAACTCCCGGGATACCGACTTCGATACCGACATAGAAGAAGATACCGATTACACCGAGAACGGTGTGACGGAAGCTCCACGGGCTATGAGGCATTTTAACTTTGCTCACCGAATTTGTCTGCTGAGATTCGGGGATATTAACAAACCAGATAACGAGGAATGCTACTACAAAAATTCCCATTGCGATGAACAGGAGCGGGAGCACGTCGTTCATACCGGTTGAAGCAGTCACCTGACCNATNAGGATTCCGACCAAGAGCGGAGTGAAGGTTGCAGCAAGAGAGTTGCATGATCCGCCAATCTGTATNAACTGGTTACCACGGTTGCCACCGCCACCAAGATTGTTAAGCATAGGGTTAACAACAGTGTTNAGCATACAAACGCAGAAACCGCAGATGAATGCGCCGAGAAGGTAGATGATGTANTTGAGGTGAACCATATTTTCACCAACTGCAAATACATTGGTTTCAAGACCAACCTGGCTTGAAAGGAATTGGAGGAAAAGACCTAAGATACCGATACCGATAGCTAAAAGAGCAGTCTTTTTGTATCCGATTTTCACGAGNAGNTTACCTGCCGGAATACCCATGAAAAGGTAGGCGAGGAAGTTCATCATGTTTCCGACCATACCCGACCAGTCATACTGGTTTTTCCANATNGTTCCGAACGGAGCAGCGAGGTTGGTCACAAAAGCGATCATGGCAAAAAGGAAAAACATCGTAACGATGGCGATGTTAGCTCCNTTTACNTGAGTCTGAGAAGCTGTGTTTGTTGACATTGTGATTGATTATTTAAGTTTATATATGTATTATATTTACAGGTATTGCACGACAAATTTAAACAAAAATGTCGGATAATTCCACTATTTAGCNCTAAAATTTAAATTTAGTATTGNCGAGGACCAAAAATATCGGTTCCGATGCGAACGTGAGTAGCCCCGTTTTTAATGGCAAGCTGATAGTCGCCGCTCATCCCCATCGAGATAATGTCGAAACGTTGCAAGTCGGGGGCNACCTCAANAATTTGACGACGTGTGTCGGCAATCAATTTAAAATCGGCATNGATGCGTTCAACATCGTCGGTGTTTGATGCCATACCCATCACGCCACACAANTGAGTAGCCTTGAGGTTTTCAAATTTGCGGGCACGAAAATAGTCGAGGAGTTCATCAGGNGAAAAACCGAATTTNGTCTCTTCACGGGCGACATGAAGCTGGAGCAAAACATCGGTGACAACACCTTTGCGCGCCGACTCGGCATCGATCAAGTCAAGTAGCCGTTCTGAGTCAACACTCTCGATCATCGAAACGTTGCCGACCAGTTTGCGCACCTTGTTTGTTTGCAGGTGACCGATAAAGTGCCACACGATATCGTCGGGCAACGCCTCAACTTTACCAAGCAATTCATCGACGCGACTCTCGCCAAAAATGCGTTGCCCTGCCTCGTAAGCCTCAGCAACAGCATCGGCAGGGTGAAACTTAGATACAGCTACGAGCTTGACCTTCAACGGGTCAAGCTCGTTTTTATATCTTAAAATATTTTCTTTTATGTCAATATTTGACATCATCAGTCTTTTTTGACGTCGTAAACATCCATCAGCATAGTCTCGGTGATAGACTGAATTTCAAAGTCGCCCATCGTTCCTTTCATGCCCTCCATGAAGTTGTCATATGCACCTTTGAAGTCGTTGGCAGCAACAAGTATCTGGCTGATTGACTTTTTCTCGGCAGCAGTTTTCTCATCAATTGTGATGAAAGCAACTTTTACGAGATACCAACGGTCGGTTGAGTCATCGCGGAAAATTTCAGAGATTTTTGTACGTTTCACGGTTGAAACCGAGAACTCGCCTGAAATATAGGGAGTCATTTCTTCGATAATGCGTGCTTCGGCTTCGGTAAACGAAAGAGCATCAACCAAATAGGGTTCGGTCACTTTCTTAACCGCACCGTTTTCTTGCATTTTATCGAATTTTATTTTACATTCAAACCATTGTGACATAATATTTTACATTTTAAATTAATAACTTTTGAAAATTGAAACATAACGACTGTCATCGCCCGCTAAAAACGGGGGTAATCATAATGTGTGAGCAAAATTACGATTTTTTATTTTACCTTACAAATCAATATCAATAAAATTACTGACACAAAAAATTAGCACTTTTCGACAAAAATTCATAACTTTGCAACAACTATGCTCATGCAATGAATCTGTTCCCTCAAATAGTATTCAGTGGTTTGCTCATCGGTATATTGATTTCGGCACCGATGGGTCCGATTGGTATGCTCTGCATTCAACGCACCTTGAACAAGGGACGTTGGCCTGCATTTTTCACCGGAATAGGAGCTGCATTGTCTGACCTTATCTATTGTTTGTTAACCGGATTGGGCTTATCGTTCATCACCGATTTTGTATCGGCAAACCAAGCGTTGCTCCAACTTTTAGGCAGCATAGTTCTTGCCGGATTTGCATTTTACCTGTTTCGAAAAAATCCGACACGGTCTCTTCAAAGCCAGACCGTGCAGAAAAAACGCAACTTTTTTGCCGATTTCGGAACCGGTTTTCTGTTCACATTTTCCAATCCGCTGATATTATTCTTTATCATCGGACTCTTTGCCCGATTCAACTTTCTTGTACCCGAATACAGATATTATCACTACATGGCAGGCTATGCCGGAATCTTTGGCGGTGCCCTTTTGTGGTGGTACACAATCACATATTTTGTTAACAAAGTGCGTGCCCATTTCAACGTGAGGTCGATGTGGATTCTCAACCGCGTGATTGCAATCATCCTCTTTACGATGGCAGCCTTTGGATGTGTCATGAGTATTAAAAGTTTTATATAATCAGCCAATGGACACTCCCGCTCCGCTCATAATTCCGTTTATAGAGAAACTCAACCCCGACAATCTTGTCGAAGCGGCTTCACTGTTGCAAGACAACGGTTCGCCAACCTCGATTGACTCGGTCAACTGGAAAGAACAGTTTCCCTATCATCCGCTGACCGCTTTTTATACCGGTCATAACGGAGAGTATATTTTCATCGACTTTTTTGTTAGATGCAACTACCTGCGAGCAGTCAATTCGGCAAACAATTCACCTGTCAGTCAGGATTCGTGTGTCGAATTTTTTGTATCGCCGACCAACGACAATTTTTATTTCAACTTTGAAGTAAACTGCATTGGAACAATCAATGCATCATGTCGCTCGGAGCGAAACAACCCTACCCGACTCAACGACGAGCAACTTTCACGAGTGCTCAGATATGCGTCATGCGGAACTCGACCNTTCAACGAAATCGAAGGCTTGTTTTCGTGGAGTATAACCCTCGCAATTCCGTTTGACCTGCTCGGAATTGAATACAAGGGCGAGCCAATCGAGATAAAAGCCAATTTCAATAAATGTGCATCGGCAACATCTCAGCCCCACTATCTATCGTGGGCACCCATCGACACACCATCGCCCGATTTCCATCAACCAAGATGTTTTGGTTCTGTAATTATCGCAGGCAAATGAAATCGGAAAAATAAAATACATTCATCAATTAACTCAAAACTCCAAATCTCAGATGAAACTTTTTGATGTATATCCCCTGTTTGATATAGAAATAGAGAGTGGCAAAGGTTGCCACGTATATGATACAAAAGGAACCGAATATCTCGACCTTTATGGCGGTCATGCCGTAATTTCAATCGGCCACAGCCACCCCCACTATCTCGATGCATTGTCAAAACAGGCATCAAAACTCGTTTTCTACAGCAACTCGGTTATCAATTCTCTTCAAGTAAAGCTCGCCGAACGCCTCGGCAAAGTTGCCGGCATTGACGATTATCAGCTTTTCTTGATTAATTCGGGAGCCGAAGCCAACGAAAACGCAATCAAACTTGCATCTTTTGTCACCGGACGCAAACGCATCATAGCATTCAACAAAGCTTTTCACGGTCGCACATCGGCTGCTGTCGAGGCTACCGACAATCCTAAAATACAGGCTCCGGTCAACAGCAACCATAACGTTACATTCTTGCCTCTCAACGATATCGAAGCCGTCAAAAAAGAGCTTGCCAAAGGCGATGTTGCGGCTGTAATCATCGAAGGCATTCAAGGCGTGGGCGGTATCCGTATCTCGGAAGACAACTTCCTCAAAGAACTCCGTCAAGCCACCAAAGAGGCAGGCACAATGCTCATTCTCGATGAAATTCAGAGCGGATATGGACGTTCGGGCCGATTCTTTGCCCACCAATATGCCGGAATTCACCCCGACATGATCACGATGGCAAAAGGCATTGCAAACGGATACCCCTTTGCTGCGGTTGCAATCTCAAACGACATCAAACCGGTTTATGGTCAGCTCGGAACAACNTTNGGCGGCAACCATCTNGGATGTGCCGCNGCANTCGCCGTGCTNGACGTGATTGAAAACGAAAAACTCNTTGAAAACGCTGAAAAAATCGGACAATACCTCATCGACAATCTCAAAGGACTCCCCGGAGTTAAGGAAGTCAGAGGACGCGGACTGATGATCGGTATAGAAATGGAACGNGAATCTAAGGAATTGCGTCGCCGACTGATTTTTGACCAGCATATTTTNACCGGAGCTGCAGGCACAAACATNATNAGACTTCTGCCACCTCTATGCATCACCAAAGAGGATGCCGACCGCTTTATCGAAAGTTTCAAAAAAGAGCTAAAAAACGAAGGATATGTCGGTTAATCGCGTCATATTGGTAGGCAANGTNGGTGCAAAGCCAACCGTCAAAATGGTTGACGGCGGAATGATTGCNACCTTTTCGCTGGCAACAACCGAGCCCGCCCAAACNACCTCATCNGGTACNGTNATACCCGAACGCACCGAGTGGCATCGACTTGTAGTCTGGGGACAAAATGCCGAAATAACCGACCGATACATCGACAAGGGCTGTCGTCTGTATGTCGAAGGGAAACTGAGAACACGCACGTGGCAAGACAATAATGCACTCAAACACTCNGTTACCGAAATTCTTGTAGATAAACTTGAAATANTACAGCGACCNGCCTCAAACTAAAGCATAATATCTTACCAATCAATATCACATTAAATGAAAAAAANCAAACAAAAAAACGTCGTTCAATCGGGAGCCGCTTTGAATCAGACCGATTCGATTCCGGCAGCTGAGCTCGACCCGGTAGAATTGCCCGAAAACGCGTTTCGCGAACTCGGCGCACATGAGTCATACCGACCGATGATGCACCCCGACCGCGACTATCAGGAAGTGACCCCNTACTCAGTCGGAATGGGTCTTCTTTTAGCCGTCATTTTCAGTGCGGCAGCAGCCTATCTCGGGTTGAAAGTAGGTCAGGTTTTTGAAGCNGCAATTCCCATTGCAATCATTGCCGTCGGACTTTCGGGNGCACTCAAGCTTAAAAANCCGATGGGACAGAATGTAATCATACAATCGATTGGTGCATGTTCGGGCGTCATCGTAGCCGGTGCAATCTTCACCCTGCCGGCACTCTACATTCTTCAGGCAACCTATCCCGAAATCACCGTAAACTTTCTTGAAGTATTCCTCAGCTCGCTGTTTGGCGGTGTTCTCGGAATATTGTTCTTTATCCCCTTCCGTAAATATTTTGTAAAAGATATGCACGGCAAATATCCTTTCCCCGAAGCNACNGCAACCACTCAGGTTCTTGCAAGCGGACAGGCAGCCGGCAACAACGGACAGGCAAAAACACTTGTTATCGCGTCGCTCATCGGTGGTCTTTATGACTTCATCGTCGAGACCTTCGGATGGTGGGCAGGCACTGTTTCAACCTATGCCACTCAATGGGGTCAGGCACTTGCAGCCAAAACCAAACTGGTGTTCAGCTGTAANGTTTCGGCNGCCGTTCTCGGTTTGGGATATATCATCGGCATCAAATATGCATTTATCATCTGTGCAGGTTCATTCTTTGTATGGTGGGTTTTAATCCCGGTTATGGGATCGTATGGCGCTCCCAACATCTGCGTGATGAGCCCCGACATGATATTTTCAAACTATGCCCGCATGATCGGTATCGGCGGTATTGCAATGGCAGGAGTGCTCGGCATCATCAAATCATGGCCTATCATAACCCAGGCCGTCGGTCTTGCACGTCGCGAATTCAAAGGTCAGGGCGAGGGAGTGAAAGTACAGCGTTGGCAAATGGACATATCAATGAAACACATCGTGTTTTTCATCGCTATCGCTTTAGTTGCCGTCTTCCTGTTCTTCTACTTCGGNGTAATCCATAACTTTGCNCAGGCGCTCGTAGCATGGATTGTGGTTGTCATTATCGCATTCCTCTTCACGACCGTTGCAGCAAACGCAATCGCNATTGTCGGCACCAACCCGGTNTCGGGTATGACCTTGATGACACTTATCATTGCATCGGCAATCCTTGTCGGNATCGGACTTAACGGAACATCGGGTATTGTTGCTTCAATGATTATCGGNGGCGTTGTCTGCACCGCCCTATCAATGGCAGGTGGCTTTGTAACCGACTTGAAAATAGGCTACTGGCTCGGAACNACTCCCAAACGTCAGGAACAATGGAAATTCCTCGGNACTCTNGTATCGGCAGCTACNGTAGGCGGTGTGATGCTCGTGCTCAATCAAGTNTATGGCTTCACCGGACCGAACGCACTCGTTGCTCCTCAAGCCAACGCTATGGCAAANGTTATCGANCCNTTGATGATGGGAGGCGAAACTCCTTGGATTCTTTATATGGCAGGTATCGTACTTGCACTCATCCTCAACTGGCTTGGCGTGCCCCCATTGGCATTCTGCCTCGGAATGTTTATTCCCTTGTCGCTCAACACTCCCCTGCTCGTTGGTGGAGCAATCGCATATTTTGTAGAACGTTCAACCAAAGATAAAGAACTNGCAGCCGCACGCCGCGACCGCGGAACCCTCATCTCNTCGGGTCTCATTGCCGGTGGTGCCNTGTTTGGNGTNTTTGCCGCCCTCACCCGCTTCTTTGGCTTTGAATATGTAGCAGGNATNGATGCAACTACCCTTCAAATCGGTGGATGTGTCGCATANGCNCTCTTGATCATCTATCTCGTTTGGGATAGCTGCAACGCAAAGAAAAAATAAATTACCGTGCCGTCGATTGAGCTGAACAAAACATCAATCAACAGGCAAATATTGGCGCTCGCNGTGCCATCGATTATTGCCAACATCACCACTCCGCTTTTAGCGTTGGTCGATACTGCCATAGTCGGTCACATGGGGAGCGCCATGTTTATTGCAGCCATCGCCCTTGGCGGATCAGTGTTCAACATGGTCTATTGGCTGTTCAACTTTCTCAGAATGGGNACAAGCGGAATCACGGCTCAGGAATANGGNCGCGGANCCTCGGGCAANACNTCGGAGACACTCACCCGCTCNCTTNTGATAGCTCTGACNGTCGGCGTNGCTCTCATTGTTCTGAGAAAACCAATCATNTCTATTGCCATCAACTTTATGGATCCTGACCCTGCCACCGCCGACATTGCCCNCACNTATTGTCATATCCTCATATTCGGTGCACCGGCTCTGTTAGCATCATACTCTTTTACCGGGTGGTTTATCGGNATGCAAAATTCAAGGGCGACAATGTGGATTTCGCTGTTGATAAACGTGACCAACATCGTGGCAAGCCTTCTACTGGTTTATGGNNTNAATTTCGGAATCAAAGGAGTTGCCACAGGNACACTCACTGCCCAATGGACCGGAGCAGCCACAGCATTTCTNATGGCACGNCNCAACGGATACCGAATCAAACGACAAGGTGGACATCCGATTTTTGACCGTCAAAAAATCAAGCAATTCTTTTCGGTCAACTTTGACATTTTCCTGAGAACAATTTGCCTGATAGCCGTCACCGTCTGGTTTACACGAANCGGNGCNCNNCAAGGCACACTGATGTTGTCGGTTAATGCGCTGCTGATGCAGTTTTTCATAATATTTTCATATTTCATGGACGGATTTGCATTTGCCGGCGAGGCNTTNACNGGAAAATCGATCGGNGCCGGCGATAAAACATTGATGCAACTAACCGTCAAACATCTGCTCGGCTTTGGAATAGGGCTGTCGATCATGTTTTCAATACTTTACACGATAGGTGGCGACACNGTGCTNCATATTCTNAGCAACGAGGATGATGTTTTACAAGCGACCCNAGATTTCAGATGGTGGGTNGTGACCGTNCCCNTNGCCGGATTTTCGGCATTTATATGGGATGGCATCTATATCGGAGCGACACAGACAAAATGGATGCTGGTTGCCGTATTCAGNGCGATGATTGTGTTTTTTGNCACATTAAAAATNGCCTATCCCTTCATGGGCAATCACGGACTTTGGCTGGCATTTATNAGCTACCTTGTTGTCAGAGGCNTCATTTTAACATTAACCTATCGCAAAGTNAAAAAAGCTCATTTTTCANAGATATAATATTCAAAAATGACACAAAATTGAGAAATTTTGTNACAATCGTGTATTTTTTAACACTTATATAGTATATTTTTATTATCTTTGCACCTCAAATCCTAACGAGTATATATCAGACTCGTTTTTTTTTCATCAATCATATCACATTTTATGACGAAGTATTCTTCATCTCAAAACAACAAATTGAGAAGATTAAGATTTATCAATCAAATTCTTCTCGTGATTGTTTGTGCGATATGCTCTATTAACGCATCAGCACAAACGCGTAACATCACCGGTACTGTTACAGATGATACCGGCGAGCCTCTTGCAGGTGCCTCTATCATGATAAAAGGAGTCAATACCGGAACTGTCACCGATATTGACGGTAAATTTTCGATTGCGGTCTCACAAAAAGACCCGGTAATTAAAGTGACATACGTTGGCATGCTTCCGTTTGAGAAAACATTGACCGATGCCGATATGTCCCATTCGCTTGATATTGTCATGATTCCTAATGCCGCCGTAATGGACGAAGTNGTCGTTACCGGTTTCCANAATATCAAAAAAGAAAATGTAACCGGAGCATTCCAGCAAGTATCAGCAAAAGATCTTGANTCACGTACAGTATCATCACTCGCCGAAAATCTTGAAGGTAAAGTTGCAGGTATGGTCGTTAGCGGAAATGATATCACCATTCGCGGTACAGGNACTCTGAATGCAAGCTCACGTCCGCTCATAGTTGTTGACGGTTTACCCATTGAGGGTACTCTTGAAGATATAAACCCCTATGAAGTGGATAAAATTTTTGTTCTGAAAGATGCAGCTTCTGCCGCCATCTATGGAGCAAGAGCTTCAAATGGTGTGATAGTCATAACAACCAAGAAAGGTCTAAGCGACAAAATCGAAGTTGAATTTAACGCCGATTTTACCGTTTTTGACAAGCTCAAATATGCCGACCTCAACAGAGTNGATGCNTCTGAACTCCTCTTCCTTGAAGAAAACAACTTCAACTGGATGATAAATGATGAGTATGCCAACTCNCAACTCACCAGCCAATGGGGTATAAACGGAACATTATGGAATCCNATGAACAAACTCATGATGAACCACTACATTGGCGANGTNTCGGATGCTGACTATAATGCACAAGTCGCTCAATGGAAACTCAACAGCTATTCAGGCGATTGGGAAGATGAAATGCTCCATAACCGTCTTGAGCAACGTTATAACTTGTCGATACGAACCCGTAGTAAAGTAATGAGCAATAANATTGCTCTCAACTGGACCGGAGANAACACTTACAACAAGAATTCTCATAACAATAAACTTTCACTCCGTTACCTTGGCGACATNAAACCGACCAAATGGTTCAATACAATCCTCGGACTACAAGTTGACAACATTCGTACAAAAGGGAAACTTAACTCTATCGGTCAATCGGCTTACAACGGCTCATTTACCGGAAAATTTGACATGACCGGACGTACATCTTTCCCTGAATACCTCAGCTTCCGTAACCCTGACGGCACGCCCGCCCTGCTCCAAGCTTATGTTGACCTCAACGAGCCGAGCCTGTCAAACCCCGCGNTCGGACTCAAAGATGAAAGTTTCGTGCCTCTCGATGAATTAAACCTGAATACATCCAATTACCGCTCAACCTATACCAGAGGATATGTTCATCTCAACTTTTATCCGGTTGACGGACTTGAACTTTCAGGTAAATTCCAGTATGAAGACCTAACAGGTAAACGTAGTAATACAGCAATCGCCGAGTCTTATACAGCGAGACATCTTTTCAACCTGTTTACCGAAGGNGGCAAGCACAAACTGGCTGAAGGTGGAATCTATGACGAGACCAACATCACCGATACA
The DNA here is from genome assembly GCA_014802535.1 of Bacteroides sp. Taxonomy (GTDB): domain Bacteria; phylum Bacteroidota; class Bacteroidia; order Bacteroidales; family Muribaculaceae; genus CAJUPY01. The sequence continues at coordinate 213,213 of JAAVCC010000014.1, read as the reverse complement.
TCNTATACATTGCGTATTCANGCGACATACGACAAAACCTTTAAGAATCTGCACTCAATCAATGCATTGGCAGGTTATGAATATCGTTGGCAAAAAAACAATTATAAAACCAACACACTTGTCGGTTATGACGAGCAAACACTTACTCATACCACCGGACTNACCAACTTCAATGATTTGATTAATGCAACAGCTACCGATCTCGGTTCACTGTATAGTCCGGCATATACTTATATGACCTCTGACTTTGGTAACTTCTATGAGTCAGAACATAAATATCTGTCATATTANGCAACAGCCAANTATACATANGATCACAAATATACGGTTTCAGGCAGCTTCCGTATCGATGANGCCGACNTGTTTGGTGCCGACAAGAAATTTACACGTCGTCCGCTGTGGTCGGTTGGAGCCGGATGGAATGCCCAGAATGAGGCTTTCTTACAAGATGTTACATGGTTAACCCAATTGAAGCCCCGTTTTAGCTATGGTGTNACCGGAAACATCAATCCCAACTACTCATCATACCTGACAGCGTCAACCTATACCAACACACTGATAGGCTCTATTCGCGCCATGCTTGATACACCGCCAAACGATCAATTGCGTTGGGAAAAGACCAAAACATTTGACTTTGGTATAGACTTTGCGTTCTTCAACTATCGTCTTAACGGATCGATTGACTATTATAATAAGCAAGGCAGNGATCTTCTCAGCCTTGTTGACCTTGACCCGACGACAGGTTGGACAAGTCTGAACATGAACAATGCTGCGACCCGCAACCGTGGTTTTGAACTACAACTTAACGGAGAAATACTCCGTGCCGCCAATCCTCAACAAGTCGGGCTACACGTTAGCGCAAGTCTTGCATATAACAACAATAAAATCACCGAACTCAATCATATCTCAACCACCGGTTGGGCGGCTATACAATCAAGCGACTATAAGGAAGGTCGTCCGGTNAGATCGTTATATTCATTTAAATATGGCGGTGTGATTTATGATGAANACGGCTATCAGAACATCTGCTGGGAAGGNGCCGATGGAGAGCTTTATGACATCGATATTCAGAATAAATCATTTACTCCTGAAGATGTTGTATATAGCGGAAACCTTGATCCCAAATGGAGCGGATCGTTTACCCCGACAGTAACTTATCAAAACTTCACATTGAGTGCAATGACCGCGTTCTACCTGGGTCATTACATGAGAATNAATTATAATAAATGGAGCTATACCACAGGNATGTCTTATGGAAATTCAGCNCCCAAAGAGTATCTTGGTTACTGGGAGGCTTCAGAGTCAGAACGTGAAAATTTGATTGGTAACGGTTACATGATGACCGGCTGTTCTCTCTATCCCAACCATGTATATTTTGCCGATCAAAACGTTGATCATGCCGATTATCTAAAGTTAAGNAACATCGTCCTGACATATTCATTCCCAAACAAAATTACCCGCAAGATTGGCATGTCATCACTAAAACTGCGTGCTCAGATGAACAATGTCGCCACATGGGCGCGCAATAAAGAAGGAGTTGANCCCGAGCGAGTAAATTATCTTACGGGAGAATGGTCGGTCGGAACACCCCGCAGTTATACTTTCAGCGTGAGCGCTACATTCTAATCACTCATAAAATATAAAACATATATGAAACGATATAAAGTTCTATCATTAGCCATAGCCGGACTCATGTTTATGAATTCGTGCGATATGGAAATGGTTCCCAAGGGTCAGACAACTATCGAAACCGCNCAAGAGCTTGAATATATTCTCAACACGGCAAACTTCAACGGCTCATTCCCATTCCAGAATATCACCATCATAGCTAATGAATCATACGGTAACGATTACTCATCAAATGTGGCTGCCCGCATTGATAAGAAAAACACCTTGATGTCGGCATTCTTAGGTTATGACGAAACAATTGACCGTGAAGCTCTCACCGCTTCAGATGCTTTTTATACCGGTGCATACAAACTCATTTTTGGATTGAACGTTGTTATTGGCAAGGCAAACACTGTTGAAGGTAATGATGCCGACAAAAAGCGTATGATTGCCGAAGCAAAAGTTGAACGTGCCTATTATCATTTTTTGATTGCCAATATATATGCCGCTCAATATGATGCTACGACTGCATCTCAAAAAAGTGGTATTGCCTATGTNACNGACTACAATAATGAAGTTCANAAGACTCAGCTCACACTTGACAAGGTATATGCCCNCATGCTCGAAGACCTTAATGATGCAAACATAGAGCTACTGCCTGAGTTTTCAAATGTAGTTCGTCTTAACAANTATTCGGGTTATGCAATCAAGGCTCGCATACTGCTACAAATGAAAAACTATTCAGAGGCGCTCAAATATGCNCTCAAAGCACTTGAGGGGAACAGCACCATTGAGGATCGAACCTACATCATTGACACACATCGATGGATTCTTGCAGCTGATGCGCCCAATAATTTNTGGTATATTTCACCACAATCAACAACNACCCAAGTGAATTATTCACAACTTACAATTGAAACACTTGACAAAGTTGAACCGGGCGATCTTACGTTTGAGTATGCTTATGCAAACGGCAATGTCAGAGCAGGCAATGAAGCATTCAGTTTAAGATATGGTGAAAGCGACAGCGGTGTTTCAGGCTGTCGAGAACTTTCTACCTATGATGTACGTACAAACTCNTGGGGTTTGACTGTNGAACGTATAATGTATGCAGCCGCCGAGTGCTATATCCGCACAGGAGAAATTCAAAAAGGTCTCGATATGGTAAACAATATACGAAAATATCGCATNCACCCCGATTACTACCAAGACTTTACCGCATCAAGCGAAAAAGAAGCAATGGGACTNCTTCAAAAAGCTAAGTTCATCGAAAATCTTTCAACCTATGAAAACTTCTTTGATCTTAAACGCTGGAATAGTGAAGAAGCTTACAAGCAGACAATTACGCGTAACTTTACGATAAAGACAACCGCTACCGATTATTCTTATTCAATAAATCCCGACAGTCCGCTTTGGATTATGGCATTCCCAAGCAGTGTACTCGAATATAACAGNTCTTTCAAACAGAATTATTAAAAATTCGGGCTATATAAAACAATAACTTAAAATAATGCTTACNGCCTCTATGGTTGTAAGCATTATTTTTTTGTCATAAAANTNAAGAAACTCCCAAAATAAATTGTACNTTTGTGATATAAAATCCTTATTCTATTACATCACCTTATGATTAAGNGCGTATTAGAACATGTCATGAGCGAAGACCTTGCCGCTCTCTGGACTCTTTTGGATAATGAAGAGAAACGCCGCATAGTGGATGCCTTCACTATCCATAANTTCAAAAAGAACCAGATAATATATGCCGAGAACGACAAACCCGAGTTTATATGGTGTTTGCTCAAAGGCAAGGTAAAAAGATATAAAGACGGAGCCGGCGGACGCCAACAGATACTCCGATTGATAAGACCCGTTCAATATTTTGGCTATCGTGCCTATTTTGCAAACGAGCCGTATGTATCGAGTGCGGCGGCATTTGAGCCCTCGGTTATCGGATCGATACCGATGTCGCTTGTCGAGGAGATGATAAATCACAACATGAAACTTGCTTGGTTTTTCATTCATGAACTGTCACGCAATCTCGGGGGTAGCGACACCAAAATCGTAAATCTAACCCAAAAACATATACGCGGACGTCTTGCCGAAGCTTTAATCGTTTTAAAAGACAATTATGGATATGAGCCNGACAATTCAACGCTCAACATCTATATGGCGCGTGAAGATCTCGCCAATTTATCAAACATGACAACATCCAATGCGATCAGAACGCTATCGGCTTTTGTGGCTGAAAAACTTATAGTAGTCGATGGTCGCAAAATCAAAATACTTAACGAGCCTATGCTCCGCAACATCAGTAAATATGGCTGATTACAGACGTAAACCCGAATGGCTTAAAATAAAACTTCCCCGCGGTGTGAAAGCAGCGAGCGTTGTCGGGATGCTCAACGACCGATGTCTGCACACGATATGCACCAGCGGAATGTGTCCCAACAAGGGTGAATGTTGGGGAAACGGAACAGCAACCTTCATGATTGGAGGTAATATTTGCACCCGCAACTGTAGATTTTGTAATGTTACAACAGGTCATCCCCTGCCGCTTGACCCGACTGAAATAGACAATATCGTCAAGTCGATTAAAGAGCTGAAGTTGAAACATGCCGTCATCACGTCGGTTGACCGTGATGATCTTCCCGACGGAGGTGCCGCTCACTGGGCGTCTTTAATCAGAACATTAAAAAAAGAATGTCCCGGCGTGACGATGGAGGTGCTCATACCCGATTTCAACGGCGATTTGTCGCTTGTCGATATGATAATTGCCGAGAAACCCGATGTGATTTCTCACAATCTCGAAACCGTGCGCCGACTTTCGCCACAAGTAAGGTCAAAGGCTACATATGACCGTTCGCTGTCGGTCATCAAACATATCGCAGCCAACGGAATACGTTCAAAATCGGGCATCATGCTCGGGCTTGGCGAGACACCCGAAGAGATTTACCAAACGATGGATGACCTTCGTGGCGTGGGTTGCGAAGTTATGACAATCGGTCAATATCTTCAGCCGTCAGAAAAGCACTACCCTGTCCAAGATTACATACACCCCGACACGTTTGCCCATTATGGCGAAATAGGACGGCAAAAAGGATTTCGACATATTGAAAGCGCACCGATGGTTCGCTCAAGCTACCACGCCGAACGCCACGTTCATTAAATCAAAAATCGACAATCTCAATGTTCCCTCATATAGAATTTATTGACTGCGGAATCAAGCCATATCGTGAGATGTGGGACATGCAACTATCTCTGTTCAATAAACTTGTCGCGCTCAAACGTGCTAAAAAACCGATTGAACAGGAATATGTACTGATGGTCGAGCATGAGCCTGTCTATACAATGGGACGTCATGCCAATCCGGCAAATATGCTGATCTCGCCCGAAATGCTCATGAATGACGGAATTGAGTGTATCAACATCGAACGAGGCGGCGATATCACGTTTCACGGGCCGGGTCAGCTTGTGGTCTATCCGATCATTGACCTACAGGAACACGCTTTGGGGGTGAAACAATATGTATGGGTACTTGAAGAAGCCGTTATCCGCACTATCGCCAAATATGGCATCAAGGGTGAACGAATTGAAGATGCAACAGGCGTTTGGGTAGGTAAAGGCACGGCGAATGAGCGCAAAATATGTGCCATAGGTGTCAGAGTCAGCCACTCGATAACGATGCACGGCTTTGCACTGAACGTTTCGACCGACCTCAACTATTTCAATCGCATCAATCCCTGCGGCTTCGTTGACAAGGGTGTCACCTCAATGGAAGCCGAAACCGGCCGTCATATTGAAATCAACGAGGTTAAAAGGGATTTATCGAGATTTATCAAGAATTATCTCGATTAGTCGGGATTATTAGAGATTTAACTTTATAAAAAAAGGGCGTCAAGCTAAATCAGTTTGACGCCCTTTTTGGTTTATTGTAATTTGTTAGATTCCGAGATCTTTTTTNACTGCTTCGATTTTGGCATCGGCATCAGCNACCGCACGGTCATAGTCGGCAGCATTGGCAAGCTTGCCTTTAACTTCAATATAGAACTTGATTTTGGGCTCAGTTCCCGAAGGACGTATTGAAACTTTAGAGCCGTCTTCGGTGAAGTATTGAAGCACGTTTGATGTGACAGGCATATCCATTTTTGTAACTTTACCGGTTGCAACATCGGTCATGTTGAGGTCGGCATAGTCTTTGATTGTTTTGATAGCGCTTCCGCCAAGCGATTTGGGCGGATTGGCACGGAAAGCTTTCATCATAGCCTGAATTTCTTCGGCACCCGATTTGCCGGGACGAACAACCGAGATACCTGCCTCGCGAGAGAAACCATATTTCAGATAGATTTCCTGGAGCAAGCCGAGGAAGTCGAGTCCGCGGTCTTTTGCCCATGCTGCTGCCTCGGCCATCAATGAGATTGCAGAAACCGAGTCTTTGTCGCGAACAAATGTCTCAGCGAGGAATCCGTAGCTTTCTTCTCCACCACCGAGATAGCGCATTGTTTCTTCATTTTCACGAATAACGGCTGCAATCCATTTGAACCCGGTATAGCAGTCAAACATCTTTATGTTGTTTGCCTCGGCGATAGAACGGATTGTTTCGGTAGTCACAATTGTTTTAACGATATATTCGTTGCCTTTGATACGACCAAGCTCGGCATTGCGNGTCATCATGTAGTAAAGAAGAATCATCACAATCTGATTACCGTTGATGAGCACATACTCACCTTTGCTGTCACGGAGAACAACACCGATGCGGTCGGCATCAGGGTCAGACGCCATCACGAGGTCGGCTTGAACTTCTTTTGCCTTGGCAATCGCCATTGCCATNGCCGAAGCGTTTTCGGGGTTTGGCGAGTCAACAGTCGGGAAGTTTCCGTCGGTGATATCTTGTTCGGGAACGTTGATGATATTTGTNAAACCGTAATTGCGCAGTGATTGCGGAATCAGTTTCACACCTGTACCGTGAATCGGAGTATATACAATCTTGAGGTCGGCGTGACGTTTGATTACNTCNGGGCTNANCGACAATCCCTTGATGTCGGCAAGATAATCGGCATCAACTTTCGGACCAACAATCTCGATAAGGTCGGGATTTCCGTTAAATTTCACGTCTTTAACGCTCTTGATGGCGTTAACGTGGTTGATGATGTTAGTATCGTGGGGCGCAACGATTTGAGCACCGTCGCTCCAATATGCCTTATATCCNTTATATTCTTTGGGGTTGTGAGAAGCAGTGATATTCACACCACTCTGGCATCCGAAATAACGGATGGCGTATGAGAGTTCGGGGGTCGGACGGAAACTGTCAAAGAGATATACTTTGATGCCGTTAGCCGANAAAACATTGGCTACGATTTCGGCAAATTCGCGTGAGTTGTTACGCACATCGTGTCCGACAGCGACACTGATTTGAGGAAGATCGGCAAAAGCTTCTTTAAGGTAGTTGGCAAAACCCTGAGTGGCGGCACCGACAGTGTAACGGTTCATACGGTTTGAACCTACACCCATAATGCCACGCAAACCACCGGTACCAAATTCGAGGTCGCGGTAGAATGATTCGATAAGTTCTGACTTATCGTCAGCATCTAACAGTTTTTTTACTTGAAGGCGGGTTGCTTCATCATATCCGTCACCAAGCCATTCNGTGGCTTTGGCTGTAACGGTTTTCAAGAGTTCTTCATTATTTGCCATACGATATTAGTATATATGGGGTTATGTTAATTTTTTTATTGNTAAACAAAGTTAATGGTTTTAATTGGCGGTTGCAAATTTTTTTCAGTTTTTTGCATCAATCCAGTCAAACATGTGGCGATAGAGCGATGATGTNACNTCGGGAGCCGACAGGAAGAGATCNTGCAAGCCACCGGTGACAGTAAATATTGTAACATCNCTNCCGAGCAATGCGCCATATTTATTNATGTCNTTCACATCNAGAACACCATCAGCCTCGTTACATTCGGGAACCCAATCGNGATAGTCAACCGACTTGGCAGANTGCATCAACAAAACAGGCACACCGATAGGAAACATCATTGCATGAAGCGTNTGTTGNCCCTGACTGATAGCATTAATCCATCCGGCATCAACATCGGGNGAATGTTCAAGTTTTAGCGAGGTGTCATAGTCCCATCTGCCNTGATATTTTTTNANNANACTTTGAGCATAGGCANTNCCACCACCCTGACTGATGNGTAAACCGGGGGCAAAANCAGCGATTGTGCATACAGCCGGAACAGCAAAGTTTTCATTGAATTTAGACAAATTCCAATCGAGAAACGGACTGTTTAATATGAGCTGACAAACCATCGNCGGTCGTTTTTGAGCCATGTAAAGCGAAGTTGTCAGCCCGCCTGTCGAGTGTCCCATCAAAATGACNTTTGAATANCCGTCTTCNCNNATNACNGNCANAGCCGAGTCAAGGTCGGGATAATATTCGCTCATGTCNCNNACCTGAAACATCCGTTGNCCCGGAAGCAATGAACGNCCATACTTGCGTAGATCAACGGCATAAAACGAATAGCCATGATTAACAAATTGGTCGGCNTCNTCGCTTTGAAAAAAATAGTCGTTAAAGCCGTGAACATATAGAACCGCAGTATCACGCGGAGCGGCAGCTTGCTTGCGTATTACTGTCGAAACAACTTTGCCGGCATAATCGTCGGGCTGATTGATGACAGTGAACTGAAATCCGGGAGCATGGATAAGAGTGTCGGGCTGCCACGAACGACTGTAGCTGTCAAACGGGACAAGCAGACAGAACAACAGGGCAACTAAAACAGAGTTGAACTTTGGCATTTGGTTGTTAGTTTTCAGATTACTTCAAGGTTGGCATCGAGACGTTGACGCACACCNTCATATATCATAACACCGGCAGCAACCGAAACGTTCAATGAACCNATTTTTCCAAACTGAGGAATTGCNACGAGAGTATCGGCTTGGCGAAGAACCTCGTTAGAGATACCNACATCTTCCGACCCCATGACAATGGCNACGGGGACGGTAAAATCGGCCTGTGTGTAGTTTATTTCGGCTTTTTCAGTAGCTGCAATAATCTGATAACCATTCTCTTTCAAGAATTTTACAGCCCCGAGNATTGANCGTTCGCGACACACGGGGATGTGCAACAATGCNCCCGCCGATGTTTTAACAGCATCAGCATTAACCGAAACACTGTCACGCTCGGGAATGACAATCGCATCAACTCCGGCACATTCNCANGTACGCGCAATAGCTCCGAAGTTGCGGACGTCGGTCAATCCNTCAAGCAACACCATAAACGGGAGACGCCCCTCTTCATAAAGCATCGGCACAATGTTTTCAAGGCTGTTGTAGGTCACAGCNGAAAGCATTGCCACGACACCCTGNTGATTTTTACGGGTAATGCGGTTNATACGCTCGATCGGAACACGTCGGGTAACAATTCCATATTGTTTAATCAATGCCATCAACTCGGCGGCAAGNTCNCCCGACAGGTCTTTTTTAATAAGTACACAATCAATATCACGACCTGCCTCGATAGCTTCGATAACAGCGCGAATGCCAAAAATATAGTCTGATTTTTCCATATAGCAGATCGCTTATAAGGTTATTGTTTTTTATTTTGAGAAGAACTGATGATTGAACGGGCAGCGGCAAGTGCGGCNGGGTCAGACGANGATCCGCTCAACATGATTGCCAGCTCGGCTTCCCGACCTTTGTCGTCAAGGCGACTGATGTGGGTATTGGTCGATTTATCGTTGTCTTCTTTNTAAACTTTAAAGTGGGCATTGCCCTTGGCGGCAACCTGGGGTAAGTGAGTGATTGCAATGACCTGAATGTTGTCAGCAATAAGTTTCATCAGCTCACCCATGCGATTGGCAACATCGCCCGACACNCCGGTATCGACTTCATCAAAAATGATTGAAGGCAACTCCATTTTGTCGGCGACAATTGATTTTATCGACANCATGATGCGTGAAATTTCNCCGCCCGAAGCTGTTTTGCCAACNGGTAGAGGCGTCTGGTTTTTATTAAANGCAAATAAAAATTCAACNGCATCAATACCGGTCGAACTCATATCNGCATCGGTNACCTGAATGACAACATTNAGGTTTTTCATNCCTAACGGTAAAGCTCTTTCACGCAAGATATTTGCAAACGTGACAGCTTCGGCATGNCGTGCCTCTGAAATTTCACGAGCCATTGCAAGTGCATGAGCCTTAGCCTGACGAGCCTGAGATTCAAGTCGGTGAAGTGTTTCGTCGGCATCATCAATTGTCTTGATTTGAGAGCGAAGGGTGTTGGCAATTTCGATAAGTTCNTCAGATGTATTGACACGATNGCGACGCTCGAGCTCNTAGATGTCGTTCAATCGGTTTTCAATTTCTTGAAGACGNGCCGGGTCGGCATTAAGATCAGANTCGTAGTCGGCAAACGTATCGGCAATATCGCGAATCTCNACTCNNGCCGCTTCGAGACGGTCGATAAGCGAATCGGCTTCTTCAATAACCCCGCTGAGCTGACCTGCCGATTGGATGGCTTCTTTCAAGAGTGAAAGTGCCGAGGGATTGGCATCGGAAAGCGAATCGGTTATGGCATCAAGCGATTGCTTGACATCGGTCATGTTAGCCATCAGTTCACGTTCGCGTTCAAGTTCTTCCTGCTCGCCGGGGAGCAAGTTCAGATGCTCGATTTTTTCGAGTTGATAGCGTGTGAATTCTTCATCGGCATTTGCTTTTTCAATTTCACGACGCATGGCAACAAATTCCTTAACAGCCTTGCGGAATGCCTGATAGCGTTTTTCGTATTCTTCAAGACGTTGACCGTTGCCGGCAAGCACATCAAGAATACGCAACTGATAAGGGGGCGATGCCAACAAAAGNTTCTGATGCTGGGAATGAATATCGACCANGGTCAANGCGACATATTTCAGNTTGTCGAGGTTGACGGGCGAATCATTGATAAAAGCACGAGAACGACCGTTGGGNAAAATCTCGCGNCGCAATATACATTGAGCATCATCCCATTCTATATCATTTTCGAGGAAATATTGCTGAAGTTCNGGACGGTTCTTGACCGAAAACGTGGCTTCAATAACCGATTTTGACTCAAGGTCGGTTACGACACGCGAATCGGCGCGCTCCCCCATCAACAAAGACAGGGCACCAAGCATAATCGATTTACCGGCACCGGTTTCACCGGTGATTATATTCAAACCTGAGTCAAAAGTAATGTCAACCCGGTCAATCAGAGCGTAGTTTGAGATATGGAGAGATTCAATCATTTTTGAGACTTGATGATAGTGTCGAAGATGTCGGCTGCAACACGGTCTTTTGATTTCAAATCGAACGATTCAGACGACCCGTCGTTAGTGAAAATTGTCACTTTGTTTGTGTCGGTTCCAAAACCGGCTCCGGAGTCGCGCAATGAGTTCAAAACAATCATGTCGAGATTTTTGGTGTGCAATTTTTGTCGGGCATTTGATTGCTCAGAGTCGGTTTCAAGCGCAAAACCGACAAGATATTGATGAGCGTTTTTCTCTTTACCGAGAGTTGCAGCTATATCAGGATTTTTGACGAGTTTGATTACGGGAACTTCGTCTTTTTCACGTTTGATTTTTTTGTCGGCACAGTGCTCGGGCGCATAATCGGCAACTGCAGCACACATGATAGCAATATCGGCATTGGCAAATTGTTTTTGAGCTGCATCGAGCATTTCACGAGCCGATTGAACTGAAATGATCTTGATGTCGGATGATTGTGGCTTAACCGCAACCGGACCGCTCACAATCGTTACGGTTGCGCCTCGACGCGCTGCTTCATCGGCAAGCGCATAACCCATTTTCCCGGTCGAATAATTACCGATGAAACGGACAGGGTCGATTTTTTCATAGGTCGGACCTGCTGTAATCAACACATTTTTGCCCTCAAGGTCTTTNGGAACAAAGAAGTCAGACAAAACACGCACGATGTTTTCGGGNTCTTCCATNCGTCCCTTGCCGANGAGATGGCTTGCAAGTTCGCCAGAAGCCGGTTCGATTATATGATTGCCATANGATTTNAANAGTTCAATGTTTCGCTTGGTCGAGGGGTGAGCCATCATATCAAGGTCCATAGCCGGAGCTACAAAAACNGGAGCCTTAGCNGAGAGATATGTAGTAACNAGCATATTGTCGGCAACACCGTTTGCCATTTTNCCGATTGTNGAGGCAGTGGCAGGCGCAATAATCATNGCATCAGCCCAAAGCCCGAGGTCAACGTGGCTGTTCCATTGCCCGGTATTGGCAGTAAAAAATTCGCTGATAACAGGTTTACCGCTGAGTGTAGAAAAGGTCAACGGAGCCACAAACTGTTTAGCAGACGGGGTCATGATAACTTGAACTTCGGCACCGGCTTTGACAAGCAGACGAACGAGCGTAGCCGATTTGTANGCAGCAATACCGCCGGTTACACCGAGAATGATGTGTTTACCTTTTAGCATGAACCAGAAAATATTTTAGATTATAGCTGACCGAGTTTTAGTTTTGTGAAGGCGCGTTTGGTNTCTTCGGTAAAGTCACCTTGCTGAATCCAGCCATAGTAACCTGAATCGGTTTCAAGAACCTTTTTTGCAAGCATACCTTTGTATTTACCAAAGTTTATGAGGATTTCGCCTTTATCGTTGCGGATGAGGCGTCCGGCAAGATCGACATTNTTTGACTGAGATGAATATTCTGACAAGAAACCAATATCGTTGGGGAGNTCGTCATATCGGTCAAGCTGAGCCATAAGCACCTCGTAAGTCGCACGAGTGTCGGCATTTGCCGAATGGGCATTATCCAATTCCTTACCGCAATANAAACGATAGGCNGCNACNAGNGTNCGCTGCTCCTTGCGATGAAAAATATTTTGCACGTCAACAAAACGAACACGAGTGAAATCAAAATCGACATCGGCACGCGCAAANTCTTCGGCAAGCATCGGCACATCAAAACGGTTTGAATTATAGCCGGCAATGTCGCAACCTTTGAACACTTTCACGAGCTCGGGAGCAAGCTGTTTGAAAGTTTTTTTGTCAGCGACATCAGCATCAGATATATGATGAACCGCAGTTGATTCAGGAGGAATCGGCATCTCGGGATTCACGCGAAACTCTGCCGAAACTTCGGTACCGTCGGGATTAACCTTGATATATGAAATCTCGACAATGCGNTCGCGCGAGATGTTGACCCCGGTGGTTTCGAGGTCGAAAAATATGATAGGTTTTGTCAGTTTAAGCTTCATCGGGGCTTAAATTAAAATTCGTTTACGGTCATTGGCATGAGGAGCATGAGGAGATCGCTNTCGGCTTTCTCTTCAGACGGGAGGAACACGCCGGGACGAGACGGGTCGCTGAGTTTGATGACGATTTCGGGAGTTGTCAACGTGTTGAAAATCTCGATGAGATATGGAGCGGCAAAACCGATAATCATTTCGCTACCCGAAAAGTCGCAAGGGAGAGTNTCGACTGCAGAAGTGCAGAAGTTATTATCCTGAGCCTTCATGACAATTTTATCGGGNGTGATTTTAAATTTCACAAGACCGTGACCCGGGTCAACAAACACGGCAACACGACGAATNGCATTGAGGAATGCAGTGCGGTCGATAGTCAANGAATATGGGTTGTTTGTTGGGATAACACGGTTATAGTCGGGGAACTGNCCCTTGATAAAGCTACAGTTGAAAGTGAANGCTCCGGCTGTGAATGTCGCACTTTTGGGAGTGAGTTCGACATGAACATTNTCTTCTTTTGCAAACACATTTTTCAAAACAGTCGAAGGCTTAACGGGAAGGATACAAGAGGCTGTGCTTCCGGGTTGAGACTGAGTGTTGGTGTAACGCACNAGCTTGCGAGTATCGGTAGCGACAAAAGTNATCGATTCGGGTTTGATNTCCCAGAGAATACCCATCATCTGGGGGCGTACAGTGTTTGTTCCAACAGCAAACATTGTATTATCGATACCTGAAATAATTTGAGATNTCGGGCAATCGAANGCGATACGTTCGTCATTTTCNACAGCCTGACGAGGATATTCGTTACCGTTAACACCCACAAAGTCAAATTTACCACCGGGATAGGTGATGCAGGTAGCGAGAGTATTGTCGTCAACCTCAATTGTGATTCCAAGATCGGGAAGTTCTTTGAGCAGGTCAACAATGCGGTGAGCATCCACACAGAAACAGCCTTCGCCTTGAGGCTCGGTTACTTCGAGGGTTGCGGTCAAAGTATTTTCGATATCAGAAGCGGTGATTGTNAAAGTNTTATCTTTGAGAGTAAAAAGGAAATGGTTAAGAATAGCCATTGCATTTTTAGAGTTAATCACCTTGGAAACGGCTGCTACATAGCCGTAAAGTGTTTTGCTGGGAACGTTAAATTTCATAAGTTGTATATTGTTTTTATTTTATTCGAAATTATATCTTTTTCAACTTACAAATATACAGNTTTTTTTGACAACGGCAAAATAGAATTAACAATGTGTCGATAAGTAAAAAAATAACCGCAGNCCGAAAANAATCGGACTGCGGTCGAATAATTAACTAAATTACTAACTTAAACGTCAAATATTAAGCTTTGATACGCTCAACATAGCTACCGTCACGAGTGTCGATACGCACTTTATCGCCGATATTGCAGAAAAGAGGTACGCGAACTTCAGCACCGGTTTCAACAGTAGCGGGTTTGAGTGTGTTNGTAGCNGTATCNCCTTTGATACCGGGCTCGGTATAGGTGATTTCAAGAACAACGTTCATTGGCATTTCGCAAGTGAGAACGGTGTCGGTTGCAGCGTGAACCATAGCTTCACAGATATCGCCGTCTTTGAGGAACTGAACGCCTTCGATGCTTTCACCGGGAACNATGATTTCTTCCCAAGTTTCAGTNTGAAGGAAGTGATATCCCATATCGTCTTTGTAAGAGAACTGGTAGGGACGACGTTCGATGCGAACTTCTTCAACTTTAACACCCGAGTTCCAAGTTTTGTCGATGATACGACCGGTTTTTACGTTACGGAGTTTAGTACGTACGAAAGCNGGACCTTTACCGGGTTTTACATGAAGGAATTCAACAATAAAGAAGTAGTTGCCGTCGATGTCGAGGCACATACCGTTTTTAAAATCAGCTGTAGTTGCCATAAAAAAATTATAATGCGGTTTTATAAATTCAAATAAATGCGTATAAACGACGCTTTTGCGATGCAAATTTACAAAAAGTTATGCTAATCTCAAAAAAATATAGCCCAATGAACGATAAGATGTTGTTTAATTTAAAAAAAAGTTATAACTTTGCATCGGTTTTAGAAAACCAATCGGGGCGTAGCGCAGTCCGGTAGCGCACCTGGTTTGGGACCAGGTGGTCGCAGGTTCGAATCCTGTCACCCCGACCATCATCTCACTTAATTTTTCCATAATTAATAAGGAAAGCTCCTCTCGTGAAGAAAGGNGCTTTTTTTATTTTNGATTAATNGAGATTGAACGAGATTAATCNGGATTAATCAAGATTTANCTGGATTNATCGAGCCNNTAAAAAGACAAACGAACGCGCCATCACGGAGCGTTCGTTTGATTATGAACAATTATTAGGTGGGAGAATATAAATTTCAAATAACACCATGAGCCTTGAATACTTTCTCNATTTTTTCGAGAGCATATTCTACCTGGGGCTTGGTATGAGTTGCCATAAGGCTGAAACGGATGAGAGTGTCTTGGGGCGCAACCGCCGGCGAAACAACNGGGTTAACAAAGACACCTTCATCGAGAAGATCGCGAGTGATCGCAAATGTCTTGAAGTTATCGCGAACAAAGAGAGGAATAATCGGGGTCGAAGTGTGACCGATTTCAATACCCATCTGNCGGAATCCTTCAAGAGCAAAATTGGTNAGATCCCAAAGGTTTTTCTGACGTTCGGGNTCAGTCTGCATAATTTCAAGCGCTTTGAGAGCGGCTGCGGTTGACGCAGGAGTGATACTTGCAGTAAAGATATATGAACGAGAGTGGTGACGAAGGAAGTTGGTGACTTCTTTGTTTGTAGCAATAAATCCGCCAAGCGATGCAAATGATTTAGAGAATGTACCCATAATCAAGTCAACCTGGTCGGCAACACCTTGAGCATGGCAAACGCCACGTCCGCCTTCGCCNAAGACACCNATACCATGAGCTTCGTCCATCATGACAGCTGCNTTATATTTCTTAGCGAGTTCGACGATTTTTTTNACGTCGGCAACNTCACCTTCCATAGAGAANACAGCATCAGAAACGATAAGTTTAACTCGATCGGGATCGCATTTCTGGAGTTGTTTTTCAAGCGACTCCATATCGTTATGGCGATATTTCAAGCTTTTAGAGAATGACGCACGCAAACCTTCGATAATCGAAGCGTGGTCTTGCTCATCCCAAAGGATATAGTCTTTGGGNCCGGTGAGACATTCAACAACGCCAAGGTTAACCTCAAAACCGGTTGAATATATCATAACATCTTCTTTACCAATATATTCAGCGATGGCGTGTTCAAGTTTTTTATGAAGGTCGAGAGTACCGTTCAAGAAGGGGGAACCGGCACAACCGGTACCATATTTACGAGTGGCTTCGATGGCCGCCTCTTTGATACGAGGATCATTAACCAAACCGGTATAGCAGTTTGATCCNAACATTAATACCTTTTTACCATTAATGATTACCTCAGGATCTTGCTCGCTTGAGATAGCTCTAAAGTAGGGATATATACCTGCAGCTTTAGCTTCTTGAGGAGCAGTGTATTGAGCTAATTTTGATTGTAACAGCTTGTTCATTTTTTGTTGTGACGCTTTTGTAAAAGTCAGCCATACCAGGCTGTTGATTGGTTCGTCTTAAAAATTTGACAATTATTTTGCAAAGGTAGTAAGAAATATTTAAATAGCAGTCAAANTTGACTATTTTTTTATTAAAAAGGAATGTTAAACTCACTTTTTGAAAGAAAAAACAGCTCAAAAATGACTTTATGATTATACCACGTCAAACATTGCTATAGATCTCAAACATTAATAAATATAATAAGCAAACCCCGAACTTCATTTTGAAATNCGGGGTTTNCTTTTGGGGTGAGGTGTGGGGTTCGAACCCACGACCTTCGGAACCACAATCCGACGCTCTAACCAACTGAGCTAAACTCACCATCTGTNANTTTCGAGTGCAAAGNTACACACATTTTTTTTATCAGCCAAATTTTTTTTATCAAATTTGNCTTANAAGTTTTGAACAGACTACCTATCANNCCATTACACCTTAATAATTAATAAATATANCCCAACTGNGTGAACGGTTGATCTTCATCGCTGAAAATCGAGTGAAGATTGGGATCGGCAAGAATTTGCTTTAATGAATGTTTTTTGCCGTCAATCATGACTTCATCAAAAACGAGTCTTGTGCCATGGCTATAATCAACATATTTATCCCAATGGCGATAATGAAGCTGCTGAATTGCTTTTCCGTCAGGATAGTGCCACCCATAGATAAAGAGTTGGCCGTGGTTTGAAGCTAATAGGTTTGAGATAACAATATCTTTTTTATGGCCTGCTATTAGAGAGCCGAGTGGCTTATCAAACATATTGCGTTGAGACTCGATGATTGAATCATGACGTACAAAAACAGGCAAGGTGGTCATTGTTTCGTCAGGAGTCATTGGATGAGGAGTCAATTTTACTTCACTAAAACGNTGAATGATATTTGAAATTTTTCTTGTCGGAAGAGATGCACCAAAATAATCAGCTATTTTTTGAGCGGTCGTCGGGAGCAAAGGAACTCTGAAAAAATCATCGTCGCTACCTATTGTTATAAAATCGGGCAACACGTAGAACGTCACATTGTGACACTGACCGGTTGCATCGCATAGAGTGTCGTTGATTTCAACAGGCGATTTCATCCATTGAGGCATATNGCCTTCACATATTTCTTTATAGACCAACGAGTCTCGCTCAAAAACAGACATACCTGTTGCCTTTTCAATAAATTGACTACCGGTTGGGGCTTCTGATTTTCGATTAGGGAAAACGACAGACGATTGGGCTAATAAATCAACCGTAACAACAACTAAGATAAACAATACAGAGATTGGTCTTTTCATAAGGGAATTTGTTTTTGAAATTACGATTATATAAAATTAAAGAAGGAGCTTGTTTCCAAGCTCCTCTTTATGGTTTCCAATAGGTACAATTTCTAAGGTAAAAAAGATTGTTTTAGGTTTGCGTGACAAAGGTCGACAAATTTTTATACCTCACAAAAGATTTTTATATGTTATAAAACATGTTTTTTGAGAGNCGGAACAATCNTTNNAGCCNNANNTANTTGTAACCATNCTGTATATCAAANNTATANTCANNNNAAAACTNNNAANTTTCANAACTGTGAAANTATGTTAAAATCNAAAANTCNNATGACAATTTGTTATCAAACTTACAAATTTNNAATGTTTTNCCATCAAAAACACCATAGGTAAACCGAGTAATCCAGTCGCCTAATATCACNACTTGACANTTNNCGGGNANNGTATAGTCAAACACGATATGACGATGACCGAATACAAAATGAGATGCCGGAGCATCGGAATGCCGACGATTGTAGTCGATAGCAAACTTAACATAGGGATCGTCTTGAGGGGCGACTACAGGTGATTGATAACTACCGCCTGCCTTNCGGCTGTGNCTCGACCACGAATGAGCGAAAGGAATTGTCCACCGNGGATGAATTGCCGCATAGAGTTTTTGGCATAGACGATTACGGAAAATCGACCGTATAAGCCGGAAGCCGAAAGTGCGTTTGCCACACCCGTCGCCGTGGGCAATATAAAATCTCGANCCCAACACATCTTCAACAAGAGAGCCATCGACAACTCTCATTCCGATTTCATTTGGAAGATAGTCAAAAATCCAGATGTCGTGATTGCCGATGAGCCACGTNATTTTCACACCTTTGTCGGCAAGGCGGGCAAGTGACCCGAAAAAACGGACATAACCGCGCGGNACAACATTTCGATATTCAAACCANTAGTCGAGTATATCACCCACAAGATAGAGGCTCTCGGCATCGTCGGCAATGGAGTCGAGAAAATTGCATAGCATAATCTCTCGCTCGCGTTGAACGGCTGCCATATAGCTCGCNCCGAGGTGTAGGTCTGANATGAAATAAGCGCGTTTGCCCATATCAAACGATTATAAAAATCCGAGTTCAAGCTTGGCTTCTTCGCTCATCATGTCTTGATTCCANTCAGGCTCAAATACGATATTNATATTAACCGACTTCAAGCCTTCNATCGATTCGAGTTTGATGCGCGCATCATCGACNATAAAGTCGGCCATCGGACAGTTNGGAGCNGTCATGGTCATATCGATNGTCAAATTNGCATCGTCGTCAATATCTATTTTATAGACGAGCCCGAGACTGTATATGTCCACCGGAATTTCGGGGTCATATACGGTGCGTAACATTTTGATTACTTTTTCTTCGAGCTCAAGTCGCTGTTCAGATGTCATAAGCTATACACATTATATTATAAAGCAGACCCGATTTCAGCAGCTGCCCCCGTTGAAGGGTCAAAGATAAGATAAATCGGTTCTTTTTTATCGGTAAACGAGTTTGGATTCAAGCCATAGACAATGCCCGATTGAGCGACATCGATTCGCTTATCGACCATTGTTTTGTCGTCGTATGTAATCTTAACCTGAGCCTTACCCGGGATACAGTAGGCAAAACCGTTTTTAGGNAACGGAATATCCTTGCCTTTTTCATCGACAGGCATGACTCCTTTTTCAAGAGTGGTCAGCGTNAGATAAAGCGGNGCNCCCGAAAGGTCGTCAGTNGNAACNAGNCCGTTTGCCGACACTCGCGCGATGATTTTGTCGGTAACATCTTTTGAGGGNTCAACCTCNATTGTCGANACATTNGTCGANACCTTTGTTGTNCCNACAAACATAGCCACCAAAGCNGCCTCTTGAGCATCTATATTATCCATGATGATTTGCATTGCCTGACCGTCGGGGGGCATAGACTCAGCCTGCCCGGTTATGAAGTCGGTGCGCGACTGACGAAGGGCATAAATCTGGGCTGCAGCAAGCTCGGCACACTTTGCGGTCGATTGGCTCTGGAGCATTTCTTCGTTGAAAACCTGACGTGCGGCATCGGTTTCAAGCGGAGTCGGTTCAGCTTCTTTTGCNACNGGCAAAGCCACCTTTTCNACAGTGAGACTTTTTTCNGTGTTNACCGAAACCGGCAAATTTTCGTCATTGATCATCATAAAGGGTGTTGCGCCCGGCTTGAAGCTGACGATATAGCGACGGCTTGGATCGGCAACACCGCGAGTGGTTACGGTAACACTTTTAACCTCAACATCGACACTTTTCTGTGAAATAGGNTTATCAACATTGAGATATTTTTTTGCATATTTATAGAAACGTCCCGGCTCCTTGACTGTGGTTTGAGTCTCGACGGTGATGTCGAGCATCGTCATCGGGAGCGAATAGGCAAGTCCATATTCATTGGCTTTGGTAGCCGTGAATTTTTGAGTTGTTTGAGCAGTCAGCGTCAAAGAAGCCGACACAGCTGTCAAGACTGAGATCAGAGTATTGAATTTCATTGGCGTTGTTATTCTGAATCAATAATCGAGTTAATAGCCGGACCGATACAGTCGCAGATGTCAGAAGCCGTAACCGAATAAAGCCCCTGGCGTTCTTCGGCAATCTCACCGGCACGTCCGTGGATAAAGACGCCCAGAATGGCTGCAATTTCGGGAAGATAACCCTGGGCAAGGAANGACGCAATCAAACCGGTCAGGCAGTCGCCGGCTCCGGCAGTCGCCATAGCCGGCGTACCCGATGAATTGAAATATATTTTTCCGTCGGGACGGATTATGGCTGTATAGTGGCCTTTAAGGATTATAAAAATGTTATATTGACGTGAAACTTCTATCGCTTTTTTCAAACGTTCGTAGTCGGTTGAATGTTGACCGAACAGGCGGTCAAACTCACCGGCGTGAGGGGTGATGATTGACATCACGGGGAGATTGTTCAAGATAGTCGGACGCTTGGCAATACAGTTAAGTCCGTCGGCATCGATAATGACAGGCCGATTTCGTGATGCAAGAAAATCGTCAACCGCCGAGATTGTCATTTCATGAGTTCCGAGACCGGGACCGAGAGCCACAGCCGAATATTCTTGTTTAAGAGCAATATTTGAAATCACTATTTCATTTTTGTCGGCCTGAAACATAGCCTCGGGCACCGCGGTTTGCAAAATATTGAAGCCACATCGCGGAGCGATAGCTGTGACTTTGCCGACGCCACCGCGTATTGCCGCCTTGTTGGCAAAGACGGCAGCCCCCATCATGCCATAACTTCCGGCGATAATGGCAGCCGTTCCGAGGTCGTTTTTAGAGGCGAACGGATGACGACGTTTCAACTTGCGTTTGACATCATGACTTTCAATCATATAGTATGTCGGGACGATTGTCGCCATAGCTTTTTGACTGAGCCCGATATCAAGAATTTTCCAATCGCCGACGAGCTCGGCATTTTCACGAAGGAAAAATGCAGGACGCGGAAATTGGATTGCAAGAGTCAAATCGGCATGAATGACGTTGCGATGGATTGAGTCTTTGTTCCAATCACCAAACATGCCCGACGGCACATCAATAGAAATGACCGTCGCGCGTGACTCATTAATATATTGAACAAGCGATGTGAATCCGCCGGTCAACTGGTCGCGCAGTCCCGAACCAAACAATCCGTCAATGACAAGATGAGTGTTCAGCAGGTCGGGCAGCGAAAAGGTGCTTGTGACTTCGACAAAATCAATACCCGGCAAGGAGGCAACGCGATCGCGACAAACGCGACAATCCTTGCTAAGACGGTCACCGCCGATGTTGAACAAAAATATTTTGGGACGGAAACCTTTTTCATAAAGAATGCGACCTGCCGACAACGCATCAGCGCCATTATTGCCGGGTCCGGCAAAGATGACGACCGGTTTTGACGGCAACCAGCGAGCGGTCACTTCAGCGACCACCCCCTCCCCGACCCTTTCAATAAGGTCGAGAGCCGACACGCCATCGACCTCGATTGTATATTTATCAATTTCCCGAATTTCCTCGGTAGTGAAAATCTTCATTGGGTAATTTTTAAAGTCTATACGATTTCAAACTACAAAGTAAGCGAGTTTTTTTGACAATGACTCAATAATTGAGTCAAAAAATTAAAAAAAAGATGATTTATCGGGAATAATCATAATTAATTATGTTAATCGAGATCAATCGTAAATTAGCAAGGTTTATCCTTATTTAGCGAGATTTAGCGTGGTTTAGCGAGATTAATCGGGACTAATTTTGATTGTTATAAAAAGAGACCTTTTCGTTACGAACGAAAAGGTCTCTAAAAGAATTATATTAATCAAAAACTTGTTTTAGTCTTATTGATTATTCTGCAGCAGGTAAAACGACTTTGGNTTCGCCACTTCTATTTACTTGTGACATTCCACCACCGTCAATAGCGACAAGTGAACCTGCTTTTGTCCANGAAATAACNCCATCTTCCAANGTNCCANAGNAACCNGCTTTGGCTACNGCATCAGCCGAGTTTCCGTTCTGGAGATAGTAACCTGCCATTGACCACACGCTAAGTGCGCCATCACCCCAGTCACATCCGGTAGTTGATCTTTCAAGAAGAACTCGCTCGGGATTTGAAGCATCGATAACCATATAATAGTCTTTTGACGCATCCCAATCACCGGGATCATTGTAAGGATAATATTCGCCATAAGGGTTAACAAGGCGATATACACCGGGGGTTACAAAGTTTTCTTCAATAGGAACTTCGTATGACACAGCAGGAGCACCATAAAGTTCGCTAATAATAGCATCGGTATATGTGCAATTACCGAGGGCAACCCAAGGCGATTTGTAGATAGAGAAATCGTAAGTGGTATAACCCATACCATATTCAGCAGAGGGTGTTACAGTAAGAGCAACAGGGTAATATACGCCCGGAGTCATTTTCGCTGCATCGTAAACAACGTTGATAGTTGTTTCCATTTCACTACCGTTGAAAGTTGCAGAAGTCGGGATTGAGAAAAGACCCGATTCGTCAACAACAGAGATAGTAACAGTTGCATCAGTCGAAGCTGATGTACGTTTGATAGTGAGAGGGAATGATGTCTCATCGACATCAATCTCATAGACCGACGCCGTCTCACCAAAATATGCGCCTTCATTTTCAGGTCCGGGAACATATTTATCGTCATCGCTGCACGATGTCATTGCAACACCGGCAATGGCGAGCAATGCTAAGAGTGATGATTTGAAAATTTTCATTGTTTTAAATTTTATTCAGTTATTGAATATATAAAGGAGAGAGGAGAATAAACTAATGAAATCGTAAAATTTATTTCTGTGGGAGCGGAGATACACCTGCCTTATTAGCCTGCTCTACAGAGATTAGTTTATTGGCAGTTGTTTCGCCCTGAGGAATAACATAGATACGGATAGGATCGTCAGCCGGAATAACGTATGTTACGGCAGAGGGGAAGTTATCGTTGCGACGGTCAATAGTTTTGTTGAGACGCTGAAGGTCAAAGTAGCTCAAACCTTCACCCCAGAACTCAACGCGACGACGGCTGTAAACGAGTTCCTGAATTTCTTCAGGTGACGAAGCAGTTGTAGAGAATTGGGGGTTACGATATTTTTTCTCAAAATCGGTCAAAACATTGACAGCTTCAGTTGTATTTCCACTCATAGCAAGACCTTCGGCAAGGATGTAGTACATTTCTTCGATACGCATCAAAGGAATGTCGCTTGCATTGGTCGATTGGTTAAGAACGCTCTGATATGAGTCAAACTTAACATTAACAAATGGTTCCATCGATCCATAGTTCTGGAGATAAGCTGTTTGGCGTGCAGTCAAAATGGGAGATTCCAAGTTTCCATCAAGGAACCATCCGCGACGTACGTCGGTCGGAGGAAGAGCATTAATCATGTTCTCTGAACCTATTTTCCAAGCGCCTACAGTAACATAACCGTATGCAAATGAACAGCTCATTGAGGGGAAGTTACAGATACCGGTTGTTACAACACGGTCGGTTTCAGCAACAGCCACACCCCACATCCAGTTGTTTGCGTTAATATCATTAAAGCCGGGAACTGACGCCTGAGCGATAGTAAGCGGAGCGTGAGATGACACATCGATAGCCGATTTAGCATCGGTAGCAGCGTCGGCATATTTGTGCATTGTCAAGTTTACACGAGCACGAAGACCGTAGAGGGCATCAAGGTTGAGAAGACGTTTGGGTTTGCTCTCCATAAGCTGTTCGGCAGTGAGTCCGCTTTTGTCGGCAAGTTCAATAGCCTCGTTAAGGTCAGCGAGGATTTGGTCGTAAACTTCTTGAACAGTGTTACGAGCACAACCATCAGTAGCAGCTTCGAGCTGATTTTCTTCAGTAATGATGGGAACACCTGCAGCCGACTCGTGACCTACATAGTTGAACTGGTAGGTTTGAACAAGGTTCCAGTAGCAGAATGCACGGAAACCGAGAGCCTGAGCACGATAGAACTGAAGAGTTTCATTTTCAGTATCGCTTGAAATTGTAGAAATAACAGCGTTTGATGAGAAAATCATCTTGTACATGATGCGCCACATCATGTTGGTTGGAATACCGGTATTTGAAGGAGAGGTATATTTGAACCAATAGTTGAAGTGAACGCCATAGCTTACGTCGGGCTGCACCATATCGGTTCCTTGCATATCCATACCGAGCATGACACCGGGATATCCAAAATCAAAGTGAGCGTCATATACCGAGCCAAACATATTGGCAGTAGCGGCAATACCGGTCACACCGGCAAGCGCCATGTCGGGATTTGCCTCAAGAACGTCTGCCTTCTGCTCTTCGGTAACATAGTAACCGAGATATTCAGTGTTGAGATCGTTACAAGCTGTCATAGCGACACCCGCCAACACTGTAGCAAATATTTTATTGATATTTTTCATTATCTTAAATTTTAAACCGTGAGACATTAGAACGAAACGCGGACACCGCCTGAAATTGTACGGATTGGTGAATAGGTTGTATTTTCAGAGCTTACGAAACCTTGACGCGGGTCGAGACCTTTACGTTTTGACCAGAGAGCAACGTTTTCAGCCGCACCATAAACACGGAGTTCTTTCAAACCGATTTTTTTGATCATCTTTTCGGGGAAAGTATAACCGATTGTCACGTTGTTGAGTGAAACATAGTTGCTTGAAGTCAAGAAACGGGTTGATGTACGAGTAGCGTTATGATACTGATCCTGATATGTCAAACGGGGAACATCGGTATTGGTGTTTTCAGGAGTCCATGCATTGAGAAGGTCTTTGTGCATTGCCTGACCATAGGTTGTACGACCCTGGCTGTCAAGACCGTTTGACATGAAGTTCTGATATGAATAGTCGAGGATTTTACCACCGATTTGATAAGCGAAGCTTGCAGTCAAATCAAAGCCATAAGCTTTAAATGAAGTGCCGAAACCACCGTATGCTTTAGGCATGATGTTATCGGTTACCTGACGATTCTTGTTATAAGCGTCGTCATAGTCTTTGGTCAGGAATTCGCCCTGTTTATATTTGGGCTCGCCGTTAGCATCGGTTCCATCAGGAATTTTGTTACCGTTTTCATCGAGAAGGTCGCCATAAGTCCAATACATAGCGTCACCGCTTTCGGCATCAACACCACCCCATTTAACAATGTAGAGGTTATACATTGATTCGCCTTCTTTGAAGTAACGTGATCCGTTAATCCACTCGCCTTTGTCATTAAGGATTGAGGGTTCAAGCTTGAGAACCTTGTTAGAGGGCAGAGTGATGTTGAAGTTGATATCCCATGTGATATCACGGGTTTCGATAGGACGATAGTTTACTTCGAGCTCAAAACCGTTGTTACGCATTGAACCAACGTTCATCGGAATTGAAGAGTAACCTAAAGAGGGGCTGACGGGTACGTTGAAAAGCATATCGCTTGTTTGGCGATTGAAGTATTCGATTGATCCCGAGAGCATACCCTGGAAGAATGAATAGTCAAAACCGATGTTAAACGCATTTGATTTTTCCCAAGTAATGTTTCGATTACCTTTGAATGCGAGAGTTCCGTCAGACCATACACCATCAGCACCGGTAATGCGGTATTGGTCGGCGTATGCAAACCAATAGTAAGAAGATGAACCGAGAACATCATTACCGTTCTGACCAAATGAAGCACGGAACTTAAGCATATCAACATTGTTGAAGTCTTGCATGAATTTTTCTTTTGCAATGTCCCAACCGAGTGATGCTGACCAGAATGTACCCCAACGGCTTTCGGGAGCGAAACGTGATGAAGCACCACGGCGAACCGATGCCATGAAGTAGTAACGAGTATCATAGTTATATTCTACACGACCGATGATACCGCGGTGACAGAGAGTGCGAGCGTTACCAAAACCGGTTTTGTTGTCGATAGTGTTGTCTACGTAGAAGTTATCGGGGTTGTAGAGGTTTTGACCCTGAGCGGTAACACTTTCAACATTGTAATCCTGGCTTTCATAACCCAACATCACGCCGAGATTGTGAACATCAACAAATGTACGGTTGTATTGAGCGATAGCCTGGATTGAGAGGTTTCTGTAGCGAGTAGATTCTTGGATAGCCTGACCGCCATAGTTAGCACTCTGACCAAACATGTTGTTGGCGAGGTAGTGCAAACGAGTGTTGTCAACACGATAACCGATTGTTCCGGTAACGTTAAGACCTTCGATCGGAGTAACGGTAGCATACCATTTTCCATCAAGAATATCCATCAAATAGTCTTCACGGTCATATACCAATGCACCGGCAGGGTTAGACATTGATGAGAATGCGCGAACGTGTCCGTTTGCCTGACCGTCACCATAGTCATATACCGGACGGTTATATTTCTCAACCATCTGGAGTGAACCGTCGGCATTGCGAACATACATAGGATAAACCGGACCGATCAAGTTGGCAACATAGAATACGTTACCTGAAGTATCGCCATCGCTGGTTTGGTTACCGGGATAACCTTGATTAGCGTAGGTGTAAGAGATGTTCGTACCGATTTTAAGCCATTTTTTAGCTTGGTAATCGACCGATGCACGAGTAGAAAAACGTTTGAAGTGAGAGTTTGCAACAATACCACCGTCATCGAGGTATGCACCTGAAAGATAGTAGTTGATTTTATCAGAACCGCCTGAAATAGAGGCGTTGTATTCCTGACGGAATCCGTTGTCGAGAGATTCTTTAAACCAGTCATCGGCAATATAATAGAGAGTACCGTCGCTGTAGCCGGGAGTTGCAGCGGGGTTGAATTTACCGTTAGCACCGATAAGTGTTTGACCTTGAGGAACAGTCCATGTCTGGTAGCCGAGGGCGCTCCATATATTACGGTTAGCTGCCAAGTGAGCTTCGGCAGGAGTCATTCCTTCGTAGCCAACATATCCGTTAACCATACCTTGATAGGTAGTTTCAAGATATTGACGAGCATCAGTGATGAGATCGTAGCGGGGAAGTGAACGAGAGTTAGAACCCCAACGAGCATCGACAGTGATTTTAGCATCACCTTTAGAACCTTTTTTAGTAGTGATAAGGATTACACCGTTTGCACCACGTTCACCATAAAGAGCAGTAGAGGCTGCGTCTTTAAGAACTGTCATCGACTCGATATCTTGAGTGTTGATTGAAGAGATATCGCCTTCGTATGGCATACCGTCAAGAACGTAGAGAGGTGTTGAAACAGCGTTAATTGATCCGACACCACGAATACGGATTGTAGGAGCCGTACCGGGCTGACCATTAGAGCTTTGAACCTGAACACCCGAAACTTTACCGGCAAGCGCCGAAGTAGCGGAAGAAACGAGAGCGTCTTCGAGCTGATCGGCTTTAACAACAGATGCCGAACCGGTGTAAGCCGATTTTTTTGCAGTACCATATGCAACAACCATGACTTCGTCAAGAAGAGTGGTCGGCTTAAGAGCAACATTAATCACACTTGCGACATCAACAGATACAGATTCAAAACCAACGTATGCAATACGAAGTTTTTTTACTGACTGAGGAACTGAGAGTGTAAACCCTCCATTAATATCGGTCATAACGCCGATGTTTGTACCTTCAGCTTGGACAGTGGCACCGATCAACGGCTCTCCATCTTCAGCTGATGTGACAGTACCGGTGACATTGATGTTCTGTGCAACTGCACAGGCGACAGAGGTCACGACTGCCATAAGTAATAGAAACAGCTTTTTCATACTTGAAAGCAATAAAACATATAATTAATGATTGATACTAAAATACGAATTGTTAAACAGCACATTTTCAGATAAATAGGTGAATTTTATCCCTTAATCTCTTACAAAGAGATATGTATAGTTTGATAATCTTTTGTAAATCAGTTGATTAACGCCTAATCTAAAACCTTATTTGATTAATGTAATCCCACGGCTATAAATTTAACTTCGATATACCAATCTTATATATAATATATGTGTATTTTTCTACGCTACGCTATGAGTATGATAAGCAGTCTTGCAAAATGTAATCATTTATCGTGTTTTGATTATAAAAACAAATTTATACTATTCAAATCATTCATTTAAAACGCAAATTAAAGGCTAAAAATATCATCTTAAAATTTTAACACTTTTTTCACTCATGAAATATAATGTAACTTTTCTCGTATTGGCAACTCTCTGATTTTAAAAGCTTTACAATTAGCTTAACATCAATTTAGCAAAAAAATGCTAAGAGAACGATGTTAAAGATTTGTCAGTTAAGTATTTAATAGCTACTTTTGTAGCTCAATAAATATCTCTTTGTAAGAGATTTAGGGATATTATTCACCTATTTGTTTGAAAACGTGCTGTTTAACAAATCAAATTATTAGTATCAATCATTAATTATATGTTTTATTGCTTTCAAGTATGAAAAAGCTGTTTCTATTACTTATGGCAGTTGTGACATCTGTCGCCTGTGCAGTTGCACAGAACATCAATGTCACCGGTACTGTCACATCAGCTGAAGATGGAGAGCCGTTGATCGGTGCCACCGTCCAAGCTGAAGGTACAAACATCGGTGTTATGACCGATATTAATGGAGAGTTCACTCTCTCAGTTCCTCAGTCAGTAAAAAAGCTTCGCGTTGCCTATGTAGGTTTTGAAGCAAAAACTGTTGATGTAGCTCCGGTTGTCAACGTAATTCTCAAACCCGTAACTACACTTGACGAGGTTATGGTAGTAGCATACGGTACTGCTAAGAAATCGTCATTTACAGGTGCTGCAACTACAGTTTCAAGCTCGACAATCGAGAAACTTCAGGTTTCAAACATTTCTAAAGCACTCGAAGGTGCTGCACCCGGTGTTCAAGTTGCAATGCAGTCGGGTCAGCCCGGTACATCGGCAACTGTCCGCATCCGTGGTATCGGCTCAATCAACTCAAGCGCAAACCCTCTTTATGTTGTAGATGGTATGCCTTTTGATGGCTCTCTTTCATCAATCAACCCCAACGACATTGAATCAATGTCAATTCTTAAAGATGCTGCTTCAACCGCTCTTTATGGTTCACGTGCAGCTAACGGTGTGATTGTGATTACTACTAAAAAAGGTAAAGACCAAAAATCAAAAGTGTCGCTTGATGTTCGTATCGGTTCTAACTCTCGTGGTATCAGCAACTATGACATCATGACTGACCCCGGAATGTTTATGGTGACAAACTGGAATCTTCTCAAAAATCAGTCAACACCCGAGAATGCAACTGCCAAGCTTATCGACCGTGTAGGTTATAATCCGTACGCTTGTGCCGACAACGAAATCGTTGATGTAAACGGCAATCTCACAAACGCTCCCCTTCTTTGGAATGACGATTGGAGTAAAGAAGCAATCAATAACGGACTTCGCCAGGAATATAACCTTACTGTTTCAGGTGGTAATGCAAAAAGCAATCACTTCCTTTCGTTAGGATACTTGGGCGATGAAGGTATCATCAGTGAATCTAACTATAATCGTCTTTCATTCCGTGCAAGCGGTAACTATGATGTTAACCGTTGGATTAGCGTAAACGGTAACGTATCATACGCTCGTGGCGAACAAAATGCTCTTCAAATCTCAAGCCTCAGCAACTATTCAAATACATTTGCATTCATCCAAAATCTTGGTCCTATCTACCCTGTATATGCTTATGACAAAGAAGGACAGATGATTCTTAATGAAGATGGCAAACCTGTGTATGACTTCGGTGACGGTAAATATGGCACTCGTCCTCTTTTCTCAAACCAAAACGTTGTTGCATCTGATGAATCTAACCAAAACCGTTATATTACCGACAACGTAAGCAGCCGTTTTGGTGTTAACATCAACATAATTGATGGTCTTCAGTTCCGTGCAAACCTCGGCTATGACTTGACCAATACTCAGCGTGACCAGTTCATGACTCCAACATTCGGTGATGCACAATCGGTTGACGGTCGTGGTTATAAGACACGTTCGCGTAACGAAACTTACACAATTAACCAACTTCTCTCTTACGAAAAGAAGATTGGTGAAAAACACCACTTTGATGTTCTCGCAGGTCATGAAACCTACAAGATGACTTACAGCTATCTCTATGGCGCTAAGTCTCACTTCTTTACTAAAGACCTTGCTGAATTTGACAACGCAATCACAATGGACGATCTTTCGTCTTCAACCGATAAATATTCTATCGAGTCATGGCTTGGTCGTGCCAACTACGATTTCGATAATAAATATTATGTTTCGGCATCGGTTCGTGGCGACGGTTCTTCACGCTTTGCCAAAGGTCACCGTTGGGGTACATTCTGGTCGGTCGGTGCATCATGGCGCATCAGCCAGGAAAGCTTCATGGAAAATCTCACCTGGCTTGACAATATGTCAATCCGTGCCAGCTATGGTAGTGTAGGTAATGATGACATCTACTACCCTAACACATCATCAAGCAACTATTATCCCGCTAAAACTCAATTTGAGCTCACCAACCAAGGCGGTAGCTATTCACTCGTTAGATATTATCAAGGTAACGCAGACATTACTTGGGAAACTTCATACAATGCCAATGTCGGTTTGACAGCTTCGGTTCTCAACAATCTTGTAAATCTTGATTTTGAGTTCTTCCACAAACGCACTAAAGACATGCTCTATAACGTGCCTCAGTCTCCGTCGTCAGGTGTCAGCTACATTTCTCAGAATGCTCTTACAATGATTAACAAAGGTATCGAGTTCACTCTCGGTGTTAACATCCCGATGCCTCGTGACTTCACTTGGAATTGGACATTCACCGGAACTCACTATGTTAACAAAGTAACCAATATCCCGGAAGACAAACGTGCTGAAGGTATCACCCACAGCAGCTACTACAACATTCGTGAAGGTCGCAGCGTTTATGACTTCTACTACTACAAGTTTGCCGGTCTTGATGAAGAAGGTCACTCAACTTGGTTTGCTGATGTAAAAGATGCTGAAGGTAACGTAACCGGTCAAGAACCTGTTTCTGACTATTCTCAGGCTACAAAATACTACATCGGCACAGCTCTTCCCGACTTCCAGGGTGGTGTTCAAACTACTTTCACCTGGAAAGGTCTTGATTTCTCAATCGCCGGTAACTATCAGATCGGTGGTCAAATCTTCGACTCAATGTATAGCGAACTTATGGGTATGAGCAATGCAGGTCACAACTGGCATAAAGATATTCTCAATGCTTGGACTCCTGAAAATACCAACACTGATGTTCCGGTGCTCGACGGTGACCAGAATGCAGCTATATTCTCAAGCAAATATCTTATCGGTGCTGATTACTTCAACCTCCGCAACATCACTCTCGGATATACTTTCCCCTCTAAGTTGCTCAACAAAGCATCTATTGACAAACTCCGTCTTTATGTAAACGCCGATAACATCGCTATCTGGTCAAAACGTAAAGGTATGGATCCTCGTCAGTACATCCAAGGTCAGTCTCAGGCTAACTATTCTATTATCCGTACAATATCAGCAGGTCTTTCATTAACATTCTAAAAGATTACTCTATATGAAATTCAATAATATAATCTTCAAGGGAATCGCTTTAGGAGCGCTCGTGGCAGTGTCTTCTTGTTCTGAAGATTTCCTTGATACCAAGCCCGAAGGTCTCATTGACGGCGAAGAAGTGGCTGAGGCTATGCAGGATGACCCTTCAAAAGTGCAGTCTTATATCACCGGAGCTTATGCCAACTTCTATAATGGTGGTGAATGGCGTACCAGCCACGATATCTATGGTATCCAAGCTCTTCGTATCACTATGGATATGATGACCGACGATGTTACATTGCCCCGTAATGCTCAATGGTTCAGCTTCGACTATCAGCTCGACAATCGCATGGCTGCATATCGTCGTGTGACTGCAACTTGGCGCGAACTCTATCAGGTTGTCAATGACTGTAACACTGTTATTGAGCTTCTCAAACCGGCTGAAGGAGAAGAAGCTTCGGCTGATGCGGCCAAAATGCTCGGTCAAGCATACGCTCTGCGCGCCTACAATTACTTCTTGCTCATCAATATGTGGCAACAGCCCTATCAGGTGAATCCCGATGCACTCGGTGTTCCCTTGAAAACCGAAAGCGAATATCGCAGCGAACGTGTTCCTGTAAAAGATATCTATGCTCAGATTATTTCTGACTGTGAAACCGGTTACAACTATCTTAAAGGTGCTCGTTTTGCCGACAAAGGCAGTATCTCAGAATATGCAGCTGCATTTATCTATGCGAATGTCCTCATGTTCACCGGCGACTATGCCAATGCTGCAAAATGGGCTGAAGTTGCTATCGAGGGCGGTTCGCTCAACACTAACGAATGGATGACAAGCGGTTTCAACTCACTTGATATGCCCGAAGTTCTCTGGGGATATAAGGTTGACACTGAAAACACTTGCTACTATGCGTCATTCTTCTCTCACATGGACACCTATATGCCCGGTTACGGAGGTCAGGTTGGTTATCGTAAACTCATCGCTTCTGAACTCTATGATCAGATTGCCGATAACGATATCCGTAAACAATGGTTCGGCTATCAGGAAGATTACAACCTTCTTGAGGTTGACTTCTCTTATGAAAAAGGTAATGGCTGGCTTCCCTATCTCTCAAATAAATTCCGTGATGTTTATTTGACCTCTGAAGGTGCCGAAGGACCTTTTACCTCTGACGTAATATATTTCCGTATTGCCGAAATGTATTATGTAGCGGCTGAAGCATACTACCTCAATGGTCAGGAAGCCCAAGCAAAGGAAATGTTGACTACAATCATGTCAACTCGCGTTCCCGGCTACACCTGCTCAACATCAGGCAATGATCTTTACAAAGAAATCTGTGTTAACAAACGTATCGATATGTTTGAAGAAGGTTCACGTCTCTTCGACATCAAACGTCGTAATGAGTCAATCGACCGTTCGCTCAGCACCGATGCTCCTATCGCCGGTCTTGAATATGTCGGCGCAGTTCGTTACAATGGTCAAGACGCAAAAATGATCTACCAGATTCCTACCGTAGAGATGGAAAATAATCCCGAAATCACAACAGCTGATCAGAATCCCTAAACAAGTTAATATTTTCTGACAACTTTGCAACCCCGACTCTTGATGAGCCGGGGTTGTTTTTTAATAAGGATAGAAAAGTTAAGAAGTGTGCAAATTTCAACTAAATAACCAAATATATTTCAACTTCAAACTACCTGAAATTTGACAAAACAAGTTTGATTTGACTCGACAAGCAACTGATTAACAGAATAATACACAACAGCAAATATCTCTTTGTAAGAGATACGCATATTACAGGGGATTTTGATTATGAATTTTTACTCTGCTTACATGTCACAAAAAAAGAGGAGCTATGTCGGGAAATTGACATAGCTCCTTGTTCTATTTTTAATAAATGTACTGTTAAAATAGAAAAGTTCGGAATGAAACAGTGGAAAAGTTCGGAATTGGACAGAATTCAGCCAAACTACCGAATGGAATTCAGCCAAACTACCGAACGAATTTCGGCCAAACTACCGAATGATTTTCGGCCAAACTACCGAATGATTAAATTAATTTTCGTATATTTGCAGCCTAAAACAAACAATATATGACTAAAATAGAGCAATATAGACCGAGAATTGCAGATAAAATCCTTGAACGGAAGTTAAAAGGAAAAGGTGCGGTGCTTTTAGAAGGAGCGAAGTGGTGTGGTAAAACTACAACCGCCGAACAGCTTTGCAAAAGTGTCTTATATATGTCAGAGTCTGGTAAAAGAGAACAGAACATTCAACTGGCGACACTTAATCCCGAATTATTATTGAGAGGTGAAAAGCCACGATTAATTGACGAATGGCAGGTTGCGCCAAAGCTCTGGGACGCCGTCAGGTTTGAATCTGATCATAGTAAAGATTTAGGACTGTTTGTTCTTACGGGATCAAGTGTTCCACCGGATATGAGCGAAGTTTTTCACACCGGGACTGGCCGTTTTGCATGGGTTAGAATGAGACCTATGTCATTATGGGAATCAGGAGATTCAACCGGCGATGTATCATTAAAAGCCTTATTTGATGGTGACACCAACATATCGGGGATATCTGATTTAGATTTGGAACGAGTCGCATTCCTTACCTGTCGCGGCGGTTGGCCTTTAGCAGTAGATATGGAAGATGATATTGCGTTAGATCAAGCTTTTGATTATGTTTCGGCAGTTGAAAAAAGAGATATACAATTAGTCGATGGCGTTAATCGCGATGCGACACGTGTTCATCGTTTATTACGTTCATATTCGCGCCATCAAGGCTCTCAGGTAAACAATTCTGTAATTAAGGCCGACTTAATTGAAAATGAGGGAGATTCGATTGATATCGATACAATATCATCATATATCAATGCACTGAAAAGATTATTCGTAATTGAAGATGTAGAGGCTTGGAATCCAAATCTACGTTCAAAAACAGCGATGAGATCATCTGATACCCGATATTTTACAGACCCTTCAATTGCAACCGCTTCTTTGGGCATTGGACCGTCTGATTTGATTTCTGACCTAAATACATTTGGGCTATTGTTTGAGACTCTATGTATAAGAGATTTAAAAGTCTATTCCGAAGCATTAAATGGTGGCGTATATCACTATAGAGATAAAAACGGGCTTGAATGTGATGCGGTCGTTCATTTAAGAGACGGTCGATATGGCTTGATAGAAATCAAATTAGGTGGTGACACATCAATTAACCAAGGTGCTGAAACATTAAAAACGCTCGCTAATAAAATTGATACCGACAAAATGAAATCACCTTCATTTTTAATGGTTTTAACGGCTAATGGAGACTATGCATATAAACGTGAAGACGGTGTTTTGGTCGTTCCAATCGGTTGCCTAAAGGATTAATTTCAGCCAAACTACCGAATGATTTTCGGCCAAACTACCGAATGGAATACATATTCTACTATAAATCAATGAAATTAAAAAAAAGAGTTGCATCAATATTAATGCAACTCTTTTTTATGGGTCAGATAGTGACATTATTTGGTCTCTTCAACAGGAGACATGTGGTTGAAGCCCTGCGCCTTTAACGGAATTTCGTTACCGTCACGAGTTATCATAGCGCATCCGAGCGATGGCTTTGTGATGTGTCCGATTACTTTTATTCCGGGAATTTTTGATACTTGGTCATGATAGTGAAGCGGAACGGTAAACAAGAGTTCATAGTCCTCTCCCCCATTCATGGCAGCAGTCACAAGGTTCATATTCAATTCCTCAGCCATCAAAGCGGTTTGGTAGTCGATTGGAATTCGATCTTCATATATGCGACACCCGGCATCGGACTGTTTGCAGATATGAAGCAGTTCAGATGAAAGTCCGTCAGAAATATCCATCATTGAAGTTGGAACAATACCTGCCTTTTCGAGTTCGGCAATAACATCTTTGCGAGCTTCGGGTTTAAGCTGACGTTCAACGAGATATTCCTTACCGGCAAAGTCGGGCTGGAAATCTTTTTTACCTGCCGATGCAAATTTTTCGCGTTCAAGAAGTTGAAGTCCCATATAAGCTGCTCCGAGATCGCCCGAAACACAAATCAGATCGGTATCTTTGGCGCCGGCGCGGGTCACCACTTTTGAGTGTTCGGCTTCGCCGATTGCAGTAATGCTGATAACGAGTCCCTGACGTGATGATGTCGTATCGCCACCTACAAGATCGACACCATAAACCTGACAGGCAAGCTTGATACCGCTGTAAAGTTCTTCGATATGTTCGACCGCAAAGCGTTTTGAAATTCCGAGCGACACGGTGATTTGGCGCGGACGTCCGTTCATGGCATATATATCTGACAGATTAACAACAACAGATTTATAGCCAAGGTGTTTCAATGGGACATAGGTCAAATCGAAATGAACGCCTTCAAGGAGCAGGTCGGTCGAGACAAGAACGTCGGTTTTGGGATAGGACAAGACGGCACAATCGTCGCCAACACTGCGAAGTGTTGACTCATTGACAGTCTTTAGATCGGAGGTGAGTCGGTCGATCAACCCAAACTCTCCGATTGTTGATATTTCGGTTAATTTGTCGTCCATAAACTCAAATTGCTTTTACCATCTCGGTGATGAGGGTAACGGTGGTCGGTTGAGCGGTGACAGCAGCCTGCTGCACTTCTTCGTGAGATGGCGCAATCTTGATATCTTTTCCACCAAGGTCGGTGATTACAGAAAGACCAAACACCTTCATTCCGGCGTGGTTTGCAACGATAACTTCGGGAACGGTTGACATACCAACGGCATCTCCACCAATAATACGGAAATATTCATATTCGGCACGAGTTTCAAAAGTCGGGCCGGGAGTGCCTACATACACGCCATGAACAAGTCTCATATCAAGACGGCGGGCAATTTCAAAAGCTTTGTCGATATATTCCTGGCAATATGCCTCGGTCATCGAGGGGAAACGCGTTCCGAGTTCGTTGTAGTTATGACCGCGCAAGGGATTTTCGGGGAAAAGATTGATATGGTCAGTGATAACCATCACGTCACCAACCTTGAAGTCTTTATTCATCCCGCCGGCGGCATTGCTGACCAAGAGAGTCTTGATGCCGAGAGCCTGCATAACACGAACCGGGAATGTTACCTGCTTCATGTCGTAGCCTTCGTAGTAGTGAAAACGGCCCTGCATTGCCATAACACGTTTTCCACCCATTTTACCGAAAATGAGGTTTCCGCTATGCCCTTCAACGGTTGAAATCGGGAAGTTTGGAATCTCGGCATATGGAATGTATTGAGCTTCTTCAATATAATCAACGATCGGACCGAGACCTGTACCGAGAATGATAGCAATTTCAGGCATCTTGCCTGTTATACGTTCCGACAAAAAGTCGGCAGTTTGTCTGATTTGTTCAAGCATAATCTATGTATTAAATTATAAACAGTTAAACGCCGAGTCAACTATTAAGGTTTTGTCGGGCGCAAATGATTATTATTTTTTAACCGCAAAGTTTGCGTTGCGAATAAGCTTTTCAATTGTTTGGTCAAAGGTATCACCACCGGGCATTCCCTCAAACATCACTTCAACCGGAATAAAGTATATGAACGGTTTGAGTCGGTTCGGGAAATTGTCGGACGAAAGAATACGGACGGCATCTTTTTCGGTAGTCATTATAAATTTATGATTGCCTTTAAGATTGTCAAAACGTTCGACAATCTCCTTATAATCACGTTCTTTATAATAGTGATGGTCGCTAAACAATTTTACACGGACAAGCGCACCGAATGACCGCAGGTGTTCGATGAACGGACGTGGATTTCCAATGCCACATACCGCAAGAATACCATCATTTTTATCAAGCCACTTGAATGAATCTACCGGTTTCGCAACATCGGGAAACAATGGTACAGGATCGCGATAATCAAATTTTGAGAAAAACAGCTGTTGGTATTGAAACAGATTGAGATTATGTTTCAACATTCTGAATTCAAGAGGTTTGACATCTTCAGGACATTTAGTCACGACAACAATGTCGGCGCGTTCAATCGCTTCGGCAGGTTCACGCAAACGCCCATAAGGAAGAAGTGAATCATTGAATATCGGGCGGCTATACTCCATCAAAACTATAGCAACCGAAGGCTTGACATAGCGATGCTGAAATGCGTCGTCAAGCACAAACACCGAAATTTCGGGATGGATGCGAAGCATATTTTCGATGCCCTTGACACGATCTTCACAAACAGCAAAGAACACTTTGTTGCCTTTATATTTATGATACATCTGATAAGGCTCGTCACCAACAGTGCGCGGTGTTGACTTATCATCAACCATTCGGAAGCCATGAGTACGACGACCGTATCCACGACTAAGCACCCCGACCGTGTGGTGTTTTCTCATCAAAGAAATAATATACTCGGCATGGGGAGTTTTGCCTGTTCCGCCAACAGCAATATTGCCGACAACAATCACGGGAACGTTGAAGGCACGTTGTTTGAAAATCCCGCATTTAAACATCATATTGCGCAACTCGACACCGGCTCCATAAAGACGTGAAGCAGGATATAGAACGAACTGCGATATGAATTTATTTGGTTTCACGCGGGTTTAATTTTTATCAGTTAATAACGGTCTCAATCATTCGGGCTTGAATCGGCGACCAGTCTTTGACTTTCTCGGCAGTGCGCAAAACCTCAGCCGCCGGGTCGTTAGAAGTTTTAAGGATATATTGACGTATAAATCCGGCATCCTGAAGCTCTTCAAGCTGTTCCCAAAAATCGAGTTTTTGTTTGGGGTAGGTTGTCACCGTATATTTTGACGTAAAGTCGAGTTCCTGAGCCATATCGGCAATAGCATCTTCAAGATTGCCCATACGATCGACAAGACCGAGACGCATAGCCGTGCGGCCATCCCATACACGTCCCTCGGCGATTGCCTTGATTGAATCAATCGGCATATTTCGACCTTGAGCGCAACGAGATGTGAACACCTCATATCCGCGGTTAATCATTTTTTGCATCATTGCGGTTTGCTGCTCGTTTAACGGTTGAGTAATCGACACGAAATTAGCATTTTTATTTGTAGCGACCACCGACTGAGTCACCGCAAGTTTATCTTCGAGCAAACCTTCGATACAAGGAATCATACCGAAAATGCCAATTGAACCGGTAAGTGTAACCGGCTGAGCATAAATGCGGTCAGCGCCACACGAGATATAATAGCCGCCCGAAGCCGCATAATCGCCCATCGAAACATAGAATGGACGCCCGGTAGCTTTATAGCGTTGGAGGGCTTCCCAAATCTGTTCAGATGCAAATGCACTACCACCGGGCGAATTTACACGCATGATGAGTCCGTCGTTAGAGTCAGAGTCGATGAGTTTTTCAATCTGAGCAACCATTTTGGGGCCAATGATACCTTCACGACCGGCGTCAGCAATCTCACCCTCGGCAAATAAGACGGCAATGTTATTAGATGTCTTGTCAGTATGAGGTATTTTAGCCGATGCGACATACTTATCGGGTGTAACAAAATTGATATCGTCGTCTTCATCTGTATCGGTCAACTGTTTAAGCAATGTTATCACTGCATGACGATAATCAACCGATGAAACAATATGTTTCGGGATATAAGTTTTGGCATCGTCAGTCATGACAAGGTTATCAGCCCAATTGTTGACATCAGCACGATCAACACCGCGCGAATCGGCTATCACACCTGTCACGTCATTCCATATCTGACCGAGAAAAAGTTGTTGTTGCTCGCGATTTGCCTCGCTGATTTCGGTGAGCATGAACGGTTCCACCGCACTTTTATATGTCCCTACTTTTAAAATTTGCATCTTAACGCCAAGTTTGTCAAGCAAACCTTTGTAGAAGTAGGTTGTCGAGGCAAGACCATGAATGTCAACGCCTCCCATCGGATTAACTATGATTGAATCGGCAACCGACGAAAGGAAATAGTCGCCCTGGGTATAAGAATCGCCATAGGCAACAATCCATTTTTCACTCGTTTCTTTAAAATATTTGAGAGCCTGAATAATTTCAAGTCGAGAGGCAGTACCGGCTAACGCACCTTCAGCCTCGATGAAAATGCCGTCAATATCTTTATTTGTGGCAGCCGCACGAATCGATGAAACTATCTCATACAGCGATTGACCACTACCCTCCCCTGAGATTTCTGCAAGGATTGAATTTATGTTGCGACGCTCGACAATTTCACCGGCAAGCTTAACATAAAGCACTGAATGACGGTCAATTTTAGCGGTTTGTGTATCTTGAGAAGCTGCGATAGCGCCAATAAAAACAAGTCCTAAAAGGAAAAAGAGGCCTACCGAGATCCAAACACCCGTGATGGCTGCAAGAAGTGTTATAAAAAACTGCTTTAACATTTTCTTATGTCTATTTTTGAAACGTGAGAATTTGTCATGAATGACAAAATACTTCTATATTGGCTACAAATTTAGAGCAAAATGTTGAGAGTATCAAATTTTGTTAAATTTTTATTCAAAAAAAATCACATTAATTATATATAGGCATTACTTTGTCGATATCGGTATGAGAAACCTCAACCGCATTTTTAGGAGGAGTATTTGATTGAATGGGAACGGCTTTTGCGTTTTTAACGGGAGTAGATTTTGTGCGTTTGGCTTTAGTTTTAGCCTTTTTCTCAACTTGTTTTTTTGCCTCTTTTTTGACCTTGGCCTTGACAGCAGCTTTAACTTCGGCTGCACGAGTCGTAGCTGATGTCGTTTTTGTTGATGCAGTTTTTGCCGACGTCGATTTTGCCGGAGCGGATGCCTGTTGAGTCGGTTTTGCTTGAGGAGCCGGAGCAGCCTGAGCCGGAGTTGACTTGACTGTTATGTTTTTAAACTTGGCCACTCGTCCTGCACTATGATAGTTTTTCACCCAGTAGTTTTCACTGAGTCCGCTAATCATCACCCCTCGTGAAGTCGATGCATGAATCATGTTATTGTCGCCGATATACAATCCGACATGGCTCACGCCACCACTGCTACCGCTTGTGGCAAAAAACACAAGGTCGCCGACTTCGAGTTGCTTAGCGTCGATGCGTGTAGAATTTTTATGTTGTTCTTTTGATGTGCGAGGCAACTCAATGTTGACAGCCGCACGAAAAACCTCCATTATAAATCCCGAGCAGTCAGTTCCGGAACGCGAGTGTCCGCCATAACGATAGGGAGTGCCAATCCATTTTTTTGCCTCGGCAACAAGAGCCGAAGCCGATGGATCAAGCTTTGTGACCATTGTCTTATTTTCTTTGGCAACGTTCGTTGTCGATTTTTTATCTGACGTTTTTATGGTGGTAGTGCGATAACGCCCCATATCATATATCGGATCGGACGCAAACTGTCGGGCAGGTTTACAACCTGTCAACATCAGAATTGTAACAAAAAATATCAATACAGTTTTTAAAAATCGTCCGCTATAAATCATATAAAACCTAAATGATTGGTTTGACTAAAATCGAGTAACAAAATGTTGTAGATACAAAATTAAGATAATGTCAGACGTTTTCCAAATTATGGCATGATTTTTGACATGATTAAACGGTATTATCTAATTTTCACAGATTTTTTATCAAAAAATGTAGCAAAATGAACCTCAACATTTAATTAAATATAATTTACGACAAGTTCTATTGTGAGTATTAAACCAAAGTATTATTTTTGCGTCAAATGTTAAAAACCAACCAATTTAAGTAGAATTTTAACTTAATCAATTCATCGATTTAACAATTAACAAACATGAATAACAATCTGAAAATATCACTAATCGCAGCCGGTGTGGCAATATCATCATCACTGGCGACAACCTTTGTTGTCGGTTCGACCGCTCCCAAAACCGGGACATATTTACTGACCGAAAAAAGCAATTCCGGTTCATTATATACCGTAGCGGCATCAATGCCTGATGAACCGTCAGACTTTGTCAACGCATCAGAGTCAACTGTCAACGGAGTTGTCAGCATTAAAAGTTACGCCACACCTCGCGGTTACTCACAGAATGGAAATGAGATGTCACCGTTTTCTGACCCATTCTTTGAATTTTTCTTTGGCGGTAACGGAAACCATCAACGCCGACAGCAACAACAAGAACAACCCCGCGAGCGCCAGATGGGACTTGGTTCAGGGGTTATTCTGAGTAAAGACGGATATATCGTTACCAACCACCACGTAATCGAAGGTGCCGAGCGCCTTGACGTCACCCTCAACGACAATCGTAATTTCACAGCAAAGGTAATCGGTTCAGACCCTACAACCGACCTTGCACTTATCAAAATCGATGCCGACGATCTCCACGTTATCCCCATCGGAAATTCAGAGGACATACGAGTTGGCGAATGGGTGCTTGCGGTCGGCAATCCCTTTGGTTTCACATCAACCGTTACCAAAGGAATTGTAAGCGCAAAAGCTCGTAACGTATCAGCATTGACCCACGGCGCATCTAACGGAATTGAATCGTTTATTCAAACCGATGCGGCAGTCAATCCGGGCAACTCGGGAGGCGCGCTCGTCAATCTTCGCGGAGAGCTTGTCGGTATCAATGCAGCCATCTATTCTCACACAGGTAACTTTGCCGGTTACTCATTTGCAATCCCGACATCTATTGTAAAGAAAGTTGTAACCGACATTAAACAATATGGAGTTGTACAGCGCGCATATCTTGGTATCGCATTCAGTGAACTGTCGCCCGAACTCGCCAAAGAGAAAGGCATCACAGCCGTAACCTCGGGTATATATGTTGGCAAAGTTGAAGATCGAAGTGCAGCCTTTGAAGCCGGACTCAAAGAAGGAGATATCATTACAGCTATTGATGGAGCTCCGACCGGAAATACCGCTCAGCTTCAAGAAGAAATTGCCAAACTCCGCCCCGGCGACAAGGCAACGATAACATACTATCGCGACAACAAACGTGAAGCTACCACAGTGACCTTCCGCAACTCGGCTGGAAATACAGCAGTTACACGTGCAGGCAACTTTGCCGAACTTGGATGTACACTAAAAGGAGCTAACAAAGATTTGCTAAAGAAACTTGAAATCAGCAACGGTGTACAAGTTACAGATGTAGCTAACGGAAAATTCAAGCAAGCCGGCATAAAAGACGGATTCATCATCCTCGACATCAACAACTCGCGCGTAACATCAGGCGACGATGTTCAAAAGATTTACCGTGCGATCATGTCTGACACATCAGGCTATGACAAAGTGATGTTTATCACCGGTGTTTATCCCTCTAATCCCAAACGTAAAGTTTACTATGCGGTAGGTCTTGAAGATTAATTAAAAGCGACTTCTCATAAATGATTGGCGAGAGGCGATGCTCGATTGCATCGCCTCTCGTACTTTTAGGCAAACAGGTATAATTTATTATAATTAGCCTAATGGGGTAAAAAAAATCCCGTGACTCAAAGAATCACGGGGTTTATAGCTATAAAATTAAGCTCAAATTATTTTTTGCGACGTTCACCATAACGGCTCATGAACTTATCAACACGACCGGCGGTGTCAACGAGTTTCTGTTTACCGGTAAAGAAAGGGTGAGACGAGCTGGTGATTTCGAGTTTTACCAGAGGGTAAGTAACGCCATCAACTTCGATTGTTTCCTTGGCTGCTACAGTTGAGCGAGTGATGAAGATTTCGTCGTTAGACATATCTTTGAAAACCACTTCGCGATAATTTGAAGGATGGATATCTTTTTTCATTGTTGTATTTGTATAATTTTTTTATTATCAAAGCTTTAGAGCGAATGCTGGTAAGGCATCCTATCGTAATGGCGTGCAAATTTACGCATAATTCTTTAATTGGCAAAACATTAGAGACTATTTTTTGAAATGACGTCAATATTTTTCTGAAAAACGAGG
The DNA here is from genome assembly GCA_014802535.1 of Bacteroides sp. Classification (GTDB taxonomy): domain Bacteria; phylum Bacteroidota; class Bacteroidia; order Bacteroidales; family Muribaculaceae; genus CAJUPY01. The sequence goes on along the minus strand of JAAVCC010000014.1, from coordinate 169,729 downwards.
AAACAAACACGGTTATTGATTTGTTAAAAATAATATAATTGTAACCAAAATTCATACTCATTATGTCTCATCAAACAATCAGCCACGAAACAGAACTTAATGAAAACCGACACGGAATTCATCGTGTATTTTATTCGGCACGTCAAACCTTGCGTCATTACGCATCGGGAGGAAACGTGTTGATTGTTGCAACCTTACTCGCATTAATCGTTGCAAATATCCCGGGGTTGAACAACCTGTATTTTGATTTTTGGAATCAAGAGATAAGACTCCAGGTTGGAGATTTCAATATATTCAGCCATGACGGGCATCCGATGACAGTTTTACAGTTTATTAATGATGCATTGATGGCAATCTTCTTTTTTACAATCGGATTGGAGATTAAACGAGAAGTGCTGGTAGGCGAATTAGCATCGATACGTCAGGCATTGTTGCCTATCATTGCAGCAATCGGCGGCATGGCTGTACCGGTCTTGATATTTTTCTGCATGGGACACGGAAGCGACTATCTTGACGGAGCAGCAATCCCAATGGCAACAGATATTGCATTTTCACTTGGCATACTCGGAATGCTCGGCAGCCGAGTGCCAATCTCACTGAAAATATTTTTAACAACACTTGCAGTCGTAGATGATATCGGTGGCATCATCGTTATTGCAGCATTCTATTCAGGTCATATTCAAGCGATGTTTCTTGTCTATGCATTAGTGTTGTTACTCGTTTTATATTTTGGTGGCAGATTTGGCATACAATCAAAAATGTTTTATTTTTTGATCGGTGGCGTTGTGTGGTTCCTATTCCTCAACTCAGGTGTTCATCCGACAATAGCCGGCGTATTGGTAGCATTTTGCGTACCTGCAGTGCCGGTTTATGCTCCGGTAAAATACATTAAGATAATACGTCGTGAGATCGGACATTTCAAACAGGAAGATGATGCGGCTCTCCACGCCCGCACAATTCTCACCCACGATCAAATGGACCATCTCAAAGAGATTGAGTCGGCGTCAGACAAAGTCATCTCACCACTTCAAGATCTTGAAGACTCATTACACCCGGTGGTCAACTACCTTATCGTTCCGCTATTTGCATTTGCCAATGCCGGAATATATCTGCTTGACATTCAACCGCTCGCCATCTTCTCGGGACTATCGCTCGCCATAATCATTAGTTTGGTAGTTGGTAAATTCTTAGGAATATTCATTTTCTCATATCTAACAGTCAAATTTAAATTCGCGCCGATGCCCGAACGGTCAAACTGGAAAATGATAGCATCAATCGCCGTGCTAGGAGGTATCGGATTTACGGTGTCGCTGTTCATCGCAAACCTGTCGTTTGACAGCTCGACTATCGACGGGGCACGATTGCTCGACATGGCAAAACTCGGAATTGTCGTTGGTTCGCTTGTTGCCGGAATCGGCGGTTACTTGCTACTACATAAAACTCTGCCCGAAGCGAGCGATGAGGATGAAGATGAAAATTAACAATCGGAACACATAAAATATAGAATTATCGAGAAAAATTTGCCTAATTCACATTTTTATGTTAATTTTGACGCGAATTGTTAAAACAAGCAATTAAAAATAAAAATCCAAGTCAACCATTCACGGATTTTAATTGTTAATATAATAAATATAAATTTTTATTAAATTAAATTTCACTGCCCAACGCAGTAAAGGACAACAACTCTATGAAAAAATCGACCATTTGGTTGCTGACAGTGATAATGGCACTGACATTTGCCGGGCTGCTCTACATGCAGATCATGTATATGGAAAACATGATCAAAATGCGTGACGATCAGTTTGCCGAAAGTGTCAAACGCAGCCTGTATTCTGTTACACAAATGCTCGTCAAGGACGAAACAAGCCACTATTTTGACAAAGAGATTGACAAATTACAGGTTGGAACAACATATGCCGAATATGCCGGCACACCGCCCCAAGTTGACGGTGTGACACTACGTTTCACAACCAAAAGCGGTATTGAAACCGACCTATCAATCAAGGGTGATGCTGAAAACATCGTGCGCCTTCAAAGTCCGACCAACGGAGTTCTCGACCATTATAAATCAATGCAAGAGGTGCTGAAAGGTCAATATCTTTATCATAAAGGGCTCACCGACCAGTTAATTTTGAGCATCATAACTCAATCGTCAAACCGCCCGATTGAAGAACGCGCCGACTCAACGACCGTGCGCCGCTATCTCAAAAACGAATTTGAAAACAACGGCATAGACCTTCCCTTTGAATTTGCCATTGTTAACAAAAGCGGACGCAATGTCTATACAACTGCCGGATTTACGAGCCTTTTACGCGGCGACAACAATATGTTTGTGCAAACTCTTTTTCCAAACGACCCGGCACCCCGCATCAATTACTTAAAGGTATATTTTCCTGACAAACATAAATTCTTGTTGTCGTCAATCAAACTGATAATTCCAACGTTTATCTTTACGTTCATTTTGTTCTGCACATTTGTCTATACAATCGTTATAGCATTCCGTCAGAAGAAACTGACCGAAATGAAAAACGATTTTATCAACAACATGACCCACGAATTCAAGACCCCTATATCGTCAATTTCGCTGGCTGCTCAAATGTTGAACGACGACACAGTCAGAAAATCGCCAACAATGCTTCAACATATATCAACCGTCATAATGGACGAGACAAAACGACTCCGTTTCCAGGTTGAAAAGGTGCTTCAAATGTCGATGTTTGACCGACATAAATCGTCGCTTAGACTTCAAGATGTCGATGCAAATCATGCGATTGAAAACATCACCAAGACATTTAAGCTTAAAGTTGAACGTTATGGCGGAAATCTAACAGCATCGCTTAATGCAACCGATTCAACAATCATGGTTGACGAGATGCACTTTACAAACGTAATATTCAATCTTCTTGACAACGCTGTGAAATATCGTCAGGAAGACCGTCCGCTACAACTGAATGTCACGACCCGCGACATTTCGGGGAACCGACTTGAAATTGTAGTATCGGACAACGGTATCGGAATCAAGAAAGAAGATATCAAGCGAATATTTGAAAAATTCTATCGCGTATCAACCGGCAACAGACACGATGTCAAAGGCTTTGGGCTTGGGCTTGCCTACGTTGAAAAAATGATTCAAGCCTTCAAAGGCGAAATCAAGGTTGAAAGCGAATTTAATCAAGGAACAAAATTTATAATAACATTACCAATAACAAAAAACTGAGACTATTATGGAAGAACGCGTTCGTATTCTGCTTTGCGAAGATGATGAATATCTTGGCATGCTACTCAGAGAATATCTCCAAGCGAAAGGCTTCAACGCCGACCTTTTTGCCGATGGTGAAAGCGGCTACAAAGCATTTGTGAAAGGCAAATATGACATTTGTCTTCTTGACGTGATGATGCCTAAAAAAGATGGCTTCACTCTCGCCCAAGAAATTCGCACCGTTAACAGCGAAGTACCTATCATTTTCTTAACAGCCAAAGCATTGAAAGAAGACATTCTTGAAGGCTTTAAAATCGGTGCCGACGATTATATCACCAAACCTTTCTCTATTGAAGAATTGGTATTCCGTATTGAAGCAATCCTTCGTCGCGTAAGAGGCAAAAAAGGTAAAGAAATCACAATGTATAAAATTGGCAAGTTCACATTTGACACCCAGAAACAGGTGTTGATGATTGGCGACCGCGTCACCAAACTTACCACCAAAGAGTCGGAGCTTCTCAGCCTTCTCTGCTCTCATATCAACGAAATTCTTGAGCGTAACTTTGCACTCAAAACTATCTGGATTGACGACAACTACTTTAACGCTCGTTCAATGGATGTTTACATCACCAAACTTCGTAAACATCTTAAAGATGATCCTTCGATCGAGATTATCAACATCCATGGCAAAGGATACAAGCTCATCGCTCCCGAAGCTGAAGCTGCAAAATAAACGCCCCTCTCATAACACAATAAAAGCCTCCCAATCCGGAGGCTTTTATTGTATTAATACGAGTCAGATTTAAGTCTAAATGTTTGGATTTTTGCAAAATTCGCCGATTTAAATGTTTGTTTTTTTACATAAAATATCATTTTAAATGTTTGGATTTTTGCAAAATTTGCCGTTTTAAATGTTTGGATTTTTACACAAAAGTTGTTTTTCAAAACAAAATTCACTATCTTTGCGCTTGATTTATAAACCATTACCAAACCGATGTATTTTAAACGAGCAATAGACATAAAATTAAGAGAATGGGCTGACAGTTCAACGCGCAAACCTATTCTTCTTAGAGGATCAAGACAAGTTGGCAAATCGACAGTTGTTGATAATCTTGGAAAGTCATTTGAATCATTTGTCAAGATTAACTTTGAACGCCAACCCGAATACAATACTGTTTTTTCAAGTAATCTTGATGTTAGACGTATTGTTTCCCAACTTGCGGCAATAAGCGGCAAGCCTATAGAGGAAGGAACGACACTTTTGTTTTTTGATGAAATACAAATGTGCCCTGAAGCGATCATGTCATTGCGATTTTTCAAAGAAGAGCTTCCCGGGTTGCATGTAATTGCAGCCGGATCTTTACTCGAGTTCGCATTGGAAGAACTGCCTACATTTGGAGTTGGCAGAATTCATTCTATGTTCATGTACCCCATGACATTCGACGAATTTTTGAACGCTAACGGGGAAGATCTTCTAATAAAAGCTCGTAACGAAGCATCATCTGAGACTCCACTTCCAGAACCATTACATGAAAAACTGGTTTCTCTTTTCAGAACTTATATTTTGGTTGGTGGTATGCCCGAAGTTGTGGCAAGCTGGGTCGCAAATCACGACTATCTTCACTGTCAAGAGTTGCAAGATGATATACTTGTAAGTTATGAAGACGATTTTTCAAAATACAAAAAAAAGGTTGACCCAAATCTGCTTAGGGCGACTCTTAGCAGCGTAGCCTTTCAAACCGGTAAAAAATTTACATATTCAGAAGTTGGCGGAGGTTATCGAACTAATGATATCAAAAAAGCACTCGACATGTTAATGCTTGCCGGACTTTGTATGCCGGTAACTCGTACTGATGCTAATGGCGTTCCCTTAGGTAGTCAAGCCGATGAAACGTATCGCAAGTTCCTTATATTTGACTCCGGGATTATGCTTCGTATTCTCAAAATGACACTCGGCAATATAACAGAGTTAACAACCGAAATTCTTACAGAAAACACAGCGAACCTTGTAAACCGTGGACAACTTGCCGAGCTAATCGCCGGACTCGAATTACTCCGATACCAGAGCCCAAACATTCGTTCAGATTTATATTATTGGACACGCTTAGCCAAAAACGCTCAAGCCGAAATTGATTATATCATTCCCTTTGAAAGAAAAATACTACCAATTGAAGTAAAAGCCGGAACAAAGGGTGGCATGAAAAGTCTATGGATTTTTATGCGTGAAAAGCATATCGAAAATGCGATAAGATGTTCTCTCGAAAACTTCGGTTTATTTGATTATACTGATGAGGAAGATCACAATGCAATTAGGAAAGTCTCTATCTGCCCTCTATATGCAATCTCTATGCTTTCTGGCATAGCAAAGGATTTCATTGAAAATTAAGAGCCACTGCTTCGGCGGCACGCTCGCCATCGATGGCGGCTGAGACGATGCCACCGGCATAGCCGGCGCCCTCCCCTACGGGATAGAGGCCCGGGGTTGAAATATGAATCATTGTTTCTTTGTCGCGAGGGATGCGTACGGGCGACGAGGTGCGGGTTTCGGCACCGATCAGGGCTGCTTCGGGAGTAAGAAATCCTCTCTGTTTACGACCGAACTCGGCAAACCCTTTTTGAAGTCGTTTTGCAACGAACGATGGCAGAAGCTTGTCGATGCGAGCGGGGTGTATTCCGGGAGCATAGGATGTTGGGGGGAGGTCGGCAGACGGACGCGACTCGACAAAGTCGGTCATACGTTGAGCCGGAGCATTATGAGTTTGACCGGCATCGTCATAGAAACGCTTTTCAATCTCTTCCTGAAACCTCATCATCTTCAATGGGTCGTTACTTTCGGGAGCAATATCTTCGGGTAAAATCTCTACGACCATTCCCGAATTAGACCATTTCGTACCACGATTTGAGGGTGACATTCCGTTAACGACCAACTGGTTTTCTCCACTTGCAGCCGGAATAATAAATCCACCGGGACACATACAGAACGAATAGACGGCACGATCGTCAACTCGCGTCAACATTGAGTATTCGGCAGCCGGCAAATATTTACCGCGACCTTTGGGCGAATGATATTGAATACGGTCTATTAACGACTGGGGATGTTCAAGACGCACGCCAACAGCTATTCCCTTTGGTTGCATCTCTATATTCTTATCATTCAAAAGGTGATATACATCACGCGCCGAATGACCGGTAGCAAGTATAACAGGACCTTCAAACTTAGCTCCGTCGGCAGTTTCAACGCCAATCACCTCGCCGTTTTTCATTATCAAATCGGTTACTTTTGCACCAAATCTGACCTCTCCGCCATATTTCAATATTGTGTTGCGCATATTTTTAATCACAACCGGAAGCCGATCGGTTCCGATATGGGGATGAGCATCTACCAAAATGTCGGACTGCGCTCCATGTCGATAGAAGACCGAAAGAATTTTATCGACCGAGCCACGTTTTTTACTGCGCGTATAGAGTTTACCATCTGAATAAGCTCCTGCACCACCCTCGCCAAAGCAATAGTTTGAATCAGGGTCAACGACATTTTCGCGAGCAATGCGAGCCATATCCTTACGTCGAGCATCAACATCCTTTCCACGTTCGAGCACAACAGGTTTCAGTCCAAGCTCAATCAGACGTAATGCTGCAAAGAGACCTGCAGGACCGGCACCAACAACAATAACCGGTTTGGCATTGGTCACATTCTGATATTTTACCTCGGGCAAATCTAACGGTTCGACCGGCGGTTGTTCATCGACATAAACTCTTGCCGACAAGTTTACTACAACACGTTTTTGTCGAGCGTCAATCGAACGACGGAAAGGAACTACCGCCGTGATACGGTTGGCATCGATGCCGAGTTGCTGACTGAAAAATATTTTTTGATTAACCGGGTCGAACGCAGTTGCCGGATCAAGTCGCAGATTGTCGAACTGATGTATCATTATCGGATGATTGGTTTTTAAAATTTTTGCCATATCGGCGTATCATGATGATTGCCGTGATTACGGCTATGACAAATGCAATAAAATCGCTGCCCGCCATTGACGCCCATACACCGGGAATTCCATACATCTTTGGTAAAAAAAGCAGAAACGGGAGCAAAAACAATAATTGTCGTGTCAGAGAAAGGAAGATTGACAATTGAGGTTTACCGATTGATTGGAAGAAGTTTTGTATAACAATTTGACAACCAACCAACGGGTAGATTAAGAAATAGATATGGAAACCAGATGTAGCCAAATCGATCAATTGTTTATCTGACGTAAACAAGCCGCTTAAAGTCGAAGGTATTGTCTGAGTCAAAATCCAACCTACGGTAGTGATTGCCACACCAATTATTATACCAGTTTTCAATGTTTTAGTGACTCGCTGCCAATTGCCGGCACCATAGTTGAAGCCCAAAATAGGCTGCATACCCTGAGTAACGCCAAAAACAATCATGACAAAGAACATTGTCACACGGTTGAGAATACCGTATGCTCCGATTGCAAGATTACCGTTGGCACCACCACTTTCGAGCAATGCCTTATTAATGAAAATCACAACAACACATGCGCAAATATTCATCAGGAACGGAGACAAACCGATGGAATATATCTTGCTCATTATCGACCACTTAAACCATGAGTTTTCACGTTTAAAGTGGACAAAACTTTTTTTAGAAAGAAAGTGATGCAATACCCAGACAAAGGCTGCGGTTTGACCACACACTGTAGCCATCGCCGCACCGGCAATTCCTTTTTTCAATACAAATATAAAAATCGGAGCTAAAATCAAATTGACAACAACCGATAAAAGAGCCGAAATCATCGCTTTGCGGGGGTAGCCGGTTGCTCTCATAATGCTGTTTAACCCGATAAACACGTATGAAATCGGAGTAGCATAAAGAATGATACGCATGAATTCACGCGCGTATGGAATAGTTTCGGGAGTTGCACCAAAAAAGTAAAGAATGGGATCAAGAAATATCAATGCGAGTCCGCCAAAAACAACTGAATGAATCAGCGACATCGTCATTACATTATTAATAACATCGGTTGCCTTGTCTAAATTATGCTGACCAAGAAAAATCGAACTTATAGCAGCACCACCGGCAGCGACGAGCATCACAAAAGCCGTGACAAGGTTCATTAACGGAAAAGTAATTGCCAAACCGGCGATTGCCATCGGACCAACACCATGCCCTATAAAAATGCTGTCAATGATATTATAGAGCGATGTTGCAACACTCGCGATAATAGCAGGAATGGAATATTGGACAAGAAGAGCCCCCACCGAACGCGTGCCCAGCGTCATCGGAGACGTATTTGATGATGAATTTTCCATTTCTTATATAAATAATATGCAAATTTAACTCAAAATGTTCACTTAATCGTCAAAGATTTACGAAATTTGCATCAAAATCAAAAGACCGACAATGAACAACGACTCAAGCAATACAAGAGGAGCACTTTTTGACCTCGACGGTGTTTTAATTAACACCGAACCATTATATACCGAATTTTGGAGGCAGGTCGGGCTGAAACATCAGCTTCCCTCTCCCACGTTTGCATACGACATCAAGGGAACAACGCTAAAAGACATTCTTTCTCGACATTTCCCCGACAAAGCGATACAAGACGACATTGTCAGAATGGTTCACGACTTTGAAGACAACATCGTCTATCCCGTTTTTGACGGCGTACCTGAGTTTCTCGACCGACTTCAAGCGGCAGGTTGGAAAATTGCCATTGTAACCAGTAGCGACGACCAGAAAATGGAATATCTTTTCAACCAACTACCGTGGATGAAATCACGATTTGACACAATCATCAACGGCACGATGGTCAGCAAATCCAAGCCCGATCCCGAAGGCTATCTCAAAGCCGCCGAGCAACTTGGCTGCAAGCCCGAAAATTGTGTTGTGTTTGAAGACTCATTTCAGGGACTTGAGGCAGGCCGTCGTTCCGGTGCCAAAGTCGTGGCTCTCGCCACCACCAACTCGCGCGAAAGTCTTTCAGGCAAAGCCGACATGATTATTGACGATTTCAACGGACTTAATCCCGGGATGCTATAAATTACAGAAACCCCACATGGAATCAGTCGATAAATTCTTCATTCCGGAAAACAAAATAGAACATCCCGAAGGACTTGACTACAGCCGAGTTGATGATTTCATTCGCACGGCTGAGGCATTTTCACGCGCTACCTATCAAAGCGTATATATTATCGATTATTTCAAAAAGAACTTTCTTTATGTGTCGCCCAACGCTTTATTAATTGGTGATTTGACGCCTGATGAAGTCTATAACCTCAACTATCGCTTTTATCTTAACCATGTCCCGAAAAACGAGCTACCGCTTTTACTTGAAATCAACAAAGCCGGGTTCTCATTTTTCGAGTCAACGCCCCCCGAAAACCGGAAAGACTGGTATATCCAATATAACTTTCATGTACTGAACAACAATCATCCGGTTCTGATCCATCATAAACTAACGCCGTTAGCATTGACTCCGGATAATCGTATTTGGCTTGCAATTTGTGTTATCTCAATTTCGAGTCATACAGCCCCCGGGCAGATTGAAGTGCATCGCATGGGGTCATCGGAATTTTATAAATATAATCTTAAAACCAAGCGTTGGGACAAACAGAGCGAACCAACTCTCACCGAAAGCGAAAAATCGGTCATCACCTTATCAACTCAAGGATTTACGATGACTGAAATTGCCGAAAAGATGTGTCTTTCGCCCGATACAATCAAAAAATATCGCAAACAGATATTTGAAAAACTTGGAGTGCGCAACATCTCTGAAGCTATTGTCGCTGCAACAAACAACAAGTTGATTTAGCCAACTTTTATCCATCGCATGTTCAATCATACCCATTTGGGTATTGTGCATACTTTTTACTTGCCTTAATTTTGCACAATAATTATTGATTGATCTACAACATATGAAATTTCTATCACTTGCTGTATCCTTAATGGTTTCGGGTGTGCCGGCGATGGCACAAACCGAAGCCAATGACACTACCCTAACGCACGAGTTACAAGAAATAACCATTCAAGCTCCAAAAGTTATCCACAAAGCCGACATGGATCTCTTCATACCGTCTCAAAGTGCGGTTGAGAATTCTAAAAACGGGTTACAATTACTTAATAATCTGATGATTCCCTCGCTTTCGGTAACGGAAGCGTTGGGAAGCATCCAGGCTGCAGGTCAGTCGGTGCAGATTCGCATCAACGGCCGAGTCTCGTCTGTCGATCAAGTGCGTTCACTCCTTCCCGAAACAATAAAGCGAGTAGAGTGGATTGCTAATCCCGGACTTCGATATAACGGCGCAAACTATGTTCTTAACTTTATTGTTGCAAACCCTGAAACCGGAGGATCGTTGATGACAAATGCCATGCCTGCTCTCAATCAAGCCTGGGGCAACTATTTTGCTGATATAAAATTAAACAACGGATATTCTCAGTTTGAACTTTGGGGCAAATTCAAACTTACCAATAAGATGAAAACTCATCGCGATTATAAGGAGACTTTCACCTATCCCGACGGCACTTCTCTTACAAGAACCGAGACTTCTCGCGGTGGTTCAATGGATAATTCAATGGGTAATTTTATTGCCTCTTACAGCTATATTAAGCCCGACACAACAACATTAATGGTCGATTTATCATATTTCAATATGTTTTCTGACAAATTCCGATATGAAGGACTGTTATCTCTCAGCAACGGATTAGATGACATTCTTCTAACCGATACTCATGGAGATCTGGGCGAGAAACCGACTTTATCAGTCTATTTTGAACAGCATTTTGCCAACAAGCAGATGCTCGTTGTCGACTTCAGCAGTTCGTTATTGTTTGGGAAAACATATTCCGACTATGTCGAACAGCTTCCCGGCTCATTGGATTATCTGAACGACATTCACACAATGATTAAAGACCGTAACCAGGTGTATGGTATAGAAACAAACTATATCAAAAATTGGTCAAAGTCACGACTGACAGCCGGAGCATCTTATACAGCCAACCGAAACCGTTCGGTCTATGAAAATCTTGGTGGAGCCGTATTTCATCAGCGTCAAGACAAGGTATATTTCTTTGCCGAATATTTTCAGCGTTTAAATAAATTTACAATCACAGCCGGAATGGGTGCACAATATACTGACTTCATGTTCAAGGAAACAGGTCAAGGTAGCAATTCTTGGAATGTTCGTCCACAAGCTACTGTCACATACGGAATTAATCAAAACCATCAGTTTAAATTGAGTTTTGAATCATGGCAATCGACCCCTTCGCTGGCTGAAACAAATATCGCACCTCAGCAACTTGATGGTTTTCAATGGCGTATCGGCAATCCCAACTTGAAGACTTCCAATTCATATATGTTGACCCTACGCTACAATTTCAACGTTCCGAGAGTATCGGGAATGTTTGGAATCAGAGCGTTTACAAGTCCAAATGCAATCACGCCACTATTATATTGGGATGATAATAAACTAATAACTACATATGAAAACTCCAATGGATTGAAAAATCTATCGTTTTTTATTGCTCCTCAAATAGAAGTTATACCCAAATGGTTTGTTCTGAACTGCTATCTGCAATATCGCATGGAGCGAATGAACGGAACCGGATATAAACTTCACAACAATAATTGGAGCGGAAATATTACTTTCGGCGTAATGCACTGGGGCTTTGTATTGAGCGGTCAATATGTGCGCGCTCAGCACGACCTTTGGGGTGAGAAAATCAGCTGGGGCGAGAACATATCAGTCATTGACCTCTCTTATAACTGGCAAAAGTGGCAATTCTCAGCCGGTGTGATTTTGCCCTTCGGCACATATGATCAAGGCTCAAAGATGCTCAGCAAATGGAATACCAATGAGCAACATATGCGTCTTGATATGCGTATGCCTTATATCAGCGTCAGCTATAATCTGCAATGGGGCCACCAAAAACGCGGAGCTCGTAAACAAGTTACAGCTGATGCCAATGTTGACTCATCGACAGCAGGTGGAAGATAGGGGTGCTCTTAATTTTGGTTAAAAATTATCCCGATATCTACAATTTTGAGATAAAATTGAAATAAATCGGGATATTATGCTTAATTTTGCCGAGTAGTCCTACAATAAAACCTTTCAACACATTTAGCTTTAGAAATGGAGCAACCCAAACAGGAAATTCTTGACAAGCGATACCTTCGTATGGCGCGAATATGGTCAGAAAATTCATATTGCCAACGTCGTAAAGTCGGAGCTATCATTGTCAAAGATTCAATGATTATATCTGACGGATACAACGGCACACCCGCCGGATTTGAAAATGTATGTGAGGACGAGGCAGGCGTAACCAAGCCCTACGTTCTACATGCCGAAGCAAACGCAATAACCAAAGTGGCGCGAAGTAATAATTCAAGCCAAGGTGCTACGTTATATGTTACCGCATCGCCATGTGTTGAATGTGCCAAGCTAATTATACAGTCAGGAATCAAACGAGTAGTCTTTAATGAGTTATATCGCATTTGCGACGGCATAGAACTTCTTGCCCGTGCCGGCGTTGAATGTGTACATATAGAATCAGTTGACTAAAATCATATATGAAACAAAATAATTCACTTTTAAAATGGCTTCCGGTTATCGCTGCGGTTTTCTTTATCAGCGGTATGCTTGCCGGAGGACTCCTTAAACGTACAACAGGGTTCTCATCATCGACAAAGAAATTTGCGACTGTCATGAATCTTATCGAGAGTGAATATGTCGATAAAGTAAACCTTGACAGCCTTCTTGAAGAAACCCTTCCCGAACTACTATCGAACCTCGACCCGCACTCATTCTACATTCCAAGCAACAAACTTCAGGGCATTAACGAAGAACTCGAAGGTTCATTTGCCGGTGTCGGTATTCAGTTTATGATTAATAATGACTCAATCACAGTTATTGAAGTCATTTCGGGTGGTCCATCTGAAAAAGTTGGATTAATGCCCGGCGACCGTATAGTCACTATTGACGGTGAAAAAGTAGCCGGAACAGGTATCACAAACGAAGATGTACTGAAAAAACTAAGAGGCGATGAAGGAACCCGAGTGTCGCTCGGCATCAAACGCGCAACATCTAAAAAGACACTCAATTTTGATGTAAAACGCGGCATCGTTCCCGTCTCATCGATCGATGCATCTTATATGATTAACGATTCGACCGGTTTTATCAGAGTAAAACGCTTTGTACGCACTACATACAACGAATTTATACAGTCGCTCATAAAACTCAGAGCCGAAGGTGCAAAAAATTATATTATTGACCTTAGAGGAAATACCGGAGGTTTTATGGATATAGCCATACTAATGGCAAACGAATTCCTTGAACCGAAATCGGTTATCGTCGCCAAAAAGGGACGTTATAAATCTAACGATGAAGTCTATTTAAGCGACGGAAGCGGAACATTTAAAGATGCCGGTATCACAGTATTGATTGACGAATATTCGGCAAGTTCAAGCGAAATTTTTGCAGGTGCGATCCAAGATAACGACCGAGGACTGATAATCGGACGCCGATCATTTGGCAAGGGACTCATACAGCGTCAAGCCGACCTTCCCGACAGCAGTGCCGTGCGTTTGACAATAGCACGATATTACACACCCTCGGGACGTTGCATACAAAAAGACTACACCGATGCAGTCGGCTACCGTAATGACATATACCAACGCTACACTCATGGCGAAGCATTTACAGCCGACTCTGTCAAACTTAATTTGAGCGATCAATATACGACAGCTCACGGACGCACAGTCTATGGCGGAGGAGGTATCATGCCCGACATATACGTACCGGCAGATACATCCGGAATAACCAACTACTATATCAATGTTGTGAATGCCGGACTACTCCAACGATTTGCCTTTGAATATTGCGATATGAATCGTCAGTCACTCACCGAAGCCGAAGATATCGAAAAGATACTCCCGTCAGATGACATTCTGTTGCGTTCGTTTGTCAACTTTGCAGCACAGAACGGAATTCCCGCCCGCTGGTATTACATCAACATTTCACATGACTTAATTGTTAATCAATTGAAGGCTTTGATAATCCGCGACATCACGGGACAAAACGGATATTTCCGCATCATCAACCGTTCGGATATTGGCGTTAAACGTGCCCTTGACGAGATTTCAGCAGGAAACACAGCCTTCCCGATTTTACCCGAGGAGGGAACGACCAAAATTCAAATAAATAATGAAAAAAGATGACATCCGCCGTGCAATTCGTGCAAAAAAAGCGTTACTATCAGCCGCTGACAAAATAGATGCAGCTCGAAGAGTCTTTGAACGACTTGAGCAATCGGCAGCATTCCAACTTGCCGACCATATTCTCATGTATCATTCTCTGCCCGACGAGCTGTCAACCCATGAATTTATCGATAGATGGGCTGGAAGAAAACACTTTTTTCTTCCGAGAGTAAACGGTTTGAATCTTGAAATATTGCCCTATGACAAGTCAAGACTATCGACAGGAGCGTTTTTGATTGAGGAACCTGACGGAGATGACACTATTGACGTTCATGAGATTGAGCTGATTGTCGTTCCCGGGGTGGCTTATGACCGCAAAGGCAATCGTGTCGGTCGCGGAAAAGGATATTATGACCGCCTGCTGGCCGAGAGTAAAGCGACGAAAGTAGGAGTAGGTTATGATTTCCAGCTTGTTGACGAGATTGATGCCGAACCCCACGATGTAGCTGTCGATGTGATAATTACAGAATCAAACCACATCATCATTCGCCGTCGGTAAGCGAAAGGACAACAACCCGTTGTGTGTTTTCATCGATGCGAAACAGATTGCATTGTCTAAAACCGGCAACCCAAACGATTTCGCTGTCACGCGTCACAACAATCTGACTTCGTTTGACTCGGTCGTCGACTTTAGCATCATTAAAAATATCACTGAGTTTTTTTGAGCGTCCGTTCATACCAAACGGCTTTATGCGGTCGCCCTGTTGCCACGCCCTTACTTCCCAACAAGGATTACCTTCAAGAATGGCAGCATCAAAAGTAGCTACAGCGGCATTATCCAACGGCTTAAACTCGGCGATGTCGATTATCGTCATTTTAAGATTATTAGGTGACGCAGATTCATTCAGACGAGAAATTCTCAATATGCCTCGCGAAACGACAATTTCATACTCTTGTGATCTGAATCTCGCGCCCGACGTTTCACCATCGATGATTGACTCAGCCTGATCACGATTAAATCCAAACGGTTCAATCAGTCTGAACAGCAACGATGCCGGTGCATTGTGAGTTTCTTTCAACTCATCAATATTAATTGTGTTCTCGCTTGACAAGTACCTGTTCTTCCATTCGTTGACAGCCTCTTCAAACAGACTTAAATCATCTGACAAATTGGCAATTGAAGCTGCCAGACGATCACACCCGTCAGGGAACTGCGAAACAATCGCCGGAATGATTACATTTCGTACTTTATTGCGACGATATTCGTTCTCATTATTTGTATGATCTACTACATATCCCAAACGTCTCATTGCCAAATAGTTCATAATTTCACCGCGGGAACATTCAATCAGCGGACTCACCCTTCGGTCGCCCTTAGGATTAATACCTGAAACTCCACGCAAACCGGTTGAACGTAACAGATTAAGTATCAACGTCTCGATATTGTCATCGCGATGGTGCCCTGTAGCCAAAGCCTGAGCATCATATTTTTTTACAAGCTTGTCAAACCACTCATATCTCAGCTCGCGGCACGCCATTTCGACCGATTCACCGGTCAACCGACGCCGGGCATCAACATCAAAAGAGATTGTATCCAACCTGATATTTCTATCTTCACATAACGTCCTTACAAACGATTCATCGCGCAGACTCTCCTCACCTCTCAGATTAAAATTGCAATGAGCGGCAACAACATCATATCCAAGACCGACAAGCGAATCAAGAAGAGCAACCGAGTCGGGACCGCCACTCAGTGCAACGACTACCTGACCGGCTTCACGGCTTAAAAGGTCATATTTTTTTATAGTAGCCTCAACTTTTTTAAGGAAATTACTCTTCATTGCAATAAAAAATAGAATATGATAATGCAAAAGTACATAGAAATTTTGTAATTTTGCACCTTGACAACAGATTATCAAATAATGCAAGAGAAAATTCAACAATTAACAAGCGAGATAGAGAACCTTCACGCCTCAACAGCGGCAGAAGTAGAAGCTCTACGCATTAAATACCTCAGTAAAAAAGGTCTTGTTTCAGCCCTTTTCAATGATTTCAGAGACCTGAGTGTTGAACAGAAAAAAGAGTTCGGAAGTTCTCTTAACAAGCTGAAAGACTTCGCAACAGAGAAAATCCAATCGTTGCGCGACAGTGTTGAGATGGCAGAAGACACCGCTATCGGCATAGATCTCACTCGAACTGCAACCCCTGTAAAACTCGGGACACGACATCCGCTATCACTCGTGCGTGAAGAAATCATCGATATTTTCCGTCGTCTCGGTTTCACTATCGCCGAAGGACCGGAAATAGAAGATGACTGGCATGTATTCTCGGCACTCAACTTTGCTGCCGATCATCCCGCCCGCGATATGCAGGATACGTTCTTTATTCAGCGTAATCCCGACGTGTTGTTGCGAACTCACACATCTTCAGTACAATCTCGCACAATGGTAAACTCCGAGCCACCGATCCGTATAATCTGCCCCGGACGTGTTTATCGTAACGAAGCTATTTCGGCTCGTGCCCACTGCTTCTTCCACCAAGTTGAAGCTCTCTATGTTGATAAAAACGTATCGTTTGCCGATCTAAAACAAACCCTTCTATATTTTGCACGCGAAATGTTTGGTTCAGAAACTAAAATCAGACTTCGTCCGAGCTATTTCCCCTTCACCGAGCCATCAGCCGAAATGGATATTTCATGTAACCTGTGTGGCGGTAAAGGATGTTCGTTCTGCAAACACACCGGCTGGGTTGAAATTCTCGGATGCGGCATGGTTGACCCCAACGTGCTTGATGCCTGCGGTATAGACAGCAAAGTCTATTCGGGATTTGCACTCGGTATGGGTATCGAACGTATTACCAACCTCAAATATCAGGTTAACGACCTCCGTCTCTTCTCTGAAAACGACGTTCGTTTCCTTGACGAATTCAAGTCGGCACACTAAAATTGACATAATAAAACGTCCAAAGTCATCAATGACCAAAAAAGAACGTTACGACTTCACGCTCAAATATCTTGCCGAAGCGATACCCGATGCAAAAACCGAGCTTCACTATGACTCGCCCTATCAACTTTTGGTAGCGGTCATTCTGTCGGCACAATGCACCGACAAGCGTATCAACATGATTACGCCGGCATTGTTTGAGGCATTTCCGACTCCCGAAGCTCTTGCCGCATCGACTCCCGAAGCCGTTTTTGAATTTATAAAATCGGTTTCATATCCAAACAACAAGGCAAAATCGCTTGTCGGGATGGCGCGTGCTCTTGTCGATCGTTTTGACGGTCAAGTGCCCGACACGATGGACGAGTTGTTAACAATACCGGGGGTCGGACGAAAAACCGCCAATGTTATCCTTTCTGTTGTCTTTAACAAGGCGGCTATGGCAGTCGATACTCATGTTTTCCGCGTCAGCGAACGCATCGGGCTCACCACAAACAGCCGCAATCCACTTCAAACCGAACGTGAATTGATGAAATATATTCCGGCTGAACTTGTTCCAAAAGCTCACCATTGGCTCATTCTTCACGGACGATATACATGCAAAGCCCGACGACCGGACTGTCTTGAATGTGGATTACGTCAGGTTTGTCGTTTCTACAACAAAAATACAGACAAGTAATTTCCCGAAACTCAATCACTCCAATTCAGAACAGACCTCTTTATCATAATGGATTCTCTATTTCTATTTATTATAGAAGTTATCGGTACGATTGCCTTTGCAATATCAGGTATCAGATTGGCGGCAGCAAAAGAATTTGACTGGTTTGGTGCATACACAATCGGACTTGTAACAGCGATTGGAGGCGGAACACTACGAGACGTTCTGCTTGATATTCCTGTATTTTGGATGAGTACCCCCCTCTACCTCTTGGTAACGGCACTCTCATTTGCAGTAGTGGTTATTTTCAGACGTACACTGGTAAGATTTAACCAAACGCTCTTTTTGTTTGACGCCGTTGGTCTGGCACTGTTTGTTGTAATCGGAATTCAAAAAACTCTTGCAGTAGGTTATCCGATGTGGGTTGCGATTGCAATGGGTATGATAACGGGCTCGTTTGGAGGTGTATTACGCGACATCCTCATCAATGAAGAGCCGTTGTTCTTCCGCAAAGACATATATGCTACAGCATGTATTGCCGGCGGAATACTTTATTGGATATGTATGTTGCTCGGATTCAATGCCGTTGTCCAGCAAAGTGTCTGTGGCATTACAGTTATTGCGCTCCGTTTTTGTGCTTTACACTACAAATGGGCGCTCCCCGTGTTGCGATATGACCATCGTTCAGGTCAAGACTATTAACCATGAAAAAAATCAGGAAAGCCCATATTATTCAATTCACAAAATATGCAGCCGTCGGAGTTTTAAACACGCTGGTGACCTTAATCGTGATTTTTCTATGTAAATCGATTATAGGTATCAACGAATATATATCAAATGCACTCGGCTACATTGCCGGACTGATCAACTCGTTTATCTGGAACAAGAATTGGGTGTTTAAAGCAAAAGACGACAGTATCAAGCAAATATACAGGTTTGCTGCCGGATTTTTGATTTGTTACGGGCTACAATTCTTAATCGTATGGTCGATTACCGAGCACACGTCATACGGAACGATGCAATGGGAAATCGGACCAATGACGTTCAGCGGATATGGCATAGCCACAATTGTTGGTATGGGAGTCTATACGATTGCCAATTTCATTTACAATCGGCAAGTTACTTTTCGCTGATCATCTGTTGAAAAAGATGCCATAAAGCAATACCGGTCGATACTGACACATTCAATGAATGTTTTGTACCGACCTGAGGTATCTCTATACAAATATCAGAACTGTCAACTATAGCCTGATCCACTCCGTTTACTTCGTGTCCGGCAACAATTGCGTATTTTTTACCCAGTTCAACCTTGAAATCTTGCAATGCGACACTATCGACAGCCTGTTCAAGACAACAGATCATGTATCCTTCGGCTCGTAAAGCAATCAAAGCCTTGTCGGTCGTGTCAAAATATTCCCATTCAACCGAATCTTCTGCACCCAACGCGGTTTTATGAATTTCGGGAGATGGCGGAGTAGCCGTGATGCCACACAAACATATTTTCGCGATACCAAAGCCGTCAGAGGTACGGAATATCGAACCTATATTGTTGAGACTGCGCACATTGTCAAGTACAACAGCAATCGGATTTTTCGCTTTTGCCTTGTACTGTTCGACCGTATCACGGTTCAAATCCCAAATTGTTTTCTTTTTCATTGCAGAGTGATTCTCAGGTTAAGTTTCAGTCTGCAAATTTACAAAAATATTTTTACCTGCGTGTATTTGCTCCGGGTCGCTGTCCGTTTGACGTATGGTTTTCGCCTCGATTCCCATTAATTCCGCCATTAGTATATACGGGTACATTATCAGGGAGAGTCACCGGACGATTAGGAACGACAACAGGGCGTGACGGACGCATTGCCGGACCGGGACCGGGATAAAAGACAGGACGCGACGGCGGTAACGGACTGTATAACGGACCAATCGGAGCCGGGCCAAATACCGGACCCGGTGCATAAATCGGATCAGGGGCGAAGACTGGACCCGAAACATAGTCATACGGTCCGTCTGAAATATCAAGCATAGCACCCATACACGAAGTAGCTGTTACAGCCAATAAAGCAGCCGAAACACCTAATATTAAATTTGACTTTTTCATTTTCTATCCGGTTTAATTGTTTTCACATCCCCCAACATATCGGAGGGGCTATCTTTAAAATAAAAACAAATAAACCGGATAAAAGTTGGCTATCTCATCAAGAGATTGGCATCGCCATAGCTCAAAAATCTGAAATCGTTTTCCAACGCATATTTATACATTTTGAGCCAATCGTCTCCGATAAAAGCTGACACTAACAACAGCAGTGTAGATTTTGGTTGATGAAAATTGGTTATCATACCGTCAACTACTTTATAATCATAACCGGGTGCAATGATTATTCGGGTTGATGCCGTGAGTGTTTCAATTTTCTTCTCAGACATATAACGCGAAACAATGGCTAAAGATTCTTTACGGGATAACTTGGGATGAGTCGGCTCATAGGCATACCACTGAGGCACATCACCATCAAATTTACCCTCAGATATCAGACAGCCGATTTGATACAAGCTTTCAAGCGTGCGCACCGACGTTGTTCCGACAGCGACTACCTCGCGGTCGGTCACCGCCAATTCTTCTATAAGGCTTCGGCTTACGGCAATAAACTCATCATGCATCTGATGGTCTCCAATATCCTCGCTCTTGACAGGCTGAAAAGTGCCGGCACCGACATGAAGAGTCAACTCCCGACGTTCGATTCCCGACTCACTGATTTTTTCGAGCAATCGGTCGGTAAAATGGAGTCCGGCAGTCGGAGCCGCCACCGATCCGTCTATACGTGAATATACCGTCTGGTAGTCGGTCAAGTCACTTTTTTCAGTTGAACGGTTCAAATATGGAGGAATTGGGATTTCGCCAACTTCTTTGATTATCTCAGAGAATGTCACCCGCTGATTATCCCATGAAAATTCAACAATCGAGCTGTTATCGCCTTTATTAAGACGTTTTGCCCGGAGTGTAACGTTTTCATCACCAATTAGGGTTATCATTGACAGGTCACCGTCTTTCCATCGCTTTGAATTGCCGACAAAGCAGGTCCATGAGCAATGATTATTTGCAGCAAAATTGCAAGCATAATCGGCAGGCTCGACCGGATCAAGACAAAATATTTCAATAACCGCGCCATCGTGATTTTCTCCTTTTCTAAAACGAAGACGAGCATTTATAACGCGTGTATTATTATAGACAAGCATCGAATTTTTTGGTAATAATTCGACAATATCTCTGAAATAGTGATCAGAAATCGCTCCCGATTTATCTCTCACCAACAAACGGCATGACTCACGATCGTCGAGCGGATAGCGTGCGATACGTTCATCGGGTAACGGATAGTCAAAATCTTCTATCCTGATTGATTTAGTGTTAATCATCTGTTTCTCTGACTTCATTATTCTCTATAATAAATACGTTTTACGCGATCAGAAATCGAAGTTAATATCTCGTAGGGAATTGTACCCAGACTGTCGGCTATTTTACATATATCGACATCCTGACCAAATATCTCTACCCGGTCGCCAACCTTTGCTTCGGCGTCTGTCACATCGATCATGCACAAATCCATACAGATATTCCCAACCGTTTTACAATCAACGCCGTTGACTCTAAACGTTATATTGCCGTTGCCCAACCGGCGGTCGATACCATCGGCATAACCAATCGGCAAAGTCGCAATGACACGTTCACCTTCAACCACACCTCGGCGACTGTAACCGATAGTGTCGCCCGAGTGTCGGTTTGCTATCGCAATAATTGTGGTAAACAATGAAGCAACCGGTTTCAATGGAGCTTCACTACCATCATTAAGTATAGGCAAGCCGTACAATCCGATACCGAGCCTAACCATCTCGTGCTGATGTTGGGTAAACCTCATGATTCCGGCTGTATTCAGGATATGACTCTTGAAGTTATCATTAAGATTTGCTCTCAAATATTTTACAGACTTGTCAAACAACGACAACTGGGTTTCGGTATAATCATCTTTATCAAAGCAATCGGCAGTAGCGAGATGAGAGAACACTGAAGCAACCTTCACAGCCACGGTATTATTCAGAATGTCACAAACCTCGGATAGATCATCATATCCAAAGCCAAGCCGATGCATGCCTGTGTCAATCTTCAGGTGGATAGGGAAATATTTAACGCCCGATTCGTCAGCTTTAGAAATTATACGCTCAAGTATATCAAAACTATACACCTCAGGCTCGAGACGGTACTCAAACATCAAGTCATAATTGTCGGCTCGCGGATTAAGCACAATAACAGGCATTGTGACCCCGGCACGTCTGAGTTCGATTCCTTCATCGATTACAGCCACCGCAATTGCCGATGCTCCCTGAGCCTGAAGCGTTTTTGCCAACTCAAGCGATCCGCAACCATATCCGTTTGCCTTCAACATCACAACCACACCGGTCGAGCGGTCAACCTTGCTTTTGAAAAAATTGAAATTACTTATCAAATTGTCAAGATTGACTTCAAGGCAAGTTTCATGTTGTTTTTGTTCGAGCAACGAAACAATACGATCAAACCGATCTTTTGCACCACCCTTAACTATAACTATCTTTCCGGCAAAATCTCGCACCTTGTATTTTTCTGCGAAATCGGCATAGGAATGAGCAACAATCACCTTTGAGATTCCATATTCTTTGACTACATCGTCAAGCTGATTGCGGTCAAAGTCTTTGTTGAAAATCGAATCAGCCACAATAAGGACCAGTTCGCGACCTTCAGTTATGCGACGACGACCAAAATCGAGAGCTCCTTTGAGCGAAAGCACATCATTGCCAAACCGATCATGGAGTATAATTGTACCATTCAATCCACCGACAACATCAATACGAGTAGTGATATCTTCAAACGGCAGCACTTCGGGTGGCTCAAAATCGTGAACGAGCTTATGAACCGCGGTCAGCGCAGTCATAGCATTGTCAATATCATGCCGGTTTGAAAGAACTGTTTTACATTTATATTCTTGTCCGTTGTATCTGTATGACAGAGTTGTCAATCCTGCTTCAGTAATATGGGAAAGCTCAATCACGCTTGCCTTGTCATCATCTTTATTATCTGACCAGTAAACAAGACTGCCCGACTGAATACATTCAAAAACTGCCTTAGTTAAGCCTCTGTCATCGGGACTCTTATGAAACACCACGTCATCGGCATTTGTTGCCAAGACAAGCTTTTCGGCTATCTGACGCTCTCTCGACTCAAAGCCCGATTTATGTTCGTCGGTCACGTTGGTAACCACAACCATATCAGGATTTAACATAGACTCAAGACGAGTCATTTCACCTTCGCGCGAAATTCCTGACTCAATCACTGCATAATCAGCCTCAGTATCAACATCAAGCAACGACAAAGCAACCCCGGTTTGGGAGTTGAAACTGCGCATGCTTCGGCAAACATAGCCGGGTAACAACGACGACACCCATTCTTTCACTCGCGTTTTACCCCGGCTGCCGGTTACAGCAATAACCTTCATGTCGGGATTGAAACGTAGTCGATGAAAAGCGGCAAGCTTTTGCAATGCGTCAACAGTGTTGTCAACACAATAGCAATTCACTCCGTCAGGAACAATTGAAGAATCAGTAACAACAAAGTTTTTTACACCTCGTTGCACAAGGTCGGCAATGTATCGGTGCCCGTCGTTATTATCGGTCGAAATTGCAAAAAATATTGACCGATCAGGCATTGTCAGACTTCGGCTATCAATAAGGAATCGATCTATAACCTTATCCAAACCAATCCTGATATCATTATCAGATCCTAAAATCTGCTTGATTTCAGCGGGAGTGAAACCTGTCATTTCATCAATTTGGTAATCGAACGTTCCATTGGCGCACATTCATTAATCAACTGCTGTGCCAATTTTTGAGTTTCAGCTTTGAAGTGTGCGGCTTCAGCCTCATTGTCACCGATGAAACGATGACCGACCCGTTTAGTCAATTGCTCTGCTTTTTTGAGAAGTGAACGTGTTTGATCGCTGAAGAAACACTCGCCAAATCGATTGAAGATATATTTTACAGCTAATTTTGACGGATGAATCATATCAGGCTCGTAATAACGATAGTCACGCAGTTCATCCATCATAATTTCATATGACGGGAAATAAATTACATTGTCGGGGAACATGCTTTCAAGCTTGTCGCATATCAGCAACAGCTTTGACTTCATCAATTGAGATTCGTGATAGCCATAAGCTTTGTATCGAACGGGGCTAACCGTAACAATAACTTTCACGTCTTTGTTTATATCTCTAAATCGAGCAGCGACACGCATCATCGGAGCAGAGATTTCATCTATCGTTCCGTCAATCAGTTCAAATCGCTGAGAAGGCATTTTATGACAATTAGCCACGATACGACCTTCATTTTTCAGCTTGTAGTATCGAGTCGAGCCAAAGGTCAAAATAACAACCTTGACACGCTTAATCATTTCATTAGCCTCAACAATAGCCTTGTTGATTTTTTCGACAGCTTTGTCAGGGTCAACCGACGACAACGACGTATGAAAGTCCCATGAATGATACATTCCGTCATGAACAATCAAGTCTTCTTTCTTGACAAAATTGCAATCGAAGAAACGATATAGCGTCTGCTCCATTGACATCGGGTTATAGACAACCCCGGCAGGATTGACAACTACATCAAACAAACCTTCTTCAAGACGTTGTCCGATATCCTGAGCGAAACACGATCCAATGACAAGCATCGGAGTGTCATAGCTGATTTCAAAATTCCGCTTTGGGGTATTTACATGCGTAAAAAATTCCATTATTTTATTGATATTGACTGTTTTTAATTACAAATTCGGTGCGACGATTAAGACTGTCAGCAACAACAGCTATTTCATCGGGTAAGTTTTTAACGAAAGTCTCGTCAAGAACAGATCCGGCATTAAGATAGGGAAAACGTTCGGCAATCAATTTATCAACCGTTGCCGGCTTACGGTTACCATATCCCCGCGCAATCATTCGTTGTTTGTTAATTCCCTTTGATTCGAGATAGTCGGTCACAGCAAGTGCCCGGCGTTGAGACAAATTAAGATTATATTGTTCTGACCCATGACGGTCAGTATGCGATGTTATTTCGATAGTTGAGCGACCATCTTCATCCATAACCTTTACAAGATGGTCAAGACTTTTGAGACCTTCGACACGAAGATCGGCACAATCATAGTCGAAATATATATTTCGTATATCAATCGGTTTATTTACCGCGATAAGAACAAAGTCTGTTTCGTAAATCTCGGTCGTCTCATCTTGGGGAGAGTCGGGAACTTTAAATGTCGTATGTCGACTAAGACATCCCGGAGCCGAAGCCATTACAGCATATTTAACCCCTCGTTCAACATCGATAGAAGTTTTTCCTCCCCGTCCGATAGACAATCGTCGGTCTGTACCATTGTCGCCAACAATTCTCAACTTAGCGTCATCTTTAACCTGCCCCTCAAAATCGGTAACAGTAACCTCAAGAATGGTTTTAAACTCAATGACATCAAATTGGAACAGATGGTCATGACCCGCAACATCATTTCGGTTTGAGCTGAAATAACCCGAGCGACAATCGGTTGTGAAAGTCATACCGAAGTCATCGGCAGACGAATTGACCGGTGTTCCGACATTTATCGCTTTACAAGATGCTATGGCTGATGCATCGCCACCGTCAAAAATATCGAGTCCGCCAAAGCCGGGATGTCCGTCTGAAGCAAACATCAATCTGCCGTCGGGAGTCACTGTAGGGAATTTTTCATTTCCTGACGAGTTTATATTCTTTCCGAGATTCTGAGGGTTTCCATCAAGATTATCAATCGGGACGCGCCAAAGGTCATAACCGCCAAAGCCACCCGGACGATCAGAACTGAATATCAGCCATTGACCATCAGCCGATATGGCAGGATAGCCATAATTATTTATCATATCACGAGCGATGACAACTCTTTGAGGTTCACGCCACTCGGCATCGCGGCGTGATGACTTCCAGATCGACATACGTTGTCCTTGCAGTTTTTCAGACTGTTCAATGCGAGTGAAATACATTTCATCGCCCGACGGAATGAACGCCACAACTCCTTCATCACAATTGCTATTGATTCCACCTTCAACCGATTCGGGTCTGAGCCACTGCCCTGCCTCATTCTTTCGGGCTGAAACAATATCTCCGTTTTTCATACCTGTCACCCGACTCTTGTCGCCGGCGACAGACTGACCGGTCGAAGTAAAATATAATCGGTCATCGTTGCCGGGATATAACATCGGCGAATATTCAGATTTTGTCGTTGTGAAAACATTCACACGAGAAACGCGGTATCGAGAAAGTATGTTTTTATCGTTTGTCGCCTTACCAATTGACGCGAGCATCAGCTCGACTTCATCACCAAAGCCCGACGTTAAACCGATATTTGAAATTTGACTTGCCGCATCATCATATTTGCCTTGTCTCATCAAGTTACGAGCCAATAGGAAATATGCCGAATCGGTAGCTTCGCCATTACGGATAGCATTTCGCAGCTGAGCCTCGGCGCGCGATGCCATATTCAAACGGTCATAACATAGTCCCGAACGAAATGCCGCCTTTCCACGCAATATATCTTTGCGCTCGGCTTTGACATACACGTCTTTATACCTCTTGGCAGCCTCATAATATTCACCAAGATTATACTCTGAATCGGCATGGGACATCATACGAGAAAGCGATGGCCGACATCCGCCGGTCAACACAAGAATAATCACCCCGAACAGAGGTAAATTTGTATGTCGATATTTTAATTTCATTAAACACTACAAAATTACATAATTTTATTGTAATTTTGGTTCAAATTCTAACTCAAATTTTAGATTATTTCTCAATTTTATGGAAGAACCTATTTTAAACTCACACAACAAACAAGAATACCCACCGATGCACACTGCCGAGCACCTACTCAACGCCACGATGGTTAAGATGTTCGGGTGTCCGCGATCAGAACGAAACCACATCGAGCGCACCAAATCAAAGTGTGACTATCGACTTGACCGTCAGTTAACCGACGAAGAATTACAGAAAGTTTCTGATGCAGTCAACGAGGTTATTAATCGCGACTTTAAAGTTGAATATTCATTTATATCAGTTGAAGAGGCAACAGGCAAATTCAATCTCGACCGCTTGCCCGACGACGCATCGTCAACACTTCGCATCGTCACAATCGGCGACTATGATGCATGCCCATGTGTAGGCTCACACGTTGAATCGACTTCACAAATCGGACACTTCCGAATATCAAGTTCGCGCTATGCCGATGGCTGGCAACGAATTGTTTTTCGACTCGATGATTAAAAAAACTACAAGATATAAACAGTTTATATTTAGACAGTTACAAGAATATAACACCAATAAATAACAAAATTGTTACATTTTTATCACATTTTTATGAACAAATTCTCAATCCACGATGTTATAATATCGAAAAGAGCTTGAAACTCTTTTTCATAACAAGAAATGTGATAATGATTGGTTTATAACGATCAAGGGCTGTCGGGAGACAGCCCTTCTCGTTTATATATAATTTAGACAATATAGCCCACGCGAAACACGCCGCAACAAAAATATTACAAAATTATTACATTTTGTTGAACAAAATATTAACCCATGATGTTATATAAGTACAAAAGGATTTATTTCCCATTGCAAAAGCAAGAAATGTGATAATGATTGGTTTATTAACGAACAAGAGCTGTCGTGAGACAGCTCTTCTCGTTTTATATTGTTTTTAGAAATACACTACTTCAAAACCTTGTCGGTGATTGCACACACGCAAGAGTCAGACCATACATTTTCGGCGGTCTCAACCATATCAATAATTGTATATATCGGCAATATTATACCCATAATTCCGACATTTGCTCCAATACCCGACATCAACGATAGCGTCAAGAAATAACAACCCATCGGAACTCCGGCATTCCCAAATGCCGATACAACTGCTATAAACACCCACAATATCATTGTCGTCATTGACAAATCCATGCCGTTGTTCTGCATAACAAACAGAGATGTTACAAGAATGAATGCGGCACACCCATTCATGTTTACCGTTGTACATATCGGCAGCACAAAACGGGCAACTTTTGATCTTACCCCGACACGTTCTTCAGCGTTTGCCATCGTAACAGGCAGTGTCGCAGCCGAACTTTTGGTGAAAAGAGCCATCAAAACAGCTTGAGACATTCCTTTCAGAGTCTTTATCGGATTAATACCTTTGGCAAGTAGGAAAAGCGGGAGAACAACAAAAAACTGAAGACAGTTGCCAAGCAAAATCACAAGAACATACTTGCCAAGCGATTCGAGCATCACGCCTCCGCCAACCTGAGCCGTCAGCTGTGCCGCAAAAGCGACGATACCGAGAGGCAACACTGCAATCAGCCATTTAATGAGCATAAACAAAAGATCCTGAAGTCCTAATAATCCATTCATTATCGTTTGCTTAGGATTAGAATCAGGCATTTTTGACAATGCTATTCCGACTGCGAAACATAGCAGAAGGAGAGCGAGAACATTTCCATCAAGAAACGGCTTGACAATATTGTCGGGGATTACCGATAAAATGTGGTCGGTATATGTAAAGCCCTTGACATCAGCTCCTACATTGGCTTTCCCCGCATCAACGACTCCGGCAGGCAAGTTTCCGGGAGCAATAACGAGGTAAAGAACAAGTGCAACCACTGCTGCCGCTGTCGTTGTAAGTAATGTATAAGTGAGCGTCGTCTTGAACATCTTTCCCATCTCTCGTCCACCGCCAAGCGACGCAAGTGTCGTGATAACAGCAAGAACAATTGTCGGCACAGCCAACAAGCGGAAAAGACGTGTATAGATCGTGGCAATAAAATTCATTATTGTGTCAACCGACTCGATTTTCAAGAGTCCGATTCCGACACCGATAACGAGAGCCACAATCCACAATATCATCTGTGATTTCTTCATAAATCAATTTGTAATTAATGAATGTGACAAACTTTTAGACACGACAAAATTAGTCAACAAAATCAATAAAACAAAATCCAAAGGAATTTAAATCAATCATATCCTTTGATGTCTTAACATTTTGTAGTATCTTTGCATAACCAATTTCAACCTTTGCGGCAGTAGCTCAGTTGGTAGAGCATTGGCTTCCCAAGCCAAGGGTCGCGGGTTCGAGCCCCGTTTGCCGCTCAAACAAATTAAACCACTCTAAACAAGCGTTTTATCGCCCATTATAGAGTGGCTTATTTTTTTGTTTATGTCCTTATTTATTAAGCTGATTTTGGATGTAATCGACCATTTCTTGAGTGTCCTTACATCCCAACATGTATTGGCGACCTGATTTCAGTTTGACCATGAAACACTCAGAAGCCTTGCCATAATAGGCAAAATAGCGACCCAATTCGCCATCCTTAAACCATCCCCAGTAGCCCATCCAGCCACCACTGCCGAGCAAACGATGCTCTGCCATAGTCGGGCTTACAAGTTGAACTGATTCTACATCGTTTAAATCAATCATTTTGGGTTTAAAGAAACGCTTCACAATTATATGGCCATCAGTAACCGCAATTGCACATGGCGCATATATCATCATGGGTACGACAATAGCAACAAGAGCGACCCCGAGAATAACCATTCTCGCATATTGATGAAATTTTATTTCATAAACAAACAATGCCACTATAATTGCAATCGCAAGAATCGACATCAATTTTGAATATAAACTTAAAACTACTTTCTTTTCCATTGTTAAAAATATATTTAACATCAATTAAATTTATAGCGGTGCAAAGATAGCGAAGTTTTTTGGTTAATCTTATCCCTTTTTACTTATTTTTTACTAATTTTGCCATGTCAAACGTATAAAAACGATTTGAATAACTAATAAAACTTTTAACCTAAATCATATACAATCCGGATTTTATCATGGGACTTTTTGAAAAAATGACTGCCAAGGCAAAGGCTTCGCGCCAGCGCATTGTCCTTCCCGAAGGCACTGAACCTCGTACACTAACAGCAGCAAACCGTATCATCGGTGATCAACTCGCCGACATTATTTTAATCGGTAATCAAACTGAAATTCTTCGACTTGCCGACGAAATGGGTCTTGCAAACATTAAAAACGCAAAAATAGTAGATCCGGCCGATGAGTCTGTTATTGACAAATATGCTCCACTTTTCTTTGAACTACGCAAGAAAAAAGGAATTACAATGGAAGAAGCGCGTCTCACAACCGCCAATCCTTTATACCTTGGCTGCCTCATGGTTAAATCAGGCGATGCCGACGGTCAGGTTGCCGGAGCTCAAAACACAACGGGCAATGTTCTTCGTGCCGCTTTCCAAGTTATCAAAACCCAACCCGGCATCGACGTTGTTTCAGGTGCATTTTTAATGCTTGTTCCCGAAGGTCTGCCATACGGAACAGACGGTATTCTGATTTTTGCCGACTGTGCGGTAGTACCCAACCCGACAGCTCCAGAGCTTGCTCAAATCGCCGTATCAGCAGCCAAGACAGCTCGCGACATCGCCGGCATCGAACCTCGCGTTGCTCTATTATCATTCTCAACCAAAGGCAGTGCCAAGCATGAACGTGTCGAAAAAGTTATCGAAGCAACTAAAATTGCCCATGAAATGGCTCCTGACCTTATCCTCGACGGAGAGTTGCAAGCCGACGCTGCAATTGTTCCGGGGGTATGTGCAACCAAAGCTCCTAATTCGCCACTCAGCGGTCGNGCCAACGTGCTCGTGTTCCCATCGCTTGAAGTCGGCAACATCGCCTACAAACTTGTTCAGCGCCTCGGTGGAGTAGAAGCTGTGGGCCCGGTTCTTCAAGGACTTGCCGCNCCGGTCAACGACCTTTCGCGCGGTGCCTTCCCCGAAGACATCTATAAGACAATCATCATGACTTGCAACCANGCAATNGGTCTCAAAGAAAATAAATAAAAAACTTAACAATAATAGGACATGAAAATTCTCGTGCTTAACTGCGGTAGCAGTTCTGTAAAATACAAGCTGATCGACATGACCGACAATAAAACACTCGCTGAAGGCGGCGTTGAAAAAGTCGGCATGGACGGCACATTCCTCAAATTCAAAAAAGCTGATGGCTCTAAAGAGATTGTAGAACTTGGCAAAGCCGATCACAAACAATCGGTAATGGCAATTCTCAAAAATCTTACCGACCCCAAAGTNGGNTGCATCAAGAGCTTTGACGAAATTGAAGCAGTTGGCCATCGNCTNGTGCATGGNGGACAAAAATTCAGCAGCTCGGTTCTTATCAACCAAGAGGTACTCGACAAAGTCAAAGAATGTTATCCACTNGCACCGCTTCACAATCCGGCAAACGTTATCGGCGTAGAAGCTGTCGAAGCTATNCTTCCCAACGTACCTCAAGTTGGTGTCTTTGACACAGCATTCCATCAAACAATGCCCGCCAAGAGCTTCATGTATCCCCTCCCCTACAAATTTTATGAGGAAGATGANGTTCGCCGATATGGTTTCCACGGAACAAGCCACCGCTATGTATCGGCACGCGTTTGNGAGATACTCNACTGTGATATCAACACTAAAAAAATCATCACCTGCCACATCGGTAACGGTGGTTCAATCACAGCCGTACTCAACGGCAAGAGCGTTGACACATCAATGGGACTTACACCAACCGAAGGCCTCATGATGGGTACTCGTGTTGGTGATGTTGACCCGGGTGTGCTCACATTCCTCATGAAAAAGCACAANTANACNGCCGACGATATCCAACGTATCATCAACAAAGAGAGTGGCGTTTACGGAATCACCGAAAAGTCATCAGATATGCGCGACCTCGAAGATGCAGTAAACAAAGGAGACAAACGTGCTATTCTCGCCCTTGAAATGTATGAACAGCGTATCATCAAATATATCGGCGCATATGCAGCCGAGATGGGTGGCGTTGACATTATTGTATTCACCGGTGGTGTAGGCGAAAATCAGACAGGTCTTCGTGCCGACGTTTGCCGTCCGCTCGCTTTNATGGGTGTAAAAATTGACGAAGCACTCAATGCCAAAATACGNGGAACCGAGACCATAATTTCGACTCCNGATTCGCAAGTCAAAGTTGTTGTTGTTCCTACCGACGAGGAACTCACAATTGCCCGCGACACACGCGATATCGTTTCAGCCAACAAATAAAATCAGCAAAGATTATACGATTAAACCCTGTCGGCAAGTTTTCCGGCAGGGTTTAACTTTTATCGGTTCAGATACGTTATATAAATAAAACCAAATTAATATTTATATTATATGTATATAGCATCTCAAAAACGCAAAGACAATATNGCCGAATACATTCTTTATATGTGGCAAATCGAAGATATCATTCGAGCAAACTCACTTGACATCGAAAAAATCAAGAAAAATGTCATTGACAAATTTACCGATCTCANCGACGAGCAGCGTCGCGAAATGACCGAATGGTATGAATCTTTGATCGACATGATGCGCACTGAAGGAGTTGCCGAACATGGNCATCTTCAGATTAACCGTAACACGCTGATGCAACTTGTCGAGTTACATCAGGCTCTTCTAAAAGACCCCAAATATCCCGAACTATACNGCCGAGTTTTATAAGACNNTGCCATATATTGTCGAGCTGAGAAGTCGTGCAGGCGAAAAGGCTGTTGGTGAAATCGAGACTTGTTTTACAGCCCTATATGGAATGTTGATGTTACGACTCCAGTCAAAAGATATTTCACCCGAGACCCAAAATGCGGTTACACAAATCTCAAAGTTTATAGCCATGCTCGCTCATCATTTCAAATTTGACAAAGACGAAATCGAAAAAGCAGCCCTCGAACGCGAAGGAAACTAAGTTATGCCATATCCTTTGCATTTCGCAACTTGAAGAATTATGAATTATGCATTATTTTGACTAACTTTGCACTTGAATCTCAAGCTTATGAAACTTATAGAATTGAACATACAACAAATCATAAACCTGTGTAAACTACACAAGGTCAAATCATTATTTGTATTTGGGTCAATTCTAACAGAGCGTTTCAACGACAAAAGCGATATCGACTTACTCGTTGATTTTGAGCCGATTGATCATCGTGAATTTGATTATGTAACAAACTTTTTCAATTTTCGCGACGCGCTTGAATCAATATTTGACCGGAAAGTTGATTTAATTGAGCAAAAAGGTCTAAAAAACAAATATCTAATTGACAACGTCAATAAAACCAAGCAACTAATTTATGGCTAATCAATTAGTTCTCGCCTATCTTCAGGATATTCTGGATGCAATCAATGATACTCAATCATGCTTTATCGAGTATCCGGAACGTTTTGACCTATTTGAAAAGGATATGATGAGACAGTGTGTTGTAGAGCGCAAAGTCGAAATAATGGGAGAAGCTATTAATCGAATCAAAAAAATTGATTCGACAGTTGAAATTCCTAATGCCCGCGCAATCATCGACACTCGAAACCGCATAATCCACGCTTATGACAACGTACACCCTGACTTTTTATGGAGTCTTGTCATAAGACATATTCCGGAATTAAAGAAAGATATCGAAAGAATACTTGCTGATTACGAAGCAAATTTCACAGATAATAAATAAGCGGATTATAAACTTGTGCATTTTGTCATCGCCTTTGACACCCTGCTCTACAAAGAATTATGAATTATGCATTATGAATTNTGCATTATTTTGACTAACTTTGCATTACAAAANTCANCTCTAAATTTATTATAAATCACAAGAAATCAAATAAACNAATATGAAAAGAATTGCATTTGTAGCAGCACTTTTTATCGCATGTATTTTCACCGGTATTCAACCGGCATCAGCTCAGCTAAGCAAGCTTGGCAATCTNAACAAATCAAAACTTGCGTCGGCNGCAAGCAAAGCCGTACAGGCAGCAACATTAACCGATGCNCAAATGGCACAATATGTCGGTGAATATATTGCAGAATCAGACAAACAAAACCATGTTTTGCCCGATACTGACACTCAATATGTTCAGCGCATCAAACGTTTGACCGATGGATTGACNTCTGTTGAAGGTATTCCCNTGAATTTCAAAGTTTACAACGTTGTTGATGTCAACGCTTTTGCTTGTCCCGACGGCTCGGTACGCGTCTTTGCCGGACTCATGGANATAATGGACGACGATGAACTTCTCGGCGTTATCGGACACGAAGTTGGTCATATCGCACACAAAGACTCTAAAAACGCCTTTCAGCGTTCACTCCTGACATCAGCACTAAAAGATGGTATCTCATCTACCAATGGTAAAGCTGCATCGCTNTCTGATTCGCANCTTTCGGCACTTGGAGAGTCTTTAATGACCGCAACATTCTCTCAGAAACAAGAACGCGCTGCCGACGATTATGGTTATGAGTTCCTTAAAAGCCACGGTAAAAATCCTATTGCAATGGCTAAATCTTTCAAAAAACTCAAACAAATGGAAGCTGAAGCCGGCGCTAAGAAATCAAGCAAAATCAACCAGCTTTTCTCTTCTCATCCCGACCTTGACGAGCGCATCAAACGTATGGAAGAACGCGCTGCCAAAGACGGAATTACCGAATAAAGCCAATGGCACGNAAACGTAAAGATCTGCCGGTTTTAACCGACGTAAATATCACCGGNGTAGCCGCCGAGGGTAACTCTATCGCCCGTCATAACGACATGGTGATATTCATTCCTTTTGGTGCCCCGGGCGATGTCGCTGATGTCAAAATCGACCGCAAACGTAAAACNTACGCCGAAGGTCACATTGTTGATCTCAAAACTCCGTCGCCTGTGCGTGTTGANCCACGTTGCTCTCATTTCACCGTTTGCGGAGGATGCCGATGGCAACACCTGCCCTACTCGCTCCAAACCGAGTGTAAACAACANCAGGTCACCGACGCACTCACCCGAATCGCCAAAGTCGANCTNCCNGAAATTTCACCCATTCTCGGGTCGGAAAACATCTGGGANTANCGCAACAAAATGGAGTACACATTTTCAAACAAATGTTGGCTCACNTTTGAACANCTNCGTAGTGGNGAAGANTTTCCCGATCGCGATGCGGCAGGNTTTCACATTCCCGGNGCATTTGACAAGGTACTCGACATCAAAAAATGCTATCTTCAGGACGACCTCGGCAACCAGATTAGACTCCACATCAAAGACTATGCAAAAAAACATGGTCTATCGTTCTATGACCTGCGCGCCCAGTCGGGTCTTTTGCGCACGCTGATGATTCGCATCGCATCGACCGGCGAGGTTATGATTGTTCTTTCGTTTGGAGAAGACAGCACTGAGATAAAGCCATTGCTTGACGATCTTGCAACTACATTTCCTCAGATCACTTCACTGTTGTGGACAGTCAACACAAAAGCCAATGACACGCTGACCGACCTCGACATACACGTTCATTCGGGACGTGATCATATCATCGAACAGATGGAAGACCTCAAATTTCGCGTTGGTCCGAAATCGTTCTACCAAACCAACTCTCGACAAGCTTTGAATCTATATCGCGTTGCCCGCGATTTTGCCAACCTTAAAGGCGACGAACTTGTCTATGACCTCTATACCGGCACAGGCACAATTGCCAACTTTGTTGCCCGTCACTGCAAAAAAGTAGTCGGCATCGAGTATGTTCCCGAAGCAATTGAAGATGCTCGCGTCAACTCGTCAATCAACAATATCGACAACACTATATTCTTTGCCGGAGATATGAAAGATGTGTTAAACACCGACTTCATTGCCACCCACGGACGTCCCGACGTTATGATTGTTGACCCGCCACGTGCAGGGATGCACCAAGACGTTGTAAACGTCATTCTTGAAGCCCGTCCGTCGCGCATCGTTTATGTCAGCTGCAATCCGGCAACTCAAGCTCGCGACCTTGCGCTCCTCGATGTTGCCTACAAAGTTGACAAAGTCCAACCGGTCGATATGTTCCCCCACACCCATCACGTTGAAAACGTCGTGGCTCTCTCACTCAAAGAGTAATGCAACTCTGAAATACAAAAAAAGGCGCGAAATTTCGCGTCTTTTTTAATTTCTATCCATTCCTGAAAGTACTGAATTGTAATATTGGGGATTGCCTGTGACCTCATCGCCAATAAACGGAGGCAATTCAATCGGGGCATCGGCGCTTTCAAGTTCGACCTCTGCCAAAATCAAGCCTTGATGAACACCCTCAAAGACATCGACCTCCCATTTTCGGCCCTGATAGTCAACGTTGTAACGAAGTTTTTTAATAACGATTCCTTCGGTGACACGGTCAACCATTTCACGGGCATCTTTAAGCGGAATTTCATATTCCCATTCATCGCGCACGGCTCCTTTATTGAGACCTTTAACGGTTAGATACGCTCGGTCGTTTTTGATGCGGACTCGGACGGTACCTCCCGGTCTTAGCGATACATAGCCCTGCTCTATTCGATCAACCTTGCCAGCCATAGACATGAAACTTTGGTCTTTAACCAAAAACTTGCGTTCTATTTCTTTTGCCATACTTATCTACTGTTAATCAGCCATATTGTTTATGATTTCCAAGGCGCGGTCATAATCTTCACCCCTGACTATCAACCGTATGCCTCCATCGGGCGAAGTCACGGGATATATTGTTGATATCAAGCCGTTGATCACCCACGACTCCACGCCTTCGTTGGCAAGAACACCCTTTGTTATATAAGCATCGCCTATTGATTGAAATGTGGCAACAACTTTTGAGTCGTTATTATTTGCTGACATATCTATTATATTATAATGAGTGGCAAATTTACAAATTATTTATATAACGTTGATACTCTACATAAAAATAGTTAACTTTGCATTTCACAAATATACTTTAGAAATTATGACAAAACCATTGATACTTATAAGCAATGACGACGGCATCAGCTCGCCCGGTCTTCACCGCCTTATTGATTATGTACATCATTTAGGCGACATCGTTGTAGCCGCCCCCGATGGTCCATGTTCGGGCAAATCAGCAGCCTTAACCGTAAACGCACCTCTTCGCATCACCGAACATCCCGACTATAACGGAGCTATAATGCGCTCGGTGAGCGGCACACCGGTTGACTGTATCAAAATAGCGATGCACAACATTGTTCCGCGACGTCCCGACCTTGTGCTTTCAGGTATCAACCACGGGTCAAATGCCGGCAATTCGATTATATATTCCGGAACAATGGGTGCGGCAATGGAAGCCTGCATGATTGGAATTCCGGCGATAGGATATTCGCTGCTTTCTCATGCAATAGATGCTGATTTCAGCGAGACAGAACACTACATCGAACAAATCACAAAGGCAGTTTTGGCAAAAGGGCTGCCAAAAGATGTTTGCCT
Organism: Bacteroides sp.; assembly: GCA_014802535.1. Classification (GTDB taxonomy): domain Bacteria; phylum Bacteroidota; class Bacteroidia; order Bacteroidales; family Muribaculaceae; genus CAJUPY01. Next base: position 132,365 of record JAAVCC010000014.1, on the reverse strand, counting down.
CAACGTCAACTTCCCGGCAAAATGCAAAATCGAGGGTATGAAAGTTGTAAGAGCAGCCGACAGTCACTGGACCGAAGAATATCAACAATATGTTGACCCCAACGGTAAGCCATTCTACTGGCTTTCAGGGAAAATCGTAAACGAGGAACCCGACAATTCCGAAACCGACCTCTATTGGCTCGACCGAAATTATGCAACAGTTGTTCCGTCATGCTCAAACCGTAATGCGGTTAATGCCCTCCCTTTCATGAAAGAAATTCTTTAACCGACAGTGAAACTTTAGCCAACATCACTGCGTCAAAGTAAGTAAACATAAATAAACCATCATTTTTACATTAACAATATGTCTTTACTGACAGTATCAAATGTTTCAAAACATTATGCCGGACACACCGCACTCGATGACGTATCGCTCGAAGTCAACGAAGGTCGAATCTATGGGCTGCTTGGCCCCAACGGAGCCGGCAAAACAACTCTTATCCGCATCATCAACCATATCACCGCCCCCGACTCGGGAAATGTAATATTTGATGGACACCAACTGACACAAAACGATGTTGTCAACATTGGCTATCTTCCTGAAGAACGAGGGCTATACAAAAAAATGAAAGTGGGCGATCAAGCCCTGTTTTTTGCGCGTCTCAAAGGATTGTCAAAATCAGATGCCACTATTCGACTAAAAGAATGGTTTGAACGTCTTGAAATTTCAGATTGGTGGAATAAAAAGGTTGAAGAACTCTCAAAAGGGATGGCTCAGAAAGTACAATTTATTGTCACAGTGCTTCACCGCCCGAAACTACTTATTTTTGACGAACCATTCTCGGGATTTGACCCGATTAATGCTAATATCCTGAAGCGAGAAATCCTACGTCTGCGCAATGAAGGAGCAACGGTCATATTCTCGACCCACAACATGAGCAGCGTCGAGACATTATGCGACGACATAACGCTGATCAATAACTCAAAAAATATTTTGACTGGCAACGTTGATGATATTCGCACCCGGCTTGGTCAAAATCGCTATAAAATCACATTTGAAGGAGACACAAACAATCTGCTGGCAGCACTCGGCGACAATCTTCTCGATCATACAGTAGATATTCTTTCTGACCGCGAAACCGCCATAACACTTAAAGTTGCGCCCGACTTTTCACGCCGCGACCTGCTCCGCGCAGCCACCGAAGCCGTCGAAATCACATCATTTGGCTCGGCACTCCCATCAATGGACGAAATTTTCATCTCAACCGTTCAACAATTCAATCAAAAATAAAATATGAGCAATAATATTTGGCTTGTTATACGTCGCGAATATATCGAACGAGTTTCTAAAAAGACGTTTATACTAACAACAATACTCACACCCCTGCTGATGGTGTTGATCTCATTTGTACCGGTCTTGCTTGCAACATTTCAATCTTCTGATACTCAAACCTATGCAGTGCTTGACCGTAGTGGGATTATTGCCCCCGAGCTCACCGATGGCGAGTCAATCAAGTTTGTCAGCGTAAACATGCCCCTCGATTCACTCAAAGCCGATGACACCTTTGCCGGCGTTCTTGTGATTGGCTCACGCATCATTGACAACCCATCAGATGTTCAGCTCTACACCCACGGTGCCGGCTCAATGGACAACGAGACCTATATTTCAAAGCAAATCAAGTCTATCGTCGAGTCAAAACGCCTTGAAGCATATAACATTGCCAATCTCGACCAAATATTAAGCAATATCAAAGCTAACGTCATCCTATCGACCTATCGTCTTGATGCCGAAGAAGAGTCTTCGACCTCAACAATATTGTGCTTTATTCTTGGAATAGCGATGGCATTCCTGCTATACATGTTCCTGCTCATCTATGGTCAAATGGTGATGACATCTATCATCGAGGAGAAAAACAACCGAGTGCTTGAAATCATTGTTTCATCGGTTAAACCCGAGCATCTGATGCTTGGTAAAATTGTTGGTATCGGACTGGTTGCCGTCACTCAAATAGTTTTATGGATGGCTATTTTGTCAACACTCGTCGGCGTAATAATGCCTATGCTCATACCGAGCGATATTGCAGCTCAGATGTCGGCACTCAACGCCGGCAGTCTTGACCCGACAGCAGCATCGGTCGATATTGACTTGCTGCAGACAATGTCAATGATCGGGAATGTAGGTTATATGATTTCACTTTTCTTCTATTTGACCATCTTCCTTATCGGAGGGTTCCTTCTGTATGCTGCGATTTTTGCCGCGATAGGCTCATCGGTCGATAACATTCAGGACGCTTCACAACTGACCTACATCCCGATGATTCCCATCATTGCTGCGATTGTTTGCGCCTCGACAATCGGAAACGATCCCAATTCAACATTAGCGATGTGGCTGTCAATGTTCCCGTTCACCTCACCGATGATTATGGTTGTACGTATTCCATTCGGCATCCCGACATGGGAAATATGGGTCTCAATCGCAATTTTGTTTGCGACATTCTTCCTGATGGTATGGTTAGCTGCAAAAATCTATCGTGTCGGCATATTCATGTATGGTAAAAAACCGACAATCAAAGAGCTGATCCGTTGGGCACGATATAAATAATATTTCGTATGGCAACAAAACTCAAATATCGCAACACAACAATCGATGACCTGCCTGCCGTAATGCCGATGTATGAAAACGCACGTCGCTTCATGGCGGCAAACGGAAATCCAAATCAATGGATTGCAGGGTATCCGGCTGTTGAACATATCCGAGCTGACATTGAACGTGATGCCTCGTATGTCGGCGTCACACCCGAGGGTGAAATTGCCGTTGTATTCAGTTTTATTATCGGCGAAGACCCAACCTATACAGTCATCGACGGCAACTGGCTCAACGATGAGCCTTACGGCACGATCCATCGAATAGCCTCGGCAGGCATTATGCGCAACGTCGGAGATGACGTTATCGAGTTTTGCAGAACCCTGACCGACAATTTGCGTGCCGATACCCATCACGACAATCATGTCATGCAACACCTGCTTCTAAGAAACGGATTTAAACATTGCGGCACAATACACCTGCTTGACGGGCGTCCCCGACTTGCATACCATTTCAAAAAAATAAAATAAAAATTTATTAAAAAATCGGCTTATAATAAGCATCTGAGAGGAATACAGATAAAAAAACATTAAAATTTTTTTCATATTACTAAACTTTTTCAAACCGAGTTTTGTTATAATTTCAAAGCTTAGAAAACTTAGAATTAGTAACAAAATTATTAACCACAAAACACAACTATTTAATATGAAAAAAGCTGTTTTAATGATTGCTCTCATGCTTGGTAGCGTGGCTGCTTTCGCACAGAAACCCGACAAGAACGAGATGAAACAAATGAAAGAATTCTTGTCACAACCCGCCGAAAAAGAAGGAACCAATGCTCAGGTTCTCAAAATCTCAAATCTTAATGATCCCTCTACCTGGGAAGGTGTTACCGTAACCAATGGACATATTACTGAAATCAATTGGAAAGACAAAGCTCTTGCCGGTGACCTCAACCTTTCAAACTTTTCAGCCTTAACAAAAGTTGACGTATCTCGTAATAAACTTACAAGCATTGACCTTTCAGGCGCAGCTGTTCTTACCGACCTCAACGCTTCACGTAACCAGCTTAAAACCCTTGAATTGGATGGATGTACTCAACTTTCTACAGTTCAAATCAATAAAAACCGTCTGACCGATCTGACAATCAGCGAAGCAAAGTTCTTGCAGAACATGAACTGCTCTAACAACTACTTTGAAACTTTGAACTTCTCAGATCTTACCAACCTCAAGACCCTTAACGTTCAGGGCAACCACCTTGAAAGCCTTATGGTTACAGGATGTTCAAGCCTCAAGAACCTCTACTGTGGTTACAACAAATTGACCACCATCAACCTTCTTGGAGTTGAAAGCCTTACCAACCTCAACGCCGACAACAACGAAATTTCTTCGCTGATTGTATCTGGTCTTCCTTCACTCAGCTCATTCATTTGCTCTGACAACCGTATGACCACACTCGGTGTTCGCAACTGTAACGCTCTTCTCGACCTCGTTTGCTCTTACAACGACTTGACCACTCTCGATGTCAGCGGTTGTCCTCAACTTCTCTTCGTAGATTGCTCATACAACGACCTTGTTAACTTGTCACTCACAAACCAGACATTCCTTCAGCGTCTGCTTTGCAACAACAACCAGCTTAACATGCTTGATGTATCATTTGACACTAACTTGACCTACATCAACTGTCGTTACAACGTACTCACAGATATCCGTACAATCGGCTGTGATAACCTCCACATGATTGCATGTCAGTGGAACTACTAATCTAACCGTTTTCTAACTAACGGTAGCACCCCGCCAAAGATTTTTGGCGGGGTGTTATTTTTATCTATGTATTGATAAAATATATAGGTTCTTGATAGTTTTGATAAATTTTATTATCTTTGCAATTTAAAGAACGAAGATATGGCACTACCAATTGCATCTATGCCGGTTCTTACCGGAGAAGTTGCTCAGCGATTCGAAAAAGAGGCGCAGTCAAACTACGAGCGCAATCTCAATCGAACAGAGCAAGAAAAAAAAGCTGAGGCTGAAGCTCTTGAACGAGGTTTCGCAAAGCTTCGTCGTATGTTAGACAAAGCTCATCTCGGTGATAAATGAGATTTTTAGAAGATAAATGTAGTCTATTCCCTCTTACGTCTCCGCAAGAGATAGATGGCTTTTCCTGTGGAGATTCCGATTTAGATGAATTTTTCACAAGGGATTGTTTTGCGTATGCGAAGGAACTTTTAGGGAAAACCTACTGCTATAAACTTGATAAAGATACACAAAAAATAGTTTGTGCTTTTACATTAGCAAATGCCGGAGTTCGAGTAAGTGATCTTCCTAATGCCAGGAAGAAAAAGGTGGAGTCTAATATTCCTCATATAAAAACATTAAAAGACTATCCTGCCGTTTTATTAGCTCGCTTAGGAGTATCTAAAGAATTTCGTTCACTTGGCATTGGTAGTGAAGTCATAGAATTTGTTAAATTATGGTTCCTTGATCCGTTAAACAAAACCGGCTGCCGATTCTTGATTGTGGATGCATATAATTCTCAGGGAACTATAGCATTCTATGAGAAGAATGATTTCAAGATGGTATTCAGCTCAGAGCAACAAGAGAAAGACTACCGCCATTTAGATGATGAAATGTCTCTAAGTACTCGCTTGATGTTCTATGATTTAATGAGAACATCTGAAAATTATTTGTAAGAAAAGCGTTTATATCACGACTTACCCATAAACATTACCCCACCAAAGATTTTGGTGGGGTAATGTTTTTTTTATTCCTATCTCTAATAATTAGAAATTAATTATTAATTTTGCAATGCATATCGTCTGCGGAGTCCCGATATGGGGAAACGTGGCGGGGTGCAACAAACATATTATAAGAGCGTTTATCGACGCTTGTTCTTGACGGATCGGAACTTAGCAACTTCTATTATTGTAGTCAAGGATGAGGCAACGATAGGCGCCTTTCGGGGTATGATATACCTATGTGAGAGTGTGTAGTGATACATTTTCTCAGCGACATATATCATACGGCGTGAGGCTCCGCGTTGCTCGTTCAACTACAATAGGCAATGCTAAGGCCTCGATTCGTGGAACGAGTAACTGATACAGATCCTCGCGCTCTTTTTTTCCCCTAATCGTTGGACTGTGGATCTTCCGACACCAAACATTATTTCACAGTCATCACTATGAGAAAAACAATTCTTGGACTTGCAACGTTGCTGATAGTCTCAGCTTCCGGCATTAGCTACGCCCAATCGGCAAAAGAACAGCGCAAAGAACGCCTTGAACTTGCTAAAGCTTCAAAAAAAGAATTAAACGAGAAAGCAAGTAAAGCAGCCCGTAAAGAGGCAAAAAAACTCACCAAAGAAGGTTGGAAAACTGCCCCGGGTGCATTACCTCTTGAGAAACAGCTTGATAAAGCATACCAAATGCAATATCAGTATAATGCTGATGGATTCCCTCAGTTTATCATGGCTGAAGCTATGAGCGTTGGTGGCAACTATGATGCAGCTAAAATGCAGGCTCTTGAACTTGCAAAACAAAACCTTGCAGGACAAATCCAAACAGAAATCACAGCTCTTATCGAGAATACAGTCGCCAACGAGCAGATGGATCAAAGCGAAGCAGCCTCTGTAACCCGTAGCGTTATGGCAAGCAAAAATCTTATTTCTCAAAGCATCGGTCGAGTTGTTCCGATTGTTGAAACATATAGAGATGTCAACGGCAAAAACAAAGAGGTATTGATTCGTCTTGCCTATAGTGACGCAATGGCAAAAGCCGCTGCTAAAAATGCTGTTAAGAAAGAGCTTGAAGCTCGTGGAGACTCATTACATGGCAAACTTGACAAACTTCTTGGTTGGTAAATGATGAAACGACAGTTTCTTCTCATTCTTTCACTATTACAAATAATGATAGGTTATTCGCAGAGAGTTGCAAAAGTCTCTGCGACATACACCTATTATGCCCCCGAAACAATGTCGGTTGAAGAGGCAAAACGAGTTGCACTTGATCGTGCAAAGATTCAAGCAATTGCTGATGAATTTGGAACCATTGTCTCTCAAAGTACTTCAACTATTGTTTCAAATAAAAACGGAGAAACCGACTCCCACTTCTTTTCTGTAGGAGGAAGTGACGTTAAAGGAGAATGGATTGAATCCCTTGTTGATCCGAAATATAATATTTCCTTTGATGATAGATGCGTGGTAGTCACATGTGAAGTTCAAGGTTTAATTAGAGAAGTTTTAGATCATAAGATAGAATTTGAAGCTATGCCTCTTAAGAATGCTCCAAATATAAACTACGCCACCACAGAATTTATAAATGGAGATGATTTATATCTCTATTTCAAATCACCCGTATCGGGGTATTTAAGTGTATTTTTAATATCGGATAAAAATGTTTTTTGTCTTTTGCCTTATAGAAAAGACACTGAAAATGCTTTTCGAATTACAGCTGATACTGAATATTTCTTTTTTTCAAAAGAAAAAACAAGTATTGATAAAAAACTTGTCGATGAGTACACTCTTTCTTCATATAACAGTAAGGAATTTAATGATATTATTATCATTTTTTCTCCATCTATGTTTCATAAATCAAATTTAAAAAAAGAAAAAGAAGAAAGTATCCCCAAATATACGACTCTAAATCAATTTAATAATTGGTTATCAAAATTAAGACTAAAAAATAATAACATAACTGTATCACAAATTTCTTTAACAATTAAAAAAAATGAATCTTAAATTTATCCTTCTGTTATCAATTTTATTCCTTACATGCTTTAATATTAAAGCGCAGGAAGTTTATGTTTTAAATTCACATTCACAACTTGAGCCCACGGTGCGAGCAGTAACACTTGGAAACAAGATTAGAGGAGCTGCTATTCTTGCAGCTTATGGAGCAAAAGTTAAAACAAATCTTGTAATCGATGGTGGTCGCTCGGAATTAGTTCTTCCTATGGGTGCAGTTTATTTTTATATTAAAAGCCCTAAAGACATGCCTATTAAATCATGGAAATTGGCTCCATTAAACCCCAAAAAGAATCAAACTCGAGAGTTAACATACCAATCTACAGGTGCATATAGTGGAAGTTCGACTAAAATTTCCGAAATCGGCTTACGGTTTGAACAAATCTCAGATGAAATATACAAAGTCTATCCTATTACAACTTTAGAAAATGGAGAATATGCGTTATTTAGAATGGAGACAGGCGTTCCAGCTGAATTATACGATTTTCGAGTAGACCAATCCCTTTCTCCAGCATTGAATCTACCTAAAAATGAAATTGTACTTTCTCATTTTAAAGTTAATAATATTCAAAATCAAGCCAACTCGGAAAATGAATCTCTACTTTTAGGTTCTCGAACACTTCAGAGTGATGTTGATATTGATATTCCTACCACAAAAAAAACCGCTGACAATACATTTGCATTAATAATTTCAAATGAAAATTACAAACAAGTAGAAGATGTTCCATTTGCACATAACGATGGGAAAGTCTTTGAACAGTACCTAAGAATGTCAGTTGGAGTTCCAGAAAATCATATTACACGACTTGAGAATGCCTCTTTAAGCGATATAAAATTCGCATTAAATAAAATTAAAGATATCAGTGAGGCTTACGAAGGTGATGCTAAAATTATTTTACATTATTCTGGACACGGCATTCCTGACGAGAATAATAAAGAAGGTTATCTTCTACCAGTGGATGGCTATGCTTCAGACCCGACTACGGCATTAAAATTGAGTGATTTATATAGTCAGTTAGGTTCATTAAATGCCAAAAGTTTAATTGTATTTCTTGATGCTTGCTTTAGTGGAGCGCAAAAAGATGGTCATATGCTCGCATCAGCTCGTGGTGTTGCAATAAAGGTAAAAGAGGACAAACCTACAGGTAACCTCGTCGTTGTTTCAGCAGCTCAAGGAGATCAGACTGCATACCCTTATACATCTAAAGGTCATGGACTCATGACATATTTCCTTTTAAAGAAACTTCAAGAAACAAACGGCGATGTAAAACTTGGAGAATTAACTGACTATATTACCACCCAAGTGAAGAGAACGTCATTAGTAGAAAATGGTAAATATCAGGTTCCTGTCACGCTCTATGACGAAGATAATGATAATTGGAGAAATCAAACATTAAGATAATATGCTATAACAGAGAGTGTGCCGAACTCAGAAATGTCGATTTATTAATATCATAATATACACTAATACTAAATGAATATAGTAATAAAATCTGAGTTCGGTATCACCCTTTATTTTTAATTAAAATATATTGTTATGAAAATTAGTTCTAATTCTCTATTCCATTTTACGTCTCACATAAATTTCTTAGAAGATATTCTAAAAAAAGGATTTTGGCCACGGTACTGTAAGGAATATGGGTGGGGAAATAAATTCATAGACTTTGCGGTTCCAATGGTATGTTTTTGTGATATCCCATTATCAATGATAAAAGATCATACAAAGTTTTATGGCGGATATGGGATAGGTGTAAGCAGGAAATGGATCTATAGTCATAAGTCCATCACACCTGTTCAATATATTGCAACGTCTTCTTTTGAATTCCAATATATAAATAGACTCTTAACTCATCTAAAAAATGCAACCATAACTGATTCTGGAATTAATAAACTATTGTTGGCAAAAAAGGTCTCTGGAAAAGCTATTGATAAAAATGGGAATATTAGTTCTAAAAAATTCTATGATGAACGAGAATGGAGACACGTGCCAAGTTTATCAAAAGACAAAATCATAATTCCTCTTAATAAAAAAGAGCAATTTAACCCCGATGAATATTCAGTCATCACTAATACCCACAGATTAGTATTAGATATTGACTCAATTCAATACTTAATTATTCCTGATGAGTCTAAACGAGCTAAATTAATAGAATCATTAAGAAATATTTATGCAGATCAAACAAAAGAGAAAATATCCATTATTATTTCTAAAATTCTTACAATTAAACAGATATTAAATGATTTTTAGAATAATACCTGTATTTATTATATATTTAGTAGTACCCATTAGATCTTGGTCTCAAAATTTAGCTGATATATATTCCAACTTCAAAAAGGAAGTACATCAAGAATATAATTCATTTCGAGATAACTGTAATCAGAAGTACATTCAGTTTTTGAAAGATGCATGGGCTCAATATTCCGGAGAAAAACCGATTCCGGTTCCAAATGTTACGCCAATCCCTCCCAAGCCCTACGAAAAGGATAACGAGACAAATCCTGTCGTCGTTAATCCCGAAGAGATTCCGGTACCAATCCCTGAGCCTCAGCCTAAACCTATTGAACCTATCTATGAGCAACCGGTAGTTTATGAAAATGTACTCTCTTTTGATTTCTACGGCATTTCAGCAAAAGTACGGTTTCCAGAGGAAATAAAGTTGAGACTTCGTAACGTCCAACCACAATCTATTGCTGATGGTTGGGAAACCCTTTGCACCGACGAAATTAACAACACAATAAGAGATTGTCTTGAAGCTCGCATAAGATATAATCTATCAGACTGGGCTTATCTTCTTTTTTTGGCCGAGGTCGGCAAAGCTTTTTCTAATAATCCTAATGAGTCAACATTATTAACTTCGTTTCTCTATTGTCAATCAGGCTATCAAATGAGATTGGCTGTGGATGGCGATAGACTAATGATGTTATATGGCAGTAAACATCAAATATACAATAAAGGATATTTTGATGTTGACGGTGTATTTTTCTACCCATTTGGTGAGCCTTCCAACTCAATCAGTATTTGCAATGCAGTCTTTGATAGCGAAACACCGCTATCATTGAATATCGATAAAGAACAATTGTTAGGGGGCAATATGTCAGATGAACGAACATTAACATCAAATATGAATAATGAGATGAATATTGTTAGTTCTGTGCCTCAAAAGCTTATAGATTTCTACAATACATATCCGACTTCCAATCTTGACGGTAACCCAATGACAAGATGGGCAATGTATGCCAACACACCTTTAGCAAAGAAAACAAAAGATAAACTATACCCCTCACTTAATAAATATTTGACAGGTAAAAACAAACTTCAAGCAGCTGAAATGCTATTGAATTGGGTTCAGACAGGTTTCGTTTATGAATATGATGATAAGGTGTGGGGACACGACCGAGCATTCTTCGCCGAAGAAACCCTATATTATCCATATTGTGATTGTGAAGATAGATCGATTTTATTTTCTCGTCTAATACGAGATCTGCTTGGTCTTGATGTTGCGTTGATTTACTACCCCGGTCACTTAGCAACTGCTGTTTACTTCGATGAAGATGTTAATGGTGACGCAATGATAATTGGAGGTCGTAAATTTATCGTCTGCGATCCAACATACATAGGAGCACCGGTCGGAGCCCAAATGCCAAATCTCGAATACGATAAAGCACAAGCAATAATATTAAAGAAGTCATTATAAACAATACCAATTGTCTGTCTATTTTCTACACAATACATTCGATTTGTCATTAAATACAATGAAAAAGGACTGTTATTTTCTATTTTGATTGCATATTTAAAAATTTATTCCTACCTTTGCAGTCCGTAAAATAGTAAATCAATAACGAAATATATAACGGCAATGAAAAGAACATTTCAACCTTCTAACAGAAAGAGAGTTAACAAGCACGGTTTCCGCGAAAGAATGGCAACTGCCGATGGTCGCAAAGTACTTGCTCGTCGCCGCGCAAAAGGTCGCGCTCGCTTGACCGTTTCTGACTCTATCGCCAGCAAATAATGCTCGCTTGGTAAAATTATAGCCGGCGGATTCTTTATAAAAAGAGTCCGCCTTTGCTATTTTATATACATGTCGATAATCAAACGATTTTAAATTTGCCAGAACAAAACTTTTGTTGTAATTTCGCATCGGTATGAAATGTAATCATGACATATCGTATTTGATACTTTTTGAAACCCTAAACGTTCTTTTATGAATAACGATCAAAAGCTGATGAATTCGGCAGCTGACAATATCCGTGTTCTCGCGGCTTCAATGGTTGAAAAAGCTAAATCAGGACACCCCGGTGGGTCGATGGGTGGAGCCGACTTTGTAAACGTTCTCTATTCGTCGTTCCTTGTCTATGACCCCGATGATGCATCATGGTTTTGCCGTGACCGTTTCTTCCTCGACCCCGGTCATATGTCGCCAATGCTTTACAGTGTGTTGGCGCTTACAGGTCGTTTCTCAATCGAGGAACTCCAGCAATTCCGTTCTTGGGGTAGTGTAACTCCGGGACACCCCGAACTCAACGTTGCCCGCGGAATCGAGAACACATCGGGTCCGCTTGGTCAGGGTCACACAATGGCTGTCGGTGCAGCTATCGCCGAACGCTTTTTCCAGGCTCGCTTCGGCGATGTTGTCGCTCATAAGACCTACGCATTCATCTCGGATGGCGGTATTCAGGAAGAAATTTCACAAGGTGCAGGTCGTCTTGCCGGCTATCTCGGTCTCCACAATCTGATTATGTTCTTTGACTCAAACAAAGTGCAGTTATCAACCGATGTTGACGCCGTTACTACCGAAGACTATGCGGCAAAATATCGTGCATGGGGATGGAATGTTATTGAAATCAACGGTTGTGATCCTGATGCTATCGCCAACGCTATACGCCTGGCTCAAAACGAAAAAGAACGTCCTACTCTCATAATCGGTAACACAATTATGGGTAAAGGCTGCGTGACTGCCGACGGCAAAAACTTTGAGGGTCAATGCAGCACCCACGGTCAGCCCCTCAGCAAATCGGGAGCCGACTACCCCGCTACAGTAGCCAATCTTGGCGGAGATCCCGAAAATCCATGGGTTATACGCCCCGAGGTTGCCGACCTTTATAAAAAACGTGCCGACGAACTTCGCAAAATCGTTGCCGAACGTCGTGCCCAATTCAACAAGTGGGCAGCCGAAAATCCCGAAGCTGCCGCTCAGCTTGCCGATTTCATAGCCGGCAAACTTCCCGAAATAGATTATGCATCTATCGTTCATAAAGCCGACATCGCAACACGTACAGCCTCGGCTAACGTATTGTCGGTTCTTGGCGAAAAGGTTAAAAATATGATTGTGTCAAGTGCCGACCTTGCCAACTCTGACAAGACCGACGCTTTCCTCAAAAAAACCGGAGCTATCACCCACGGAGATTTCTCGGGTGCATTCCTCCACGCCGGAGTTGCTGAGTTGACAATGGCAGCCGTAATGAATGGTATCATACTTCACGGCGGTATGGAAGCTGCATGCGGAACATTCTTTGTATTCAGCGACTACATGAAACCGGCTGTACGTATGGCTGCGCTCATGCAACTCCCGGTTAAATATGTTTGGACTCACGATGCATTCCGCGTCGGTGAAGACGGTCCGACTCATGAACCGGTTGAACAAGAAGCCCAGATACGCCTTCTTGAAGAACTCAAAAACTTCAATGGCAAACCGTCGCTCCTCGCTATCCGTCCTGCTGATTCAGCCGAAACAACTATCGCATGGGAAATGGCAATGGAAAACAAAGAGACTCCAACCGCTTTGATTTTGTCGCGCCAAGATCTCAAAGATCTCCCCTCACCCACCGGCGACCGTTATCGCGAAGCCGAGGGAATGCGTCACGGAGGTTATGTTCTTCTTGACAATCCCAGTTCTAAAGTCACTTTGGTAGCAAACGGTTCGGAGGTTTCACTGCTTTGTGAAGTAGCCGTACTTCTTGAAGCCGAAAATATTCCTTGTCGAGTTGTATCGGTTCCGTCAATCGGTCTTTTCAACGAACAGGATGCTGAATATCGCGAAAGTGTTATTCCGGCTAAAACCCCGGCATTCGGTCTCACCGCAGGACTCCCCTCTACACTTCGTTCACTTGTAGGCGCAAATGGATATGTCTATGGACTCGACCATTTCGGAGCATCTGCGCCCTACAAAGTGCTTGACGAGAAATTTGGATTTACCGCACAAAACATACTGATGGAGGTGCGCAAATTCATCAAAATGTAAATAAACATAACTCATGATAAACAAAAGAGGTATGTTAATGAAACATACCTCTTTTTAATACACAATGGCAAGCGACAAATTCAATCGAGTTGAACTTCTGGTTGGCACCGACGCCATGCAACATTTAGCTTCGACTCGAGTTATACTTTTTGGTGTCGGTGGTGTCGGGAGCTGGGCGGCAGAAAGCCTTGTACGCTCGGGCATAGGTCACATAACACTTGTCGATTTTGACCGTGTCGAGGCGTCAAATATAAACCGCCAACTTCCGGCGACAACAGCTACCGTAGGTTGCGTAAAGGCCGACGTTATGGCTGACCGACTCAGACAAATCAATCCCGACTGTGACATCGTCGCCATCAGACAATTCTACACCGAGGCAACAGCCAATGAGTTTAACCTTGAAGAATATGATTATGTTTTAGACGCGATTGATTCTCTGCGCGACAAAGCGTTACTCATCATCAATGCCACCCGATGTAAACGTCCTAAACTTTTCTCATCGATGGGTGCCGCCTTAAAGATGGACGCCACCGCCATTGATGTAGCCGAGTTTTGGAAGGTTCAGGGATGCCCGCTCGCAGCAGCTTTACGCCGAAAATTTAAATCGTCAAAGATTTTCCCAACTAAAAAATTCAAGTGTGTATATTCGCCCGAACTATATCAAAACCGAGGCGCACAACCAACCGAAAGCGACACTGAAAATGACTCGCTGTCAATTGATAATCTCGACAATGTAAAAGTCAAAAAGGCTCAGATAAACGGCACGATGGCTCATACCACCGCCATATTCGGGTTTATGCTTGCCGGCCTGGTTGTCAACGACATTTGCAAATAATTGACAAGCGATTTTCAATCAACTTCACCGGTCATTTTTGCGATCGCCTCTTTTGAACCTACAGTCCAAAGCAAATCGCCAACTCTCATCGGTTCACACATCAAATCGCTGACAAACTCCTCACCACGACGGATAGTGACGACGTGTGCTTGATAATTACGGCGAATGTCAGCCTCCATTATACTTTTACCAACCAAGGGCGATTTTGCGGTCAACTCAATTTTTACAATCTTAAAATCGGGGATTGTTGACTCAGTTGATTTGTTGTCTTTTTCAACAACATCAATTAGGGCTTGAATTTGATCATCAGTGCCAATAACTCCAATATTATCGCCGGGGAACAAACGAGTATCTCCCGAAGGTATAGGAATCGACTCGTTACCACGCTGAATATTAACAACAGAAACGCCAAAACCCGATCTTAGAGGAGAATCCATCAGTCGCGAACCAACAAACGGACAACCATATCCAACGTGCATATAGGCAAGGTGGAGGTCACTCACCACATTGTTATTTTTACCGGTTTTGCGCAAATCACGCTCATTCAAATTATTGATGAATGTCGTTTCGATGCGGCTCATTCGTGCTTTGATACGACGCGAGAACACAAAGAGAATCAAGAATAAAATTATAACACCGCCAATCAAACCGATTGCCAATGAATAAATTGACGTTAACAAGTGAACTATAAATGCCAATACAATCATCAGGCGGAACAACGACATGACCGTAAGAGGCACATGATAGTTGCGACTACGTTCGGCAAGAATTTCACGTTCGGCTTTATGCGAAATAGGCAACGAAAGAGCGAGCAGGAATGGTGCCATTGCCGTCAAAGCGAGCACTGCGGTTATCAACTTGCTCCACTTAGGTATAAACTTATCTATGAACGGCTCAACATAGCCCGTAGCAATAAGGGTAATTGCAATAAGGATTATAGTATATAGCATGATGCGCCATAAATAGCGTTTGATCAGCTGTCCCCAAACATGATTATTACTACCGGTGGCTGAAGTCGATGCCGAGGTTGCATATTTGTCAAGCATAACGCGTAATCGACGCGGCATAATTTTTTCTATCATATAATATGTCGGGTCGGCAAGTCTGATGAAATAAGGCGTTGTAAAAGTCGTAATTACCGACACTGCCACAACAATAGGATAGATTGTCGAATCAAGCACGCCGAGCGACATACCGAGAGTGGCGATAATAAACGCAAATTCACCGATTTGAGTGAGCGAGAAACCTGATTCTATAGCGACTCTAAGAGTTTGCCCGGTTATGAGCATACCTGCCGTACCAAAGATAATCATACCAACAATAACGACCGCCGACAATATCAGAATCGGCTGCCAATAATCAACAATAATATCGGGTTGCACCATCATTCCGACCGATATAAAGAATACCGACCCAAACAGGTCTTTTACCGGCATCGTGACATGTTCAATCCGTTCGGCATAGCTTGTTCCCGCCAATATCGAACCCATCACAAACGCTCCGAGGGCGAGCGAGAATCCACACATGACAGAGAAAACCGACATTCCGAGACACAAACCCATCGAAACAATCAACAGGCTCTCATCATTGAGGAATTTACGGAATTTATTAAGCAGCGACGGCAAAATATAAACACCGACCAGAAACCATATACATAGGAAAAACACAAGTTTGCCGACACTCATCAACATCTCACCACCCTCAACACTGTTGTTGATAGCGATTGACGACAATATCACCATCATCAAGACTGCAAAAAGGTCTTCAATGATGAGCACGGCAAATACCAACGAGGCAAATTTTTTGGTTTGCAACCCCAAATCGTTAAATGCCTTAATGATGATTGTGGTTGACGACATCGACAACATACCACCCAAAAACAGGCTGTTTATGTTTGAAAATCCCATCAAATGACCTATTACATAGCCTGTTGTCATCATTCCGACAACAATTATCAAAGAGGTCACGACCGCCGACCCGCCGACATTCATCAATTTCTTGAAACTGAACTCCAAACCGAGTGAGAAAAGCAGAACTATAATACCAATCTGAGCCCAAAACTCAATATTTGCCTCGGTTGTCACCGATGGCAACGGTTCAAAATTAGGACTTGCCAAAAAACCGGCAACGATATAGCCGAGCACTACCGGCTGTTTGATTTTTTTAAAAAGAAGAGTTACAATCGCACCAAGCAACAGAATGAACGACAAGTCTTCAATCAAACTTTGAACATTCATGCTTGATACGGCTTCGGTCGATACGTTTGCTAACAGCATTTATATAACAGGGTTAAATAAATTATCAGATACTTATTTGATTGGCAAGAGTAATTGAACGTGTTGAATGAACACTGCTCAAATCTTTAAATACCGCGATATAGTCAGTCGCGTCTTTTACAAGCACAACAAGATTGAGACTCGTTGATTTCTCGGCATAGTTATAGTCAACAAACACGTTAACGAGCGGGATATTATATTTTGCCAATATTTTTCGATATTCATTGATGTCTTCTACAATCTCGTCAACCTTTATCCTTATGATTCGAGAAGATGAACCGACATTGATTTTATGCTCAATGTTCTCGATAATCACCAGAATAAACATTATGAGCAATGTCGCGATGAAAGAGAGAACATACAGCCCGACACCCACGGCAAGCCCGATTGTAGCGACCATCCATATTCCGGCAGCGGTTGTCAGTCCGCGCACAGATCCTTTCATCTGTATTATCGCGCCGGCACCCAAGAAACCGATACCCGACAAAACCTGTGCGGCTATTCGCCCGGGGTCACCGTTTTTCAATCCGAGATATTCCTGAGGCACATAAATCGACAATATCATTGCAAGAGTCGCACCCATCGATATGAGAGCGAACGTTCTCACTCCTGCCGACTGACCTTTGCGTTTTCGCTCAAAGCCGACAATACTGCCAAGCAGAAGGCTCAAAATCAGTTTATAGAGCGACGACGCAGTTGTCACCTCCACACTGTTGACCTCCCGGACGATATCAGATATGCAGTCGGCAAACATAATTTGAAAAACGCTTATTTTCTCAATTCAAAATGGCGAGACGCGATGCGATAGTTGTCACAGAACAACTCGACAGTGTATGTGCCGGGGTTGAGAGTTGCATTGACATCCCAGAATATCTTGATTCCACCGATTTCCTCGCCGGCATACTCGATTGTTTTACGGGCAGTGCATTTAACCTGCTGACCTTCAAAGTTGAAGACACCGCCGTTGCCAAGCAAGTCACCTTCGGGCGAAATCAATCTCATGTAAATATCTTTTTCGCCAACGGGGGTCGAATTGTTTTGAGGAATAGAGAATGTAACTACAAGCTGACGCGCTTTGGTAATATTTTTTTCATTCTTGCCATTTGCCTTCAGTGCCTGAATCATAACACCGGTCACGTTAAGTTTTTCGGCAAGCACCATACGTTCGGTCAGCTCGGCATTATCGCGGGCGACCTCATCAACACGTTTTGACAACTGACGATTTTTATCTTTGATATTTTCATTTTCAGAACGAAGTCCCTGGTTTTCTTTAGCCAGCGAGTCGATTTGTTCAACGTAGTGACGAAGAATACCCTTCAATGTCGCAACCTCATCCTGAAGCTGTTTTATGCGTTTTGCATTCTTGGTTTTTTCATTTTTAAGTTCAAGCAATAACTTTTCAACCTTAGATCGTGCGGCAGCATATTTCTCGACCAATGAATCGTTTGCGAGCAAACGGGTTTGGTTTTCATACTGGGCAAACTCGTTGTTAAGAGCCTGATATTCATTTGAAAGCGTGAGTTGGTCATTGGCAAGCTGAAGCTGCTCGTTTTGAGCCAATGCTTTCTCCATTTTTTTACTTTGAGAAAAAAACGCAATTCCGCCTGCCAAAATAATCACGGCAAGAATTATAACGAGAACAAGAGTCAGATTTGTTTTCTTGGGGTTTTCGTTTGGAGTTGGGGTTAGGTTGGGGATTGAGTTTTCGTTTTCCATCTCTTATTTTTATTATCTTTATAGTTTCGTGATAATTTTATTTCTAATTTATTTATTTTCAGAGTTTAATATTCCAAAATGGAAATTGATATGACGCACATATTTCTCGCCGGGACGCAAAACCGTCGATGGGAAATCGGGGTTATTGGGTGCATCAGGAAAATCTTGACACTCAATGGCAACCGCCGAATAATCTTTATAGATTACGCCGTTTTTACCGACCGGACTACCTGTCAACCAGTTGCCGGTATAAACCTGCACTCCCGGTTGGTCAGATGAAATCTCAAGAGTACGACCCGAAGCCGATTCACTCAAAAAAGCGACAGGCTGAATCTTGCCCGGTACATAACCATCGACCGCCCAGCAACTGTCATAACCTTTGCCAAACTTGAGGGCATCAAAGTTGACAGTCAAACGTGCGCCGATAAACTGTTCTGATTTAAAATCCATCGGGCTACCGACAACTGTCGAAAGTTTGCCCAGAGGCACGAGTTCGCTGTCGGTCGGGAGATAACGAGTAGCATTGATTTTCAACCGATGAAGCTGTATGCTCGACGATTCATGACCCGACAGGTTAAAGTAGCTGTGATTAGTCAAATTGACAACAGTCGGAGCATCGGTCTTTGCTTCAAGAGTCAGCTTGATTGTGTTGTCGTTATACCATCGATATGAAGCTTTCACGTCGAGATTGCCGGGATAGCCTGAATCACCGTCGGGGCTGTGAAGCGTAAAAACGACCGTGGTATCGGTCACCTTATCGACATTCCATATTTTATTTTGAAAGCCGTCGGGTCCACCATGTAAATGATTTGAACCGTTATTAATCGGCAGATTATACTCAACTCCGTCAAGAACAAATCGTCCCTTGGCAATTCGATTGGCATAACGCCCTGCTATTTTGCCGGCACAAGGACCGTCACCCATATAGTCAGCCGGGTCGTCATATCCGATAACGACATCACCAATTTTGCCCGTTTTGTCAGGTACATTCACACTGACAATACCGGCACCAAGCGACGACAACACGATTGACGCCCCTTTTCGATTGATGAGCGTCACATAGGTAATCTTGCCCACACGTGTTTCAAAATGACTGATTTTAGATTCCATCTGTCCAAGAATTGATTATAAATCATTTCAAAGTGCAAAATTAGTGAAAATTTCCCTATAATGGAATAATCCCCCTCAAATTATATTATAAATAGGTCAAAAATACATCCTTTAAGGCTCAAACACCCTTTGACAAATTCAACAAAATTCGTAACTTTGCCAATGAAAGGAATCAATCCAAATTCTTCCTCTCTAATACCCATTATATCCAAAAATTTCGTTATCTTTGCGCTATAAAGAAACTTATAGACCTATGGCAAATGCCCTGATTGATAACTCCGAGCAGTTTAAGCTTGTCAAATATATTAAAAAGTTGGTCTCATGCCCTGAGTGTAATCATATTATGATTGCAACAGGTTATTGGGACATACACCGTGCACTTGATAAACTTTATTCAGCTACCACCTTCGCCAAGCTCAACACTCCCCCCCCCGAATGTGGCTCTACCACCAAGGCGCAGCTATATCTTCCAATTCATCAAATCCGAAATTGAAACCGGTAAGGTTGCATAAATAATCAATCTATGAAGCTGCATTTGTTTGATTCTTTATCAAAATCGGCAAAAACATGTAAAAACTATGGCAAAAAAGAATATACAATCGGTTGAACCACAAGTCGCTGATCTGGCTAACAGTTGGATGCGAGGGTATGGTTTGGACTACAAATTAGAGCAAGAACACATAAATTCAGAAATCGACAAAGCTCTTGAAGAATATTACACAAAAAACGGCGGATCTGGACGTAATCGACCAGATGCAAAACTTTTATTAAAAAACAATCAAGATCGTTGGTTTCCTGTGCTAATTGAATATAAGGGATACCAAGACAAATTGGAAAAACTAGATGAGCATGGTATTGTTGAGAACAAAAACGCCAAAAATGAGCCTCTCTTTAACAATATTAATTCTTATGCTGTCAATGGAGCAATACACTATGCCAATGCGGTAATTCATCACACTTCTTTTTCTGACATTATCGCTATTGGCATGACAGGATGGAAAGACGAGTCAGGTTTACTACGATATAAAATAGGTGTTTATTATGTATCAAAAGTCAATTATGGCGTAGGCCAACGTATAGGTGAATTTTCTGATTTATCGTTTCTTTCTCCAAATAATTTTGACGCATTCATAGAACAAGCTGAGAATCTAAATCTTCCTCAGGAGGAGCGCGAACGCATTAAAGAACAACGTGAACGCGAAATCTCATTTAGTTTAATGCGACTCAATAATGACATTTACAACAATGAAAAGAATCTTGGAGAAGATGAACGTGTGTATTTAGTTGCAGCATCAATAATTGCAACAATTGGAATTCCAAAGTATGTACCATCTTTGAAGAAAGAGGATTTAAAATCTTCCTCAGAATTTGGGAATACTGATGGAGATATTATACTAAGAAAGATTAAAGCATTTCTTGAGTATAAACAATTGCCTTCCGATAAAAAGGAGTTCATCATACGCACTCTCCAAAACACCTTAACAAACGAAAATATCAATAGAGTTGAAAATGGAGAAACCCAACTTAAAAGAGTTTTTTCCAAGATTGTTGATGATTTAGGAATATATTACAAAATTGGATTGACTACCGATTTTACAGGGAAGTTGTTCAATGAGATGTATAATTGGATGGGATTTTCTCAGGACAAACTGAACGATGTCGTCCTGACACCATCCTATGTCGCGACATTACTTGTCAGACTGGCACGCGTAAATCAAGATTCCTATGTGTGGGATTTTGCTACAGGATCTGCGGGCCTTTTAGTTGCTGCTATGAATGAAATGTTAGCAGATGCACGAAAAAAATCAACTTCACCAGATCTATTATTAGAAAAAGAGCAACAGATTAAAGCGGAGCAACTACTGGGTTTGGAAGTTTTACCCGGTATATATATGCTGGCCATTTTGAATATGATTCTAATGGGAGATGGTAGCTCTAATATTTTAAATAAGGATTCTCTTAATAATTTTGATGGTAAATATGGGTTTGGTCCAACATCTAGATTATTCCCGGCTAACGCATTCGTTCTAAATCCGCCTTATTCTGCAGAAGGGAATGGTATGATTTTTGTTGAGAAAGCATTAAATATGATGAAACGCGGATACGCGGCAATAATCATACAGGCATCTGCTGGCAATGGCAAAGCAAAAGAATTTAATATTAGAATTCTCAAACGCCATACACTATTAGCAAGTATTAAGATGCCTAATGATTTATTCATTGGAAAATCAAGTGTACAGACATACATATATGTTTTTCGTGTTAATGAGCCACACGAAGCAAGAGAATCAGTTAAATTTATTGATTTCTCCAATGATGGTTATACTCGAACAAATCGAAAAAAAGCCAGCAACAATCTAAAGGATACAGGTAATGCCAAAGAACGATATGAAGAAATAGTTAATTTGGTTCGTTTTGGAGCAAGTCATTTAAATTA
This sequence comes from Bacteroides sp., assembly GCA_014802535.1. Classification (GTDB taxonomy): domain Bacteria; phylum Bacteroidota; class Bacteroidia; order Bacteroidales; family Muribaculaceae; genus CAJUPY01. Next base: position 110,445 of record JAAVCC010000014.1, on the reverse strand, counting down.
TTTGACAAACAAAGAGTATTATGAAGGCCACATTGATCCATCTAATGGATGTGACTGGAATCAGAGTGCTCCCGTTGATATTGTACCTACAATAGCCGATTTTCATAAAACCGTCTCAGATTACTTAGCATGGAGAGTCGGTGAGATACTTAAACAACAGAGTCAGGAGGAATGCCTGGGAAAATTCTAAGCCCTCAGGCCAAAGTACAGCCTGAGGGCGGCTATATTGGATTTAAGATTGGTGATTTATTTGAAATTAAGCCAACTAAAGCATACCGAATGACTAATGATGATTTATACGCTACAAAAGGGTTGGTTCCTGTAGTATCCAATTCCAGTGTAAACAATGGTATCGGTGGGTATGTAAGTTTAGCACCTACGGAAAGCGGGAACATAATAACTTATAGTGATACGACAACCTCAGATGCTATCTTTTACCAGCCAAATGATTTTATTGGTTATTCGCATGTTCAAGGACTTTATCCCAAACAATCCGGATGGACCGAAAAGAGTCTTCTATATTTTATTGCGGCTTTCAAAAAATCAGCCGGAGGTAAATTTGATTACGCAAATAAGTTTAATAGAGCTGTGGCAGCTCAGTTAACCGTCATACTACCTGCTACCGCTTCAGGTCAGCCTGACTTATCATTTATGAGTTCGCGTATACGCGAACTCGAAGAGGAGCGTATACGCGAACTCGAAGCGTACATCAAAGCCTGCGGCTTTGATGATACAGCCCTTACCCCCCCCGAAATCAATAAGTTACGCTCAATGGAGAATAAAGATCTACGCTATAGGAGATTCCGAATTATTGATCTTTTCGAGGTCAACAATGCACATAATATTCTTAAAACCGACATTGTAATGGGTAGCGGAACAACTCCATATGTTACGGCATGTGAGGGGAATAATTCTGTTGCTGGCTATATCAATTATGACAATCGTTTTATCGAATCCGGAGATGTTGTTTTCATAGGCGGGAAAACATTGGTTATTACCTATCAGGCTGAGGACTTTTTCTCCAATGATAGTCATAATCTTCTGTTAAGATCAAAATCAGAAGAACGCAACACTGAAAATGTCCAATTATTCTATGTGGCTGCTTTATCAAAAGCCTTACAACATAAATATTCATGGGGTAATTCTATATCTAAAGCAAAAATAACATCGGACTATATTACACTCCCGGTAGATCAATTGGGGGATGTGGATTACACTACTATGGATTTATGTGTGAATGCTATGAAAAAAAATATCATTTCGAAATTAGAAGCATTCTTTTCTCGTGAATCTAAGGTATATCATTCCGTTCTAAAGTCAATATAATAAACATCAACACTCGATTTTGACAATGAATAGTAATATGAGAATTGAGCCCAATGATATAATATCAGACGCTGACGTAAAATCTTTTATGAGATTAGTCGTTGAACAAGCGCAGATGCATCCTATCATTTACAAGTATTTGACTTATAATAGCGGATGCCAGATGCTGCAAAACCACAACATTCAATTTACTAGAGGAGATAAATTGAATGATATCGAGGATCTCAATATTTCAAAATTTAATCTTGATGCTCCAAGAGAGTTTTGCAAAGAGTGTGGGATTGATATGAGTTTGATAAATAATAAGCTTACAGAAAGAGCCAATGAGTTTAAATCATTTGGAGTCTGCAGTCTGGGTATATCACCTCTAAATTCTGTATTATGGAATAGATATACTCGTTCTGAAAGTGAGATTGAGGATGGAATATGTATTGGACTGAACCAAAATAAAGCAATCAATGCGCTTACAAAACAAGGCTTAAAAACTGCATGTATTGTTGTACGATATAAACAATCTGTTTCTAATACTATTCCTTGGCTGGCTCTTAGCTCGTCCTCCCCTGTAAAAATATTTGCCGGATATCAATTTTTCGCTTTGAAGAATTCAGATCCATGGGAACCCGAGCAAGAAATTAGATTAGTATATACAAATATCATGACTGAGGAATTTCATCGTATTATATTACCCAAAGATTGTTTTGAAAGCGTCTATTTTGGCAAAGATATGAATACTGAGCAAAGACAATCTGTTGGGCAAATTTTATCGCAACATTTCCCCAGAATAAAACGTATACCCTTGACTGAGGATGCTTTCACAGAGAAAAGAAAAGCATAAACGGTAATTCCTTCATTGAATCAATGATACCCCCATGGCATAACAAATTAATATACAAATATGAAAAAACATAACGAATGTAGAGATGTTTACGAAAACTGTAAGCACTATAAGGTAAGTAAGTATTGTAATAGGTTTCTAGTTTTTACTACAATTTTTACAATTCTCGTAGTTTTTGCTATAATCTTAATGCATATGGATTTCTCACATTCTCAGCAAAAGATTATCGAAGCACATAATGAGCATTTGTCCAAAACAGAGGCTTGCTTTACAAGTATCTATAATAATTTGAAAAATGAGCCAATTAACTGTGACAGTTTGATTATTGTGTTAGAAAGCGATAAAGACCTTGCTAAAAAGATTACAAACTACAGTTCTGTAAAAAAACTTATCCTTGAGCTAGCCAATAATATGTCTTATCGGGCTATGGCAGATGAACTAAAAAAAGATTCGCTACTAATAAATAGACAGTTAGCAAATTCGCAACATGCCACGAATGAGCTGCTTGAACTTAACTTTAATCGTATTCAGCACGAATATACGGTATTAGCTTTGTGGGCCGGTGTGTTGATGATCGTATTTCTAATTTTCAGCTTCTACTCGCTATATAAGACAGATGATATTGCCAAACAAGGGAAAGAAAGCCTTAAGGAGATAGTTGAAAAAGGGGACGATGTTTTATCTGGCTTGAGAGAGCAACAGGCAGGTCTATTGGATAAGGCTCAAACGACATTAGCTGAAATCAATAAAAAAGCTGACGAATCTCAGAATCAAATGATGACTCAAGAGGAAACGTTTAAAGGTCGAATTCAATTGATGGAGGTATCGGCAGAGAGGTTACAGCAACTGTTTTCAAATATGTTTGAAACCCATAGCAATAATAATAATACATTAGCTGAAACCTTTAAGGGTAGAATTGATGAACTTGAAGCGAGCGCAGAAAGATTGGAACATTTATTTTCGGAGATGACAGATGAACATACCAAGAATGATACTCTAGCTGAAACTTTTCAAGATAGAATTGACAAACTTGAAGCAACCGCAGAAAGATTACAGCAACTATTTTCAAAGATTGAAAATAAGCAAACTCAAAGGAGAAGATCATCTAAGAAAAATAATTAAGTATTATGGATTTTAAAACACAAGATTTGTATAATAAGTCCACCGAGTATCTGATAAATGCAATGGAGCAATATATCAAATTCATAGAGATCAATTCCTCTCTTAGAAACCTTGATATCCAATTCCATTACTTAAAGAGTCTTCCACATAATAATATGATGACTAAGTATGAAATTATAGATAAACAATGCAAACGACAGAACCTTCTGAATGAAAAAGAGATGGTAAGACAAAATATTATCTCTCAGTCATATAACTCAATTATGCTCGCATTGACATTAATTGATACATCTTTAGTAGAGTGTGATAGATTTGGTTTAGAGATGTCGAAGGCATTAATTCAAAGCATATTAAAGTTTATCATTGATGGCAGACCCAATATATCAATTCCCAAAGATGCCTTAATGCCTCAAGTTATGAAAATATATGCAAAACTTGTAAACAATCAGTTTAATAGCTACATAGAACTCACAGATTATTTAAATCAATTAATGAGTTTATAAATTATAAGATACGAATTTATCGAACACATTTTTACGAAAATTTGCTATGACTGAACCTATAGAAATAAAAGGATACTGGTGGCTTCCATCATCACCAGAAGACGTAGTGGTCGGAATCTTAACGTATACACCTAATGACTCAATAAAATTGGAGTTAATAGGACAACTTCACCCTCAGACTTCAGCTGTTGAAGAGTTCATAAATCGTGAGGAGGAGAATGTGATCTATGGATTTAGCTCGGATGCAAAAGAAATATCATTGTTAAACTGTTTCCCATCGGGCGGTTCTCTTAACTTCAAATGCAAATTTCCAATCCAACGATATAAATGTCAGCATTTAATCATTGGCGCACATATTACCTCATCAGATACACACTTTTTCTTTAAAACTCAGGTTGATATTCCTTATTTAAGTCTTTGGGCGCCTCCGAACTCAATTGAGAACACAATGGTTTTTAATGAAAATAAAGTAGAGAAATACTGTATATCGTTCAAAGCAGGTAGGAATCATATAGCTCATGTAGATATCGAGAACTTTAGATTATCAATTGATGGGGTTGTAAATTATAATGGCGAATACTTTGAACCGATAATTAAACAGAAAACATTAATTACCTTAACTAATACTTCTGATTTTTCACTGAAAGATGCGATTGGTAAGATTTTTCTCTTTGAACAATTCTTATCATTTGCTGCGTTGAGACCTATCGAGAGCAAAAAAATTGTTTTATTTAACAAGTTAAAATATCAAGACCTTGATAATGGTGACAAATATTTCTTTCCGATAGAATATATACGTGTTTATCATGGTATAGAAACTAATCACGAGCAAAATATATCCAAAAGATGGTCGTTTCTATTTTCCTATGACGCCATTAAAGAAGAGTTTAAGAAAATTATAAAAAAATGGTATTCTGAACAGGGTGACATCGCTCCAATACGTCATCATCTAATTGAATGTGTTCGCCCTAAAGATACTTTTTCCAGTGTCGATTTCCTTATTGCCATACAGGGCATTGAGGGCTTTTGGTGGAGATTTAGAGATAAGGATTACAGACATGAACACCATCTCAAAAATAGTGGTCGCACACACTTATATACTATCATCGAAGAATTAGTTAATGAATTTAAAGATATAGACCGTCTCAAACTAAATGAGATCAACATTAATGAGGTCGTTGATTCGAGGCATTATTTTTCCCACTTTGTACCAAAAGATAAAAAGCCATATGCTAAAGATGGTTTGGAATTATTCGAATTAACTAGAAAAATTAGGAAACTGCTCATATGCTGTTTACTTAATTTTGCAGGATTCACAAATGATCAAATCTCTAAAATCATTAACGATAGTGATAGTAAATTTTTTCATGGTTAAAGGTTTAATGTCATCAGATTTATTCTGTATCAATTTGTGGATATATAAGTCTAATGTAGATATTGTAAATTGTAATTTTACTGCATAAATGGACAGCGGACAGATAATATTATTTCAGACGCAGGGTGGCGAGACGAAGATTGAGGTTCGGCTTGCCAATGAATCCGTGTGGCTTACCAGATGGCAGAGCTGTTTCAACGCGATAGATCGACCATACAACGTCATATAAAAAAGATATTTGAGGAGGGTGGATTGAAGCCCGATTCAACTTATGCATTTTTTGCACAAGTTCAAACTGAGGGCAAACGTCAGGTGGAACGCAAAATCCCAATCTATAACCTCGACATGATTATCAGTGTCGGTTATCGTGTCAATTCACATCGTGGTGTGCAGTTTCGTCAATGGGCTACTCAGGTGCTGAAAGAGTGAAAGTAACTTCGATATGGTGCATTTATTTTGTAATGAATTTGATTTTATTTCAGACTATAAAAAGGGAGCAGTGCGCCGAAATTCGGTGCACTGCTCCGTTTATGAGATGGATTGGAATAATCTTATCGGTTTTTGTACATGTCGTCGTAATAGCGTTCGTAATCGCCTGAGGTGATGTTGTCCATCCATTCTTGGTTGTCGAGGTACCAGCGGACGGTTTTTTCGATGCCTTCTTCAAATTGGAGTGAGGGCTCCCAGCCGAGTTCGCTTTGGAGTTTGCGCGAGTCGATGGCATAGCGCATGTCGTGGCCGAGGCGGTCGGTGACAAAGGTTATCAGTTTTTCTGATTGACCCTCGGGATTGCCGAGCAGGCGGTCAACGGTCTTGATGATCACTTTGATGAGATCAATGTTTTTCCACTCGTTAAAGCCTCCGATATTGTAGGTCTCTGCCACTTTGCCTTTATGGAAGATAAGGTCAATTGCGCGGGCATGGTCTTCGACAAAGAGCCAGTCGCGCACGTTTTCGCCTTTGCCATAAACGGGCAACGGTTTGCCGTGGCGTATGTTGTTAATGAACAGCGGGATGAGCTTTTCGGGGAACTGATATGGTCCGTAGTTGTTTGAGCAGTTGGTTACAAGCGTCGGCATGCCATAGGTGTCGTGGTAGGCGCGAACAAAGTGGTCGGACGATGCTTTTGATGCCGAATATGGCGAGTGGGGATTGTATTTGGTTGTCTCGACGAAAAATTCGGTACCGTATGCCATATCGTCTTCTGATGACGCTTTGGTTGTGAACGGAGCCGGAACGCCTTCGGGATGGGTCAGTTCAAGGGCGCCGTAAACTTCATCGGTCGAGATGTGATAGAACAGTTTGCCGTCGTATTTTTCGGGTAGCGATTCCCAATATTCTTTTGCTGCCTGGAGCAATGCGAGAGTTCCCATCACGTTTGTCCTGGCAAAGGTGAAGGGGTCTTTGATCGAGCGATCGACGTGGCTCTCGGCGGCAAGGTGAATGATGCCATCGATTTTGTGGGTGGTGATGATGCGGCGCATCTCGTCGAGGTCCGCAATATCAGCCTTAACAAATGTATAGTTGGGTTTTGATTCTATATCTTTGAGGTTGGCAAGGTTACCGGCATAGGTCAATTTATCCAAATTAACGATATGATAATCAGGATATTTATTGACAAATAGTCTAACGACATGGCTACCAATAAATCCGGCGCCACCAGTGATGAGTATTTTTTTTAATGCAGAATTCATAATGCACAATTCATAATTGGGTTTTACAATGCTCAATTTATAATGCTTAATGTATAATTACGGTTTGACAATTTTTATTGCAAAATCTACGAAGTCTAATTATTTTTATTAGCAAATGTCGTTTTGACAATTGAGGTTAATAATTTGATTAATTCTCGGCAATCAATTATTATAGAGTTAAATTCCGATTCGCTTAATATTTCAGTTTCATACAACAATTCAAGCCAATATTCACATTCACTTGCTTCTTTCAATGCAATATTCATTTTTGCGCCAAAATCGGCTTTTGACTGACCTCGAATTCCTTCTTTAACGTTTGCTCCTATAGAAGTTCCACATCGTAGTAACTGTTTAGATAATACATATTCATGCTGCTCATTAACCAAATGTTGATAAAGGCGAATAATCCTTATTGCAAAGTTCTTTGACTTTATCGCTATTATATTGTCGTTTTTATGCATTATTGAGCGTTAATTAAGCATTATGAACTATGAATTATGCATTTACCAAGAGGTTTTTGATGCAGGTTTTGAGTGAATCTTTCCAATATGGGATTTGAATATGGAATGTGGTTTTGAATTTAGTTTTGTCGAGGACGGAGTAGGCAGGGCGAACGACCGGTGACGGAAACTCGCTTGACTTGCATGGCTCGATTTTGCATTGAGTGTGACCCGAAAGCTCGGCAATCTCTTTGGTGAAGTCATACCACGAGCAAACGCCTTCGTTTGAATAGTGGTAGATGCCCTCATTGCCTTCAAACTTGCGATTGTCAATAATATTGACGATAGCACTGGCAAGGTCGCGGGCGTAGGTCGGGGTGCCGGCTTGGTCGATAACGACTTTGAGTTCGGGCTTGGTTTCGGTGAGGTTGAGCATTGTTTTGACAAAGTTCTTACCGAATTCTGAATAAAGCCATGCGGTGCGTATGATGATGGCTTTGCAACCCGACTCGGCAATACGTTGCTCGCCATGTAACTTCGTGACACCATAAACGCCTGTGGGATTGACCGGTTCTGACTCACTGCGCGGGGTATTGCCTTGATTTCCGCCAAAAACATAGTCGGTCGAGATGTGGATTAGCGTGCAGTTGTTGTCTTTTGCCGCTTTAGCCAAATATTCAACCGCCTCAGCATTAATTCGTTCGGCAATTTCGGGCTGCTCCTCTGCCCTTTCGACATTGGTATATGCCGCACAATTGACGATAACGTCAATGTTGTTAGCACCCACACCGAGCGCAACAGCCTCGGGATCAGTGATGTCAAGATCGTCGGCGTCGGTAAATATATATTCGTTAGGTGAACTTTCAGCGGCGATTTTAAGGCATGTGCCCAACTGTCCGTTTCCTCCGGTAACGAGAATTCTCATTTTTATCAAAATCTAAGTGATTAGACGAATAGATTTATTTTGATACAAAATTAGCTGAAATTGTTAAGCCAACAAAATTTTTGGCTAACAATCTCAGCTAATACGTTTATAAGCCTAATAATTCAGGCTACTTTGCGTAGAGATCTACGCTGAAATCGAAGGGCGAATCGAAGTCTTTCAGTAATGGATGTTTCTGATCCTTATCAGAAAGGATGGCATCGTCAATTGTTATGCCCCAGTCAATGCCGAGTGAGGCGTCGAGAATTGAAATTCCGCCATCAGCTTCGGGATGATAGTAGTTGTCACATTTGTATTGGAACACCGCAATGTCACTCATAACAGCAAAGCCATGTGCAAAGCCACGAGGAACGAATATTTGCCGTTTATTTTCTTCGCTCAAAAGACATGACACATATTTACCATACGTCGGTGATCCTTTACGGATATCAACGGCAACGTCAAGAACCGAGCCTTTGATACAGCGAACTAACTTGCTTTGAGCAAACGGAGGACGTTGAAAGTGTAATCCACGCATAACGCCACGAGTTGACATTGATTCGTTGTCCTGCACAAAGTCAATCGGGCGAACCTTTTCGTCAAACTCTCGTTTTGAATAGCTCTCAAAGAAATAACCGCGAGAGTCCTTGAAAATACGAGGTTCAATGATTACAACCCCTTCTATATCAGTTTTTATTACTTCCATTTTAATCAAGATTTTTATTACCGGTCCGCTCAACTTCTTCCACTACTTTCATCAAGTATTGACCATACTGATTTTTAAGCATCGGTTTCGCGAGTTCAATCATTTTTTCTTTAGAAATCCACCCTTGACGATAGGCTATACCCTCAAGACATCCGATTTTAAGACCTTGACGTTTTTCGAGGACTTCTACATAAATTGATGCTTCGGCGAGCGAATCGTGAGTGCCTGTATCGAGCCACGCAAAGCCACGAGGAAGTGTCTGAACTTTCAACTCGTTGTCTTTGAGAAATTCCTGATTAACGGTTGTTATTTCAAGTTCGCCGCGAGCGGATGGCTTGATGTTAGCCGCAACATCAACAACTTTGTTGGGATAGAAATATAGACCGACAACAGCATAGTTTGACTTCGGATGCTCAGGCTTTTCCTCAATTGAGAGACAATTGCCGGAGTGGTCAAATTCTGCGACGCCATAGCGTTCCGGGTCATTAACCCAATAGCCAAATACTGTGGCTTTATGTTCTTCTTCAGCTGTTTTGACAGCTTCTTTCAGCACCTTAGAGAATCCGGCGCCATGAAAGATATTGTCGCCTAACACGAGACAGACAGAGTCGTTGCCTATAAATTCTTTACCGATGATAAAAGCCTGAGCAAGACCATCGGGCGAAGGCTGCTCGGCATAAGTAAAGTTGACGCCATAGTCGCTACCGTCGCCCAACAAACGCTTAAATCCGGGAAGATCTTGCGGTGTTGAAATAATGAGAATATCGCGGATTCCAGCCATCATCAAGGTTGAAATCGGATAATAAACCATCGGTTTATCAAAAATAGGCAGCAACTGTTTGCTAACCCCCTTAGTAATCGGATATAACCGAGTGCCGGATCCTCCGGCAAGAACAATGCCTTTCATGATGTTATTCGCTTATAAATTGTATATCATCAGTACGCGGATGAACAAATTCAAACTCAAGAGTTCGAGCCAGACCTTCATCAAGAGTGAATGGGGCTTTAAAACCGGTAGAATAAGCTTTCTTTGCATCAAATTCAGTTGTTGCGCAGAATTTTTTTACACGAACCGATGAAACTGTCATTTTTTTACCAGTTATCTTTGAAATCAAGTCAAAACAATATCCGCCAAGCATACCGATCCAGTAGGGAAAGTGAGTAGCAGGTATATGTTTGTTGAGCACATTCGAAACATGAGCAACCAACTGATTCATATTGTTATCAGGTTTGTCTATATAATTAAATACATTATATCCTTCCGTGATATTATCAATCATATATTTGACGAACGCAACAATGTTACCAACGTATGCCATTGACTTTTTATTTTCACCTTTTCCGACCATTAGGAACTTACCGGATGAAATTTGTTTAAGGAGGTTATATACGTTCCCTCGATTTCTTTCACCAAAAATGACAGTTGGTCGGATGATGTCGATATTCCAATCTTGATGTGTCTCAAACCATTTTTGAAGGACTTGTTCTGCTTGCCATTTTGACTTGCCATAATGGTTAAATGGGTCAGCAGGATAATTCTCGTCAGGATTATTCTTATTTAATCCATAGACTGCAACTGATGAGAAGAAAATGATACGTTTTATACCATTCTTTTCCATTGCCTGTAGCGTCACTTTCATACCTCCAACATTTGTATCATAATATAGAGATGTTGGAGATACGTCATCACGGTGTTGAGCCGCAAGAAGAATAACTATATCAGCCCCTTGTAGCTCTTTGTTCATCTGCTCTTGTTCTCGAACATCTCCAATCATAGTAATGTCATTGAAGAAATGACTTGGTTGCAGGTCTATATTCTTACATTGATACTTGTCAGGTTCTTGTTTTAATAGGTCAATAAGTCTTGTGCCAACAAAACCACTAGCACCAATCATTGCAATTTTCATAGATTATTAATTCTTAAGTTCCTTAAGTAATTTTTTATTGAATGTGGATCTCTGCTTGTCAAAAATCCATCCCCATTTATTAAAGTATTTAATCATATTACGAATATGGATATAAAGCATTTTTTTATTTGTTTTTGATGCAGCTGCATGAGCATGAACGATACTTACATAAGGATAGAACATTGTTTTATATTTTGCGTGCATTCGTCTTGTAATATCAATATCTTCAGGATACATAAAGAATCGTTCATCAAACAGACCAACATCCTTGAAAGAAGTTACTCTAAAAAACATAAAACATCCTGATAAATAAGGAACGTTCATTGGTTTATCATAATCAGTAAATTGAAGTTGAAATTTTTCTATTCTACGTTTTATGAATTTTGAAGGAATAAACCTCTTAAATATTAAATCAATAGGAGATGGACACATTTTACAAAGATACTGCAATTTACCATCAGGATAAAACACTTTGGGCATAACCTGTGCGACATCTATATTGTTATCCATATAATCGGCTAATGTCTCAATAACGTTCCCATCCCAATAGACGTCTGGATTCAAAACCACATGATATTTAGCATTACTTTCAATGGACTCGCGGATTGCAATATTATGACCATTGCCATATCCAAGATTCAAATTTTTTATATATTGGATACGGGGATTATTTTTTTCAAAATATCTTAGTTTATCATTAGTTGAATTATCAATTATATATAATTTTGATATTGATGATTTCATTACACAATCAACAATCCTTCTTAAATCTTTTAATGATGTATGATATGTTACTATGGAAGCTGTTATCATTTTATTATATTATTGACGATTACAATGCATTTTATATAAATCTATATATTTTTTTTGCATAGTATCAGCTGAATAGTTATCTAAAAAAATCTCTCGTACAGGGATGTTAATATTTTCATTTTTAATAATTACGTCTGAAATACTTTCAAAATCATTATTCTTAAAAATGAGATTAGCAGGTAGCACTTTTATCATTTCACGATGTGGCGCAATATCAGAAAGAATGGGAATTACATCAACTCCCATTGCTTCAAGTACGGCGGTTGGGAAGCCTTCGGACAGTGAAGCTGAAATGTAAAAATCAGCTATTTGGAGATAGTATAAAGTTCCAGGCTGAGCGCCAATTAATCGAATATTTTTGTTATCACCTACCAGTTCTATACACTCTCCCATTAATGGTCCATCCCCCATTATTATCAATAACTTATTTTCATCGTTAAGCCTTTTAAATGACTCAATTAAAAACTTAGGATTTTTACGGTTTATCAAATTTCCGATGAACAAGTACACCTTAGTGTCAGGAGGTATATTTAGTTGTTTTCTTCTTTCATTCTTTTCTTCAAGATTTAAAGGAACAAAATAATTGGAAGGAACCCCAGTATAAATTACTGACAGATTCAACTTTGGCTCTTCTACTTTTTCCTTTATAAACTCAGAACAAACAACAACATTGTTGAACTTTCTTAGCTGTCTTAAATGGGCAACAGCCATTAAATATCCCTTTATTTTTCCAAACAACATTGTATAGTCGTCAAAGGGATTATTCCATAAAGAAGACACCTTGGGGATATCACCTAAATCCATCAGGCTAACCATCATATCTGCTCTAAATCCGTATGAATGAACGATATCCGGATTTGTTGAAAGAATTAGCGTCTTAAGCTTTTTTGCATGTAAAATTCCTTTTATTCCAGGTTGAATGTTGGCACATTCAACATTAATACCCAAATCAAGGAATTCTTGAATTCTGCTATCCCCTTCTTCCGGTGAAATAGTCACGATTTTAAAATTAAAATCCCCCTTCTTGCTATAATATGCGTTTAACATATTATAGATGACATTGGTAGGACCTAATCTTATTAAAGATGAACAAACAAGTGTTACTGTAAGCATGACTTAATTATTTTAATATATTCGCTCCATCTAACATCCCAAGTGTTGTTTGAAACAAGTTTATCGGTTTCCTTCATAGGGAATTTGAACCCGTTAATCGAGGTCGGAGCATCTATAATTTTTAAATAATCATCATTGGCATATTGCTGAACTTCAGGCAATGGAGTAGAGATTACCGGAACTCCAGCACTTAGATATTCAAATAATTTTGTTGGATATACACCTACTGTATGATCATTTACAATGTATGGTATAAGACCAACTTTCATTTGTGCCAGATATTTATTTAGCTCATCTTTGGGTATCTGATTAACGTAGGTGACGTTTGGTAGATTAATTATCTCATAACCTTTATTTTCAAGAATTCCACCAATAAACAAGAATTGTTCCTCAGGATTTGAAGTGATAAGAGCTTTTAGAAAGTCATAATCGATTGCAAAATGGAGATTACCAATATAACCAATATATTTTTTTTCTTCCGGAAGCGTTTCTATTGGGTAAAATGAATCACAATTAACACCTTGTGGAATATAATAAATGTTTGGATTCAGATCTTTATAGTCATTATACGTTGCATGATTATCAACAAAAACAACATTTGCCTCTCGAACAGCCTGGTTTTCCCAAGATAATATAGTTTTATTAAGATGGGGATTAGTCGATCTTCGTTCAGCTAAATCATAAACCTTAAATTTTGATCGGCGAAAGAATTCATACACAGTTGGATTCATGTATGTTGACCAAAAAAAATTGTTCTCTGAAATTCCCATTTGACTTTTCATTAAATTGTAATTTAAAAGTCCAATACACTTTGAATGAAAAGGGATATGAGGTGCATTGATAAAATGCATGTTATCCATCACGGGGTTTTGTGAATCAGATAGGGCTTGATGTTTTCTATAATTTCTTATCCTACTCCAAAAACTTTTGTTAAGTGGATTATGGTTTAACAGACCTAATGGAGAACAAATATTTATTATTTGAGGATACAAGTATTTGGCGAAACGTGTGATTATTTCGTGTTGTCGCTCCCAAGTATGAGACCAATGTTGACCCGGGAAAAACGTGTAGCTCTCAAACCCATTAAGTTCCATAGGGGTGTTATTTATAATAATTTTTTATTGTATCAATAACTTGCTCAACCTCTGAGTCAGACATGGAGTAATACATTGGGAGTCTCACCAATCGGTCGGTATAGAGGTCGGAATTTGGGAGTACTTGATTGTTTTGATTATGTATTTCAGCGTACTTGGATTTATGTAAACTCAGATAATGAAATACGGCATGGATATTATTTTTTTTCAAATATGAAATCAGGTTATTTCTATCTTCAGCAGTATTACATACCAAATAGAACATGTGAGCATTGTTTGTAGCATACTCCGGAATAAAAGGCAGATTGAATTTTCCTTCTGAAGCGAGAGATTTTAATCCGTCGTAATATTTATTCCAGATTTCAATTCGGCGCGATTGGATTTCCTGGAGATGGATAAGCTGAGAATAGAGCATTGCAGCATTAAGTTCAGATGGTAAAAAAGAGGAACCGGTATCTACCCAACCGTATTTATTAACTTCACCTCGGAAGAACTCAGATCGGTTAGTTCCTTTTTCCCAAATAATCTCAGAACGTCGAATAAAATCAGGATTATTCACGACAAGCATACCACCTTCTCCGGCAGTAATATTTTTAGTGTCATGAAAAGAAAAACAAGCGAGATCGCCCAAAGAGCCGACAGGACGTCCTTTATAATAAGAGTCTATTGCTTGAGCCGCATCTTCAATAACATAGATTCCATGTCGCTTTGCAATTTCAATAAGTTTATCCATGTCAACAGAGACACCTGCATAATGAACAGGGACAATAGCCTTTGTTTTAGGAGTGATGAGCCTCTCGATTTGCGACACATCAATATTTGGAGTATTATTTTCGCTATCGGCAAAAACTATCTTTGCACCTTGACGTGTAAATGCCAAAGCTGAAGATACAAAAGTATATGAAGGAACAATCACTTCATCACCTTCTTTAATTCCAATTAGAAGTGCAGCCATTTCCAAAGCATCAGTTCCGGATGTTGTCAGCAGAACTTTAGGAAAATGATATTTTTCTTCAAAAAAAGTCTGGCATTTTTTTGTGAATTCACCATTGCCCGAGAGCTTTCCTGAATGTAGCGCCTTGATAAGGAACTTCTCGCTATCAGGTAAAACACAGGGCTTATTGAACGGTATTTCGGTATTCATATTGTTTATTTTAGTCGTGTTTGAAATCTCCATTGTCATATACATTTGAATTAATCCATTTTTCGGAATATGTATGAGTCAAAATTTGTGGCACTGAGCTATAGGCAATTATTTTGATATCGCTCACCACTAATTGTCTTCTTGACGCCCATAATCCCATTGCATTTGAGAACATTGTTAATAAAAACAGAGCCATCAAGTATTTTTTATATGACTTTGTATTTTTATAGATACTTAGAAAATGGATTTTGATAAAAATAAAGAGAACGCCCACAAATCGCGTTGCGATAGTTGCAAATGGTGTAACTAATGTTGTCAACAATAAGACACTGTTTACGACTCTGATTCCTTTATTATGTTTATCATAAGTTAAAATATAAATTATTGCAGCCGCATAAGAAACTAATGACGTTAGAGTCATTTGCAATCTATATAGAAACGAATGATCATTTAAATATTCCTTAGCCCAATAACCATCAAGATAAATTGAATAGTGATCAATTATATCTAATGGCAGAAATGAGAATAATTTAATCAGGAAACTACTGTCAACTGTAAAGCTAAATATAATTAAAAATATAACTAATTTTTTACTGAAAGCAAGACTGCGAGACTTATGAAACAGTAGCGCAATAGCAAAGACAATAAAAGTTAAGTGATTTACAAAGGCGAGTATTACGAAAATCCAACCGGATTTCTTGCTTTTATAAACAACATTGTAGGCTCCATAGGCAAAAAGGGCTGTAGATGCCGAAAATCTTATAGTATATGCCCCGATTGAGAAAATAATAAATGTACCTAAAAATAAAACTGCATTTTTTCTCGAGTAGTGAGGGTTGGAATCTGTTATATCAGTATATAATAGCCCTAATAATAAGTATGATACAAAATTGTATATAAACCTAGACAAATCAAAATTAAGACCTAATTTGCCTATTATATAAGAGATATAAGGGAGTAACCAATCTTGCTTGAGCGTCAAAAAAATTTTAAACTCAGCCCAACTGACACCTTTCACCGAAAGAAAATCAGTGGTATATCTGTATAGGTCACCGGTGGGGGGATAGAGAAGACCTAATAGCCCCATAAAGAATGCCCACAATACAAACGCCCAACGTTTATTGTTGAGCATTCCTTGAACTATAAATGGAATTGCAGCAATAGGATATATGAAAAATAATACCATTGTTGCAATAGTATTTTTCTTGATATACCTATAATTATTTATGCGTTCTGCTACAACCATCAGCGATATCAGGTTAGAACACTTTTTAAATAATTCAATGAGGAAGTCCTAAATTCTTCGATATAATTTCTCGTTAAATTATAGTCGATTGCTTCATATTTGAATTTAGTTATATCATCAGTGTTATTAAAAAGGTGTTCTGATATATGATATATTGAAAAGAGATTAGTCAATCGGTCGTCATTACTTTTATAATCAGTAATTGCATACACATTCTTTTCCAATATTAAAGAAAGGGCTGCCCCGTGAAACGAACTTGTAATGACAACCTCAGCATTGGAAATGAGATTTACAAAATCTATTGGACCAGCATCAGAAATAATATCTGAATTATTTAATTTATGAGTTGGAATACCGCCACACAAAACATAAATGACTTTATAACCGGTTTGTTCTTGAATACGTTTTATTATATGTTCAGCAAAAGGATGAGGATTAAAATTATATTCAAGGATATATACAAGTATATATTTTTCGTTTATTTTGAGAGAAGAGGACTTTGCCAATTTCTCATAATCATCTTTTGAAAGGAGAAATACCGGGTCAACAACTACCGAAGCATCCTTACCTGAAATTTTTTTTATTATATCAATCGCCGAGGTCTCTCTTACACTAATTGCTTTAAATTCGGGTAGTTCGATTTTAAAAGATTCATATTCATCGTCATTGATTTTCTTTTGAGAAAAACTTGACCCATAAGAGAATCTTTGAGTCGATTTATCGGCAAACGCACCTAAAAAGGCAACATCACCACACGTATGTTTGTAGTTCCAAACCTGGTCGCTACCAATACAAATATAATCGTATAGAGGTGGATTATTGGCTAAATCGTTATAATTCCGGTAAGTACAAGACAATTTAAAGAATTTTGAATAGAACTCTTTGAATTTTTTTTCTTGTTCATCCCAAGAAAGCCAAGTTTTTAGAGCTAAATGGTATCTTAATTTATACCAAAATCTACCATCGGTTAATTTTTTCCATAGAGATTTTTTTTGTTGATGAGATAGCTGGTATTCATTAGGGAATAAGTAGTCAATAATCTCAACAACAAAACCTAAGCGTTCAATTGCCGTCTGGAGGGCATAAGCTTGTAGTGCTGAACCAAAATTCAGGACTCTATGCATTGTAATTATACCAACCTTTTTAGGCATTATTTCGAATAATTGATTTTAGTTTTAAGAAAACTCGCAAGGGGATATCGCGTAAAAATCTAAAAAAGAAAATTATTTTTAATAGAGGAAGATTTAGCGGCTCGTTTGATTTTAGCATTTTCATTACTAAAGGAGTGAAGAAAGATGGACTAACATTTTTTTTCATTTGACCTTCAGCAGCCTGAGTAAATGGGTATGGGATAATTGTACATGAATCTTTAAGTTGCTCAATAATATCATTACCTTTCTGAGTAAATGTTACAATTGAACTTACGCCTTTCTCATCTTTCTTATATGTCGGGCCCCAGAAATCGCCAATGCGAATATCGGCACAGGAATGATCATATTTATATTTACAAGCATCACAACACGCAGGATTCATACAATAATCACCCAAGAAAAGGTTATAAAAAAGATCTCCTTTGGTAAACCGAGAATAGTATTTGAATTGGCTGTTTGTTTGATTTGAACTATTGTCGTCAGAATTTGCGCCAATTGCCCAAGAGTCATGCCAACCGGTCTTTTTATTTCGCCAATTTATAAATGTAATATTGCCAATTTGTTTTTTTACGATCTCCAAATATTTTTTCCATGCTAAATATGATGGAGTACCATGACAAAAGAAATCAACGAAGACAAATTCGCCATCTAATTTTTTGATGGAAATGTATCTACGTAAAGTATCGATTTGGCAAGGAGTACCTATTATGAGATATCTTTTACCTTTTATAAAAGAATTAAAGGCCGGTAAGGTATTACTTTGTATATATTTACTACCGACAGCTTTATGTAAACAATCTAATTTATCAGTTATAAAGTGTTTTGCGGTTCCTGATTCTGTGTCATATTCAACAGCACATACATTGAAGCCTTTGGGGATAAGTAAATCGGATATTTCACCGGCAATTCCTCCTGAAGATGCAATCAGTCTGTTTTCAGGATTGTTACTCCAACCTCCATAGGATGCCACAGGTTTGATGTTTTCAAAAAGATTCTCCTTATTATAGGAGCACACACGCAAACACAAACCACAATTTATACATTTATCATTATTTGATATATGCGGGGTGAGGAACCCATCCTCATTGAGCCTGATATCAATTATTTCAGTAGGACAAATAACACTGCAGACACCACATCCGTAGCATTGATTATATTTCCCAACATTATCCTTTTCTTTCATAGAAAAACCTTTTTATCCTCGCTGAAATCTTATAGACATTAAATATACAAGATAGATATCGGCAGATCTCATATAAGTCTAAAGGTAAATATTTTAGAGCAGCTCCATATTCCTTCATTTCAAAATAGGAGTCGTATTTATTTCTGCTTTTTCGTTTGTTAAAAACGTGGTGATATTTAAGGTCTGAAAACTTGTCGAAATTCTCGAGAAATTCAATTGACGAATTTAATTTTTCAAGAGATTTGTCTTTGCCAACCATTGATGTACTTGTCGTTGTTGTCCATGATGTTGGGTTATTGACACGGTAAACCGCCATTACACGATTAAAATAATAGACTTTGCTAATCAACGCAAAATATATTTGCAATGGATAGTCTCCGACATAATAATTTCGAGCAAATTCGGGGTAGTTATTAAGGAACGATAATCTATATACGAGCGAACAGGTTGGACAAAAACCGCCGCCACCCATAATAATATCTTCAGCCGGGACTTCGCGATTATGTCTATAATTACTTTTTCTTCGAATCAAAACATTGTCACCTTGATTATAGTAGTCAACATTGTGGAAGCACATACCATATTCAGGATTATTCTCAAGGAAATCGATTTGTATTTGTAGCTTTGAAGGATCAATCCAATAGTCATCTCCTTCACACATAGCGATATATCTACATCCAGTAGCTTTTAATGCCAAATCTATAATCTTTCTAAAACTACCATCATGTTTTGAATACTGATTTTCTTCTTCTAAAACCGGTAATATTATATCAGGATATTTTTCGGCATATTCCTGAATGATTTTGGGAGTTTCGTCAGTTGAAGCGTCATCATGGACTATAACAACGAATGGGAATTTACACTCTTGCATAATAAATCCGTCAAGAGTTTTTCGTATAAATTTACCATGATTAAATGTTGTACATCTTACGGCAACAATTGGTGATATTGTTTTACATTTTTCTTCAATAATTTGAATTCGGGATAAAATGTCAGAACAAATCATATAGTATGACGAATTATTATGATAGTTGTTAAGCGCTGATTAATCTTTTAATGTCACCGTTGAATAATGAGGCTTTCTTTTTTCAACAGGAGGCAATTTCATGTAATCGCCATAACATCTGTGTAGAAACACATCAGCGTTCCTGGGTCCTAAGAAGTATGTATCTTTAAATTTATATTTTGACAGCGGGAAAAGTTCATCGGGGTATATACGATCATTATATATTGATGGAAAAACATAAACATCTTTATCGTTTTCCTCCGATTGATCTTTAAGCAGCTCGCTTTTTAATTGATTAACCTTTTCGTGATATAAATCTTCAGAAATAAGACCCTTAGTAAATTTTCTTGTCAGGTATTCAATGTGTTGCTCAATGCGAAAGTTATGTTCTTGAGACTCTTTGCGCAAATATGCTTTATAAATATCGATAGAAAGTCCTTTATTATTGTAAATTCCATCCTGAGGATAAAGTGTAAAATCGACCTCGGTCAGGTTGTCTTTTACGTGAGCCCATCCGTGAAAATATAGTGGCTCTGACTTCTCATCTTCTAAAAAATATCTTTTAGGGAGATGAGTTCTTAATAAATTAATAGCCTCATCATAATAGTCTTCGGTGAT
Organism: Bacteroides sp.; assembly: GCA_014802535.1. Taxonomy (GTDB): domain Bacteria; phylum Bacteroidota; class Bacteroidia; order Bacteroidales; family Muribaculaceae; genus CAJUPY01. The sequence continues at coordinate 90,247 of JAAVCC010000014.1, read as the reverse complement.
ATAGAAGTCAAAGTCGTCATCCCAAGGGATGAAACCCTCATGTCTGACGGCCCCCAATAGGGTGCCGTATGTGATGAAGTAGGGGATATTATTATCCTCTAAAATATTGCGAATTTCAATCGCCATTTTAAGTAGCAGTGACTGAACACCTTTTATATCAAGTTTCATATATTTACATTAAAACATCAATCATATCGGGTGAGAATACCGGAATCCCGAGTTTGTTTTTTACAGCCTCACGTTCGGCAAATGAATCATCAATGAAAATTGCATTGCCAGAAATTTTTTCAACCTTATTCTCAGTGGGGGGAATGTGTATAATATTGTCAAAAATTGGAGTTAGAGCAAATTTCGAGAGTTTTGAATTTAAATCTCCATCATGTTTAGTTAACAGAATGACTTTTACATTCTCGTTTCGACATTTATATAGAAATGCAATCAGTTTAGTGTTGACTTTAGATTTGTCTATAATAAGACAATCATCAAAATCGACATAAACTTTATCGTATTTTATATCAGAAATGTATTTTGCATTTAATGCTCTATCTAATACGACATTATATGAGTTTTTACAAATTGAGACATTCATGCCAAAAGCTGTAAAAACTGATAATAATGCAAGGTTGACACCAATTGCCCGAGATAGGAGTGACGACCCACCCAGTCGTGCTGCTATTTCAAGGAGACAGAGCTGTTCGTTTATATCTCGTTTAACCTGAAAAAACCAGGCTCCTGTGAATTTTAGATGAGAATTTATTTTTGTTGCAAATTCTTGAAATTCTCGCTGGTCTTTTTCAAATGAGGTGTTTACACTTATGCCAAACTTAATTCGATTTCGTTTTCGTGCATTTACATATAATAAATTACCCTCGAAATCGCTAAAACAATCAACCGTATATTCTTCACCTGGCAGATATTCACATATAACATAATCCTCTTCAGTTGAAAGTTGTCCAAATTCAAGACCACTGTTAATAACTTTTGCACCTCTTGATCCATATCCGACATTTGGTTTTACAAATACAGGAAATTTAGTGATCTCTTTAATCTCATATACATGTGGAACTCGAACAATTCCGGTTAGTATATCGTATGTTAAACGCTTTGATAAACAAATTTTTGTTGTATCATAGGGTGATGATATAACTCGACATCCGAGCTCTTCTTCATGTAATTTAATACGCTCAATTACAGAATCCATTGTCGGATAAATAGCATCAATAGAATATTTTTTTACAATATCTTTTAATGCATTAATAAAGTCATATGATGAGATATTGGGGATATTATCAATATAGTTGTCATAGACAAACATTCCGTGATCCTCGACAGATGATCCTCCAATTAAATTAAAATGGGTAGAATATTCTATCGAACTATATATATCTAAACCAATTTCCGATCCACAAGGGAATACGAGAATATTTTTTTTCATATCATTAATTCAATAAATCTTGGGGGATATCCGTAATAACATAATCCACGCCCAGATTTATATAACTAAAAATCTCCGGACTATTTCTTACAGTCCACACTAAAACACTCAGGTTATTATTTTTGCATTTATGAAAAATATTCAAATCTTTTCCTAAAACAGCTCTATCTATAGCAATTCCACTATAACCATCTTTTACTAATTCTTTATAATTTATTGAATTATTATCTATTAATAAATATGTTGGTTTTAATTCGTTTTTTATTAATAATTTGCATATTTCCTTTGAAAATGACATGTATGACAAGCTAGATTTTAGAGCGGGATAAAAGTCTACAATTTGTTTTAACCTTGAAGCATTTGCTTCTTTTACCTCAATTACTATATTTCCTCCAATTTCTTCGAGGAGCGTTAGAGCTTCGTTTAAGGTTGCAAGATCACGGCCTTCTTTAGCTGCCGCAACTTTTAATTCTTCGTATGTATGTTTGCTTATTTCAAGATTTAAAATAATGGGATCATGGGATAGAATTAAACAACCATCACATGTTTCTCGAATATCTATCTCACATCCCCTTATATCCAGACCTTTGCTTAGATTTATCGCGTTTAGAGAATTTTGCTCTAAATAGTTATCCATCCAAACACCTCTGTGTGCAACTATTTTGCTTCTGAAATCTTCAGAAACAATCGGATCTTCAATTATAATAAGTTCATCTTTTTTACATCCTCCTAATGTTATAATTAGGATAATGTATAAAAATAAATGGATAAACTTAAACAAGCTCATAATTTGTTATTTATATGAATAACCACCGTTAACTTCGATTAAACTACCATTAACATACGGATTATCGATGCAAAAACGATAAGCATCCACGATTTCGTCAACAGAGGCAAATCGATGTAATGCAGTTTTTTTACAAATATTATCTCTAATTTCTTTTGGTTTTTCTTTTTGCCATTCGGTATCAACGAAACCGGGGACAATAGCATTAACAGTTGTCCCGGTTTCATCAAATTCTTTCACTAAATTTTTGACAAGAGCATGTACTGCAGACTTAGAAACACCATATCCCAATACAGTTGCATGTGGGTTTATTCCCATCTGCGAACCTGTAAAAATGATACGGCTATTGGGGTTGATGATATTGAACAATTCTCTTAATATTATTACGTGGGATGTTAGTGCGACATCCATCATTGTATCCCAATCACTATCTGTCATATCAACGAAAGATTTACGAATTGTCACTCCCGCATTGCAGACAATACAATCGATTTTAATATTCTCGTTTTTTATAGTAGAAACAAATCTATAGACGTCTTTTCTGTTTGTCTGATTTGTTTGAATTGCGATCAAATTTTCCGATTTAATATCTGGGATGGTTTTATTATAGGTTATATATACTTTATAACCTTTAGATAAAAGCATTTTCACGACCCCCAAACCAATACCGGACGATCCACCGGTAACAATCGCATTTTTTTTCATAAAGTATAAAAGTTCACTCTTTTTGTAAAGTCCTCCATTATGGTTGCCATAAAAATCGAGTCTGAAGGGCTAAATTTACAAGAGCTCATACGTTTATTTAATATACATGAAATAAATTCTTGGATCTCGTAACGTAAGCCGGCTCCATCCCATTTATAGAAGAACTTTTTATTTTGATTTTGGTCCTCATATCTTAATTCAAAATAATCAGTTTTCCACCAAGGAGACGGAACATAAGCATAACCCTTAGTTCCTGAAATAACTAAATTGCCTTCGGTCTTGATTCCAAGCCCGACTTTAAAAGATGCGGTTGCATGTTTATATCTTAAAATACCTTTTGTATATAGATCAACATCATCTTTTATCCTTGAATAGAAACTAACTGATTCAAATTCTGTTCCTAATAGTTTTACAATAGGTAAAAGAGGATAACTTCCAAGCTCATACATTGAGCCTCCGGCTTGTAGAGGATCAAATTCTCTTAAAGATTTTTTCTCAATCCATAATTTAGATAAAGAAGCTTCAACATCAACAACTTCTCCGATTATTCCACTTTTAATCATTACAATTAAGTGGTTAAAGGCCAGACAATAAGCCGTTTTATTAGCCTCCATCAAAACCAGTCTTTTCTTATGAGCTTTGTTATAGAGGTCTATTGCAGTTTCTCTATTGAGAACCAATGGTGTCTCACAAAGTACATGCACATTATTATTAAGGGCAGCGTTTATGATTGATTCATGGGTTAGGTGTGGTGTTGCAATATAGATTGCATCTACCGATTGTATAAGGCCCTCTAAATTATTATGGACACAAATATTGGGATGCCCTTTTGTTAATTCTTTAGATGCTTCTTCATTAATGTCGTAAACTCCAATAATATTCAATCCATTTAAAACTTCAGTCTCAGAAAAGAAACGAGAAGCTATACGTCCGCAACCAACAATTCCAATTCTTACATTATTGGAGCTTTGTTCTCGTAATATCGTGGAACTTATGCCCTCAGTCCGTGTGAGGTACTGAACGTCGCAAAACTCTTTTAAATAATCAAATTTGTCTTTCCAATCACTTCCGATCGCAAAAACATCTACATTGTATTTTTGAATATCATCAATTTTTTGACCGATATAATCTTCGATAATAATTTTATCTGCAAGCCCTGTATTTTTCACTGATTCAATACGTTCCATTACGTTATTACGAACGTTGAGCTTTCCCCGTTCTCTGTCATAATTATCGCTCGTAACCCCGACAATTAAATAATCACCTAATTCTTTGGCTCTTTTAAGTAGATTAATGTGCCCTTGATGGAGGAGATCAAAAGTACCGTATGTTATAACCGTCTTCATTTTACAAACTTAATTCGGTTTTACGGATTACACTATATTTTTTATCGAATACATCTTATAACCTTTTCTATATCATCATTTGTTAAAGCATGATGCATGGGCAGACAAATTACCTCATTTGCCATTCGTGTTGCGACTGGGAGATTAGAGGGGGCTGATGATGGAAGACCTTTATACGTTGTGAAGTCACTGATGAGTGGATAGAAATATCTACGGCCTAAAACATTCTGCTCTCGCATCTTAAAGTAGAGTTCGTCACGAGTCATGCCATATTCTCTCGCATTAACAAAAATCGGGAAATAGGAATAATTATAAGTTACATCAGTACGCTCTTCAAACATCCGAATACCCTTCACATCAGAGAGCGCTTCACGATATCTGATTGCGACCTTATGTCTCGCATTTATCGCATCATCAACATGCTTGAGATTTAAAAGACCATAGGCTGCTCTAATTTCATCCATTTTAGAGTTGATTCCTGGAGCTACAACCTCAGTTTCAGAAACAAATCCAAAATTTTTCAATTGATCAATCCTTTGTTTTGTCTTTTCATCATGGCTTATCAATGCTCCACCTTCAACAGTATTGTATGTCTTTGTAGCATGAAAAGAAAGAGTTGAAATATCTCCAGCTTTTAAAATTGACTTACCATTTACCTTTACACCAAAAGCATGAGCTGCGTCATAGATAATCTTTAAACCATATTTGTCAGCGATAGCTTGAATCGCATCAACATCGCATGGATTGCCATATACATGAACTGGCATAATAGCAGTAGTCTTGGGAGTTATTGCAGCCTCAATTTTGTTAGGATCCAAATTCCCAGTAGTTGGATCAATATCTACGAAAACAGGTTTTATTCCATTCCACCACAACGCATGAGTTGTTGCTACAAAACTATAAGGAGTAGTAATTACTTCTCCTGTTATTCTGAGCGCTTGCAACGCTGTTATAAGTGGCAACGTCCCATTTGTAAACACGCTGATATAATTAACGCCAAGATAACGACATAACTCTTTCTCAAGTTCCTGATGGTAATGACCATTATTAGTTATCCATTTTCTATCCCATATATCTTGAAGATAAGGGATAAATTCTTCTAATGGTGGGAGAAGAGGCGATGTTACTGTTATCTGTTTATTTTTTTCTATATCCATAGAAGTCTTATTTACTTATTAGCGACCGGAGCTCAATCAGTTCAGGGGAGTTGGTAAGTCTACTTATTATAAAATAGTAGATAACCCCAACTGCAATACCAACGATCAATTTAAATGATATTAAAGGAATAAAATGTATTGAAATCAATACTACGCCCCCCATTGTAAACGAATAAAGTAATGAGGGAAGTAGATCTCGCATCTGTCGAAAGAAACCCATTTCAATTAGCTTGCCGGTATAATGTGTATTAATGATTAGACAGATTATTGATGATGCTATTCCACCAATACACATTGCAACAAGACCTTTCGGAAGTGTAATACATAAAACAATGACCCCAATACATTTCTTCCATATTTCAAGCTTCAAGAAAAGATCACTACGCCCTTTAACTTGAAGTAAGTTTAAATTTATGGCGTGTATTGGATACCACATCAATTGAAAACAAATAATAGACAATAGTGTTGCAGCAAAAGCCCATTGTTCTTTTAATAGAATCAATATTAACGGCTTTGCTAATACCGCCAAGCCAATCATTAATGGAAAAATCACAAAGGCTGATAAACGAAGAAATTTTCGATATACTATACGAAGCCTGTCGTCATCCTCTTGAATTGTGCATAACACAGGAAAGGTTACTCTTTGTATTATTCCGGTTATATTTGAGGATGGGAATGCCGCAAATTGCTGAGCACGAGTGTAATATCCAAGATCAGATGCTTTAAAAACTTTCCCGATAACAATCAGATATATATTGTTATATAGTGTATCTATAATTCCTGACATCGCAAGTTTAGAGCCAAATCCAAATAATTCACGAAAGGATTTCCATGAATATAGGAATTTAGGACGCCATTTAGAATAGCCCCATAGCATAACTACGTTAACAAGTAAATTTATAATTTGATACCATACGATTGCCCATACACCCCAACCTGTATAGGCCATGGTTATACCGACAACTCCTGATACAATTGCCGCTGATAGCGATGCTTTTGCTTGTGTCTTAAAATCAAGTTCAGTCGTAAGCAACGCTCGTTGCACAACTACAAACGAGTTAATTATAACGCTTAGGGATATAACTCTTGTTAGCGGTATAAGTATAGGTTCATTGTAAAATCGGGCAATTAATGGCGCACAGAAGAATAGCACAATGTACAAAATTATACCTACTGCTATGTTAAAATAAAAAACAGTTGAGTTGTCTATTTCAAGACGATCTTGTTTCCGAATCAATGCCTGAGAAAATCCGCTATCAATAAGTGATTGAGATATGGCAATGAATATGGTTAGCATTCCGACCAAACCATAATCTTCAGGCGTTAAAATACGAGCCATTATAATCATAACAACAAAGGCAACCCCCTGAGTTGAAAATCGTTCTAAAGTGCTCCAAATTGTACCCTTGAATGTTTTTTTTCTTAGAGATTCTACCATATTACTGATGAATTTCACTCGAAGTTTAAATCATCTTGAAAATTGAGTCCTTCTCTTCATTCAATTTTGCTTCACTTCGACAAAGTCGGTGGCGGNGATTTCGACGGCGGCGGAGAGGANGCCGGGGAGTTGGACTAAGAGGCGTTTTTTGTTTGAGCCTTTGATTTTNAGAAGGGTNCCGGTTTGTCCGTTGAGNAGTCCGGGNCAAATCATTTTGATGGTTTTGCCNATCATTGCCGNGGTGATTTCATCGGGGGCGTAATATCGGGGATTNGTTGTTGATTNGACGGCNGCGATGAATCGGTTCATTTCNTCGGCNCGGACGGTTTGGNCTGTTCCNGCNGGAGCTCCTTTGACAAAACGGTATTGGAGGGTGTCGGTCGATCGAACNANGGGNTCNAGNTTNGCNCGAGTGGAGTGNACAAACANNAGGTCGTTGATNACCGGGCGNTGTTCGCGGACTCGNCGTCCNCCNCGTTCGGNNACNACGGTGTGAAGCGGTGNGAACACTTCAAATCCGAGTTCNGCAAGGTCGGTGTATGCCCGNCGGAGTGCGTTGGGNCGCNTGAGNTCGCGCATTGCAAACCATTCNGCGTCACTGTCAGNCGTCGAGNATGTNGTTTGCATAGCNTCCATTTTGTCTCGGATTTTNGGTTTGGATAATAGTTTTAGTCCTGCAAGCAGANATATCTTNCAACACTACAAGCAGTTACCGATAATCTTATAAAAGTAACGCTTATGCCGGGACTTTTATAAGTTGANTGGTTTAAAAAATNTTTACTCATCTACGCGAGATGGTTTTGTTGCAANGCTCTTTGTTTAAAGAGTTGTATCAATTGCAAAGGTAGTGTTTTTTGTGGAACTACACAACTATATTAGGCTTATTTCGCTTTTNGCGGTTTATAAAATTGAATATTTATAAGATAAAAGCCAAGANGAGCGTTAACATCTTGGCTTTTATCTATAAATTAAGTTAATTATTNATAAACTTTGCAAAATTNGCATCAGGACGACTTGTGCCGAAATTTCGCGGTTGGCGGCTTCGGGAATCACGAGTGAGCGTTCGCTCTCGATAACGTCNTCTGAAACAATCATATTGCGACGAACAGGAAGGCAGTGCATGAAGTAGGCGTTNTTGGTCAATGCCATTTTTTCGGTGGTAATTGTCCAGCTGCGGTCGGTAGATANGACTTTGCCNTAGTTGGGATCTTNGAAAGCTGACCAGTTTTTGGCATATACNAAGTCGGCNCCACGGAGGGCTTCGTCTTGATCGTGATATACTTTTGCNTTGCCAACAAACTGTGGTGCAAGGTCATAGCCCTCAGGATTAGCGATTACAAATTCGTAGTCGGTGCGGTTCATCCATTCGGCAAATGAATTGGGNACAGCCTGGGGAAGGGCTTTGGGNTGGGGNGCCCATGTCAAGACAACTTTGGGGCGTTGAACGGTTTTGTATTCTTCGATTGTTATGAGGTCGGCAAACGACTGTAGGGGGTGGCGTGTAGCTGCNTCCATCGAGAATACCGGGCGACCTGAATATTTGATGAATTGGTTAATGATTTTTTCGGAGTAGTCGTCATCTTTTGATGAGAATCCGGCAAATGCNCTNACNCCGATNACATCGCAGTANCANCCCATCACGGGGATTGCCTCCAAAAGATGTTCNGGNTTGTCGCCATCCATGATAACTCCACGCTCGGTTTCAAGCTTCCATGCGCCTTGGTTTACGTCGAGGACAATTGTGTTCATTCCGAGGTTCATCGCCGCCTTTTGAGTTGAAAGACGGGTGCGTAACGATGAGTTGAAGAATATCATCAAAAGCGTACGATTTCGTCCGAGATTTTGATATGCAAATCGGTTTTGCTTAACNTCAAGNGCTTGTTTTACAGCATCNTGCAGATNNCCAATATCATCAACNGTTGTAAAATTTCTCATTGCGAATTATTTCTTTTTATAGTTTGAATATAGTTCAAATTCTCTAAAATTTGATTTAGTCACAAAAGTAGCAAATCTTCCATTATTTTTTGTAATTTTGTNGAAATATTTTTTGAAATCATGAACACAAATTTAAAATATTATATTTCAATCGTTATTACATTAATTTCAATTGGAATTTCGTTTGCNCAGAAACGCGACTGGGCACGTCTGGATAGATATGCCGAGGCTAACAGGACTCTCGGTGAGCCTGCAAAAAACGAGCATCGAGTTGTGTTTCTCGGTAATTCAATAACCGATTTCTGGGATGACAAACATCCCGATTTTTTCACTGACAACAACTATATTTGCCGTGGTATCAGCGGACAAACGACATACCAGTTTCTCGTGCGATTTCGTGAAGATGTCATCAACCTAAAGCCCGAGATTGTCGTAATCAATGCCGGCACGAACGATTGCGCCGAGAACACACATCCATTCAATGTTGACATATCGTTAGGCAATATCATGTCGATGGTCGAACTAGCAAAAGCCAACAATATTAAGGTGATATTGACCTCTGTCCTACCTTCGGCTACATTTGGCTGGATTCCGGAAATAACCGATGCCGCCGATCGCATCGCCCTACTCAACAGCAAGATAAAAGAATATGCCAACGCTAACGATATTCCTTTTGTCGATTATTATTCGTCAATGGTCGTCGGACCGGAACGAGCAATAAATCCGACATATAGCACCGATGGAGTTCATCCGACCGAAGCCGGATATGACGTTATGGAATCAATTATCGTTCCGGTCATCAACGACGTCATAAATTCCTCTACAAAATAATCAACCGTCATCGGCGACCATACCTTTTCAGTGTCGGAAAGAATGCGTCGGGGATGTGTTCAACATTAAAAGAATCGGGATAGCCTACAATATAAATCACATCAAACTGGGGTTCGTGAGGCAAATTAGATCCTCGCAAATAAGCATTTGCCGCGCTAATAATGCGCGAACGCTTTGCCGGGCTTATATCGGTTTCGGGGTCATAATCAGGATGAAGGCGAGATTTTACCTCGACAAAAACAATTCGGTTACCTTTCATAGCAATAATATCAAGTTCGTAATGCCCGACCCGCCAGTTGCGCTCGACAATTGCAAATCCTTTACCGACAAGAAATTCGACCGCCCGATCTTCGCCCCATTTACCATAATCATTGTGTCGTGCCATACCGTTTGGTTTTACTCGTTAGTTGCTTATAATTTATTATATAAATAATGAGTAAGATTAGCTTAAAATTTGAGATTTCAAGCTAATCTTATCTATCTGAAGATAATTATGCAACAAATTTCGTTAGAATCATTGGGATATGCAAGGATATTGACATGAATAGTTGCTATTCACCAACTAAAAACCGATTCGAGAACGGTTTGACTGTTCGATTTTTTCTTGCAGACAATGCTGCTGGATTTCGGCGATATTTATTGTAGCGGTGCCGTTTAGAATTGCATTTATCGACTGACGACGTACAATGTTTTCTATCTCTCCTCCCGACAGGTCAAATTGAGAGGCAAGACTTTGCGCATCGTTTTCAGTAAGGCCCGAAAGCATTGTCTGCCAGATTTTTGTACGCGATTCAAGCGAAGGTTTATCAAACCTTATCTTGTAAAGGAAGCGACGCTCAAAGGCTTTATCAAGGTTTGTCGTGAGGTTTGTAGTAGCAATCATGATGCCCTCAAGGGCTTCCATTTCCTGAAGAATAATATTTTGGATAGAATTCTCCATTTTATCGACAGCGTGAGAAGCACCCTCCATTCTAACGCCCAACACAGCATCTGCCTCATTGAATAGAAGAATTGGAGCAAGCTTTGAATTCTTACAAATGTTGCGGTATCGGTCAAAAAGAGCCTTGATATTTTTTTCACTTTCACCCACCCAACAGCTTTTGATTTTATCAACATCGACACGCATAATGCTTCGTCCGGTTTGACGAGCAAGTTGATAAACTGTTTCTGTCTTACCGGTTCCGGGCGANCCGTAAAATATACAGCAAAAACCGGGTCTCATGCCTGCCGAACGAAGACGAGTTTGAACTTCACTAAAGCGATTTTCTGAAAGAATTGATGAAAGTTCTGTTATCTGGTCTTGCTCTTTAATGTTATAAATCAAATGTTTTTCGGCAAGAGTATCTGCCTTTATCAACCCTTTTTCTGACTTTGCAATATCATTTATTCCGAGTTCGCCCAAGAGTTCCTCTTTAGCCTTATCAGTCAACTTGAANGCATCCGGGCGAGCCATTCCGTCCTCATTTACATTTTCAATAAGTCCTTTGACCAAAAGAGCTGAATCTCTTTTTCGAAATTCCCTCTTTACCCAACTCGGGATATCATCATTATCATAAAGGTTCTCAATATCGTGGAACCCGATATTATCATCATGATTTTCAACGAATAAATGAGCCATAAAGATAAACAACAGAGTCTCTTCATTGTCTAAATTATATCGACGCAATCCGGTGGCAAACATAGTATCTTTGATTTCCACAAGCATNTCCATTGTCTGCNCCATTAATGAGTCATAAGTTTGCTCATCATCATCCTTTTCATCCATCAGTTTGTTGAATCTGTCGAAAAAGCTCTGGGTGTCAGTTACCGGNTCTTCGCAATGAACATAAGGTTCATTTTTTCTCANCGATNCCAATACANNNGNNGGCACACGATAGNTNAAAGANTTTTTANTGCGNNANGCNCGNACATANCGNTTGGNTTCGAGNATATCAATNTCGTTCATNAGNCGCAAAATNTTGGTNGTNCGACATCCGNCATATNTNGCTATNTCNGATATTCTNATACGACANTCTTCACTNCGATCNACAAACATNGCCAAGAGNACAATCTGCATNGGCGTTAGTTTCAATTTACGCGCTGCATATTTGATATGATTGTCTGCNTTNTTGAAAAANTCNTNGTNAAGATTAGAATNTNCAGCNAGTTCAACGATNTACTCAAANGATTCAAGGATGCTTTTGGGTTTGGTANTCATCACCTCATTCTTTCGATTTGAATTGNCAACAGATTCATCTTTGTGCAAAACTAATTCTCTCATAATTTTATTTTTTTAATTACATCGGCAAAGTTACATCGACACTGTATCATTTTGCGATACAGCATATAAAAATTTATAGGGAACCTGAAAATTTTTTAACAGGATTACCACGTTCGAGCGACGTGTGACGGCTCCACTGTTCGTTTTGCTCGTCGGCAAGAATCTGCTGATTTTGACTATGAAGTTTCAGAAGCAGACGCTGNCGGGCAAGCTGTTTATTCTGTTGTTGAGATCGTTCATCTGACGCCTTCACCGAAATNCCGGTTGGAAGATGGATNGCTCTGACGGCNGTTTCAACTTTATTGACATTTTGTCCGCCCTTACCNCCCGAACGACAAGTCTCATATTGAATATCAGACTCGTTCACAACCTGNAGTTCAGCCTCATCAAAAAAATTTACACCGACAAACCAGTTGCTACGTTTGTGTCCGGGACGATATGGATTTTTGGTTGATCGCCATAGGACAGTACCCTGCCATTGCTCCACGACCGATTGACTAATCGGTTCATTAGTTGAAAAAGTCATCGACATGAAACAATCATCAACCCGGTTGTGNGGTTCATAGTCGGCGAGTTTTAANGTCGGAATCTCTTTTATTAGTTCACGAGCCACAAGCGTCACCGCTCTTGCACATTCCACCGGACCACGNCCNGCNGTTATCTGTATATATTTCATNTTNTTCCNNTGTCTTTAATNTTAAGTTTNGGTTTGATNATTGAAACNANNTCAACTGTCGGNTTTATCANCTCNAGNATCTCGTCNGTTGATTTNTAAGCCATCGGAGANTCGTCAANNGTTGNTTCNCACACCGAAGTNGAGNAAATTNCGGNCATNGATTTNTCAAATTCATNNATTGATATATTTTTTTTAGCNTGAGCNCGNGACATTATNCGTCCNGCNCCATGNGGNGCNGTGTTCAACCACGANNCATTNCCNTTNCCAATNCCGATTGCAATGCCGTCNCNCATATTNAANGGTATAGCCANTCGCCTNCCNTCNGATGCATCNATNGCCCCTTTGCGCAGAATNGGATGAGTNNCGNCAANGTCNATATAGTTGTGAGTNGTGANNATTGANTCNACACATTTTGCCNTACACAACTTTTTNAGTATCACAAAAATACGGTCNCNAATAATTTCATGATTATAGNGGGCNTATGCTTGTGCAATAACCATATCAGACAGATAACCGTTNANAGCGTCACCCCACAAATAGCCNACNANNTCAGCNCGTTTGGGATTATTCGCNANATTATGCCANTAATTNGCNACTTTTACNCCAAGATTGCGCGANCCNCAATGTATCGTNAGCCANCCTTCNCCNNTTGNCGAGTCTTCNCCATACTCAATAAAATGATTNCCTCCGCCAAGCGTACCCAAACTNTTGTAAAACATNCCCTCCTGAAGTTTCACACGACGGCAAAAGTCTGATATAAAGCGAGAATCAACACGAGAGATTTCATTAACTAAATCAGGTGCACATGAACGCGCTTTTTGATATTGAGAGTTTAAATATTTAAACAATTCTTTCTCATTCAATGAATTTTTAGCNCAAACATCACTACCCGTCGGAATAGCTTCTCTGATGCGNTGATCAAGTAATGATAAATCATTATGATCTACTAAAGTCGAGAGCTTATGCATAGAGATACTGCAACCGATGTCGACTCCGACATGATCAGGATTGACATACATTCCTATTTGATAAGCAGTTCCAACATTACACGAATTCCCGGCATGAACATCCGGCATTTGCACAATATGAGTTCCCGCCATTGCCGGTTGGTCACACAAANGAGTTATCCAATCAAGAGCGGCNTCTTCTATATTATCAGTAAAAATTTCGGCAGATGTTNTTTTTCCATTAATTATCATATCACCCTAATTTTATATTTTTATATAATGTGTTAATCGATTGTTTTTCAAATTCNTTGCAAAATTACGCCTCCTATGCGCAATATATTTGCGCACTATAAAAAATTTTTACTATTTTTGCANAAAACATTATATTATGCCACTAAACCGAGCNACCCTTATACGCATCTCAACGATTGACAAATGCCTTCAAAACCACTACCGTCGATGGACAATCAATGATCTTATAGATGCTTGTACCGACGCATTGGCAGAGTTTGAGGGACGAAGCAATCCCGTGAGTCGCCGCACATTTCAAAACGATTTGGCACTGATGCGCAGCGACCGGCTTGGCTACAACGCACCAATTGTTGTCCGTGAAAATAAATATTATGAATATGAAGACCGANACTATAGTATCACCCATCTNCCCCTCAACGACGAAGGTCTTGATGCCCTCAATTCGGCTCTCGACATTCTTAGACAACTTCAAGGCTTCCCTCAGCTNNCATCNTCNATTGACACCATCAGCAAACTTAACGANCANATCTCNCGACANACAGGNTNGTCTNTNGCNATGGANATGGAGCACGTGTCAGGATATACCGGTGCTAAATTTATAGGTTCAATATATGACGCAGTCAGGAAACAACAAACAATCGCCATCGAATATAAATCGTTCAAGGCTCGCCATTCCGACACCGTTATNGTGTANCCATACCTATTGAAAGAATATCGCAACCGATGGTTTCTTATCGGAGAAAAAGCCTCAAATCGCACACCGCAAATCAATATATTTGCACTTGATCGCATTCACTCTGTTACCATTGACAAGGAANACCAGTTTAAGAAATGTGCTGATTTTGACCCCGAACATTTCTTTGATGACACAGTCGGAGTCACAAAAATGATCGGAGACAAAGCTCAGCGAGTAGTGATTAAAATTGACCGAGATCAGGCACCCTACGTTGAATCAAAACCATTTCACGAATCTCAAAAAGTAGAACAACGATTTAGAAANGGNAGTATCCAAATTNCACTGAAAGTAATAATCAACAACGAATTACAGCGTCTGATTCTTGGCTTTGGAAGACACATCGAGGTGATTGCTCCACCTGAGTTAAGACAACGCATTGCCGAGCACGTCAGAATTGCTGCATCAAAATATGACATTTGCTGATATTAATGTCTAATTTTTCATATAGGGTAAATTTTTTTAATTTATTTTNTACTGCGCAATAAGNCTGCGCAGTGGTTTCGGAATTTTGCGTCGAAATTAAAATTAANCAAACCCTAAAACAACCAAAAATGAAAACAATAGACGGTCACAACGTGAAGATTTTCACCGACAACATTGACGAAAAAGCATTGCAGCAGATTAAAGAACTACTCTCAATTGATGTNTTCTCAGACAAAAAGATAAGAATCATGCCTGACGTTCATGCCGGCGCTGGTTGCGTCATTGGTTTCACCGGCGACCTTGGCGACAAAGTTATCCCTAATATTGTTGGCGTTGACATAGGTTGCGGCATGCGCATTCTCAATCTCGGTCAACTCTCTGACATCGACTTCCACGCCTTTAACGAGCATATCCGTGCCAATGTTCCATCGGGTAAATTTGCCCGTGAAGAGCGTTTGGGCTTCAANCCGCTTGTAGGCGACGAAGTGGATATNTATCGCGAAGCAAAACAATTAGTTACCAACCTTTACTGCTATCGCGAACTTAAAGATTCAGGGCGTATCTGTAAATCTATCGGCTCGCTTGGTGGCGGTAATCACTTCATTGAGCTCGATAAAGACGACCAAGAGAATGTCTATCTTGTCATTCACACCGGTTCGCGCAATCTTGGCAAACAAGTAGCAGAAATATACCAGGCAAAAGCGATCAAGCATCTGACCGAAGGTGCCGACGAATTTGAAGGAACCATCAAACAAACTATAGAAGAGTATAAAGCCTCCGGACGTCGTTCTGAATTGCAAAATGTAATCAAAAAAATGCGCAAAGAACATAAAGACGTCGAGCCGTCACTTCCTGATGANCTGTGCTATGTTGAGGGAGAAGCCCGCGAACAATACCTCCANGACATGCGCCTTTGNCAGCNNTGGGCNGTGCTCAACCGAAAACTCATCTCTATTTTGTTGATGAAATTCTTNNAGGGAATCNANCCNATNGAAGAATTTGAGTCAATACATAATTATATTAGCGATGACAACATTATTCGCAAAGGCTCTATTTCAGCCGCAGCCGGTCAACGTTGCATCATTCCGTTAAACATGCGCGACGGTTCTCTGCTCTGCACCGGCAAGGGCAATCCCGACTGGAATTGCTCTGCTCCCCATGGTGCCGGACGAGTTTTGAGCCGCACTCAGGCTTACGAAAAAATCACAATGGACGACTTTGAAGCATCCATGCAAGGCATATACTCNGAGTCGATCAACGACTTCACTCGCGACGAGTCACCAATGGTTTATAAACCTGCCGAAGAAATCATTGCCAATATNGGCGATACNGTNAATATNGACACNATAATTCGACCGATTTTCAACTTCAAAGCNTCAAAATAAAAATTTGAACTATAATCAAATATGCCTTGCTGAAATATCACTCAGTCAATCGGGTTAGCTTNTTTCAAAAAAAGCTAACCCGTGTCATAAAATGAGACAGGAAATGATTACCTTTGCCGCTACAAAAAAATAATTTATTATGAACCAACTGCAAAAATACACATGGCTGATCGACACCATCAGAAGTGCCGGCAAAATATCCCACAAGGAATTGTCTGACCGTTGGGAAAGAGACAAAGACCTAAGTGATTATAAGCCCCTACCTCGTGCTACGTTCAATCGCTGGCGAGAATCTATCGAAGAACAGTTTCACGTTAAAATCGAATGTCAAAAAGGTGGTGGATATCTTTATTATATTGCTAATCCTGAAGATATCGACGAAAACAAGCTAAAAAAATGGATGCTCGATTCTTTTTCGGTTGGTAATGCAATCAGTTCAAGCTTTTCTCTGAAAGGTCGAATATTGGTTGACGAAATCCCATCGGGACGCGAGCATTTGACCNCTATTTTAGAAGCGATGAAGCGAAATAATGTCATATATATTACCTATCATCCTTTTTCAAAAGACCATACTTCGACATTTCCGATTAAACCATATTGTGTAAAACTCTTTGAAAATAGATGGTATGTTCTTGCCTACAGCGATTATTATCAGAATCTGCGCATCTACGGACTTGACCGTATCGAAAATATCGAAACTACAAATNAATGCTTCAAAATCCCAAAAGATTTCAATGCTGAAGACTACTTTTCGACTGCATTCGGGATTGTTATTGGGCATGATTTAAAGGCTCAGCGAATCGTAATAAGAGCCTACGAGAATCATATCCCCTACTTAAAGTCTCTGCCACTACATCACAGCCAAAGATTGATTGAAGATTGTGGGGAATATGCCGACTTTGAAATGTATCTCGCCCCAACCTACGATTTCATCATGAAATTGCTTCACACAGGAGCCATGATTGAAGTTCTGAAACCGGNATCACTTCGTAAAACAATGAAAGGTTGGATTTCAGATATGTATGAACTTTATAAAAACGAATGAATATGACCGATTTTGCAGCTATTGATTTTGAAACAGCAAACTCACGTCGTTGCTCAGTCTGTAGTGTNGGTATCGTGATTGTGCGTAACGGCGAAATAGTTGATAAATTTTATAGTTTGATTAAACCCACGCCAAACTATTACACCTATTGGACNACCGAAGTACATGGGTTAACCCGTTGTGACACTGACGACCAACCCACTTTNCCNGANGTTTGGGCCCAGATAAAAGACAAAATCGAGGGACTTCCTCTTGTCGCACACAATAGCCCGTTTGACGAAAGTTGTCTTAGAGCTGTCTTTNATGAATATGGNATGGAGTATCCCGAATATCAATTTCACTGCACTCTCAGAGCATCTCGTCGTTGTCTTGATTTNCCAAGCCATCAGTTACACATCTCGGCAGCCGCCTGTGGNTNCGACATTGAGACGCATCANAACGCGCTATGCGATGCCGAAGCTTGTGCAGCCATAGCNNTGAAATTATTNTAATTTAGCGAGGACAACTCTAATGTCAACAATTCATAACAACCCGATATAAATAGAAACACTGAATAATTTTAAATACACTTTTCTTCGACCAAAAAACTTNTCTTTCAAAAACAATTTAACCTTTTTCGNTGTTATGNGTNTATTCTGAATTGCTAACTTTAATTTTTACTAATTTTAATCTAATTCATCGTATGAGAAGTATTACTACTTTTGATCTTCAGTATGCCCACCGTTTTTATGGATTCAAGGGTGAGGCACAGTACCTTCACGGCCACACAGGGATTATGACCATTGAAGTGGAAGATACCGTAAATGAAGGTGTAAATATGGTTTTCCCATGCAATGAGATCAGAAAAACCGCATGGAACGTACTCCAAAATTTTGATCACGCTCTAATCCTTCGCGAGGACGACCCGCTGCTACCGGCCATCGTTGGCGTTTATGAAAAGCAAGGCATCCTCAACGGACATCCTCAAAACACTATGAAGGGCGAAGCTTTCAAAACCGAACTCGCCACGGCTTACCCCGATGCACGAATTGTCGTAACAAAAGAAACAATGACAGTCGAGGGTATGATCAAGATTGTCTATGACCTGCTAAAAGACAANTTNAACATTGCTCGAATCAAGTTTACAAGCGGAGTCAATGCCGCTGAAATGGAATTCAGCACCCACAACAACATNGACCGTTGTCCGTTATGTGGCATCGCNCTCGACGAAAACGGAGTTTGCCATAAATGTGGCTACCACAAAAAGTAAAGANATTCTTTTATTTAANAACAAAGCGACCAAACCTCNCGTTCGGTCGCTTTTTTGTGCATCGTTCAAGTATCAGAGTGAAACGTTTAACAATGGCACAAAATTACAGCCAACATGGCTCATTTCGTGATACACNACCCCGAAATTTCAAAAATAATTTCAAAAAATTTCACTGATATTTTTTCNCAACTTGATAAAATATTGGTCAAGGCTTGATTTGTCGGGGGAAATGTTGTAATTTCGCAGTGAATTATCAAAAACNTTGAGAATGGGTCAGTTCAAACCGTTCACTCTAAACCTGAAAGGCAGGCTAACAACATTTGATCGACCGGCGGTAATGGGAATCGTCAATGTGACCCCCGACTCGTTTTACGAACAGTCGCGCACACCCGACTCCATTTCAATTACCGACCGCATCGAGACAATGATTGCCGATGGTGCTGATATACTTGATATCGGTGCATATTCGTCACGTCCCGGTGCATCTGACGTGTCACCTCAGGAGGAGCTTGACCGACTCTGTCTTGGCATCGAAACTGCCCGCAAAATCGCACCTGCCATTCCAATCTCGATTGATACCTTCCGAGCCTCAGTCGCCCGCGCCGCAATTGAGATGGGAGCCGACATCGTCAACGACATTTCGGGTGGCGACCTCGACGCCGATATGTTCGACACTGTCGCCTCGCTCCATGTGCCATATGTTGTCATGCACATGAGAGGCACCCCGGCAACAATGCAATCTTTAACTAATTATGGCGACCGCGGAGTAACAGCTTCTGTCCTCGACACTCTCGGTGAAAAAGTCAACCAACTGGCACTCAAAGGCGTCTGCGACATCATTGTTGACCCCGGATATGGATTTGCAAAGACTCTTGAACAAAACTATGAATTAATTAGAGATCTAAACGTGTTCAAGTCGCTAAACTGCCCTATTCTTGTCGGAATATCACGCAAATCGATGCTCACCCGACTGCTCGACATCAATGCAACAGAAGCCCTGCCCGCCACAACCGCCCTCAACTCGTTTGCACTTGACCGTGGAGCCTCAATATTGAGAGTCCACGACGTCAAAGAAACCGTACAAGCGGTCTCAATCTACAGCCAAATCATCAGCCCCACGGCATCTCACAATATCTAACCAATAAACCCTAACAAAGTGGATTCATTCGGAATAAAAGACATAATCGACATTCTCCTTGTAGCATCAATGCTATATTACCTTTATAAAATCATGAAGGAATCGGGGTCGATCAACATTTTCTATGGTGTACTCGCTTTCATCATGGTTTGGGTTGTAACTTCCGAGGTGCTTGAAATGAGACTGCTCGGTTCAATTCTCGACAAGTTCATGAGCATTGGCTTGCTCATCCTTGTCATCCTTTTTCAAGACCAGATCAAACGATTTTTGGTTGAGATAGGCTCACAAAAACGCTGGCACTTCCTTGCCAATCTGTTCCACCATAAAAAAGAAAATCAAGCCGACACCTCGCGCAACCGCATTATGCCAATCGTGTATGCCTGCATGAATATGTCAAAAAGCAAGACCGGTGCCCTGATTGTCATTCAGCAAAAAATTTCACTCGACATTTACGAAAAAACAGGCGACATTATTGATGCTCAAATCAACTCGCGCCTGATCGAAAACATATTTTTCAAAAACTCTCCGCTCCACGACGGAGCCCTCATCATTGCCGGAGACCTCATCAAGTCGGCAGGATGTATTTTACCGGTGAGCCACGACACCGACATTCCACGTTCGCTCGGACTGAGACACCGTTCGGCTTTGGGCATCTCCCAGGCAACCGATGCGGCAGCTATCATTGTTTCAGAAGAAACCGGCGGAATCTCACTCGCCTATCGCGGAAAACTCTCAACCAAACTTTCATCAACCGAGCTTGAACATCGTCTCTCGCTCCTTGAAACAATTTAATTCTACAAACGAAATGAAACTACCCGTCATATTGCTTTGTTTGGCATCTATGATGTCTTCACCTTTCATCTCTGCTCAATCTAACGAAACTATCGAAGAGGCTACAGCTCTCATCAAATCAGGCAACTACGACCAAGCCGCCGACATTTTACAACGGCTCGAACAAAAATCGCCCAAAGACGGCAATATCAACATGTTGCTTGGCGAATGTTCTCTTGCCTTAAACGAAACAGCCGACGCTATCGAGCAATATAAGACAGCTCAGAAAAAAGGAATCAACAATGCATGGCTTTCGCTTGCCGACATCGCTGCTACTCAATATCGCATCAGCGACGCTGAAGACGACATCGAGCTATATCGCAAAGGATTGAAACGTACAAAAAAGAAAACCGACCCTGACGAATCAGGCGAAATCGTAGCAAAAATCGACCGTATAAAAAATATGCTCGACCGTGTTGAAAAAATCGTCATTATTGACAGTCTGACTGTCCCTGCCGGCGACTTTTTCACCCACTACCGACTCTCTCCCGAAAGCGGTACGTTAGCCTCACCCGCTTCTGTCCCCGAAGGTTTTGAACCCGCCCCCTCAACCGTTGTTTACACTTCTGAATCGGGAATGGAACAACTATACGCCATCCGCGATTCATCATCTACCAAACTCGCCTCATCAACGCTCTTGTTTGGTGGTGAACGAGAAAAACCGATTGTTTTGAACGGCAACCTGAACGAAGGGGGTGATGCCAATTATCCTTTCCTGTTGCCCGACGGCATTACTCTTTACTATGCCAATAACGGAGAAAACTCACTTGGCGGATATGACATTTTCATTTCGCGCAAATCGGGTATGGACTATCTTCAGCCACAAAACATCGGCATGCCCTACAACTCGCCTTATAACGACTATCTACTTGCTATAGACGAAGTTACCGGCGCCGGATGGTGGGCTACCGACCGCAACCACATTCCCGGGATGTTAACAATCTACGTATTCATCCCATCAGACTTGCGCACCAATTATTCTCCCGACGACCCAAACCTCGCTTCATTTGCCCGTATCGACAACTACAAAGCGACATGGGCTCCCGATAACGACTACGCCGATTTGCTCGCTAAAATACGAGCGATCAAACCATCATCCGAAAACAATGGTCCGACATTTGAATTTTATATTCCCGGTCGTGGCATTCTGACATCGCTTGACAGCTTCAAGTCTCAACCCGCTGCCGAGGCAATGCGACAATACCTGACACAATCTGAATCTGTCGAAAAAACTCGCAACGATCTCAACCAATTGCGCGAAAAATATGCCAACGGCAACACTTCGACAGCCGATAAAATTCGCGAACTCGAATCAAAACTTCGACACGACACTAACAAACTCAAATCGATACGCAACACCGTTATCCGATTAGAGTCAAACTAAAAATCCCCCCATTTCCATGACCCTTTTTCTCATTTCTCTTGCAATTTTAATTGGTGGATACTTTATTTATGGTGCCATCGTTGAAAAAATATTTGGTGTTGACGGTTCAATCCCAACACCCGCAATATCTAAAAACGATGGTGTCGATTTCACACCGCTCCCAACCTGGAAAGTATTTCTGATTCAATTCCTTAACATTGCCGGACTCGGTCCGATTTTCGGGGCTGTGATGGGCATTATGTTCGGTCCGGCAGCATTTCTTTGGATTGTATTCGGTACAATCTTTGCCGGCGCAGTTCACGACTTCATCTCCGGAATGATTTCAGTACGCTCGGGCGGACTCTCTCTTCCCGAAATTGTCGGACACGAACTCGGGTTGACAATCAAACAGGTAATGCGCATTGTGTCAATGGTTCTGCTCATCCTTGTCGGCACCGTCTTCGTTCTCACTCCTTCAGAGCTAATCGCTGGAATGACACCCGATTGGATGGATAAAACATTTTGGATTGTCGTCATCTTTCTCTACTACATTCTTGCCACACTCCTGCCGATCGACAAACTGATCGGCAATCTTTACCCGATTTTCGGATTCTCACTGCTGTTCATGGCAGTCGGTCTTCTATGTGTCCTTCTCTTTGGCGACGTAACTATTCCCGACGGCATCACTGACGGTTTGCACACCCGCTATCGTGGCGACGCCGCGCTCACCCACCCTATTTTCCCGATGATGTTCGTCACCATCGCTTGCGGTGCTATTTCCGGATTCCATGCCACTCAGTCGCCACTCATGGCACGCTGTTTGAAAAACGAAAAGCTTGCCCGACCGGTCTTTTACGGCGCAATGGTATCTGAAGGCATCGTCGCCCTTATCTGGGCAGCCGCCGCTATCGCATTCACTAACGGTTATGACCAACTCGCCGACTATATGGCTGCTCACAACAACTCGGCAGGCGCACTCGTAAGCGAGCTGTCAATCAGTTGGCTTGGTGCTTTTGGCGGAATTCTTGCCATCATCGGTGTGGTTGCCGCTCCGATTTCTACAGGCGACACAGCCCTGAGAAGCGCACGTCTCATCGCTGCCGACTTCATGAAATTTGACCAGCGCACCTTTTGGAAACGAGTGCTCATCTCACTTCCGATTTTCGCGCTCTGTTTTCTCTTGATGTTCCTCGATTTCAACATCTTATGGCGATACTTTGCATGGATTAATCAAACACTTGCGGTCTTCACTCTCTGGGCTGTCTCGGTTTATCTCGCACGCAAAAACAAGGCTTACATAATCACACTTCTGCCCGCCATGTTCATGACCGCCGTCAGCTTGAGCTACATTCTCTTTGCCCCGGTCGAAGGCTTTGGACTCGACCTGTATGTCTCGATCGGTTCCGGTTGTGCTCTCGCCGTCGCTCTGATGATTGTATTCCTGTTTTACATCAAAAAAATCAAATCACCCGACTCTACCCGAAAATTTGACTATTAACAACAATGCTCAAAGACCTGATCGACGCGAGTCAACTCTATAACCTACACTCCCACACTGAGTTTTGCGACGGACGAGCCACAATGGAAGCATTCGCTCGCGAAGCCGTCAAACTCGGTTATGACCTCTACGGATTCTCACCCCATTCTCCGGTGCCGATTGAGTCGCCTTGTAATATGCATCGCGACAACGTCAACCGCTACCTTGCCGAAGTCAACCGAATAAACAGTCAATACGGCGACAAATGCCGGTTTCTTGCCGGAATGGAAGTCGATTTTCTTGGCGGGTTATGGGGACCCACAAGCGAATACATCAAATCGCTACCCCTTGACTATCGCATCGGCTCGGTTCACTTTGTCAAGACTCCCGACAACACCCGTTTTATTGACTGCGACGGGAGCCACGAACGCTTTGCCGGATATCTTGAACGATACTTTGACAACGACCTTCGTTATGTAGTCGATTCTTACTTTAAGCTTATGACCCAAATGGTTGAGGCAGGCGGTTTTGATATTGTCGGACATCTCGACAAAATTGCCGAAAACGCCTCGTCGGTCGATCCCGACATCGAAAGTCAACCTTGGTTTATCGACAAAGTCAACACACTCATCGACCAAATAGCCGAGACCGACCTCATTGTCGAAATAAACACCAAAATGTTTGCTCAACGCAACCGCATTTTCCCGTCTCCGCGATATTGGAAACGCCTTGTCGATGCCAAAATTCCGGTCATATTCAACAGCGACGCTCATGTTCCCGCCCTAATCCCCGCCTCTCGCGATGAAGTCATCGCCATGTTCAAGTCTATCACACACCAAAGTTAACACCACATTTTTTAGCTTTTTAAGAATTGTAAACAGCGTTGTTTCGGTTTTAATTGCTAAATTTGCAAGTCAAACAAGCCGGTAATCACATTTTGAGACTCCCTCAACGCTATATAATCCTCGTTATCGCCTTAGTATTCAGCCTATTGGCGATTACATCATGCAGTTCTTTAAAAGAATTGTATTCGGGCAAACACACCCATGACCATACCGGACATGATCATGCCCATGAGAATACCGACTCTATCAAACGCAAACCGGTTGACTACACCAAAGTCGGAGCTCCCGACACACTTGCTATTTTCAAAGAAGATCTCCCCCTCGACACTGTTGACCTTAAAGTCCCTAAAGATCTGAAAGACCTTAAGATACTTAAAGACTCTGTTACAACTCTCGACTCTATCGCCCCCCTCGATTCTCTCGACTCTGTCGCCATCAACGACTCTATAGACTCGATTCCCGCCCAAAAGCCGGTTGTTATCAAGCCCAAACGTTCACTCATACGTCGCGAAAAAGTTGACCTCGAAAATGTTGTCACCATCACCGCAGCCGACTCAATGATTATGCTCGGACGTGAAAAAGCTTTTGTCTATGGCGACGCAAATGTCGAATATGACAACTTCACCCTTAAAGCCGCCCAAATCAACATGGACCTTCAAGACAACACGGTTCATGCCGTCGGTGTCACCGACTCGCTCGGGGAAGTCACCGGGCGCCCCGTTTTCTCTGACAACGGGCAGGAATATGACACCGAAACCATCGACTACAACTTCAAAACCAAACGTGCCTACATCACTGACATCATCACCCAGCAGGGCGAAGGCTACCTCACCGGTGGTGTTTCAAAAAAAATGGAAGACGAGTCCTACTATGTTGAAGGCGGTAAATACACTACCTGCGACGATCACGACTGCCCTCACTTCTACCTCCAGTTGACTCGTGCAAAAGTTGTGCCCGGCAAAAGCGTCGTATCAGGTCCAGCCTACATGGTTCTTGCCGGACTCCCCCTGCCGCTTGCCGTGCCGTTCGGATTCTTCCCCTTCACCGACAAATATGCATCAGGCATCATCGTTCCCACCTTTGGTGACGACTACAACCGAGGATTCTACCTCAGCGACGGCGGTTATTATTTTGCAATCAACGACAACATCGATCTTGCGCTGACAGGCGAAGTCTATACCCACGGATCTTGGGGTTTGAACGCTCAGTCAACCTACATGAAACGATACAAATTCAACGGTAACTTCCAGCTCAGCTATCTCAAGACAATAACCGGTGAAAAGTCTGACCCCGACTATTCGGCTCAAACAAACTTCCAGGTCATATGGTCCCACACCCAAGACGCCAAAGCCAACCCCAACATGTCGCTGTCGGCATCTGTAAACTTCACCACCAGCGGATATTCCCGTAACGATCTCAACAGCTACTACGGATCGGCATTCACCGAAAACACCAAGAGTTCGACCATCAATATGACCTACCGCATCCCGCGCTCTAAATGGTCGCTCTCAACCTCGCTCAATATCTCTCAGCGAACTCAAGACTCGACCCTTACCGTATCTTTCCCCAACTTGACAATCACCATGCAGCAAGTCTTTCCGTTCAAACGCAAAAAAAAGCTGGGTGACGAACGTTGGTACGAAAAAATACGTCTTTCCTACTCCGGTCAGCTCCAAAACTCTCTGACCGCCAAACAAAACGTATTCTTAAAGAAAAGCCTTATCAAAGACTGGCGCAACGGCATGAAGCACTCTGTGCCCATCTCTGCCACATTCAACCTTTTGAAATATATCAATTTCACCCCGTCGGTTCGCTTGGACGACCGAATGTACACCTCAAAAGTGCGTCGCCAGTGGGACCCCAATGCATCTGCCGAAGTCTGCGATACTTCATACAGTCTCTACAACGTCTGGGACTTCAACGCCTCAGTTTCATTTGACACCAAAGTTTACGGATTTTTCCAACCGCTACCGTTCCTCGGCGACAAAGTCAAGATGATACGTCACGTTATGACTCCGACAATTTCTTTCAGCGGTGCGCCCGACTTCAGTTCCTCATTCTTCGGATATTATGGCACTTACGAGCGACCGATGCCCGACGGAGCAACAACGATTAACAAATACTCAATGTTCCCCAATTCACTTTATGGTGTACCGGGACAAGGCAAAAGCGGAACCGTCTCTTTCTCGCTTGCCAACAACCTTGAAATGAAGGTCAAAAGCGACAACGACAGCATCGGCGAGAAAAAAATATCGCTTATCGAGAACCTTTCGCTGACCGAAAGCTACAACTTTGCCGCCGACTCGATGAACTGGAGTAACCTTAACACTTCGATACTCTTGCGACTAACCAAAAACTTCAACCTCAACCTGGCTGCCACCTGGGACGTTTACACCTACCAGCTAAACGCCTACGGCAACCCTGTCCGCGTCAACATTCCTCGATGGAAAGCCGGCAAAGGCATCGGTCGTCTCTCATCTACCGGCACGTCGTTCTCCTACACATTCAACAACGACACCTTCAAGAAACTATTCAAAAAAGACAAGGATAACAACCAATCCAACAACAACCAATCGTCAAACGACAACCAAAACAATAAAAATAACAATAATAACAACAACGGGCAAGACGGTGAAGAAGACCCGTTAGCCAATCTCGACGATGACGGATACGTTCCATGGTCGGTGCCTTGGAACCTGTCATTCAACTATTCTATCAACTACGGTTATGGTGCTTTTGACTACAAAAAACTCGAATACAAAGGCAAAATCACCCAAAACCTGTCATTCTCCGGAAACATCCGACCGACAGCCAACTGGAGTCTCGGCTTCTCGGCAAGCTACGATTTCAACACCCATAAAATCGCCTACATGACCTGTAACATTGCCCGTGACCTCCACTGCTTCACCATGAGAGCAAGCGTTATTCCGGTTGGTCCATATAAATCTTACAACTTTCATATTTCTGTAAAATCCTCACTGTTGAGCGACCTCAAATATGACAAACGTTCATCATCATCCAATGGTGTAAATTGGTATTAAACCCGTATAATCATTAACTTTTCATCTATACATTTATGTTGAAACTCAAATTTTCGATTGCAATGGCATCATCACTCTTGATGGTCGGCACTTCTTGCGGCTCTAAGGCTGACAATACCGAAGAAAACGTCATCGACAAGCCCGTCCATGTCAAAATTGAAGACCGTCAATACTCGGCTGACGTTCTCCAGGCTTTTGGTCGCGTTTCTTCGCCGGTTGTGTCGCCCGACGGTTCTAAAATCCTCTACGGAATTTCTTATGAGAGCGTTGAACAAAACAAAAGCAACAACGATCTCTACCTCATGAACATCGACGGGTCTGACCCCAAAAGACTCACCCGCACCGAAGGCAGCGAAGGCAATGCCGCATGGTTTGACGGCGGTAAAAAAATCGCATATATCTCAGCAAAATACGGTTCACCC
The DNA here is from genome assembly GCA_014802535.1 of Bacteroides sp. Lineage (GTDB taxonomy): Bacteria > Bacteroidota > Bacteroidia > Bacteroidales > Muribaculaceae > CAJUPY01. Next base: position 62,523 of record JAAVCC010000014.1, on the reverse strand, counting down.
CAAATCTGGGTCATGAATGCCGACGGCTCCGATGCAAAATGCATCTCTACGGTCGAAAACGGCGTTGAAGGCTTCCGCATCTCTCCCGACGAAAAGAAAATTCTCATAATCTCTCAGGTCAAATATCAGCGCACTGCCTCTGATGTCTATCCCGACCTTCCCAAAGCCAACGCCCGCATCATCGACGACATGATGTATAAACACTGGAACGAATGGGTCACTGAAATTCCCCATCCCTATGTTGGTGATTTTAACGGTAATGATGTCTCTAATCTCAAAGATCTTCTTGCCGACGAACCCTTTGAGGCTCCGATGAAACCGTTTGGCGGAATCGAATCTCTCGCATGGTCACCCGACTCTAAAAAAATCGCATACGTTTCTCGAAAGAAAACCGGCAAAGAATACTCTCTTTCAACCAATTCCGACATCTATATCTATGACGTTGAAAGCGGCGCCACTACCAACTTAACCGAAGGAAACGGCGGTTATGACACAAACCCCGCATACTCGCCCGACGGCAAATATATCGCTTGGCTCAGCATGGAAAACGACGGTTATGAAAGCGACAAAAACCGCATCTTCATCGCCGACCTCGCCACCGGTCATAAAACCGACCTGACCTCTGACTGGGACTATACCGCAACCGACTTTGCTTGGAACACCGATTCAAAGTCAATCTATTTCATCGCCCCATATCTCGGCTGTTGCCCAATCTTCTCGGTTCAGATCGACAACAAAGAGATCAAAACTGTTGCTGAAGGCACTTTTGACTATGCCGCACTTGCCCCTGCCGACGCTTCTACTCTCATCACAATGCGTCATTCAATGGTTCAGCCCAACGAAATCTACTCGGTTAAAGCAGGCGAAATCACCAAACTTTCTGATGTCAACAGCGAACTTCTCGCCGCCGTCGATATGCCAACAGTTGTCAATCGCCAGGTGCCCACAACCGATGGCAAGATGATGACAACATGGGTGCTATATCCTCCGAAATTTGACGCTTCTAAAAAATATCCCGCAATCCTATACTGCCAGGGTGGACCTCAATCAGCTGTCAGCCAGTTCTTCAGCTACCGTTGGAACGTTGCCCTCATGGCAGCTCAAGGCTACATTGTCATCTGCCCCAACCGTCGCGGTCTCCCCGGATTTGGCACCGAATGGAATGCCCAGATTTCAAAAGACTATGGCGGTCAAAACATGCGCGACTACCTCGCTGCCGTTGACGATATGAAAAAAGAAGCATACGTCGATGCCGACCACATCGGTGCTGTTGGCGCAAGCTACGGCGGTTTCTCGGTTTACTGGCTTGCCGGACACCACGAAGGCCGCTTTGCATGCCTTATCGCCCATGCCGGAATCTTCAACATGGAAGCTCAATATCTCGAAACCGAAGAAATGTGGTTCGCCAACTGGGATATGGGTGGCGCATTCTGGGAAAAGAACAACAAGGCTGCTCAAAACACCTTTGCCACTTCTCCCCACCACTTTGTTGACAAATGGACTGCCCCGATTCTCATAACCCACGGTGAATATGACTTCCGCATCCTTTCGTCACAAGGTGAGATGGCTTTCAACGCCGCTCGTCTCAACAACATACCCGCCGAAATGGTAATCTTCCCCGACGAATGTCACTGGATTCAGAAGCCCCAGAACGCCCTTCTTTGGCAGCGCGTCTTCTTCCGCTGGCTCGACAAATGGCTCAAAGGCATCGACTACCAAAACCCGCCCCTCTACCAACCCACAAAATAATGCCCAATTCATAATTCATAATGCATAATTGTTAGCCCCATCGGTGAGTCAATCCGGCTCTTTGATGGGGCTAACCTTAAAATCTCTTGATTAATCCCCATAATTTCCTATTAATCGAGTTAATTATGCATTATGCATTGTGCATTGTGCATTACACATTAATAATTATGTCAAAAGCCTCACTAAAAAAAGAACTCGACCTCATGGACCGTCAACAACTCGTTGACATAATCCTTGACATATACACCGCCCGACCCGAAGCCAAAGAATACTTTGAGTTTTTCATCAACCCCGACATCGACAAACTCACCGACAAAGTCATCGATAAAGCCAAGAAAGAGATCGCACGCGTCAAACGAGGCTCCTACAGCCGTCTGCGCATCAGCAAAATCAAAGCACTTGACAAATACTTCGCATCCTTCAACCCCGGACCCGATCGGGTACTCGACATGAAATTCCGTCTCTTCAACCTCTGTGTTTTACAGTCATCACTCAGCTACTATCCCCCGGCACTACTGAAATCGGTCTCAAACATGGTTCTCGATCTCATAAAATATGCCGATACCACCGGGCAATTCACCATACTCATCAATCGTCTCGACCGCTACCTCTCCAACCCCTTCCAAGCCGACCGGCAACTCAAAACCATGATTGCCGACCACCTCGCCGACCTCGGCATCGCCATCAACGTAACCCGATAATTAAGCCCTATACATTTTTTGACAGGAGAACAGGAGTTTTTAACTAACCTTACTGTTCTACTGTCTAAAAATTCTCAAACCCTCTCGTTCTACTGTTCTCCTGTCTATAAATTTGCAAGCCCTCCTTGTTCTACTGTTCTCCTGTCTATAAATTCCTCAAAACCTCTCGTTCTACTGTTCTCCTGTCGAAACTCTAAAATAATTCCCGATAAATTGTGCATTATCCATTATGCATTATGTCATCGCCTTTGGCGCTTTGCTCTGCAAAGAATTATGCATTATGCATTGAGCATTATGAATTAATTTGAACAACTCCAAAACAAAACGTGTTTTAATAACAAAACGTTTCAACTATGATTACCCGGCTCGACAACTCCGTTGCCATTTCAAAACGAGGCAAAATATTGCTCGACACCCTTCATTTCCTGGTGTTGGTAGCGTCATGCATAATGATAATATGGATCACACGTTCGACCCTGACAAGCATGTCATTTTTGGTTGACACATCCTATCTCAACTTTCAGTTTTGGGTATGTATCCTTTTTATGATCGACATTGCCGTCGAGTGGTACTATTCTCAACAAAAGCTGCGATATATAATCACCAACAGCCTCTTCATAATCATATCGATTCCCTACCTTAACATAATACACCATTTCAACCTGCAACTACCCGGCGAAGTGATGTATCTCATTCGATTCATCCCCTTGATACGTGCCGGATATGTCTTTGCGTTAGTGTCAGGCGCACTCACCTCAAACAAATCTCTCAGCATCTTCTGGGTCTATATGATATGGGTCATCACATCTTTATATATAGGGGCACTCCTCTTCTTTGTCGAGGAGCACTCGATCAATCCGCAGGTCGATACCATCTGGACAAGCCTTTGGTGGGCGGCACTCGACATGACAACCGTAGGCAGCAACATCAACGCCATGACTGCAACAGGCAAAACTATCGCCATCATCCTTTCAGCCGAAGGTCTCATGCTCTTCCCCGTCTTCACCGTCTATGTCACCAACGCCGTGCTAAAAAAATAACCCTCTTTTTTCGACAGAAGAACAGGAGAAACAGGAGCTTTTTAACTTTACCCACCCTACTGTTCTACTGTTCTCCTGTCTATAAATCGACAAAACCTCCTTGCCACCTTACCAAAGCTTCATAATGCATTGATTAGTAGGAACGTACAGCTCGTGCGTCCACGATTCCACGGGGTGTAGATGGTCGAAGACCATCTACCACGTTTAACCCTGCCATCGAGCCTGCTAAGGCTCGTTGGTAGGGCAAGACAAACATACCACACAGCACCATCCTCGAAGAGGATGAACATATAAATAGAGTCAACGAAGTTGACGATGTATAGTTAACCCGGGCTGACCGAGCGCAGCGAGGGAGCCCCGGGATATGAGTAGAGTAACGATGAGTCGGTTTACCCGACGATGTATTAAAACATCCCTACTTGCTGAACCTTAATACATCGTTGTGCTTTGCACAACTCCGACTTGGAGTTGTCCCATCCCACGGTTCCATCGTCTTTCAGACTCAGTCACCGTGGGTTAACTATACATCGTCGGTTTCACCGACTCCCTCCCCCTTCCACCCATTCTCATTTTTGACAGGAGAACAGGAGAAACAGGAGCTTTTTAACTAACCTTACTGTTCTACTGTTCTCCTGTCAAAACTCTAAAATAATTCCCCTAAATTATGAATTGTGCATTATTTTTCTTACCTTTGCCCCCGATATCACTTTTTACTACTAACTAACAACCCATTTCACATTTATTAACAATATTAATACTATATTAACTAAGCAAAACACATATATTTAAATTCAATATTGTAATTTTGCTCATCGATTATTAATAACCCTAATTATACTCGCGATATTATATTAAACTTATAAGGTATAAAGCCTCATTTTGTCTGGTCTTCAATGAAAAACATGACCGGGGAAACGGCTATCCCACAATATATTAAAACCGCGAATTTTATTCTAATCAGTATCACAAATGAAAAAGAGATTTGACTTATTTTTCTTAGCGTCTCTCCTGTTTGCAGCTTGTATGACGTCATGCTCTGATTCAACATTCCCCGAGCCCGTGGGTCCCGGAGAGCTGCCGACTGAGGTTGCTCCGTTCAGCGTCAAGCTCGACCTCAATCGGGGAGACATCAAAACTCGTGCTTCTCAATCAAGCATGAAGCCCGTTACGCGTTGGAAAGACATCAAACACATGATGTTGCTTCTCCACACCGAAGACGGTACAATCCGTTGGGCTAAAATTCTTAATGCTCAAACTTTTGACACTCTTCAAGACAATCAGCCGCTCGAACTTTTCTACGAGTCTGCTCCTGTAGGTGCGCTCCACTTTGTTGCCGTGGCTAACTGCGACCCCAATGGCGGTAATGTATCTCAAGGTCTTCTCGTTGATAGCTACACTACTATCGAGAACCCCGACTATAACCCCGAGGATCCCAATAGCCCTCAATACATCACTGAAACAGTTCGTGAAATCCAAGATTACTCTTTCACCGAGGCAAACCTTCTCTCAGTGAACAAAAATCAGCTGGTCATCTCACCTAAATACACTCCCGGTAAATTCCTTCCCGATTTCTATCGTGAAGCTGTTGCCAAATATATCGACGACGGTTCTTATCCCGTTCGATATGGTATCCAGGAGCCCGGAAATATTTTCCGTGGCGGTGATGACAATGTTACAATTGAAAAAGATACCGAAAACTATATTGAGTGCGAACTCTCTCGCGACGTTTCGCTTCTTCGCGTTCGCTTGAACCCCAGCGTTCTCAACTCTGACGGTTTGATTGACTTTACCCAGAACTCGGGTATCTTCATCGGTAACGTTCCCCGAGAAATGCACATCCCAAGCAACGGTGGTGGTACTGATGGTACCGTTACCGAACCCGGATACCAGCCGGCGTCTGACGTATCAATCCGTAACGCGATCATGTCAATTTACAACCCCAACGGAACATTCTATTATCAAGATCCGACCGAAGGTTATGAGTTTGCCGAAGGTAACGGTCCTGACTCTGCTCGAATTGTAACCGAAGAATTCCCCTTGTGGCGTGATATAATTCTGTTCCCGACCTCAGTAGTTGATCCAAACAACTCTCTTCGAGCTAAAAACCCATATTATCTCACAATATCGGCTAAAGCGTTGAAAGGTCACCGCCTTCACGACGGTTCTGTAATGCAAGAAGATGGTACTGTCTATTGGTCTGCAAAGATTACGACGGTAATGAAACCCAATAATATTTATGAGTTTAACATTCAACTCTATGGTGGTGGCACCTATCCGCTTCCCCCGGATCCCGATATTACTCCATCTCCGAGCATACCCGGACAAGGCCCAACTCCTCCGACCGTAATCGACCCGTCTCTACCCACTTACCCGGAAGTACCCGGTGTTGATCCGGAACTTCCCCACGGTCCTCAACCGCCTAGAACTGATTCCATTCCCGGTTTCGATCCCGACGAAGAAGGTGAACCTTATGTTCCAACCAATCCGACCGATCCAACCAATCCGACAGTTCCCACAACACCCTATCCCGGCGTAGATCCCGACACCGGATACCCCTTGTATCCAAGTCGTCCTACAATCAAACCCGTTCAACCGATTGACCCCGACTATATTCCCGATCCTACCGATCCGAGTGTTAAGGTCGATCCCGAAACCGGTTGGCCCGTTGACCCCACCGATCCCGATAATAAAATCATCGATCCCAAGACCGGTGTTGTATATGAAAAAGACCCCGATACCGGTTGGCCTACAGATCCTACCGATCCCGATAAAGTGATTGATCCCGATACCGGTGAAGTATATGACAAGGATCCTATCACCAAATGGCCCGTTGATGATGATGGTGACTTGGTTGACCCGAGACCCGATAGTAAAAAAGAGGATGGTACACGCCCTCACGTCGATCCCGATCCAAGCACCTATCCCGACCCAACCGACCCGACAAAGCGTTGGCCCATCGACGATAATACAGGTCTCCCCAAAGACCCGGATACCGGCAAGCTCAAATATATAGATCCTGAAGATCCGGATAATCCGAAACTCATTCCTGACCCGACATGGCCTGTAGATCCTACCGATCCTACTAAAGTTATAAATCCGAAAACCAACCTTCCGGAACCCTTGAATCCCGATCCGAATAATCCGATTTGGGTAACTCTAAACCCAAATCCCGATCCAACAGATCCCGAGGGTACAAAATACATTCCGTATGTTCCATCTCCCGAGCCTGGGAAATCAATAGATCCGGACGATCCTTACACATGGATTGTAGATCCCAAAACCGGAGAACCGATTGACCCATTGATTCACCATCCTATACCTACCGAGACTCTGCCAGCTCCCGGAGAGCCATACGAAAGACCTACCCCAACGGATCCGACTGATCCCACCGATCCCGATCCAACAATCAAGATCCCCGGTGGTAGTGTAGTTCCCCCGGCAGTAGCTCCGCCGTCGTCGATCACCGACCCGCAACTCCCGACATTGCATATTCACAATATCAATGTTTACAACTGGGGTTCAACTCGTGAAACCAACGTAGAATTGTAATTCTATCCCAATCCATATCAAAGACTCCCGCAATCGCGGGAGTCTTTTTTTTCCTAATGTTCTAACATCCCCCTGTCTAAACTCTATTAAAAATTCTATACTTTTCTTTTTTGACAGGAGAACAGGAGTAACAGGAGCTTTTTATAACTTCACAAAATATATTGTTCTACTGTTCTCCTGTCTTATTTCTATAAAATAATCTATACTTTTCTTTTGACAGGAGAACAGGAGTTACAGGAGCTTTTTATAACTTCACAAAATATATGGTTCTACTGTTCTCCTGTCGAAAATTTTATATTCTCAACGGTTCCACTGTCGAATAAATATTAATTTAAGCTATGTGACCATTTTTTACAAGAGAATCGGAGTTGAAAGAATTAATTTTGTAAATTTGCATTATGGAAAAAAATAAACTTCATCAAATTATAAAAGATGCCGCATTTGAAGTTCGGAAAAATCTTTATTCCGGATATCTTGAATCGGTATATCAAAATGCACTTATAATAGAACTCAAAAAACGAGGACTCTCCGTTTCAAAAGAAGTTGAAATTCCCGTTCTATATAAAAACGAAATAGTTGGAAATTTTAGAGCAGACATCATTGTCGAAAATTCTGTCATTTTAGAAATTAAAGCCGTAAAAGAAGTTAATCATATACATGAAGCTCAACTGGTCAATTATCTAACTGCAACCGGATATGATTACGGATTCTTAATTAATTATGGCAGTGAGGCTTATCGTATTATACTAAAATCTCGAATCTATTCTCCAAATAAAACCTAATGTTCTACTGTTCCCCTGTCTTGAAAGCTATACAGTTGTTTTTTTTGATAACTTTATGGTCATTTTTTAGACAGGAGTACAGGAGTAATAGGAGTTTTTAGAACTTCACCAACTCCGCTGTTCTACTGCTCTCCTGTCAAAAAATATATTAACTCTCCCGTTCTACTGTTCTCCTGTCAAAAAATATATTAACTCTCCCGTTCTACTGTTCTCCTGTCAAAAATTATATTAACCCTCTCGTTCTACTGCTCTCCTGTCAAAAAATATATTAACTCTCCCGTTCTACTGTTCTCCTGTCAAAAATTATATTAACCCTCTCGTTCTACTGCTCTCCTGTCGAAAATTATATTAACCCTCCCGTTCTACTGCTCTCCTGTCAAAAANTATATTAACNCTCCCGTTCTACTGTTCTCCTGTCNAAAATNATNTTAACCCCTCACTACTCAGCAATATGTTTACTACAGCCAAATACACTTGCCGACAACTGGCATCACTCCTCAAAAAATTTGGTGTCGATCATGCCATCGTNTCACCCGGCACACGCGACACCCCCATTATCATGGCACTAAACCGCACTGATAAAATCAAATGTGACGTNNTCATCGACGAACGTTCTGCCGCATTCACCGCCCTCGGCATAGCCTCAATATCTGACCAACCCGTCGCACTCGTCTGCACNTCGGGGACTGCCCCNCTCAACTTTGCCCCGGCTATCGCCGAAGCCTACTATCGCAACATTCCACTGATTGTCATNACCGCCGACCGTCCNGCCGCATGGATCGACCAAGACGACAGCCAGACAATACNTCAGCCCGGAATATACACCAACTACATCAAACGNCAATATTCACTCCCCGACAACCCTACCGATGCTGACCAAAAATGGATGGTGAACCGACTGCTCAACGANGGTTTACANGCCGCNACATCTGACNCGCAAGGTCCGGTCCATTTCAATATAGAGATTGGCGAACCGATCTCAGCCGAGGTCGAAGCCGATCCNAACGAAGAAGTNNGANAAATTANNTACCCNTTCTTTAAACCNGAATTTACGGCNACACATTCNCGTGNGATCGCACAATCGCTCGCCGGCAAAAAAATATTGATNGTAGCAGGTTTTGTCAGCCCCAACTANCAAGTCAACCGGGCATTAGTCAGACTGACCACTCTCCCAAATGTGGCAATCGTTGCCGAAGCNACCGCCAACATCCAACCGACNAAAGGAATGATAACNGCGGTTGANCCNACACTCCTTATCGCCGACAANGAGNCACTTCGCCCCGACATCGTAATATCAATCGGCGGGTCGATAGTATCACGCAACCTCAAGGAAACAATCCGTCGATGGGGTGCCAAACACTGGTATATCGGCAAAGCCGACCGTACAATCGACTGCTTCCAAAGTCTCGACTCAGTCTTTGACATAGAGCCTCGNTTCTTCCTNCCCCGNCTTGCTCCGACAATGCAACGTTTCTCGGCATGCCAATCAAACTATCGCGACAGCTGGCTGGCAGCCCAACAAAAAGCACTCGAATTAACCGAANCTTTTGACNCTCAATGGAGCGATATGCTTGCCGTCGGCATGATCAGCCGCATGATTCCACGTGAATACAACCTTGCCGTGTCAAACGGCATGACNCTGCGCCATCTGTTGGCAACCCCTCCCAACGTTCACCGATTAGATTGTAACCGCGGNGTNAGCGGCATTGACGGTTCGACCTCCACAGCCATCGGCGGTTCAACGGTATATAACCGTCCGACNCTGCTGCTGACCGGCGACATGTCGGCTCAATATGACATGGGGNCATTTGCCTCGCCTCTCGTTTCGCCTCATTTCAAAATGGTTATCATCAACAACAGCGAAGGCAACATCTTCCGCATNATCAAGACGACCCGTTCGCTCCCCGAACTCGACAACTACATGGCATCGTCGGTCAATCTGCCAATAGCCGAAATCGGACGTGCCTATGNCTTCGCCGTCCTTGAAGCGACGTCGCCCGACACTCTGAAAACCNCCTTCAGAAAATTGGTCAACACCCATGACCGCCCCGTCATCCTGGTAGTCAAAACCGATGCCCGCCAATCAGCCGCCGAGTATCTCCGCTACATCAAATACCTAAGAGAAAATCGCTAAAATAGACAAAAGCACAAGATGATTTTTTTGACAGNAGAACAGGAGAAGCAGGAGAGTCAACNAAGTTGACGATGTATAGTTAACCCGGGCTGACCGAGCGCAGCGAGGGAGCCCCGGGATANGAGTAGAGTAACGATGAGTCGGTTTACCCGACGATGTATTAAAACACCNTTCTTGCTGAACCTTAATACATCGTTGTGCTTTGCACAACTCCGACTTGGAGTTGTCCTACCCCACGGTTCCATCGTCTTTCAGACTCAGTCACCGTGGGTTAACTATACATCGTCGGTTTCACCGACTCCCTACTGTTCTCCTGTTCTCCTGTCTATAAATTCACAAAACCTCCCCGTTCTACTGTTCCCCTGTCTATATTCTATAAATCTCTACTATCTTTTGACAGGAAAATATTAATCCTTGCACAACTGAATTAAAATTACTAACTTTGCTTTAAACTAAAAACAACCATTATTATGTCACAAAAAATAGAGTGGAAAACCATTAAAGAATACGAAGATATCCTCTTTCAATTTCACGAAGGAATCGCCAAGATTACCATTAATCGACCCGAAGTCTATAACGCATTCCGCCCACAGACCAACTTTGAGATGCTCGACGCAATGGCTTATTGCCGCGAGACACCCGAAGTCGGAGTTGTCGTTCTCACCGGCACAGGCGACAAAGCATTCTGTTCGGGTGGTGACCAGCGAGTTAAAGGCGTTGGCGGATATATCGATTCAAACGGAGTGCCGCGTCTTAACGTTCTCGACCTCCACAAAGCCATCCGCTCTATACCCAAACCGGTAATCGCAATGGTAAACGGATATGCCATCGGCGGAGGCAACGTGCTTCAAGTCGTTTGTGACCTGACAATCGCAAGCGAAAATGCCCGATTTGGTCAAACCGGACCTAAAGTCGGAAGTTTTGACGCCGGATTTGGATCGTCATACCTTGCCCGTTGTGTCGGACAGAAAAAAGCCCGCGAAATTTGGTTTTTATGTCGTCAATACACGGCTCAAGAAGCTCTCGACATGGGAATGATTAACAAAGTTGTACCACTCGAACAGCTCGAAGCTGAAACCGTTGATTGGTGCAAGACAATCCTTAGCCGCAGCCCGATGGCAATACGCATGATCAAACGCGCTCTCAACGCCGAACTTGACGGACAGCGCGGTATGATGGAATTTGCCGGTGATGCGACATTGATGTACTACCTCATGGCTGAAGCTCAGGAGGGTAAAAACGCATTCCTCGAAAAACGCGATCCAGACTTCGGTCAGTTCACCAAATTTCCCGGTTGATGCTCAAAGCCCGACTCCTGCCCTATCGGCTCCGATTCAAGGAAGCCGCCACAACGTCGCGTTCAACCATGACCGATAAAGAGACATGGTTTATTGAACTGACCGACTCTGACAACGGCAATCGTGGAGTGGGAGAGATACCGATTTTTCGCGGACTAAGTGCCGAAGACACCCCCGATTTCACACAGTCGCTCATCAATTTTGGCAACAACTTTGACATAGATAATATTCCCGATATGAGTTCGGTCAAGTTTGGAGTTGAAAGCGCATTGACCGACATGGCACTGCGTCAAAACCCCATAACCGAACCCTTCAGCTACCGAATCAACGGATTGATTTGGATGGGGAGCAAAGATGAAATGTATCGTCGCATCTGTGACAAACTCGAAAGCGGATTCAAGTGCCTGAAACTCAAAATCGGAGGTATCGATTTTGAAAACGAACTCGATCTGCTGCGATTCATCAGATCAAAATTCTCAGCCGACACTCTCGAACTACGTCTCGATGCCAATGGGTCGTTTATACCTGAAAATGCCATTGACCGACTGAACCGGCTCGCCAAATTTGATATTCATTCGCTTGAGCAGCCAATCAAACAGGGTCAACTTGACAAGATGGCTCGCGTGGTTGAAAAATCGCCCATTGCCATCGCTCTCGACGAGGAACTGATCGGAACATGGAACGACTCTAAACGAGCCGAAGTTCTCGACACGGTAAAACCGCATTATATCATACTGAAACCCTCGCTGTGCGGCGGCTTTGAATCGGCCGACCGATGGATCAAACTCGCCGTTGACCGCCAAATCGGATGGTGGGCGACCTCGGCTCTTGAATCAAACGTCGGACTGACCGCTATCGCCTTGTGGCTCAGGAAATATGATGTCACGATGCCTCAAGGTCTCGGTACAGGTGCCCTATATACCAACAATGTAGATTCGCCGCTCACTCTTGACGGCGAACGTCTCGTTTTTGACCCGTCAAAACCGCTCCCCGAGCTGCCAAGCCTATGAAACTGATTGAAACGACACCGGTTGCCGATCGCTTCATCGAACAATGGAACGACTCAAACGATTATATCGTCGCCCACACGTCAGGCTCGACAGGCACTCCCAAAGAAATCAAGCTGTTAAAGAGCGACATGATAGTGTCGGCACGTGCCACATGCCGATTTTTCAACATTGACAGCCGATCGCTGCTCGTCTCGCCGTTATCAGCCGACTATATCGCAGGCAAAATGATGATTGTCAGAGCTATAGTCAGCGGAGCCACGATCGCCATGACCGACCCGACCAATCGCCCCGACCTGAGTCGGTTTGAACATATCGACCTGTTGCCGGTCGTGCCGTCACAAGTCGATGCCATCCTTGCCAACCCTGCCAACACGGTACGTATCAAGCATTTACTCGTCGGCGGAGGCAAAACCGACGAATCGCTCGAAAACCGTATCGGCTCATCGGGTATCGACTCATGGGCTTCATACGGCATGACCGAAACCTGCAGCCATGTAGCAGTGCGTCGTCTCGGCAATCCCGACTCATGCTATCACGCTCTACCGGGCATCACATTCACAACCGACGCTGAAAGCTGCCTTGCAATCCACGCCGACAGTTTTTCATGGAAAACATTACAGACCAACGACATAGTAGATTTAATCGATAACAAATCGTTCAGATGGCTCGGTCGTCGCGACAACATCATCAACTCGGGTGGCATCAAGATCGTCCCCGAACTTGTCGAGCAGAAAATTTCACACTTGATCGACGTGCCGTTCTACATCATCGGTCGCCCCGATCCCAAATGGGGCGAAGCCATTGTATTATATCTCGAATCAGACAAACCAATTGACACAGCGACACTTGCCAACACCCTGTCAACCGTGCTGTCGCCCTACGAACGACCTAAAGAAATCATGGTTGTGGAACAGTTTGAGCGCACATCTTCAAACAAAATCAAGCGCAAAATCATCGTCACATGAACGATTTTTCATAACTTTGCAAAAGAAATTACAAATAACTTCCAAATGTCAGACAATTCACTGTTATCGAGACTTGACGGCATTGAAGCCCGCTTTGAAGAGGTTTCAACTCTGGTTACCGACCCGCAGGTTATCGCCGACATGAAGCGATATGTCAAGCTCACAAAAGAATATAAAGAGCTTGAAAAACTCGTTGAAGCAACCCGAAAATATCGCACAATGCTCGGCAATATCGACGAGGCACGCCAAATGCTCGAAACCGAAAACGACCCCGAAATGAAAGCGATGGCTCGTGAGCAACTCGACACCGCCACCGCCGCTCTCCCCGAGCTTGAAGAGCAAATCAAAATACTTCTTATTCCTGCCGACCCCGAGGACTCTAAAAATGCGATTGTCGAAATTCGCGGAGGTACCGGCGGGGACGAAGCTGCCATTTTTGCAGGTGACCTTTTCAAAATGTATTCGCGCTACTGCGAGTCAAAAGGCTGGACTGTTGCCGTGACATCTTATAATGAAGGTACTGCCGGCGGATATAAAGAGATTGTTTTTGCCGTGTCGGGCGACAATGTCTATGGTACGCTCAAATATGAAAGCGGCGTACACCGCGTTCAACGAGTCCCGGCAACCGAGACACAAGGACGTGTCCACACATCGGCAGCCACTGTTGCCGTTCTCCCCGAAGCCGAAGAATTTGATGTCGAAATCAACGAGGGCGAAATCAAGTGGGATACGTTCAGAAGCGGTGGCGCCGGAGGTCAGAACGTCAACAAAGTTGAATCGGGTGTCCGCCTCCGCTACATGTGGCGTAACCCCGTGACCGGTACGACCGAAGAGATTTTGATTGAGTGTACCGAAACCCGCGACCAGCCCAAGAATAAAGAGCGTGCCCTCAGCCGCCTGCGCACGTTCATATATGACCGCGAGCACCAAAAATATATGGACGACATCGCGTCACGTCGCAAAACGATGGTTTCGACCGGTGACCGTTCAGCCAAGATACGCACCTACAACTATCCCCAAGGGCGCATCACCGACCACCGCATCAACTATACAATCTATAATCTTCAGGCGTTTGTTGACGGTGACATTCAAGACTGCATCGACCAGCTGATTATTGCCGAGAACGCCGAAAAACTTAAAGAAGCTCAACTTTGATATTAACTAAAACCATAACGATATGACACGCAAAGAACTTGTTGAACAGATAATGAAAAAACGCTCGTTTTTATGTGTTGGTCTCGACACCGACATCAAGAAAATTCCCGAGCATCTGCTTGACTTAGAAGATCCTATCTTTGAATTTAACAAAGCAATTATCGACGCTACCGCGCCCTATTGTGTTGCCTATAAGCCCAATCTCGCTTTCTATGAGGCCCTCGGTGCAAAAGGTCAGCTCGCTCTTGAAAAAACAGTTGCCTATCTCAAAAAGAACTATCCCGAACAATTCATAATTGCTGACGCAAAACGTGGCGACATCGGCAACACATCAAAGCTCTATGCCCGTTCATTCTTTGAATATCTTGACGTTGACGCCGTTACGGTTGCCCCATATATGGGCGAAGACAGCGTGACTCCGTTCCTCGGTTATGAAGGCAAGTGGGTGATACTTCTCGCTCTGACCTCAAACAAGGGTAGCCACGACTTCCAGCTCATCCGCGATGAAAACGGCACTCCCCTCTTTGAGTCGGTCATCAAAAAATCGCAGGAATGGGCATCGTCTGACGAAATGATGTATGTTGTCGGTGCAACCCAAGGTAAAATGTTTGAAGACATACGCCGTGTCGCTCCCAAAAGCTTCCTGCTCGTTCCCGGTGTCGGTGCTCAGGGTGGTAGCCTTGAAGAAGTATGCCGCTACGGCATGATCGACGACTGCGGTCTTCTGGTCAACTCATCTCGCGGCATCATCTACGCTTCAACCGGCAAAGACTTCGCCGAAGTCGCCGCTGCCGAAGCTAAAAAACTCCGCGACCAAATGGATGCCCTTCTGTAAAAAACGACCAAATAAAAAATGAGCGATACCAATTGGTATCGCTCATTTTTATTTTATCTAATCAGCTATTAGAGCTGAGTGTTGGGATCGAGGTTTGCCGATTCAATATCTTTGAAATAGCGGTAGGTTGAAACCTTGAGTTCCATACAAGCGTCTTCGTCAGCAATGATGAGAGCTTTGGGGTGCATCTGAAGGGCTGAGATAGTCCACATTTGAGAGATGCCGCCTTCAACACCATGTTTGAGTGCGCGAGCCTTGTTATAACCGTTCACGATCAAAAGAACACTCTTTGCAGCCATAACAGTTCCTACACCAACGGTGAGAGCAGTTTTAGGAACGAGGTCAACATTGTTTTCAAAGAAACGAGAGTTGGCAATGATAGTGTCTTTGGTGAGAGTTTTCATTCGAGTGCGTGAAGTCAGCGACGAACCCGGTTCGTTAAAAGCGATGTGACCGTCGGGACCAACACCACCCATGAAAAGGTCAATACCGCCATAGCTAAGGATTTTTTCTTCATAACGACGACATTCAGCCTCAGGATCGGGAGCATTTCCGTTGAGAATGTTCACATTTTCGGGAAGGATGTCGATTTGGTTGAAGAAGTTGGTCCACATGAAAGTGTGGTAGCTCTGCTCGTGATCACGAGGAATGCCACAATATTCGTCCATGTTGAAGGTAACGACATTACGGAACGATACACGACCCTCTTTATTGAGACGGATGAGTTCACGATAGAGTCCAAGAGGTGAGCTACCGGTAGGACATCCGAGTACAAATGGTTTTTCAGGAGTCGGTTTAGCCGCATTGATTTGAGCTGCTACATAATTTGCCGCCCATTTTGAAACCTGAGCGTAATCAGGCTCGATAATTAATCTCATGACTGGGTTTATTTTTAGTGATGAAAAATTCTATTTTTGCAAACTTAATAATTTTTTACGAAATAACCAATTTTCAGCCGATTTTATAATAAACAAAACCGTTTTCATTGAAATATTCGCGATCGTAGATGTTTCGGCCATCAATTATGACCTTATGTTTCATCGTGCGCGCAAGAACCGGCAACGAGGGCATGCGGAACTGCTTCCACTCGGTGACGAGCATAACCGCATCGGCATCAACGGCCGCATCATACATGTCGTTCGCATACTCGATCGCATCGCCCAAACGACGGCGACATTCGTCTATCGCCACCGGGTCGTAAGCCTTAATTCTTATTCCGGCATCAAGCATTTTTTTAATCAGCACAAGCGACGGAGCTTCTCTCATATCGTCGGTCTCGGGCTTGAACGATAAGCCCCAAAGAGCCACCGTTCGACCCTTCAAATCGCCATCAAAATGACGCGAGAGTTTGTCAAACAATATCGACTTCTGGCGTTCGTTGACACTGTCAACCGCTTTCAAGACTTCAAGAGAATAACCATGTCGCTCGGCAGTCTTAATCAGTGCCTTGACATCTTTCGGGAAACATGAACCGCCATAGCCACATCCGGGATAAAGGAACTTGGCACCGATACGCGTATCCGCCCCGATTCCCTTTCTCACCATGTTGACATCAGCACCGACGAGTTCACACAAGTTGGCGATATCGTTCATAAACGAGATACGAGTGGCAAGCATCGAGTTTGCCGCATACTTTATCATCTCGGCCGACGGGATATCAGTGAAAATCAGTCGGTCGCTCACGACCATAAACGGTTTATAGAGACGCGACATCACTTTGCGGGCACGTTCGCTGTCAACGCCGACAACCACACGGTCGGGCGACATGAAATCTTTCACCGCCGCACCCTCTTTCAAGAATTCGGGATTGGACGCGACATCAAACTCTATGGCTTCGCCTCGCGCAGCAAGCTCTTTTTCGATCTCGGCACGCACAAGTGCAGCCGTACCGACCGGTACAGTCGATTTGGTGACGAGGATAGTGTATTTCTTAATCGAGCGACCAAATTCGCGGGCTACATCGAGCACATAGTGCAGGTCGGCTGATCCATCTTCATCGGGAGGTGTACCAACAGCCGAAAACACAACCTCGACATCGTCGATGATATCGGCAAGCGACGTAGTGAAGTCAAGACGACCAGCCTCAACATTGCGCTTGACCATCGGTGCGAGTCCCGGTTCATAAATCGGGATAATACCATTTTTGAGCCGTTCAATTTTTTCTGCATCTATATCGACACAGGTAACATGGACTCCCATCTCGGCAAAACAGGTGCCTGTGACGAGTCCTACATATCCGGTGCCAACAATCGCGATATTCATTGTCGTGATTTATTTAACAGCAATTTTGTCGATGCGACGCTGGTGGCGTCCACCTTCAAAAGGTGTATTCAAAAATACATCTACAATGGCGAGAGCTTCTTCAGGGGCGATGAAACGGGCAGGCAATACAAGAACGTTTGCATCGTTATGCTGACGTGCAAGCTCGGCAATCTCACGAGTCCAGCATAAAGCGGCACGCACACCCTGATGTTTGTTGAGTGTCATTGAGATACCGTTGCCGGTTCCACACATTGCGATACATGGATAAACCTCACCCTTTTCGACAGCCTCTGCGGCAGGATGAGCATAGTCGGGATAGTCACAGCTCTCGGTCGAATTTGTACCAAAATCACGAGTTTTGATATCCTGAGACATCAAATAACCTTCAATGATGCTTTTAAGTTCATAACCTGCGTGGTCGCTGCAAAGACCCACCGGTTTGTCGGCTTTTACTATCATTTTTTTGACAATTATATTTGTTGTTTAACTAATTCATAATTTAATCGGAAGTCGGCGCCACAGACATGGTGGAATCAATTTCCATAAAAACACGAGCAGCCCCCAACGACAATCGATATACACTACCTGACCTCCCGATACGACAGCCTTAACGATGCGCTTCACGGCATAATCGAGTTTCATCAACATCGGATAGTTGCGTGAAGGGTCAAGCAAGTCGGTTCTGATAAAGCCTGGGCGAATGTCAGTGAACGACACGTCAGCCTTGTCGATCCTCGCGAGCTGCGCAAGTGACTCAATATAGGTTGACTCGAACCGTTTTGTCGCGCTATACGAAGCCGAAATGCCGATGCCTTTTGTACCCGCCACCGATGTAATGGCTACAATGCGTCCCTTCAGGTTGTTATCCACAAAATAACGGTAAGCAGTCACCATTGACGTAACAAAACCTCGCACGTTGGTCGCTACGGTTGTCATCTCTTTGTCGAGATCAAGAGTAGGATTAGACCAACCCGTTCCGGCAGCGTGAAAATATATATCAACACCTCCAAGACGGTCAATCAATCTTTTGATTTTTGATGAAGCATCATCAGCCGCGATATCAATCACTTCCATTTCAACATTTTGGGGATATTGATTTTTCACAGCTATCAGTTGGCTTGCGCGACGTGCCGCGATTCCCACCTTCCAGCCTTTATCGGCAAAATAGAGTGCCGATTTCAAACCAATACCCGACGAGGCTCCGATTATGATGATGCGACGGCTCATTTTTCAGGTTCGGGTGCTATGTCGTTTACCTTAGCCAAAGACGCTTTGGTTAAGGGACGCTTTTTGTTATACTTGTCGAGAGGCAGCGAGTAAAACACCGAGAATGTTGCTGTAATCGCCGACCCTCGGCTGCCATATCCCGGAACATACCACGGCTCGCCATACTTCTTGTTTGACTGATGCAGTATCTGATGATACCTCACACTCCACCCCATCGAAATGTTGCCATATATCTTCACCTTCACACCGGCGAGTAATTCAAAATAACCGGTAAACGAAGACTGAGACGGGAAATCAATCGGTTGATTATTTTGCCAGTAATTGTCTGACGGAACAACATCTGTCACTTGCCATTTGAACGGGCTGAATCCATATCTCAATCCGGCATAAAACATATAATCGGGATTGGAATTGAAAAACACGTTATAGTCGGCACCAAGTTTAAAATATATACTCATCGGCGACTTATAAACATAGTTATTATCTTCGGGAGCATAGTTGGCACTTCCGAGTCCGATCTCAAAAGTCGGGATATATCGGTTATGCAAATTGAGTTGAGCCGAAAATCCGATTAATCCGTATGAAGTTCCGAATGCCCTCATAACAGGCGACCAGAGGTCAACACCTATCGATGCCGAGTGAAACAACGGAAATTCCATTTTCGGCACAACCGGAATCAGAGTTGAATCGACTACCTCTTTACCGGTTACGGTATCAATATAAATGACGTTACCGTTAGCATCGTGCATGTGGACAAGCGACGATTTGTCGAGTGTATCACGTTTGATTTCATTGCGAGCTTGCGTCACCGTTGACTCGTTCTTCACAGGGTTGATGCGCCGACGGCGATCTTGTCCCGAGATTTCAAACGAAACCGCGACTGTCATTATCATTGTCAATATGATGATAAATTGCTTCATCGACTATCTCATTTGCAAAACACGTGACCTGCTCTCTTCGGCTGTCGGGAAATAAAGTCTCATAATCGACCGTTCGACATTGGTAACGAGTGAATCCAACACGGCAACCGAATCGAGTACAATCGAAGTATGTTCAATGCGGGTTATACGATAACGATACATCGCACCACACTCTTCTGAAGCGAAATAAGGATAAGACGTATAGTAGATTTTCAACGTATCGTTATCGGCCGGAGTCATACCCTTCCATTTATATTCAAAATAGAACGCTGTCATCGAACGATCAGAACGGAGAGGCAAATAAACTTTTGACAAGTGCTCATTGTAGTTGGCAAGAATTGAATCACCGGGTGCATCGACTCCGCCTATTTCAATCGAATCTGCCATAATAGGTCTGTTGGTAGTTGACGAATAGATATCGGCAAGCGGCAAACTCGATCGATTATCGAGACATCCTGCCGTATTACACGACGACATTGTAGCAACCATTGCCACAACAACAAACAACACTATTTCAAACAGGTGCTTCATTCTTTTGAATCAATTTCCTCTTCTATTTCATATTCATTGCGTCGCGGTGAGTTTCTGACAACAAGCTCTCCAATAAACCCGGTCAAGAAAAGCTGAGTACCAAGAATCATTGTTGTAAGCGCAATATAGAAATAGGGCGAAGACGTTACCAAAGTATAATGGTTGCCGGCATACATGTTGTAAAGCTTGGTTGCACCAACGCCAATCACAGCAAGCAAACCGAGGAAAAACATAATGCTGCCGAGCAAACCGAAGAAGTGCATCGGTTTAACGCCAAACTTGTTTGTAAACCATAGAGTTGCAAGGTCAAGATACCCATTGACAAAGCGGTCAAGTCCAAATTTGGTAGTGCCATATTTTCGTGCCTGATGCTGAACAACCTTCTCGCCGATACGGGTAAAACCGGCATTCTTGGCAAGGAACGGAATATAACGGTGCATATCTCCATAAACCTCGATGCGTTCAATCACTTTGTGACGATAGGCTTTCAAGCCACAGTTAAAATCGTGCAGATTTTTAATGCCGCTCACCTTTCTTGCAGTCGCATTAAAAAGCTTTGTAGGTATAGTTTTTGAAAGCGGGTCATAGCGTTTCTTTTTCCATCCCGATACGAGGTCATATCCCTCATCCTTTATCATCCGGTAAAGTTCGGGAATCTCGTCGGGACTATCCTGGAGGTCAGCATCCATAGTGATGACAACATCACCTTTGGCACGACGAAAGCCGGTATTCAAAGCAGGCGATTTGCCATAGTTACGGCGAAAGCTGACACCTTTGACCGCCGGATTTTCCTTTGACAATCGAGTGATGACATCCCACGACCCATCAGTCGATCCGTCGTTCACAAAAAT
Organism: Bacteroides sp.; assembly: GCA_014802535.1. Lineage (GTDB taxonomy): Bacteria > Bacteroidota > Bacteroidia > Bacteroidales > Muribaculaceae > CAJUPY01. The sequence continues at coordinate 41,514 of JAAVCC010000014.1, read as the reverse complement.
AATTTCATAGCTAAAGCCGTTTTCATCCATTACTCGTCTAATCCATTGTTCGAGTTCGGGCAACGACTCCTCTTCGTTATACAAAGGAACTATGACTGAAATATCCATATATCTGATTTTAACTTTTTACAATTGGTTATTACTCTTTAGCGGAGTTTTCATGCGCACGAGAAGCGACATCAACATTGACAATATCGAACCTGAAAAAATCGACAGCAGCTCAAGCTGTACGACAATATCACGTGCCGACGGATATAGATGCATATCGCGCATGTTTGTCAACACGGTTATCATATCGTCGGCTCGGGGATTATCGACTTCGGTATATATCCTGATCAGATTGTCGAGTTGTCGAAGTATGATTTCAGGATCGACAAACCTTATGTAGATGAAGACAACAAATGCTAAAATCAACCCGGCACCAGCAAACGCAATGATACCCTGAGTCCATAAAGCCGAGAACTGAGCTAAACCACGATGTTCAACATATGTTTTTTTCAGAAAACGATACACCAAAAACGGCACGCCCAACATCATCAAGGTTGATATAAAACCAACCGCCTGCACACGTTCTCCGGCAACACTAAAGCCAAACATAATGCAGAAATATAGCCCGAGAAGCAGACCATTGTCAGCGCCACGGCGATATATCGAACGTACTGTTTCTTCCATATCTGCAAAAGTACACTTTTTTTTTCACATACACAACAAAGAAAGGAGGCACACCTACAGGTGTACCCCCTTACTTTATTTATTATCGTTCAAACGATTTATTTCGCAGTTACCTCTACAGCATAGGGCTGACCTTTCAAAATCAACTTGACATTATAGGTTCCGGCAGAAGTTTTGATGTTATCGCCACCCTCAGTCAAGTTTTGAACATCACCACCGAGGTTAATACTCCAATCGTCGTTCATACGTATTTTCCACTCTGTATCCTCATCGAATGTTACTTCAGTTGTCCATTCAGTGAAATCTTCATTGGGTTCCATATTCTGCTGACCGCCCCAATCGTTAAAACCACCAATCATACCAACCGATTGGATAGCAACAATCTTCATAGCGCGTGTCAAGTAGTTTAGTGTCAGATATTTGAGACCTAAAGGCTCACCGGCGGGGATATTGTCTCCTCCATTAGCGAAACCTTCGCCAATAAATTGACCTCCTTCTTCACGGAATGCCATTGCGTCGGGCGTATCATTTACCTGACCGAAATCGCGACCCCATTTGGGTTCCGGAGCAAATTTGAAAGAGCCCTCCAAGAAAACAAAGCCCGAATAATGAACATAGTCATTAGTGAAGAGCACCGGATAGGGGAAAGACCAACCGTTTGCATTGCCGGGAGTATAGAAGTTTGAAATAGCCTGGATATACTCAAAAGTGTGATCATACATATCGGCAGTCATCATAACAACACCTTCCATTGTCAGTACACCGCCGTTGCTTGACACAACTAGTTTACCGTTTTGAGCAGTAGCATCGGCAGGTCCGAACGCAACGCCCGAAAGCGAGCCATTTCTCAATACAACCGAAGCCGGAGCAATCTTCCAATAAAGGCCGTCACCAATCATTTCGGTTGTAAAGTCGTAAGTGAAAGTGTATTTGGGATTGTCATACAGACTACCTTCGCCTTCACGAGTCATTCTAATTGTATCTTGCGTAGTATCCCACGTTTTTCCATCTTTTGAATACACAAAGTAGTATGTTTCTTCAAGAATGACCGACGGAGTGAGGGGAACGAGATTAAGCGTCTCAGTACAATAGAATTTATCAGGATCGCCAAGGCGCACTTTAGTTTTACCATTCACGGCGTATGCCATAAAACGAGCCATCACCTTGAGCGGAGCGGGATCTCTTGTTATCAAGTTATTGATAACCGCCTGCAAAGCGTCAGGGGTAACTGTTACAGTACTATCGGTAGTGATAGTGGTTGACATCACCGCTGTTTTTTCAAAGGTTTCGTCAGCCGACAACTCCATGTCGAGTTGAAGCTGATACCCATCAGGAAAATCAGACAAGCTAACGGTAGCCACAGGCACATCGACACCTTGAATGTTGATTGCATCAAGATCAAGAATACCCACACGAGGTTCTACTGACAACCCGCCAACCTCAAAAATTGTCTCCTGTGGATTACTTTGTGCCGGCGGATTTGGCTCCTCGTAGTTGTCACAAGAAGTAAATCCGAGACATAAAGTCAGGAATGAGAGAAATGCTGCTTTTTTCATAAAAGTATATTTTTATCTCTTTTTCAAATTAATTATTAGTCAACGCGGCTAACGGTGACAGTGTACTGATTTGGAATACTCATATCAACTACAATCTTCATCTGTCCGGCTGAAGTCCAGTTGATCCAATGATATGAACCTTTTCCTTTAACCATAGTGGCCATACCGGAGTTGCCCGACAGCTGGAAGTCCATTGACTGGTCAGCCTCCTGACAACCGTATGAGTCATTATCCCATCCGGTCAACGCGGTATAGAATCGGAACGACGGGTCAGACGCGATATTAAATATTCCCGTATAAATTTTGCTTCCAATTGCATTTTCATCTTCAAACAGACGCCAGTCGTCATATTGGGCAGCATTATTTTCGCTCGGCTCAATCCATCCGCCCGGAGTACCGACAAGGTAGATAAATCCCGGCAACTGAACAGCAAAATAGAACTTCACTTGATTCAAAGCAACCAAATTTGACTTAATTGTTGTTCCTTCGATGCCTTCAAGTTGAGCGACCGCACGAAAATAAACTTTTTCGGCAGGCAAATCCCGGTAATTTTCACGAGTATCAAATCCGTGCAATTTGCAAAGAGCAATAGCCACATCTTCGTCTTTATAAATCATTTTTGTTTGAGTTGGAGACGGCGATGTGATTGTTTCATATTCAGAAAAATCTTCAGTCAAAGATACTTCAGCCGAATATTGAACGATTGCCGAATAACCATAGTCGGGTTGTGAGCAAGTGAGCTCTATCGTATTACCCTCGGCAAGCTCATAATATTGATTTTGAAAGACGGGGGTATTGAGTACAAACGTTGTAGGCGTCTGCAGAACCGGATCACGGTCCTGGCTACAAGAGCATAGACACGAAATTACCGCCAGACAAGCCAATAACATTGATATTTTTTTCATTGTTGCGTTCATTTAAATGAATGATAAAAAGCCATTAATAGCCGGGGTTCTGAACATATCCGTTACGCGAAACAACAGTGCTGGGCAACGGATAAACAAGGAATCTTTCAGGATAATCGACACCGGTGCGCTGTTGGTTTTTCCATGACCAGTTATAGCCGCTCAACCAAAGTCCGTAACGGATAAGGTCGGTACGACGGGTCGATTCGGTATAAAGCTCTCGGGCACGTTCAGCTCTGAGGTCACCCATGCTGGCAGATGCCAAAGGTTGAAGTCCCGCACGTTCACGCACATAGTTGATATAACCGGTAGCAACACTGCGTGATCCGCCGTTCATTATAAGAGCTTCTGCAGCCGAAAGGTAAATCTCTGACAAACGGATCATTGCATAATCAACACCGAGTTGGTCGGTTGGAGAGGGCGAACCACCTCGTTCGATTTCATTATAATTATTAATATACCAGTTGGTATATTTCACTGCAAGATAACCGTTACTACCCCAATCGGCCTGGTTAAGCGATATGTTTTCAAGAGCAAAGCCATCTTTACGTGTTTTCCAGAATTTCACACGCTTGTCAACCGATGATTCCATATTGGCATCCCAATCAAAATTCTCAACAAATTCTGGTCGTGCCACCATACATTTCCATCCGTTACCCGAATTATACTCAGAAATTCCGATTTTAAAACCATCATTTTCAGTTGCATCGCCAATCCAAGCGTTACACATGAATGTACCGTTGGCATATGACATCAAACCGAGTCCGTCTAAGTTCAAGGTTGTCTGTTCCTGAGGAATATCCCAGATGATTTCATTAACAGCATTCTCACCACCGATAGCAAAATCTTTGTTATTGAAACCGAAGTTCTGGTGGTAGCCGTTTGCCAAACCGCTTCCCTTGAAACCTGAACCTTTAAGACGATTAATAATTGCTTCGGCATGTTCGAGACACTTATCATAGGCAGGCATTCCGGGATTACCGGTATAAACATCGGCATTCAAGTAAAATTTAACAAGAAGCGATTCTGCGACATCGAGTCCGACATATCCGTATGGCGGGCGATTGTTCGGGTCATTGGCTTTGTACCAAGCCACGATATCTTCAAGATCGGTAACGACCTTTTCATATACCAATCGACGACCTTCTTTAAAGTCGGTTGAAAGCTGTGGAGCGACTTCTCCCATGAGTACGTTTTCATCGGCGTATGGCACATTACCAAAGCAGTCGATGGCATAGAAATAGGCACCGGCTCGAAGGATACGAGCCTGACGTATATACTCTTCAGCAAGAAGTTTCACTTCGGGATCTTTGATTGCAAACGAACCGTTGTTTACAGTCTGTATAAATTGGTTACATGTTGCAATATTGATAAACAATCGAGAATATGTGCCCATGACAACCGTATTTGATGCCGGTATGATTCCATATTGGAACAAACCATAATCAGCATCACTTGGAATCCATGATGCCTCATCGGTCGGAACTTCTTCAAGTATGAAAATTGCACGTTGAAAAGTTGACATACCTCCGTCAAAACCTTGAACCGAGGCATCACCGTTAGCACCATAAGTGGCAAACTGAAGATAAACATCGGCAAGCACTCGCTCCATATAACCCTTTGGATCGTCGACAAAAGAGCCTTGGGTAATTTGTGACGGGTCGGTCGGAGTCAAATCAAGATCACCCACACACGACACCATCGATAACGAGGCAACTGCGATACTCGCCGAGATGAAATATTTATTGAGTTTCATAATTGAACTTTCTTTTATCTGATTAAACCTCTATTAGAATGTAGCGACCAGTCCGATTGTACAGGTAACAGGACGCGGATAAACGTTGTTGTCTATACCGTCAAATACCTCAGGATCGAGGCCTTTGTACTTGGTGATGACAAACGGATTTTGAAGAGCTCCGAAAACACGGATGTTGAGTTTATCTTTAAGGAGTTTGTCAAACGTATATCCGACAGTGATGTTATCAAAACGGATAAAGGCTGCATTCTCAACAAAATAGTCACTCAATTTGAGCTGTTCGGGGTTTGTGGTAAAGAGGAATTCATCACGCATAAGGTTGTTCAATCCATACATATCAACACGGGCGAGATTGGTGCGCTCATAACGCGGGTTGTTATAAACCCAGTTTCCGATATTGGCGCGGAGAGCAATACCAAAATCCCATTTCTTATAGTTGAATGTGTTGTTCCATGCAAAAGTAACCTTAGGCTCGGGTGAATGGAAGTTGATAAGGTCTTTATCATCAATTACACCATCGGCATTTTGATCGACATATTGGTTTGGAACGGGATTGCCGTCTTTGTCGTAAACCTGCTGATAAACGCGGAATGTATATGCAGGTTGACCAACAAGATGCCACTGGAGTTTACCACCTGTACCGGAGGGCAGATCACGTGCTGAAATTTCTGATGTAGCCGCATCGCCGGTAAGTTCGGTAATTTTATTGCGGTTCCAAGCCACATTAAGACCGGTTGTCCAAGTGAAGTCCTGAGTGACTACCGGACGAGCGGTTACGTTGAACTCAAGACCATAGTTGCGGAGTGAACCGATGTTAGTGGTTAGGAAGTTGGACGTATTCATTCCGAGAGCCGGTGTGTGAGCCAACAAATCTTTAGTGTCACGTAGATAATACTCTATAGAACCGGTAATTCGGTTGTTGAGGAATCCGAAATCAAGAGCAACGTTCCATGTTGTAGTTGTTTCCCATTTGATGTTCTGGTCATATGGTTGAGGATAAAGCGGATTCAACCACCCGCCATTAACACCCGGATATTGGAATCCCGGGGTATAAGAGTCAGTATAAATAGGCATGTAGGGAAAGAATGAACCGATATCCTGCTGACCGGTCTGCCCCCAACCGAGACGAAGTTTCAAGTCGTTCAACCAACCGCGGGCATCATCCATAAATCCATAGTTGATGAGTTTCCAACCAAGAGCTACTGAGGGGAAGAGACCCCAACGGGTGTTTTTAGAGAAGCGAGAAGACGCATCGTCTCGCAAATTGACTGTCAACAAATATGTGTCGTCAAATGAGTAGTTGAGACGTCCGAAGAACGAAATGAGTTGCAAGGGATTGCCCCAACGAGAATCGGGAGCGTTATTAACAACTTCACCAATATGGTTTACTCTGTTGTAATCCATGTAATAACGGTTATTATTGTAGTTAAAACCATTTTCTCCAAGACTGTTTACAAAACCATAAGAATGAATGTAGTTGTTTGAATGTCCGAAATAGTTCATGCGCTGCCATGAATAACCGACCATCACGTCAAGGTTTGATTTTATAGCATCAAAGGTCTTGCGATAGTTGGCATAGAAATCAAGGAGTGTATTCTGTTGAATTTCGTGCCATTTGTATAGTGAAGCAGCACCGGCTGCGCCTGAACCGGCAAGAGCATCATTGGTCCAAGCCATAACCGAGTTAGCGGCAGTGATTGAATTACAATCATTTTTCGATACCTGATATCCGAGATTGAGATTCAAGTGAAGATCAGGCAAGAAATGCAAAGCATAGTCAATCTGCAAGTTACCCGACGATGACCATGTTTTGTTGTGACTGTCAACATTTTCAAGAAGCTGAACGGGGTTTTGCGCACCATTACGGTCAAAAATTCCCGAAGGTGAGTAGTTGTAATAGCCGTTGTAAAGCATCAAGTCGGTATTACCTCCCATGAGTATGTTGGTGCGGACAGGCTTGGTTGGGTCCATAGATGTAGCCCCGCCGATAGCACCTGTATCGGCATTGCCTGTGGTAGCATATGTACCTTGAACATTGGCATTAACCTGAAGCAATCCGTTAAAGAATTTGGGTGAAAGGTTGATGCCGACTGTTGTACGATCCATCGACGATGTTTTCATAATACCCTGATTATTGGTATAGCTTACGTTAACACGATAGGGAAGAATTCCGACCGTACCACCAACTGAAAGCGAATAATCATGAGAGAATGATGTGCGAAGTACCTCCTTCTGCCAGTCGGTATTGTAAAGCACGCCTCTATAACCAAGTTGGTCAACAGCTTTATCATCAAGATATTTTTCAACAGCACTTGCAAACTCTTCTCCATTCATAAGATTGAGTGTATTACGGGCTGTATTGACTGAGAAATTGGCTGCGAAGCTCACTTGAGGACGTCCGCTCTGCCCCTTCTTTGTAGTTATGATGATGACACCGTTTGATGCACGAGAACCATAGATGGCAGTAGCCGAAGCATCTTTAAGAATTGTCATCGATTCAATATTGGCAGGATTGACCATTGTCAACGCATTCATGCCCCCACCGTTTGATTGGTTTGTTTGGGGAACACCGTCAATCACAATCAGAGGGTCGTTAGATGCAGAAAGTGATGATCCGCCACGTATTCTGATTGAAGCTCCTCCGGTTGGATTACCACCGTCGGGAGTCACAACCACACCGGGACTTGCGCCAACAAGGAGATCTTGAGTTGAAGTGGCAAGACCCGCTTCAATATCATCAGGCTTGATTACTGCGACCGAACCGGTAGCATCTGATTTTTTTACAACACCATAACCGATAGCAACAACCTCCTGAAGCATTACAGCGTTTTCAGAAAGAGTCACATCGATATGAGTACGTCCGTCAACATTGATGCGCTGAGGTTCAAAACCGATATACGATACAATCAAGACTGCATTAGGCTCGACCTCAATACGATAGTTACCATCGAGATCGGTACCAACGCCCGAGGCTGCACCTTCGGCAATGACACTCGCACCCATCAAAGGCTCCCCGAGGTTGTCATAGACTGTACCTGTAACAGTGATTTTCTGCGCAAGAGCAGGAAAGGACAGACATAGAACCATAAAAATGGCGAGCCATGCTTTCCTGGTCATTTGAAAACAAATGTTCTTCATGCAAATACTATTTATGTGAATTATTGAATTAATCTCTTTTAGGTTTATTGTATAGCTACAAATTTAGACAAATACTTTGTATTTTTGTTAATATTATTTTGCCAAATTAAAAAAGGCCATCAGCTTTAACACTCAAGTGTTAATTTAACTATTACCCAAGTGCCATTTTTAACGCTTCTTCGACTGTATAAGCTACATCAAAGAGTTTCTCGCCCGGCTTTGTAAATCCAAGTTTTGCAGCTTTATCAAGCATCTCCAACAAAGGGTCATAATATCCTCTGTCGTTGAAAATCACAACATTGCCGTCAAAAAGTTTCAGTTTGCGCCATGTGATGATTTCAAGCAATTCTTCAAACGTGCCTACTCCACCGGGCATGGCAATAGCTCCGTCAGCCATGTCTGCCATCGTCTTTTTACGGTTGTGCATATCATCGGCAACAATTTTGCGCGACAATCCGGGATGAGCCCATCCGCGTTCATCCATGAATCGCGGTATAATGCCGATTGCCAAACCGCCTTCTTCGATACAGGCGTCGTTAACGGCACCCATAAGTCCGGTTTGTCCACCACCGTCTATCAGAGTCACTCCTTTTTGAGCCATAAGGCTGCCAAGCTCGCGAGCTGAGGCTAAAAATGCCTCGTCGATTTTTGACGACGAGGCACAATATACTACAATTGATTTATTCATTTATATAAAATACTTAATTTTATCCTACAAAACAATTTACCGAGGATAAATCAATCATTATTAGTCGATATATATTCTTTATAAAGAATTTTACCATTCATAGTGAGTGTCATGTGTGCTTTCCCATCTACGTTATGGATCTCTCTTGCAACGAAATCGTTAAAGCCTAATACAACGTCGTTTTTAACTATCTCTACAACTCTAACCTCACCCGAAAACTCATAGAATTTACCATGTTCAGGAGTATCTGAATCACTACTAAGTATATCAAACCAAAATACGTTTTCCACATCCATCTTGTCGCCGGGTTTGAGTTGCCGGGCATTTACACCTGAGTTAATTTTAACAAGAAATGCCGGAGCATATTTTGAATCACGCTTAATTGAAATGAAATTATAGTTCCATTTTTCTTCTGTTTCTCCAAAAGAATACCACGTTGAATGAATTTCCATATCTTTCTCATCGTATATCACCTTATCCAAAACTTTTCCATAAACATCCTTAGCATTCATTGTGATTGCCACCTTAAGATCTGTATACTTTTGCTGCAATATCTCGTCATCGTCACTACTGCACGACCAAAAGCTAACCGATAACATAATACTCGCAACCATTAAAAAGTATTTATACATCTGTTTCATAACAATATTAATTTAGAGTTTAATGTTATATATTTAGTGCTTAATCTCATATTTCAACCAGTGGCTGATATGTAAAAGTTTGACGTATATTACCACTACTATCCTTACCTACAATAGTCAAGTCATATACTCCTTGGAAGTGAAATGTGATGTTAATGGACTCTCCTCCTTTGTAAACCATGGTTGCCTTTCCATCCTCTACAGCATCATCACCTTTCCCGGTCAGAAGCTCTGCACTATATGTCAAGTGGGGAGCTATATTAGCTTGAATATGCAATGTTATGTTTTCGCCAACCTGGAATACCCTATCCGCTCCTTCAGGTCGTATTGGTGCATTAGGGCTCAATTTATAATAAAATTCTTTATAATACAAATCGTATGGCATATCCTGAAGTGTATGTTCCATAAGCGGTCCAGCCCCCCATTTTGAAATACATTTTCCGGTTGTAGGATAATACAATAAGGAGTGTTCGTTTTCATAGTTAGCATCCGTACCAAAAACTGTTGCTACTCCACCGAACGAGCCCAACTTGGTATAACCGTCTTCAGTAGTATAATTCTTGATATTATAGTAGGTTTGACCATTATAAGTTTCCTTGACATTCATCCAATATTTTTTAGATGAAATTCCATGCCATGCATAAAAATGGCAATTATATGAAGACGTGCTTGAAGCTATAAGTTTAGCTTTCGGATACACTGCCTGCCATCTCCTATCATAGTCTTCAATATCTTCTTGCGATAGTTCAGATCTTTGAAATACCAAAATATTTTTCCCAAAAGGGGTTTGCACAAATTGATAGATTAAACCCAAATTGTTTAAATTATATAATCTATTATCTAGAGAATTCAGAACCTTCAAACTATTTGCTTTATTATACTCAGAAGAGAGTTCGTCGTTTAGCGATTTACTTTCAATAAAATTACTTAGTCTAGACACTTCACTTTGATTAATGTCTCGCATAAAGAAATCCGTCTGGAAAACAGCCTCCAGATAATATTTTTTTATACAATCAAACTTTTTCTCTTTATCTTCTTTATTATAAGCTTGAAGTTTAGCCGATGTATCAAAATTACTAATATACTCATTAATTAAAGCATCCTGAAAGTTATCGCGTTTTGCTAACTCAGAAAAACCATTAAAGTTATTAATTATAACCTTAGCTCCTTTCTGATGTGTATCGTATGCCATAAAGATGATACTCATCGGATGCTTTGCACATGCCTCTGCAAGTTGTTCAGTACTTAACAGTGGAAGAATGTCTTCTGGCAGATTTAACGCATCCATTTTATCACGGAAGGAGTTGTGTTGAATCCAACGATCCGGATCCATAATAGAATCAAAATAACGATCTATATCAAAATCTACTGATTTAAATTCAATTATAGATGATCGCGAAGTAATTTCAGATCCTACATCTGTGATAGAATCATCAGAACTACACGATGTTAAGATTATTAATTCCAACAAAGCCCACAAAAAGAAGCAATAGTTTTTCATGTCCATAATGATTTAAGATTTAACTAACAAAATTTCAAAAAGGATAATTAGATTATTTTTGCAAAAATAGACATTAAAATCTATCTATCCAAATTTTCAATTACATTTTTACATAAACTCAATATTTGCATGGAGCAAGGTTGTCCGAGAGTTCTTTATGTTGTCCGGTGAGATTACTACACAGCCATCATCTATACAGCCGTCGTTAACGGCACCCATCAGTCCGGTGTGTCCGCCGCCGTCAAGTAATGTTACTCCAGCTCGTGCCATCTTTCGCCCGAGTTCACGCGCAGAGGCTAAAAATGCCTCGTCGATTTTTGACGACGAGGCACAATATACCACTATTGATTTATTCATTCTTATTTTGTTACATAAACTCTATATTCACCGGCACCCATAACTGTGGGGAGTTCTTCATGTTGTCCGGTAAAATAGTTGATGTTATTTTCTCCGTTTTCAGGAACAGCCGAAGTGAATTCAACTGTCTCGCTGTCTTTGCCGAGGTTTACAATCACTGTCACTGTTGAATCGTCAACGCTACGCGAGAACGCATAGATGTTGGGCGATGATGTCATGTAACGAACCATCTCACCCCCGGCTTCTCCTGCTGCCAAAGCTTTTTGAGCATGTTTGAGGTCGTTGAGTTTTTGGTAGAACGTGAAGTATTCGTTGCGAGGCTCAAATTCGGGAGCTTTATCCTTAGTAAAAAATTCAAACGCACGGTTCATACCTGTTTCCTGACCTGTATAGATAAGCGGCATGCCCGGGAGCGTATATGAAAGAATGGCAAACGCATCAGTCAAGTTACCGAGCCGCTGAAATTCTGTTCCTTCCCATGAGTTGAGATCGTGATTGGTAATCATATTCATCAAATAAGTGTCGCTGGGATAGGTCGTTGCCTGTTCAGCAAGCAATGAGTCGATTGCCAATGCGTTAACAACGGGATAAACATGATCGTTATATGTATTTTGACCTGAAGTGGCGGCAATGGCATTAAAAACATCCTTCATAGGCCAGTTATAACCCATGTTGAAAGCGTTTTTCTGAAGTTCGGGTTTTGAAGCTTCGGCAAGCATAAATACCCCACCTGTTTTGAGTGAATCAAGCACCGGACGAGCTTCATCCCAGTAGTCGGTTGGAACTTCACCGGCAACATCACAACGGAAGCCGTCAATATCCATTTGTGTCACCCAAAAACTTAAAGCATCGGTCATCGCCTTACGGGTTTCGGGATTTGAATAGTCAAGTTTGTAAACGTCGGTCCAATCATAGGGTCCGAACATTTTACCGGAATCGTTAAGCGCATAATATTCAGGATGAGCCTCTACCCAGGGATTGTCACAGCCGGTATGATTAGGTACCCAGTCAATAATCACCTTAAATCCAGCCTCATGAGCCTTGTCAACAAAATGACGGAACTGTTCAAGTGTGCCAAGTTCGGGGTTCACAGCCTTATAGTCGCGAACAGCATAATAACTACCGAGTTCGCCTTTGCGATTCATCTCTGAAATCGGATGAACAGGCATGAGCCAAAGGATATCAACACCAAGTTCTTTCAAACGAGGCAATTGTTTTTCGAGTGCTTCAAGATTACCTTCGTCGGTCATCTGTCGCCAGTTTACCTCATAAATCACAGCGTTACGACTCCACTCGGGTTGATCAAGCGAAGTTTTATTTTCATTTGAGGCTACATTTTTTGCAGCCTGTCCACATCCAAAAAGCGATGCCATCATTGTGGCAACTGCTGAAAAAATAAAAATTTTGCGCATTTGGTTAATAGATTTAAACGTATAATAATTGGATAATTTTTTAATCAAACAACGACATCTGGGGATCAAGAAGCGTAAACGACATTCGGTGGATAGGCGATGGCCCTGTCTCGGCAATAGCCCGGCGATGGTCGCGTGTCGGATAACCCTTGTTTCGGTCCCAGCCATATTGTGGAAACTTCGATGCCATCTTTATCATATATTCATCGCGATAGGTTTTGGCAAGGATTGACGCCGCTGCTATGTTTGCAAACCGTCCGTCACCTTTGACAAACGTCTTCCATTCGGTTGTGCCGTAAGGTTTGAAACGGTTTCCGTCAACAATAACTCGTCCCGGTCTAATCTTTAACAAATCAAGTGCGCGATGCATTGCCAATATCGACGCATTGAGAATGTTTATTTTATCAATTTCGGCAGCATCGACACTCGCCACAGCCCATGCCACAGCCTCGCGCTCGATTATCTCACGAAGCTCAACACGATGTTTTTCGCTCAATTTTTTTGAATCGTTCAACAAATCGTTTGAAAAATCATCAGGCAAGATTACGGCTGCCGCAAAAACCGGCCCGGCAAGACACCCGCGTCCAGCTTCATCTGTTCCGGCTTCATTGCACCCCGGACGGTCACACGCGGGCAACATTACACAAGACGAGACTGGGGAGTGAATTCAGCTTTGATAGCATCGACCACATTAACGATGTAGTCGCCCATCTTTTCTATGTCAGAAACCAAGTCCATGTAATAGATACCGGCTTGATATTCATATTTCTTGTCGTTTATATTTTCAACATTGCCTGTTCTGAGAACGTTGCGAAGGTTATTAATTTCACGCTCCTTGTTATAGCTTGCATTGATATCAGCGACACGAACGTCCTCAATATTGTTGAGCAATAACAACATATTTGTCATAGCGGCATCAACAAGATCAAACATTGAATCAAGATTATGATAGATGTTGTCGGTAAATCCGGTTTGTGACTGTTGTTTGCGTAACAATATTTTTCCGACACCCATACAGCAGTCGGCAATGCTTTCCATTTCTGAAACAATATGAAGCATACCGGCAATATGACGTTTACCCTCATTAGAAAGGCGACCTTCAGCACATCGATTGAGATAGTGAGCTATCTCGATTTCCATGCGGTCAGATATATCCTCATATTTTTCAAGACGAGAATAGAGTTTCACAAAATCTTCTGACTCATCACGCGTGTGAACCAGATCACGTGCCATTGTCAACATGCGCTGCACACGTTCACCAAACACATACAATTCTTTTTCAGCCTGCGTGATATTAAGTTCAGATGCCGACATGATACCTGCCGATATAAATTTGAGTTGGAATTCTTCATCTTCACGATGTTTGGCAGGCACAATCCATTCAACAATCTTAACATAATATCCGGTAAGCCATATCATTATCGACAGGTTAACCAAATTAAACACAGTGTGGAACATTGACAAGCCGAACGACACACTGACCTGCATCTGCAAAACCTGAGCGAGCGTTGAATGTCCTTGAGGAAGCGAACCGTCAAACAGGTGGTTATAAATATCGGGCTGAGTAGCCTCAAGATTAGTTACAAACTGATAAAGCGATTCGGGGTTACCCTGACCGATCGATTCGGTAATCCAACAGTTAAGATGAACAAACGGATAAAATACAGCGAGAGTCCAGATTGTACCTAAAAGGTTGAACAGCAGGTGGCCCATCGCCGTTCGTTTTGCCGCTACATTTCCGCTCATTGATGCAAGAAGCGGGGTCACAGTTGTTCCGATATTAGAGCCAAGCACCAATGCACAGGCAAGGTCAAACGTAATCCAACCCTTGCTACACATAATCAAAGTGATGGCAAATGTAGCCGCAGACGATTGAATTATCATTGTCAAAATGACACCGACGAGCGTGAACACCAACACTGAGCCAAATCCCATAGAGGTGTAGCGCTGCAAGAACGCAAACATTTCAGGGTTGCTCTGGAGGTCGGGGACATATTTGCTGATGAGATCAAGTCCCATAAACAAAAATGCAAAACCTATCATGAATTCACCGATAGACTTTGTACGGCTCTTCTTGGCAAATAACAGGGGTATAGCCAAACCGATCAACGGCAATGCAAATGCCGATATATCAACTTTGAAACCAAACAGTGCGATAATCCATGCCGTAAATGTTGTTCCGACGTTTGCACCCATAATCACAGCCATAGACTGTGCAAGGGTCATTAGTCCGGCATTCACAAAGCTGACAACCATTACGGTTGATGCCGATGAACTCTGAATTAATGCGGTGATGAAAAAACCTGTTAATGTTCCGGTAAAGCGATTGCGAGTCATCGCGCCGAGGATATTGCGCAAGCGATCTCCTGCCGCTTTCTGCAACCCTTCGCTCATTACCTTCATTCCGTAGAGAAACAAACCTACGGCACCTAAAAGACCGAGAAGGTCTAAAATACTGTAATTCATTTAGTTTTGCCTAAATTAATTGATTGATTCAAAAACGGGTAGCCATTTCCCGATTCCGGTTTTTTGAAACAAGACATTAAAATTTTAATTGCCTTTTCAAATTATGCTACAAATTTAAGCAAAATTTCCATTAAATCATCAACTAAAGATAAAAAGATAGACAGCCGAAAGTCTGATTGACCTTCGGCTGTCTTATTTTTATAATTGAAATAGTTTTTATTCTATTTCTCTACTTATCGAGTTGTAGTAGTATTCTGACCGGTTTGTCCGACCTGAGTTGCTGAGTCTTGAGTGGTTTGACCGGCTTGAGTAGCAGCATCTTGAGTTGACTGCTTGGCATTCTTACCGTTTTGACGAGCACGAGCCTGTTGTTGTCTCTGTTGAGCGGCCTGTTGCTGTCTTTCTCTTGCCTGCTGCTGTTTTTGCTGTTTAGCATTTGGCTGGGCGTTCTGCTGAACATTCTGCTGCTTGGGTTGCTTCTGCTCCTTCTGTTGCTTGGGTTGCTTCTGCTGTTTTTGTTTAGCATTTCCGGGTTGTTGACCTTCAGCCTTAACAGCACGCGACTGTTCTTTTGCAGCAGCACGAGCTTGTTGTTGTTTTGCTCTTGCCTCTTTAGCAGCCGCCGCACGTTGAGCAGCTTGAGCGCGAGCCTCTTGAGCACGCTGAGCGGCAAGTGCTCTTGCTTCTTGAGGTGTCTTCGGAGCGCTGTTAGATCTGATTGCTTGCTGCTGATCTTTAGCAGTCTGACCACCCGACTTGAGATAACGGTGTTTGTTATAATCAGATGTCGAAAGTGTTTCAGCAAGTTTTGCCTCACGTGCATTATCTTCAGCAACTCGGGCGTTCGCTTTGTTCACCTTAGATCTTGCCTTAGCGATTTCAGCGATTTCGCGAGCTTCTTCAGCCTTAATAATAGCAAGTTTGATTTGATATTTAGCATCGATCAAATATGCCTTAAATTCCAAAGTCTTTGATTTTACCTCGGGAGTTTGGGTCTTTAAGTCCTTGATATTATCATAAAGTGATACACCGCTGACGCTTCGACTTCTAACAGTGTCAATCTGAGCTTCAGTCATTGCCAATGCAGCATCTGTAACATTACCGTTAAGCGCATGCAAATTAACAAGAGTTGCTCTCGACATGTGAAGGATGTTATAGTTGAGAGTTCCGGTTTCACCGGCAATCTGAGCATCACAATCACGAGTCATGTCAAGTACGACATATTCACTGTAAACAGTATCAACTTTAATTATAGAACCGTCATAAGCGTCAAAGATGATATGACCTACAAAATCTTCACGTGCTTTAATCAATGCAAGTGAATCTTTTTTAGCCTTAGCTTCAGCCTTGGCTGCCGCCTTTTCAGCTTTTTCTTGTTCTTTATTTACGCTGTCGAGCGAATCATTAGCTTCGCTCTTCTTTGACTTCTTAGACTTGGGAGCCTTTGCAGCCTTTCCGGTTGCACCCGATATAGAATCGGTTACCAACGAGTCAGTTGCGAGAGAAAGCGAATCTGCAACTGCTCCTTTCTTAGATTTCTTAGACTTGGCAGCTTTTTCAGCCTTAGGTTCAGCAGCCGAGATTGAATCGTTTGATTCGCCCTTCTTAGACTTTTTAGATTTGCTTGCCTTAGCGTCTTTAGAGTCGTCTGAAACTGAATCGGTTACCTCAGCTTTTTTCTTTGATTTTTTGCCTTTCTTGACCTTACCACCTTTTACAAGCAGCGAAGAGTCATTCATCATTGAATCTAATGCGGCTGAGTCAATTTCAACTCTGTTCCATACTGCTACAAGAGTATCAACATCAAAAACTGAAGAATCTTTTAATGTCACGATCAAGCCTTCAACTTTCAATGATATTGAGCTGAATTTAGCCGAACCCGACATAATGATTTTTTCGGGTGCGGGTGCTTTAATTGTAACAACGATTATACTTTCAATGCTAT
This sequence comes from Bacteroides sp., assembly GCA_014802535.1. Lineage (GTDB taxonomy): Bacteria > Bacteroidota > Bacteroidia > Bacteroidales > Muribaculaceae > CAJUPY01. The sequence continues at coordinate 24,477 of JAAVCC010000014.1, read as the reverse complement.
CTTGACGATTGAATTTTTCTTTTTGTTCAATGCTATCATTTTTCAGCACGCTGTCAGCCCACTCGCTAATGTGGATCAAACTGTCTTTTTTAGCAGATTTTTGAACCTTGCGAGAGAGACCAATCTTGGTACTGTCGATAACAATGCTATCCTTTTTATTTTTAGAAGCTTTTGACTTGGGCGCTTTTGCACTGAGGCTGTCGGTTTTAGCAACTTTAGCTTTTTTAGCTTTCTCAGCTGCTTTTGCTTCAGCCTTTTCTTTAGCCTTGGCTACATTTTGAATCTTAGCGTTGTTTTTATCAGCCTTACTATTCTTCTTGTCTTTTGGAGCATTATCAGCACCTGCCAACAACTTCAAACTGTCTTTTTCGGCTTTAGCGGCAGCTTTCAAGCTATCGCTTTCCATTTTTTGCATAATCTTGACAGTCTTGAGGCTATCTTTTTCAGCCAACTTCTGAGCCTTGATAGCGAGAATACTGTCATTTCTCAAACTATCGACTCTCAAAATACTGTCAATTCGGGCCATACGGGCAAGACGAGCAACGCTATCGCCTCGGTCAATAGTCAAACCTTTTGGCAAACCAACAGAAAGTTTACCATTTTCGTTTTGTACGATGACCTTTTCAATAAGATTGTCCGGACCTTTAATTGTTACTTCGCGAATCGTATCAGTCGAATCAGCCTGAATAAAGTTGACAAAAATACCCGACGAAATCTCAAGTCTGTTAAAACTATCGACTCTCATAGTTTTTGTCACAATATTTTCAGACGGCGTGATTGTCTCCGGCTGGTATGATCCTTTATTCTCCATAGCGGAGAAGGCACACCCAATCAGAGCCGCGAAGAAAAGAAATGTGTAAACTAAAAATTTCATATTACTTAGATTTTAATATTTTAGTTTTTTTACGTGATTGGTTTTTCTGATGTTACACATCTATAATATTAGTTAGTTAGTCAGCGGTTAGTGACAGCAAGTGCCATCAGGGTACTTTTCGGTTGCAAAGTTACACAAATTTTCAATTTATCTCAATTTTTATTTATTTTTTTTCACGTTTTATTTGAAAATATTCTTCAATTTTTCAAAATATCACTATTTATTACGTTTAAATTCTTATAATCATAAAAATAGCCGACAGTCTAATCACGACTCCCGGCTATCTTAATCAAAGTATTATATGTCTTATTTATTTCGCAGGATTATTATTTATCTTTGAAGCACCTGAACAGCCTATCAAATCCATATTTTTGATATTGGTTCTTGCGGTCGATGCTCCGGTAAGATTTACGCCGGCATTATCTACTCCAAGATTAGCCAACTTAGCCGTTGACGCACCAGATAGATAAAGTTTAAGCGTTGTCACTTTGCCGACCATATCAACTGTTGAAGCGCCCGAAGCCTCAATATCACCTTTTTCGCCGGTATAGCTATTAATTTTTACAAACGATGCTCTACTAAGATCAAACTCTCCGTCAGTGATTTTTGCATTCGTTAAGTTTACCATTGAAGAGCCACTGAGATCAAATTCAGCCTTAGACGCAACAAACGATTCAACATCAAATAAAGATGCTCCCGAAAGATCTACTGACAAATCCTTAGAAGTCAACGATTTTGCCGAAAATGCTGAAGCACCCGACAAATCAACTTCTTTCAATGCCGGAGCTGAAATTTCAAAAGTCACAGGTTTAGCTTTCTGTCCATTGTACCAGATGCTTGTTCCTTTTTTATATTTGATAGACAATTCACCGTTATCGTTTTTAACTTCAAGTCTATCAATCAAATTGTCGGGACAATTAGCGACTACTTTTGTCGGACCATCAGACTGGGTAAAAATTACTTTAATATTCGACGACACCTCCAGTTCGTTAAAGTTGCCGACATTGTAATTTTTACTGATGATTTTTTGCGAGGGAGTGATTGTCACTGTATCATTCGGCCTGAACGCGTATGCCGCAATAGCAATGAATACTAATAATGTGTAACCAATGTATTTCATTTTCAATTTATTTTATGGGTTATATACTCTTAGACCCACTTATATCACAAAAAGTTACACACAGATGCGTTAAATTTTATTAAAAAGAAAAGCAGTCGAACTATAAGCCGGGTTATGTAGGGCTATGATAAGACAAAAACTGTCATACAAAGCCCTGCCCGTCATTTATCTATGGCACATGTTACCATGTGTCTAAAGCAGTCTACCCCCCGGCAACGGACGAGCAGTCCTTAATAGCCGGTATACTTGACCTTGCAACCCATAAGGCGTGCGGCATGCCATATCACTATGTCACCCGGTGGGCTCTTACCCCACCTTTTCACCCTTACCCCAAAACGGGGCGGTTATTTTCTGTCACGTTGCCTCTGCCGTCACCGACAGCTTCCCGTTAAGAAATATGGTGCTCTTGTTGCCCGGACTTTCCTCCTGCGCGCTTGGCGCCGGCGACGAGCCGTCCGGCTGCTTTTCAGCTTGCAAAGTTACACATTTTTTCGGTTTGCTTGAGTCTCTGTTTGATTTTTTAATTAACTTTGCATCAACCTTAACCATAAGACCAAACTACACCTATATAATTTATGGACTATAAAGACGTAATTAATCAAATATATAACGAAGTCAAACCGATGTGGGGACAAGGTAAAGTTGCCGACTATATCCCTGCACTCGCCATGACCGATCCGCGACAATTTGGCATTGCCGTGCAGACTCTCGACGGCGAAATGTTTACTGTCGGCGATGCCGAAACAAAGTTCTCCATACAAAGTATATCCAAAGTATTTACGTTTGCAATGGTGTTACGTCATCTTGGCGACAAAATTTGGACCTCGGTCGGACGCGAACCCTCAGGCAACCCATTCAACTCTCTTGTTCAGCTCGAACACGAACAAGGCATCCCACGCAACCCGTTTATCAACGCCGGAGCACTCGTTGTCACCGACCGGTTGATCGACCTGTACCCTCGTCCCAAAGAGGCTATCCTCGATTTTGTGAGACGGCTCACCGGAAACGACGACATCTATTTTGACCACACAATAGCGCGATCTGAGCGTGAACACGCCGACCGCAACATGGCACTCGCCTATTTCATGAAAAGTTTCGGCAACATCCATAACGATGTCGAAACAATCATTGACGTTTACTGCTCACAGTGCGCCATCTCAATGTCTTGTGTCGATCTTGCCCGCGCCTTCAGATTTTTAGCAAACGAGGGAGTCAATCCCCTCGACAACGAAGCAATCCTCACACCGAGTCAGGCAAAACGTCTCGGAGCAGTCATGCTCACCTGTGGCTTCTATGACGAATCGGGCGATTTTGCATTCCGCGTCGGCATGCCCGGGAAAAGCGGTGTCGGAGGCGGAGTCGTCGCCTATATTCCGCGCAACCTCGTGATTGCCACATGGAGCCCCGAACTCAACCCCCACGGCAATTCACTCATGGGCATCGAGACCCTCGAACGATTTACAACCGACATTCAAAACTCGATATTTTAAGCGGTTAGCACCTAAAATTCCGAATAAAACAAAATTCCGATTTCATCAAAATCATATACTCTTTTACTAAGTTGTCAAATTTTTTGATTCCGAATATCATAAATTTGACAATTTCTCTTTTTATGCTGAAATTTGCAACACAATAAAATAAATACATCAAAAAACATTAAAAACTTACATTTTATAATGAGACATTTTCTTCTTCTATTCATCACCATTGTCGCTTCGGTTTTCTCATCTGAAGCCCAAATGGTTACACCGGTAGAGTGGAACATCGACCTCAAAAAAACCGGCGACAAAACCGGACAAATAGTCATGACCGCATCAATTCTCGATGGCTGGCACATGTATAGCTACGATGTTGACCCGTCGGTTGGTCCCACTCCACTGTCAATCACCTTTTCAACACTCAAAGGTGTCGAGCCTGTCGGCGGTTTAAAAGCCGACAAAACGGCTATTTCAAAATATGACGAAATGTTTGACGCACAACTCAGCTGGTGGACCGGCAGCGTCACCGTCACCCAAGACCTGAAATTCACCGGCGACAGCTACACCATAGACGGTTATGTCACCTCGTCGGCATGCAACGACGAGAACTGCGTTCCGCCAACAAAAGAATCATTTTCATTTTCAAAACAAGGAGCTCAGGCTGCAACCACTGCCGACACTGCCGAAGTGCCCGTCACCGAAGAGCCCGACACAGCAGCTGACACCACATCGGTAAACACAGCTCAGCCCGACCAATCAAACATTCAGGATCAGCTTTGGGAGCCTGTTAATTTTGTTGAGCAACAAGCCGAATCGGTTGACACTTCAAACGTATGGTATATCTTCTTCACCTGCTTTATCGGTGGATTTGTAGCCCTGCTTACGCCCTGCGTATGGCCAATGATTCCGCTGACTGTCAGCTTCTTCCTCAAAAAAGGTAAATCTCGTGCCAAATCAATAACCGATGCGTTTATCTATGGTGCATCTATAATCGTAATCTATCTTGCACTCGGACTCATCATCACCGCCTGCTTTGGTGCCAGCGCACTCAATGCCTTGTCAACAAGCGCGGTTTGCAACATCATCTTCTTCCTATTGCTCGTCGTGTTTGCAATCTCATTCTTCGGCGCGTTTGACATCAAGCTCCCCGCTTCGTGGTCAAACAAAATCGACTCTACAGCCGAGAAAACAACCGGACTGCTCAGCATCTTCTTTATGGCATTCACCCTCACGTTGGTGTCATTCTCTTGCACAGGTCCAATCATCGGCACACTTCTTGTCGAGGCTGCCAGCACCGGCGACAAATTCGGTCCGGCAATCGGTATGTTCGGCTTCTCGCTTGCCCTTGCAATCCCCTTTTGCCTCTTTGCAATGTTCCCGTCATGGCTCCAGAGCGCGCCCAAATCGGGTAGCTGGATGAACACCGTTAAAGTTGTTCTCGGATTTATCGAACTCGCACTTTCGCTCAAGTTCCTTTCGGTAGCCGACCTCGCATACGGATGGCACATCCTCGACCGCGAAATATTCCTTGCTCTATGGATCATCACATTCGCGTTGCTCGGTCTATACCTACTCGGCAAATTCAACTTCTCACACTATGGACCTGCCGACAGCTCGATTGGCGTGTTCCGCTTCTTCCTTGCCCTCGTCTCGCTCTCATTTGCGATGTATCTCGTTCCCGGATTGTGGGGCGCACCGCTCAAAGGCGTCAGCGCATTTGTTCCGCCGCTCTATACTCAGGATTTCAACCTCTATGAACGCGGATTAACCGAATATGACGACTATGAAGAGGGTATGCGCGTCGCCGCCAAAGAAGGCAAACCGGTGCTCATCGACTTCTCGGGTTATGGCTGTGTAAACTGCCGTAAAATGGAAGGCGCAGTGCTCGACAACGAGGGCGTCCACACCATGATCAACGACAACTTTGTCGTAATCAAACTCATGGTCGATGAAAAGCGCAAACTCCCCCAGCCCATTGTTGTAACCGAAAACGGCAAGAAAGTAACACTCGAAACATACGGCGACAAATGGAGTTATCTCCAGCGCTACAAGTTCCAGGCAAATGCCCAGCCCTATTATGTTGTAGTCAACAACGAAGGCAAACTCATCTCNGGACCCTTCTCATACGACGAAAACATTCCCCGCTTCACATCATTCCTTGAAAGGGGTATCAAAGGCTACAAAAAATAAAAACCACCTTCACCTGAATATATAAATACANTTTTTTCACTCANGTCAATGATGATTTGCGACTCGTCCCTGTTGATAGAGACGGGTCGCATAATTTTTATATAANGCGATTTCGATTTGATTTTGTNACGAAAAAAAGTTAACTTTGTACCGTATCTCAGGGCGACCCNTCGCCCCTATAATACCAAACATTAAACCATCACGTTCAGCAATGACCCGACTGTTTTTTACATGGTTGCTTTTTGTAGCATATTTCAGCATTTCATCGGCTCAGNCACCCTCGTTGCCCAACAATCCCGAAGTGCTCAAAACCGCTGCGCAAAAATATATCAACTCAGCCAACTATGAACGTGCCATCGACTATGGTCACCGAATGGTCGAGCTGGGAAAACAAAACGGCGACGCNACCGCAACCGAACTCGACGGGCACATCATTGTCGGACACGCCGCCGTCATGCAGGGTCAGCCCATTCTCGGCTTCCTCAACCTTCAGGAAGCCCTCTCGGTCGCAAGCCGCATCAACAATAAGCCGGCNCTTGCAAAAATCTACAACTCGCTCGGTCTCTACTATCTCAAGTGTCTTAACGACCCATATTCNGCCATCACAAACTTCTATCAGGCAATCGACTATGCCCGCNCCACAAACGACAATTNNGCATACGCCGACATNCTCTCAAANATTGCCGGAGCCTACCTTTTGCGNAANGANAACGANGGATTTCAGTTGGCAAAAGAATCGTTTGACATCGCTCAGCNACACGACGACAACGCTNTGCTGTTCAAGTCGGCCGACATCCTTGCCCGATACTACATTNTNAAAGACAGNATNNACCTCGCCAAAGAAAAAATTGCAATTTGCCNGCGACTTGCGCCCGGTTCAGGCAATAACGGCAAAGCTCAACTCGCCATTTTGAATTCAGAGCTATGGGAGCATGAAGGGAATGTAAAACAGGCTCTTAGCCAATGTGATCAAGCCATCGCATTGGTCGATAGCGGCTTAACNCATCCGCTTGCCAACCAGATACGTCTCACAAACGCCCGACTTCTCAGACTNGACGGCAAACCTCAGCAAGCGATACAAGTTCTTTTTGACGCNATCAGCAAAGCTGCCAAATCACGCACCGAATCATTTGTACCTCAAATGTTTAAGGAGGCNTCGCTCGCTTTCCGTGATGCAAATACGCCCGAGACCGCCCTGCGTTTTGCCCATTTTTATGAGCAATATCAAGACAGNGTNTTCAGTCTCAGTCGTGAACGAGCCCTGCAAGAAGCCCGCATCAAAAACGATATCGTATCGCGTGACCGCGAAATCGACCGTCAAAAAATCGAACTGCTCTCNACACGCAACAATATGANTTTGCTTGTTGGCGGAATCATCCTCCTTTTGATTTTGCTTGCATCGACCTTCTACTCAAAACATCGCAAAGAGAAACTTTACACTGCAATCGTCAATCAAAACCGAGAATATCTCAAACGTGAAGCAATGTTGCTCGACCGACTTGAAAAAGCTCGAAATNCCGATGANGAGACCNCAACCGCCGACCAATCGGCTCAATCNTCGTCAATCTCCACNGACAAAATTAAAGACCTGATGGAACGTTTCACCGCCCTGATGCTTGAGCAAAAACTGTTCACCGATCCCGGGCTGTCAGTCTCATCAGTCGCCGAATATCTCTCAACCAACCGAACATATCTCTCAAAAGCAATCAACGAGTCAACNGGCAACACATTCACCCAAGTTGTCAATGACTATCGCATCCGTGAGGCAATCCGTCTTATCTCTGACACCGAGGCAAACATTCCGCTCAAACAGATAGCCTTTGACGTCGGTTTCAACTCGATGTCAACGTTCTATGTNACATTCCAATCAATAACCGGAATGACACCCGCCCGCTATCGCAGCAAAACTCGCGCAAATGCCTGACGGCGACATCCATCAANANAAAACGAATTATTTCCCGATTCACATCATTCCTTGAAAGGGGTAAATCATTCACATTAAAAAGAAGAAGCAATGCGAAATTTCGCATTGCTTTTTCTTTAATTTATATAATTATCTTTTCTTCTTCTCCTGCTTCAAACGTTCTTTTTCCATCTTCTTTCTTTCCTTCTCCATTTTTTCTTCTCTTTTTCCAATCTNTTTCTCTCCTTTTTNNTCTCCTTAGTTTNTTTTAATNCTNTAGGAGANTCGTTTTCAAAATTATTCGATGTAACCTGTTCTTCCTCATATCCCGTGATATTAGAACTTTCTGATGTAGGTTCGTCTATATTGTTTGATTCGAATAAATCATTAACATTTTCCTCTTTTGAGATTACTTCATCTTTAATTATATCTGAATTAGATGAAGAACTCATATTTTGTTCAGATGCACGATTTTCGTTATATTTTACTTGCTCTAAAGATTCAACAGCATCTACATTGTTATGTTTAGCCTTACTTTCATCTTTAGAGCCGAAATAGCACCCAATAACGATAAGAGCTATGAATGCTAATGTTAGTATAAGCTCGATTTTTGATGTACTAAATATTCTTGAGGCCGGACATCCGCAGTGAGGACAGTGTCCGAGTTCTAAATCGGTAGATACCGGGCGTCCGCAACTAGGACATTTTATAGTACCCATATTATTTCAATACTTTAGATTATTTATAATTAAGCTTTTTATATTATCCTACAAAAAGTATGACGTTAATTTGAATTATTCTAATCGCATACCGGAATTTAAAGTTCATCCTTTGACATCGTTATTGTACGTTCTTCTTGGAGTTCGTGCTTGATTATACGAATATTATTTGANATATTNATTAANATCATNAGAGAAGCCCATATAATCAAAGAGATTACAATTCCTCCAACCAAAACAGNCCAACCAATCAGACTAAAGTATTCATNGTCGAACCCGTTAATTAATATATATCCCGCAATAATTGACGCAATTACNCCAATAGCCGAAATCAAATATGCAACNATTGCAAGAATTGTTTCAGCTGAGTTATCACCAATGGATGAGGTACGATTACTCTCAATTGACATTTGAGTTGATTTCGTATCATTTATTTGTGGTTGTTCACTGCGATTCAACGAATCATTTGTATTTAAATTTTCTTCCATTGTTATATTATTTTTATGATTGGTAAATTAATATTATGCAGCCAAGCATATCACAGGTCAATGTTTTTTCCACATTTCATTTTGAGAATTTCCACCTTTGTAGTTAGGCGAGTCATGTTTTTCAGCTTTACGAATTCCAAAATTCACACTACTTCTTGATAGTTGTAAACCTATCTGTGAATGCAATTGTTGAAATGCCCTTTCTTTAATTTCAGTGGGGATATAATCCAGTAACTTTTTATAATATTCCTCGGGATAACAAAGCCTTAGGATTGAAATAAATTCATGTGAGTCAAAATCGTAGTCATTATCATCTCTCTTATTGAAGACTCCGATGATTTGTTTACAGATCTCCTCTTTAATAAGTGTATCCATTTGTCAATATAGTTGCCTCAGTCATCCCCTCGTTGGCATTGATTGGTTTATAAAGAAAAAGCGCGGGACGATTTTACTATTTATTTCTATCGAGGCATCGCCAAACGCCTTAAAGGTAATAAACAGTCCGCTCCCACGCCTTATCGTATATCGATACCCCTTGTCTGGGAGCGGATATGCGACAAGCATGAGCGTCTTTTGACTGCTTATCCCACCTTTGAAATATTTGGCGATTTTCGATAGAAGGATAAAGCAAAAACGCTTTCTAAAATATGTCCTTTGCAGAGCATTACGCCCTGCGATTAATTTACAGGTTCACCCACATACCCCAATTGAGTTTAGTTAAAGGAACCTTACTTTTATGGTGTTGTATGCGAAAAAGGTCTGCATTTGCAAAGTTAATAATTTTCAATAAAACAATAACTATTATCGAAAAAAAATCTGTTTACCTCCTCATTATAAACGTAAAATTGCGACCCGACTCTATGCCGAGGGCGCGAGCCGAGAAATATCTATCAGGTCGGCACCGAGTACAATTACAATTTAATTTGATATTACAGTTCTTGACTCCCATCCCCTCGATCTGACTTTTGACAAAGCCGGGTAAATCGACATGAGGACGTTCGCCATATGACCTCTTGACAAACGCGCCGGGAAACAACTCAGCAACCTCTTCCCCGACCTCAAAACAACATTCCAATATCGACGGACCGAAGAAAGCATGGATATTTTCGGGCGATGCACCCAACTCCACCATCTTTTTAACCGTATTGACCGCCACACCCGCAAGTGCGCCGCGCCATCCTGCATGCGCCACTCCGATTACACCAGCCTTCTTGTCAAACATAGCAAGCGAGACACAATCGGCTGTATTAACACCGATAACCACATTTTTCAGCCGTGTCACAATGGCGTCATACCCGTATGGTATCTCAGTCATGCCGTCAACACTCTCTACAACATAAACATCGGTTGAATGGGTCTGACGGCACTGCACAATATCATGACGCTCAACACCCATAAATTCAGCTAGTTCATCACGGCACGCACCGGTATGAGCCTCAGAATCGCCCGTATAGCCACACACCGAAAATCCGTCGTATGGTCCGGCATCAACATCGCCGTTGCGCACACTGTTTCCGGCGATAATCAGGTCATCTTTATATAAAATTTCAAACGACATATATCGAAAAAAAAGACATGCACCGGTCTAAAACCGAACCATGTCTTTGCAATAGGGTAATTATGTTAACAAATTAGCGGACAAGAGAAAAGATATAATCTTTCTCGTCGTCGGGATTTTCGTTGATAACGATTTTCCCCTCACGAGCAAGCCAGCCAATTGCTGCATAAATTTCTTTTTCTTTAAGCTTTGAAATTTTTTTCAGCTGCTTCATACCAAGAGCGTCAGCTTCATTGAGTGCGCTCCAAACTGAGCCGGCCCAAAGGCCAATTACTTCGCTGTTCATATTATTAGAATTTTAATTTGTTTATAGAAATAAGTCAATAAACTGACTTATAGTTCATTTCACGTTGCAAATTTACATATTTTTTATCATAACCAACTCATTTTTCACGTTTTTTTACGACAAACGCATCAATTTGTCAATTTTCTGACCCTCAGACGAGAATCTTCAAACCACAAACCGATGCGTTTGTCAGAGATGCGTGCCGATTCACGATCAGCCGTTCACATCTCCATATCTAATCATTAAACCTGTACCTTGACTTAAAAAAGGCCTTCTATTCAAGACCCTACAACATGTTGGCAAGAGGGAGTGCAAATTGAGCCACATCAGTATCACCCCACAAGTCGGCAATTGTCAGCCAAACAATAAGCAGGATAATAAGAACTACAGCACCGATAGCTGCCCAAAGTGAAAATGAGCTGCGGCGCTTTCTGCGACTCTCGCGATCATTAAAATCATCTCTTCGATTGCTCATAATATAAATAGTTAAATAGTGAAACTTCGTTTTATCTTTTATACCATTATAACACGCCCAATCAAAAAAATGTTCTATCACCTACCAAAAAAAGTTTTACAGACTATTAAAGTTACTAAAGTTAAAGCACGACTACTTGCAAATTAACAGAATATTTTGTAATTTTGCGTGTTTGGCAAATAAGGGATTGTTTGCCAACATTCAAGTTAGATTTTCAACTTTTGAACTATGAATAAAGTTTTTTCACCTCTACTTATAATAGCATCTCTTTTAACCTGCATATCGGCGTGTGCCGACCGTGGGACCAAGCGATATTTCACACCGGTCGATGGCGATGACAAACCCGCCAACACACAAACTCCGGGCTCATCTTTTGCTACTGTCATCAACCCTCAGATACCTCAAAAGCTCACTTTCGCAGGTCAGGAATATGACTTTGACCGCACAGATATGTATGAACGTCTTGACCGTGAACTCACATCGGTCGTTTATACCCACGGGAATACACTCCTTATGATTAAGCGCGCCAACAAATACTTTCCGCTAATGGCTCCGATTCTTGAGAAAAACGGCATACCTCTTGACTTTCTCTATCTTGCCTGTGTTGAAAGTTCGCTTAACCCGCGAGCGCTTTCTCCTGCCAAAGCGGCCGGATTCTGGCAGTTTATGCCCGTAACCGCACGCCAATACGGTCTTGAAGTCAACGATAATGTCGATGAACGTTACAACCTCGAAAAATCCACCGATGCCGCCTGTCGTTTTCTCAAAGATGCATACAAACGATATGGCAGTTGGGAAAGCGTTGCCGCAAGCTACAACGCCGGTATGGGGCGCATTTCGGGCGAGCTGAACCGTCAAGGTCAAGAATCATCTTTTGATCTACACCTCAACGACGAGACTTCGAGATATGTATTCCGCATATTTGCGCTCAAACTAATCATCGAAAATCCACGCAAATACGGCTATTTCCTCAAACCGGAACAACTATATTATCCGACTCCGACCCGCGAAATAGAGGTTAAGTCAACAATTACTGACCTACCGTCGTGGGCACTCAAAAACGGCACATCTTATCAATGGGTTAAAGAGCTTAATCCGTGGTTGCGCAGCCGAGCGCTCCCCAACCGTGCCGCCCGCACATACAAAATCAAAATTCCCGCCGACTCAACATCATTGTCGCGCCAAACAACCACCAAACAACCAATTTATAATCGGAATTTCGTTTCAGAATGACACATAACCAAAATCAAGCACAAAATATTACGGCTGCCGACAGCGTTGAAGTTATCGGAGCCCGTGTTCACAATCTAAAAAATATCGATGTTACCATACCCCATAACGCACTGACCGTAATCACCGGACTCAGCGGCTCGGGAAAGTCATCGCTTGCCTTCGATACAATTTTTGCCGAGGGGCAGCGTCGTTACATCGATACGTTTTCGGCCTACGCCCGCAATCTTATCGGCTCGCTCGAACGCCCCGACGTTGACAAAATCACCGGACTCAGTCCGGTAATCGCTATCGAGCAGAAAACCATAAACCGCAATCCTCGTTCAACAATCGGCACTACGACCGAAATCTATGACTATCTGCGTCTGCTTTATGCGCGCACTGCTACAGCCCGAAGCTATATTTCGGGACAAGAGATGATTCGATACACCGACGAACAGATTGTAAACCTTATCCTGACCCGATTTGAGGGCAAAAAAATATACATCCTTGCCCCGGTTGTTAAAAACCGCAAAGGTCACTATAAAGAACTTTTTGAAAATATCCGTAAAAAAGGATACCTTCAAGTGCGCACCGACGGCGAACTTCGTGAAATTATCCCGAACATGAAGCTCGACCGCTATAAAAACCACTCAATTGAAGTTGTTATCGATAAACTGAAAGTCAACAGCAAAGACCGTCAACGATTGTTTGACTCTGTCGAAACGGCACTTAAAACAGGTGATAAACAGCTGATGATTCTTGATGCTGAATCAGGTTCGGTCGGACATTACAGCATGACCCTCATGGATCCTGAAAACGGACTCAGCTATGCCGACCCGTCGCCCCACAACTTCTCGTTCAACTCACCTCAAGGCTATTGTCCATGCTGCAAAGGACTTGGCACAATCAACGTCATCGACCGTCAAAAGCTCATCCCCGATGAAACCGTGTCGATCTACAAAGGAGGCATCGCACCTCTCGGCAAATATAAAGATTCAATCCTTTTTGCCCAGATTGAAGCAATATGCCAAAAATATGGTGCGACGCTCAAAACACCGGTAGGCGAACTCCCTCAAGAGGCTATCGACGACATTCTTAACGGCACCGATGAACGTCTCAACATCGAAAAAGCCGGACTGACATCAAGCTACATGATGACATACGATGGCATCATTAAATATATCGAGATGCAGCAGGATGACGATGCCGACGATTCAGCAAAAAAATGGAGCGGACGGTTTTATTCCCGAGCAGTTTGCCCCGAGTGTAACGGAGCTCGTCTCAACCGCCAGGCTCTACATTTTTTCATCGGCGACAAAAATATCAGTGACCTCACACGAATGGATATCAGCGACTTACTCGCTTGGACCGACACCGCATTAAGCAAACTCAGCCCTTCGCGACAAATCATTGCAAACGAAATTCTCAAAGAGGTCAAATCAAGACTGTCATTTCTCGTTGACGTTGGTCTCGACTACCTTTCACTCGACCGAAACTCTTCGACGCTGTCAGGTGGCGAAAGCCAACGCATACGCCTTGCGACCCAACTCGGATCGGAACTCGTCAACGTTCTTTACATACTCGACGAGCCAAGTATCGGGCTGCATCAACGCGACAATCAACGGTTGATTGACTCGCTCAAACGACTGCGCGATGCCGGTAACTCTGTTATAGTTGTCGAGCACGATAAAGACATGATGCTCGAAGCCGACTATATCGTTGACATCGGTCCGAAGGCAGGCCGACGCGGAGGCGAAGTCGTCTTTGAAGGCACCCCCGCCAACATGTTGAAGACCGACACTCTGACTGCCTCATATCTCAACAATACACGCTCAATTGAAGTTCCGGCAGAACGCCGACCGGGCAACGGATTGTCGCTCGACCTTCTCGGCTGCACGGGAAACAACCTGCGTGACGTAGATTTCCATCTTCCACTCGGAACATTAACCTGCATATGCGGTGTCTCGGGCAGTGGAAAATCAACACTTGTAAACGCAACGTTGCAACCGATTCTAAGCCAGCACTTCTACAACTCTATCACCCCTCCGCTCCCCTATCGCGAGATACGCGGAATCGAAAACATCGACAAGGTCGTCACAGTCGATCAGTCGCCACTCGGACGAACACCCCGCTCCAACCCGGCGACATACACCGGCGTTTTCAGCGACATACGCAATCTGTTTGTCAGTCTCCCCGAAGCCCGCATCCGTGGCTACCGTCCTGGACGCTTCTCATTTAACGTTTCGGGTGGACGCTGTGAAGTTTGCAAAGGCAACGGCTACAAAACTATCGAGATGAATTTCTTGCCTGACGTACTCGTGCCTTGTGAAGAATGTGGCGGTCGTCGATACAATCGCGAGACACTCGAAGTCCGCTTCAAAGGTAAATCGATCGCCGACGTGCTTGACATGACAATCAATCAGGCTGTAGAGTTTTTTGCCGCCCAACCTGTCATACTCCACAAAATCAAAGTTCTCCAAGACATCGGACTCGGCTATATCAAACTCGGGCAGCCATCGTCAACGCTTTCGGGTGGTGAAAATCAGCGTGTAAAGCTCGCCACCGAACTTGCCAAGCGCGACACCGGCAAAACGCTTTTCATTCTTGATGAACCGACAACCGGACTCCATTTTGAGGATATACGAACCCTTCTCGGTGTTCTCAATCGCCTTGTCGATAAAGGAAATACAGTCCTTGTTATCGAACACAACCTTGACGTCGTCAAATGTGCCGACTACGTTATAGACATGGGGCCCGGCGGTGGCAAAAACGGAGGACAGATTATAGCCCAGGGTACCCCGGAACAAATTGTCACCACATCATCGCCAACCTCACCATTCCTCATTAAAGAAAATATAAAAGCTTCTTAACCGGTTTGACTGAACCTCTGTTTATTGTCGTTTGTTATAACTGAAAAACGAAACAATAAAATTAAACAACGTAACGATGAAAAAAAACATTCTGCCGATCGTTCTCTCGGCATCAGCGGCTACATTTGCCCTTGTCGCCACATCTTGTGGCTCTAAAAACGGCGACCGTATTGTTGAATATGAAGGAGAACAATTCTTCAAACCGACCCTGCATAATATTGTTGCCGATACTGTTTTTGAATTTGACGGCACAAAGGTTGAAACAACCCGAATCAGCCGATATGACTCAATCGACGACTCAAACAACTTTATTTCGCTCAATATATATGCCGACATTTCAAACAAAGAAATCAACGGTGAAATTGCAAAATATATCGAGCACGCCGTCAATGCTTTCTCTCAAGACAGCATAACCTCAATGCCGGTTGACTCAGTCATCTCAATCGATGCTGCAAGAATGGTAAACGTCGCCGACACTACAATTTCATATTTTACAACCAACGTCATTCCACAAGCGTTGTCTGACAGCGTTATCGCCGTTAACCTCGCCATTGATGTCAAACCGGTCTGGGCTAACAGCCAATTTGTTACCTACTCGATGTCATCTCAAGCCTACTATGGCGGTGCTCATGGAGATGATGACTTCTATCTCCAGACATATGACGCTAAATCAGGTCGCCCGATGGGATTTTACAACCTTGTTCCCGCTTCAAAACAAGACGCTGTGCGTCAGCAATTGCTCGACATAATCAGCCGTTCTCACAACATGGATGTTGCCAACTATCTTAAATCGGTTAACGAATGGGCAGGAAACCAAGGCGCCGACGTTTGGACAGAACAAACCTTCCCTATCGCACATGTAGCACTTACTAACCAAGGATATGTATTCTGCTATCCCAAATACACTATCGCTCCGGGATCAGACGGATGTCCCGTCTATATCGTCCCTGTCAAGAAATAATTTCTCCCTCTGATATGTTGTAAAGCCGACCCACCCCTCAAAGGTGAATCGGCTTTATTTTTTTTACAATCGGGTCACTATCATGTATTCCCCTGAGCGACCGGCTCCGACATAATATCGTTTTAAACCATAGCCGAGCGAGGCTGCTTTGCCTGATAACGGGTATCCATAATTTGAAAACACATCAAACTCACTGCCACAAACCCGACACCGCGCCGTTAAAGTTTCACTGTCAACCTCTACCCTGACATCACGACGACATTCCACCGGACAAGCCGCATCGTATGCCACCGGTGCGCCAAAGACATCGCCACAGAGCAACACACCGCCATATCCGGTCATACTGACAGCTGAAAAACTATATTCAGCCGGCAATCGTTCTTCTTTAACAAACAATCGCCACGAAGTCGCACCGGGAGTTCCATACACAGCCCACTCACCCGCCGAATTAAAAGGCAGATAGACCGGTACGGGTGGAATACGGTCAGTTTCGACCCCATGACAACCCGACATTGCCAACAATGTCAGCAATGCAACAAGCCTGACAAGTGTATTCAATTTTTATTTTTCAAGGAGTGAATCGACCGCACGATGCCATTTGCCAAAATCAAATGACGCTAAGGTGTCATTCATCAAAGCCGAAATACGGTCGTTACACAAATTACCGATTGAACCGGCATGAGTATGATGAATCTCACGATTTGCCTTAAACTCGCCATGTTCAATTTCACGTCCCACTTTGACGTATGCGTCACGGAACGGCACACCACTCATAACCAAACGGTTGACCTCTTCGACTGAATACATAAATTCATATCGTGAGTCGTCGGCAGCGTGTTCGTTTACTTTGATGCCATCAATCATTCGGGCAGTCATGTCGAGAATGGTTTCCATCTCGTCAAAAGCAGGCACGAAGTTTTCTTTCACAAGCTGAAGGTCACGGAAATAGCCCGACGGCAAGTTGTTGGTTTCGAGAGTAATCTCCATCGGTAATGCTTGGAGGCGGTTGCAACGCGCGCGAGTCAACTCAAAAACATCGGGGTTCTTTTTATGAGGCATAATCGACGAACCTGTTGTAAACTCATCAGGCAACTTGATGAATCCGAAGTTTTGAGAATTGAACAAGCAAGAATCAAACGCAAGTTTGCTAACGGTTGCAGCTATAGATGAAATTGCCTGAGCGACAATGCGCTCGGTTTTGCCACGCCCCATCTGGGCATATACAACATTATAGTTCATTGAATCGAAACCGAGCAAATCGGTTGTCATCTGACGGTCGAGCGGGAATGAGGAACCATATCCGGCAGCCGACCCAAGAGGATTACGGTTTGAAACCCGATAGGCAGCCTGCAAAACGGTCATATCGTCAACGAGTGATTCGGCATATGCGCCAAGCCACAAACCGACTGACGACGGCATTGCTACCTGAAAGTGGGTATATCCCGGAATGATGACATTTGAATAACGGTTGCTCTGCTTGATCAACACGTCAAATAAACTCTTTACAGCTACTGTAAGACGTTCGATGCGATGACGTATAAACAGTTTCAGGTCAACCAGAACCTGGTCGTTACGCGAACGGCCTGAATGAATTTTCTTTCCGAGATCACCAAGAGCTCGGGTCAGCATCAGTTCAACCTGGGAATGGACATCTTCAACACCCTCTTCAATCACAAACTCGCCGGTTTGCGTCAGCTTGTAGATTTTTCGAAGCTCGGCCAACAAAACCGGCAACTCGTCATCACCAAGCAATCCGATCGAGTTCAACATTGTGATATGAGCCATCGACCCTAAAACGTCAAATGGCGCAAGATAAATATCGAGTTCACGGTCACGACCTACTGTATATTTTTCAACATCGAGATCGACCGTCGTGTCCTTTTCCCAAAGTTTTTTTGCCATAATGTTATATCATTCTTTATATTACAAGCTGTTAAGCTGGCTCATTACCTCGCCGAATTTATCAGCCGCTTTTTGAAGATGGGGACCGACAAGCGGTTTCATAATTGCCGGAATCTCAACATCAATCGACGTCGTAACCTCGGTTTGAGTTTCGCCAACTTTATTGAAGGAAACCGACATGTCGATGGGTACCGGAGATTTTTCAGCACTGAAAACAACAAGGTCGGGTTGACGTCGCTCTTTGACAACAAAACAGATTTCACCAACTTGAGGAGTCGATAAAACCAGTCGGTCATCTTCAAATTTGATTTCTCCAACTTTAGCCTTCATATCTTCGGGCAACGAAGACAGCTTGTCTTGAAGGAACGACAAGTTGCTGAAGCGATCAAACAATTCTTCAGCCGACTTGTCAATCACTACGGGAGTACCTTTATACTGTGCCATCCTTCTTATTCTTTAACTTGACGGGGAGTCCAGTTGGCAGGGTCTTTACGCCACTCCTTGAGAGTGTCGATATCTTCATTGCCGATATACTTGATTTTCAAAGCAGCATCGAGCATAGCATTATAGTTGCTCAATGTCAACAGTGTAACGCCTGCCTTTTTGAATGCTTCGACAGCAACGGGGAAACCGTAAGTAAAGATTGCAACCATACCGACAACTTCACATCCGGCTGCACGGATTGCTTCAACAGCCTTCAAGCTGCTGCCACCGGTTGAAATAAGGTCTTCTACCACAACAACCTTTTGACCCGGTTTGAGATTTCCTTCAATCAAGTTTTCAAGACCGTGATCTTTTGGAGTTGAGCGAACATACACGTATGGCAGCCCGAGTTGATCGGCAACAAGAGCACCTTGAGCAATTGCACCGGTTGCAACTCCGGCAATAGCGTCGGCATCTCCAAAGTTCTCCATAATCAAACGACAAAGCTCAATTTTAATAAATGAGCGAACATCGGGATAAGAGAGAGTTTTGCGATTATCAGTGTAGATGGGCGAATTCCAACCCGATGCCCAAGTAAAGGGATTTAGAGGCTGAAGTTTGATTGCACTGATATTGAGCAACTTTTCGGCAAGGATACGTGCTAAATTTTCCATTTCTTATATATATTATAAATGTATTGTTATTTTAAGCTACAAAATTAGTCATTTTAATCCACATCTGAAAACGAAACGCAACTTTTGATATTTCAAGAACAATATTTAGACTTGACAAAATCAAAAATTGCGTATATCTATTATATATGAATGTGTATATTCCTTTTCGTGAATTATATTACTTCTTTTTGAGAATCGCGTTGATTCGTGAAACAAAATCGCTTATCGCAAACGGACGTGTGATATAGTCGGTCGCTCCGGAGTTCAACGCCAGTACAATTGAGTTTGTATCGTTTGCCGATGCACAAACAAGAGTCGGAACATCAGGCGTTCCTTGAGCAATACTTTCAATAATTTGTGTTCCCGAATTAGAATCAATTGCTACATCAACTATTATCAAAGCATAGTCAGATGCATCCATTCCAAACCAGTCATCTATCGACAAACAAGAGTCAACAGCATATCCCTCCTTGCTAAAATGGTAATGAACCAACTCAGTCAAGAACGGATCCTGATCCACGACAAGTATCTTTTTGTCGGCTTGGTTATTTTCGACCGGTTTATTATTTGTGCCAGACATGACAGTTAAGATTAAAGTCTAAAATGTGATATTTTGGTTTTACATTGCAAAGTAAATATCATTTATATAATAATTAGCACTTAGTAATTAAATTGTATTGCTAATGTTTTTAAAATTTTGCAATAATAACAATTGTAATATTCCAACAAGGGTTTTGAAAAAATTTCGTAACAAGTTTGTGCCATCTTAGAGAATTTAGGATTTTCACAAGTCAACCTCCATGTTACAATACGCACCCTATTTTGACACACAAAAACTCATAATTCAGAAATATTTTCAAAAAAAATTTCAAAATCACTAATTTTTTCATTTTTTGTTACAAAATAATGTTACAACAACAAAACACTACAACAACCTATATATCAACTATTTAAAATTGTTGTCGCGAAACTATTACAATATAAACAAAATTTTGTAACATCAAAAACACAAATTTTTTCAAAATTTTTCTCTTTGATTTTCAATAGATTATACAAATAATCACATTTTTATTGCATTTTTTTGAAAAAAAGTTTGTAATATTTTTGTAATTTAAAAAAATGTTGTAACTTTGCAGCGTAATCAATTTGTAACACGAACGCAAAACGATTCACAAAACGTCAAACAGATTTAAAAACATCACTAAAATATTTCAACTATGACTTCTTCAGTATTTCAATCAAAACTCATCGATCTTCAGAGCAACCTTCTTAACTTTGCTTACATGCTTACTTCAAATCGCGACGATGCTTACGATCTTCTTCAAGACACTACTATCAAAGTTATCGAAAGCGAAGACAAATATGTTGACAACGTAAACTTCAAAGGCTGGGTCTTCACTATCATGCGTAACATTTTCATCAACAACTACCGCAAGATGTCTCGTCAGGCTACAGTTGTTGACACCACCGAAGACCTCTACCACCTCAACCTCCCCCAGGAATCAGGTTTTGAAACACCCGAAGGCTCTTTTGCCGCTAAAGAAATCAGCGACGCTATCAACTCATTTGATGACGACTACCGTATCCCCTTCTCAATGCACGTTCAAGGTTACAAATACAATGAAATTGCCGAGAAGATGAACCTCCCCCTCGGAACTGTAAAAAGCCGCATTTTCTTCGCTCGTCAGCGTCTTCAGGAAATGCTTAAAGATTACGCCTACTAATTCTTAGATAAGTTGCTCTAACTTTTAATTTTGCCAAACTTTGCTATTTAAACATTGCTATTTACATATTGCTATAATATCGCTATTGTTTCATATTACTTTTATTAATTTCATCACAACCGCTTAAATTCAAGTACTATTACTGAAGAACAGTAACCAAAAATTAAGTAATTGACAACGTCCCGATGGGTTTCGCCTTCGGGACGCTTTCATTTCAAAATATTTTCAAAACAGCTGTTATAATCGTAAATTTTCGTAACTTTGCACATTATTATATATTTTGAAACCAATATTTTCTCATTCTATATTCCACTAAACAATGGCTATTGAATTGAAAGGACTCACCAAACGGAGTGAAAACTACTCCCAATGGTACAACGAATTAGTTGTTAAAGCCGACCTCGCTGAATCATCAGCTGTCAGAGGTTGTATGGTCATCAAACCCTATGGTTATGCTATCTGGGAAAAGATGCAGCAGCAACTCGACAAAATGTTTAAAGAAACAGGTGTGCAAAACGCCTATTTCCCCCTATTGATTCCAAAATCATTTCTCTGTCGTGAAGCAGAACATGTCGAAGGCTTTGCCAAAGAATGTGCTGTCGTAACTCACTACCGTCTTAAAAACGACCCGAACGGCAACGGTGTGGTTGTTGACCCCGATGCCCGACTCGAAGAAGAACTCATCGTTCGTCCTACTTCAGAAACTATAATCTGGGGTACATATAAAAACTGGATTCACTCATATCGCGACCTTCCATTGCTCATCAACCAATGGGCTAACGTTATGCGATGGGAAATGCGCACACGACTCTTTCTCCGTACAGCCGAATTCCTTTGGCAAGAAGGTCACTGCGCACACGAAACAGCCGAAGAATCGGAACAGCGCACTGTTCTCATGATTAATACCTATGCCGACTTTGCCGAAAAATATATGGCCATGCCGGTAATCAAAGGTGTCAAGAGTGCAAACGAACGTTTTGCCGGAGCTCTTAACACCTACACTATCGAGGCAATGATGCAAGACGGCAAAGCACTACAAGCCGGCACAAGTCACAACCTCGGACAAAACTTTGCCAAAGCATTTGACGTTACATTTGTCAACAAAGAGAACAAACCCGAATATGTATGGGCAAATTCATGGGGTGTTTCAACACGCCTGATGGGTGCGCTCATCATGACCCACTCCGACGACAACGGACTCGTTCTTCCGCCACATCTTGCGCCTATTCAGGTTGTTATTGTTCCCATCTACAAAAACTCCGACCAACTTGCCGAAATTTCAAAAACAGTCAATCCGATTGTTGAAGAACTCACCCGTCTTGGCATCTCGGTTAAATATGATGACTCTGAAAACAAACGTCCCGGCTTTAAATTTGCCGACTATGAGTTGAAGGGTATCCCTGTTCGCTTGGCTATCGGAGCTCGTGATATTGAGAACGGAACAATCGAGGTTATGCGTCGCGATACACTCGAAAAACAAGTAGAACCGCTCCAGGGCATTGTTCCTTTCGTGGCTTCACTCCTTGAAGAAATTCAAGAAAACATCTTCCAAAAAGCTCTCAAACAACGTGAATCAATGACTCGCACAGTCGAAACCTACGACGAGTTCAAAGTTGAAATCGAAAAAGGCGGTTTCATTCTTGCTCACTGGGACGGCACTCCTGAAACCGAGGAAAAGATCAAAGAAGAAACCAAAGCGACAATCCGCTGTATTCCTCTTGACGGCGACACTACCCCCGGCAAATGTATGGTTACCGGACGCCCGTCGGCGCGTCGAGTTATTTTTGCTCGCAACTATTAATAAAGCACTAATTACCAACATAAAAGCCTCGACTTTACCGCCGAGGCTTTTTTCAAATCATCATCATATTCAACTAAGTTATGGCAGAAAAAAAACGCCTCCAATACTTTGACATGCTCAAAGGACTCGCCATCTTTCTGGTGGTAATGGGACACGTACTGACAATGTGCATCCGCGAAATCGACCGCACTCTTCTATTCAAAATTATAGGGCAGATTCACATGCCTATCTTCTTCTTTATCAGCGGATATTTCACCTATAAGATAACCGAAGGCAGAAAAATCGTGATGCCTCGTCTCGACAAACGATTTACCCAGCTCGTTATCCCCGGCATTCTTGTCGGACTCATCTTTATGGTCTATTTTCCCCACAGCGGACTCCAAAGCCCGTTTGACATGTCGTTCAACGGCATGTGGTGTACCGAATGGAAAAACGGCTACTGGTTCACAATCACTCTATTCCTCATCATCGTTTTATATAGCGCATGGTCAAAAGTGCTTGACTTTATGAAAAGCGCATCAGCTCGTATCGGCGCAACAGCCGCCCTCTGGGTTGTGCTCATCATCCTTGATGGTTATTTTGAGAACCAAATGTGGTGGAAATTACTCAGTCTCAAGCTTGTTGTTTCTTTCTTCCCTGCCTTTATGACCGGAGTTTTTGCCAAGGCGTCAGGACCGGCATTCGGTCAATTTGTGAAACAGCGCGGAGTCTATACCTCGGCACTTTTAATCGCCGGATTTTGTTTCTACATCCTCGCCTACCGTTGGGAATTCCCGGGATTCCATTCTCTCATTTTCTTGGTAGCAGAGCCTATTATGCACGTTTGCCTTGCAATAGTCGGCATTGCCCTTGTAGAACCCTGGAGCAACCAAGCATTTAGCGATACCGCTTCACCACTCGCCCGCCGTTTCGCCTCGATGTGGCAATACATCGGCAGCAAAAGCTTGTCAATCTACCTGCTCCACTATTTCTTCTTGTTCCCGCTCCCCGTTCTTCAAGAGCCACTTCGCGGAATGTCACTTGACATGGTGCCTACCCTCACTGTTTCAGTCATTGTAGCAGCCCTTGTTGTAGCCGTCACCCTCCTTGCCAACGCTATCATCAGCCGTAGCCCCCTCCTCGCCAAACTCCTCACCGGCAGCAATTAAATACATAACAATATAAACGAAACGCGGGGATGCCAATAAAGGCATCCCTGCGTTTCATTACCCCTCTATTATTTTAATTTCATATTCTGGATATCAACGGGAGTGATAGTACCGCTAATAAGGACAATTGAATTAAAATAAAAAATCGCTCCGGGCTTGATAGATAGCTCGGAGCGATTAACTTTTTTCTAATATATTTAGATGTTGAATGCTTTTATTTGTCGGCAGGTATTGATAATGGCATATCACCACCGCCTGCATAGAACATAAGAACCACGGCATCAACATCACCGCGATTCTCTCCATGATGAACTTCTCCATCCGTCTCAACCAATGGTTCACCGGCATGGAAATCGTGGAAACTGCCGTCTTTGCAGACAATTGTAAGTGTTCCACTTAAAACGACACCACAGTTGATTATCTTATGGTAATGCGGATTTGTGACTGTATGCGGCGGAAAAGTGTATTTATAGATGGAGATTACGGGAGTAGCCTTTGGATAATTGGGTAAGGCTGATCCATCCCACGCAGTCGATGTTTCGATAAGTTTCACGGATTCCACTCCCGTGTTCTCAAGTTCTGATTTCTGTGCCATAATATTATTATATAACTCAATTAATTATCAATAACCTCGTAGTTAATATGAGTCAATAATTAAAACAATTTATCTT
>JAAVCC010000013.1 GCA_014802535.1 Bacteroides sp. | reverse complement strand
CGCCTGACTTATTTGTTTTTAGAATTGACTCGAGTTTTTTATGACTCTTGTACTACTCTTGTCTATTGTAAATCTTTCAATGTTCTCGGGTCGCTTTCGTTTTTGGTCGAAAACTTTGCAAAGTTACAAACTATTTTTGACATGGCAAAATTTTAGCCCGTTTTTCTTTTTAAGTTTCTCCCACTTCGCCGTTATCCGGACCTCTATCCGAAAAGCGAGTGCAAAGTTACACACTTTATTTGTATCTGCCAAATTTTTGCCCATCATTTTTGCAAGAAAATTCACTCACACATCATAAACCACTATCAATCAGCAAGAAAAAAAATCACAAAAAGGAAACAACATACATAAGCAAAAGACAAGTACAACATTTTATATAATACACATTATTAATATATAAAAGAATTAATATAAAAGTACATCTTACTACCCCGGATTAATAACTATAATATGTGAAACACCACAATAACTTATTAATAAATTCTACAAATGAAAGGAATTTTAAACAAAGTATATTGACACATAAATAGAAATATTTTAAAGCATAAAATTTTCCAAAAGTTTTCCAAAATGAAAATTTCAGTATAAGTTTTAAAGAATCGGAAATACTTGAAAAATAATCTTATATGCCAATTTAATTTCATAATACGCTATAAACCAAAAACTTACGAACAACACTAAAAGTTATAGACATTTTTGTTTGATAATTTGGAAAATATTTGTTGGTAAAAAAAGTTTTCCCGAAATTTGCAAACGTTACGAAATAATAAAGACCAATCATCTAATAAAAAAACAAAATATAACACATTTCATTAGCCGTGGAACAAAAAAAGTACAATTATGATGAAGCTTTTGAGGCTACGCTCCGCTATTTTAACGGAGACGAGCTTGCCGCACGCGTTTGGGTTAGCAAATATGCCTTGAAAGATTCAGATGGAAATATCTATGAACTCACGCCTGACGATATGCATAATCGTCTTGCCTCTGAGCTAAGCCGCATAGAGAACTCCTACCCTAACCCGATGTCACATGATGAGATATTCTCATACATGAAAGATTTCAAATACATTGTACCGCAAGGTAGCCCAATGTCGGGTATCGGAAATAATTTTCAAGTCGGTTCTTTATCAAATTGTTTTGTAATTGGTATAGATGGTGAGCCGGATTCGTACGGCGGTATCATTAAAATTGATGAAGAACAGGTTCAGCTAATGAAACGTCGCGGTGGAGTCGGACACGATTTATCACACATACGCCCCGCAGGATCACCGGTAAAAAACTCGGCTTTAACGTCAACCGGACTTGTTCCGTTCATGGAACGATATTCCAACTCGACTCGTGAAGTTGCACAAGGGGGACGTCGCGGTGCACTAATGCTTACGGTCAGCATTAAACACCCCGACTCAGAGTCGTTTATTGATGCAAAATTAGAACAAGGCAAAGTTACAGGCGCAAATGTATCAGTCAGACTGACCGATGACTTCATGGAGGCAGCACTCTCGGGTAACACATTTACTCAGACATATCCGGTCGATTCGGACAAACCTACAATCAAAAAAGAGATTGATGCACAGCACCTTTGGAAAAAGATTATCCATAATGCTTGGAAATCGGCAGAACCCGGCGTGCTTTTTTGGGATACAATCACTCGCGAGTCTTTACCAGACTGCTATGCCGACCTTGGATTTAAGACAATCTCAACCAACCCTTGCGGCGAGATACCTTTATGTCCATATGACAGCTGTCGCTTATTGGCAATCAACCTATATTCATACGTTGTGAATCCATTTACAAAAGATGCATATTTTGATTTTGATTTATTCAAAAAGCATGTTGGTAAAGCACAGCGCATGATGGATGACATCATTGATCTTGAAATGGAAAAGATCAATACAATTTTGTCTAAAATTGATTCAGATCCCGAACCTGAAGAGGTCAAAAAGACAGAGCGTAACCTTTGGGAAAAGATAAAAACCAAAACACTTAAGGGACGTCGCACCGGTGTCGGAACAACAGGTGAAGGTGACATGATCGCAGCAATGGGTTTGAAATATGGAACACCTGAAGCCACCGATTTCTCGGAAAAAGTTCATAGCGAATTAGCTTTAGCAGCATATCGTTCATCGGTTGAATTAGCAAAAGAACGTGGTGCATTTGAAGTTTTTGATGCAAAACGCGAAGCCAACAATCCATTCCTCAATAGGCTCAAAGAACGCGATGCAAAACTGATTGAGGACATGAAAAAATATGGCCGTCGCAACATTGCGTGTCTTACCATTGCTCCGACCGGGACCACCAGCCTACTCACCCGTACAACATCGGGTATAGAGCCTGTGTTCATGCCTGTTTATAAGCGTCGTAGAAAAGTTAATCCTAGCGATGAAAAAGTTCGTGTCGATTATATTGACGAAAACGGAGATTCGTTTGAAGAATATATTGTTTATCATCCAAAGTTTATCACATGGATGAATATCAATAACATTCCGGTTCATCAGGAATATAGCCAAGAAGAGCTTGACGAACTTATTGCCAAATCGCCTTATCACGGAGCAACATCAAACGATGTTGACTGGGTTGAAAAAGTGAAGATGCAAGGTCGAGTTCAAAAATGGGTTGACCACTCAATATCGGTAACAATCAACTTGCCCGCTGATGTTTCAGAGGAATTGGTAGAACAGCTATATGCCGAGGCGTGGAAATCGGGCTGCAAAGGATGTACGGTTTACCGCGATGGATCACGTTCGGGCGTACTTATAAGTATGTCATCAAAGAAAGATGGCAGCAAACTTGGACCGGTAGATATCAGACCTCATATATTAAAGCGTCCCAACGAGCTTGAAGCAGATGTTGTAAGATTCCAGAACAATAAAGAAAAATGGATTGCGTTTGTAGGGCTTGTCGATGGTTCGCCATATGAAATTTTTACAGGACTTGCCGATGACGAAGATGGAATTTTCTGTCCGAAATCGGTTAATCACGGTAAAATTATAAAAGCAATTGACGAAAACGGCAACAAGAGATATGACTTCCAGTTTGTAAACAAACGAGGCTATAAAACAACAATCGAAGGACTTTCGGATAAATTCAATCCTGAATATTGGAATTATGCGAAACTGATATCCGGTGTGTTACGTTATGGCATGCCTATCGATCAAGTATTGAAACTTGTATCAGGTCTTGAACTTGACAATCAATCAATTAACACTTGGAAAATGGGTGTTGAGCGTGCGCTGAAAAAATACCTGCCTAATGGCACACGCGCATCAGGTCAAAAATGTCCGAATTGTGGTCAGGAAACGCTCATCTACCAAGAGGGTTGCCTTATATGCACATCATGTGGTGCATCAAAATGTGGGTAAAACACTGATTAAAATAACCAACCTTGAGAAGAGGGACGGCGTGAAGTCGTTTCTCTTTTCTTTTATATACAATAAATATAAATTTGATTAACAATATTACAACTTTTATTGGGAATATTTGTTTATATAAATAAATGATTGTAAATTTGCAAAGTATTTAGAGTGGTTGTCACGCCACTTGCGAAATAACTACAATCAAATATTCAAGACAATCATTTACCAGTTAAGACATTATTATTGATTATACTCAATTAATTTAGATTTACGTCTTGTTGATTGTCACACAAAATCACTTCAATTATTTAGTAACATCTGTAAACATCAGGCATATAATGCATGATACAGATTTTTAAGCAGTAGCTAAAAATAATTCATCCCCTACCATACTTTATGTATAATATTGACGAATTAAATTCCATGTCGGACGAAGCATTAAGAGCAGTCGCCGAACAAATGGGTCTAAAAAAATTTAAAACTGAGGAAAAAATGGATCTTGTTTATCAAATTCTTGACAAACAAGCCGAAGATCATGCAGCCACAGCCAAACCTGTAAAATCAAACAGAGGTCGCAAACCGAGTAAAGATCAAGAAAATAAACCTCAGGATAAAGTAAAAAATACAGAAGTTCAGCCTGCCCCAAAAGCAAATGAGGCTGAATCTGAAATTAAACCACCGGCAAAGAAAAGAGGTCGTCCACGTCGTGAGACTAATGATAACGACAACAAAGAAAACATAAAAAAAGCTGAACAACCGACTCTCCCTCTTGAAATTGAAGCGGCAACTACCACTACAAATGATTTGAATGTACCAACTCAACAAGGGTCTGAATCAAAGAAAAGAGGTCGTAAACGTCATGACGAATCTGAAGCCGAAGTTGGTCAATCAAACAAAGACTCAAAATATATTGTAGCTGACAACAGCTCAGAAACAGAATCCAAACCTGAATTATTGGTCGAAGCATCGGATAATATTCCGTCAAACGCTGAAGCGATCAATGTTTCGACCACTTCAGAACAAGCAGATCAACAATCTCAGACAGAGAAGAAACAGCCTCAAAACAATCGTGATTTTCGACCTAAAAAAGATGGTGATTTCGGATCATTCTTTCCACGCAGTCACGGTAAACAGTTTATTCCACGTTCTCAACGTGAACGTGAACAACAGCAGAATCAAACTTCTGTAGAGAATAATACTCAAAACAATAATCTTGTTCAGCCTGCTCAACCTACTCAATCAGTTCAGCCGGTGCAGACATTTGAACCAGAACCGATTGTCGAAATATATGAGGAACAATTTGACCCGATGTCATTACCACCTCAACAGATTACGTTGACAGAACCGGGTCGTACCACACAGCAAACCGCATTACCGGGTCAAGGTAAAAAGAACAAGAAAAACCGAAATAATCATGCCGATCGCCAAGCTCCATTTATGTTTGACGATTTGATAGAAGCACAAGGTGTTTTAGAGATTACTCCTGAAGGATTTGGATTTCTACGTTCAAGCGATTACAACTATCTTGCATCACCCGATGACATATATGTGACTCAACCCCAAATCAAACAATGGGGTCTCAAAACAGGCGATGTCGTTGAATGTACAATCAGACCACCACGCGAAGGGGATAAATACTTCCCTATGAGCAATGTTTTATCGGTTAATGGACGTTCACCCGAATTTATACGTGACCGCATCCCATTTGAACACCTCACTCCCCTCTTCCCTGACGAGAAGTTCAATATATGTGACGGGAAAAGCTGTAATTTATCAACTCGTGTGGTTGATATGTTCTCTCCAATCGGTAAAGGACAACGCGGACTTATCGTAGCGCCTCCTAAAACCGGTAAAACACTTCTATTAAAGGATATCGCAAATGCAATTGCTGAAAATCATCCTGAAACATACATCATGATTCTGCTCATCGATGAACGTCCAGAAGAAGTAACCGATATGATGAGAAGTGTAAATGCCGAAGTAATTGCGTCAACATTTGACGAACCGGCTGAACGCCATGTCAAAATCGCAGGAATCGTTCTTGAAAAAGCCAAACGAATGGTTGAATGTGGTCACGACGTTGTAATTTTGCTTGACTCTATTACTCGACTTGCTCGCGCCTACAACACCGTTTCGCCGGCTTCCGGTAAAATTTTGTCAGGTGGCGTGGATGCTAATGCCCTTCAAAAACCCAAACGATTCTTTGGAGCGGCACGTAATATTGAAAATGGAGGCTCACTCACCATCATTGCCACTGCCCTTACTGAAACAAGCTCTAAAATGGACGAGGTTATCTTTGAAGAATTCAAGGGAACAGGTAACATGGAACTCCAGCTTGACCGCAAGTTATCAAATAAACGCATATTCCCGGCGGTTGACATTATGGCATCAAGCACTCGTCGTGACGACTTGCTTCTTAGAGAAGAAACACTTAGCCGTATGTGGATTTTGCGTCGCTTTTTGTCAGACCGCAACTCTATCGAGGCAATGGAATTCATCAAAGATCGAATGGAACGTACAACCGACAATGACGAATTGTTACGAACCATGGGTGATCTATAATACAAAAATACAAAATCTCACAATAAAGGGTGCCTTCGTTTTGAAGACACCCTTTTCATTTATAGTAATACATCGTAATTATAATTATAATCCTAATTCTTCTCTGACTTTACTTGTTAAACTATTTACTATTAATCTATAAGCCGTTCTTATCATCTCTTTTATTTCATCGTCAGGAACATCTGATTCAAGACGCACGCCAATCCAATGCGTTTTATTCATACAAGTAGTTTTGTTTTATCGTTCTGCTCTAAACGGATTTTCAATAAAATCTTTATAGGCAAGCTTGAGACCTTCTTCAAGCTCAGTTTTATATTTCCACCCAAGAGCACGAGATTTTAAAACATCAAGTAATTTTCGAGGAGTTCCGTTAGGCTTGGTTGTGTCCCATAAAATCTCACCGGTATATCCAACCGTATTTGCGACCAGACGGGTCAGTTCGCGTATAGAGATTTCTTTACCTGTTCCGGCATTAACCGTTTCATTACCGGAATAGTTGTTCATTAAAAAGACGCACAAGTCGGCAAGATCATCAACATAAAGGAATTCTCTTAATGGAGAACCATCGCCCCAACAAACTACTGAGTCAAGTTTATTTTCGCAGGCCTCATGAAAACGACGAATCAAAGCCGGAACAACATGGCTGTGAGTAGGATGATAGTTGTCGTTAGGTCCATACAGATTGGTTGGCATCACACTTATAAAATCAGTTCCATACTGACGATTAAGATATTCGCAGTATTTTAGTCCTGAAATTTTTGCAAGAGCGTATGCCTCGTTTGTTTTTTCGAGCGAGGATGTCAGCAAACACGATTCAGGCATTGGCTGAGGCGCCAATCGAGGATAAATACATGATGAACCAAGAAAAAGCAACTTTTTGCAATCATTTTTCCATGCAGAATGAATCACGTTCATTTCAAGCATCATGTTTTGATACATAAAATCTGCCGGAGCAGTATCATTTGCAACGATTCCTCCAACTTTGGCCGCTGCCAAGAATACATATTCCGGCTTTTCCTGCTCAAAAAATTCAGCAACAGCAGCCTGATCTATTAAATCTAACTCAGCATGAGTTCGAGTTATGATATTATGATATCCAAGCTTTTTAAGCTGACGTACAATTGCCGAGCCAACCATTCCTCGATGACCGGCTACATATATTTTAGCTGATTTTTCCATTGTTAGTCGTGTTATTTTACGATACCACGTTCAAGGTATTCGGCAAGGTTAGTTCTTACAGACTCCCCTGCTCTCTCAACCGCAACTTTTGCCATGTCAGAGTCAACCATCAGTTTTACGAGTTGCTCAAACGACGTTTTTGAAGGATTCCAACCAAGTTCACGACGAGCTTTAGATGGGTCACCCAACAAATTGACAACATCGGTCGGGCGATAGAAGTCAGGAGAAACCTCAACAAGAACCCTACCGGTTGCTTTGTCAATACCTTTCTCATCGATACCTTCACCTTTCCATTCAAGGTCAATACCTACATGTTTAAATGCTAAAGTGGCAAACTCGCGTACCGAATGTTGAACCCCGGTTGCAATTACATAATCGTCAGGACGAGGTTGCTGAAGAATAAGCCACATACACTCAACATAATCTTTAGCATACCCCCAATCGCGCAACGACGAAAGGTTACCAAGATATAACTTGTCTTGTTTACCTTGTGCTATACGAGCAGCCGCCAATGTTATTTTACGGGTAACGAAAGTTTCACCACGACGTTCACTCTCATGATTAAATAGAATACCTGAACAGCAAAACATATCATATGCTTCGCGATATTCCTTTACAATCCAAAAACCATAGAGCTTGGCTACAGCGTATGGAGAATAGGGATGAAACGGCGTTTCTTCATTCTGAGGAACGGCTTCAACTTTTCCATATAGTTCAGAAGTAGATGCCTGATATATACGACATGTTTTATCCAAACCTGTCAAACGCACACCTTCAAGAATGCGGAGAACGCCGACAGCATCGACATTAGCAGTATATTCGGGAGAATCGAAAGAAACCTGAACATGACTCTGAGCCGCTAGGTTATAAATTTCATCAGGACGAACCCTTGAAAGTACCTGAACGACCGACATTGAATCAATCATATCAGCGTAATGCAAGTGAAAATCGGCATGTCCCTCAAGATGAGCGATACGTTCTCTAAAGTCAACTGAAGATCTACGAATTACTCCGTGAACTTCATAACCTTTATCAAGCAGAAATTCAGACAGATAAGATCCATCCTGACCCGTCACACCGGTTATTAGTGCTTTTTTTTTCATTAAAATCTATTATAAATTTATGACTAAATTATAATCACTCATATAGGCCGGTTTGAATATTCTTAATTCTCTCGCGACGACGAATAGCTTTAGTCAACAAAATATTACCAACTGTATAAACTAAAATATCAATTAAGACAAGTATTGTAATATTGATATATGGAGACAAGATAATGTTGAAGAAAATAAATGCGATTGCAAGTACAAGAATCAAAATCATCGTAACTCGCTGAGGTATTCCAAGCGCAAGAAATTTGTGATGGATATGACTCTTATCGGCAAGGAATGGATTTCTATGAGCGCGAATACGATGAATATAAACCCTAACGACATCAAAGCAAGGGAGAATTAACGGAGAAAATGCAAGTACAGCCGGATTTACGCCCTCATCGAGACTGATATTACAGGCATTAACCAAAAGAGAAAGGAACGATAATATTATACCGATTGTAAGCGCACCGGTATCTCCCATGAAAATTTTCTTTTGTTTCTGAGGATTTCCAAATACGTTATAGTAGAAGAACGGAACCAATGTTCCAAGTGTAGAAAATGCGATCACCGAATAGATATAATATCCATTTGTAAAAAACAAAACTCCATATACAGTCAAACAAACGGCGCTCAATCCTGATGCAAGTCCATCAATTCCGTCTATCAGGTTTATTGCGTTGGTAATATATACAACAACAAGGATTGTAATAAACCAAGCCAAGACATTTGGTATCTCGTACAAGAACAGGAGACCATGCAAATTATATAATGCTATACCTCCCAATACAAAAAATATCGATGCTATAATCTGAACAATGAATTTTGCGCGGTATTTAACACCGATCAAATCATCGGCAAGTCCAACCAAAAACAACATAAAGATTGAACATAGTCCAAATACGACAGGGAGTCCGAAGTCAAGCGAATTTATCGAAACCAAATGATAACGCAGACCAAGACCGATTATTAAAGAAATCGAAAAAATAATTGAAGGCATAAATGCTATACCACCAAGACGAGGGATAACACCATGATGAATTTTTCGAGCATCAGGCTCATCAAATAGTTTCTTTCTAAAAGCAATAAGTAGAATCTGCGGTATGATAATACCAGTCAAAATCAAACTTACTATGAAGACTGCTAAGCAGATTATAATCCAATTATTCATGTGATCAAGATTCAGTTTATAACTCTTGAAGCACCAACACTAAGCTAACTTAGATACTGGCAGGGTTGTTAATGTTTTAAATGTCGTATAAGAACAGGTTAACATTATGTTTAAAGCCCAAAATATGTGCTTTCGATGCAAAGTTAACTAAATAACTTTAAAAAACAAAGTTTTTTTGACTATTAATTTTGGTTCAGCCCAACGAAAAATGCTTTTGTAAAGAACAACACTTTATAACACGCAATAAACGGAATACTTAGCAATCTCTTTTATTCTTAGAACACTTCTCTTTAAATTCGCAACAATTACACCCTGTTTGTTTTTTTTTCCCAAACCAGCCAAACGTCAAACCCAAAGCTATTATCAGTAATAAAATAACAGCAACCCATTGTAAAATTAGATTTATCATAGTGTTTATGTTAATCTTTATGATATACCAAACTTATAAATTTTGAAGAAAGACGATCAAACTCAAGTAAAAAGTTAGGAGTAAATATATTTTTATTTCGAGAGTATTCTATCTCATCAAAAGAAAAATATCTGACTTCATCTATTTCATCTTTACCAAAATGAAATGAATCGGCTTCAAGATTACATACCACTCCAAATGAATTAATCATTTCTCGTTCAACAGGCGATTCAAATACATATCTATCAAGTTGAACCGGAGTAAAATCACTCAAGCCCAGCTCTTCAAATGATTCCCTCATTAATGCCGAGTTAATATCCTCACCATAATCTACATGACCACCCACAGCGGTATCCCATTTACCCGGCTGTATTGACTTGCTCATACTTCTTTTTTGTAAAAGAATCTTGCCCTCTTTATTGAGAACATGAAGATGAACTACGGGATGAAGGAGTTTTAATGGGGAATGACACTCTGCCCTTGACGCACATCCAACTATGTTGCCATTGTTATCAACCAAAGGTAACATCTCATTAGATTCCTGATTCTGACTCATCATTTTTTCTTTTTAATTGCTTTTGAAAGTTGATCGGGAGTAAGAGTTTCGGCAAATTCGCTAAAGCTGAAAATTGTTTTACAACCCGAAGCATAGTTACTGCATCCAAATGCCGATTTACCTTTCACAATATGACCCGTTTTACAAACCGGGCATTGAATTTGCTCATAAGAGGATAATTTCACACGAGGTTTACGCAGCGCTTTGGATGATGATTCGCTTTTTTTACCCTTTGCACTTTGCTTTTGTTCCTTTTCGTCAATTACTCCTTCAACTATAATTCTTCGAGCCGAGTTATCATTTAAAACATTGATAACTATTTCATTAATTTGAGCTTTGAGTTCATCAATAAACTCTGCAGCCGAATAGTCTCCACGTTCTATTCGACGAAGTTTATTTTCCCATATACCGGTCAGTTTGGCACTCTTTAGCAATTCTTGATTAATTGTAGCAATCAAGTCAATTCCGGCTTGTGAAGCCATTATATTTTTACGTTCACGATAAATGTATCGACGTTTAAAAAGAGTTTCAATAATAGCCGCACGAGTAGATGGACGACCAATACCGTTTTCTTTCATTGCATCGCGCAACTCTTCGTCATCGACTGTTTTACCGGCTGTTTCCATTGCTCTAAGCAACGTACCTTCTGTATAGTATTTGGGGGGCTGTGTCGCTTTTTTTTGTAAAGAAGGGTCATGAGGTCCACTTTCACCTTCATCAAAATGTGGAAGGATTTTATCATCAGAATCATCACTGCCCTTTTCACCATTTGACTGAATAACATTGCGCCAACCCGGATCAGTTATGACCTTACCATTAGCTTTGAA
Source organism: Bacteroides sp. (assembly GCA_014802535.1). Classification (GTDB taxonomy): domain Bacteria; phylum Bacteroidota; class Bacteroidia; order Bacteroidales; family Muribaculaceae; genus CAJUPY01. The sequence goes on along the minus strand of JAAVCC010000013.1, from coordinate 196,934 downwards.
CTCAGTATTATCAACCTTTCCTACGACAGTTGTTGCAAGGAATTGGCAATCAGGGTAAAACGCTGCTATAAAACGAGTTGCAACAAGATGATATAATTGTCGCTCATTTCCGATTAACGAAGATGGAGATTCTCCGGTTGGTATGATAGCATGGTGGTCGGTTACTTTTGAGTTATCAAATACCTTCTTTGACTTTGGAATTTTACCGGCTAAAACAGGCTGAGTCAAAGATGTGTACGGAGTCATTTTCCTAAGAATTTCAGGAACTTTAGGATATATATCATCGCTAAGATATGTTGTATCAACACGTGGATAAGTAGTTACCTTCTTCTCGTATAGCGACTGAATCAACTTGAGAGTGTCATCGGCACTCCACCCCCAACGACGGTTACATTCAACCTGAAGAGAAGTCAAGTCAAACAATCTTGGGGGAGCTTCTTTACCTTTTTTTTCCGTTACAGATTGAACAACAAACGGTTTACCTTCAATTGTACCTAAAGCTTGCTCGGCATCTTCGATTTTCATATATCGACCGGCAGTTGAGTTAAATACCGTATCGCGATAAACAGTTTTGAGTTCCCAAAAATCTTCTGAAACAAAATTTGCTATCTCATGATGACGCTGCACTATCAATGATAGAGTGGGAGTCTGAACTCTACCTATTGACAGTACGTTTCCGGGAGTAGAATATTTGAGCGTATAAAGGCGTGTAGCATTCATTCCAAGAATCCAGTCACCAACGGCTCGCGACAACCCTGCATGATAAAGATTGTTGAATTCTGATTCCGGTTTCAGATCAGCGAATCCTTTACGGATTGATTCATCGGTCAATGAAGAAATCCATAGGCGACGAACAGGACATTTTACGCCTGCCTTTTGCATGACCCATCGTTGAATCAGCTCTCCTTCTTGTCCGGCATCACCACAGTTTATCACCTCAGTAGCCTGAGTTACAAGTGACTCAATTACACGAAATTGATGCTCAATGCCCTTATCTGCTATAATTTTTATTCCAAATTTAGGAGGAACCATTGGGAGTGATCCGAGAGACCACTTCTTCCATAAAGGAGTGTAATCAGCAGGTTCCTTCAGTGTACACAAATGGCCAAAAGTCCAAGTAACTTTATAATCGCCTCCTTCATAATATCCATCGCGACGAGTATTGGCACCCAATATATCGGCGATATCCTTTGCAACACTCGGTTTCTCGGTAATACAGACTATCACTTGCCTTTGCTTCCCCTCTTTGAAGTTGTATTTTTAATATTTGCCTTAACATCGCCATATACAGTATGGAACGTAACAGAGGCATCACGCGAAAATTTAGTCTGAAGTGGGAAATCGACTTCTACATATATTTCACCATTATCTTCCCATTGAAAATAGCGTTTGAAATCGACCCCATCTATATCTGATGCGATAAATCGTTTTGTTCCATTTTCAAGTGAAACAGAATCAATACGCGAAGATGTATTGGGTGTTGATATTAAGTAAACCCCGATACGTGATACGCCATCAGTATTTGTATTATTAATATCCTTAACCTGAGCTACAACTTTATGTTTTGGTTGTACAAGACGTGGGCGAGACCCTGGAAGCTGAGCCACCAGAGACACCGGCATGAAAACGACAGCCGCAGCTAACAATATATTTTTTGCTATTATCTTTATATTATTCATTGTCTTATATTTTTTACTTTAATTCTAATTTAGCTTTATTCCATAGTTGGTCCATCTCTTCAAGAGTTAAATCACTAATTTTTCTACCGGATTTCTTTGCTGCGTCCTCAATAAAACTAAAACGAGCAATAAACTTTCGGTTTGTTTTTTCAAGTGCATTTTCAGGCGTAATTTTATAGAGTCGAGCCGCATTGACGAGAGCAAAAAACATATCACCCATTTCTTCTTCCATCTGGTCTTTATCGTTCTTATCAACTTCTGCTTTAAATTCGCCGATTTCTTCATCTACCTTTGCCCACACATCTTCTTTATTTTCCCAGTCAAAGCCAACATTTGCAGCTTTCTCCTGTATCCGATAGGCTTTTATCAAAGCAGGAAGAGCATCAGGGACTCCTGACAATACAGTTTTATTACCGTCTTTTTCCTTTAGTTTCAGTTGTTCCCAATTTGTTTCCACATCGTGAGAATCTTTAACACTGGTATCTCCGAAAACATGAGGATGACGAAATATCAGTTTATTATTTAGAGCATCAGCGACATCACAAATATCAAAAAGTCCTTTTTCTTCACCAATTTTAGCATAAAAAAGGATATGAAGAAGAACATCACCGAGTTCTTTTTTTATATCTTCGTTCTCATCTTTTATCAGAGCGTCACATAACTCATAGACTTCTTCAATAGTATTTGAGCGAAGTGATTCATTTGTCTGTTTTGCATCCCACGGACATTTTACACGAAGGATGTCTAGAGTATCAATGACACGACCAAGAGCCTCTATTTTTTCCTGACGTGTATGATTTAATTTATTGTTATCCATAACAAGTTTTATTTTATTCAACAGAAGTAAGCGCAGATTTTAACCAATGAGCAAATCTGACCGGATTTTTCTTATAACTATATGGAGCTTCCAATGGATGCCCGTCACTATCAACAATTACAAAATATGGCAACTCTTTAGAGCCAAATCTTATATCTTGTAACTCAGTCCACAATTCGCCATAGGTTGACACCGTAATTCGACGATTTTTGAGTGAGATTGTTTGCTTATGAGGCAATTTTTCCGTATCATCGACATTCAACTTGACAACCACAAAATTTTCAAACATCATATTGCTGACCTCGGGAATTGACAGTACATTTTCTTCAACATCAATACAATCTATACTGTCGGGAGCATAGAATTCTATCAAAACCGGTTTGTCTTCGTTTTTTGCTCTTTTAAGCGCTTCTTTATAATCGGTCATAACAAGCGCACGTGCAGCGTCTTCAGAGTTAAAATTCTGATTATATAATTGAGGTATAATTGCGCTTACGCCTTTTAACGGCATTCCAAACAATCCGGGTAAAAGATAAACAGTTAACGAAAGTGTCGTCACAGCCAAAAATACACGAAAAACACTAACATGGTCGTGCCTGTTATCACCCGGGAATCGAACAATACCCAGAAGATACACCGTCAATATGGCAAATATGGCAACCCAAATCGATATAAATGTCTCACGAGTTATCAAGTTCCAGCCAAAAGCCATGTCGGCAACCGACAAAAATTTAATTGACAATGCAAGTTCTATAAATCCAAGAAATATATTTATTGAACCAAACCATGAGCCGGCACGAGGTAAACGACGTAACCAAGCAGGGAATATTGCAAAGAGCATAAACGGCAACGCAAGCGCAACAGCAAAACCACCGAGGCTGAGTATCGGACCTGCAACCATACCCATCGAAACAGATTCGAGCAATAATGTACCAATAATCGGACCCGTACAAGAGAATGACATGAAAGCCAAAGCAAGAGCCATAAAGAAGATTGAAACAAGTCCCGCACCTTTTTCAGCCTGACGGTCAACTTTTTCGGTTAATTTTGCCGGCAACGTAATTTCAAATGCTCCGAAGAATGAAATTGCAAATAATACAAGTAAGACAAAAAACGCAAGATTGAACCAGGGTGAAGACGCTATTTTACTCAACGAACCGACACCAAAAAACCATGTCATCGCCAATCCTATTGCAACATAAAATATTATAATTGCAAAGCCGTAGCAAAAAGCTTTCAGTACAATCTTAATCCAATTGCTATATCGTGAAAAAAGACTCATTGTCAACGGAATGATTGGCCATACACAAGGAGTCATGAGAGCAAGTAAGCCACCGAGGAATCCCAACATAAAAATTCGCAAACCGGAATTTGAGATAACGTCAGGTTGTCTGTCAGGTTCTGGATAAACAACCGGTTGCCAAATATTTTCGCCGTGTTGAACAATCGATTTTTCTTCTTTTATTGGCGTACTTTGTTCAATAGAATTATTATCTATATGAATCGTCTCTTTTACAATAGGTACTGCCTCAAGTGAAAAATCGACACTTCGCGGAGGCATACACTTTGAATTATTACATGTTTGAAAGTTAACTCGAGCATCAAACTTGACAACAGCATCATCATTAACTTTAAACGGCACGGTAAATACCACCTCATTTTCCCAATAATTCAGTCTGAGATGAAATATCATATCAACCCCAACATTTGGTTGACGTGATGGAACCGCCTGTCCAAATGTAATTCCCTGAGCATTAGAAAACGAGAATGATGTTGCGGTAGGACCATCTTCAGGCATATTAAATCCATATAGGTGCCACCCCGGTTTTATAAATGCATTAAAGACAACAGTTCCGTTCTCGTTGTCAAGCATGTTGACATGAGCTGTCCAATCAACCGGATCAGCCGCTTGCACCGGAATTGAAATAAACCCGACTAAAGAAGCTATTATATATGTCAGATATCGAAATATACCCATAATTTATCAATCTTCTGAATAATGTCGAAGCACACGACGATATGAATTAAATATTTTAGATTTTGAAACAAAGCCCACATAGCGACCTTCCTCTACGACCGGAAGATTCCATGCGCCAGTACTGTCAAACGTCTTCATTACGCTCTCCATCGACTGCCCGACTTCAATCTTGCCGGGTGGAGCACTCATAAATTTTTCGACATACATTTTTTTGTATAAGTCAGGTCGGAACATAATATTTCGTATATCATCAAGCAAAACTATTCCAAGCAATATGCCATTTTCATTTACGACCGGGAACAAATTACGATTGCTCTTTGATATCACATCAACCATTTCCTTTAAATTCATTTCAGGACGTACAGACATGAAGTCGCGTTCGATTACACTATCCATTTTAAGTAGCGTCAATACAGCCTTATCCTTGTGGTGAGTCAACAGTTCTCCACGTCGAGCAAGTCGCATGGTATAAATACTATATGGCTCGAAAATTTTTATTGTTCCATAAGAAATTGTAGAGACAATCAATAAAGGCAAGAATAAATCATAACCGCCGGTCATTTCAGCAGTAAGGAAGATCGCCATAAGCGGAGCATGCATTACACCACTCATTACTCCCGCCATTCCCATCAATGCAAAATTTTTGAGAGATAAATCAAGATCTACCCAAACAAAATTTAACAGGAACGCAAAGAAGAATCCGGTCATACATCCGACATACAGCGACGGAGCAAACGTACCACCAATACCACCGGCACCGGTTGTAGCCGACGTTGCAAATGCTTTTAGCAGGATAATACACCCAATGAATAATATAATGAACCACGTATGAGTACCGTCAGAGTAAAAAATAGAACTATCAACAATAGACGAAGGTTGCCCGTCAAGCAGTTGATTGATCGATATATAGCCTTCACCGTATAATGGCGGGAATAGGAATACCAATCCGGCTATCATTACCCCACCAATCAATGTTTTTTTCCACTGAGTTTTCAAAGTCTTTCCAAAAAAACTTTCCATTCTCAGCATCACTCGCGTGAAGTAAAGCGAAACTACGCCACAAAATAAACCGAGCAATATGGCATACGGGATGCTTGATGTCAAAAAATTCTCACTTTGTATAAACAGAAATTCAAGGTCATATCCGGTGAAAATATAAGCTATTGTTGCTGCTGTTATTGAAGAAATCAGTAACGGCATAACCGAAACCGTTGTAAGATCAATCATCAAGACCTCAAGAGTGAAAAGCATCCCTGCAATCGGGGCTTTAAAGATTCCGGCAATACCGGCGGCAGCTCCACAACCGACCAAAATCATGAGAACTCGTGGAGATAGCCTGAAAAGCTGACCTATATTTGACCCAATAGCCGCTCCGGTTGCAACAATAGGACCCTCAGCACCGACAGATCCACCAAAGCCGATCGTAACCGAGCTGGCTATAATCGACGAATACATATTGTGAGGTTTCAGTCGGCTCTTATTTTGACTGATGGCATAGAGGACTCGCGTAACACCATGTGAAATATTATCTTTAACGAAATACTTCACATATAATACCGATAATATAATACCGATAACAGGACATATCAAAAATATATAGTTTCCACCGGTCAAAGCAAGATGAGAGGTAATCAAAGTCGAAATCAAGTGTATCAGCGTTTTGAGCAAAAGAGCCGCAAATCCGCCTAATATTCCAACAACGAGTGCAAGGATAATTACAAAAGTCTTTTCTTTTATATGAGATTCACGCCAGAACACAACTTTTTGCCACCATTCAGAGTAAATGAGGTGCCGACGTGGAATATTTTCATTTTGTTCGTTAATCATACCAATTATAAAGTGGATGTGATGTCTAAATATAGAACTATGGTCGTAAAATTTTAATTACGCTATTGCAACCAAGTTTGATTACACTTGAAGGCGACGCTTCAATCCGCTCACTTCGACGAGACTCCATTATATAGTCCACAGCTGATTTTATCTCATCAGGGATATCACTATATGACGGAGCTGCAGGTTGACCACTGATATTTGCAGACGTTGACACCAATGGTCGACGCAAAGCTCGACAAAGGCCTGACGATACTTGTTCTGACGTAATGCGAACTGCAACGCTTCCATCTTCGGCCAATAGCTCGGGAGCAAGATTTATTCCCTTATCATATACGATAGTAAGAGGTTTTACGGCAGCATCAATCAATTCATAAGCAACTTCGGGCACCTCCTCTACATAACGTTCGAGTTGTTTGACCGAATCAGTCAGTACAATCAAAGCCTTAGAATCGGCACGGCGCTTTATTTCATAGATGCGTCTAACTGCATCTGAACGCGTAGCATCACAACCCAATCCCCATATCGTGTCGGTTGGGTACAAGATTACACCGCCCCTTTTGAGGACTTCAATCGCATTTGCTATATCTTGTTCTAAAGTCATTATCTCTATATTATTATGACTGCAAAAATAGTCAGAAATCGGCAAAAAGCCAACTAAAGATTCAAATAAATTTTGGCTGACTGATTATATTGTGTAAATTTGCGTCAATTAGCAATGAATTATTCCACGTCTAAAACAGCCCAAAGTATCAAAAACGGAATGGTGGCGATGTTGTTTTTCGTCATCACAATCATTATACAATTTTATTCAAGGAAGATATTTATTGACGGTTTGGGACCAAATATTCTCGGTCTTAATTCAACGCTATTCAATATGCTTGAATTTCTGAACCTCGCCGAGCTTGGAATCGGTACAGCGATTGGCTTCTCCCTGTTTAAACCGTTAAGCACAAACGACTGTCAATCAATAAATGAAATAACAACCTTTCAAGGATTACTTTACAAGCGCATTGCCGGCATAATTCTTATTGTCGCCATTGGTTTGAGTTGCTTCTTTCCTCTTATTTTTGAGAAATCAGGATTACCGTTATGGTATGCTTACGCATCATTTTATACAATGCTTTTCAGCTCACTTTCCGGCTACTTTTTCAACTACCGACAAATCATTTTGTCGGCATCACAACAAGAATATCGAATTATATATAGCTATCGATTAACTCAGCTAATCAAAATTGTTTTGCAAATGATTGCAGTTTTCAACTCTGACAATGGTTATATTTGGTGGGTAGTTATTGAAGCTATTTTTGTGATTATATCTTCAACAGCTCTACATATTGCAACTAAAAAAGCCTTCCCATTATTGAAAACAAGCAAACTGTCATACAAAGAGTTGTCATCTAAATATAAAGAACTGCTCACAAAAATCAAACAACTGTTTTTTCACAAAATCGGGTCATTTGCATTATATCAATCAAGTCCGCTTATAATTTATGCATTTATATCGTTGAACGAGGTCACTTTATACATGAACTATATGATGATTTCGGCTGGAATTGTGCATTTTTTTAATGCGATATATAACGGTGTCGGAGCCGGCGTCGGGAATATTGTCGCTCAAGGAAATCGGGCATATGCTACAGATATATTCAATGAAATTTTCAGCCTTCGGTTTGTTTCATCATGGATTTCTTTTGTCTCATTTTTTATGACAGCAGGCACGTTTGTTTCCTCATGGGTCGGTAGTGAATATATTTTGCCAATGAGTACAACAATTTTGATAGGCTTGATTTTGTTTCTCAACTTAATCAGATACACCGTTGATATTTTTATTCAAGCAAACGGGATATATGGAGATATTTATGCACCTATAACCGAAGCCATCATCAACCTAACATTCTCAATTTCTTTAGGATACATGTTAGGACTGAACGGAATACTGCTTGGTATAATAATCAGTCAAATTGTAATCATTATTTTGTGGAAACCATATTACCTGTTTACTAAATATCCACTCTTTAGGTTTTATCACTATTTATTAAAACTGCTATTTTATTCTACAATAGGAATTATTTGTTCTATTCCACCACTCATCCTATATCATTTCATTGATACTCATTTAATGACTATCGGATTCGAGCGGTTTATTATACTTGCTACTATTTTATTTTTCAGTCTTGTTGTGTGCAACGCTTTAGGATTTTACATTACAAGTCGGTCATTCCAAAATGCTCTTTTACGTCTTAAATCAATATATTATAACTGATGATAAGCATTATTACTCCGACATACAACCGCGCTCACATACTTTGCCGACTTTATAACAGTCTGCTCCATCAAACATGCGATGATTTTGAATGGATTATTGTAGATGACGGATCGACTGATAATACCATCGAGATTGTGCACAAGTTTTTAAATGACAACATCATTTCTATAAAGTTTTTACACCAACAAAACAGAGGAAAACATATAGCTATAAATTTAGCTTTGCCCCATTGCATCGGAGATTGGGTTTGCATTGTTGACAGCGACGACTTACTATCGTACGATGCAATTGAAATTTTATCTAACCATGCTAAATTAGTTAAGTCGGAAGAAATATGCGGGATAAGTGCAATTAAAGTAACTTTTGATAATAAAGTTATTGGTAAACATCCCGATGATCCGGTTATTGATTTGCCGTTTTTTGACTATTATTTCCGCATGAATTACAAAGGAGACCGACTTCTGATGTTCCGCGCCGATTTAATGAAACAAAATCCGTTCCCTGTTTTTGACAATGAGAAATTCATCCCCGAAGGTGTTATTTGGCAAACCATTACTAAAAATAAGCTCGTCCGATTTATAAATTCAAGACTGAATTTTTGCGAATATCAGCCTGATGGATTAACCGCACAATATCGAAATTTGATGGAAGCAAATCCGATCGGTAATGCGCTATATTACAAACTCTTATCAGAACATAAGCGTGCCTCTTTCTTGACAAAAATCAGATGTTCGCTAATACACCTGTATTTGCTCGAAATTGCTAAAAAAAACGGAAGTGATGTTACCCCTGTTGCGACCGATAAAAGACTTAGTCGTTATCATATTATAGCAGAAATAATCATGCCCATATACAAATTGAAACGTATTCTTTGCGGTTAAACTTTCACGTTTTAAATTTTAGATGTATCTTTGCAGTAGTTATAACAAACTGATATGCGAAGAATATATATATTCATACTCATCATAGCATTTTTACCACTATTCTCGACAGCTAAAAAGAAGACCAAGCTTGAACCGGGATATGCATGGAAAATCACACCACCGCTGGGGTTACGTGAAGAATCAACTATAGACACTCTTCTGCTAAACTATTATAGGCAATCAGTACCATCTGATGTTTCCGATGCATACGCAACAACAGGCAATCTTGGTGCCGAAGGGCTAAATCTGATATTTTTTGATCGTCAGCCAATGAGCGACTTTTTCTTTAACGACGCTCTTTATCATTGGCTACCATCCGAATCAAAAATGAAATTTTATAACACCCGTATTCCGATGACTTTGCTAAGTTATAACACCGGAGGCGGACGAGACAATGCACAAGACCGACTTTCAGGCGTGTTTTCAGGCAACATAAATAAACAAGCCCAAATAGGTGCACTCGTTGATTATCTATATTCCAAAGGAAGCTATAACAATCAAGCTGACAAAGACTTTACATGGGGATTCTCAGGATCATATATCGGTGAAAAATATGAGTTTCAAGGATACTTCAATCACTTCAACTTTCTAAACAAAGAAAATGGCGGTATTACTAATGACTTATTTATTACCGATCCGGCAGAGGTGCAAGGAGGATCGACGTCTATAAGACCCAAGAACATACCGACTCGTCTAAACAACTCCCACTCACGTGTAGTCGGCACCGAACTATATCTCAATAACCGTTATAAACTTGGTTATTACCACGAAGATCCACCCGAAGAAGGAGATACTGTTCCTCGTCGTACATATATCCCTGTATCAAGCATCATCTGGACTTTAAAGTACAACGACAACAAACACATTTTTAATGCGACATCAAATGAAAACGGCTTTTGGGAACGTTCATATCTGAACGCACAGCAAACTTATGACCGTACAACCGCCTGGTCGTTAACAAATACGGTCGGAATCTCGTTGCTTGAAGGTTTCAACAAATGGGCTAAAGCCGGATTGTCGGCATTTGCAACATATCGTATTAATAAATACTTTCAGACGCCTGATACAATTACCGGAACTTTTCCACTGCCTGACGGATTAATCGCAAATCCTCACCCTGAGATTGCGCCCAAAGGGACTGAAAACTTTCTATGGATTGGAGGTCAATTAACAAAGCAACAAGGCAAAATATTAAACTACTCGGCAACTGCTCAAATCGGGATGGTTGCACGAGCTGCAGGCGAAGTAAAACTTGATGGCGAAGTTAATACCCACATTCCCCTCTTTGGTGATACTGTCAGCATAACAGGATATGGCCATTTTTATAATGTTGCCGCGCCATATTTTATGAATAACTATATTTCGAACCACTTTATTTGGAAAAATGACTTTGGTAAAAGAAGATCACTTAAAGCCGGAGGATTTATTGATATTCCGTTTTCACGAACCCACCTTGATGTCGGTGTAGAAAATATTCAAAATCATATCTATTTTAATTCAGACTGTTTGCCGACACAATACTCAGGCAATGTTCAGATAATCAGTGCCCGACTTCAACAAAACTTCAAGTTTGGTGTATTGAACTGGGAAAACACCATTACCTATCAGACATCAACCCAACAAAGTGTAATTCCATTACCAAAACTTGCGGTCTATTCAAACCTATATCTGCTTTTTAGAGTTGCAGGCGTATTACATGTTCAAATCGGAGTAGATTGTGACTATTACACCAAATACAAAAGTGTAAATTATCAACCGGCAACAATGAGTTTCTACAATCAAAACGAAGTTGAGTGTGGAAACTACCCGTTCATGAATGCATACGCAAACATGAAACTCTCTAAAGCGCGTTTTTACATTATGTATTCTCACGTTAACCAAGGATTATTCGGGTCAAATTATTTTTCAATGCCCCACTACCCTCTTAATCCGCGTCGATTCCAGTTTGGTATATCAGTAGATTTTGCAAACTAATGAAACAAATTAAACTAAAAAAAGACAAAATACGTCGTTATGCCGTAACATTGGCAACTGTGCTTGTTATTGTGTTCCTAATCAGACAATGCACTGCTCCAACTTCAAACAATCATAGCAAACGCGCCGAAGGAGATACAATAAATGTTGCAATAGAATTGTCTCCGACTTCTGTAAAAACTGAAGGTGATACACTTTCAGGGTTTCACTATGAAATTCTTCAAGACTTTGCAAGAGAGAAAAATATCAATATCCGGTTCTGGGGATTTTCTAACTTGAAAACAGCTATCGACGGATTAAACAAAGGTCGCTACGATCTTATTGTAAGTGACATTCCAACTACTGCCAAGCTAAAGAACAATTACATATTTACAGAGCCTATATATGTTGACCGTCGTGTACTTGTAAAACAAAAGACAAACGATACTACTCAATTTTCACATATTGCGCTTGCCGGAGACACGGTTTTTGTCGCAGCCGGTGCTCCCGCATCTGACCGCCTTGCCAGCCTTTCACGTGAAATTGGAGATACAATCCACATAATCGAAGACCCCGAGTACGGGCCTGAACAACTCGCTATTTTAGTAGCATTGGGCGAAATCAAGCAAGCCGTAATCAGCGAAGAAATTGCTCGACATATCGCAAAAGACTACCCAAATCTTGACATCACAAATGCCGTGTCATTCAACCAGTTTCAATCTTGGATGACAACGCCCAAACATCAGGAGTTATGCGATTCAATCAACAGTTGGTTTACTCAATATAACAAAACAAAGCGATTCAAAGACTTAAAATCAAAATATCTACATTCCAATAAATAATTTTACATCTTTTCATCATGCCACGAACCGAACAACAGTTAGAAGGAGTAACACTCCTCGGAAACACAGGTGTAAAATATCCTGAACAATATGCTCCTGAAGTTCTCGAAACTTTCGAGAACAAGCATCCCGAGAATGAATATCTTGTCACATTTACTTGTCCGGAATTCACTTCGTTATGTCCAAAAACCGGGCAACCTGATTTTGCCAAAATTGTAATCAATTATATACCTAATATAAAAATGGTCGAGAGCAAAAGTCTGAAACTATATCTTTTCAGCTTTCGCAACCATGGAGACTTTCATGAAGATTGTATAAACATCATTATGAATGATCTTGTAGCACTGATGAATCCGCGTTATATTGAAGTCGTCGGATTTTTTACACCTCGCGGAGGCATCTCAATTTATCCATATGCCAATTATGCAGACGCCGACCATAAACAACTGGCTCAGGATCGACGATTGGCAGCATTTAACTATGGTATTGAAATTATAAACAAAAAATGACCGATAAAGCAGTTTTAATACTATCAGGAGGCATGGACTCAACCACCATGCTCTATGAATATAAAGACTCAATCGCAGTTGCTATAAACTTCAACTATGGGTCAAATCATAATAAACGCGAAGCCGAATGTGCCCGCATACATTGCAAAGCTCTTGGCATAGAGTTAGTTGAGATTGACCTGGCTTTTATCCACCAATACTTTAAAAGTTCATTACTTTCAGGAGCGGACGCTATACCCGATGCCGACTATGCCGAAGAAAATTTAAAGTCAACGGTCGTACCTTTCCGAAACGGAATAATGCTTTCAATAGCAGCCGGAATTGCAGAAAGTCGCGGGTTGAAAACCGTAATGATGGCTAACCACTCAGGCGATCACGCAATATATCCCGATTGCACATCACGCTTTGTCAACGCAATGGATGCAGCAATCCAAGCCGGGACATACGCTCCGGTCAAACTGACAGCCCCTTATACCGGACTGACAAAAGCCGACATTGCAAAACGAGGAAAAAAATTAGGCATAGACTACTCGCTAACATATAGCTGTTATCGTGGCGGCACGAATCATTGCGGAACGTGTGCTACATGTAGAGAGCGTCGCCAATCACTGCTTGAAGCAGGTATTGACGACACTACAATATATTTAGTCTAAGAATACTTCGTTTAATCTAACGGCTGACTGTTAAAATCAGTCGTCATAATCATATAGTAGCTCAAAATCATCTATATAGAGCGTACTACCGTTTCCACCGGTGAAATAGTCACCATACTTACTTGCCGAAGCAACTATTACAATATATCTCGGAACACGGTTTGTAGCGTTATAATTGAGCTTGATTTCAAACTCTCTGTAACTACTTACAGTTTCACCCAACTGGAAGTTTCCGTATGCAATAACCGACGGATCGTTAGGGCTGAACAACTGAAGATTTTTGGGATTTGTCCTGATCTCATATGGTTCACTTTTATCAGAAAGCGCACACCATATAAAACAGGTATCATTTCGACCCTTTAAATCTTCATATCCGGCAGTTGTGCTTGATATAGCCGTTGATTTATATTTAAAATAGCCTCTCAACTTGGTGGGACGTTCGGTGAATTCACGACCGAATGACAAAATTCCGTTTGTTCCGTCAGTTGCGACATAATATCCCGAAAATATATTTCCGGCTGCGAGCTTTCCAATTGCGCCAATACCAACAAAACGAGTTTCAAGACAAGCCGCAGTTCCTGTACCGGTTGGAGTATCTTCACTCGGATATGTGTTACTTGTTCCAAGCGTGGTTGCACCTTTATTACCGGTATCCCAGAATGACTCGGCTCCTTCAGCCCACGGATTCCAAACTTTACCGTTCAGCCACCAATTATTGAAATCGGTATTTGGTACTTGGAGAGTAACACCTGTTGTAAACGACATTTCCGAGCCATAATCTTCATCGCTATAAGTTCTTACGTCATATTTTGTCAACGGTTCAAGATGAACAAGGCGACAAGTAAACGAACCACCGTCAGTTGTTATCCATTCTTTAGGTGCACGAATCCATTCGGTGTCGGTCGATTTGCGATATTCAACACCGTTATCACGGCCTTCTTCTGCCTCACCATATACCCAACCGACACAAGTCCATCCATCAGCACTAACAGTAGTAACCGAGGCTTGACGTGACTCAATATAGATATACCATGTTTCAGAAATACCGAACTGCTCTACCTTAACCTCCACAGGACGACTAAAATCAACCGTACCTTCAAGCAGATCAGTTTCAACCGTTGAGCCTTCGGGCCACAACTTGATAGAAAGCACTTTTAGAGCTGACACATCGGCCGATGCAGAAACATAGGCGATAACACGATGGGCAGGAACGTCAATTTCACTTGCACCAATTTGATTTGCCACCGTAAAGTAGCGTTCAATCGGCTGATTGGCGGTTATTGTCCAAACATAATCCTGATATAGAGCTACAGTTACTTGTTTGGATTCAGACAGGTCAACAGGCACCGACGGGTCAAAATCTACAAAATGTGCCTCAGGTGTCAATGCGAATGAGTCAATTCTGACACTTCTGATATTAGTCGATTCGTCCAAATAAACATTCACGGTCATTTCGGTCGAATCAATCTCGGCAGCCTTATAAGAGCCTGCAACGTCAAAAGCACGGATATTAGCCTGTATCCGAGGATACGGAATATCATTTTTAATGCAACCGCCAATAACCGACATCACGGCACAACAAAGCGGTACAAATATACTTTTCAATCCTTTCATATTGATTATATATGGATTCCGAGTCCGAAATTGATATTGAAAATATTGAACTTGAAGTTTGCACCCGATGAAAAACGAGTACCCTCTTCAATCTCATTTGTTATTTGTTTCTCTCGATTGAAATTCAAGCCAAATACACCGAACGAAACATTGAAAGAAACATTATCCATTATAAATACACATACACCCGGACTGAAATTCAATGAAGCCGATGTTACATTTGTACGTGTATCTCGTAATTCTTCATTATAATAACGCTTAAAGCGGCTCGTTCCGCTACCTAATGTCAAATCAACTTCATTAAAGATAGCAAACCTTTTTTCAGTTCCAAGACCAACATAATTGCGATAGAAAACCGATGCCGAATAGCTTTGAGAATAGTAGCTGATGTTACTGATTGAGAAACTGAGATCCTCATCAAAGTCAACCGACAAATGCTGAAGATCAGCCATGGTTCTGATATAGTTAAACTTTAAACCGATTGATTGATTATTTTTAAAGAAATATGAAATCGACGGTCTGATAGAATAAGCTTTTACCT
Organism: Bacteroides sp.; assembly: GCA_014802535.1. Classification (GTDB taxonomy): domain Bacteria; phylum Bacteroidota; class Bacteroidia; order Bacteroidales; family Muribaculaceae; genus CAJUPY01. Next base: position 181,326 of record JAAVCC010000013.1, on the reverse strand, counting down.
TAAAATCGAGATCAGTTATAATCGACAACATTTCAAGATCATCGGTCGAGAACTCACCATAAGAAGCTGTGAGTCCGAATGCCCACTGACCTTTAGGTACAAACAAGTAATTGAACAGACCTCGATCATATCGACCGTAATTTTTTTCGGGAATAATAATACTGACCGTATCATCTCCGATAATAACCTTTTCATCAAAGCCGTCGGGACGTACAATGGTCGAGTCAACCGGTATCTTTTTACGGTTTGCCATTGATTTTAACGGATTGAATTCTATTCCAACCGGTTCGGCCGCAATCTGCTGACAAAAGCCGAGACCAATCAATGTCATAATAATATATATAGCTCTTTTCATTGTCAACATAATTTATAGGTAAAACACCACACCAAACGTGATAGAAAACAGGTTAACATTAAAATTTGCCGACTGAGAACGTACATGTGCCACATATATCTGGTCAGTGACAGCCTTGGATTTACGATAAGCAAAGCCAAGTACCCCGACATTGACTTCTATTGCCGAATAGTTGGTCAGGAACATACACATACCGGGAGCCAAACCGATATCAAGTGAATAATCACGCGTAAATGTTCCGGTTAGCTCTTCATTGACACCGTTAAGCAATTTAGATTCGCCGCCGCCAACCTGTACTTGAAGTTCATTGAACAAACCAAAGCGTTTACTGTTGCCGAGACTGATATAATTGCGGAATGCAGCCATGCCATAATAGGTATGACTCAGACGATAAAGATTAGTAACATCATAGCTGGTTTCATTATCAACAATAACGCTCGCATTACGCAATCGGGTAAGCGAACGAGTGTATGCAAAACGCCCGCCGGCAGCCATATTGCTTTTGAAGGCATACATCAGCATAGGAGACACTTTAAACGAATAAGTATCGCCATTCAGATTTTCTATTATAAAAAACTGATAGTTATTTTGGTCAGATTGAGTGTAACTGACACTCACACCGGTAATCCACTGCCCTTTCGGAATAAAAGAATGTTGTTCGAGACCACGCTTGAACGTTTCCTGACCTGACAATCCTAATGATAAACTACCAAAAAGAATAGTCAAAATCAAATATTTCAGATAATTAAAATTCATTTCCCTCAAAACGTGTGATAAATGATTTTGTTTTGAGCTGTAAAAGTACTCTTTTTTATTTTATAATAGACCTTATTAACCGTTAAAAAGTATTAACCATGGTAATTTGCTATTTTTTTGAAATTTTTTTTGATTTTTCTTGCATAACTAAAATTTTAGTCGTTAATTTGCAAACGAAACTAAAATATTAGTTAACAAAATGGCAAAAAAAGGAAGACTCAAAGAATTATTAACACGTCGCGAAGAAGAGCTGCTCCAGATGCTTTGGAGCGCAGGCAAACCAATGGCTGTCAGAGAACTCCTGACATTGTTTCCCGATCCTCAACCCCACTTCAACACCGTATCAACTGTTGTACGCGGACTTGAAGAAAAAGGATTTGTGAGTCATAATGAAGACCACGATGCCTTTCGTTACTTTCCGACACGCGACCGTGAATCTCTCGGACGTCGCAGCTTAGGCAACGTAATAAAAGGATATTTTAATAACAGCTATCTTAATGTCGTTTCAACATTGGTTGAAGATGATTCTATCTCGATAGCCGAATTAAAAGAACTTATTGAAATGATCGAAAAGAAAAAAAATGATAGATAAATGGGCACTCTAACTGCATATTCAATATCGGTGTCGGCAGTCATGATAATTTTATGGCTAATCTACCGTTTTTTTCTGGCTCAGGAAAATCAGCCGAGATTTAACCGTGGCATATTACTCGGAATATATGCCCTTTCATTTATTGCACCACTGCTGCCCTATTTTCAACATCTAATAATCCAAACCGGCAGTAATGAAGCTGTTCAGGTTACAATTGGTGAAATTACGGCTGAATTGGTTGAACCGTTGGCAATCGTCAAGCCATCAGGTATTTCATTTCCAACTATAATTGTTATGATTTATCTCTTTGGTGTATCGGTTGCGCTCATCAATACAATTATCGGCACACTAAAAATATACCGATTGGTTTCGAAATATGGCTATCAGACAATTAATGGGGTCAGACTTGTCATAACCGACGGCGATCAATATCCCGATCCGTTCAGCTTTATGAACTATATTGTTATGTCGCGTAAAGATTATGAATCAATTGGAGCAAACCTTATCCTCACCCATGAGACTCAACACATCAAACTGATGCATCCCTTCGACGTGATGTTGGCTCAATTATGCGTGATATTTTGTTGGTTTAATCCGGCAAGCTACCTTTTAAGAAGCGAACTCAGAGACGTTCACGAGTTTCAAGCCGACATGGCAGTTCTGAATAGCGGTGCCGATGCACAACAATATCAGATACTATTAATAAAAAAAGCTGTTGGCAAAAAGTTTCCAGCCATCGCCAACAGCTTCAATCATAGTAAACTTAAAAAAAGATTAACAATGATGTCAAACAAAAAAACTTCGAGCCGAGGCGCTAAGATGCGTGCTCTGGCAATCGTTCCCGCTCTAGGACTGACTCTTTTGGCGTTAAATTGTACGCCTGTAGCCAACGCACTCTCTAAACTTTCTGATGCCGAAAGCATTAAAGAATTATGGAGCGAGAAAACCGACGGCAAAATTACTGTTTTTCCTTCTGATAACCAAATTATGGGTGTCGAAGAAGTTGAAAAACCTGCAAGTTCTGCCCTTACCGATGTTGCTGAACCTGCAAACAAACCGGTAACCGTCAACCAACCTCAACCGTCTAAAGCAATTCAAACCTCATCATCTAAAGATGATGAAAAAGTGTATGGATCAGTTCAACAGATGCCCCAATTTCCGGGAGGCGAAAAAGCCCTTATGGATTATGTTATCAAAAACGTTAGATATCCAAAATCTGAAATCGGAAGAACCGAAACTGTCCGTGTCATTGTTCGCTTTGTGGTTGAAGCCAATGGTAAAATCGGCGAAATAAAAATATTACGCGGAGGACCTGAAGCCTTTAACGAAGAAGCAATCCGCGTTGTCAAAAGTATGCCCGACTTTATTCCCGGCAAGGAAAATGGCAAAGACGTGGCTGTATGGTACAATCTCCCGATTAAGTTTGCCCCCAATTCTGGAAAAACGGCAACAAAAGAATCATCCACTGTTAATGAGACAGTGGTCTCTAAAACCAATGAAACTCCCGATGCCTCAGGCGTATTCCGTTCAGTTCAGAAAATGCCACAGTTTCCCGGTGGCGAAATGGCACTCCTCGAATATGTCATGAGAAACTTAAAATACCCCGAATCTGAAGTTAACAACCCCATAGACGGTCGTGTTGTAATAAGCTTTGTGGTTGAAGCCAATGGCAAAATCGGCGATACAAAAATCATTCGCAGCCTTGGCGAAGCTTTTGATGCAGAAGCAATCCGCGTAGTTAAATCATTACCCGACTTTATTCCAGGTCAATCAAATGGTGAAAACGTCCCTGTTTGGTACAATGTTCCCATTCGATTCAAGAATACAGCCAACAAACAGGCAGAAGCCCTCACAACAAAATAATACCCAACTTTTCATAACAAGTTAAACCCAAAAGCGCTGTGTCAACTTTGGCACAGCGCCTTTTTGATGTTGGGAGATGACTCCGGTATGTGTATGGCACGCACGGCTCGTGCGTCCACCATCATCTACCCGATGAATGGGGTGGAATAAAAAAGCGATGTATCGTAATTGATACATCGCTTTTTTATGTTGATTTCAACTTATGACTAATTCAACGACACTAAGGTTGAGAACATATATACCGGGGCATTGTCGTTGGTGACGGCATTGCCGGTCATCATATCGAAGGCAATTTTGACCGCGTGGCTATCAGCGGGGTTAATGCCGGAATAAATAATTGAGCCATCGGCATATCCCTCATATTTGCAATATGACGGAATCTCTTCATTGAATTTGACAAAGCCGGTTTCAAGTGTTTTGATGTCAATCCACCACGCTCCAACGTTTTCGTCAATCGTAGTAACGACATAATAGCGATTATTATAGTTAATCGTTTTGTCGTCAAATGTTATTAACTCCGGTGTCTCTGCCACCCATTTCCATGTCTTGGTTTCGGGATTAAGGGCGGTTATCCATGGCTTACTGTAACGTGTATAATCATTAAGGTTATCAGTATATCCAGAAGTTAAAATATATTCATCAGTTACCATAACCGATTTAATGTAATATCCATAATCAGTACCGATATCATTTTTGATATTAATGGTTTCAGAATCGTCGATTTTTGCGCTACCGGGAGTCTCTCCGATAGAAATCTTATTGCAGATTCCTAACTCAACGAATGGATAATCTGAAAGTTTGGCGCTTATCCCGTTCAATTCAAGAGATTGTTGTAACCCACAAACTGAATAGAATTGTCCGCGAAAATCTACGATACATGGGTAGGTGTAGTCTCTATTGACTTTAAGTCCTTCTACAATGTCACTGTAGTCTCGAATATATGGAAAATCTGATTTTCCCAATCCCACTCTTGGAATCCTGAATTTTGCCATGCAAAAGTAACACTCTTGGGAGCATTGTAAGAATTAAGAAGGATTGGATTCGCCTGTCCACAAATTACCCCTTTAGAATCGACGGCAAACGGTAGTTTGATTTCTACATTTGCAGTAACCTGCTCTATGGTTGCAGGCTCGGTTTTCAAATTCAGTTTATAGATATTTTCGAAATACTCCCCATGTATCTCTGAATAATACAATGTACCATCATAAGCTTGGTAATATTGCCCCTCCTCAAGGTGGCCACCAAACCATACTCCGGTATCATCATAATCAAGACTCCACATTTTGCCGTCAGATTTTCTAACCAAAAATTTCCATCGCAAGCCCCAGATATATTCACCTTTTTTATCAACAAAACAGCACCTGTCAAAGAAGAGATAATCAGTACCGACATTATATATATCGGCACTTTTCATCTTAACTTCGTCTTGATGTTGAGTTTGATTCCCATATTCATCTTCGGTAAAATAGACTGCTACAGCTGAGATATTACCGTCAGCATCTATCTTATAAAGACCTGATGAAAGCGCCTCACCACGTGAAGTCGCACTTCCATCAATAAATCCGATAGATTTTGCTCCGGCAATATCCATCATTGACGGTCTCATCTTTCCGTAGTCAGGACCTTTGTCACAACTTTGCAAGGCTATCATTCCTATGACAATAGCCACGCCCTTTAAGAAATATTTTTTCATACTGATTATTATAATTCTGTTTTTATTACATTACCACGGGCATCTACCGTTGCTCAATCCTTGACATAGATAAGAAATTTTGCGAGAATTTCGAAGTGTCAAGAATCAGCGCGGATAAACGCTTCAAAATATGTATTGCAGTCCCTCCCTTTTAGCCACCACCAGGCAATTTCCCATACCGGCGCGGGTGAGATAAGTTCTGCAAGTGCAAAATTACAAATAAATTTACAATTTTAAAATTTTCAGATTGTAAATTAAGATTTTACGATAGGTCGATGAACAAAACGGGGAACTAAAGCGTAATAAGTAAAAAATCACATTATTTTATACTACAGAAAAATGAAGAATATTAAAAGAATTTTTGCCGCAGTGGCATTGGTTTGTGCCGTGGCATTACCTTCAAGTGCTCAATTTCGATTCGGTGTCCGTGCCGGACTTGCCGTCAACTCGCTCCATGCAAGTGAAAAGACATTTGACAGTTCAAACCGCGCCGGTTTTACGGGTGGTATTACGTCAGAATTTACCGTGCCTGTAATCGGTATCGGTGTAGATGCTTCGGTTCTTTATGCCCGTCGTTCAATCAATTATACCGACGAGAATGGATCAACGTCAAAAAACAATGACTATATCAACATTCCTATCAATCTTAAATATAAGCTTTCGATCCCGGCTATCAGCAAGATTATCGCTCCGTTCATTACTACCGGACCTGATTTCTCATTCCTCGTTTCGGGACGAAATCTTTCAGGTGCGCTGAAACAGCGAAAATTTGATACAGCGTGGACTGTTGGTGCGGGTGTTGAACTTCTGTCTCACCTACAGGTAGCAGCAAACTATGGCTTCGGCATTAACAATCAGGTGTCGGGTAAAGATGCGCTCTATGGCTCTAAAAACCGTTGCTGGACAATCACTGCAAGCTACTACTTTTAAGACAACAAGATATAAATAAAAAACATGCCGAAGGCATGTATGAGGATGGTTGGTCCGAGACCAACAACTCTGATTAACCCCATCATCGAGCCGCAGGCTCGTTGGTGGGGCTTACAAACGCTACCACCTACGCATCCTCGAAGAGGATGAACGTATTAACCCACACCCAATCACAGTCATATAGGTTCATCATCTCCGACGATGGACACCGGGGGATGACTCATCTCTCAGCCAAGGCACTGACGTGCCATGACTGAGTTAATTAAATTCATCATCTTCGATGATGTGATTTACATGCCGAAGGCATGCTCCTACGAGCCAGAGCATTAACATTCATGGTGATATCGTGGACTAACTACCAGCTGTGTATTAACGTGTTTGAAGGGGATGCAATACCTTGCATCCCCTTCAATCATTATGCATTGTGCATTATGAATTATGCATTGATTAATCACATTGCACGGACTACCATGTCTTGAAGCTCACCGATTGTTTTGTGACCGCTTTCACGCATAAGTTCCAAGCCTTCTTTGAAAAGAATCCAGGTTGGATATTCGGTGAATCGGTACTGTTCTTTTGGCTGACCATTGTGTGAGCAATCATAGTCAATGATGTTAAGCTTATCACCATATTGAGCTTTCAGCTCATCAATAAGTTTTTTGAGTTCTGCAAATTCCTGACCTTCTGATTTTTGGAAAAGTACCAAGGTCGGGGTTTTCCCTTTAACTTTATCTTCAATAGGTTTCATATAGTTATTTTTTTAAGTTTCTACTAAAATAACAATCGACCACCTGTTTTGGTTGGCAATAATTTTATAAATTTGCACTATGAAAAAAGTTGGACTATTAGGAGGCATGGGGCCGGAATCGACCATCGCCTATTATCACGATATTGTTTTTGGAGTGCAAGCCAAAACGGGAAAGCAGTTTTTCCCTGACCTGACGATTGAGAGCTTGAATTTGTTTGAAATCGTAGAATTGTGCAAGGAAAAACAATATGACAAGCTTGTTGACCTTTTCAAAAAAGCTGTTGAACGTTTGGCGGCAACCGGCGCCGACTTTGCCGTATTGACAGCCAACACATCACATATTGTTTTTGATCAACTGCAGGCAGTCTCCCCTCTCCCGTTGCTGAGCATCGTTGATGCGACATGTGAGGAGGCCAAACGTCTCGGCATAAAAAAAATAGGATTGCTTGGCACATGTTTCACGATGGAAGAAGATTTCTTTAAAAAGCCGTTTAGAGAGCATGGAATCGACATTGTTGTTCCGACCAAACCTGAGATTGACTACGTCAGCGACAAAATTTATTCAGAACTCGAATTTGGTGTAGTTAATGATTCTACTCGTCAACGTTTTCAACAAATAATCAAAGATATGAAAGACCGTGACGGTATCGAAGCAATCATTTTGGGATGCACCGAGCTGCCACTGATTTTAAATGATGACAATAGCCCCGTGCCGTGTCTTGACACGATGAAAATACACGTTCAAAAGATTGTAGAAACAATTCTCTGTTAATGCATAATGCAGAATTCATAATTCATAATTAATTGAGCATTGTGCATTATGAATTATGAATTGACTCAAGTTCCAACAAGACGATGCGGGGCATTATTCCAAATCGGAAAGCAATGTTTTGTCCGATGCCGGTGCTGACATACATTTTTCGTCCGTCATGTTCATACAGTCCGCCCCATTCTTTATAAGACCACTGAGACGGCGACCATTTCCCAACCTTGAACTGCATGGCATGAGTGTGTCCGGCAAGAGTCAAGTCGATACCATCTGTTTTAAGAACTTCGCGACGCCAATGCGACGGGTCATGAGACAGCAATATGGTAAAATCGTCACGAGAAATATCCTTGACAGCCTTAGGTAAATCAGAATAATCGGGAAATTTTTTACTACCGGCATTATCAACACCAACAACGTTGATGCGGTCTTCGCCTCTACAAATGACAACGGCTTCGTTTCGCAATATATTCCACCCTATTTCATGTTGAGCCTTTACAACTTTAGAAAGCTCTTTAATCGGAGTATATGGCTTTTTGTATTCACGATACAAGCAGAAATCATGATTGCCGAGCACTGAATAAACGCCGTCGCGTGCTTTCATCCGGCTCAAAACATCTTTAAATTTATCAATTTCTGAAGCAGATGTATTCACAAGATCACCGGTAAACACAATCAGATCGGGATTTAAAGAATTAACAGTATCGACAATCAGCTTGACAGTTGAAGGTGTTGATGTATATGTTCCGAGATGAAAATCAGAGAGATGAACAACACGATAGCCATCAAACGACTTCTTAATTTTAGGTGAAGCAATTTTGACATCCTCGACTTTTACTTTATTCCAGCCGGTCGTTATGCCATAGATAACAACAATAATCCAACAAATTGCAGCAACAATACCCAAGACATAAAATAACGAAACCGGAATTGAAGGAACATATTTTACTATAATATTACCAATAAGCGATATTATCGTGAAAATAAATATCGGCACAACAACACACATCGACATTCCAAACAGTTTATTCAAAACTTTATGTCGATATGACCGGGCTATCAGAGTCGCTAACAATACAATAAAATAATATATCGAAGGGAGTAATACCAATATTTTCAGCCAAATCGACCAATCGGGAATTACATACGTCAGAATGTAAGCATCTGACAAGGACAATATTATTACCAGCAGCAAAAATATTATTGCCATAAGTTCTTAATCATTAATAGATTGAAATTAGCACTACAAAGATATATAAAATATCTTAATAGTCGTCATATTGACTACCAATATTTTACATATATAAATTATAACAAATTTAAATCAAAAAAGATTAACAAAATTTCTGAGATTATGGCTTCTATTCAAGTTAAATTCCGTAAATCGTCAGTAGCCGGACAACCGGGCAGTGTTTATTATTTGATTATTCATAACAGCAAGGTAAAACGACTGACATCACACTACCGCCTTTATCCTGATGAATGGAATGATTTCATCAACAAAACGACTCAATCGGGTATTAGCTCACGAGCAAAAATTGTGTCAAGCATCATCTTTGCAATTGAGATAGAACAGAAACGTTTATCTCTAATCAATGAAATCCTGAGCACGAAACGAGACAAATTCAATTCAGATGATATTATCAATGAGTTTAAAACGTTTATATCAAATTATTCAATCAAAACATACATGGAATCATTAATCGAACAGATGATTCAAAACTACAAATATCGCACTGCCCAGAACTATAAATCAACGCTGAACAGTTTCTCCCATTTTATTCAGGAGAAATATCCGATGCTAAATGCGACAATTGATTTTCTGACATCCGAAACAATTCAGAACTATGAGACATGGCTAAGAATGAAAGGCATAACACCCAATACATCTTCATTTTACATGAGAATATTGCGAGCTGTTTATAACCGTGCCGTCGATGATCAAATAATTTTCAGCAAAAATCCGTTCAAACATGTCTATACCGGCGTTGACAAAACGACAAAACGAGCTCTTCCCTTGAGGCTTATCAGCAAAATCAAGCATCTCGATTTGTCAGGCAATCATTCGCTTGACATGGCGAGGGATATGTTTATGATGAGTTTTTACCTGCGCGGAATGAGCTTTATCGATATGGCATATCTGAAATATTCTGACAATAGAAACGGATATATAGTTTACCGAAGACGCAAAACCGGACAAAAGCTCACCATCAAATGGACTCAGGAGATGCAAAAAATAATTGATAAATATCCCCGTAATCAAAGTGACTATCTACTACCGATTCTGGGTCAAGAAAATAGTCAAGACTACAATGCCTATCGAAATGTAGGGAGTCGTATCAATCGCAATCTGAAAACAATAGGAAGGCTTGCGAACATTCCTCAAGCACTGACCCTTTATGTGGCACGGCACAGTTGGGCTTCTGCCGCCCAGTCTAAAGGCATACCCGTCAGCGTGATCAGTCAGGGAATGGGACATGACTCAGAGCTAACCACCCGAATATATTTGAGTTCGCTCGATACGTCGATTGTTGATAAAGCGAACTCCGTAATTTTGAAAAGTCTATAAATTTTGCCAACCTGTTATGACCGCTAAATTAGCCGTTTATATGGTGGTTATAATGCTCATAACAAAACCAAATTAAAAATAATTTCAAAAAAAATTTGGTAGGATAAAAAAAACTGCGTAAATTTGCATCGCTTTAGAGATATGAACACATATTTTTGAGCATTAGGATTGTCTTATGGTGTAATGGTAGCACTGCAGTTTTTGGTTCTGCCTGTCTTGGTTCGAATCCAGGTAAGACAACTTCTTCAAGACCTCATCCCGTTGTTAATCAGCGTGATGAGGTTTTCTTATTTCAGCTATTGAAAACTTTATGTTTCAGCTAATAAACGAAGAATTTGAAAATATATTCTATTTTATTCAACCGACTTAATAAAAGATGTAATATCGTCGAGCACTTCGGGAGCAAACGTTTCTTCAATTATCTTATACTCCTCTACCCTGCCGGTAATAGCGTGTTGCATCAAATGATTGAGACCCGGATAGATTATAACCTTTGCTTTAGGGGCAAGTTTAGTTGCTAAATCATAGTTAAGTTCGGGCGGAACTTGCTGATCCTTTTCTCCATAAATGATAAATGCCGGAATTTTCAACGACCTCAAATCTTTATCGGGATTATATCCGAGGAAAAACATCATCCAATGGTTATTAGCTTTGGCAGTTAACACACTTTTCAACGAAGCGACAAGCTTGGCATTCAACGGATTAATTTTTGAATCAGAATAAAATTCATCAATCAACTCTTGATTAATCGAAGTACTGTCAGGATTTTTTAGTTTATACTCAAAAACTTTGGTTAATGCATTTCTGAACTTCTCGGCATCAGGCTCAGAAAATCCAGAATTCATCAAAGCCACTTTATTTTGCCATGCAATAATTTCTTTACCCTGAACCGCCGGACCGGCAATTGAAACGATAAAATCGGATCCTTTGCTTTTAGCCCCAAGCATATATGCAATCAATCCGCCCTCACTATGACCGAGAATACCAACTTTACCAAATTGTTTGTTTTCTCTAATCCAATTCATCACAGCCTCGGCATCATTAGCAAAATCGGCAGTCGTCGCATTCAAAACATCGCCGGTCGATTTTCCAACGCCACGTTTATCATACCGAAATGAAGCTATGCCGTTACGAGCCAAATAATCGGCTATTACGGCAAACGGCTTATGTTCAAAAACCTCTTCATCACGATTTTGCTGACCGCTACCCGAGACCATTATAACAATCGGGGTCGAATTATCGGTATTTTTCGGTATTGTCAATGTCCCTGCAAGAGCAGAACCACCCTTCTCATTCTTTATAACTACTTCTTCGGTTTGATATGGGAATGGAAGCCGTGGCGTTTGAGGGCGATTAGTCACACTTTTTTCTTCAGACTTTGACTCAACCTGAGATCGTTTGGCAGAATCTTGACTAAATGAACAAGCCGACAATGCGGCTATGAACATCATTGATATTATAATCTTTATTGATAAATCCTTCATTATATGATCACTTTTTGTTGAAAAAATCTCTAAATAGGTCATAAATCCACCAACATAAAAAAGATATTAGCCCGAATAAAAAAAACACGAATATGAGGATTCCAATTATATGTGCCATTACTTTAAATTTTTAAGTTTCCTCCAAATTTACAAATTAAATTTGAATCTAACAGCAGAAGGACTCACATTTATACAGTAGTAGCGCAATATATTGTGCCCACATCAAAATGGAAATTCACACCAATTTGTAAAATTAGATTCGGACGCTATGTATAGCGCCCCTACAATGTTGTGATACAACTACCTCGATAAAAGCCGCTTATATGACTTTTACCCCCCCCTTTGTTTGATTTATTTTATTTTTGATTGTTATTTAAAGAAAAGTTTTTATATTTGCACTTGAAAACATTCGGTAACACACAGCGGGGTTCTGACCGCACCGTGGACTGGGTGTTTTTTTTTATAGAATTTTTAGGACATATGGGTACTCACACGGTTTTTGATGCCCTTTTTGTATTACCTCGCACTTTAACTCAACTTTTTTTGTTATACGCTCCCCCACGTTCAGTGTGTTGAATTTATCTGCAAGTTGTTGTGATTGTTGTTGTAGGTTTTTAAATACAATATCACCGAGAGCCTGCTGCACCTTTGGGTGGTCTCCGATGAATTGACGTTGTGGCATCTCCATTTGCCGAGTGTGAGCGCGAACGTTGTAAGCTTTCCCGGTCTTTTTGACAGTTCGGGTATGGGCGCGGACTGATTGAGCAAATTTTCCACCCTCGTTGTGGAGAGCGGTATAAGGGAGATGGGAAGAAAACACGACTGCCATACCTTTTACTACCGACTTTATAGATCGACGCATTGCCCCGGTAACAATAAGGATAGAACCTTTCCCTCGCTTGTTGACCTTTGAGGTTTTGGTGGCTACCCATTTTTGCCCGAAGAAACCCTGCTCACGAAAGTTATTATTAAACATCTCCGTAAGCTTCACTCGTGCGTCTCTGAGTATATCATCGTAAATATTGCGAGCCATTGTTGAAATTTTATTGTTTTTGTTTGTTATTTAAAGAAAAGTTATTATCTTTGCGATATAAAAGGCTGCTGATGTGAACCGCTGCGGAGATTATTTGATCCAGCTCGACGTTTTCAGCAGTCTTTTGTTTTATTATTACCAGTTCTCTATGGTTGGGAAGTCATCGCGACGAAGATTGGAAATATTACATTTGTCGCGTATGCAATATAGCTCCTCCACTTTGCGATCTCGATTTGCTTTAACATTAGCATAATAAGTTTTGCCTGCGATTTCAATCTCATAATATAAAAAGAACGCAGCTTCAGGATGTTTACGAACTCCGTCATCTCCCATTTCACACTCTCTCCAACCTATATATTTATAGTTAGCTACTCCATTTTCAATCCCAAGTAATGAATCTCGGACTGCAAGGTTTAGTGTATGACCTATAACACCTTTTACTGATTGACGTGTAATTAAAAGAGAGCCGGTTTTGAAATTATCAGCGTTAATTGATAATCCCTCTCGTTCAGGAATCTTTTTTAATTTCCATTCTTTCAACCTTTGTTCCCCAATTTTTCGACATTCTTTAAATACTACTCCACAAGTGCGACATTGTGGTAAAGCTCTGTCTGGTCGTGTTGCAAGGGTTAAATTACCACGTCGAGGACAATCTCCACACCCCTTAGGAAGATATGGGTGTTTCTTGGGGAACACAGTCATTTCTTGCCCGGCATTGTAGCGGAACATTCTCATTTTCGGTTCATCGGTACAAGCGTCACCTGCTGCCTTTGCCATTTCAGGATCGGACATCGGATAATCATCACGCAGAACCTGCTCAACAGTGCAACGGCAGTTCCAACCATTAGGTGGTAGATAACAACCGTAGGAGCGGTGCAACATCCGCTCCTACTTTAACAAACAAAAAAACATTATGGATAACGCAAACAATACATTAGACATCAACACCGAAAACTATAAAGTCATCGATGGTGACGTAACCGAAGCTCAAATCACAGAATGGAAAAACCGCAATGGTCGCATTCATGAAGTGGAGATTGCCGATACTATCTACAAAATGTAAACAATCGGTGAATTACAAAATATCTTTGGTAAGTGTGTCTTTAAGTTAAAACGCTACAACATGATAAGTGGGCTATGCTTTTTCAGCAAGCCGTATAGTTGGAAAACTTTCGCCTTGAAAATCAAGCAAGAGTCTTAGCCCAGCTGTTTGCTCCGGCAGAGTAACTTAGGTTGTCTCTTTGATAATTACTTTATTTACCTAAATATTTCTTTGTAATCTCAATAAGACCTGAGAAAAAAACAACCAAAAAAACTACAAAAAGAATAATAAGTATAATCTTAACCATCATAGTTTAAATTTTAAGTTTCCCCAAAGTTACTTTTTGCTTAAGTAAAAAAAATCCACCTTGAAAATCAGGCAAGAGTCTTAGCCCAGCTATTTGCGCCGGCAGAGTGAAACATCTTATTTACGAAAAACCTCGTAAACAAGACTTACAAATAGTGAGACTGCACCGAAAATTATTAATAAGCCAATAATAGTGACAATAATCTTGCCCATAGTTATTAAATTTTTTGTTGTCTGCAAATAAAATAAATAAAATTATTATGTGCAAATGAGCGATTAGTCTATTAATACAATTTTTCACGCAATACCAACTTTGAAGTTTCAATATGACGTCTTAGAAGCCCTGCTCACGAAAGTTGTTATTAAACATCTCGGTGAGCTTTACCCGGGCGTCTTTGAGAATATCGTCGTAAATATTGCGTGTCATTGTTTGATTTTTTTATCGTTTTTGATTCTTATTTAAAGAAAAGGTTGTACTTTTGCAGTGTCAGAAATGATCGTCAGGGCAACGTTCCCTTGTTAGAGGTGTGGCAGTATGGTGACCCCCTCGATAAAGCCGCTTTTGCGGCTTTATTGCTTTCTACTATATTGTTTGATTTTTTTATTGTTGATTGTTATTTAAAGAAAAGTTATTATCTTTGCGGTATAAAAGACTGCTGATGTCAACCGCTGTGGAGATCTTTTCATCCAACTCGACGTTTTCAGCGGTCTTTTGTTGTATTATTGCCAATCCTCTAAGGAGGATTTTTTTATTTTACAAGCCACTATGACAACACGATGAATGGGCCATGCTTTTTCAGCAAGCCGTATGGTTGGAAAAATTTCGCCTTGAAAAATAAGGCGCAAGTCTTAGCTCGGCCTTTTGCTCCGGCAGAATAGGTCTTACTTTAATTGAGATTATTATTTCTTAATAATCTCAATTAAATCAGAAATAAAGCCTATCAGAAAAAGCCCGAGAATAACAAAACCAACAATTTGAAAAATAATCTGTAGCATATTTATTTTTTTTAATTTCCCCAAATTTACAAATTAAATTTGAATCTAACAGCAGAAGAACTCACATTTATACAGTAGGGGCGTAATAATTGCGCCCACATCCAAATGGGAATTCACACCAATTTGTAAAATTAGATTAGGGCGCTATGTATAGCGCCCCTACAATGTTGTGATACATAATGTATATCCGCTGAATAGTTACTTTGCTTAAGTAAAAAATTTCCGCCTTGAAAATCAGGAGCGAGTCTTAGTCTAGCTGTTTGCTCCGGCAGAGTGAAACATCTTACTTACGAAAAGCATCGTAAACCAGATTTGCAAATAGTAAGACTGCACCGATAAGTATTAATAAATAGATAATGGCACCCATAGTTATTAAAATTTTTAGTTGTCTGCAAATATAATAAATAAAATTCTTATGTGCAAATGAGCAAGTATTCTTTTAATTTTATGTTTAATCAGGCGGTAGTAAACACTATTGTGTTATTGTTTGACATTGTGTCACCTGAAATGTAGTTTAATCCTTCGAGTGAACATAAATCAGAGAGACGTTCGATTTTTTCGGTCACAATCTGGCGCAACAGTTCGCCTCGTAATGTTTTCAAACGATTGGCACTCGGCGTACGACCCGAATTACCTTCTGACATTTCAACAAACTCGGCTTTAACGATTTTTGCTTTTGTCGATAGCTTTTTAAAATCTATCTCCCGCTCGGCATCGGCAGGCAAAAGGTTGAGTATCTCATTATCGCCTGTGCGCTCCAATTCATTTTTAATCAACGTTGTCACGTCATCTCGCCAATAGCCCGACATCGATATATTTCCGGGAGCGAGTTTAGTCGTGAAATCAAACCGATATGCCTTAATAAAATCATCGGGACGCAAGTAACCATAAAGAGATGATATAATCCTAACCTTCTCATTGGCAAAAGCGCGATCACATTCATTCAACGACTTGGGATTAAACGCTTTAAACACCACGCCGGTGAAAGCAGCCATCGCCCGCGCTCCGTGACGTTTATCTTCAAATTCATATATCATTTCACGCAAACGTCGAGCCATAGGCAAACTGATTTTAACAGCCGATGACAACTGTTCGGCAGTCATTCCTCGCAACGAGAACATCAGTTCATTGGCCTTTGCATCTAACAGCGGTTTATTATCGGTTGACACACTGACCTGATCGTCACACGCAGTCATTGTTTTTGATTCGGCAATCAATACAAGCATATTATAGTTTTTTATTTTGTAAAGGTAGATAATTATGCCAAAACGACCAAAATATTATCAAAATAATAGACCGAAATAGACTTATGCTCTATTTTTTATGTAGAACAAGCTGAAAATAGCGTAATTTTATGTAACTTTGTGGAAAATTTCGATATCCTTAAAGATGGAAAAAGATCTTACACTTGACGGCATAAACATTCATTACACGGTCGAAGGCTCGGGCGCTCCTTTAATCCTTATGCACGGATGGGGTTGTGACCACTCGACTGTTGCGTCAGTGGCTCGCGTGGCATCTCAAACCAATACTGTCTATAACATAGATTTTCCCGGCTTTGGCAAATCAACCGAACCGACCGAAATTTGGGGTGTTGAACGTTATACCCGATTAATTGAAGATTTTTGTAAAGCTCTCAATATTGAAAAGCCATCGTTAGCCGGGCACTCGTTTGGCGGACGTGTTGCCATTGTATTTGCATCACGCAACCCGGTTGACAAATTGATTTTGATAGATGCCGCAGGTGTAAAACCACGCCGATCATTAAAATATTACTTCAAGGTTTACTCATTCAAACTCTCTAAATTGATATATAAAGCGGTTCTTGGAGCCGAAAAAGCTCAAGAACGTATCGAAAAAGAGCGTTCTCGTCGTGGATCTTCTGACTACCGAAATGCTTCTCCACAAATGAGAGCAATCATGAGCAAAGTTGTAAATGAAGATTTGTGTCATCTTATGCCAAAAATTACGGCACCTACCTTACTGATATGGGGTGAAAACGACACGGCTACTCCCCTTTCAGATGCAAAAAAAATGGAGCGGCTGATTCCCGATGCCGGTCTTGTAAGTTTTCCGGGGTGCGGACACTACAGCTTTCTTGACAATCCCGGGCAATTTGCCGCAGTTCTCAACAGTTTCTTGAAATCATAAAAAACTCATAATGCATACCGACCCAACATCAACAGTTTATATAGTTGCAGGGCTTACCGCTCTGTTTTTCTGGATACCCGCGATTTTCATGACTTTGAAACGCGACCTAATGATGTTCCAACAAAATTCATATCGTCCGGAACGTTATACCCGATGGGCGTCTCAAACAGGCGAATCGACAACCGTCACCCGTTGTTTTTATCTATTTGCGACGTTCTTTTTGTTGGTTCCGATGATTCCGTTTATCATTTCGGCTCCCGTAGCAGCCTCGATTGCCATATGGTTTACGTTATCTTTGCTCAAAGCCAAATATAAAAAGCCGTTGGTATTCACTCAGCGAGCCAAACGCTTGATGGGAGTTGCGCTATCGTTGTCGGCTATTATTGTTGCATTAGCATGGGTATTTGCCGGACTAAAAGGGGCTTGCATCGTTGCGTATGCATTATTATTTTTATCACAATTTATTTTACTGACAGCATACTCAATCCTCATTCCGGTTGAAAAATCAATAAATAAAAAATATTATGATGATGCCGCTTCTATTTTAAAGTCGATGCCCGACCTTAAAATTATCGGTATCACCGGTAGCTATGGAAAAACGAGTACCAAACACTACCTTCAACGCATATTATCTGAAAAATATGAAACACTGATGACTCCCGGCAGCTACAACACAACCCTTGGTGTTGTCAGAACAATCAGAGAATATATGAAACCCTATACTGAAGTCTTCATTGTTGAAATGGGAGCCAAACAGCCGGGTGACATCAAAGAGATATGCGACCTTGTTCATCCTCAAGCTGCTATCATTACAGCTGTAGGTGAACAACATCTCGAAACATTCAAGACTATCGAGAATGTTCAACGAACAAAGTTTGAACTTTTCGACTCGCTTCCCAGTGATGGTGTTGCTGTAATCAATAACGACTTTGCAATGATTGCGTCCCGACCAACGGCTAATGGTCCCCAAACCATTCGCTATGCAATTTCTGATACAATCGGATGTGACGTAACAGCCAAAGATATCGAATATGACCGACGAGGTTCTTCATTTACCTATGTTGGACCAACGGGCGAAATCAGATTCCGTACTCCGCTTGTCGGACAATGCAACATATCAAATTTGCTTGCTGCAATAAGCCTGGCGATCAAGCTTGATGTTCCGGTTGAGAAAATTAAATATGCAGTTGAGACAATGGAACAAGTTGAACACCGTCTCAACATGAAACATACACCCGGAGGTCTTACCATCATTGATGATGCGTTCAACTCAAACCCTGATGGTTCAAGAATGGCTCTTGAAGTTTTGGCAAACATGACCGGAGGCAGTCGCATCATTATCACACCCGGAATGATCGAACTCGGAGACAGACAAGAAGAGCTTAACAACCTCTTTGGTCAACGTATTGCCAAATCAGCCGACATTGCTATTGTCGTAGGACAATATAACCGTGATGCTATTTCAGAAGGCATCAAAGCTGTGGAGTCGTTCAATACCGACAACCTGTATATCGTCAACTCGTTTGCCGAAGCTCAACAGCTCTTACTAAGCTTGGCAAAGCCCGGAGATACCGTTCTTTATGAAAACGATCTCCCCGACACATTTAAGTAATCAAATAAATCAACGATACTCATTCAGTTTCAAATTCACTTATGAAAACCAACATTGCAGTATTTTTTGGCGGTCGCTCGACCGAACATGAAATTTCGGTAATTTCAGCAAATCAGGCTATGCATGCCATTAACCGTGACCGCTTTGATGTCACTCCGATATATATTTCAAAAGACGGTCACTGGTACACCGGCGACGCACTTTTTGATATTAAAGAATATAAGAATCCCAAAGAACTTCTTGCAAAATGTAAAGAGGTTTATATGCGCCCTATCCATGGTGATTATAAACTTTATTCGGTAAAGAAACCGATGTTTGGAAGTGATGTCGTTTCAAATATTGATGTTGTGATTCCAATTCTTCATGGCTCGAACGGTGAAGACGGTATTTTTGAAGGTGTACTTGAAACTATCGGCATACCATATGCCGGATGTAACACCTTGTCATCGGCAAACGGCATGGATAAAATCACAATGAAAATGATTTTACAAGCCAATGACATCCCTGTTGTAAAATATGTTTGGTTCACCGACAAACAGTGGCTTGCTCAACGTGACGAACAAATCAAAAAAATAGAAGATACAATCGGTTATCCGGTGATTGTAAAACCTGCCAATCTTGGTTCATCAGTTGGTATCAGTCGTGCAGCCGACCGCGAGGCTCTTATTTCAGCTGTTGAAACCGCAAGCCGATATTCAACACGCATCATCGTTGAAATGATGGTTGACAACCTTCAGGAAATTAACTGCTCTGTACTCGGCGATTGTGACGAATACACTATGTCGGTATTGGAAGAACCAATTAAATCAGGTGAATTCCTGACATACGAAGACAAATATATCGGTGGAACAAAAGGTGCCAAAGGTATGCAGGCATCTCAAAAGCGTATTCCGGCAGAACTGCCCGAAGACGAAACCGAGCGTATCAAATTTCTTGCCGGCGAAACATTCAGAGTGCTTTCATGTCATGGCGTAAGCCGTGTTGACGTTATTGTCGATAGCAAAACACGTGATATTTATGTAAACGAAATCAACACAATTCCCGGATCGCTCTCATTCTATCTATGGGAAGCAACCGGTATCAAATTTGACCAGTTGATGGAACGCCTTGTATCACTTGCACTGAAGCGTAATCGTGAAATGTCACACAAGACAGTATCATACGACCAAAACATCTTCGCTATGGGCGGAGGTGTAAAAGGTGGTATCAAAAAATAATTATAACGAGATATTTTTGTAACTTTGCGAAAATTTAGCATATAGAGATTTTTTCATGAAAAAATTTACAGAATATAACAATTTCAATCTCTCAGAAATCAATCATCGAGTTCTCGCTGATTGGAACGAGAAATCACTTTTTGAACAAAGTATCAAAGAACGCGAAGGTTGCCCTTCGTTCGTATTCTTTGAAGGTCCGCCATCGGCAAACGGTATGCCCGGCATTCACCACGTGATGGCACGTACTATCAAAGATATTTTCTGCCGATATAAAACAATGCAAGGTTTTCAAGTGAAACGTAAAGCCGGCTGGGACACTCATGGTCTGCCGGTTGAACTTGGCGTTGAGAAATCACTCGGAATCACCAAAGAAGATATTGGAACAAAAATATCGGTTGACGACTATAACGAGGCTTGCCGTCGCGAAGTAATGAAATATACCCGCGAATGGGAAACACTCACCAATTCTATGGGCTATTGGGTTGATATGAACGACCCCTATATAACATATGATAACCGTTATATTGAATCGGTTTGGTGGTTGCTCGGTCAAATATATAATAAAGGATTACTTTACAAAGGATACACCATTCAGCCCTACTCACCTGCTGCCGGTACAGGTCTAAGCTCTCACGAGCTTAATCAACCTGGATGTTACCGTGATGTAAAAGACACGACTTGTATCGCTCAATTCCTTGCGACCGATCCCATAGAGTCGATGAAAGGATGGGGTGAACCATATTTCCTTGCATGGACAACTACTCCGTGGACATTACCTTCAAACACAGCCTTGGCTGTAGGTCCTCAAATCGAATATGACATTGTAAGAACCTATAATCCATACTCAGGCAAAAAAGAAACAGTTGTTGTGGCTGATGCCCTATTCTCAACTATCTTCAATCCCAAAGCAAAAGATATTGCTCTTGACGACTACAATCCCGGAGATAAGCTCATCCCCTACGAAGTAGTTGACAAAGTAAAAGGTTCAGATCTTGCCGGATTACATTATAAGCAACTTTTGCCGTGGGTAAAAGCTGACGATGGCGCATTCCGTGTTATCCCCGCCGATTATGTTACAGTTGAAGATGGTACCGGTATCGTTCACATTGCCGGTACATTTGGTGCAGACGACCTTCGAGTGTCAAAACTTAACGGAGTCCCGCCGTTGCATCTGATTGACCGAGACGGCAATCTTCGTCCGATGGTCGATCTTAAAGGTCGTTTCTATATGCTTGATGAACTCGATCCCGAGTTTGTTAAAACCCGTATTGATGTCGAACAGTACAAACCATGGGAAGGCAAATTTGTCAAAAACGCCTATGACCCGACAAAAAGCGATACCGATGAAACACTCGATATCGAACTTTGTATGTACATGAAGCAAACCGACCGTGTTTTCAAAATCGAAAAACACGTCCATAACTATCCTCACTGTTGGCGTACCGACAAACCGGTGCTCTACTACCCTCTTGACAGCTGGTTTATCAAATCGACAGCCGTGCGCGAACGCCTCATGGAGTTGAATAAAGAAATCAAATGGAAACCCGAAGCAACCGGAACTGGCCGATTTGGTAAATGGCTTGAAAATCTTCAGGACTGGAACTTGTCACGTAGCCGTTATTGGGGAACTCCACTCCCGATTTGGCGTTCAGAAGACGGTAAATCTGAAATCTTCATTGACTCGGTAGAGAAACTCTATAATGAAATCGAGAAATCGGTTGCAGCCGGTGTTATGAAATCAAACCCGCTGAAAGACAAAGGATTTGTCCCGGGCGTAATGACTAAAGAAAATTACGAGAAAATAGACCTTCACCGTCCATACGTTGATGATATTATTCTCGTGGACGCAAACGGAAACCCGATGAAACGCGAGTTAGACCTTCTTGACGTTTGGTTTGACTCAGGCTCAATGCCATATGCTCAGCACCACTATCCGTTTGAAAACAAAGAAGCAATTGAATCAGGCGAACTCTTCCCCGCCGACTTCATTGCCGAGGGTGTTGACCAGACTCGCGGTTGGTTCTTCACTTTGCACGCAATTGCCGGAATGGTATTTGATCGCAACTCATACAAAGCTGTTATATCAAACGGACTTGTCCTTGATAAAAACGGTAACAAGATGTCAAAACGTCTTGGCAATGCAGTCAATCCGTTTGAGACAATCGAACAATATGGATCAGACCCGGTTAGATGGTATATGATTGCCAACTCATCACCATGGGATAATCTTAAATTTGACACAATGGGTGTTCAAGAAGTTGCCCGCAAACTTTTTGCAACATTGTTCAATACATATAAATTCTTTGCTCAATATGCAAACCTTGACGGATTTACCGGTGCCGAACCTCAAATTCCGCTAAAGGATCGTCCCGAATCAGATCGTTGGATTATATCACTTCTTAACACATTAATTATAAATGTCAAAGAAGCTCTTGACGACTATGAGCCCACAAAAGCGGCACGTGCCATCAATGAATTTATCGGAGACAATCTCTCAAACTGGTATGTTCGTCTCAACCGTAAACGATTCTGGGGTAGCGATAATGACAGCGATAAACTTTCAGCCTATCAAACTCTTTATCAATGTCTTGAAACAATCGCACTTTTGATGGCTCCTATCGCGCCATTCTATTCTGATCAGCTTTATCGCGACTTGACTTCTGTTTCAGGACGTGATAATAAGTCGGTTCACCTTGCACATTTCCCAAAAGCCGACACAGCTGCAATTGATAAGGAGCTTGAGACCCGAATGGATATTGCACAGCGACTCACCTCAATGATTCTTGCTTTGCGTCGTAAAGCCAATATCAAAGTCCGTCAACCACTTCAGGCAATGATGGTGCCTGCAACCGACAAGAAACAACGTGCAGAAATCGAATCGGTTAAAGACCTTATCCTAACCGAGGTTAATGTTAAATCTCTTCAGATTCCCGACGACGATGAAAACATGCTTGTCAAACGTGTAAAACCCGACTTCAAAAAGCTCGGACCCAAACATGGCAAGTCGATGAAACAGGTTGCAAATGCAATTATGTCGCTTTCTCAATCTCAAATCAGAGATCTTGAACGTAACGGATCAATCAACATTGTGCTTTCTGATAACACGGAAGCTGTTGTTGACGGAGCTGATGTCGAAATTATATCAGAAGATATCCCCGGATGGATGGTTGCTAATGAAGGTAATCTAACTGTTGCACTCGATATTACTGTAACACCCGAACTTCGTCGCGAGGGTGTTGCTCGAGACCTCATCAACCGAGTTCAGAACATCAGAAAATCACGCGATTACAATATCACCGATCGAATTACTGTTGTTATCGAGCCCAACGAATTGACCGATGATGCAATCAAAGAATATAGTTCTTATATAGCGACTCAGGTACTTGCCGACGCTGTCGTGACCGGCAAAGTTGACTCACCTGCCGAAGATGAGCGACTCGATATCGACGGAACCGAGGTTAATGTAAAAATTTCACTTGTCTAACATAACAAAGGCTATGGAAGAAAAAACAAGATATTCAGACGAGGAACTTCTCGAGTTTAAAGAAATAATACTCAAAAAACTCGAAAAAGCTCAAAAAGAATATGATTTAATAATGTCAGAGCTGAATAATGCCAATGAAAATGGCACTAACGATACGTCTCCAACTTTCAAAACATTGGAAGAAGGTGCATCGACGCTCGGAAAAGAAGAAGCAGTGCGCATGGCTCAACGTCAAGGAAAGTTCATACAGCACCTGCAAGCCGCCTTAATGAGAATTGAGAACAAAACTTATGGAATTGACCGTACAACAGGTAAACTCATTCCCAAAGAAAGGTTAAGAGCTGTGCCTCACGCAACTTTAAGCGTTGATCAAAAAAATGCCGGCAAACACTGATATTGTTTCAATCTAATGAAATCGAAAGGACTTTTAGCTCTAATTATTATTTTGTCGGTAATCATTATCGACCAGATAGTAAAAATCTATATTAAAACCCACTTCTACCTCGGCGAAAGCGTCGAAGTAGCCTCGTGGTTTAAAATTCTGTTTATCGAGAATAACGGAATGGCGTTTGGTATGGAACTCGGCAGTAAAATATTTCTGACACTACTTCGAATTGTCGTTGTCGGATTAGTGATATTTTATGTTTGTCGCATCAAAAATAATCCCAAACTAAAAACCGGTTATCTTGTTTCACTTGCACTCATTATAGCCGGGGCAGCCGGAAACATTCTTGACTCAATGTTTTATGGAATTATATTTAACGATCCCATGCCTCCGACCGTGGCTGAAATGTTTCCTCAAGATGGCGGATATGCCCCATTTTTATATGGACGCGTCGTTGATATGCTTTATTTCCCGTTATTCAGCTTCAATTGGCCTGAGTGGGTTCCTTTTATAGGCGGTGATTTGTTTATCTTTTTCCAACCGGTTTTCAACATTGCCGATGCAGCCATAACCGTTGGGATTCTCCTACTTATACTTTTCTATTCAAGCCAGCTAACCGAACTTCAACATCAACCTAATGAAGAAGTTGAAGAAGCATCCGAAAACGAATTGTCGGCTGATTAAAGAATTAATCTCATGCACGGTTTAAAGAAAACGGTTTCACTGATTCTTCTATCGTCGATTTTGGCGATAGCTCTACCATCGTGCCATCATACCCCACGAGGAGTATTGTCAGAAGACAAAATGACCAAGCTCCTTATAGACTTGCATAAAGCCGAAGCTTTGAGCGAAATAAAATATCGCGATTTCCCTAATGATTCGTCCAAACTAAAATTAAAACAAGCTGTATATAACCTTCATAAGACCGACCAAGCAACATTTGATTCGTCAATGAGATGGTATGGCTATCACGTAGATAGACTCAGCGAGGTATATGATAATGTCATAAAAGAACTTGAAAGTGAAGTCGAAAAAGCCGGAA
The DNA here is from genome assembly GCA_014802535.1 of Bacteroides sp. GTDB lineage: Bacteria > Bacteroidota > Bacteroidia > Bacteroidales > Muribaculaceae > CAJUPY01. The sequence goes on along the minus strand of JAAVCC010000013.1, from coordinate 156,302 downwards.
GTGTCGCCGTACTCTCAACCTCAATTATGGGTGACTCAATCAATGCATGGAACGGGTCTTCAAGTTATGTATTTAATAGATTGTCACCTGTCGATCGATTGGATTTTACGCTTGAAAAAGACAATGCATGGGAAAAGGGTGACAGCTATACATTGCAATTCAAGACCTTCAACAAACTGAATCCAGGAGAAGCCGCTATTTTTATTGATTACGACAATAATACCACTGAATACATGTATCACTCCATCGAGGATGAAGGATGGACGCGCCTAACCGTGGTTATGGATACTCTTCGTACGCCAATAAACGTTTATGGATACGTATCATTTGACATGAAACCCAACGAAGAAATTTTCATTGACTCACTCAGTCTTGTCAGACGTCGCTTCGATACATCAAGTTATAGACGCAGATATAATCAACGTCAATTTAATTTTACCTCAAGTAAACGGTAAAATGAATTCTACTCAAAAGCATAAGGCTGTGTTATCACGAACAGTCATACATCAGGGGAAAATCAATCAATTATGCATTGTCAAACGTAATGACAATCAAGATTGCGTATCAAAATACATAATCAAGCCGTTTGACATGGAAACCGAATCAACTATAATGGTTGATTGTCCCGTCGCGCTTCTAAACCGAGACATGATTGAACTGCTAACCCCTATAAATATTAATACGATAATAAAACAAGCCCAACATCTTTCATCAACCATAACCAATCCCGATTCAATATTACTGCTCTCTCCTGACAAAATTTCAATACTCGACATCTAAAAAGGCCTCAAATTGTATTTATCTTAAAAGCTTTTTGCTCTATTTTTTTCTATTTCGGTAAATTTAGCTAACTTTGCAAGGTCAAAGTCAAATCTGAAGACAGAGAAAGAAATGATAAATCGCACATTAATAAGATTGAAAGTAGTACAGATGCTCTACTCATATCTCTTAACCAAGAGTGAGTTCAGCCTCTTACCCGCACCGGAGAAACAGACTCGCGACAGTCGCGCAGCCTACTCGATTTACCTTGACCTTATCCCACTCATACTTGAACTTACGGGAACTCATGCAGTCAACGATTCAAAATCGCCGATGGCAGGTATTCCCATTGTAAAAAAAATTGCGTCATCTAAAATTGCAAAATCTCTGTCATCTGACAACGAAATAAAATCACTTGCAATTAAACGCAACGCCTCTATACAAAAATATAGCACTGCTCTCCCCGCTTTATATCAACGAATAATCGATTCAGCCGCATTTGCCGATTACTCAAAAATCAAAAATGCCGAATTATCTGATGACGTTAAATTTTGGTCGGTTATCATAAACACCGTTTTTGTTAACGATCAGGGTCTCAAAGATGCCGCACGTCAAAGCGAAGATTTTACAGGCGTCGGTTTTGATAATGCTATATCTATGCTCGATCGCACTTTGCGAGAATTTACCGACACCAAGTCGACAATGATGTATGCACGAAAATCGCTCGATCAATCGCTCTCTACAGCATACGATTTATATCATGCGATTTTCCTCCTGATGATAAATATCACTCGCGAGCAAGCCCGACGCATCGAAGCAGCCAAAGATAAATATTTGCCATCTGCCCAGGAGCTAAATCCCAATATGAGATTTGTTAACAACAAATTTATTGAGGCTTTAAAGGGTAGCAAAATTCTTCAAGAGGCAGCCAAGTCAGAAATAAACAGCTGGGATAACGATGTTTATCTCGTGCGAGACCTTCTCGATTCAATTATATCGTCTGATATATACCGCGAATATATGGATGGTCCCGAACCGACTTTCACCATTGACTGTGAACTTTGGCGTAATATCCTTAAAACCATAATCCTCCCTTCAGACGAACTTTCTGAGACACTTGAGGCAAAATCGGTTTTTTGGAATGACGACCTTGACATCATGGGTACGTTTGTTTCCAAAACAATCAAACAATGGGCAACTGCCGGTAATGATTCACCGGGATTTCTCCCTAAATACAAAGATGAAGAAGATGCTCAATTTGGTCCAACCCTCTTTGTTGATGCAATAAACAACCGCGATTTATATCGCTCATATATCGACAAGTTCATCAATGAAAAACAATGGGATACCGAACGATTGGCATTCATGGACATCGTGATAATGGACGCCATCATAGCCGAGCTGATCAATTTCCCGGCTATCCCCTTGCCTGTTACACTAAACGAATATATCGAAATTGCAAATCGATACTCTACTCCTAAAAGCGGACAATTCATCAATGGTGTGATGTATAACATTATAAAAATGCTCAAGGAAGAAGGTATCATCAACAAATAATTTGAATAAATAATTTTAATACCAATAACTTATGGAACAACTTTTTATCCTACTCCAGGCTCAAGCCGGAGGTAAAGCCGATTTTTCAGGTATCATTATGATTGTGGCTCTTATCGCCATCTTCTACTTTATGATGATTCGTCCCCAGCAGAAAAAACAAAAAGAAATCCGCAAATTCCGCGATTCACTTAAAGCCGGTGATAATGTTATTTCAGCCGGTGGTATCTATGGTAAAATCAAATCAATCAAAGACAACTATGTTGTTCTTGAAATTGCATCAGGCGTAACTATCCGCATTGATAAAGGATCTATCTATGCTGCCCCAGCCGACGTTCCCGCAACCGAAAACAACGACGGCAAACTCTAAAAACTCATTATAATACCCGACGAAGCAGACTTTATTAAACAATAGTCTGCCGACTCGGGTTTTATTATTATAGTTAAATTGTTTTCATCAATGAAACCGTTGAATCTGAATCTAAATCTGAATGACTTGAAAAAAAAATTGATTGATTTTTTTAAATCGGTCAAAGGTCGCAATTTCATAACGTTGCTTATTTTTGTTGCGATAGCTACATTTTTTTGGATTCTTATGGCATTAAATGATGAACTTCAACGCGACTTTGAACTTCCGGTTGAGTTTAATGATGTTCCTCACGATGTAACTCTACTAACCAGCCAACCCGTTATTCTTAACGTATCTCTAAAGGACAAAGGTAGCTCGTTGATTAAATATGGATGGGGCAAACCTCCAACAGTTCAGTTTAACTTTAACGACGTAAAAACTAAAAGCGAGCGAATTATCATCAATCCGCTCAAAATAAATAATGCAATACGTGGCATTTTCGGTCAGGCAACTGTCGTAACACTCAAACCCGATTCAGTTGTAATTCCTTATACCCGTCGTCCCGGCAAAATAGTGAAGGTCAAGGTTATAACAGGCGATATTACAACCACCGGACAATCAGTCATTTCAGGCGAAATTAAAGCAGAGATTGATACCGTCCGTCTATATGCAGCATCAAAGATTCCGGCAAATCTGCGTAGTGTAGATACCGAACCCATTAACGCCGAATATCTCGATGACACAGCCCACGTTCAGGTGAGACTCGTCCCTCCGGAAGGAATGATTGCAGTTCCGTCAACCGTAACCGTGCGCATCCCGGTCGAACCACTTGTCGCAAAAGAGATTACAGTTCCTGTTGAAGTCACAAATGCTCCTCACGGAAAAAACATTGTCACCTTCCCGTCTTCTGTTAAAGTCAGTTTCCTGATGCCAATGAGCATATATAGTAACTCAAACAATGCCCGCTTTATTGTTTCGGCAAACTACGCTCAACGCTCAGGAACAAGACTACCACTGAAAATCAGCGGAATTCCACCGGCATTTCATAATGTGGAAATTCAAACCGACAGCGTTGAATATCTAATAGAACAACATCAATAAGAGAATGTCGAAACAAGCCAAACTCATAGCCATTACCGGAGGCATCGGTTCAGGGAAATCAGTTGTTAGCCAAATTTTAAGAAAACTTGGCTATCAGGTCTATGACTCTGACACTGAAGCTCGACGACTAATGGATGACTCTGTCGCTATAAAAAAAGAGATATCCAACAAAATAAATCCTTCGGTTATCAATGAAGACGGTTCAATCAATAGAAAAGCGTTGAGCAATATCGTGTTTAACGATTCACAAAAACTTGGAACCTTAAACCATATTGTTCATTCAGCAGTACGTAATGACCTGCAACTGTATGTAAAACGCTGTAACAATACGATTGTATTTGTTGAAACGGCTATACTTTATCAAAGCGAAATTGACCGAATGGTTGATGAGGTTTGGGACATAACGGCTCCGGATGATATCAGGATAAATCGAGTGATAAATCGAAATTCACTGACCGCTGAAGAGGTTAAAAAGCGAATTAAATCGCAAGAATTCACTCCCCAAAAGTTACATGAACAAACCAAAGTCATAATCAACGATGATAAAACAGCTATACTTCCTCAAATAGAAAATCTACTTGCCAATTTATAATCAAAATAACTTAACTAAAAACTACAACAACTATGCTTAACAAAAAACTTGAAGATGCTTTTAACAAGCAAATTAATGCCGAATTTTGGTCGGCATATCTATATTTGTCAATGTCATTAAACTTTGAAAACGCAGGTTTATCAGGCATTGCAAACTGGTATAAAATTCAATTCCAGGAAGAACAAGCCCACGCCCAAATTTTCATGGACTATGTCAACAAACGCGGTGGACGTGTTGAGTTGCAACCAATTGAAGCGGTCCCGACAAAATGGGAAAGTCCGTTGAATGCATTTGAAGAGACACTTAAACATGAAAAAGTTGTAACCTCACTCATTAATGATTTATTTGCCCTCGCTGAAGAAGTACGTGACTACGCAAGTCGCGATCGTTTACTTTGGTTCGTTACCGAGCAGGTTGAAGAAGAGGATAATGCAAATCAAATTATTGAAAAACTCCGTTTGATCGGTAACGATGGTATGGGACTTTATATGTTAGACCAAGAACTCGGAAGCCGTACATACACAACTCCGTCACCTTTGGCATCAGCAGAATAAATACAGAATATCATAAGAAAAGAGAATCCCTGCTTTCAAATTGAAAGTGGGGATTTTTTTGCATATTTATTGAATATACATCAACAAAACTTATTATAAATTTGGGAAAACAAATAATTATTTATAATTTTGTATCATCTATAATTTACTAATTTAAAAAGATTATAAATCTAACCATAACACATTCTTATTATGTCACAACAAATAGACAACCTTGATATAAAACTACTACAACTTCTATCTGACAACGCCCGCAAACCATATCTTGAAATTGCTCGCGAAACCGGTGTTTCCGGTGCAGCCATTCATCAGCGCATGAGTAAGCTACAGCAACTGGGCATTGTAAAAGGGTCTGAAACAATCATCGACCATGCCGCAGTCGGATATTCTACCTGTGCTTATCTGGGCATTATTTTTAAAGACATTGAACATCTTGACAGCCTTATAGATGGTCTTTTGAAAGTTCCCGAAGTAGTAGAATGTCATCTTACCACCGGTCAATATGACATGATAATCAAACTCTATGCAAAAAACAACGAGCACCTTTTAAGCGTAATCAGAGAAAAAATCCACACTCTCAATATAGGCCGCTCCGAAACCATTATCTCATTTAAAGAAGTTTTCAAAAGACAACTTCCAATCAAAGAAGAAACTATTATCGGGTGATTTCTCAGACCCTCACAATATATAAATGTTAACCGACATTATCATGAAACCAATCACAACCGGATTAATAGCATTGTCTTTATCTGCAGTTGCCATAAATGCTTCTGCCAAAGTTGATTTTGACAAAGTATTCAACGATTCTACACTACGACTTGATTATATCTATTCAGGCAACGCCAACAATCAGTATGTTTCCCTTCAAGCAATGCACGCCTCTGAAGGATGGGCGGGACGTCGTATCAATCTTGATCGTCTTCCGCTTTTCGGTAACGGTCAGCTTACAATGACCGATGCAGCAAGCGGCGACACAATTTACCGGACATCTTTTTCAGACCTGTTTCTGGAATGGCTTGAGACCGATGAAGCTCAAACTACCACCCGCGCTATGCAAGCCACTCAAAACGTACCGATGCCCAAACAAAAAGCAAACATATCAGTAACATTATTTAATCATCGCAACAAACCGACAACAACCCTAACCCATGTTGTCGATCCCAAGGACATACTCATCAAACGCAATAAACCAACCAATATAACACCTCATCGTTATATTCTTAAATCTGGTTCACCCAAAGAAAAGATTGATGTTGCAATACTTGCCGAAGGATATACCGAAGCCGACATGGATTCATTCTATGTCCATGCCGGGAAAGCAGTTGAAAGCATTTTATCTCATTCTCCATTCAAAGATATGGCTGACCGATTTAACTTTGTTGCCGTTGCATCACCTTCAAAAGATTCAGGAGTCAGCATTCCACGTTTCAACGATTGGAAATCAACTGCGTTCTCTTCTCACTTCTCGACATTTTACAGCAATCGCTATCTCACTACCTCTAACGTTTATGATATTCACAACGTATTGGCAGGAATTCCTTATGAGCATCTGATTATTCTGGCAAACACTCCCGAATATGGCGGTGGCGGAATATACAACGCCTATACACTGACAACAGCCCGCAATCCCATGTTCTGGCCCGTTGTTACTCATGAATTCGGCCACAGTTTCGGAGGACTTGCCGACGAATATTTCTATGAACATCAAGACACAATGAACGATACTTATCCGCTTGATGTTGAACCGTGGGAACCAAACGTAACCACAATGATTGACTTTGATTCAAAATGGAAAGACATGATAAAAAAAGGTACTCCCATCCCGACACCTACTGAAAAAGCAGAAAAATATGGTGTTGGAGCATACGAAGGAGCTGCCTACTCGACTAAAGGTATCTATCGTCCGGTGGATCATTGCCGTATGCGCGACAACGTGACCAAAGACTTTTGCCCGGTTTGCGCACGTTCGATAGAGCGAATTATAAATTTTTACACTGTCGATGATAAATAATTCACTTTTCATTTGGAATTTTATAAACTTTGTGTGAAATTTGCATATAAATAAATTGAACTAACAAATTATTAAACGCAACATAATGATTTATAATTTTCGCATGGTTTCAGACGAAGTTCCTAACTTCCGTCGCGAGATTGAAATTGACGCCGATGCAACTTTTGCCGATCTCAAAAATGCAATTTGTGATTCGGTAAACTATGACAAAAACCAAATGTCATCTTTCTTTATATGCGCCGACAATTGGGAAAAAGAAAAAGAGATCACTCTTGAAGATATGGGCTCAGATTCAGACCAGGACGTATATTTGATGGATGATTCATATCTTAGCGATTTCATTGAAGATGAAGGTCAACGTCTTATGTTCACATTTGATTATATGACCGACCGTTCGTTTTTCCTTGAAATGAAAGAAATCATTACTCGAAAAAATCTTATTGACCCGGTTTGTACACTTGCCATCGGAAATCCTCCGGCTCAAGTTGCCGAAGTTGAAATGTTTGACCCGGAATCTTTAAAGAAAGGAAATGCGGCAGCTGCCGATCTCACAGTTGAAGAGCTTGATGAATCATTTTATGGCTCTGAAGATTTTAACGAAGACGAATTTGATGCTGACGCATTTGATGAAATGCCTATGGATGAATAAACATCGCTATTTCTATTCCATACAAACAACAAAGGAGCTTCATTATAGAGGCTCCTTCGTTATTTTTTAGAGATGCAGTTCACTTTTATGACCTAACGTTCGCGTGTAACTGAACACGCCGGCACACACAGCCAAAGCGATACTGAAATATAAACAAAAATGCACGGCATTAAACTCGTTTGCTATGACAGCAAAGATTGAACTTACCAATGTAGCACCCAACGTCTGACCAACAAGACGTGCCGTACTTTGCATTCCTCCGGCACCTCCCGAACGATGAACCGGGGTTGCCATTACCATGACAATATTATTTGGAGTCTGGAACATGCCAAATCCGATACCACAAACTGCCATTCGCCACGCAATATTCCATTCAACTGGATTGTTGCCTGTCGTAAGCAATAAGACAACTCCGATGACAAACACACCCATTCCGGCAGCCGCTGTTGCACCCGGATTGTGACGCTCTACAAAACGCGCGGCAATGGGCGAAACAATCATCGTTGCCAATGGCCAGGGAGTCATCAATAAACCTGTTGTTATTGTGCTGAAGTGATAGCTGTTCAAATATACAAATGGCAGTGCAATCATTGTTATGTTTTGAGCCATAAATGAGCAAACCGATGTCATGATACTCATCGTGTACATTGAATTCTTAAACAAATCGACCGGCAAAAGCGGTTGTTCATGTTTGAACTGACGGCGAACATAGAAAAAGCCGATGAACAAACCTATAATCAACATTATACTGCTCAAAATAACATCTCCTTTTCGCGTGAAATTGCCAAGTGCATAAAAAATCAATCCAAAAACAACCATATTTTCCAATGCACTTATACGGTCAAATCTCGGTTTGTGTTCGACCACCGGATTTTCAGGCAGCAATTTCCATCCAATAAAAAATGCCGTAATACCGAGTGGAACATTAATTAGAAATAACCAATGCCAACTTGCTACTGCAAGAATTGCACCTGCAATTGTTGGACCGGCTGCAGTTGCAATTGCAATACACATTGCATTAAGCGCCATGCCACGTCCGAGTATTGGTCTTGTATATATCAACCTCACTAACGCGATATTTACACCCATTACACACGCAGCGCCAATTCCCTGAACAGCACGCGAAACAACAAGCATTGTGAAATTGCTTGATAACGCACAAAGTGCTGATGCCGATGTAAAAATAACAACCCCGATTAAAAAAGTGCGCTTGTAGCTGTGAAGGTCACCTATCGAACTAACCGGGAGCAACAGCATTGTGATTATCAACTGATAAATCGTCACAATCCATACAACTGACGAGCTGCTTATATGAAAATTATCGGCAAGCACCGGCAATGCCACATTAACGAGCGTAACATCAAGCACTGTCATAACCATCACAATTTGGAGGGCGATAACGGCAATATATTTGCGAAATGAAAATTTAATTTTTGATTCCATAAAATTATCGAAAGAATATATTTGAGTGTAAAATTACAAAAAAACTTTGTAACTTTGTGCAGTCTTAGAGAAGACTTAATAAAAAGATAAGTGCCTTACCTCTTGTAGAATCGCCAATTTAACAAAGAATACACAAGGCATGGTAACAGTTCATACAAAGTGGACTGTCTATCCATGCGTGTATTCAGGTGTTTGGCGATACCTACAAGAGTGCAAGGATAGCAGCCCACTTTTCTATATATAACTCAAGTAAAAAAAGTTCTCCAATATTAGGCTGCTTGAGGAGAGTAAAACTCTTGTAAAATTCGCCTATGGATCCAAATGTATTTTTAGGGCTTATGAGCCTTATGATTCCATTTTTTTTAGCCATCGGAGCATATCAGACTGCAAAGAAGAAACATCGCACTCCTTGGTTATGGTTTATTAATTGCTTTTCAACCGGTTTATTAGGATTAATTGTAATTTGGTGTTCAAGAACACTTGATTACGATGAAGAATTGGATTATAATGAGGAAAGCGATGTCCTTGGCTGGGTGATGCTACCTGTTGCCATAATTTGGTTTATAATAACATTCTATTATGGTTATTATTCTGTAAAGTCGCATCACGATGCTATGGTATTTGATGCTATGATGCAATTTTTGCGATAAATTAGACATAATCAATTCCCGTTATCCTCTCGGACGGTGGGGATTTTCATATTCCATAATCCTTCGTATTATTGTAATAGTGACTATCCATTAGATTACTCGAAAGACTACAATAAAAAAACTCGGGCTTCGTAATTGAAACCCGAGTTTTTATTTAATTTTATTTTATTAATCTTCGAGATAGAACTGGATGTTTGATACGACTCTCACTTTTTTGATGTATGGCGTATTCTCGTCACGGTCTGAAATTGAAAACTGACCTTGACTTGCCGTTTTAATTTTACCAAGACGACTTTTAGAGTCAGTTGCAAATTGCTGCCCGGCTTCTCTTGCCTTTGCAGTAGCCTCGGCAATCATTTCAGGTTTAATCGAATTCAAGTCGGTATATTCATATTTTACCGGATACTGATATCCTCCATTAACAATTGCAACGCCATCGCGAAGCAATTCCATCTGTTTTGCAATAAGACTTCTCACTAAATCAACCTTAGAAGAAGATACTACAATAACCGATGTCAAGTTATAATTATATGGAATCGGATTAGTGTTATATCGATCGGCTCGAATATCGACCAACTCCGGCGCATTTACCGAAATCTCACTCTCTTCAATACCATTTGCTTTTAGAAATTCTAAAATGGTAGAGTTTGTTTTCTGCACGCCCGAATAAATTTCGTTCAAACTGTTTCCAACTTGTTTTATGACAATAGGCCACGTAACTTTATTTGCCATCACCTCTTTTTCAGCAAGACCTCTCACCGAAACAAGACGATCTCTATACGAGAAATTGTCCATTCCGGCTTTAATAGTCAAGCCCAGCAATATAATCGCGACAGCAATTATCAAATATGGAATCTGCTTTTTCATTATTTCTTTTTAATTTTAACGATTACGCCTTCAATCAACGATGCATAAACATCGCCGGTATAGGGGTCAACATCAATTCCGTTAATCTCTGAAACGCCAACCGGAACTGACCATAAAACTTTTTTAGCAACAGGGTCAACCGCAGTGATTAGACCTCGACGAGAACCAGCATAAACCACACCATTGCTTTCAGCAACAATACAAGGAGCGTGTTCATATCCAAGGCCCATATCCACAGTCCAAAGTTCCTTAAAATCAGGAGCAGTGATATCTACAGCCACAAGTTCGCCATCCATAGTTTTGGCATATGCTGTTTTACCGTCTTTGCTGACACCAAGACTTTCACGATAGCGATGATCATTGTTACGCCAAATTGTTTTACCGGTTTTACGATCGATAGCTGTCATGAAACGGTCGGGAGCAACAATGATAACTTTAGAGTCAGTCACAACAGGAACAACATTACCGGGACCGAGAAGATTGGCTGCTTTACCGTTATTCCATACCCATTTCAGTTTACCGTTGTTGGCATCAATGCAACGCAAGTTTGTATCCCAAGCACCGAAAATAACTTCACCGTTATCTACAACAGGAGAAGCTTGGCAATAATTGAAGAGTGAATCGTAAGACCATACTAATTCACCTGTTTTTGCATTGAACTTCTCAAATTTCTTATATCCACCTTGATACAAATATCCGTCAACTATAACGCCATCAGCAACATATGCGCCATTTGATGGAATATCCTTCACAATCTTTCCGGTTTTGCTATCAATCATAAGCATAGCTTTTGATGCAGCAGGGAAATATACATAGTTATTAGTAGCCGAAGGACGTGCAAAAAGAGATGCACCTGTTTGAGTTGACCAGTTGAGTTGGTTGTTTTTCTTTGACAAGCTGCGAGCCATGCCAAGAGAGTTACCAAAGTAAACATTGTCTTTGTCAAAGCCCAAGCGAGTGAAGATCGAAGCACTGTCGGTCCATACTTTTTCAATTAAAAATCCATCAGGATTAGATACCGCACCAACCGAAGCAGCCTCAATTGGCTGATTAACAGTTTTTACAGCATAGGTTTGGATTTCTTTCGGCTCTTTACCAAGATCTTTTCTATAAAAAATGATGTTATCATCGTTGAAATCAACAATAGTATAACCATAAACACCTTTACCTCGATCAAGAGCTCCGACCATCATCGAGGGAATATCGCCCGACATATAGGGGGTATAGTTGTGATAGTGTCCGTTGATGTGAACAATTACCGGATATTTTTCAAGCACTTTGATGTAATCGACATAGTTATCAAGGTCGTCCTTGCGCAAAGGATAGTGGTTGAATGAAATCACCTTTTTACCGGCTTTTACTTTCTCTTTAAGAACTGAGTCAAGCCAATGAAGGTCTTCTTGTTTAACGTGACCATCACCCATTTTCATAAACGGACCACAGTTTGCACCTACGATTATATACTCACCGATTTCATCAACAAAACGGTCATTACCCCAAATGTCGATGAAAGTTTTTGTAGCACTCTGTGACCAGTTATTTTCGTGATTACCGGGAATCACATAAAACGGGTGTTTGATTTTGTCAACAATACGTTTAACGTTTTGAAGCTGTTCGTCTGACCCTTCGTTGGTGAGGTCACCGTCCAATACAACAAAATCAATATCGTTCATTGCATTGATTTCATTAATTGCTTCAATAAGTTTTTCTTCATTTGCATTTCCCGGAACAACATGGACGTCAGCAAGAATAACCGCACGTTTGTTTGCCGATGCAAAACAAAATGCCATCACGGCAATTAGTGTTAATAATAATCGATTTATACGCATATTAAATAAATATTAGGTTATTTTATGGCGTAAAGTTACGCATTTAATTGCATTTTTGATTAACTTTGTAGAAAAATTTATCTTATAAAATGTATAAAATCGATAACGAAACCGTACGTAAAATCATTGATACTGCCGATATAGTTGAAGTTGTCAGCGACTTTGTCAGCCTAAAACGTCGTGGAGCCAACTATATTGGACTATGTCCGTTTCACAACGAACGAACACCATCGTTTTCGGTATCGAAATCAAAAGGTATCTGCAAGTGTTTCAGCTGTGGCAAAGGAGGCTCCCCCGTTAATTTCATCATGCTTCATGAGCAGATGAGCTATCAGGAAGCACTCCGTTATCTTGCAAAAAAATACAATATTGAAATCAAGGAGCATGAGATGTCTGACAAAGAACGTCTCGAAGAATCAGAACGGGAAAGCCTTTTTGCCGTTAACGAATTTGCGTTGCTCCACTTTTGCCACAATCTTAAAGAAACGACTCAAGGTCATGATATTGGTCTCGCATATTTTCGCGAACGCGGTATTAATGACGCAATGATTGAAAAATTCAAACTCGGATATGCGCTTGACAGTCGTGATGAATTTCTTCAATCGGCTCGTAGTAAAGGATATAAAGACGAGAATCTGATTACAACCGGACTTATCGGCAAAACCGACCGAGGAGATCTTTATGATCGTTTTCGCGGGCGTGTAATTTATCCGGTTTTCAAGGTATCCGGAAAAGTAGTCGCCTTTGGTGGTCGTACGCTGAGAACCGACAAAGTCGGAGGTAAATATGTCAATTCACCCGAGTCTATAATATATAGCAAAAGTAATGAGCTATACGGTCTATACCAAGCCAAACCCGCCATTGTTAAAAATGACAAATGTATTCTTGTTGAAGGATATATGGATGTTATATCGATGTTTCAAAAAGGCATCGAAAACGTTGTCGCATCATCGGGAACATCTTTAACCGATGGACAAGTCAGACTCATCCACCGATTCACATCAAACATTACCGTCATCTATGATAGTGATGCAGCCGGTATCAAAGCCTCACTCCGAGGTATCGATATGCTTTTGGCCGAGGGACTTGACGTTAAAGTTTTAAGTCTTCCTGATGGCGATGACCCAGACTCATTTGCACAGTCCCATACTTCGAGCGAGGTTGAAGAGTACATAAAAAATAACGAGGTTGACTTTATCAAGTTCAAGACCGACATTCTTCTCAAGGGAACCGAAAACGATCCAATCCAACGTGCAAAAGTTATTTCAGACATTGTAGTCTCAATTTCAGTTATACCAGACCCGATCAAACGTGACATTTATATAAAAGAGTGTAGCATACGACTGAATGTTGACGATCGTGTCCTTGGCAACGAAGTTTTAAAATGCATTGAGAAACTCAGAACCGAAGACTACAAAAAAATACTCGTTGAAAGAGCTAAAGCTTCATCCTCGGATAGTGAAATAATTTCTGACAAAAAGACACCGACCGAGACCACGCCCGATACAACGGGAAAAGAGACCGGGTCAAATGAAAACGAGAGTTCTCAATCAGGTTATCAGGTTGAGCCGGAAATAACAGTAACCGAATCTCCGTCAGTAAACCTTGAGCCATATGAGCGTCAGGTGATTCGGTACGTCCTGAAATATGGAATGGTTCCTATCGAAACTCCGGCAGAAGATGGCGACGGAGCTGAAACCGATCCCGATTCCACATCATACCGTACCATCGATTTCATCAACGACGAACTGTCAACCGATGGTATTACTTTTACCAATCAAAATTATGGCAGGTTGTTTGCAATGGCTCTTGGTGTTTCGACAGGTTTTACAGAAGACTTGAAACAATTTGAGCAAAAGGCTCTTGACCAACGCGCCAAAATGTGGGAAGAAGGAGAAGCCGAAATTGTAAAAAAAGCAATAACCTCAGAAGAAATCGAAAAAAGCCGAAAACAGCTTAGTGAAGAATGTGATAATCAATATGCCAAAGCTCTATCTGAGTTTGAAGCAAACTATATTGAACGAATATTATCGTCATCGCCCGATGATATTGCACGTAATATGACCGTTGAACTGACAAGCGATAAATATGTTTTAAGTAAAATTCACTATCGATTCAATCCGATTGAAGACGAGAAAGACAATCTTTATCGATTATTGCCTCGTGCTATTTTTGAGTTACGAAATGCAATTTTACATGATAAAATACTCAAATTAAGCGACAAGTTAAACACTATTTATCGTAAGAATCCGGAAGACATCAATACAATTCAAGAATTGATGAAAGAGTTGATGAACATGAAACAACTCGAAAGCCGTTTAGCTAAAATTATCGGTGAACGAGTAGTAATACCGCCGGTGCGCCGACGAAGATAATATATTAATTATAAATCGCTTAACTATATCAACCTCAATCTATAAAATAAACTAATATTAAAATTATAGATTTTTTTCATTAATTCTAATTAGGATATTCCAAAAAAATATTAAATTTGCACCGAAATATTTCAACCTATAAGGTGAAAAACCATTTCTAATACATAAATCAAAACCAATCATGGCAGAAAAGAAAGAAAAATTGTTCGACCAATTTCCCGCCGTAACCACTGAAGAGTGGAAAGCCAAAGTGGAAGCCGACCTTAAAGGCGCTCCGTTTGATAAGAAACTGGTCTGGAGAACAAATGAAGGTTTTAATGTTCAGCCTATGTATCGTGCTGAAGACATTGCCGACCTTAAAACAACCGACTCGCTTCCCGGCGAGTATCCCTATGTGCGTGGAACACGCGACAACAACGACTGGCTCACCCGTCAGGAAATTATCGCTGAAACTCCCGCCGAAGCAAACAAAATTGCTCTTGAAGTTCTCACTAAAGGCGTAAATTCACTTGGGTTTACCGTAGATCAGCCTACCGCTGAAACAGTTGAGACTCTTCTTAAAGGCATTGACCTCGCAGCTGTAGAAATCAACTTCTCATGTTGCCAGGCAAAAGCTCTTGAGCTTGCCAAAGTTTTGGTAAAATACCTTGAAAAGAACAACGCGACTGCTTCATTCAAAGGTTCTATTGACTACAATCCCCTTCGTGGCGCACTTCGTCACGGTCGTCAGATTCCTGCTGATGCCGTTGAAACCGCAAAAGCACTTATCGAAACTGTAGCCGGTGTTAAAAACCTTCGCGTAATCGGTGTTGATTCTGTTATCTTCAATACTGCAGGTGCTTATATCTATCAAGAACTCGGATATGCACTCGCATGGGGTGCTGAATGGATGAGCGCTCTTACTGAAGCAGGTGTTTCTGCTAAAGAAGCAGGATGCCGTATCAAATTCAACATGGGCATCTCTTCAAATTACTTCATGGAACTTGCAAAATTCCGTGCAGCCCGCATGCTTTGGGCTCAGATTGTAAAACAATACAATCCTGAATGTGACTGCGCATGCAAAATGATGGCTCATGCCGCTACATCTAAATTCAATCAAACAATCTACGACGCTCACGTTAACCTTCTCCGTAGCCAAACAGAAGCAATGTCGGCTGCACTTGCAGGTGTTGACTCTATCACAGTCGTTCCGTTTGATACCCCCTACAAAACTCCCGATGCATTCTCTGAACGCATCGCTCGCAACCAGCAATTCCTTCTTAAAGAAGAAAGCCACCTCGATAAAGTTGTGGACCCTGCCGGCGGTTCTTACTATGTTGAAACCCTCACTGTTTCAATCGCCAAAGAAGCATGGAAACTCTTTATTGATGTAGTTGAAAAAGGCGGTTTCTTCAAATTGGTTAACGATGGTGCTGTTCAAGCTGCTATCAACGAATCAAGCGAAAAACGTCACGCCGATATGGCTCGTCGCAAAGAAATTCTTCTTGGAACTAACCAATATCCCAACTTCAACGAAAAAGCTTCTGACAAAATTGAAAAAGATGAATGCAACTGCTGTTGTGGCAACAAGGGCGAAAACGATCCCGCAAAATCACTTTCAATGAAACGTCAGGCAAGCGACTTTGAGACACTCCGTCTTGCAACTGAACATGCAGCTAACCGACCCAAAGTATTTATGCTCACAATCGGTAACCTTGCAATGCGTCTTGCTCGCGCTCAGTTCTCAAGCAACTTCTTTGGATGTGCCGGATATGAAATCATCGACAACATTGGCTTTGACACAGTGCAGGCAGGTATTGATGCTGCTATGGAAAAGAAAGCCGACATTGTTGTTCTTTGCTCATCAGATGACGAATATGCTGAATTTGCTCCCGAAGCATTCAAAGCACTTAACGGTAAAGCCGAGTTTGTTGTAGCCGGAGCTCCCGCATGCACTGAAGAACTTCAGGCTAAAGGAATCACCAATTTCATCAGCGTTCGCAGCAACGTGCTTGAAACTCTTCAGGCATTCAACGCCAAACTTCTTAAATAATTGATCAACATGAGACCCGATTTTAAAACTATCGATATAACTGCCGATGCTTTTAAAGCTCCTCAGGCAGCTCCTCAGGCAGGAGAAGAATGGCTTACCCCCGAACTCATTCCCGTTAAGCCTATCTATACCAAAGATGACCTTCAGGGTATGGAACACCTCAACTATGTTGCCGGTATTCCCCCGTTCCTTCGTGGACCGTACAGCGGTATGTATGCAATGCGTCCCTGGACAATCCGTCAGTATGCAGGTTTCTCAACCGCCGCTGAATCAAATGCATTCTACCGTCGTAACCTCGCTTCAGGTCAGAAAGGTCTTTCTGTAGCATTTGACCTTGCTACACACCGCGGATATGATGCTGACCACGAACGTGTTGTCGGTGACGTTGGTAAAGCAGGTGTATCTATCTGCTCTCTCGAAGACATGAAAGTTCTCTTCGACGGTATCCCCTTGAACAAAATGTCAGTTTCAATGACCATGAACGGTGCTGTACTCCCCGTACTCGCCTTCTACATCAACGCCGGTCTTGAACAGGGTGCCAAACTCGAAGAAATGGCTGGTACAATCCAGAACGATATCCTCAAAGAATTCATGGTGCGTAACACCTATATTTATCCGCCAGAATTCTCAATGCGAATTATCGCTGATATCTTTGAGTTCACTTCACAGAACATGCCGAAGTTCAACTCAATCTCAATCTCAGGTTACCACATGCAGGAAGCAGGTGCGACCTGTGACATTGAGCTCGCTTACACTCTCGCTGACGGTCTTGAATACCTTCGTGCAGGTGTTAACGCAGGAATGGACATCGATGCTTTTGCACCCCGTCTTTCATTCTTCTGGGCAATCGGCATGAACTTCTTCATGGAAATTGCCAAAATGCGTGCAGCTCGTATGCTTTGGGCTAAGATTGTTAAACAATTCAACCCCAAGAACCCCAAATCACTTGCTCTCCGTACCCACTCTCAAACATCAGGTTGGTCACTTACCGAGCAAGACCCCTTCAACAACGTTGGTCGTACATGTATCGAGGCTATGGGTGCCGCTCTTGGTCACACTCAGTCACTCCACACCAACGCCCTTGACGAAGCTATCGCACTCCCGACCGACTTCTCGGCTCGTATCGCCCGTAACACTCAGATTTACATTCAGGAAGAAACCTATATCACAAAAGAGATCGACCCCTGGGCAGGTTCATACTATGTTGAATCGCTCACCAACGAGATCGCTCACCGTGCATGGGAACACATCCAGGAAATCGAGAAACTCGGTGGTATGGCAAAAGCTATCGAAACCGGTCTTCCCAAACTCCGTATCGAAGAAGCTGCCGCTCGTACTCAGGCTCGCATCGACTCAGGTCGTCAAACCATTGTCGGTATCAACAAATATCGTCTTGATCACGAAGATCCTATCGATATCCTTGAAATTGACAACACCGAAGTACGTAAAGAGCAAATCGAACGTCTTAACGAAGTTAAAGCCAACCGCGACGAAGCAGCAGTTAAGAAAGCTCTCGAAGCAATTACCGAATGTGTTCGCACCAAGAAAGGCAACCTCCTTGACCTCGCTGTTAAAGCAGCAGGTGTTCGTGCAACCCTCGGTGAAATCTCTGACGCTTGCGAAGAAGTAGTTGGTCGTTATAAAGCAGTTATCAGAACAATTTCAGGCGTGTATTCAAGCGAAACAAAACAGGATCCGAGCTTCAAGAAAGCTCAGGAATTGTGCGAGAAATTTGTTGCCAAAGAAGGCCGTCAACCTCGCATCATGATTGCAAAAATGGGTCAGGACGGTCACGACCGTGGTGCCAAAGTCGTAGCAACCGGTTATGCCGACTGTGGCTTTGACGTTGACATGGGTCCGTTGTTCCAGACTCCCGCCGAAGCTGCTCGCCAGGCTGTTGAAAACGACGTTCACATTCTTGGTGTTTCTTCTCTTGCTGCAGGTCACAAAACACTTGTACCTCAGGTAATCGAAGAGCTCAAGAAACTCGGACGTGAAGATATCATGGTTACTGCCGGTGGTGTAATCCCCGCTCAAGACTATGACTTCCTCTACAAAGCAGGCGTAGCTGCTATCTTTGGTCCCGGTACTCGTATCCCCGATTCAGCTATCAAGATGCTTGAAATCCTTATGGCTGAATAATCACCAAACTTGTCTTTAATATCGGTCGGAGCAATCCGGTCGATTAAGATAAACCGAGCAGGTCAGATTTTTTCTGACCTGCTCTTACTTTTTGGCATATTATTTGTTATACTTATAAATGACACCATTTATATAATTATTAAAACACGACAGAATGATTGATCTTGACAAATCACTATTCAATATAAGTATCGACACTCCCCTACCTCACATCGGGTCAATGTTGGTTGCCGAGCCGTTTTTACGTGAGCAATATTTTAATCATGCGGTGATTTGTCTTATCGATTATTTTCCCGGCAAAAGTGCAATGGGAGTGGTAATGAACAAACCCTCGGGCTACAAACTCGACGAACTCATTTCCAATATTCAACCAACTGAAGATATTGAAGTCTATTGCGGTGGGCCGGTTTCGTGTGACCGTCTGTTTTATCTGCATTGTATTCCTCAATTTATAGGGAAATCTACAAAAATTGCCGATGGATTATATATTGGTGGAGATTTTGATGACGTAATCGATTATATAAATGAGGGACTACCGGTAGAGAATAATATTAGATTTTTTNTNNGATATAGCGGGTGGGACGCAGGTCAACTTGANGATGAACTACGCAGCCACGTTTGGGCTACAACTGATATTCCACAAGGCTTTAATGCGCTATCCGGTCACGAAGATCCATATTGGCACAATGTGGTAAAAAGTCTCGGACATCGNTATAACGGCTGGCGCTATCAGCCTATGAATCCGTCAGACAACTAATTTAGTCTAAAACTTTTTGCATGATAATCGCATCGGCAAAACTGTCGGTACGTCTTATCCAATCTTTCAGGATGCCNGCTTCNACAAAGCCGGCATTTTTTAATGACCGATGGCTCGGACGATTATCAATTACTGAAATGGCAGCCAATTGATGAAGAGATAACCTGTCCCGACAATAATTTGATAACGCTATCAATGCGCGACTACACACNCCCTTTCCTCGGTTTGACTCAGATATATAAAAACCGGTCATAGCCCGATGATTTANCGGATCAAATTCAAACAAGTCAATNATCCCGATTGGCAAATCAGAGTTATTGACGTCAACAATCATAAAACGCAGTTGTCGTGTCACAAAAATATCGGGGTCGTAATTGTTTACATATTCCTCAATATTGTGAAGGGAATATGAGCTGACAATCGAAGATGAGTCCCATTGCAACGGTTCATTTTCCCATTCAAAGATATATTTCACATCGTATGGCTCCGGAGCTCTCAAGCCTATTCCTTCAAACTGTATCATTTTGCAAAAGGTACACGGTTAACAAGCGAACGTCCNAGGGTNACCTCGTCGGTATAGTCAATTTCATTACCGACCGAGACGCCACGCGACAACTGNGTNACNANAACGTCAAGTCCCATTAGTTTTCTATAGATATAAAAGTTNGTCGTATCGCCCTCCATTGTCGGACTAAGGGCAAGAATCACTTCCTTTATTCCGCCCTCGTTCACCCGAGCAATCAGCGAGTCAATCTCAAGCGAATCGGGACCGATGCCGTCGATTGGCGAAATCAATCCGCCAAGCACATGATACACACCGTCAAACTGACGAGTATTTTCAAAGCTCATAACATCTTTGACAGTTTCGACAACACAAACTTTTGATTTATCTCGGGCGGGATTGGCACAAACCGGACAAATTTCAGTCTCTGAAATATTATGACATACCCGGCAATATGTAACNCCTTCGCGCAAATCTATAATCGCACGACCGAGCCCGATCGCGACATCAGCATCCTGGCGCAACAAATGAAGCGCAAGACGTAGCGCGGTTTTTCGTCCGACTCCCGGGAGACGCGCAAGTTCGCTAACGGCATTTTCGAGTAATTTTGATGAGAATTCTTGTTCCATTTATTAATCAATCTAATTTCATTATGGCGAAATCGACTTCAAAGGTAGACATTTTAATATAAACTTTACAAATTGTAATTGTTAATTGTCAATAATTTTATACCTTTGCACCCGTAAAACAGGAAAAGGAGAATTTACCATATAAACAATGGAAATAATCAGAACAGTAAAAGAGCTGAAGCAAGCTGTAACAAANGCTAAAGCTCAAGGGTCTAAAATAGGACTTGTTCCAACAATGGGCGCACTTCATGCCGGTCATGTTTCACTTATCGAACGTGCCCGNCGTGAAAACGACTTTGTTGTTGTCAGTGTATTTGTCAACCCAACCCAGTTTAACAATCCAACCGACTTAAAAACCTATCCACGAACCGAAAAAGCCGATTGCGAAAAACTTGAAGCTGCCGGTGTTGATGTGGCATTCATACCATCGGTTGAAGAAATATATCCCGAACCCGACACCAGAGTGTTTGAACTCGGACCGGTAGCCGACGTCATGGAAGGAGCCATGCGTCCCGGACACTTCAACGGTGTTGCTCAAATCGTCAGCAAACTTTTTGAGATGGTAAAACCCGATCGTGCCTACTTTGGAGAAAAAGATTTTCAGCAAATCGCAGTTATCCGTAAGATGGTTGAATTATGCGGGTTCAANCTCGAAATTGTAGATTGTCCCATCAAACGTGAAGATGACGGTTTGGCAATGAGCAGCCGAAACGTNAGACTGACNGCCGATCAGCGCAAAGTCGCACCAATGATTCACAAGATTTTGACCGAAAGCGTTCAATATGCTAAANATCATANNGTTGACGAAACNATAAAGNTGGTAACTGACGAGCTTAACAANGTTNAATTTATGGATGTCGAATATTACCAGATTGTTGACCCCTTGACAATGCAACCTATTGCACNATGGGATGATACAAAACTAAATCCGGTAGGATGCATCACTGTTTACTGTGGTGACGTAAGACTTATAGACAACATTAAATACACAAAATAAACCCTATAAAGAAATGATGAACATNGAAGTTCTCAAATCAAAAATCCATAGAGTAACAGTCACTCANGCATGTCTTGACTATATAGGNAGCATAACTATTGATNAAGATTTAATGGATGCAGCCAACATCATTGCCGGCGAAAGGGTTTATATCGTCGACAACAATAATGGCGAACGTCTTGATACATATGTAATTCCCGGCGAACGCGGTTCCGGTGTGATATGTCTTAACGGTGCAGCAGCCCGCAAGGTTCAACCCGGCGACATTGTCATCATCATGAGCTACGCGTCAATGCCATTTGAGGAAGCACGCAATTTCAAGCCGACAGTCATTTTCCCCGATACAGCTACCAACAAGCTGTAAAGATATAAAATTACACAAANTTTTACACCGAGCTGATAATATATGTTTGAATCACTTACCGAGAAACTTGAAAAAAGCCTTCAGATACTAAAAGGTCAAGGCAAAATNACCGAAATAAATGTAGCAGAAACTCTTAAAGACGTTAGACGNGCGCTCATCGATGCTGACGTTAACTACAAGGTTGCCAAACAATTTGTCGACACTGTAAAGACCAAAGCTCTTGGACAAAACGTTTTNACNGCACTCAAGCCCAAAGAGCTTATGCTCAAGATTGTGCATGACGAACTTACCACTCTTATGGGTGGTGAAACNGCTCCTGTAAATNTATCGGGCAATCCAACCGTGATATTGATGTCGGGTCTGCAAGGTTCAGGTAAAACTACACTCTCGGGAAAACTCGCNCGCAAANTAAANAGCGAAAAAGGNAAACGTCCGTTGCTNGTGGCTTGTGACGTTTATCGTCCGGCTGCAATTGATCAGCTAAAGGTGCTTGGCGAACAAATCGAAGTTCCCGTTTATACCGAAGAGGGAAATAAAAATCCGGTTGAAATNGCNAAAAACGCAATTGCATACGCNAAAAACAATCATCTCGACTTGGTAATTGTCGATACCGCCGGACGTCTTGCTGTTGACGAACAGATGATGAACGAGATTGAGGCAATCAAAAANGCNATNAAACCTCAAGAAACATTGTTTGTCGTTGACTCAATGACAGGTCAAGATGCNGTCAATACAGCCAAATCATTTAATGACCGNCTTGATTTTGACGGTGTTGTANTGACAAAACTCGATGGTGATACTCGTGGNGGTGCCGCTCTTACAATCCGTAACGTTGTCAACAAACCNATCAAGTTTGTAGGTACAGGTGAGAAGCTTGACGCAATCGATCAGTTCCACCCCGACCGTATGGCAGCCCGTATTCTTGGTCAGGGCGACATNATGACCCTCGTTGAAAAAGCTCAAAATATCATTAACGAGGACGAGGCAAAACAGCTCCAACGCAAAATTTCAAAAGACCAATTCAACTTTGACGACTTCCTCGCCCAAATTCAACAAATCAAGAAGATGGGTAATATCAAAGACCTTGCTTCAATGATACCGGGTGTTGGAAAAGCCATCAAAGACATTGATATCGACGACAATGCCTTCAAAGGCATCGAAGCNATTATACGCTCTATGACATTGGCTGAACGTCAGAACCCGTCAATCATCAACGGATCACGTCGCCAGCGCATTGCTCGCGGGTCGGGTACATCTCTCCAAGAAGTCAATCGACTGCTTACCCAATTTGAACAAACACGCAAGATGCTTAAACAAGCGTCTCAGTTCAAGAGCAACCCAATGAAAATGATGCGCGAAATGCGTCGTCATAGATAAATAACCTATTATAAACATCATAGTTTTTATGGAACTTATTGACGGTAAAAAAATATCTCAGGAAATTAAGCAAGAGATTGCCCNGGAAGTAAATCAGATGAAATCACAAGGCAAACGGGCGCCNCATCTTGCTGCAGTTCTTGTCGGTCATGACGGAGGCAGCGAAACTTACGTTGCNGCNAAAATCAAAGCCTGTGAAGAGTGTGGTTTCTCTTCAACAACACTTCGATTTGAAGATACNATTACCGAAGATGAGCTTTTNAAAACAGTCAATGAGTTGAATAACAACCCCGAAATTGACGGATTCATNGTTCAGCTACCATTGCCNCGCCATATCAACGAGCAAAAACTGATTGAAGCCATCGATCCTCGTAANGANGTNGANGGNTTCCATCCNGTCAANGTTGGNCGAATGTCTATCGGACTCCCCTGCTTCAAGTCTGCCACCCCNGCCGGAATAATGATGTTACTTGAACGCTATAATATTCCAACCAAAGGCGCACGATGTGTCGTACTCGGTCGAAGTAATATTGTGGGGAAACCGGTTGCAACATTAATGATGCAGAAAGGTTATCCCGGCGATGCTACAGTGACAGTTTGCCACAGCGCGACCAAAGATATTAAAGAGATTTGCCGTGAAGCCGACATTATTATTGCGGCATTGGGTCAACCCGGATTTGTAACAGCCGATATGGTAAAACCGGGAGCAACAATTATTGATGTCGGTACAACNCGNGTACCCGATTCAACACGCAAGAGTGGATTCCGCTTATCGGGTGACGTTGATTTTGAAAACGTATCAAAAGTTTGCGGTCACATAACACCTGTTCCGGGCGGCGTTGGCCCAATGACTATTGTATCACTGATGAACAATACGCTTTTGGCGGCTAAACATATTATTTATCCCGAATAACTATCGGTTGCACTATGCACGAAATTGTCGAGGCACTTATTTCACTTTTAATAACAACGGCTTCTACACCTGAAGCCGTTATTCTTTTTGCCGGAGANGCAATGCANCATGAAGCGCAACTTCAAGCGGCACAAAACTCATCAAAAAATCATATTGACTATGACTATTCTGAGTGCTTCACTGAAATTGAAAGCGCAATTAAACAAGCCGACTATGCGGTTGTAAACCTTGAAGTGCCACTNGGTGGCGCTCCTTACTCGGGTTACCCGATGTTTGGGGCNCCGGATTCATACGCAGCGTCATTGAAAGATGCCGGCTTTGATATGTTTCTGACGGCTAANAANCACACTCTTGACCGTCGAGACAAAGGACTTAGACGTACGGTCCATNTTCTTGACAGCCTTGGTGTCGATCATATCGGCACATACCGCAACAAAGCGGCTCGAGATTCTGTGCTTCCGTTTCTTAAAGAAATCAAAGGTTTCAGTGTCGGATTTCTCAACTATACTTATGGTACAAATGGTATTAAAATTAAAGAAAATACAGTCGTCGATTATATTGATACAGCCTTAATTTCGCGCGATATCGATGCTCTCAGAGCTAACGGAGCCGAAATCATAACGGTTGCGCTACACTGGGGAATCGAATATGACTTACTCCCCAATCAAAAGCAAAAAGAACTTGCCAACCTCCTTACCGACAAAGGAGTTGACATGATAATCGGAGGTCATCCCCATGTTATTCAACCAATGGAAATGCGTATAAATAAAACCGGCAAAAAGACATTTCTTGTCTATTCGCTGGGTAATTTTATCAGTAACATGAAAACCGATGATACACGCGGAGGTGCGATTGCCCGTGTAAAACTCAAACGCGATGAAGACGGTGTTGCCCACGTTGATGCAGCCACATATTCTCTTGTTTTCACTATCCCCCCGGGCGACGGAAAAAAGAACTATCGACTTGTAGATGCAACCGAGCGTAAAGCCGGAAGCCGACAGCAAAATTGCAATTCATTTGTCTATCGTGCAAGGTCAATTTTTGACAAACACAATATTAATGTTCCGTTTGAAAAAGTTAATCACAATCAGATTGGACGTAATGGTGAGCGGCATGACACTCCTGCAAAGAGTGGTCAATAATGATATGTCGGTTTGCCATCGATGCAATTTTTGACATTTCGTGTGACACCAATATAATTGTAGAGCGACGAGCCTCATTCTCAATTATATCATACATCCGACCTTCAAAATGCTTGTCTATATAGCTCAATGGCTCATCAAGCACCAACACATCGGGCGACGATATTAAAGCCCTGCCCAACAATCCGCGCTGCAACTGCCCTCCCGAAAGCTGACCAATCGGATGATTTCGATGAGATGTCAAACCTACAAGCTCAAGCATCGCATCTACGCGCTCGCTTACTTCTTTTTTTGATAAATCCTTACGACTTAACAATCCCGAGCCGATAACTTCATCCAAAAGAATAGGGAAATGACTGTCAATCATATTTTTCTGTGGCAGATAACCAATTGAAAGACGATTAACAGGACAGCCCTCATTAAAATATTGCACACTTCCCGTTACCGGTTTCAAAAGTTTCAATATTAGTCGCAGAAGTGTTGTTTTTCCGCCGCCATTCGGTCCGGTTACGGCAATAAAATCACCATTACGGACCTCAAGATCAACATTTTTTAGAATCTCTTTATCTTCACGAAAGAAATTAACGTTGTCAAGCTTTATAATTGTATTTTTATTGTCGCAAACCATCAGTAATAAGTTTAAATTCTTTTTCCCAATCTGCATTCATCGGGTTAATAGTAATCATTTGAGCACCGGTACGCTTTTGAATCTCCGAAGCATTATCTGAATCAAACTCTTGCTGAAAGAAGAAAACTCTCACATTTTCATTTACAGCTTTATCAAGTCGTTCATGAAACTGCTTGACCGACATATCTTTACCATGCGAACCAACTACCAACTGTTTCAACCCATAATCATTAGCCAGATAACTGAGCGACGGATGCCATACAATAAAAGTGCGACAAGTTAATGTATCAGTTACCGCTTTAATTGCATTATCAATTGAGTCAATATGATTTTTGAGCTTGACCGCATTTTCATGATAAAAATCACCATTAGCCTCATCAACACTTGAAAGAGCTCGTTCAATATTATCGACCATTATTGATAAGTTGCGCGGAGAGCTCCAAATGTGAGGGTCAGCGCCACCATGATGGTGATGGTCATGATGATCTGATTCATCATGATGATGCTCGTGTGTCCCGTACAATAGTTTGATACCGGTTGACATATCAGAGATAACTGCTGATTTTCCCGACTCGTTAATACGATTAATCATCGCCGATTCAAATCCAAGAGTTCCGACAGGCATATATATGTCGCTGTTTTCAAGCGCAATCAACGAATTCAAAGCAGGTTCGTATGTCTCGGGATTTACCGACGAGGTTGTCAATGAAGTTACATTTGCCTTATCTTTGGCAATTGCTTTAACAAGCTCAGCTTGGGGCGGAATACTGACAATAACGTCAATCTTATCATTACGACCTGTAAGACCTGAACCGTTACATGCCGAAAACAACCCGGTCAAAACTAAGACTACGAGAATTATATTTGTATTTTTCATCTTAATGTTTATTGATTGTAAACCAACGTATGCAACATTATAACAAAAGCTTTAACGTCGGGAAGAGTCTTTGTTGACATCAACATCATTTCAACCATATC
This sequence comes from Bacteroides sp., assembly GCA_014802535.1. Lineage (GTDB taxonomy): Bacteria > Bacteroidota > Bacteroidia > Bacteroidales > Muribaculaceae > CAJUPY01. The sequence goes on along the minus strand of JAAVCC010000013.1, from coordinate 129,108 downwards.
AAGCCCCGGGGCATATGGCGGTTGAAAATACTGTAGATCAATCGCATGAAATCCATTTCGTTCATAGAATGCTATACGTTTATCCGCCTCAGTTGATGAACCGGGAAGTTCCACTTCTACTACAACTGTACGAGGAGATGCTTCTGCCACCAAATCAGTTATTACAGATGATCCTATCCCGATAGACCGTACTGATGGTTCAATTGCAAAATGTTCAATATAAAGGACTCCGGGCAGATTCCACGAAGTATAAAATCCATAAAACGTATTATCACTACCAACAATTGCCTTTACATTAAAGAAAGGAGAAGCATTGGCTATCATATCTGTTATACTTTGCCATGACCGGCGTTCATTCTCGGGAAATGAAGCCATGTAAAGACCTTTTATTTTATCCAAAAGAGGATCTTCGACATCAGAAATGTCGTATATATCATATTTTTTCATTTGAGATAGCAAACTATGTGATGTTTTTAGTTTACAAAATTAATAAAAATATAAGAGTCAATTCCAAAATATTAGAGTGTTTTGATTATTTTAGCCGGGTTTCCGGCAACCACAACATTGTCGGGTACATCATGTGTAACCACCGAACCCGCTCCTATCACGACATTACTACCAATTGTCACACCCGGTAAAATAACAGCATTCCCACCAATCCAAACGCTATCACCAATAGTAACCGGTTCGGCCCATTCTACCCCCTTATCTCGTTCTTCCTGTTCAAGTGGATGACACGCAGTATAAATACTCACATTAGGTCCAATAAAAACATGATTGCCAAATCGAACTTCAGCTTCGTCTAATATTGTTAAATTAAAGTTGGCAAAGAAATGATGACCAACGTGAATATTTTCGCCATAATCACATCTAAACGGCTGATTTATATGCATATCATCATGATATGTACCTAAAATTTCTTTTAAAATACCTTTACGTTCTTCGGTTTGAGACGGTTTTAAAGAATTGAATAACCAAATTTTTTCACGAGTATATTCAAGTTTCTTTATAAAATCGGGATGTGTAGCGTCATATCGCTCACCGGAAAGCATTTTTGCCCACTCGTTTTTACTCATCGGGGCAGATGTCAAACGATTCATTTCTAATCTATATTTATTAAGATACAGCTACAAAATTACATAAATAAATGAAACAAAAATACTAACAATGTTTAAAGCACGGCAAAAATTCGATAAAATTTCGTATTTTTGCAAATTGAAATATACAACTCTATCTAATTTAACCGACAAATAAAAACGAACAAACGCTATGTTTAAAATCAAGCGATTATATTCATTCATTTTACAGAGCTTTTTACCTCTGTTTATGATGACGTTTTTTATATGTCTGTTCATCGTATTGATGCAATTTTTATGGCGTTATATCGATGATCTTGTAGGTAAAGGGTTAGAAATGAGCGTTATTGGAGAATTGTTTTTTTATGCCGCCTTAACCATGGTTCCAATGGCATTACCACTGGCTGTATTGCTGGCATCTCTAATGACATTCGGAAATCTCGGTGAGCGATTTGAGCTTATGGCAATGAAAGCATCAGGCATATCGCTTATCAGAGTAATGAAACCGCTTATTATATTGATGATTTTTATAGCTATCGGTGCATTCTTTTTTCAAAACAATGTTTTACCGGTTGCTCAAGCCAAGATGTATACCCTACTATGGTCGATGCGTCAAAAATCGCCTGAGCTCGAAATTCCCGAAGGCGTATTTTATGACCAGATTCCCGGATATGACATTTTTGTAAAATCAAAAAATCGTGATACGGGTACACTCTATGATATGATGATCTATGATGTGTCGGTTGGTAACGATCTTGACCGTGTGAGAATCATTCTTGCCGACTCGGGGCGCATGAGCATATCAGATGACAAGACTCATCTCTTTCTGAGACTATACGATGGCGAGCAATTTGAAAATCTGAACGGACAGGGAACACGCCGCAAAAATGTGCCTTATCGTCGCGAGTCATTCAGTATCAAAGAAATCCTAATACCATTTGACAATAACTTCAATCGAATGGATGAGAGCGGTATGCGAAACCAGTATGTCGGTAAAAATATCGCAGAGCTTCGCCATACTATTGATTCGGTTAACCATCGAATCGATTCGGTTGGTTATAACTTTGGTAATGACCTAATTAATCAGCCCTATTTTAATGTTTATCCGCGACATATATCTCAGGATAAACAGACAGATATAAAAAACTCCACATTAAAGAACAATGCCGTAAATACCGATGCTAATGCTGAAATAGAAACTGATACAGGAGACAATCTGTCATTTAATGCCGAAGAGAAACTTAATAACAATAAACCTGCATTAGTTCCGGCTCAACCGATTGCAACAGATCTTTTGCTTGATACCCTGTTTGCATCTTACGACATGTCAACAACAAAATCAATTGCAACGCAGGCTATTCATAAAGCAAAACGACTCAAACAAGATTTTGAATTCCGTGGATATATGATGCAAGATGACTATAAGACAATACGTCGTCACGGTATCGAGCTAATTAAAAAATTCACACTCTCGTTTGCGTGCATCATTTTCTTCTTTATCGGAGCTCCACTCGGTGCTATTATCCGAAAAGGAGGACTTGGCACTCCACTTGTGATTTCGGTTATATTATTCATCATCTACTATATTATAGACAATACCGGTTATAAACTTGCTCGTGACGGCAAATGGGAAGTATGGGAAGGCATGTGGCTTTCTTCGGCAGTCTTGCTACCCCTCGGAGTTTTCTTAACCTACAAAGCAATAAACGACTCATCGGTTCTTAATGCAGATGCATATCTCAATTTCTTCCGACGAATATTTGGTATCACCGAAGTCCGTCATGTCGAGATGAAAGATATCACAATGGACGAGGTTACAATTGAACGCTCGACAACATTGCTCAGCCAGCTTGATGAAAAATGCAGTGAATATTTAGCCGAAAATAAAGGCAATCAAAACTATATTCAATTTTTCACTCATGGATATGACAGAAACAAACTTGCCCGACTTGCCGAACAGCTTGACAAAACAATAGAATATTTTTCAAATTCACGTGATAAACTCGTTATAAACAAGTTGAGCGATTATCCGATTCTTAAAAACCTATGGTTCTATAACATATCGCCCAATCGCAAAATTGCCATTGCCGCGGCTGTTATTTTCCCAATCGGATTACCCATTTGGTTAATCGGGCGTAAACTTCGTAACGATCTACATGAAGAATTAACAAAGATAATTAAACTTGACCAACAAGTCGAGCAATTGATTAACAAAGAAACAAATTAACTTGACATAAAGGAACACTCATATATGGAAAAAATAAAACTTGACTCAATAGAAGAAGCCCTCAAAGATTTTGGAGAAGGTAAACTCGTTATCGTTGTTGATGATGAAGACCGCGAAAACGAAGGAGACCTTATTGTAGCTGCTGAAAAAATCACACCCGAACAAGTTAACTTCATGTTGAAAAATGCACGTGGTGTGCTTTGCGCTCCCATAACAATGTCGCGCTGTGCCGAACTCGATTTACCTCATCAGGTTGTAGATAATACATCAGTTCTCGGAACTCCGTTTACTGTTACGGTAGATAAACTTGAAGGGTGTTCGACCGGAGTATCAATCAACGACCGATGTGCTACCATTCGTGCACTTGCCGATCCGAAATCAACCCCCGAGACCTTTGGTCGTCCCGGACACATAAATCCGTTATACGCTCAAGACGGGGGCGTTTTACGTCGCGCAGGACATACTGAAGCGGCAGTAGATCTCGCACGTTTGTCAGGACTCGAACCCGCAGCCGCTCTTATGGAAATAATGAGCGACGACGGTTCAATGGCACGTCTGCCCGAGTTGCGTAAACGCGCCGATGAATGGGGCATGAAGCTCATCTCAATACGTGACTTGATTGCATATCGTATCGCAAACGAGAGCCTTGTCGAAATGGGCGTGGAAGTGGATATGCCAACTGACTATGGACATTTCCGTCTCATTCCATTCCGCCAAAAAAGCAATGGGCTGGAACATATTGCTATTATTAAAGGGGATATTTCAAGCCCGGAACCGGTATTAGTTCGCGTTCACTCGTCATGTGCAACAGGTGATATCTTCGGTTCAAAAAGATGTGATTGTGGCGACCAGCTCCACAAAGCCATGCAAATGATTGAAAAGGAAGGCCGCGGACTTGTCCTTTATCTCAATCAAGAAGGTCGCGGCATTGGTTTAATGGATAAAATCAAAGCATATAAGCTCCAAGAAGAAGGTCTCGATACCGTAGATGCCAACATACATCTCGGACACCAAGCCGATGAACGAGACTATGGCGTAGGTGCTCAAATACTACGTTTGCTTGGCGTAAATAAAATGAGACTTATGACTAACAATCCGATAAAACGCATCGGGCTTGAAGGTTATGGACTCGAAGTAGTTGAAAATGTACCTATTGAAGTGGCGCCCAACGAATACAACCGCTTTTATATGCACACCAAGAAAGAACGCATGGGACACCATCTTGATAAAGTTGACTAATAAACTATTGATGTTGTAACTTTGCAAACCGGTTGCAAGCATATATGTTTATTTTTGCACTCAAGATATTAAACTAATGAAAAATATTTCCCGATTAATATTTTCTGTTTTGATGACACTGACATTTGTCTTCTCGACAATGCTTCAGTTTCATCATCACGACCATTCGGGAGATATTTATTTATATGTGACCGGTGTCGGAGAAGTAGAGTTATGCAGCCACCATCACCATCATCACGATTGTTGCTCTGATAATGACAGTCAGTCTGAATCGGAATGTGCGATGCACCTTGACGAAACGATCGTCAACGATGACCCCAATATCTCTACCCTGATTAAATCAGCCGACCACTATCTCTCTCAGGTTATTTTGCCAGAAGTGACATTTGCCTGCACTCCACTGAATAACCTTGAATACAGAGAGTTAAATTGTATTACACATTTCGTCATAGAGGCTACGGGCTTTTTAGAGACGATCTCGCGACGAGGTCCGCCATCTATTGCCTGACCAATTTATATTCAACTAACATTATACCAAAGATTATAAACCAATTATAGACGATATGTTAAAACATTTATATTACGCACTTGCAATTGCAACTACTCTTTTGATGACCCCGTCATGCCGACAAAATACACCCGAACAAGATGGACTTGGGCATCACCATCATCATGGACACGAACATGGACATGAAGGACATGACCATGACCACGACCACGATGGACACAATCACGAACATGAACATGACCACGATGGTCACAATCATGAACATGACCATGATCATGAAGGTCATTCACATGAACACAGTTCAGAACCAGCCGGTGCAATACATCTTGAACCGGAACAAGCTGAAAAATTTGGAGTTGAAGTAACAAAAATTGCTCCTTCTGAGTTTGCTGAAATTGTAAAAGTTTCCGGACAAATCGAATCAGCACCAACCGACCAATCTATAATTACAGCTAACGCTTCGGGAACAATAAGCTATGCTCGCAATATAACCGAAGGATCATCTGTTAAAAACGGCACTACCATCGCAACAATAACAGGTCACGGAATTGCCGGAGGTGATACAAATGAAGCTACTAAAGCAGCATATGATGCAGCAAAACGTGAACTTGAACGAATCACGCCCCTTCATAACGAAGGCATTGTTTCGACTAAAGAATATAATGAAGCAAAACAAGCCTACGAACAAGCTGCAGCAGCATGGTCGGGCCGTACATCAGGCGGGTCTGCCGTGTCGCACCAAAATGGAGTAATCACTCAATTATTGGTTAAACAGGGTGAATATGTTTCAACCGGACAGCCAATCGCTGTAATCTCGGGCAATACACGTTTAACACTTAGAGCCGATCTTCCCGAAAAATATTATAATTTCATGCCCACCATCGTAAGCGCAAACTTTCGTCCGACATATTCAGACCAGACAATCAGCATTTCAGATCTTCACGGTCAGCGCATCGGTGGCACAACAGCGGTTGTCGGCACACGCGCCGGATACCTCCCCGTCTATTTTAGCTTTGACAATAACGGTTCTGCTGTGCCGGGGTCGTTTGCTGAAATATATCTAATCGGAGGTACTCGCTCAGGCGTAATTTCATTACCTATCGAAGCAGTAAGCGAACAGCAAGGTCTCAACTTTGTATATATCCGTCTTGATGAAGACTGTTATGAAAAACGAAATGTAACACTCGGTAACAGTAATGGCAAAACTATTGAGATTAAAAAAGGTCTAAAACCCGGTGAAGAAGTTGTGACAACCGGTATGACATTTGTGAAACTTGCCGAAAGTTCAGGTGCTGTTCCCGAAGGTCACAGCCATAGTCATTAATTTCCTCATTTCAAATTTAAAAGACTATGCTTAACCGAATTATACATTTCTCGCTTTATAACCGACTTCTGATTTTATTGCTTTCGGGTATATTGTTGTTAACCGGAACAATTGTACTACTGCGCACAGAAGTTGATATATTCCCCGACCTTAATGCCCCGACTGTAGTTGTAATGACCGAAGCTCCGGGCATGGCACCTGAAGAAGTTGAAAAACTTGTAACATTCCCCATTGAAACATCAGTAAATGGCGCAACCGGAGTACGTCGCGTCAGATCGTCATCAGCGACCGGATTCTCGGTAGTAGCTGTCGAGTTTGACTGGGGTACAGATATTTATATTGCTCGTCAAACCGTCTCAGAAAAGCTGTCAGGTATTTCAGAGACATTACCCCCCGGAGTAAAAGCACCGACACTTGGTCCCCAATCATCTATTCTCGGTGAAATAATGATCATAGGTCTGACCTCTGATTCAACATCACTGCTCGACTTGAGAACATTAGCAGAACGTCAGATTCGTCCTCGTATTCTTTCGGTCGGAGGTGTTTCTCAGGTTACAGTAATAGGAGGCGACATAAGAGAATACCAGATTTGTATTGATCCCGACCGTATGCGTCACTTTGACATAACGCTTGATGAAGTGATGGAAAGTGTTGAAAAAGTAAATGACAATGCAGCCGGTGGCGTTCTATATGAATATGGTAATGAATACATCATTAAAGGTGCAGTCAATACAAATAATACAACTGACATTGCCTCATCAGTTATTCGCAGCGACAACCGCGGAACTATTACTGTTGCCGACATTGCCGAAGTAAAAATCGGCAGTAAGGCTCCCCGACTTGGCGTTGCCTCTGAACGTACAAAGCCTGCCGTGTTGATGACTGTAACTAAACAGCCTGCAGTCGGCACCATCGAACTAACCAAACGAATTGAGGAAAGTCTTGAAACATCAGCAAAAAATTTACCTGCCGATGTTCACATTTCAACCGACATTTTCCGTCAAAGCACATTTATAGACAAATCAATATCAAACCTACAGGAATCACTTCTTGAAGGTGCGTTATTTGTCATTGTAGTATTGTTCTTCTTCTTGATGAACATTCGCACAACTGTCATATCGGTTATTGCATTGCCGATGTCAATTATTCTATCGGTATTGGTTCTTAATTTATTTGGATTCAATATCAACACAATGTCGCTGGGCGGTATAGCAATTGCCATCGGTTCGCTTGTCGATGACGCTATTGTCGATGTTGAAAATGTATATAAACGACTTAAAGAAAACCGTGAGTTACCAATTGACCAACGACAGTCAACATTGAGCGTTGTCTTTGAAGCGTCAAAAGAGGTACGTATGCCAATCTTCAACTCATCGCTTATTATTATAGCAAGCTTCCTTCCGCTCTTCTTCTTGACCGGCATTGAAGGACGTATGCTTATTCCTCTTGGTGTATCATTTATTGTTGCACTGATTTCATCTACCATCGTTGCCTTAACCCTAACTCCGGTTTTATGCTCGTTTCTGCTTGGTGATAAGGGAGCTGAGAACGAGGGTAAAGAGCCTTGGACATCACGCCATCTTAAATCGGCTTATATCAAAGCCCTTGAATGGTGTATGGCACGTCGCAAAGCCGTTTTGGCTGTTGTAGGAGTGTTGTTTATCATAGCAATGAGCCTTTTCTTCACATTAGGTCGAAGCTTCTTACCTTCATTCAATGAAGGATCGTTCACTATTAATGTAAGCACTCTCCCCGGCATCTCACTTGAAGAAAGTGACCGCGTCGGACGTATTGCCGAAGAAATGATAATGTCGATACCCGAAGTCAAAACCATCGCCCGCAAAACCGGTCGTGCCGAACTTGACGAACACTCACTCGGTGTTAATGTATCAGAAATTGAAGCCCCTTACATTCTTGATAAAGGACGCACACGAGGCGAAGTCGTTCGCGAGTTGCGATCAAAGCTTGCTCAGATTCCGGGGGCAAACATTGAAATAGGACAACCTATTTCCCACCGAATCGATGCCATGCTTTCGGGAACCGAAGCCCAGATTGCAGTCAAACTGTTTGGCGACGATCTTAACCGTTTGTATTCTATCGGCAACCAAATCAAAACTCAAATGAACGGAATTGACGAAGTTGTAGATGTGAATATTGAGCAACAAATAGGTCGCCCTCAGCTTGAAATTATCCCTCGTCGCGATATGCTTGCCCGATATGGCATATCAATGAATCAGTTCACACGATTTATCGATGTTGCACTTGCCGGTGAGGTTGTTTCACAAGTCTATGAAGAAGGTATTCCCTATGATATTACTGTCAAACTTCCCGATGATCGTCGTGACTCTATGGATAAAATTGCCGATCTAATGATTGACAGTAATGAAGGTAAAATTCCGTTGAGCTATGTAGCCGATATCGTTTCGACAACAGGTCCAAACACTATTAACCGCGAGAATGTCAGCCGTCGTCTTGTAATCTCAGCCAATGTTGAGGGTGGAGACCTGCGTGGTGCGGTTAACAAAATCAAAGAACGTATTGAGGCAAACGTTTCGATGCCCGAAAACTACTATGTAACCTACGGCGGTCAATTTGAAAGCGAAGCTAATGCATCACGTACACTTGCCCTTACATCAATAATCGCCTTTGTAATCATTTTTATGCTACTATATTCAGAATTTAAAAATGCATTGCAATCGCTGATTATTCTTATAAATATGCCGCTGGCAGCAATCGGAGGCGTATTAATTCTTGTATTTACAGGTGGCGAACTCAATATACCGGCTATTATCGGATTTATATCGCTTCTTGGTATAACCACCCGTAACGGTATGTTGCTTATTTCTCGATATAACCACCTAAGTAGCGAAGGCGAACCATTAATGGAACGTATTCTACACGGATCAGCCGATCGCCTCAACCCGATTATAATGACAGCGTTGACCTCGGCTCTTGCCCTGATTCCACTTGCCGTACGTGGAGGTGAACCGGGTAACGAAATTCAGTCTCCAATGGCGGTTGTCATTCTTGGAGGACTGATTTCAGCAACCGCACTTAACGTATTTGTCGTTCCAATTATCTATTATCTTTCACGCCGAAATAAAGAATAAGATGAAAAAAATAATTGCCACAGCTATTATAGCATTAATGATGCCGACACTTGGGGCTCAGACAAAATCATTTGATGCTCTTGTATCTCAGATGCTTGTGACCAATCCTGCCATCAAAGAGCTAAATCACGGTTCTGAAGCTGAAATTCAAGAAATGAAAGCTGAAAATGTTCTTGAAGGTCCAGAGCTTGAAGGCTTTCACAAATGGGGAAATTCAGGCGACCGAAAATATGGTGTCGGAATATCTCAAGGATTTGACTGGCCGGGATTGTATAGTGCTCGTCGTCAAATGATACGCAACAACGAAACGGCTCTTGGATTACTTCGCAACGCTACCGTTACAGATAAAAAAACCGAAGCACGCGCGTTGTTAGTAGATCTCGTAAACTCAAAACGAAACATTTCGATTTTAGAGCGTATTGACTCAATGATGATAGACCTCGCCAATTATTATAATTCAGCTTATAAAAGCGGACAGGTTTCAATACTTGATAAAAACAAGATTGACATTGAGGTTATACGCCTTGGAGGTCGATTAACTGAAGAAAATAATCGCCGCGGCGATATCCTTGCCTCAATTTTTGATTTTTGTGGAACTGATCAATTAGAATCAGAGCTCCTTCAACTCAACAGCTACCCCGATGCAATGCTCCTATCGGCAGATGATTATAAGAAACTGGCAGAAGAGTCAGATCCTTATATGGCTTATCTGAAACAGGCAACCGAAGTCAATAAATCACGAGGCAAAGTCGCATCACGTTCAGCCCTCCCCTCTTTCTCGCTCGGATATGAATGGGAACGAGAGGAAGGTCAAGATTTCAACGGCTTCAATATTGGTGTCAAATTTGCGACATGGTCAAATAAAAACAGTCGTGCATCAATCGTTGCCTCCGGTCTTGAAAATGATGTAAAGATTGCCGCACAATCAAAAAAAATGATGACCGACATCGACAATGATCACTCAACCGCTCTCGAGTTAATTAAACAGATTGATAAATTTGAGACAGCCCTAAACGATGGAAGCCATCATGAACTTCTTCTTAAAGCGCTGAAAGGCGGACAAATCAATATGCTCGACTATATTCAAGAAGTCAACTTTTATCTTGAAGCCGAGCTTGATCTTGAGAATATGCGTCATGAGTATCAACTGGCTTTGTCGCGCCTGAATCGCCTGAATTGAATCAAACTATAAGATATGAGAAAAATTTTTTTCATTTTATCTTTCATTCTCTTAGCAATGATTACCAACGCAACAAATCCCCTGTTCAAAGAATTTAATACACCTCATCAAACACCTCCCTTCAACCTAATAACCGAGGACCATTATGAGGAAGCGATAAAACGCGGCCTTGACCTTGCAAAAAAAGAAATTGAATCAATCGCGTCAAATCCCGAGAAGCCGACATTTGAAAACACAATTGTCGCAATGTCGCAAGCCGGAGCCGACTTGACACGTGCACTTGGCGTATTCTTTCCGCTTACATCGTCGCTGAGTGACGACCGTATGATAGAGATTACAAATAACATCTCTCCTCTACTCTCTGAATACTCAACTTCAATTATTCTTAATCAACAGCTTTGGGAGCGTATTAAAGCCGTATATGACAACCGCGACCAATTGGATCTTGACACCGAAGATAAAATGCTGCTCGAAAATACATACGAATCGTTTGCATCATCGGGCGCAAATCTTCAAGGTAAAGATCGAGATACATTCGCATCGCTAAATGCCGAGATTTCAGACCTCACAAATAAGTTTGGTCAAAATGTGCTCCGCGAACTTAACTCCTACAAGTTTTATCTCACTGACAAGGATCTTGACGGACTGCCAGAGAGTTTGATTGAAGAAGCTGCTATTGCCGCTAAAGAAAACGGACATGACGGTGAATATATGTTCACCCTGGCAGCTCCGGTCTATAGCCGATTCTTAAAATACTCATCACGTCGTGACCTTCGTGAAAAAATGTGGCGTGTATATAACTCACGTAACACTCAGGGTGAGTATAACAATTTGCCGGTGATGACCCGTATTGTTGAATTGCGTCGCAACCTTGCCAAACTGCTCGGAGCCGATACATACGCTGCATATACGTTGAAACACAAAATGGCAAAAACTCCCGATAATGTAATGAACCTTCTTAATCAACTCAGCAAAACCTATCGCCCGGCACTCGATGCTGAGATGAAGGAACTTAACGCATTTGCAAGCGAATTTGAAGGAAAACCGATTGAAATTAAACCGTGGGACTACAGCTATTACAGCGAGAAGCTCAAAAAACAAAAATATGACTTTGATACCGAACTTATCCGTCCATACTTTGAGCTTAACAACGTAATTGACGGAGTTTTTGGCCTTGCAACCAAACTATACGGACTCAAGTTCACTCAAAATCCGGATATCGCAGTCTATCATCCCGATGTCAAAGCGTTTGATGTTACCGATGCCGATGGCTCGTTTATCGGCGTGCTTTACACCGACTTTTTCCCGCGCGAAAGCAAATCTTCGGGAGCATGGATGACAAATTTTGCCGAACAATATGTCGATGCCAACGGAAAAGATCATCGCCCAGTTGTTTCAATTGTGATGAACTTCTCAAAACCTGTTGGAGATAAACCGTCATTACTCACACCCGATGAGGTAAACACATTCCTTCATGAATTTGGTCATGCACTTCACGGACTCCTCACAAAATGTAAATATGAAGGCTTGTCGGGGACAAACGTATATCGTGACTTTGTCGAGTTGCCCTCTCAATTTAACGAAAACTATCTGACTCAACAAGAATTTTTGAACGGCTTTGCACGTCATTATCAAACAGGAGAGCCAATCCCTGCCGAGATGATAGACCGACTTGTTGCTCAAGACCGTTATGGCGCGGCATACGCTTGCATGAGACAGCTTATGTTTGGACTCATTGATATGGCTTGGCATAACAGTCCTGACTCTATAACAACAGATCCGGCTACATTTGAGCATAATGCCTACAAAGATGTTCAGATTTTCGAACCTGTTGATGGAGCATTAACATCACCCCAGTTCTCCCATATCTTTGCCGGAGGATATGCCGCCGGATATTATAGCTATAAATGGGCAGAAGTGCTTGATGCAGATGCATTCTCTCTGTTTAAAGAGAAAGGTATATTTGACCGGGAGACCGCACGCTCATTCCGAACCAATATTCTCGAACGAGGTGGCACGGAAAAACCGGATGTACTCTATCGCCGATTCAGAGGTCAAGACCCGACCATAGAAGCCCTTCTTAAACGAGACGGCATCACTCCATCAAAACAATGAACAAATTTTAACAGCATTAATAATACGACTGTTCATTACCATAATAAATATCTATAATAATAAACAAGGAGATATGTCTAACCCTACATATCTCCTTGTTATCTTTATCATGAATTTATACTAAAATTTGTAATTTTGCACTAATTAAACGACGATGTGCAAATAGTTAACCTTTGGTAAAATATAGCACAAATATATTAATTATCACTATTTTTGTAAAAGAAAAAAAGACCACAACGATTTAAAACAAAATATAAATGGCAAAAATATATGGAGCTGTAACAATTGATTCTGAACGCTGCAAGGGGTGTGACCTATGCGTAGTGGCGTGTCCGACAAATGTGTTATCGCTTCAACCTAAAGAAGTTAATAATCGTGGATACCACTTTGCATACGCTGTCGATATGTCAAAATGTATCGGCTGCGCATCGTGTGCAACAGTTTGTCCTGATGCATGTATCGAAGTATTCAAGATTGTTGAAAAATAAAACTCTCCACTACCAAATTACATGAACACAAAAAATAACAATTCAAATAACGAAGTACGACTGATGAAGGGGAACGAAGCAATTGCCCACGCAGCTATTTTGTATGGCTGTGACGGGTATTTTGGCTATCCCATTACGCCCCAATCAGAAGTACTCGAAACTCTTGAGGCTGAAATGCCATGGGAAACCACAGGCATGGTTGTACTTCAAGCCGAGAGCGAAGTTTCGTCAATCAATATGGTATATGGCGGAGCAGCAACAGGGAAAGCGGTTATGACCTCATCATCGAGTCCCGGTATTTCTCTGATGATGGAAGGTATTTCATATCTTGCTGCATCCGAGTTGCCCGCACTAATCGTAAATGTTATGCGCGGAGGTCCCGGTCTCGGAACAATTCACCCTTCACAAAGTGACTATTTCCAAGCGACAAAAGGTGGAGGTCACGGCGACTATCGTCTAATAGTTCTTGCACCGTCGTCGGTTCAGGAGATGGCTGACTTTGTTTCTCTTGGCTTTGATCTTTCGTTTAAATATCGCACCCCGGCCATGATTCTTGCTGACGGAATAGTTGGCCAGATGATGGAAAAAGTAGTTCTCCCACCCAAACGACCAAGACGCACAGCCGAAGAAATAGCGCGTCAATGCCCCTGGGCAACCACCGGAGATCCCTCTAAACGACATCCCAATACAATCACATCGCTTGAACTCGATTCAGCGGTGATGGAAAAAAACAATGAACGCTTTCAGGCAACATACCGCAAAATCGAAGAGAATGAGGTTAGATATCAAACCTACTTCACCGATGATGCCGACTATCTTATTGTTGCATTTGGCTCAATGGCACGCATTTGTCTGAAATCAATAGAGGAAGCTCGCAAACAGGGAATCAAAATCGGAATGATTCGTCCAATTACACTCTGGCCGTTCCCATACGATGCGATTAATCAGATTGCTTCTCATACAAAAGGAATACTTGTTGTTGAACTCAATGCCGGACAAATGATTGAAGATGTTCGGTTGGCAGTCGGTCGCGACAAGAAAGTAGTTCACTTCGGCCGTATGGGTGGTATCGTTCCTAATCCCTCTGAAATTCTCAACGCATTCTGCAATGAGTTTCTCAAATAACCAAGACCCGTCAACATGAACAACCAAGATATAATCAAACCCGAAAATCAGGTTTACAAACGCCCCAAACTTCTTAACGACAACACGATGCACTACTGCCCCGGTTGTACTCACGGTGTAGTTCACCGACTTGTTGCCGAGATTATCGAGGAGATGGGACAAGAAAATAACGCAATCGCTATCGCTCCTGTCGGATGTGCCGTATTTGCATATAAATATATCGACATCGACTGGATTGAAGCCGCTCACGGACGAGCACCTGCTGTTGCAACTGCTGCAAAACGCCTCAATCCCGAACGACTTGTATTTACCTATCAAGGCGACGGCGATCTTGCAGCCATAGGTACAGCCGAGACTATTCATGCGGCAAATCGTGGTGAAAATATTGCTATTATTTTTATCAATAACGGAATTTATGGTATGACCGGAGGACAAATGGCTCCTACAACCCTTGAGGGAATGAAAACATCGACAACCCCCTACGGACGTCGCGTTGACCTCAACGGTCATACACTTAATATCACACAATTACTCGCTCAACTCAAAGGGACATGCTATGTTACACGCCAGTCGGCTCACACTCCGGCAACCGTTAAGAAAGCAAAAGCCGCCATACGACGTGCCTTTGAAAACTCCCTTGCAGGAAAAGGCACATCAGTAGTTGAGATTTTGTCAACCTGCTCGTCGGGCTGGAAAATGACACCCGATAAATCTAACAAATGGATGGAGCAATATATGGCTGAAGAATATACTCCGGGCGATTTAAAAGTAAACGATCAATGAAAAAAGAAATTATTATAGCAGGCTTTGGCGGTCAGGGAGTTTTGTCTATGGGCAAGATTCTGGCATACGCGGCTCTAACCGGAGGGCTTGAAGTAACATGGATGCCCTCTTATGGTCCGGAACAACGTGGCGGAACAGCCAATGTAACGGTCATTCTAAGTGACGAATCGATAAGCTCTCCAATAGTTGATACTTACGACATCGCAGTAATACTGAATCAACAAAGTCTTGACAAATTTGAGAACACAGTCAAACCGGGTGGAATACTGCTTTATGATCCGTACGGAATACACCGTATGCCTCAACGAGACGATATAACAATTATACCTATTAAAGCAATGGATGCTACAATAGATATGGGCAACTCAAAAAGCTACAACATGATTTTGCTTGGAGCGCTGTTGAAAGCAAGCCCAATTGTCAGCGTCGAAAACGTAATGGACGGACTCAAAAAAGTATTACCCGAGCGTCATCACCACCTTTTGCCGGCAAATGAAGCGGCAATCAAACGTGGTCTTGAGCTTCTTTAACGCCCGAAACGTTCTGTTTCTTTTTCATATCGCGACAATCAGCCCCATCAAGTCGCGTATGTTCACTATCAAAATGAAGTCTATTCATCTCTGCCGGAGTCATCACACGGGCTCCGGCATATTTTTTCTTTTTATTCTCAATCATTTTTATTCAGATTTATCAAGACTGCGATTTAACGTATTGAGCATTAACAATACAAAGACGTATGCCGCACACAATACAAAAAATTCAACTTTAAGAGGGAAAATCCAGGAGACTACACCGGCGCCCAAATAACTGAAAAACAGAAGCCATAAAACCGATTGAACGATAAGGCATAACGTACACCACGCCTCGGCAATATACTTTTGATACCAGACGCTCCAAAATGAAAACGGAAGACAGCACACGTTTATAGCCGCGAGATATGATGCATATTGAGGATATATGAGCAAAGTTAATGCACTGACACTAAAATAGGCAAAACCGACTTCGCTCCACGAAAAAAGTCCAAAAAATTTTGAAGCACCGGTATCAAGAACATGATCACACCCGTGAGTTTGAATTACACCACATATTTTATCGGCAGTATCGTTTTTTATTTTAAGCGACTTTTGAACAAGTAAATAGCTGACATAAAGACCAACAAAGTCGAGCGCAAGTGTCACTATCAATAATGGACGAGATAAAAAATTACCAGCCAACATAGCATATATGATCAAAAACAATCCCAATCCAATCAATAAAAATCGTTTCCCGTTTTCGAGTACCTTGTCTTCAACATGACGACGATAATCAGGCTCGATTGCCAACTCGGTGCAATATAGAGCCAAAGCCTCTCCGGTCCATCTGTCTATAAATTGACTACGAGAAAGCGATTTATTGATTGAATCATCGATATAATCAACATTACCGCCCGATTTATCAGTTACAATCACAAATTTTGACCCGCTACGAGCTAAAAAAGGAGTATCAAGCTGGTCAAGTCCTTTTGACTTTTCGTCAAACACGAGACCTTCACTCTCAATGCCATACTCCTGAAGAAGTTTATTAAGCCCGAACAGAGATCTGAACGGCATCGTTTCAAAACGTTTATCACTATATGAAGCCGTATGCTTGACACCGAGAATCGATAGTATATTTGAAAAAATCGTGTGTGACTTCATATTTCATTACCAATTCATGAAACTCTGAACTTTTTCATAAAGGACATTACCGTCAATTTCACCGGAATGACGCCAAGCTTCATTCCCGTTACGGTAAATTATAAAAGTCGGAACACCCTCAACACCTGCTTCATCGGCATATTCATCATATTGATCGATGTCGAGTTGTTCAACTTTGACGGCATCGCCAAGTAATTCCTTAACCTGATCAACGATCGGAGCCATTCGATGGCAATGAGGACACCAAGTCGCATAAAATTCAACCAAAACAACAGGATTAGACGAAATTATAGATTCATAATCTTTCATAACTTGGAATTATTTAAAGGTTATATACCACTTTAACACACAAGAGCCGACATGTGTTTAAAATTTTCATTAAAAAATTTGCAGAACCAAAAAAAAGCAGTACCTTTGCACCGAAAATAAAAACACCTTGCCTTGTGGTGTAATGGTAGCACGTCGGATTCTGGTTCCGCCTGTGAGGGTTCGAATCCTTCCAAGGCAACAAAAAAGCTAAGTTCTAACGACTTAGCTTTTTTTGTTTTATATAATTTCCTTACAAATAAAATCAATACATCGGAGTGAACGGTTTTGACGGGGTCAAGCACATAGTAACGTCTCCAAGAATATCAGTTATAACAGATGTATCAAGTTTCATAACAGGTGAACCCGGATTCAAATTCACTTTATTAAGATCGATATAGTAAATACCCATATTGGTTACAATGTCAAAGTAGTAACGTTTGTCACGAAGGTTTGCAAAACTGCGCCATTGAGTTGATGACACATTTGGTTCGGTCTCGATTGTATATGTATATGGAACACTTACATTAAAGAGAATGCTTCGGATAATTGACAACCCGAGATCGGCATCACCGGTAGATTTTACATGGTTAACAAAATAGTCGGCACGGACGGCACGATCAGGACTCTTAACCGTTCCGGGAAGCATATTTTGACCACCAACCCCATGCCAATAATTTATAATCGCTTTCATCTGAGGCCACTGTGGATCATTTGTCAGAACGCGCAAATCATCGCCTTGATAAATATTAATATTACCATTGTCAAATTCTACAATAGCACTGTTTCCCTGAGCATCAGTTATACCCCAGTGAAGAGCTGATACGGTTCCGCCATCAAATGTTGCGCCACCAATAGAAAAATTGCCTTCTTTTAACAAAGCTACTACCTGATCGGTAGTTTCAAATCGGTCAAGCATCCATGCAACAAAAACAGCCAATGACATCGGGGGACGACCATTTGTTTCTGGGTTATTATATACAGTACCCTTACAGAAAAGACCGTTAATCACAAGCCCTTTCTCGTTCATACCCTCGGTTATACCACCATCATATCCGACAGCATAAACAGCACCATACTTTGAAGTCCACGTTAACGCTCCCGGTTGATTTGAACTAACATGTTTAAATCCACGAGGATATACATATAGATTAGTTGGAATCGGAGTTTTCCAATCGAGCGAACGACCGACAATTTTCAAAGAGTCATCACCCACATAAACAACACGAGAGCAAGCACCGGCCTGATGAATACCGACACCGGTCAGTGAAGTCAATCCAAATAGGGCTGCGATAGCCAACGATTTTTTCTTGTTCATTTTTATATAAAATTTTTGGTTATTGTTTTGTCAGCATAATATTTAACGGCTGAATTACCGATGAATAATAAAGAATGACGTTTAAAAATTAACAAAATTTAGACACAATAAGTTCAACTGACCATATTTTTAATATTATAGAAGACTTGTTAGAAGTTAAATTCTTGTATAATTGTCAAATAATGCTTACCTTTGCACTTTAAATAAAGTAGCTACTAATATGGTAAAGAAAACAACAGACATCGATTTGCTGTTTGAAACAAGCTGGGAAGTGTGTAACAAAATTGGAGGAATCTACACGGTTCTTTCTACAAAGGCTAATACTCTACATAAATTATATAACGACAATGTGGTTTTCATCGGACCCGATGTATGGTCAGAGTCAACCCCATCGCCCTATTTTGAAGAGACTGAAACCAATCTCGATTCATGGAAAGAAGTTGCAACATTGCCTGAAGGCGTCAGAGTACGTCTCGGTCGATGGAATGTACCGGGACATCCATTGGTTATCTTAGTAAAATTTGATTCACTATATCGCCTCAACAACGATTTATTTGGCGAGATGTGGAAAAAATATGGAGTTGACTCGCTTCATGCCTACGGTGACTATGGTGAAGCTTGTGCCTTTTCTCACGCAGCAGCATCTGTAATATGTTCAATTGTCGAATATTACGGAAATAAAAAGAAAAAAATTATAGCTCACTTTGATGAATGGACAACCGGCATGGGCCTGCTATTAGTCAAAGATCGTTGTCCCCAAGTGGCTACAATTTTTACAACTCATGCGACAAGCATCGGTCGCAGTATCTGTGGAAATCAAAAGCCTTTGTATGACTATTTAAAAGGCTATAATGGCGATCAGATGTCGCGCGAGCTGAATATGGAGGCAAAACATTCTCTCGAAAAAATTACCGCACATCAAGCCGACTGTTTTACGACCGTCAGCCAAATAACGGCTATCGAATGTGAACAACTCCTTGAACGTCGTCCCGATATCGTCACCCCTAATGGATTTGAAAGCGGATTTGTACCTGCCAAGACAAAGATGCCGGCAGCCCGCAAAGACGCTCGATCATTGCTTATCAATACAGCCCGAGCTTTGACCGGAATTGATTATGATGACAAATCAACTTTTATAGTTGTTACATCAGGAAGATTTGAATATCGCAACAAGGGGCTTGATATGTATCTTGACTCAATTAACCGGGTCAGATCTCAAGCGCCCAAAAAACGTGTTATAGCCTATATCATGGTTCCGGCATGGGTAAAAGATGCGCGCCCCGATCTTGTTGAACGCATCTCTACAGACACGACTTCAACCGAACCGCTTCAAGACCCGGTATTCACCCATCGGATTAACAATCCCGATAGTGATGCCGTACTCGCATCAATCCACCGACTCGGGTTTACCAATCGTGTAAGCGACAATGTCACTGTTATCTATGTGCCATGTTATCTTGATGCACAAGATGGAATTTTCAACAAAACATATTATCAGATATTGGCCGGTGTTGATGCAACAGTCTTCCCATCTTATTATGAGCCATGGGGTTATACCCCGCTTGAAAGCGTAGCATTCGGTGTACCGACCGTTACGACTACCCTTTCGGGCTTTGGTCAGTGGATTTTGAACGACCTCGACAATGGGTTTGAAAAAAGCGGTGTAAATGTGATTGAACGAACTGACCATAGCTATTCAAGTTCAGTTGAGAATATTGCAGAATCATTGATGACTCTTATCAATGCCGACAAAAAACAAATCACAGCGATATCTGATTCAGCACGTAACACTGCAGTGAAAGCATCATGGACCTATTTCATTGACTATTATATCAAAGCCTTTGACAAAGCCATAGCTTCTCGCAATCGCCGCAGAACCAAATCAAAGAAATTCTAATAAATCGTATTTTATAAACAAACGAAAAAAAATAACTAAAAATACTTGACCAAATGAAACTTCAAGTCAGCAATTCCAATACGCCAGCATGGCGCGATTTGACAGTCACAGCCGAGCTCCCGACTCGACTCAAACCTCTTGACGAACTTGCCAAAAACCTTTGGTGGGTATGGAATAGTGAGGGGAAATCACTTTTCCATGATATTTCACCCGAACTTTGGCGTTCGACCGGCGAAAATCCGGTAATGCTTCTTCAACTGATTTCATCTTCTCGTCTTGACGAAATTCAAGCCGATAAAGATATGATGAAACGCATCGCTGATGTTTATGCGTCATTTAAAGACTACATGAAACAGCCAATGCGCAAGGATATACCCTCAGTTGCATATTTCTCAATGGAATATGGTCTTTGCAATGCGCTCAAAATTTATTCAGGTGGTCTTGGCGTACTTGCCGGAGACTATATTAAAGAAGCTTCAGACAGCCGAGTTGACATGAATGCTGTCGGTTTCCTCTATCGTTATGGATACTTTACACAGTCACTCTCGGTTGACGGACAACAGATTGCCAACTACGAACCTCAAAACTTCAATCAGCTCCCCATCGAGCAAATGCGCGAAGCCGACGGTTCGCCCATGATTCTTGAAGTGCCCTATCCCGGACGCATAATTTATTCACATATTTGGCGTGTCAATGTTGGTCGCATGAAACTTTATCTTCTTGACACCGACTTTGACATGAACAGCGAATTTGACCGTGTTATCACCCATCAACTCTATGGCGGAGACTGGGAAAACCGTATCAAACAAGAATATCTTCTCGGTATCGGCGGTATCCTCATGCTCAAAAAACTCGGCATCACTGCAGACATATATCACTGTAATGAAGGCCATGCAGCACTTCTTAACCTTCAACGCTTAGTAGATTTCGTTCAAGAAAAGAAACTCGACTTCAACGTTGCACTTGAACTCGTCCGTGCTTCATCGCTTTACACAGTTCATACTCCCGTACCTGCCGGACACGACTATTTTGACGAAGGTCTGTTTGGCAAATACATGGGTGAATATCCGGCTAAACTTGGTATCAGCTGGAATGACCTTATGAATATGGGCCGCGAAAATCCCGATTCACAAGAACGTTTCTCTATGAGCGTCTTTGCGCTTAACACCTGCCAGGAAGCCAACGGAGTCAGCTGGCTCCACGGCGAAGTTTCAAAGAAAATGTTTGCAGGAATCTGGAAAGGTTACGGATGGCAAGAATCTCACGTGGGTTATGTAACCAACGGTGTTCACATGCCAACATGGGCTGCATCAGAATGGAAAGCTTTCTATGCCGAAAAACTTGGCAAACAAGTATTCAGCGACCAGAGCAATCCAGAAGCATGGAAAGGTATTTTCTCAATTCCCGATGAAGAAATCTGGAAGATGAGAACTACCCTCAAACATAAATTCATTGATTTTGTAAAACGCGATTTCAAAGCTAAATGGCTTGCACAACAGCGTGATCCGTCAGCTGTCATGAACATTGTTGACAAAATCAACCCCAATGCTCTCATCATTGGTTTTGCACGTCGTTTTGCAACATATAAACGTGCTCATCTTCTCTTTACCGACCTTGATCGTCTTGCACGCATCGTCAATAACGAACAGTTCCCTGTTCAATTTGTATTCTCAGGTAAAGCTCACCCCGCCGACGGCGCAGGTCAGGGACTCATCAAGCGCATCATGGAAATTTCGCGCATGCCTCAGTTCCTCGGAAAAGTCATCTTCCTTGAAGACTACAACATGATTGTTGCAAAACGTCTTGTCAGCGGTGTTGACATTTGGCTTAACACTCCGACCCGTCCACTTGAAGCATCAGGTACATCAGGCGAAAAAGCTGAGATGAATGGTGTGCTCAACTTCTCAGTGCTTGACGGATGGTGGTATGAAGGCTATCGCTTCAATGAAAATGCCGGATGGGCACTCACCGACAAACGCACTTTCACACCCGACCAACAGGAACAACAAGACAAGCTTGATGCAGCAACCATCTATTCAATGCTTGAAAACCAGATTATTCCGCTCTACTTCAAGAAAAATTCAGCCGGCTACTCACCCGAATGGATTCAATATATCAAGGGTTCAATCGGCGATATCGCTCCTCACTTCACTATGAAGCGAATGATCGATGACTACATAAGCCGTTTCTACGACAAAGAAGCAGCGCGTTCAAAACGTCTTACAAAAGACGACTATGCACTCGCAAAAGAGATTGTTGCATGGAAAGAACACATTGCATCACTTTGGGATGGAATCAAAGTGCTTGATGTCATCAACTCAAATACAGCGTCAACCGTGACCGGTACAGAATATGAGACAACTATTGTTGTTGACACCAACGGCATCGGCCGCGACCTTCACGTTGAACAAGTTGCTTATCGTGCTGAAAACGGAGAAGAAGTTCTTTCGAGCACAGAGCAGTTTAAAGTTGTCAAAGAAGAAGGCAACATCTTGACATACTCGCTCAAAGGCACGATCAAGAACGCAGGAGTCTTCAGATTTGGCTACCGCATTTATCCATTCAATGCCGAGCTGCCCCATCGTCAAGACTTTGCATACGTACGTTGGATTTAATAGTCCCCATTTCCATAACTATTCATATCATTCAATTCAGATTAGGCTTGGACGTGATGTCCAAGCCTAATTTTTTATTAAAATAATTACTTCAATTCACGGCAAATCATTAACTTTGTAACTAAAATAAAAGATTAATGAACAAATCAATAGCAACCGATATCCATCGCATCAGTCCGTCTCGCTTTGTTATGGTAATGGCTCGCGTCAAAGCCGTTGCCATCATTGCGGTTATGGCGGTCATTCTGCTTCTATCGGTCGTTGCCGGATATATGGTCAACAACATCTTTTATGTTGTCGGACCGGCTCTGATTCTTGTTATTGGACCAATCATAATCTCAATGATTTATTTTTACTATGCACTCTCGCCAACTGCAGCAATGCTGACATTACCTCATCGTGTTGTTTTCTGTAATGACAAAATCGACATAGATTATTATAATCCCGATGATGAGATGTTGCCTAACGAAACAATCCAACCACAAAGAACAACTTCACATCTTGCCAATAGTGTAGATGTGCAACTGCTTTCAACCGACATATTGATTACGTTAAACTCGAAACAAAGCAATGTTGTTGCTGTGGTCCCATTTGATTCATTCACATCAACTCAAAATCTAAACTCGGCAATGCAATTATTGAACATTGCCCCAACATATATTTCATCGCTATGACCATCACTGAAAAAATTGAAAGCCATCAGGGTAGAACATTTTCATTTGAAGTTTTGCCACCATTAAAAGGTAAAGGCATTGACAGTTTGTTTCAACGCATCGAAAAGCTGATTGACTATGATCCGGCGTATATCAACATAACAACTCACCGTAGCGAAGTCGTTTTCAAATCGACTGCCGACGGCCTCTACCGAAAAGTTTCTGAACGTTCTCGTCCGGGAACTGTTGCAGTGGCAGCCGCCATACAAAACCGATATCGCATAGAGGCTGTACCTCATCTGATTTGTTCAGGATATTCACGACTTGAAACTGAATATGCACTTATTGACCTTAACTTTCTCGGCATTACCAACTTACTACTGCTGCGAGGTGATAAAGCCAAACATGACAGCCGATTTGTGCCTAATGTAGATGGTCATGCCCACGCTTCAGAGCTGCAATCTCAAGTAAATGCCTTTAATGAAGGCTTGTTTATTGACGGGACTCCGATGGATGCACCTCTCTCTGTTCCGTTTTCTTACGGAGTAGCAGCCTATCCTGAAAAACATGAGGAATCACCCAATATGGAACTTGACCTGATGTGGCTTAAAGCCAAAGTCGATGCAGGAGCTTCATACGCTGTAACACAGATGTTTTTTGACAACAACAAATATTTTCAATTTGTTGAAATGGCACGCAAAGCCGGCATAAATATACCTATAATTCCGGGTATCAAACCAATAACCAGCCTTGCTCAACTCACAGTGCTGCCCAAAGTATTTAAGGTCGATTTTCCTACAGCACTCGCATCAGCACTGATGGCTTGCAAGACCGATGCCGATGCACGTCAAGTTGGTGTTGAATGGTGTATCGCTCAAGCGCGTGAACTATATGACCATGGAGTGAAATCGATCCACTTCTACTCTCACAATGCGACCGATTCAGTCGAAAAAGTGGTTGCCAATCTATTTAAATAGTTTTATAACAATATATTATCCATGAGATTTGCCGATATTCCAGCCCATAAAGATGTTATAGATCGTTTAAGACAAATTGTTGACAGCGACCGTATTCCTCACGCCATTTTGTTGCGTGGGCCTGAAGGCTCGGCAAAATTTGCGCTTGCGCGAGCTACCGCTCAATATATCCACTGCACCGGACGATTGCAACCGGGTGCCGACCCATCCGATTCTTGTGGAGTGTGTCCCCAATGCATACAGCATCAAACGCTGAATCATGTTGATACACACTACAGCTTTCCCGTTGTCAAAAAAAAATCGGGAAGTACCAATCCTATTTCTGACGATTTTATTGACCAATGGCGTGAATTTTTGAATGAAAATCCAATGATGGATTTTGAATCATGGTGCGCAAAACTGGCTTCGGTTGGAGCATCGACGTCAGGTGTCTCTCCAATATTCTATGTCAGTGAAAGTGATTCTCTGGCGGCTAAACTTGCTACGACTTCACGCTCAACACGCTACAAAATTGCAATGATGTGGTTACCTGAACGAATGAACGAAGCGTGTGCAAACAAGATGTTAAAACTACTTGAAGAGCCTCAGCCTGAAACCATTTTTATTATTACATCAGACAACGCAACCGAGATTTTACCAACCATCTACTCTCGTTGCCAACCTATTGAAGTTAAACGACTCGACAACGATTCAGTAGCTCAATGGATTGTCAATAATAAAAATGTCAATCCCGAAGATGCACAAAAGGCAGCCGACATATCATCAGGGTCAATTAATGAAGCGCTCCGTCAACTCGACATAGCCACTTCTGGTAATGATTTTTTTGATAAGTTTGTTTCGCTGATGCGACTCGCTTATCAACGCAAAATTATAGAGTTGCGCCTATGGGCTCAAGATATTGCGAGCCTCGGCAGAGATCGACAGATTGCATTTCTGAACTATTGCTGCCGACTTTTACGAGAAAACTTCATATACAACTTTAATATGCCCGATCTAACCGGGATGAATAGCAGCGAACGCGAGTTTTCAAAAAATTTCGCCCGATTTATCAACGAACGAAATGTCTTGAAACTAAAACGTGTTTTTGAAGATGCCGCCACCGATATCGCAGGCAACGGAAACGCTAAAATTATATTTTTTGATGTTGCAGTTAGGGTCATTCTGCTGCTAAAACAGTAAATCTAATCTAACTATAACCGCCAAAACTTTGGGATGGAACCTTTTTTGAAACAAATAGCAACTCTGTTTGCAAACAGCAAAGAGCTTATTGATACTTGCTTTGTTTTTCCTAATAAACGAAGTATTGCATTTTTTACGGAATATTTAAAAGATTTACTTCCCGAAAATACTCTTATGCCTGAAATGACCGATATTGATTCACTTGTAATGTCAGTGACAAAATCGGTCGTAACGCCTCGTATTGAGCAACTTTTCATATTGTTCAACTGCTATTCCAAACTAAGAAAACAAATATTCCCTGATACCGATGAGTCAACAATCAGTTTTGATTCATTTATAACGTGGGGCGAGATGGTGCTGAATGACTTCAATGACGTTGACCGTTATCTTGTTGACACTACTCAGATATTTCGCAATATCAAATATTTCAAAGAAATAGCGGCCAACTTCCTTACTGAAAATCAGGTCAATATCATAAATCGCTATTGGCGAGACGAAATCACGTTTGACCCGGAAGCTCCAATGTGGAAACATATACCTCATGATTCCAAAGATATTGATACGGTTCAAAACTTTTTCAGTATTTGGGTAATTCTTGACAAGCTTTATCACGAGTTTAATGCCCAACTCGATAAACAGGGTAAAACATACAGTGGTGCTGCATACCGTCGTGCTGCCCAAATATTGACAGAGCAAAATCCTTCAGATATTCTGCATTTCAAAAAATATATATTTGTAGGTTTTAATATTCTGTCAAAATCTGAGATTGAAATTTTCAAAGCACTACAAAAAGTCGGTATTGCTGATTTTTACTGGGATGATGCATCCCCCATTTTTGGAGATGCCATTCCTGATAATCTTTCTTCAAATCCGGCTACCCGTTTTATCAAAGAATATACCAAACAATTTCCAACGGTCGGTGATCAGCTACCTCAACAATCATCTGACAAGTGGCCCGAGATAAAGATTATAGGTGTACCGTCCAACATCGGGCAAGTGAAAAAAGCAGCACAAATTATAGACACCCTTCTCCCCCCCAAAAAAGAGGATTTCAATGCTATTGAAGCCCGCAAAACAGCTGTTGTTCTCCCCGATGAAACACTTTGTATCCCGTTAGTGAACTCTCTATCTCCTAAAGTAGATAAAATTAACATCACTATGGGGTATTCGGTTAAAAACAGTCCGGTTTCATCACTGATGACTAACATAATACGCCTGCAATCAAGAAGTCGAAGTAATACTTCTGGGCTATCATTCTACTTTGAAGATGTCATTGCTCTGCTCTCCCACCCCGTTTTGAAAACAGCATATCCCGAAAAATGTGATGAGATAATTAAAAAAATAAATAAAGAATCTATTTTTCATTTTTCTAAAACCGAACTCATCAAGCTGTTTCCCGAGATCGAGCCATTTATGATTGAGCAAACCGGCAATTTAACATCGCTAAAACCGATGCGTCGAATGCTTGAAGCCTTGAAAGAGCTTGCAAAAAATGACAATCTTAGCAAATCATTTGTCGTCAGCTATTTGTCGTCGCTTGATATTCTTGAAAAGCATATAGAAAAATATAATATTGTTCTAAGTCACGATACAATTTATCAGCTGCTTCAACGTCTTGCCGGAGGAGAAGCCGTTCATTTCAAAGGAGAACCTCTTGAAGGTATCCAAATAATGGGGCTGCTTGAAACCCGCGCACTCGATTTTGAGAACCTAATACTTTTATCAATGAATGAAAAAGTGTTTCCCAAAACCACAACTATTCATTCATTTATCCCTGCCGACATGAGAGCTGCTTACGAAATGTCAACAGTCGATCATCAAGAAAGTATATTTGCATATTATTTCTATCGATTGCTGACCCGATGCAAAAAGGTATTTCTCATCTACGACACACGCGGAGGAAAAAATTCGGCTGAGATGTCGCGATACATCTATCAACTCATCTACGCCTTTCCATCACTAAAACCTGTAATTGAAGAAAGCGCATATAAACTTACCGCTTCGGCTACCCGTGAAATAGAGGTAAAAAAGACTCCTGAAATAATGGACAAACTCAACCTCTATCGCACTGACGGCAGTGGACATTATTTGTCGGCATCATCAATCAATACATATATCAACTGTCCGCTACAATTCTATCTTAAAAATATCGGTGGATTCGCTGAAGATGATGAGCTGATCGACTACATTGATGATAGCCTTTTCGGAACAATTATCCACTATGTTTTTGAAAGTTTGTATAAGGGTGAAAGTATAAAAAGCGGGTCAGCCCAATTTAATGCCGTTCGTATAAATCAAATTATCAACACAAAAAAGCCCTTAATCGAACATCTTATCGTTTGTGCATTCAAAGAAAATTATCTCAAACAAGATCCAAAAAGATTTCAGTCAGAAGGTTATAAAACATCAATGCTTCCGGGTGAAATTGAGTTGCTTGCCAATATAATCAACAAATACATCATCAAGATTTTACAGACCGAGGCTACATGGAAAGATTTTGAATATTTCAATTTCAAAGAGGCTGAAAAGAAAATTATAGGTCATGTTAAGTTCACCGATAAAGTCTCATTTAATCTAAAGGGATATATTGACCGTGTTGACGAAATAATGATGCCCGATTATGATCAATTGCCAATACTACGTCTTATTGATTATAAAACCGGAAATGAGCCGACCGCAATCACTCAGATTGAGGATATGTTTGCACTCCCGTCAAACAATTCATACGCAAAACGTGCTAAAGGTATGTTGCAGTTAATGATTTATTGTAATGCATACGCCCACCTTTACAACTACAACAAACCGATTGTTCCAATCATCTACAACTTTAACGAGATGATTAAAAACGGTATTAACTTAATGACACTCGATAAAGAACCGATTGTCAATTATCAAAATATAAATGATGAATTTCTAAAACAGTTTGAAGAAGTGATGTTAGAAATGTTTGATCCCGGAACTCCATTTAAGCAAGCTGAAGATAAAGAACACGCCTGTCTGTACTGCGACTTTAAAGGCATCTGTGATATAGCTTCTAAAAAATCATACTGAATCTAAGCAATGCTCTATATTCACATTCCATTTTGCCACTCAAAATGCGCTTACTGCGACTTTTATTCATCGGCACATCGACCGGTTGACGCCGATGCCTATATAGATGCATTGATAACAGAATTTAAATTGAGATATAACGAGATACCCGATTATCCGACAATCTATATTGGCGGCGGTACACCTTCATCTCTTAGCGATAGACAAATTGAGCGGTTCGTTAAATCAATCAGCGAATATATAAACATCAATGAACTGAAAGAGTTTACTATTGAGATGAACCCCGAGGATGTTACGCCCGATCGACTTCTATTCTATAAATCTTTAGGAATCAATCGTGTGAGCATGGGTATTCAATCATTTAACGACGCTGAGCTTAAACGAGTGGGCAGGCGTCATTCTTCCGAGCAAGCATTACGAGCTGTTGCGGCAATCAAAAATTCAGGGTTGATTTTCAGCTGCGACCTCATCTATGGGTTACCTCTTCAAACCATTGACTCTTGGAAAGACTCACTACGCAAACTACTTAGCTTTGAGCCTCACCATTTTTCAGCTTACCTTTTAAGTTATGAAGAGGGAACTGCACTTTGGCGTATGCGCGAAAAAGGACTTATTACCGAGGCCGACGAAGATACGGTTTACACATATTATAATATACTGACCGAAACAGCCCGTCAACATGGCTATGACCACTACGAAATTTCAAATTTCGCACGTCCCGATTTTCATGCCGTCCATAATTCAGGCTACTGGGACAACCAACCATACGTTGGACTTGGAGCCTCAGCCCACAGTTTCGACGGAAAAGTAAGACGATATAATCCATCAGACGCCGCTGAATATGTCAATACACTCAAATCGGGCAACCTTTATGTTGAAATAGAAGACGAGAACGAAGTTGACCGCACCAACGACTGCATCATCACCCGACTTCGCACCAACCAAGGCTTGTCTCTCACCGACATTCCGCCACGTTTCCAATCAGAATTTAAATCTCAAGCCACTCCCCTCGTCAACAGCGGTCAACTTGCTTTTAATCCCGATCAAAATCGCTACATCATTCCCGAACAAAACTTGCTCAAAGCCGATGCAATAATGCGCGAACTGCTGATCCTAAAATAATTATACTTTTCAATGATAAAAATCTCCCGACTCAGACAGTGTCTAAACCGGGAGATTTATATTTATTTCTCTAATATGATTTTAAATCTAAATCAGAAATCAAATGTTGCATCTTCGTTAACCATTGAATCTTCTGATGGCATTTGAATACCAATGCTACCATCTGCACGTTCAGTTAGACTGAATGAGAATATATAGTTTGCATTATGTTTATGTTGAAGCTGTTTTGTAGCCAACAGATATTTTTCGCCTGCTCCATTTGTATAAAACAGCTCAAGACTTTCTTCTCCATCAGAATATGGAATCTGAAATTTAAGAGTCTTATCATCTTGAGGTGTAACAGACCATGTCGAATTATCATTTTCCATATATCCATTGTTTCTGAAAACAAGAGAAAGTTTACCTTCTGTAAAGTTTTCAGGGTTAAGAGTAATAGCCATTAAACATAATTCAAGTTTTATATTTATATTTGTATTATCTGTAATGGTAATCTCTTCTGTTTCACCTGAATAACGAGGAGTTTTACCTCGCTTAAAAGTTTGTACAGTTCTATCATCAGTCGGCTGATAAATATCCTCTAAGAGATATTCTAAAACGGGGCCTTTATCCCCACCGCCTGACCAGCCACCTTCAGTTCCAGTGTAGTAAACCGGTTCATTTAATTTATAGTTCTTTAGCCCATACAAATACGAAAAAGGAGCACCATAGGTTCCATCAGAATATTTATATACAATGTTCTTTGCATCAGGGAAATAGGTCATACGTATTTTATATGTACCACCTTTCACAAATTTGAATGCAATATCATTGATATCATCGAAAACACCACTTGCATATATAATTGATGTTGGAGCGATCCACTCATTTGCAGATGTTTTTCGCCAAATTTCAACACCAATTAAATCATTACTGTTTCCGGCTCGACTAATCAGTGATTCTTCTGTCACAATAAGATCTGAAACAAGTTTTACTGTAATTGTGTCGTTTTTAATCTCTTCTGGCTTCTGCGGTTCATCTGGCGCATTAGATTCAGAACAAGCCTGAGTCAAGAATAGTCCGGTTAATAATACGGAATTAAAAAATAAATGTTTTAGTGTCATAGATAATGAGTTTGATTATTATTCTTACAAATATAGTTATATTTTACCCCCCCCCCAATTATTTAACATATATTAACACACAAAGCTTATCTACAACAAAAAATCGGTTGAATTTCGCGAAAGAAAAACAACCGATTAATGTCTGAGTGTCCGAAATGAGACTCGAACTCACACGAGCCAATGCTCACTACCCCCTCAAAGTAGCGCGTCTACCAATTCCGCC
This sequence comes from Bacteroides sp., assembly GCA_014802535.1. Taxonomy (GTDB): domain Bacteria; phylum Bacteroidota; class Bacteroidia; order Bacteroidales; family Muribaculaceae; genus CAJUPY01. The sequence goes on along the minus strand of JAAVCC010000013.1, from coordinate 97,816 downwards.
ATCCGGACAAAACAGAGGTAATATTAACCAATAAAACTACATAGAAAAATCCCGAATCATTCAATGGAGAATGAAATCAGGATTTATTCAGTGTCCGAAATGAGACTCGAACTCACACGAGCTAATGCTCACTACCCCCTCAAAGTAGCGCGTCTACCAATTCCGCCATCCGGACATTTATCAACCTCTAAAAGAATGTTGAGAATTAGAGCGAAAAACGGGACTCGAACCCGCGACCCCAACCTTGGCAAGGTTGTGCTCTACCAACTGAGCTATTTTCGCATTTTAAATTACTCTTTTAAAATGGTTAATTACCTATTTCAAAGAACTCTTTTCTTAGAGCGAAAAACGGGACTCGAACCCGCGACCCCAACCTTGGCAAGGTTGTGCTCTACCAACTGAGCTATTTTCGCATTGGTCTTTGCTATTGAGAAACGAAATATTTCTCATTTGCGGTGCAAAGTTACGACGTTTTTTTATTTTGTGCAAGTTTTTTTATAAGAAAAATAGCCTTTCGCGTCTATAACGACGCTTACTATTTATAAATCAACTATTTACATTGCAATTTCAAATCATAAAGAGACTCTACAAATTTCCCAAATATATAACCAAGGTCAAGCGTTGGTAAAATATGAAACTACCTTTTGCAAAATTAAAATTAAGCTGAGCCTGTACATCAATAAATTTATTTCGATAGACATGACCATATAAATCAAGTCGATCATAGAATTTTGACTGGTAAAATGGTTCTCCCTGATATAATAAAGACCCAAATTCGCCATATATCGGCAACAAGCCTCGTCGTCCAAGATAAAGTGAATTTTTGGCTCCTAACATTTTCCATTCAAATGTTCCATCGAGCCAAAGACCACCCGGACAATCCCATTTATCCTGAGCTCGATTACGTTCAATTGTCTGAAGAACTCCAAGCTTTACGACAAGACTGTCCAACACAGTTGAACGACTATAGTCCACCCCTACATAAGGATTGACCAAAAAGTTGTCAACTACATGCTGATCATCACTCGCATTCTTTGATTTGGCAAAATGATTCATCAGCACATGTGCACCAACCAAAAAATGTGGATTTTTGGGACGAACCTCACCATGAAACATTATGTTAAAAGCCTCTCTGGTCGTTTCTGATTGCAAGCCGCGCCAGTCGATATATGCATCGAAAAAGCCTTTTGTACCCTTGTCATATTGAATCAATGCCCCTCTGACATTCTTTTGAAAATAATTCAATGAATCGCACCATAGAAAACCGGGCAAAGGTTCTCTTAACTGAGTCCTCGGAAAGAGTCCCATTGAAAATTTCCACTTTTCACCATCATGTCGATAATAAATAGTAGGCTTAACTTTCCCGAATTTATTTTCAAGCGGTTGAGTCCAATTACAGCCTCCGGCTATTCTATCCTGTTCTGTAATTTTCAATCCTACTTCAGGAGCCAAAGTTATAAAGAAAAACGTTTCGGCTTTTGTATATTTAGTATCACCTTCCCTGTTATCAAATACAGACCCCACGTCAACGCTCCATGTCGGTTCAATAGCAAATGAATTCAGTCCGCACAGTACAAATGTCAAAAGATATAATAATCGCGTTTTCAATTTAGAATGTTTTACTTTATCATTAAAAAATTTTCATCACATGTAACAAGCTCGGTTGGATTATTGCAATTTACTTGTCTATAGTTTTACTATTTTTTAAACGACGTTCATTGCACGGAAACCACCCTTTTTTCACACGTTGTTCTTGCTCAAAAACCTCTTTGATTGACCAAAATGACGAGAATGCAACCACTCCTGATACAATCGACAGAAACATATCTAAAAAGTAAATCGAGCCAACGCATCCGGCGATACCCAATAACAGGAATGCGACCCAAATACGTGTACCAAAATAATATTCGCCTTTTATAACCAAAGGATGAAATAATCCGATAATCAAAAAGGTTGCGGCTCCAATCAAGAGTCCCATCAAGTTATATTGTTGAATAAATTCGGTCATAGAGTGTTTAACTTATGTTTTTTATATGCCTCGGCAAGACGGATATGATAGCTACGTCTACGAAATCCGGGACCATTATATACGGCGGCAAATCGCGCCCAGTTTTTATCTTTTAGCGACTGTAACATATCGCCTCGGTGTATAAACTTAATAAAATACCTAAACTGCTCTTTTTCAGAGAGTGACATTCTGAAAGCAAATTCTTCGGGAGATGACGCACCACATCGTTTCCAATTAAAACCACCAATTTGAAACATTCCCCAAAAACATGATTCCACCGCTGCGACATAGTCGATATTCATTGCCTGTTTGAGCAGATTGTGATTGCGAAGATGTCTCGAAATTGAGCGATTGGTCACAGACGAAAACAATTCGGGATATAATTCTTTAGCCGACTTCAAATCTGAGTTATTTTTCTCAGCCTTTTTCAAGAAGACAGAACGTTGGAAAACTACAAGAGGTATTCCCGGAGCGATAATGCCACAATGCGGTTGTCCGGCTTCCACTTCAATAACCGCTTTGATAACAGCAAGCTCAACACCAAGAGTGTCGGCTGCCATTTGCATATCACGGTCGGACAACGAAGTTGAAAAATCAGGAAGAGAAATAAGAGAGGAACTGATGAATATAGAGTCAAGCTGTCGCTCTATTTCGTCTTGTTGTTTTTCCGGCTCAATTTGCGCGGTAGCCAAAATCACCTTAAAGATCAAAGCCAAACAAAAGACGAAACGTAAATTTTTAGAAATCATCAGTTCCTCTCTTATATTATATAATGTATTAAGCCTTCAAGTCAGCTACTTTTTCAATTACGCGACGAAGCTGATTGTAGAAGCGGTCAACAGCCGGAATATGCATTCTTTCTGATGGCGAGTGAACGTCACGAAGTGTTGGTCCAAATGACACCATGTCGAGGTTTGGATAAACCGATTTGAACAAGCCACATTCGAGACCGGCATGAATAGCCTTGATTGCAGGTTTAATACCATAAAGTTCTTCGTATGCATCGCTTGCAATCTTCATGATGGGCGACTGAAGGTTGGGCTGCCATCCGGGATAACCGTCTCCGTGAGTAACTTTAGCACCGGCGAGCTGGAACACTGCTTCAACCTGACGGGCGATATCCCATTTACGAGATTCAACCGAGCTACGCTGGCTTGTAGTAACAACGATTTGGTTGTCGGGCTTCATTTTTACCGAAGCAAGGTTGGTTGAAGTTTCAACGAGACCTTCGAGTTCGCGGCTCATAGAAACGACACCGTGGGGTGCGCCATAGATTGCACGAATAATATTGAGTGTTGTTGTAGAGTCGATAGTGTATTCGGGAGTATCAACCGAGCTCATAGTGATTGTGAGATTGGGTTCGAGACCTTTGTACTCATTTTCAATATCTGCTACATAGTTGTTGAGCATGATGCGAACATCTTCTTTGTTTGAAGTGTGAACACCAACAACTGCATGAGCGGCACGAGCGATTGCGTTACGGAGGTTACCTCCATCGATTTCTGAAAGTGACACTTCATATTTCTGAGATACCTGCCAGAGGAAACGGGCAAGAAGTTTGTTTGCGTTAGCACGACCGAGATGAATATCGCCTCCTGAGTGACCGCCAAGACCGTTTGCAATTTCAATGCGGAAATATTGGAAATCGGTAGGAGCCTGAGAACGATTGTAATGGAAAGTACATGTAGTATCAACACCACCGGCACAACCAACAAAGATTTCAGCATCATCCTCTGAGTCGAGGTTAACGAGAATGCTACCGGTAATCATATCTTTACCAAGACCAAACGCACCGGTCATTCCGGTTTCTTCATCAACAGTGAAAAGACATTCGATCGGACCATGAGTGAGATTAGGATCAATCAATACAGCCAAAGATGCTGCAACGCCGATACCATTATCAGCACCGAGAGTTGTACCATCAGCACGAAGCCATTCGCCGTCAACTATAGTTTTAATCGGGTTGTTTTCAAAATCAAAAGACTTGTCGTTAGATTCACAAACCATGTCCATGTGACCCTGAAGTACAATTGTAGGAGCATTTTCATGTCCGGGAGTACCGGGTTTAGACATAACGATGTTTCCAACTTCGTCACTTTTCACGGCAATGTTGTGCTTTGCTGCAAAATCAAGAAGATACTTGCGAATTTTGCCCTCTTTTTTAGATGGACGGGGCACCTTGGTAATCTCATCAAAGATTTCAAACACCAAAGCAGGTTGAAGGTCTTTTACTTCCATAGATTTGAGTTTTAAATGTTATAGTAATATTAAAAAAGTCTTGTAATATTGAAACTATGTTAAATAATTCAATTTTCCACCACTAAGTTACAAAATAAAATTCAATCATGACAAAAAATTTGACATTCTTTCTTATATTTGCAGAGAAAATACCAAATAAACGATGAAAACGCTTCTATTGACACTCGGTCTGCTCCTCATAGCAGTCCTGTTATTGGGATGCAGAGTGTTGTTTGTCAAAGGGGGAAAATTTCCGTCGGGGCATGCCCACGACATTCCAACCTTAAAAAAGCGTGACACTCGATGCAATACCTATAAAGAAAATAAACAATCATAAAATAAACATTCCAAATTAACGAAATGAAAAAAATGAAACTCGCCGGTGTGGCACTAATGGCTTTTGCTGCCGTAGTTATGTCGTCATGTGGCAATAAAGCAAACGAACAGGCCGAAGCTAAAGCAAGCGAACAACCTGCAACCGGACTTAACATTCGCTACATTGATCTCGATTCAATCACCGCAAACTATAATCTTGTAAAAGACTATAATGAAATCAACATCAAGACAATGACTCGTCTTGACAATGCTCAGCGCACAAAACAAGCCGAACTCCAGAAACGTGCCAACGATATCCAGACAAAGGTTCAAAACAACGGCTACATTTCTGAACATACATATAATGCCGACTTGCAAAAGTTCCAGCAGCAACAACGTGATGCCGAAGTTTATCTTGGTAATCTTCAACAACAGGCTCAGCAAGATGCACTCGACCAAAGCAAAGCATTCAACGACTCACTTAACAACTACATTGAAATATACATGAAGTCTCATAACTACGACGCAATTCTTTTCCGCGCCGCAGGTGTATATTTCAATCCGTCACTTGATATAACCAAAGAAATTGTAGACGGTCTTAACGCACGTTACATCAAACCCGAAGACCGCAAATAACAGCCTCTCTACCCCATTCATCAACCTCAAAGAGAGGCATGATAGTCCCCTCTATAAAAGAAGGTGTGCCAGGAATGACATACCTTCTTTTATATAATATAATAATGTAATGGTGAACAACACCCATAAAAATAATATAAAATGATTGTAATAATAGCAGAAATAATAGGTTGGATTGCAACCGTGTTTCGTAGCGCAGGTATGCTTTGCAAATCGGCAAACATGGTAAAATATCTCGTATCACTCGGAAATCTTTTCTGGATGATTAATGGATTCCTGACCCATAACAAACCNCTGATTGCAAGTAACGCAATATGCCTTATCATAATGCTCTACGAAATTATCAAGAATTATTACTCAAAAGAATCAAATTCTAACTAAAGAAAATAATAATCTTACATTTACTAATAGATAATATCATATCTGATGATTGAATGACTCACAAACATAAGTAAATACACAGGATTACGAAAGAAAAAAATTTAAAACTTTAACATTTCAATATAACTACCTGTATNTTAGCAATTTAAGAGCAGAAAACAAGATGTAGCCAATATTTTTCTTCAAATTTTAAAGAAAAACTTTTGGCTATGTTATTAATTCTTTATAACTTTGGGGAATATTATAGCAAACCCATGGAACAATCCTTATCATGATAACGCGCTTGCGCAATCATCTCAGAAATCTAACCATTGACCAAAGAGATTGATTCCTATCAAATCATAAGAGATTATGCAATGTAAAAAACCTTTTAAAAACGCAATCATTTTCATAGCACTCGGAGTTGTAGCTATCGGCGCTGATGCTCAAACTTATCGTTTGCCGGGTGCACATACAGCAGAACATCGCGACCTAATTGCCGGTCAAGAAAATATCAACAACCAAATCAAGGTTGAAAACACCCAGCAATTCCTTGACCAGCTCTTCAAAGAAGAAGAGGAACCCGAAATGGATATCTACACCGAGGGTTGGAACAGTCGTCTTGTCAACCCTTACGCCAACATGGAAATTCCCAATACAAAAGTTATTGATGTCTCAAACTTTTGTATGCCCCACGCCGGCTACGTTACTTCACCTTACGGATATCGCAAACGTTTCAAACGCATGCACAAAGGAGTGGATCTCAAAGTTCACATCGGTGACACTATCCGTGCGGCTTTTGACGGTAAAGTTAGATTAACCAACTTTGAACGTCGCGGATATGGCAACTATGTTATCCTCCGCCATACCAACGATCTCGAAACTGTATATGGTCACCTTTCAAAATTCCTTGTTGAAGCTGATCAATATGTTAAAGCAGGAGACCCGATTGCTCTTGGAGGCAACACCGGTCGTTCAACCGGTCCNCACCTCCACTTTGAAACCCGTTACATGGGCTATGCAATCAACCCTGCCGCAATTTTTGACTTTGCCAACCAGACAGTTCACACAGATACGTACACATTTGATAAAAACACTTATCAAAAAGCCCGTAACTTTGACCCGGCAGCAAACTCAGCATACGCTAAAATATACATTGCTGAATATCAAAAAGCTTACCCCAATGGCAATGGGTATGTNGANCCTCGTTCAACAACAACTTCTACTTCATCACGAGGATCATCGGTTTACACAGTCCGCAAAGGTGACAGTCTCAGCCTTATCGCCTCACGCAATGGTGTAACAGTTCAAAAAATCTGCCGATTAAACAATATNAAATCAACCACACCAATTCGACCGGGTCAGCGTCTCAAATTGAGATAATCCAACCGAATCAAAAATATAATAAAGGAGATATGCCAATCGGCGTATCTCCTTTTCAATTTATAATTTTCACAATAAAAATGTGATAAAATAATATTTTTTGATTAATTTTGCATATAAAATTAAAATCAAATAAAATTATGGCAAATACAAACATTGATTGGAATAATATAGGATTCGGTTATATCCCCACCGACTATAACGTAAGATGCTATTATCGCGATGGAAAATGGGGCGAAATCGAAGTATCTTCATCAGATTCAATAAACATTCACATGGCGGCAACTGCCCTACACTATGGTCAGGAAATTTTTGAAGGACTGAAAGCATTCCGTGGTAAAGATGGCAAAGTCAGAGTATTCCGCCTTGAAGCAAACGCTGCTCGTATTCGCCAATCAGCCGAAGGTATTAAAATGGCTCCCGTCCCTGAAGATTTATTCCGCAAGATGGTAATCAAAGCAGTTCAACTAAACGAACGCTTCATTCCACCCTATGGCAGCGGAGCATCATTATACATTCGTCCGCTCGAAATCGGATTAAGCGCAAACATTGGAGTTAAACCTGCACAAGAATATCTTTTCATGATAATGGTTACACCGGTTGGTCCTTACTTCAAAGGCGGATTCAGCACAACCGACGTTTGTATCATGCGTGAATTTGACCGTGTCGCCCCCAAAGGAACCGGACGATGGAAAGTTGGCGGCAACTACGCAGCAAGCCTTGCAGCCGGACAAAAAGCCAACGAACTTGGTTATTCGGCAGTACTTTACCTCGACCCTAAAGAAAAACAATATATCGACGAGTGTGGTCCTGCCAACTTCTTTGGTATTAAAGACGGCAAATATATCACACCTGCCTCTGACTCTATCCTTCCTTCGGTTACCAATAATTCGTTGATGCAGATTGCACGTGACCTCGGGATCGAAGTTGAATGTCGTCCCGTTCATGTTGATGAAATCGCAACACTCGACGAAGCTGCTGAATGTGGAACTGCTGCAGTTGCATCGCCAATCGGAAACATTGTCGATCTTGACCTTGACAAAAAATATGTCATTTCTAAAGATGGCAAGCCGGGTCCTGTAACCACAAAACTCTACAACGCACTCCGTGCAATTCAGCTTGGCGAAGCCGAAGATAAACACGGTTGGAACACAATCATCGAACTTTAATTTCCATAATGATTGACTATCAAAAAATAATTGACAAATATTATCCCGTCGGCACAACCCGGCGGGATATTTATATGCACCATTGCCGACAAGTTGCCGACAAAGCTCTTGATATTGCACAAAAAAAAGCACTCGATCTTGACAAAAATATAATCGAAGCAGCCGCCATGCTCCATGACATCGGAATCGTAATGACCGATGCGCCCTCAATCGATTGCCACGGCTCACTCCCCTACATTTGCCATGGAATTGCCGGAGCCGACATGCTGAGAAAAGAAGGCTACCCCGAAGAAGTAGCCCGAGTTGCCGAACGACATACAGGAGCCGGCATCTCTGACGAAGACATCAAAGAACTCGATCTTCCACTTCCTCCGGGCAACTATATGCCTGAGACGCTTCTCGAACGCCTCGTCTGCTATGCCGACAAATTCTATTCAAAAAGCGGCGAAATGAAAGAAAAATCACTCGAAAAAGTACGCGACTCGATGTCGCGCCACTCCTCCGCCACCCTCGCCCGCTTTGAAAAACTCCACCAAGAATTTAGCTAAAACAAATCTATTTAGTTGACATATAAACTCCTGTAATAATTACAATACCACCAACGACAAGCCAAGCTGTAATTGGTTCTTTTAGAATAAGAGTTGACGCTATAATTGTAATCATAGGAGTAAAATATATGTAATTTGAAGTTGTATTTGGTCCAAGAACCTGCACGGCTTTATTCCAGACAAGAAAACACAAAAATGATGCAATAATACTCAAAAATAGCATATTGATGAGTACTTGGGGGAAAACATTGAGAGAAATTAATTGAGGGAAAGGCTCCGTAAATCCATAAATTAGGGCTGATACCCACCCATAGAAAAACACTTTTCTCGTAATAAATAAATTGGAATATCGCTTGCTCATATCNTTTAATATTATACAATATGAAGCAAAACTCAAAGCCGCCAAAAAGGTTAAGATATCGCCTAATGGGTTTAGCCCAAATGTTATAGANCCATTCAAGACNACGATCGCAACTCCGCAAAGTGCGATTAACGACCCTAAAATAACACGAAATTTAACCTTGGTTTTATTTANAATTGAATCTAAAATTANTGTCAGAATCGGAGCTGTACAAATTATTAACGAAACGTTTGAGGCGTACGTTAATTGTAGAGCATTGTTCTCTAATATGAAATAAACCGAACCTCCGGTCAATCCCATTGCCAACATATATAATTCATCTTTCTTTGTATTTGCCCAAAGTTTATTATGGCTTAATGCAAAAACACATACATAAGCAATTGCAAAACGGATAATAAATATCCACGTTGGAGTAAACCCGTCAGAGAGCAAAATTTTAGTTGAAACAAATGTTATGCCCCAAATGCATACNGTTAGGAAAGCTAATACATTGAATTTAAAATTTTGATTCATTTTGAAAAGATTTATTGGATTATTTTGATGCAAAATTAGATATTAAGCGCCATTTAAACTATACTTATTGTATATTTTGGGAATAATTCCTATATTTGCTATCCAAATATTACAAACATCCTAAAACATCAAGAAACGACTTATAAATTCAGGAATAATGGTAAAATTAGATGATATCGACATCAAACTCTTAAATATTCTCCAAAAAGATGGAAAGGTAAACACCAAAGAACTTTGTCAAATGCTTAATTTGTCAAAAACTCCGGTTTATGAAAGAATACATAGATTAGAAAAAGAAGGCGTAATCACAGGTTACAGCGCACAAATTAATCCTAAAAAGGTTGGCTTTAATCTTGTAGTATTCTGTAATGTGTCTCTCGCAGTACATGATGATGAACATATTGCCCGTTTTCGGTCTGATATCAATAAAATTGATGAAATCATAGAATGTTATTCTACCGGTGGATTTTATGATATTCTTCTAAAGGTTGTTTTAAAAGATTTGGAGGAATACAACACCTTTATTTTTGAAAAACTAACGAAAGTACACGGAATCTCAAAAATCCAAAGTTCTATTGTTCTTAGCGAAATGAAACATAAAACAACTTTAGATATTCGTCCATAACAACTATACCATCCTTAGACTAACGTGTTGTATATCTTTAGTAAATCATTCTTAACTCGTTCAGACGAGTATTTTTCTAATAATTGACAAGAGTATGTAGCGTGTTTTTCTCTCAAAAATTGATCAACACAATAATGAGTCATTGCATCTATAATTCCATTAGTATCACCAGGTTCTATAAGAATGCCATTTAAATTATGTTTCACAATGTCAGGGATTCCACCGACACGGGTGGCTACTATTCCGCATCCTGATGTCATTCCTTCAAGTAAAGCCATTGGTTGACATTCATAATTTGAAGGAAGAACTACAACATGTGATTTTGCAAGAAGGGAATCTCGCTCATTTTCGTCAACCCACCCGACAAAATCAACATAGTCATTAATATTTAGGGTTTCTGCCATTTGCTTTAATTGTGTTTCCATTGGCCCGACTCCGGCTATTGTCAACTTTACTTGACCCGGGAACTGAGTTGAGACTTTACTAAAGGCTTTTAGCAATAGGTCAACACCTTTGTTTCTCGTTAATGCGCCTAAAAATAAAAAGCGAATTGGTGTTTCATCTTTATTTATTGGCGATAACTGTTTATCAGCAATATTTGGAACGATACTGATATTTTTACAGCCCAGATTGTTTTCAAAATATTGTTGCCAATATTCTGACAGGACAATTATTTTATTGGCAAGTTTCAAACAAGATAAAACGAGCCATTTACCGGTTTTATCAACAAATTGAGGGAAGTCACCGGCATGGCTATGCATGATAATTTTATAGCCCAGGCAACGACCGTATAATGCAAGGAACGCTTTCCTGAAAAAAGATTTTCCGGACGCTACATGAATATGTAGAATTTTATGGTTAAATCTATAATACGGTAAGCGAAGACATGTTAAAATCAGGATAAAAAAACCGGCAAACGTTCCATGAGGACTATTTGTCGGAAGATAAAGTATATTAAAATGAGCTTTATAAAGTCGGGCAAGTTGTTCCATGCCACCTCGTCCGTCTAACGATGGTCCAACAAAAACAACGTTTTTAAAGTTGCTCGAAGTTGTCATTTTTCAAACAAGCTGTTTGCAACAGCAAGCGATTCAGGTTTGCCTATATCAATCCACTGATATTTTTCAGCCGGAGTATAGCCGTTAATCATCAGTTGCTTACACGATTCGACATAGAACGGAACAATCGAGAAGGCTTCAAGATTGTGAGCATCAGCATATTTTTTTAACGGCTCGAAAATAGACGAATTCAGAATATGAACACCTCCGAAAGCAAGCGGATGCACATTTTCGTTAGGCGTAAATCCCTCGGGAAGATATTTTTGCTCAGATATATTTCCCCATCCCTCAAGACGATTTTCTCTGTTAAAAAAGAAATAACGTGAGGTTTTGCGGTCATCAGCCAACAAGGTTATATCGGCATTTGTATTTTGATGATACTCAATCATTTCNTTAATAGGGAAATCGGTCAAGATATCGGCNTTATGAACAATAAACGGTTCGTCACCAAGCAATTTTCTTGCTTTAAGAATTCCCCCNCCGGTTTCAAGGAGNTNATCNGTTTCGTCNCTAACCTCNATNTCAATGCCNNAATTGTCATTTGATTTTAGAAATTCAACNATNTTNGGNGCAAAGTGGTGNACGTTAACAACAATCTTCTTTATACCNGCTTCNTTNANNTTNAGNATTACACGNTGNAGCATNGGNACNCCNCCAACNTCNACAAGTGCTTTNGGNCGNTCGTTNGTGAGNGGTCGCAANCGNGTACCNAANCCGGCTGCAAAAACAAGAGCNTTCATTAACCTGCAAAATCTTTAGGGGCAAATTCTTGTTCNATATCCTGNTCTCTGTGAATGAGCTCAACCTTAACGTTAAACTCTTTATTGAGATGCTCTGCCATGTGCTGTGCNCAATAAACCGAACGATGACGACCGCCGGTACATCCGAAGCAAACCATCAAGTTGGTAAAACCTCGCTCTTTATAACGCTGAACTGTAGCATCNACAAGCGCATAACAATGGTCAAGGAAAGTCAAAATTTCACCATCTTCCTCAAGATACTCAATCACGTTTTTATCAAGACCGGTAAAGGGCTTAAAACGATCGTATTTACCGGGATTGTTTACGGCACGGCAGTCAAAAACATATCCACCACCATTGCCTGATGTATCGTTAGGAATACCCTTTTTATAAGCAAAACTCATAACGCGAACGGTTAGNGTTCGTTTTTCAAGCTCGTCGGTAAACTGCTTCATGTCAACCAATTCTTTCAACAATGACTCAAGGTATGGGTATTCGGGATATGACGTTGAAAGNAATTCACGCAAATTGGCTATTGCGAATGGAACACTNTGCATGAAGTGAGGTTTCTTTTCAAAATAGCCTCTAAANCCGTATGCNCCCAATACNTGGAGTGTTCTGAACAACACAAAATGACGTAGCGTTGAAATGAANTGTTCACGATCGACATTGACATATTTGCTCAATGACTCAATATAAATATCAATCATCTCCTCACGCAAACTNTCCGGGAAATTAGCTTTCGCTTGCCATAGGAATGACGCCAAGTCATAATAATAGGGACCNCGTCTTCCGCCCTGAAAATCAATAAACCANNGCTCTCCATCCTTAATCATCACATTGCGTGACTGAAAATCGCGATACATAAATGTCGAGCAGTCATTCTCCATCAAAACGCGAGCCATCTTGACAAAGTCATCTTCAAGTCGATCTTCCTGNAACTCAAGACCGGTTGCCTTCAAGAAGCAATATTTAAAGTAGTTGAGATCCCACATGATTGTTCTCATGTCGAACGATGACGAGGGATAACACTTACTATAATCAAAGTTATCCTTACCCNCAAACTGAATATCAGGCAACAACGTCAGAGTCTTTGCAATAAGCTCTTTTTCNTCAATTCCAAACGAACGGGTCAGTCGCCCCTTTTCTATTGCCTGAAAAAGAGACATATCACCCAAATCTTGTTGAATATATGCCATGTGATCGTCAGACACAGCCAAAACCTTTGGCACAGGCAAACCTTTGGCATTAAATTTATCTGCCATATAGATAAANGCNTCNTTTTCTTCGCGNGANGTNCCAATNGCNCCNATNATNGANTGNGGNCCNTCCAANCGNAANTATCNACGGTTAGAACCCGACGCGGGCAATTCNATAATCTTTGCCGGAGGCTGCCCTATTATATCGTTATATAACTTTGAAAGTATATCGGTATTCATCTGAAAAATATTTTAAACAAAGATACAAATAATTTTTACCATCCTATAGTTTTAAGCAATAAAAAAAACAACAGACTCCATAAAAGCGTCTGTTGTCGAGTATTTTTACCTAACTGCAACTTTGGTCGCACTTTTATTGATTCGAACAATATAGATACCGGACGATGGAACTCTGATTGTCAACGCATCAGTAACCACATTTGATGGTGGATATACCGCAGTCCCATTTACCGAATAAACACCTACAAAATCGTTATATTTCAAATTTGATATTATAATCGAATTAGAAATTGTTGTNATTTGAGAAGAATTTGAATNTTGAANNACATCTTCAATTCCNGACATCTCAGGTTGTTTAACCTTAATTTTGCAAATATCAGCGACTGCATCGACACTTATCGAAATAAAAGCTTCNCCAANTCCTACNGCAGTAACAAGACCTTCNNCACTGACAGTTACGACATTATCNTTGGTTGACTTCCACTCTACTATTTCATAATAGGCATTGTCGGGATAAACCGCAAATGTTAATTGACGAACATCTCCNACCTCCANCGTAATCTCAGACTCATTGATACTTACGCTTTCAATATCTATTTTTTCAATAGTCACATTGACAACACACTCTGCCGAAACTTCGCCACATTGAGCTGTAATGATGGCAACNCCCTCACCAACTGCTTCAATAAAACCATTATCAACCTTCGCAACAGCTTCGTTATCGGTAGTCCAAATCACAGTTTTATCTGAAACATCGTCAGGAGTTATCATTACATCAATGCTCGTTGTTTGCCCGGGATGAAGTTCTATNGATGTCTCTGANAANTGAATATCAGTTGCTTCAATCGTATTTACNATCACNNGNCACTCGCCTACCCTGTCTTCACATACGGCGCGAATTATGGTTTCTCCTTTACCGACTGCAGTAACCAATCCGTTTTCATCGACNGTNGCNACNGCTCNNTTATCNGANCTCCANANAAGNTCNGTCAAACCATTGGGGTCATTTAACACACTGAGCTGAAATGTTTCCTTTGCCATTAGAGTAACACTCNCGGATGAAAGAATCAACAAACNNTCGTCNGCTCGCTTCACCGTCACCCAGCATTCGTTTGACCAAACTCCATTTTTTATATTGTAAGCTTGAATACGAGCTTCTCCACCGGCAAGAGCCTTAACTACATTATCTTGGACAATTGCAACCGCAGTATTACTNATACGCCATTCAAAATCGGTGTATGTNGCATCTTCAGGAGTGATTTTCCATGTCAATTCACCTTCTTGACCAACTGTTAAATCCATTCTTTCAGGAGATATAGTTATAGATGTCAGCTGTATTGGTTTGATTTGAATTTTAATCGAGCGAGATATANTCCCGATAGTTGCNGTTATCGTTGCCTCACCTTCAGCCAGACAGTTTACCAATCCGNTTTCGCTCACAGTTGCCAACTCAGGTTTATTGCACGNCCAAACAACNGTACGATCTGTCGCATTNTCAGGATAAACTTCAACTGTAGCCTGATAACTTCGTCCCATAAAATACACATCTGTAGCATAAATACCTTTGATNAGGAACGATTCAACTTTNATTGGNACAACCTCGACCTGACATTCTGCAATTAAATCGCCGGNAACNNCTNTAATGGTTGNCTGNCCNACTCCGACAGCATGCATCATCCCATCAGAAGAAACCGAGACTACAGATTCATTTGAGCTTGTCCATGTAATNGANATATCTTCNGTCGGTTGTGGTGTTATTGTCGCTGTTAGCTGAAATGAATCACCGGGAGACATTTCAACTGCAGTTTCATTNAGNATTAATNATGGAGGAGTATCCGGTGTGATTGGTTGCAATGCAACGAAATGGTCGGCACTGAACACNGACTTATACTTTGCGATAAAAGNNGGNAACGATTCCTCGGGGACATGGATTTTTACATCAGGATTACCATTCCAAGGACCAATCGTTCCTCCATATTGAATCACATTAAAAAGATGTTCCGGGTATATATCTGCGTTAGGATTTCCAAGATAGATATTTTCAATTGCGGTCAATCCTGTTCCAAGCGCCTGTTCACTAATATTCACAACACTTTCCGGGATCTTCAAAGTTTTTAAACTCTTACAATTCATAAACACAGAATTTCCTATTGNAGTTATCGATTCCGGAATTATTATAGATTCCAGTACATTACAATTATAAAACAAGTAATCCGGTAATGCTGTAATAGTATTACCCAATTCAANAGTTCNTAAATTAATACAATTAGAAAATGCTCTCGAACTTAGAGACATAAGAGAATTAGGAAGAACAAGCGTATTTATTTCATTACAAAACTGAAAAGCTGTTCCAACTGATACNATTGTATAAACCTCATTATCATATTCTATAGATTCCGGAACAACTACATTTGTTGCTAAAACATTGTCTTTAACAACGACACGAGTATCGGTAATTAAAGCAGTTTTATCGATTGTATTTATATTTAACNGAACCTCTAATCCACATATATCTGTTGTTATTGTCTTTATATCTGCAATCGCTGATGATGCTATTCCAATAAATGCCAAAAGAAGCATTAAACGTATATGTAAGATCTGGAACTTCATGAGTTAGTNTGTGATAATATATGTGGATTAATCTATTTAGTCAAAGTTAGGCATCACGCTTAATTTATACAAATTTTAATAAAATAATTAATCAAATTTAACTATTCAAGATATCACGTAAAATCTATATTCTACACAGGCATAAAAAAGAAGGTACGTCATTTCTGACATACCTTCTATAAGTTTAAAATAAAAATCGTCAAGATTTTTATGCCGAAACTCCGAATGTTTATTCAGCAGCAGGAGTTTCTTCTGTAGCAGGAGCTTCTTCCTCTGCATTTGCAGCNGCTTCTGCTTCAGCTTTAGCGGCAGCAATTTCAGCTTTTTTCTTTGCAACGATCTCGGCTTTAGCTTTNTTTTTAGCCTGTTCGTCTTCAAGACGCTGTTTAGCAGCAAGCTCTTTTTTGTCAGCCATTGAAGTCTTAACAGCATCTACAGCTGCCTGTTTTTTAGACTTCCAAGCATCGAAACGTTTTTGAGCTTCAGCTTCATCNAAAGCACCTTTTTTAACGCCACCCTGAAGGTGTTTCATCAAAAGGACGCCTTCGTTTGAAAGAATGCTACGAACTGTGTCGGTGGGTTGAGCACCAACGTTAACCCAATACAAAGCGCGTTCGAAATTCAATGTTATTGTAGCAGGATTAGTGTTAGGATTATAAGAACCGATCCTTTCAATAAATTTACCATCTCGTGGTGCTCTGCTATCGGCGATCACAATAGGATAAAACGCATAGTTTTTACGACCATGACGCTGTAATCTGATTTTAGTTGCCATTGATTGTTTTTAATTAATATTGGTTTTGTATTGTTTAGCGACTGCAAAGGTACGACTTTTTCGTGAGTTGGCAATATTTTTTTCAACTATTTTATCAAAAAAGTCTATTTATATTGTTATTTATGCTTTTTCAGAGCCCTCGNCATTGCGATGAGCCTTAAATCCTTCAATTAAAGAAGGNGCAAAAAGTATGTAAGCCGANGATGCAACGAAGAAAAGGAACATAAATCCAATAAGTATCATCGGTTTTGAAGGCTTTGACGGACGAACGGGAACTGTAGCAGGTTGTACAACGGCAAATACCGGAGTTGTTTCCTGAACTTTTGCCTCAGCCATTTTCACCTGTTGAGCAGCAGTGTTGTAAACGTTAAACGCAAGCTCTTTNTCGTTTTCNAGACGATCTATTTCTATAGACGCTGATTGTTTCGANAACCCTTGGTTGCGGTCAACGGCNGACGCATAAAGTTTCTGAGCTTCATAATATTCAGCACGTGCCTCNTNATTAATTTTCTTAGCATACTCNAAATCTTGACGTGCCTTGCTTGTTCGATAGTCAACAACNTATTCTTTAAGACGTGCCATNACCGTGTCAGCGAGTTGAGCCGATGNNANNGCATCNTGCANNGTTGCAGANATAGTNACNACNGATGTNTTAGTNTCAACATTNGCNGAAATACNNTTATTNANACTTTCNACAAGANCTGCCTGTTTNGNNGTNAGATGNTANGGATNNATNGAACCATNTCTGTTTTCNTCNTNCTTNTCNGATGANAACAANCNNCTTTATNCCACCNATNANNGCNNNAGGAGCNTTCATNATATNNCTCCACCAAGGNGNNGNNGTATGATCTTCTAAAATTGNCTGGACAGTNTCCTCTCCATTTTTTGTNTCAAGTTTAACATTAAGCAANCCAACAGNNAAAGGTATTGANGATACAACATCNGGATACAATTCGGGGTAAACGGCATCAGCCGAGGAACCCGTTCCCATTGAAATTCCGGCAAGAGATGCTANAGCGCCGAGNCCTCCGGCTCCACCTGTCTTANTATTGGATGTTTCAGGAGCAAGTTTGACCGAAGCNGTATATTCTTTGGGGATACTGAATGCAATAACAAGACCNCACACAGCACCAATCAAAGTCCATTTTATAATTGTTCGTCTTTTTGCCCAAAGCTTTGAAGCAAGTTCGAGCAAATCGATCTCTTGCTCCTCTTGCGATGAGTCAGACGTAATATTGTTTTCGTTCATATTATATATAATAAATGTGTTATCCCATTATTTCTTGATGACACTTGCGATAGTTGCAGCCATCGTTCCAAGAGAAGCGGCACTTGANCCAATAGCCATCCATTGAGCTACNGACATNCCTTCTTTCTTCACCTTAGCNGGAACAATAATCTGACATCCCGGTTCAATTACAGCTTTATCAGCTCGNGCGACCTGCCCATTCATATATACAACAAATGCNCGGCTTTTATTNGCCATATCGCCCCAGCCACCTGCNTGGTTCACATAATATTTGTATTTCTTTCCGGGCGTAAATATGACNGTATTGGGGAAAAGCACTTCACCNGAAATTTTAACTGTATTAACAAGCTCAGGAATAACAAGNTCGTCNCCTTCCATCAACACAAGNTCCTCAGGNCCTCCGGGATTTGAAAGTGCTTTCTCCAAGTCAATACCGACTGTATANGTNTCNCTAACAATAAGTTTATTTGATGAAATTGAGTCACCCGACATNCGAGCAAGATTCAAAGTTTCATCACGAGCAATTTTTTCATCTTCAGTTAATTGACGNGTAAGGTGGGCACCACGTAAATAAGCGAACTTACTAACACCNCCGGCACGATCAACCAAATCCGAAATACGCTCAGTACGTTTTCCCAATGAATANTGACCTTCAAAAGGCACTTCACCTGAGATTTTTACTCGACGTTGTTCTACATAACCAGGAGAACGACGGATATCAACAATATCTCCTGANTCAAGTTCAAAACCTTTATCTCCATCTACAATGAGACCATCTTTTACTTTCATAGTNAAATTCTTACCGATTTTCTCACTTAAGACCGTAGCATCNTCACTTTTNAGACGACGAGAAATATCAACTTTAACGANAGAAGCACCTTCTTTCATACCACCTGCTTGGACAATAAGATCCTCAATGGTCATTCCNTGAGCAAAGGGATATTCACCCGGGCGNTTAACTTCACCTTCGATAGTAACATCTTCTTTAGGATCAAGTTCATCAATAGAAGAGATGATTAGAACATCATTTTTTTGCAAATCAACATCAGGAGCGGTTCCATTCAAGATTCCGGCAAGATTAATACCAACTACACTCGTAGTACGATCGGCATTTTCACGGAACAATTGAGCACGTGAAAGAAACGCATCATCAGTTGGATTTCCTGCAATTTTCACAAGATCGCCTACTGTATTTATGTCAATTCCTATCGCATAAACACCGGGATGTACAATTGAGCCATCAATCTCGACNCGATTGTTATAACGTTCGTCAGCCTTACCGATTGTAACAATNTCNCCATCATCAAGACGTGAAGTTTCAAAATCAGCCGCTTCAACAACAGCCATTGTCTTCGCTCCATTCACAGTTCGGTCAATAGTCACACGATCTCCTCGAGCCGACGATTTCAAACCGCCCGAATACTCAAGCAAATTAGCGACAGTTTCACCCTTTTTCAATTCATATACCATCGGGCGTTTNACTTCGCCCTCAATAGTTACGAGNCGGTCATAAGCCGGAACTACAATNACATCACCTTCTTGAAGACGTATGTCGTTTGAACGTTTACCATTGAAGATATAGTCATAAATATCAGCNGTNGCTACACGTCGTCCGTTGCGCAAAATTTCAATCTTACGCAANGATCCGGCNTCAGTAGTACCACCGGCATTATAAAGAGCATGAAAAAGAGTAGAGAAAGGTGAAATACGATATGTTCCNGGAAGNGAGACCTCTCCCATAACGTCAACCTGAATTGTACGAAGNTGACCCAATGACAATGCAATATCAGAACCTCGATCGGCTACATCGGCATATTTTTGAGAAAAAATACCCTTAATTCNATCATTGGCTTCTTTNATTGTCAACCCATTAAGGTAAATAGGACCAATCTGTTCCACGAAAATACTACCTTCCGGCGAAATTGACTGACGGAACTGAGCTTCATTATTACCCCAGACGTCAATAATAACCTCATCTCCGGGACCAAGTCGATAATCTTCAGGAGTAGCAAGATTTTCATTAGGTTCAAAAGTCAGTTCTCGTGATCTAAACAAATCAACNCCATAAACCTTAGACTCATCCAGCTGATTATTGTAACGCTGGTCAAACTGCGACCAATAATCATCAACAAACATATCGTCATAATAAAATTGTTCATCAACGACNACTTCAGTCCCATTAATTATACGACGGTTTGATTGACCATTTTGATTGTATTGGTTGTATTGATTATTNTTATTATAATTCCCGGTCTTATTATTTTTGTTATTTACACCGGTATTTGAATTCTTATTGCTGTTATACGAGTTTGTTTGTGAATTCTTCTGATTATTATTGTAATTACCGGTGCTTGACCCACTATAACGATTACGCGAAGGATACATCTGATCATCTGTATATGTATTTCCGCGTAAATTTGTATTTGCAGCAGAGTTTCGATTAACTGTACGATCAATCGATGAACCGCCTTGACCATCTTCTTTATTCTGCTGATCCATACGTTGTTTAATTCGACGCAATTGTGCTTCAGTAACACCTCTTGCCATCAACTCTCTTGCAATATCTTGCTGAGACTTGCCGTCGTCAGTTGCTTTTTGCACATAGGCGATTACCTGTTGATCGGTCATACGTGCATAAGCCACTCCAATCGTTAGAGAAAGAGCGAAAACAACAATTATTGAACGTAGTAATTTTTTTGCCATGGGGTTATATTCGTGAATATTTTATCGGTTTATAAACTTGCTACTCAAATGCTTATATTGAAATTATTACATATATACACAAGCATCCAAGTTAAACACCTGCAAAATTACCAAATTCCAAGCTATTTCACAACTTTAAGTCGTTATTTTTTAGTAAAACAAGCCAAATATTACAATTATTAAAAAGGGAGCGACCATCGTCACTCCCTTTTTATTTAATTTATTGCTGAATTATTTATTTCTGAAGTTTGAATCCCAACGTCAAACCGTCATACCCGTCAAGGAGCGACGACACAGCCTTTAACGAAGAATTGCCGCTTACCGATGCTATCTTATCTACGAGAGTAATTAATTTTGTGGCATCAAATGTAAGCGAAATTTTATTTGTAGCTTCACGTGCGACATAGCCGGTCATCGTACCCAAATTTACCTTTCCGGCAGCCTTAAATGCAAAATCAAATGTATATCCATCACCTGTAGCCGATACTGTTCCTGACAATTTGACCTTTTTCAGACTCATTGTGAAAGTTGAGTCAGCGCCAAATTCAATTGTCAAATTTTTCAAGCCGACTTTGTTAAAATATGGTTCTATTTTTTCTTCAATAGCCGATGCTCCGGCAATGCCACCGGCTTTTTTCAAAAGATTATCGCTTTTAAACGAAACCGCAGCGCCTTGATAACTCCACGTTCCAACCAAATCAGATATCGACATCTTGTCGTTACCGGTCAATTTGCCTATCGTACCAAGCAAATCACCAAGTTTATCAGCAGTAGATGACGATGTTGTTGACGATGTGGTACTCTCTTCTGAATTACCTTTCCCAAGACTTCCAAGAATATCTTTCAAGCTTTGAGCTGAAACAGTTGTCGCCATAAAAGCGACAATGATTGAGACGAATAATGTTAGACTTTTTTTCATTTTAAATTACTTTTTAGTTATGATTTAATTTCAATTCAATTTAACTTACCTTCATCATGATATGAATAAAATCCCGAAGATGTTATAATCAAATGGTCCAAAAGTTTCATGTCAAACAGCTTGGCAGCATCATGAACCCGTTGAGTTATGTTGTCATCCTGTCCGCTTGGCATCTTATTTCCGGAAGGATGATTATGCACGAGCACAATTCCCGATGCAAGACGATCAAGTGCTGATTTCATTATTATTTTGACATCGACGACAGTCATTGCAACTCCGCCTTTACTAATTCGTTCTTTACCGATTATCTTGTTTGACCGACTTAGAAACACAGCCCAAAACTCTTCATGCTGCAAATTTTCCATATTGTGACGCATTTCGCGATAAATCGAACTACTCCCGGTTATTGCGACATCTTTATCCCGATTGGATTCTATCTCACGTTGACAGCGACGTCCAAGTTCGATAGCCGCAGCAAGCGAGATAGCCTTAGCCGGACCAATCCCGGCATATCGGTTTGACAGTGACTGAATTGACATTTGAGCCAACCTGTCAAGACGGTTATCAACGCCCGAAAGTATTTCACGAGAAAGATCGACAACCGACTTACCTCTCATTCCCGAACCAAAGATAATTGCGAGCAGTTCGGTTGACGACAGAGTTTCAATGCCGTTAGCCAATGCCTTCTCACGCGGCTTATCATCGGGTGACATGTCTTTGACAAGCCACGACGAACGCTGTTTCACGTCAACTTCAGCGTCAAGCTCTATATAATCAGGATGTTTCATTTACCCTTTCTGATTAAAATTTCTTCTTCAACGTTGCGACCACGTCGAAGAATTATCTTGGTAACGTATGCCTTTATAAAACCAAGTCCATAACCGCTCAGTTGAATTATACTCGCCGGCACCGCTTTTAGTGCAATTACAAACGACTTTGTTGCAAAAAGAGCTGCGATAAAAATTGCTAACAGATACGCCACTAGTGGTAAAATCCAATAAGGACTTACAAATATAGACAAAAGTATCAAAGCGATCGACCCCAAAACAAACATCGCAGGAAGGAAATGCACGGCTTTCATCGAACCCGGATAGAGTAATTTCAACGTAATTCGCGACATTCCAAAAACATATACCTGTCTAAAGAACTTTTTGAAATCAACACGTCGTTTATGATATACATATTGATCAGGATACAATGAAATCGAAAATCCGGCATTACGGATGCGTGTTGACATGTCGATATCTTCTGAAAACATCTCTCTGAATCCGCCAACCGATTCATAAACCTTACGAGCAAAGCCCATATTAAACGTTCGCGGCGTAAACTTTTCAAGGCTGATTTTTCCACCCCTGATTCCTCCGGTAGTCAAGAATGATGTCATTGAATAGTTGATAGCCTTCTGGGTTGTTGAAAATGAATCATGAGCAGCATCAGGACCACCGAAACAATCAACCGGCATAGCTTCATATTGCGCCTGCAACTTTTCAAAATAATCTTCGGGAACAACACAGTCCGAGTCAAAAAAGATGAAATAATCACCCTCGGCCCGTTCCATTCCATAATTGCGAGCGATCGAGCGACCTTCATTTTCTTTGTAGTAATACTGTATCGGGAATTTACCTTCATAAAGTTTCACCACATCTTTACACGGCTGAGTTGACCCATCTTCAACCAAGACGAGTTCAAAATTATTTACGGTCTGTCGTGACAGACTTTCAAGCAAATCAGCAACCTCGTCTATACGGTTATATACCGGAACTATTATAGAGAATTTCATTGCAGGCATAATTTTTCAGCACATTCGATTTTTATAATCATCATAATCAAACCGACGAAGCAGTTCTATTGATCCGTCTGAATGGGTTATAGATATATCGGGGTGATGAATTCCATTAAACATTGTAGTTTTTACTGTTGTATAGTGATTCATATCTTCCAAAGTCAGTCGATCACCCGGTTTTAGAGGCTCTTTAAACGTCCAGTCACCTTTATAATCTCCACTGAGACATGAATTACCACCTAATCGATAAGCATATAATCCGGGAGCAGCATCCACACTCTCTTTCACCGAAGGCATATAAGGCATCTCAAGTGTGTCAGGCATGTGGCAAGCAAACGAAGCATCAATAATTGCAGTTTTAACACCGTCATTATCAACTACATCAACTACGGTCGTAATCAAGTCGCCTGTTTGCCAAGTAAATGCGCTCCCCGGTTCTAATATAACATCAAGCCACGGAAATTGTTCTTTAAATCTCTTTAAAATTGAAATGAGGTGCTCAATATCATAATCTTTACGGGTCATGAGATGTCCTCCACCCATATTGACCCACTTAACATCNGGTAGATATTTNCCAAATTGAGNNACAAATGCATCCAGAACCTTTTCCAAGTCATAAGAATCAGACTCACATAGTTGGTGAAAATGCAAGCCTTCAATACCTTCAGGCAAACGCTCCCCTATTTTTTCAGCCGTAACCCCAAATCTCGACCCGGGTAATGCCGGATTATACAAGTCGGTCTCAATTACCGAACAGTGAGGATTTACNCGCAAACCCGGAGACACACGNGACTCGGGATGTTGGCGATTATACTGCTCTACCCTGTCNTTAAAACGTTCAAATTGAGATATAGAGTTAAACGTAATATGNGAGCTGCCGTCAAGATATTCACCGATAGTTTCATCTGTATATGCCGGACAATAAGTGTGAACGTCGTCACCCANAAATTCACGACCAAGTTTCATCTCGTTTATAGAACTTGCNGTTGANCCCTTGCAATATTCTTTTATAATCGGNAAGGTTTTCCAAACCGCATTAGCTTTGAATGCCATAATGATATTAACATCGGCACGTCGTGCAACATCTGANATAAGTTCAAGATTACGACGTAACCGATCTTCATATATCATGAATACAGGTGTGGAAAATTCTTTATTATCAGCCATCATTCTATTATTTTAAAATGTGCAAACTTTAGNAGCAATGTTTTTTCCTCGTAGTTTTCAAATTTAACCTTTATACGAGGATCGGACNACTCACTATCTATGCTATTTATNACACCTCGTCCAAATGTGCGGTGTTCAATAATCATTTTTTCAGTGAGTTCACTCCATTTATGAGTTGTGTATTCATCGGGCGAACCGGATAAAGCGGGCGCAGTTGGAGTCGGGCGCGAAGCGCCGAACACCACACGTCGAGTTTCGGTNAACGATGGTTTTGAGGTTTGTGAAGTCCNTGANGTTTGAGATGTCGAATGAAATGATTCTCGATAACGAGCCTCGGGATTAACGAANGGAGAACGCCGTCCTATTTCAGTTCCTGANACNGGTTTCAAAAACTGCATATCTATGTCCCCAATAAATGGNGATTGACGCGACGGAANAGTTTGNCCATTCCTAAAACGCGATTTAGCAAATGACATCATACAAAAGTTTTTTGCACGNGTCAATGCCACATATAGCAATCGACGTTCCTCTTCAATTTCCATCANACTATTTTTTGACATAGCCGAGGGAAACAAATCATCCTCAACGCCGACGATAAACACATTATTAAATTCAAGACCTTTGGCGGCATGAACCGTCATCAATGTCACTTTNGGCATTTGACGTCCATCTTCATCAAGGTCATCTTCCTTGTCTTGATCAGTTGCTAATGAAATATTTGAAAGGAAGCCGGACATTGACACATCNGGATTTTCTTCGGTTTCTCGCGACAATGACACAAACTGCTCGGCACCACCCAAAAGTTCTTCAAGATTTTCGCGACGAGTGATATTTTCAGGCGTATTTTCTGACAACANACTGGATATCAAGCCGGAACGTTGAATTGCCAATTTAGCAACCATAAATGCATCNTGNNCTTCNTNNACNGCNTTNATNANATCNGANANAATCTCAACAAAAGTNTCAATTTTACGCCATGTGCCTTTATTAAAGAGATCACCGAAACGCAATGGGTCATTCAAAACGCCCCACATACTCAGTTGATTTTCAGTGGCAGCATGAACAATCTTGTTTATCGTAGTATCACCGATTCCTCGCGCCGGCATATTTATTACTCTACGCAACGCCTCATCATCATCAGGATTGACCGCCATACGAAAATAAGCCACGGCATCCTTAACCTCTTTGCGCTGATAGAACGACATACCACCATATATTACATAATTAATATTAGCATTACGTAATTGTTCCTCAAGTACACGAGATTGAGCGTTCGTTCGATAAAGAATTGCAAAATCGTCAAGCGAATCACCGGTTTGTCGTCGTAGAGCGCGAAGGCGGTTAACAACAACCGTTGCTTCTTCCAAATCGCTATAACAACCTACAATTTCAACCCCGCCGCCAANTTCATTCTTAGAGAANACAGTTTTATCAATCTGTCCTTTATTTTTCTTAATCAACGAATTTGCAGCTGATACAATCGTCTGGGTCGAACGATAGTTCTGTTCAAGTTTAAATATTTTAAGATCNGGATATGTCTTCTGAAGATTAAGAATATTGCGTATGTTTGCACCTCNGAATGAATAAATGCTCTGCGCATCATCNCCGACAACACAAAAACGATGAGATTTTTCAGTTAACCTCGACACAATCAGATGTTGGGCGAAGTTTGTNTCTTGATACTCATCGACAAGCACATACTTAAAATATTCTTGCCAATGGGTAAGGACATCNGGATTATCACGCAACAACGTATTCATATAATATAATATGTCGTCAAAGTCCATTACACCGGCAACAACACATCGGGTTCTGTATGCCTTATAAATCTCANAAGTACGAGGGCGACGTGATGATTTATCTGAAGCCATCAAATCTTTATCAAGCATATAAGCCTCAGGCGAAATCAGTGCNTTCTTTGCCGTTGAAATCGCATTTTGAACAGTCGANGGTTTATANACCTTATCATCGAGTCCCATATCCTTGATTATGGTCTTAATCAATGACTTGGAGTCGGCGGCATCATATATTGTAAAATTACTTTTGAAACCTATTCGATCGGCATTTATTCTGAGAATACGTAAAAAAATAGAGTGAAATGTCCCCATCCACAAACGNGAGGCAGTCTTTGACCCGACCATCATTTCTATACGCTCTCTCATCTCGCGAGCTGCCTTATTGGTAAAAGTCANTGCGACAATGCGCGACGGCTCAACACCATTTTCAAGTAAATGAACAATTCGGCATGTCAGCACNCGAGTCTTACCCGACCCCGCACCGGCAATCACCAATGATGGACCGTCGTCATATTCGACAGCCATTCGTTGNGCCTCATTTAGCCCTTCAAAATATTCCTTATTCAGTTCCACAATCAACGAAACTGGTTTGTTTGAGGTTCATACACCATTCCAACAGAAAGCAGTTTATCCTCAATTTCCTTTTGATCAAGTTCCAAATCATCACATAAACTTTCGAGCGAATCATATCTATCACGCAACAAAGTATTTATGTAGCTATATAACATTATGGGATCTTGAGGTAGTTTGGTATTCAACATTCTTGAAATTTTATTTAAAATCAGGTTACGAAATTAACATTTTTCACCGAGTAAAACAAAAAAACTTCAAACTATATCTCAATTTCTCGTCAAATAGCCTACAATTAAAGTTGTTTAACAAAAAAGAAAGCCAACCATCAAGTCATTTTGAAATAAAATAACTATCTTTGCAAATTGAAAAATAGACATCAATATTAAATGTATAAATATTTCATCATAGCAGCGACACTCCTTGCGTCATTAACACTAAGCAGTTGTGGCGAATACCAGCGAGTGCTTAAGAGCAATGACCTTTCATATAAATTTGAATATGCCAAGCGCGCATTCGAAGAAAGAAAGTATGCTCAAACCACAACCATTCTTCGTGACATCGTTACCCAATTCAAAGGCTCTGACCGCGCTGAAGAATCGCTTTATCTTCTTGCTCTCGCCCACTACGAGAATAAAGAATATGANGATGCTGCTGCATATTTCCAAAGCTACTATAATCGCTACCCCAAAGGCAAATATACTGAACTTGCCCGCTATTTTGCCGGATATGCATATTATTTGGANTCTCCCGACCCGCAGCTTGATCAAAGCAACACAATCAAAGCGATGGAAGAGCTCCAGAACTTCCTTGAATATTATCCGAAAAGCGACAAAGTCGCAATTGCTCAAAGTACAATTTTTGAGCTTCAAGACAAAATCACACTCAAAGAGTTGCAAAACGCCCAGCTTTACTACAATCTTGGAACATACATGGGCAACAACTACGAAAGTGCTATCATTACNGCTCAGAACGCAGTAAAAAATTACCCATACTCAAAATATAAAGAAGAGCTTGAAATGCTCATNTTAAAATCACGCTATCAAGAAGCTGCATTAAGTGTCGCCGAGAAAAAAACCGACCGTTTTCGCGACGTTATTGACGAATACTATTCATTTGTCAACAACTANCCNGAAAGTCCGCACAGATCGGAAGCCGACAACATTCTCAAAATTGCACAGAAACACGTAAAAGATTAAATATAACTTCTATAAATATTCATTTATGGACTACAAAAAAACAAACGCTCCGCTTAACACCGTCACCCGCGACATGATTGAACTTTCGGCCGATACCGGTAATGTTTACGAAACNGTAAGCATCATCGCAAAACGCGCCAACCAGATTGCCCTCGAAATGAAGCACGATCTTGAAAAGAAACTTCAAGAATTCGCTTCACTCAACGACAATCTCGAAGAAGTGTCGGAAAACCGCGAGCAAATCGAGATTTCACGTTATTACGAAAAGCTNCCNAAACCAACGCTTATCGCCGCTCAGGAATATTCAGAGGGCAAGATTTTCTTCCGTAATCCGTCTAAAGAAAANCTCAATCTCGACTAATCACAAGCAATTAAGTTGAAAATATTTGGCAGTTACAAAGATTTTCACTAATTTTGCACCGAAATTTTCAATATATTATTAACAACTACTAAAATTATCGAAAGAATGCACTTGAATTCTGAAGAAAAAGTAGAAATCTTTGAGAAATACGGTAAGGGCAAGACTGACACTGGCTCACCTGAAGCACAGATTGCATTATTCTCAGTCCGTATAGCTCATTTGACTGAACACCTAAAGTCAAATCATAAAGATTATACAACAGCTCGCGCTCTTAAGCAACTCGTTGGTAAACGTCGTNGTCTTCTTGATTATCTGATCAAGAAAGACATCAATCGTTACCGTGCAATTATTGCTCAAAAAGAGCTCGGAATCCGTAAGTAATCTCTCTAAACGGAGATTCTTCTATTCCGGAAAAGACATTAAAGCCACGCTTTTAAACAAAGTGTGGCTTTATTCCCATTTGCAACTTTCAATAAATTTCACCCGTAACAACCTTTTTTAACCGCTGTCATGCAATATTTTTAACCATACTATTGTTTATACATTAGTATAATAAAAATATAGGACAGTAATAATACGATATGAGACAACTAAAAATCACAAAATCAATCACCAATCGCGAAAGCGCGTCTCTNGACAAATATCTTCAGGAAATCGGTCGTGAAGATTTGATCACCGTTGAAGANGAAGTAGAACTCGCTCAGCGCATCCGTGAAGGTGACCAAGTAGCTCTCGACAAACTGACNCGNGCAAACCTCCGTTTTGTTGTGTCAGTTGCCAAACAATATCAAAATCAAGGCTTATCGCTCCCCGACCTTATTAACGAAGGAAATGTCGGACTAATTAAAGCTGCGCAAAAATTTGATGAAACCCGCGGTTTCAAATTCATTTCATACGCAGTATGGTGGATTCGTCAATCAATCCTTCAAGCNCTTGCCGAACAATCACGTATTGTCCGNCTCCCNCTCAATCAGGTTGGTTCACTCAACAAAATCAGTAAGGCTCTTTCTAAATTTGANCAAGAAAACGAACGCCGTCCTTCACCNGAAGAGCTTGCTGAAACCCTTGATGTTCCGGTAGANAAAATCGCCGACACCCTTAAAGTATCAGGTCGTCACATTTCAGTTGACGCGCCGTTTGTTGAAGGCGAAGACAATAGCCTTCTTGACGTCTTGACCAACGACGACTCCCCCATGGCTGATGCAACATTGACTCAAGAATCACTTTCAAAAGAAGTTGAACGCGCTCTGAGTCAGCTCCATGAACGGGAACGCGATATACTTAAAATGTTCTTTGGCATCGGATGCCAGGAAATGACTCTTGAAGAAATNGGTGCCAAATTTGACCTNACNCGNGAACGNGTTCGTCAGATTAAAGAAAAAGCGATACGACGTCTAAAAGGACAAAAGAGCAAATTACTTCAATCATATCTTGGCCAATAAGCCAATTATAATTTAATTTAACCATANAATAAAGAGGCTGTGTCCATNTTAACACAGCCTCTTTTCTTTATACATGTAAAAGGAAGCCCTATTATTCCANTATTTCAAATGATATAGCGTCCATGAAGTAGAACGAGAGGTAGGCTTTGCCCTCGGTGGCTTTGCGAGCGGCGATGCGGGTTCGGTAGTCATCCATACGTTCTTTGAAGGTGTTTAGGTCCTGCTGACCCTGAGCGGCGCGCTCAGTGTCACACCCTACTGATGCGTTGGCAGCACGCTGAGCCGATTCCTCGCCATACTGTTCGGTGATTTCTTTTATGCGTTCATTAAACTCACGCTCCATTTCGGCTACAATATTGTTATCAATGCGCTGCTCGCGGAAAATTCCGGTCACTCTCATGGGGTGGTGAATTGTGGTTTTGGGGAATGGTTCACCCATCAATGGGAAAGCCTCGCAACGAATCTGAACATTGTCGGCATTACCCTGAAGGAACGCTTTTTTACCACCCTGACTGCAAAGATGAGAGCAGATCCCCTCAAGGGTGATAGTGTCTCCAACATATTTGTCGGGAGTTTCGAAAACCTCATCGACAGTGAGTGCGTCGGTGATTTCATCGGTGGCCTGCTGATTTTTATTGCTGCCACATGCTGTTGCAAGAAATACTACGGCAACCGTAGCGAGAAAGTAGAGAGTTTTTTTCATAACTTATTGATTGATTATTAATTTGTGAATTTTATTATTTGTTGATATGTTTCATGAGTATGAGGGGAATAAACGCAAAGAGTCCGCAAACAAGCGTCATCACGGTTTTACCTATAGAGCAACGGATGTTTTTACCGCGGGCCACAAACAAGACAATCACTGCAAGGATCGCGTTGAGCAAAAATGCGTTCCACGACCAGTTTTTAATGCGCGGATAAACATATTTGTCATCTACATTTGTAAACGATGTTGTGAAGGGGAATATCCATTTCTCAATGACGCGGCTCATCGAGGTCGGGTTTGTGAAATTGTAGACGGCGAGTACCGAGTAATCGTCGGGGTCAAGGGCAATCCATGTCGATTCATTGCCCGATTTAATTTTCACACACCAGCTGAAGAGGTTCTTGATGATTGTCATCCTGTCTTTCTCAGGGTCAAATTTAATACCTGACAGTTTGGAAATAGAGTATGTTTCATCGTGATTGATCGTATAGAAATCGTGCGCTTCATCAGAGATAAGACCGTAGAGCTTGCGGTCGGCATTTTCCAGCACAAACACGTGGCGCGGAACAATCGTGTCGTCGAGCTGAATATGAGCCATGCTCGGACGATTGGCCTGCATTTTGAGATGATAGAGCTTGTTTTCATTGTCGATGATGAGATATCCGTTGTCATAGGCTTTTCGGGTCGTTACGTTACCAATAGCCTCTTTAGCCGGGAAAGAGAAACCTTTATCAGCAAACATTTTTGCAAAACGACGTGTCTTGGTTTCATCGATTGAGTTTGACTCTATGTCGATGATCTCGACACGTCCCGGCATTGTCAGTACGACTTCCGGGTCCTCAAATTTAAATCGGAGCGGCATTGATTCCATGAGCGGATAAACAGTCGGAATTGAGCGGTTGAGCTCTTTGGGCGACGACGTGAAAATCCAACTGTTCATGCGGATGTCGCGCATTGTTATCTCTATTCCCTTAATCGAGTCGGGAAGCAGACCTTTGGCCGACAACTGACCAACAAAAATCTCAGGCAGCAATGAATCTCTCTGATCCATTGTATAATGACGGCCCGGAGTCTGTGTGACCGGGTCTACCTCAAAAATATCCGGTTCGTCAGATTTGTTTCCGGCTGTAAAATCGGTTACGATGAAGCAGTCGTCAATTGGGGAGTAACTTACAAACGGTTCGCGGTCGCGTTCAGAAAAACACAGTGAGTAGAGCCAGGGCAAAACCCAGCTCAAAACAGCAACCGAGAGTAAAAAGAATAAGATGTAATGTGTTTTTTTCATATTAATCCTGATGGCCCTCCTTAAACCGAGCAATTGAACCAAACGAAAAAATTGTAATGATGCCAATGAAGATGATAATTGCGATTAGCATATAGTTGTAAGTTGCCATTGCGTTAGGCTGCAGAAACATTACGAGAAGTACGGCAACTCCGACGAGGCTCAGCAGCACTCGCATATACCATGTNCCCTCGAGGCACACAGATGTCACGAACAGGTAGCCTATGAAGCCGGCGAGATACCACGGTAGCATTGTGAGAAACACACGTCCTACAAGCTCGGCATGGAATATTGTTGCGTCATAGACGAGGATGACGCCCATCTGGAGCAGGTAGATAATCAGCAGTTCGAGCAGACCGGTGGCAAGCATCATCGCCACAAGGCGAAACTGGGGAAACGGGAGATGAAGGGTAAGTTTCAAGCGCTTTTGTGTCACCTCTGGTACCATCTGGGCTATTCCGAGAGCAAGTCCTATTGCGAGCGGAATATATGTGACGGTATCTACAAGCGATACATCTTTGAGCAGCATCGACATCCATAGCGATATGATGCCGTGCTCTTTTATGAGAGAATTGGTACTGAGAATAACGTAAACCGCCACGAGGAGCGCGACAGCAAGCGCGATAAAGAACACGCGCCGTGTCTTGAGCCATTCTTTAAATATAATGGATGAGTACATTTCTTTTGGATTTAATCATTAATATTTGCCGGTGAGACCGATGAAGGCGTCTTCGAGTGACATTGGCTTGCGCGCGAGGTCGTTTTGAGAGATGCCGTTTGACTCGAGATAATGTTTGACATAGTCGACGCCATCAAACGAGTATAGTTCCACCTCGTTGCGTATCTTACCGGGATTGATGATTTTTGGGTCATCGGGTAAAATGACGTCGGTGTCGGTGTGGAATGTGTACCGTCCAAAGTCGTCAAGCAACTTGTCAACAGGCATTTGGGTCAGAATTTTGCCATAGTCGAGAATGATACAGTCGTCAATAAGCCGCTCGAGGTCCTGAATGATGTGCGATGTCATGAAAACAGTTTTATCCTCGGCTTTGGCAAACTCACGCAGGTAGTCGATGAACAGACGGCGATACCCGGGGTCGAGACCGAGCGAGAAGTCGTCAAGCACAAGCAAGTCGGCATTCTGGGCAAGGATAAGACCGAGAGCTACTTGAGACCGTTGACCGCATGACATGGTTGATATGCGCTGGTTGGGCGATACCTTGAGTTTTCTCATCANCTCATAATAGGCATCACGATTCCATTTGGGATAAAATTTGGAGTAGAATTTCTCTATTTGTTCAATAGTCATGAAGGCATACTGAACGTGTCCCTCGATGAGCAAGGCGATACGNGCGCGTGTCTCAGGACGCATTGCAGTNATTGATTCGCCAAAAATGCGACATTCACCCGACTGCGGNCGCAGATAGCCCATCAGGATGTTGATTGTAGTTGTTTTNCCGGTTCCGTTTTTNCCTAAAAGGCCCAGAATCCTACCTTTGGGTACGTCAAAACTAAGGTCGCTGTAGATGATGCGTCCTTTACCGTAACGTTGAGTAAGATTCTTGACCGATATTACCGGTTCTTGTTCGTTAAGCATTTATTNATTGTATTTATAATGTCAAAAAGAGAGTGAGAGACCGGTGATGAACAGGTCACCGTCGGTCAGCGATTTGTAGTCATATCTTTCATATCGCGCCGAGAGGGACACCACCGTTGTCTTGATTGATCGCGACACGGTAATCCCGGCATGTAGGGACGACATGTCGCATGAAGACATATTGTAGTTGGAAAGACACATCAGGCCTTCGGGCGACGTCAGGTCGAGCCCGGCCCAANCGGCNGATGTCGATGATANAAAACGGCCGTCATAGCCCAGNTTCAACNCTAATGCCCAGTTACTGCCAAGCTTTTTTTCCGCGTCAAGTGTCACGCCCCCGGTAAAATAGTCTGATTCGAGACTTCGGGCGGGTTCGACAAGATATTCTTTATCGTTAAGCATGCCGCCACGGAGGTCTAACGTAATCAACGCGCCGAGACCGGCCGGTCGCCACGATACCGGGATGTTGAGTGTAGCTCCATATCGGGTGTGATGATAGTTTTCGCGCTCACCTATTTTATCATAATTTTCGGCCGATGAACCAAATAGATTCTCAGTCGCTGTACGGTCGATATAATATCCTGAAACCGTGGGGAATATCGAGAATCGTCCCATTGAGACGAGACGCGAAATGCTCCCGTCGACTGTCAACGTGGCTGTAGACCCGAATTTAAGATTGTTATATCCGTCAAGAATCATGCCGGCATTTGCCAGTCGACCCGATACCGAGGCAAAAAAGCAGTCGCCGTGAGCAACAGGTACAAACCTTAAACCGGCGTTGAATCCTGTCAGGCGGTGGGTGCTGCTTTGAGCATCGGCGCCTTTGAATCGGCTTGCCGTGCTGCCGAGACCGGTATAAACCATCGTGATTGCATGAGACACGGGGTTGTAGAAGTCGATGTCGGTATTCTGATGATAAATCCTGACGCCACAGTCGAGACCAATCATATATCGGCTGCCTATTTTTCGACCGCCGCCTATACTGATGTTAAGGTCNGACACAATGTTGCGTACACGCGGGTCAATCGCCCGGTGGGCGATTNAGGCTGTGTAATCGGCTCCGGCTCCAATTGTCCATGAGCCATAGGTTCTTGTCCATCCTCCGCCAAAGTCATAGCNNTGCAGCTTGAGGTTGCCCCCGGTGTCATCACATANAACAAACGGNGCNAGTGTCTCGTAGTCNATAACATCACAGAAGGATACATCGCGAATCTTGCCGTTTTGATAGCCGGCATGTCCCCACACNGTGCTNACCGTCGAGAGTTTATAATAGGAATCGGCNGAGAGTNCGTACATGTTGTGGCCACGGCCTTCCTGCATCACAACCGGCAAGTCAAACTTCTCGATGTCNGCTGTAACGGTNGCGTNAGAGATGCTTGATTTGTCGGCAAAGTGCATGGTTGAAGGTCCNGNGGTGTAGTATTGGCGCAGGTCTTTTCCTATCGGTGATTCTCTTTCAATCTTGAGGTTCAGAATAGAATCACCCTTTTGAGAACTCGCGCGNCTTGCAAGAGTTCCCAAAAGGATGAATGCTATAAGGTATGTGATACCTTTNTTATNCATCTATAAAGGATTAATTTAGTTCTTCCTTTGTATTGATATTTACAATCTTGAAATCTTTGGCCGAGTCGTCGGTATCCTGGAGGATGATNTTGCCGGCNGCCGATTTACCNGCCTCGCGGCGAACAAACATGCGGTAGGCGCGGTCAGATGCGCTCTGGGGGTCGTCGTTGATTGACTTGTAGCTGATGTCGATCGACGGGGGGAGGCAAAGGAATTCCATAGTGCTTGCCGGGCAAAGGTTCACACCGTCAATAATCCAGTCAAGGGGAATATAATACTGGTTGTCACGTGTGAGATATTTCTCGGTGAAGGTGAAGTAGTAGGTATAGGAGCATTTGTAGTCATTNAGGAATGACTCGGCGGTAACACCCTCGGGGATGCGGGCGATGGCATACGAACGGTTGGCCTGCTGTGAAAGAATCCAGATNGTAGCCGAGTAGCTGTACCATTTGTTGAGGTTGGGTACNTCGGGGTTGTCGGTGTCGCGNACTGTACCGATTGTCACTTCGTCATACCACTCGAAATCGGCGTCACGATTATCCTGGGCTCCGGCTACGTCGGCCGACCACTCGATTGCCTGGTCAACGATTTTGATTGATTTGCCCGGTTCGATGGGATATTGAGTGCCGTTGCCGGGNATNACATAAACTGTTCCTACAAGGAAACGNTCCTCGGGNGTNGGAGTAAGNTCGGGATATGATGTCGAGTTGTTGAGNGATCCTTCACAAATGGCAAGACCGTCGGCATAGATTGTTTCGTCGGTATTGTTGTAGATGGTGATGTGAGAGTCATAGAGGAGGCCNTTGCCTGTGGCATTGAGCGATCCGAGATAGATTTCGCTGATGACAAGAGAGTTATCGGGGTTGTAGAAGAACCAGTCGAGTGTTATGGTACGGGTGGTTTCNGTGATGACTACATTCTGGGCGATGGCGCGCATTGTCTTCTGACCAGATGCTNCAGCGCGGTTGTCTGTTTCAGATACGAGGGCGGTTGCCTCNATGTTGTANATACCGGCGGGAAGCTCCAGATTGTTGAGACTGGTGACGGTTGTAACGTTCCCCGTATTGATTTCAGTGAATTTGATTTCTTGAGAGTCAATTACATACCCNGTCGGGAGCTGGGGATTAACAACGATTTCATAGAGCGGTGCNGCTTTGTCGCTGTCGCTGCACGATACCATGACGGGCGCTATGAGAGCGCATGCGATCAAGGCTTTGACAATAAATTTGTTTGCTTTCATAACANTGTGATATTTATTTGATTATTATATTTTAAAGTTAAGTTCCATACCAAAGTANGGTGTATAGTTACGTCTCACAACAATTCCGTAGGGCTTATAGTCGGGGGCGATTGTGAACAGTCGGTTAACATATAGAGCCACATTCACNCGGTTTTTCCAGAACGATTTTGTTGCCTTGAGGTTGACCNCAGTTTCGGCCGGTACGGTATTCTTGTCAAATGTAGATGCCGAGTATTCGCGGACAAGTTGTTTGAGATAGGTGTCGTTCATTGACTCCTGTGTAAACTCAAAGACATTACCATCTATATCCATGTAGTGGGTAGGTATACCGGTTTTGAAGTGAGTTTGACGCGAGGTNAACCAGACGGTCTGGAATGCGAGAGAGAAGCGCAGCCCCAGATTTGGAATATCGGTGTCAAACATTATGTTTGTGTTAAAACTCTTGTAGATGCTNCCGTCGGCATCATCATAGAGCCCNATATAAGGGAGTTCCTGACCGTTCATAACTATGCTCGGTTTGTACCATAGCGGGTCACTGTTGGTGTTTACGGTTTTNAGATAGGCACCGCTGACNGTNACACGGGTTTTGATTGCTTTGATACGTCGAGACTGAAAAGTGTACTCGACACCCTCCTTAAGAGTTGAGCTGCCGTTGGTCACACTTGACCTCACGGCCATGTAGCGCATCTCGGTCGAGGGAAGGTCTTCGAGNACCGGCGCCCGGTTTTCTATTTCGGGATTGTATCCCGATGCATCATAGCGNCGGTAGGTATAGTGGTGNACGTTGCCGGCNTGACGGAATCCNTCNTTCATTGTTTCGCGGAAATAAGTGACCGACAGACGGTTGTCGCNATAAGACAAATCACCNCGNACTTCCCATTTNAGNTTTCGGGCAGCTTTGAGGTCATAATTGGTGACGTCCTCGACATANGTCATNACNTTCATNACNCGNTAGTCGGGNANNTTGTGATAGTAGTTNAGCTGCTCAAAGTCGGTATATACAAGATTTGGATAGAGGAAGGCTGCCACCGGCATCTTNGACTGAAGGCCTATGCCTGCATTGATCTCGGGCGTGAGCGGTTGACCNGCAATGTACAATGAGGGAATTGTCCAGGTGATATTGGCACGCGGNTCGAGATAAGGTTTACCAGAAAGTACATATCGTGAATCGAGATGCAACAGTTGGGTTTCCCGCAGACCGACAGCTGCTTCGATAGAGTGACGGCCCCAGTACATTATGTTGCGACTCTCGATATAGGCCGACANCTGGTGCATTGCCGGGATATCGTTGAAGGCGCGCGGACG
The DNA here is from genome assembly GCA_014802535.1 of Bacteroides sp. Taxonomy (GTDB): domain Bacteria; phylum Bacteroidota; class Bacteroidia; order Bacteroidales; family Muribaculaceae; genus CAJUPY01. The sequence goes on along the minus strand of JAAVCC010000013.1, from coordinate 60,156 downwards.
CGATGATGTGCTTGCGGTGATCGGTCGCTCTATGTCATAGACGTTTCCACGNCCATAGTTCTTACTCATGTTCCACTCGATACCCGCTTTCAGGAANGATGACAGGTTTCCNGCGGTCCATTTCATTGTTGTAGCTCCCTTGACAAAGGCNGTGAAGGGGTCTCCCTCAACGTCGAGGGTAGCGAGATAGAGCATGGGAAGGTAGCCGACATAATTGCTACCGGGAACAAGTGAGACGGGCATCGGCATCACACGCGACTGGGCCACGTGGCGTGTCTGGTGGAGTCGCTCGCGACTGTAGCTCAGCCCCGAGTTGAATGAGGCCTCTTGAAAGAAGCTGCGTTCGACCGGGCGCACGCTGACGGAGTTATTCCATGAAAAATTGTGGTTGGTGGTGCTGAAACGGTCAATGGTGTTGTTGACGGTGAGGTCGGGGTCGTTGTTGTCGCGCTCAAACGATGCTCCATAGTTGAGCGATGAATTCCATGTCACGTTCATGACCGTGTTGTCAAAACGTTTGTTGCTGCGAATAGAAGCGGTGATGCGTTTGTAGTTCTCGCGTGAATTGCGCGGGTCTATTTTTGCATCGAGGTATCCGAGTCCTGTGTTGATAATCCAATCTTTTCCGGGCATCCTGAAGCCTTTGCCAACATAAAAAAGCTGACTCTTGCTGTCGGCCTTGAAACGCGCTTCGAGAGGCGACACACCGCTCTTGCGCTTGATGTTGACAAGCCCCGATGTAAGTTCTCCATATTCGACCGATGCAATACCACGAACAATCTCGACCTTTTCGATGTCGTCAGTTGCTATGCCGCGCATATCCACACCCTTTCCAACGGTCTCGCGCTCCGAGTGGTTGGAATCGGGAGTCGACTGCATTACAGCGTTGTTGTTGACCGGCACCCCGTCTATGATAAATGACGTACCGATTGCCGATGTCATGTAATCGTCGGTTGGAGTGACATTTAAAGCTGTGCGCAGATTGATGATGTTGGGTGATGCCATCGACGGGTCTTTGGACACTCGTCCGGGCAATAGTTCGAGAAGGTCAGTAAAGCTTGACGGCTGAAGATGTGCCATCGCTGTGGTGTCAATAACCGAGGCGCTAGACGCACTGTGAGATTCACGAGCAGTCACAACTACCTCGTCGAGCATTTCATTTGATTGAAGATTGATTATGTGGGAGATCCCATCGGTCAAAGACAATATTTGACGATATGGTTTGTAGCCTACAAGATTGACATCAACTTTCCACCTGCCGTCCGAAATCGTTACCGAGAACTTCCCCTCAGCATCTGTATTGCCACCTGTAAATTTACCGCTTTCAAGAGGATTGAGCGCGATGGCCGCAAATTCGAGAGGCGCACCATTTTCAGCGCTGCGCACTGTAAAGTTCACTGCAGCAGAAGCGGGAGAACCGACCATGTCTGCGAGTAAAATGATTATATATATTATTATGTGTAATAAAGATTGATTCATCGATTGTTTTATGAGGCCTGTTAAAACCTTATTTTAACAATGCAAAATTACCCACAACCGTAATAGTCCGAAATACTCAAAAATAGGTAAAATTTATACGAAAAAGACCTCAGTCGACTACATCACCCACAACCATGAAAGTCTGAAATACTCAAAAATTAGATAATTTACATCACTCAACATTGAGATTAACCAATTGATATAAAGATATACAGCTCATACATCCACGAAACACTCTACGTTCTCCTGTTCCCCTGTCTTATTGAATTTAGAGATGATAATTAAGGTTTATGACGCTGCATTAAAGCATATTACAATAAATAAAATAAGACGTTTTTACACAGCCATTTTAAATTTTTCATCAAAATTAAACTTTTTATAACTTACCTTTGTTATAATATTGGAAAGAAAAAAGTGCTATAATAATAAGCCTCGTTAACATAATTTTTATTAACGTCAAATCAGTTGACCCAAAGAGTGTTAACCATCAAAACAGACTATAAATTAACACTTTAACTCAATCCGATTTGCTTATCAAGCAAAAAATGACTAACTTTGCACCCGCAAACCAAATTCAAATATAGCTGAGTCACAGAGGTGACTCTTCGCCGAAAATCGGCATTAATCCTTGACACAATGTTTTATCACATTCTGTCATGCTATATGAGAGGATATAGTGCGGGATTAAAATGTAGAATTTAAATTTTATTTAATGAAGAAAACATCGAAGCTGATGATGAGCATCATTGTTGTTCTCATATTTTCAACAGCATTCATTGGTAGCGGAATTGCTCCCGCACGTGGTTCGATTGCTCCGGCACTCAAACTCAACGACAAAGAAAATATTATTGCCCCTGAAAGCTTCAAAGGAAAATATGTTTTGCTCAACTTTTGGTCTGCAGCCGACGGTAAGTCACGACTCAAAACCAACGAACTTAACGCTGCTGTCAAAGAGTTAAACAAAAACGACAACAATAAAGGAAAAATATCACTCGTTTCAGTAAACTTTGACCGAAGTGAAAAACTTTTCCACGAAATTGTTAAACGTGACAATCTTGACGCTCAGTCACAATTCTATGCCACAGGCAAAGACGCTGAAAATCTTCGTCGTGCCTACAATCTGCAAAAGGGATTAAATTCATTTTTAATCAACCCAAAAGGAAAAATCATAGCCGTAAATCCCAGCAGAAACGATTTAAGCAGAATTTTAAATCAAAACTAATATGGAAATCTGCCGCATCAATCCACAAGATTGATTCGACAGATTTCTTCTTATATATACCTGTTTGAAACCACATTGAGGCGATCATCCATTTCAAACAACCATGGCGAACCGGTAGGAATTTCAAGATTAACAATATCCTCATCTGAAATATTCAGCAAATTTTTCACCAATGCTCTCAAACTGTTTCCGTGAGCTGCCACCAAAACCGTATCATATACCATCAGCTTTGGAGCAATAACTTCTTCCCAACAAGCATCCACTCTCTTGATTGTATCTTTCAAAGACTCGGTCAACGGCAAAGCAGATGACGGCAACATTGAATAGCGTGCATCTTTTGCCGGTGACCGATCATCATCGAGAGTCAGCTCCGGAGGTCTGACATCAAAACTGCGACGCCATATCTTGACCTGTTCATCGCCATATTTTACTGCCGTATCAGCTTTGTTTAACCCCTGCAACGCCCCATAATGACGTTCATTGAGATGCCAGTCTTTTATTACCGGCACCCAATTCAAATCCATCACGTCAGCAGCGATCTCAAGCGTATGAATTGCGCGTTTAAGATATGACGTTACAAAAAACCGAGGATGCAATCCCGCCTTCAAAATCTTATGACCGGCTTCAGCAGCTTCGAGGCGTCCCTTCTCTGATAATTCGACATCAGTCCATCCCGTAAATCTATTTTCCAGATTCCATTCACTTTGACCATGTCGCAATAATATTAGTCGTTTCATATCATTCTAATTTTATTATTAAACGGCTATATCATAAAGTTAGTTTAAATTTAATCGTTCTTTTTTTCACTATACTTCAAAAATTTAGTACCTTTGACGTCGAAAACAACATTATGCTTTCCCATTCAAAAAAATCATTCAACAGATGAACGATTATCGTGAACTAAGAATAAACGTATCGCCGTGTAGCGAAACCATCACCGACATTCTCGCTCAATTTCTTAGCGAAGCCGGTTATGAAAGTTTTGTTGCCGACAGCGAAGGCTTGACATCATATATAAAAAACGAACTGTTTGACTCAACCGCCGTCAACGAAATTGTAAAAAATTTCCCACTCGAGAATATAACAATGGACGTTTCAGACACATTTGTCGAAGGTCGAGATTGGAATTCAGAATGGGAACAGCACTACTTCAAGCCAATCATCGTAAACGGACAATGCGTTATCCACAGCTCGTTTCATAAAGACATTCCAAAAGCTGAATACGATATTGTCATTGACCCTAAAATGGCGTTTGGAACAGGACACCACCAAACGACATCGCTCATCATTGAACGATTGCTCACGATGGAACTCAACAACAAATCGATAATTGATATGGGCACCGGCACCGGCATTCTCGCCATATTGGCGGCAATGAGAGGAGCTAATCCGGTTGAAGCAATTGAAATTGACCCGATGGCACATATCAATGCCGTTGAAAATGTCAAATTAAACGGACATCCCGAAATTGATGTGATTCTCGGAGATGCGTCAGCACTTTCAAACATTCAACCTGCCGATATACTTTTGGCAAATATCAACCGCAACATAATCGTCGGCGACATGGAATCATACTCAAAAGCCCTTAAAAGTGGGGGAACAATGATTTTAAGCGGATTTTATGAAGAAGACATACCGGTTGTCGCTCAAGCCGCCAAGCAGTACGGACTCAAACAAACAGACTATACAACTCGCGATCGATGGGCATCGCTTTCCCTCAAAAAATCATGAAGATATCTCGAATTTTATTTTCAGTCCTAGCACTTACATCTATATTAACCGCAAGTGCAGCATCTCCCAAGGAAAACTACTTCAATAAAAAAGGATTTGCTTGGGGACTCGGACTTACCAGCTCTATCGACCTCACAGGAAATGCAATGACCAGCATTGATATAGATGGATATTTCGGTTATAAAAACAGTTTTTTCCAAGCTCTCGGAATTGGGGCTTCGGTTAACATGGCAATGAATAACAGCTCTCGCAGCTATCCGATTTATGCCATTATTCGTACTTCATTTTCAACCACACCCAAACTCTTCTTCTTTGAGATGAGAGGTGGAGCAAGTTTTAACGATATCTACAGCTATACTCACCAAACAGGATTATATTTGCAACCATCAGTCGGCATTAGACTGGCAAGCGGAAAAAGTTGGTCTTCACATTTCACACTTGGCTATAAGTTCATCTCACGAAAAGACTTCAGCTATGACGAAGGCATCTATCCTTGCCCCGACCTCAGCATGGGAGTTGTCGGAATCGGAATTTCATTCTAATCACATCCCGATTTAAATTCACATAAATCAGCTACTTTTTAAACATAAAAAAAGTCTCGGACCTCACGGCTCGAGACTTTTTCGGTATATTCCAATCTACCTAAATAATTATTTTAATTGGATTATAGTCATTATTTATCTGCTTTATACAACGTCGGATACCAAAATTGCACACGAGTTGAAACTACAGAACCTGACGGTGGGTTTGTGTTATATGTGCGAATATATACCGCCCTTGCGATATAGCCTGACCAACTTCCGTTATCAAGGAATTCACAAATAACAGCGCCCTCTTCTTTATCATATACAATATCGCCGCTAATATTTACACTTGCATTAGTCGTATTGTAAGTTCCGGTACCGTCAGTTTTAGGTCCAAGAATCATAGAGAATGCATCCTTGTCGTTATATGTACCAACCTGCGTTGCATTATAAATAGCAAGTGTAGATTTCTCAGCGTCATAAGTCAAAGGAACTTCATATGATTCAGAAGATGAAAGTTGTACGGTACAGATATAACCTGATTCGGTTTTGCTGATCACACACGATTTCTTTGCACTGGTTGCTTTAGAAGAACCGGTATAATAGCGCAGCTCATATTCACCAAGAATACTCATATCCTGGTCAACCGGAATGTATCCTTCGCGTAGCCCTGCTTTATAAACTATGTTGCCACTGCGCGGACCATTGTGATTTTCATCGAGTGAAATCAAAATAACCTTTTCATTTGAAGCACGACTTTCCGCCTCAGCAATATTAATCCAATCTACATCTGTACTGAATTCAACATCACAGTTTGAACTCACGGGATATTCAACCGTTTGAGCATCACTTGAGAATTTGATACTTGTAGCTTCGCCAAGATCAAAATTAACAATAACACCCTCCTGAATAACCGCAACCTGAGACTCTTTGGTTCCCGATTTAATGGTCAAGGTAGCCGAACGACTTTCAAGCGAAGAATTAAAATCAACATTGATAAGAATAGTATTCCCCTCAACAGTTGTTGTGAGCCAACCGTCAGCCGTAGAAGTCACAGTTACAGGCGATGTCGCATCAACGACAACCTTACCTTGAGAGGCTGATGCCGGGAGTGTTGTTTCGCGGCTTACTATTTTTACCATATTGGCGACAGGATCAACAACCTCATATTTATCATCGCTACATCCGGTGACAAATATCAGAGAGAGAGTCGCCAAAAGAAATATATTAAATATCTTTTTCATAATCAATATTATTTTTTAACGAGTGAAACAACACTTGCAATCTGGTGACTTCCATTAACATGAAAATCGGGGTAAGCACTTGCATTTCCCAACATAGAACCTGTAGGGCCACAACGATACACGATGAATGAGTGAACCTCAAGAGTCGTGTCATCGTTGGGAGTAAACAGATAAGTTCCCGGATTTTCAGGATCTTTCACAACATACATTCCAACGGTGAGAGAGCGATTGACACTTGTGCTAACAGGAGATCCCCAACCACAAATCCAGATATTATTTTCACCATCAAATTTTTCATATACAATCTGAGAGTTGATTTCTATTCTACCTTTAGAAGCATCGTATGTTGCAACCCAATCGTAAAGCTCATTCAAGCCCTTGATATATATTTTCTTATTCTGAACATCTCTAACGAGTGTGACAGGGATTGTCTTTTTACCATTACTGTAAATAAAATCAAATTCACCTTCAAACTCATTAAAGAATGCGAACTCAGGAGCAACTTCTCCGCCAAATGAGACACCTTCACTTGAATAGGTCAATGTACTGGCATCAAATGCAAGAGAAGCAACGGTTGTACCATTAACATTAACCGGTTCAGGGAATGTAATTCCGGTTGGAGTCGGGAGGTAATATCCACCGGCTATTGGTTCATCATCACTACGGCTTTCACCGCCCCACGAAAACTCCATATAACGTTTGTTGGCATCTATGTCCACTACGACATTATCACCACCGACAGTACCTTCAGCCGAAGTCAGAATAAGATTATCAATCATCTTATTAACTCCATCAAGATACTCTTCGGCGGGAACGTCAAGACGACGCAAATACATTGTATTACCGGTGCGTTTGCCTCGTAACTCAACTACATCATTAGAAACGTTCATTATCATGAACTCAAAATCTCCATCCATTCCCTGGTATTTACCGGAAGAAGGGGTTGCAAAATAATGCATGAGAGAGTTGTATGTATCGAAAGTTAACATCGGACCATTATCATTGGTGAATTTATAATAACTGCTTACAAACTCACCCGGAGCAATTTCGCTACCGACATTCACTTTCTCGTCATCAAATTGCAATGTATAGACATAACCGCCATAAGAAAGTTTTTTATCAGGAAAATATTCAAATACCCAACCTTCAGGTGAAGATGTCAGCACCTTGCGAGCATTGTCAAGAGCCATCTGCATTCTCTCAGACGGAGATTCGTCAAAGATATCATTCTGATCTTTGAGACAGGCTTGAAATAATGTTGAACTCAAAGCGATGAGTGCAACAGAAAGTACTTTATATAATTTCATTATGCTAAATCTTATATGATTGGATTACTTAAGTGTAAGATTTGTAAGGTTTATCGCTCCGTTTGCGATATCACTTTGACGACGCTGCAAGATATTTCGAAGTTCGTCAATATCAATATTGAAGTTCGTCTTCATGTAATCGCGAACGATATCAAGTTTCTGCTGGATAGCTGAAGCTCCATCTCCGGCTTCCTCCATCTGAGATTCCCAATAAGAAGCGCTATTTGTGATATAAATTGACATCATTTCAGCAAAATCTTCAGTATAAGAATGTTGTGAATATGACGAAATAAATCCACGTGTAAGGAATCCTACGTTATAGGGAGATTCACTCCAAAGATCAGCCACATAACCCGAGCCGGTAATCAACTGGTAGTCGGCCGGTATAGGATAGGTCTGATTAAGAATATGAGTAAACTCATGGTGGATTGTTTTAAAATAACGCGAATTCAAAGTAGAAATATTATCTATACTACCCGGCAGATAATTCAAACCACATAGATAAATTTTACGTCCGCCTTCAGCTGTTGCAAGGACTATCGTACCATTATTTTTATACTTCCAGTCGCCACAATAGCAGAAGAGTTTTGGGAAATAACGACATGTAAAATCAGTACCTGCTGCCTCATTATAGGTTTCAAGACACAGATATTTCAGAAGATGTGACATCATCACAGATCCTTGGAAATCGGCAGGAACAAGATAATAGTTCATATCCCCCTCAATATCTTCAAGTCGATACTGAATTTGAATATTATAGGGCGATGTGATATTTCTTGTAATCCAACGGTCAAGGTCGTTTTCCGGAGCATTAGGTGTAACGATAACCGATTTATCATAGTCGATATCGTCATCTGAACAACCGGTAAAACCGAGTGCAGCCATAGACATGATAGCCGCGAATAATATCTTGGTATATTTCATTGTTTTCTATATATTGATTTATGAAACTTAAATTACCGGAATAATTATCGTGGGTTAGGTTCAAAACCTGCATCACGGACTTTCAAAGGAACTTGCATTGCACGGCGAGGATCATCCTTACTTAGCCAATCGGTTCTTTCAGACGGTTTCTCGGTAAGATCAATCACTCGGCGAGGAATCTCTATACCATATCGTTTAATATCAAACCATCTAAGACCGGCATGGATTGTTTCAATACGGCGGAATCCAAGTACACATTGAAGCATACATTCCTGAATCGAGCCTTCGGCATCAATTGCAAAAGCAGGATTAAGATGCTTTTTAAGACCTGACAACATCCTGTTTTCGTCTTCATAGCAATATGACTGTTCATTATAGAACTCGGCAATATTTTCAGGAGTTAAAACCATTGTACTCTTTGTGATATTCTGCATGAAAGTTGTCAAATCGGCAGCAGCTTCATCATAACGACCAAGCATAATATAAGCCTCAGCGCGGTTAAGAAGTGCTTCATCAGTCGAGAATGCAACAACTACACTATGACGATAACCTGTTCCGGCATTGATATCTGTGTATTCAAATAAGTTTGGCATTTTCCAGAATACATCACGAACGCCATTTGTAGCACGATAGCTTTTTACACCTTGCCAAAACATCGTCTTACCGCCCCAGATATTAGTGGCACATATATCTTCGTTTTCTGAGACATAAGCACCATGGCTATAACGGCTATAAGTCGAATAGTTTCCAAATATCATACCTAAAATAGAGTAATTGGTATGAAGAAGCAGATTAGCATTGCTTGCCGGATTGATATACTCATTTGTAATTGCAGTGATATTCTGGGTCATTTCAGACATTCCCTTATAGTCACGAAGCATAGCTTTCGGACTTGAGCCCACAACATTTGTTGCCGCATCAACAGCCTTTTCCCATTGCTCGGTATAGAGATAGAAACGGGTAGCAAGAGCCCATGCGGCTTTTACATTAAAGTGGTATTTGGGGACATTATACAGATCATCACTTATAAGAGGCAAACCCTCTTCTATATCGGTCTGAATCTTATCATAGAAGTCTTTAAGATTTCCACGTTCATATTGCGGATTAAGACTCGTTTCAGGTTTTACCATATATGGAAGTCCGAGATGACTCGCAGCATCCTTGTCATAACGCCAACAGAACATATTGGCAAGCATAAAGTGATTGTAGGCACGCGAAACAAGAGCCTCACCACGGCAAGCCTTCAACGTATTTGATGCTTCAGGACCACCGAGTTCATCAATTGCTTTTAACGCTTCATTTGCTGACGAAATTGCGATATATGAAGAAGACCAAAAACGCTCAAGCGATTCATTATTACTTTCAATTTCATCTTTCCAAGCATGAGCATCATCAAGGAATCGTGTTCCATTCGGATTTTGCATGCCATAGCTGTCAACATTATCAGAAGACAGTTCTGCCACAAGAGAATAAACATGATCGATATAGGATGAAGTAAGAATAGTTCTCACTTTTTCCTCGCTATCGAGTGTAGCACGATTATCAGGCATAGTATCAAGGTAGCTGTCGCAACCCGAAAATGCAGCTCCCATCATACCACACGTAAATGCTACTTTTATATAATTTTTCATAAGCGTATCTAAATTAAACAATTAGAAACCAAAGTTTATTGTTAGAGTAAACTGTTTGGGTGTCGGAGCCGCAACACCACCGGTGTTAAAGAACTCAGGGTCTTGTCCATTCAGTTTCTTATCGGCATAGATAAGGAAAAGGTTGGTTGCCTGAAATTTAACCTGGGCACTTGCAAGACGACACGCATGAAGAGCTTTCTGAGGCAGCTGATAGGTAAGTGAAATTTCTTTCATACGAATAAAGTCACCCTTTGCAATACGCGCATCAGAATAGTTATATGCGCTATATGCATAGCTCAAATGAGAGTCATTCTTATTTTGACGAACAGATGCAATCACAGGTACATTTGTATATTTTTCATCACCGGGAACTGTCCAACGATTAATAAACTCGTTAGGAGTAGCATCAAGATCGGTATATTGTTTCTTGAATACCGGATCAAGACGGATTACGTTACCAAATGAATATGTGATATATACATTAAGTGTAAAATCCTTGTAGCGGAAGATATTACCGAAAGAACCGACATCGGTTGGGTCAACAGAACCTGAATATTTCAGGAATTTCAGTTTTTCAGGATCTGAAGTCTGGAAATAGATACCTGTTGTCGATATATTTCCATCCTGATCAAGGAAAGTTGGAAGACCCTCTTCATTAAGACCCATAAACGGGATAGAGAACAGCGAACGTACAGGATATCCTTCAAGAGCAAAACCATTACCCGAAACCAAGTCCATCATACGTTTAGTTGTCTTAAGATTTGACACTGTATTTCTTGAATGTGAATATATGAAGTTGGTGGTCCATGTAAAATCTTTGGTGACGATATTTTTTGATGTAATAGAGAGTTCAACACCATCTGATTTCATCGACGCAACGTTACCATATTTTGTAACCTGACCACCGATACCCTGAGTATTGGTAATACCGATCAGGTCGTAGTTATTACGTTTGTACCAGTCAAACTCAAAGTTAAGACGGTTATCAAAGAAACCGGTCGCAAGACCTATATTAATCTCATGTTTCTTCTCATAGGTCAATTCATCATTACCAAGGCTCGATACATAAAGCTGACTTTCCGTAATACCGGCCGACGGGCGCCATGGATTTTTAGAACCAATAATCGCATAGGCATTTGTAACAGAAGGACGTTGTCCGGTAAGAGAATATGATGCCTTAACGGTTAAATGACTCCATATCGGATCAAAATTACGGAAGAATTCCTCTTCATGTGCGTTCCATGCTCCTGAAACGTTCCATGTCGGAAGCCAACGAGAGCTGCGGCTCCTACCAAGAGAGTTTGTACCTTCATATCGTAGAGTTCCGTTAAAAGTATATCTGCTCTTATATGAATATGTGGCATTAGCAAAGAAAGCGGCAGAACGCTCACGAGTATTATTAAGAGTAAAATAATCGGTATTCTCTTCTTTACCGCGTTTGAATACTTCGTATGCATAGTTAGCAACTTCACCCATTGCATATTGCATACCCCAGCCGCGGAACCAAGTTGAATGGCGATCAACCGAGTTTGTTTCCATACCGGCATAAGCATTTACAATGTGGTCATCATTGAACACATCGTTATAGCGGACAGATGCACGCATATCCCATTTGAACATTGCGCGGTCGGCTCTTTCATAGATACCTCCATTGGGGAGTACTGTAATAGGAAGAGCATACACATTGTCGGGGTCGGTATAAAGGAGACGGTTTGCATTTTGAACAACTGCATTAGGCATTGCTCGATATGCTTCTGCCTGATTTGATTCATCAAGAATAAAATGTTCCTGAGAAGTAGCCGTATTCTGAACACCGGCAAGACCGGTAATTTCAACTTTACGAGAAGGTTTGTATGTGAGAATACCGGTTAGACGGAAGTCGTTGACTCCGAGTTTCATATAGTTATTCTCAAGTTCATGCAAGATGTTGAATGGAGCATAATTGCGTGTGTAATACTCATTGGGGTCAAGCGTACGCGATGTATTCATCGAGTAAGAATATGGGTTGATATCAAAGTCGCGTTTAACTTGTCCGTTTACAGCATCGACATCGCTACCCAAAGTTCCGGGAGCCTTCTGCTTACGGAACGATGCGTTACCGATAAGGTTTACACTAACCTTGTTTGAGATATTATATGTAGTATTCAAGTTTGCGGTAAAACGCTGCACATCGCTCTGTTTATACCATCCCGGATCTTGCATCACTGATGCCGAAATATAGTTTTGCACTTTTTCTGTACCGGAAGATATAGAGACTGAATGAGTATGCATTACCGAATTGCTGAACAATTGGTCAAACCAGTCGGTATTGCGATATTCTGCAGCCTGAAGATACTGAGCGCGAGCTGCTGCAGTGTTTGGCAAGCCAAATTGACCTGTTTGGGGATCATATTGAGTGATGAGTTGATACATTTTACCATATACACCACTGGTAGAAGCATTTGTAGTCTCAGAATAATTCAAATAACCCTTTTGCTGGAGTTCTTGATAAACTCCCATCTGATCCTGAGAATTCATAATGTTAAATGTACTATAACTCGGTTTGAGGCGCATTGTAAACTCACCCGAATAGGTTATCGAGCTGCGACCGGCTTTACCTTTCTTGGTAGTAACAACGATCACACCTGCCATTGCGCGTGCACCATATATTGATGTTGCAGAGCCGTCTTTCAAGATATCGAAACTCTCAATATCTTCAGGGTTAAGACCTGCAATAGCTGATGAAATAAGAGTTTCAGCATTACCCGATGATAGTTCATCAGCCGATACTTGAATAACATCCTCCATAATAACGCCATCGACAACCCACAGAGGCTTAGAGCTACCATAAATTGATGTTGCACCACGCACTCTAATCTTAGGAGCTGTACCAAATGTACCTGACACATTCTGAACCGACACACCGGCTGCACGACCTTCAAGGCTACGGCTAATATCAGCCATACCACCAATATGAGCGTCGGCTGCATTAACTTTAGTTGCCGATCCGGTAAACAAACGTTTGTCAGTTTTTGTCATACCGGTAACAACCACTTCTTGAAGAGCCTCGGCAGCAGATTCCATGACGATTTTTATTTCTTTGCCGAATTCAATACGCGCTTGAGCCGGTTTCATACCGATGTAAGTAACACTCAAGTTTTTTGCAGAAGCGGGAACGTTTGTAAACTTAAAATTACCGTCAATATCAGTGATGCCAAGTATTTTTGTACCCTCGACTTTCACCGTTGCACCGATAATAGGTTCATCGTCCTCTGCCGAAATAACTACGCCCTGTACGGTTTGTCCGCTTTGGGCGAATGTCAGTCCTATACCTGTCAGCATAAAGACTAATAGCATTAAAAGACTTTTTCGCATTGATTTAAGTTCTAAAAATGAATAATGATGATTTATTGGGTTATTTGTTTTTTTAGTTTCAAATTCTTTCCTACAACGGTGAAAGTTTTCCATGTTATTATTTCTAATTTAACCCTAAATTAAATCTTAAACAAAAAATATGGACGAGCACTATTTAAAAGAAAGTTCGTAAAATTAAATATTATTTCACAAATTACCCCCCCCCAATTGTTAATTTACATTAAATACAAATGTTAAATGCGATTTTTATATATATTTAATATTTAACTGTTTATTTTCACAATCATAAAATTCATCATATAAAAAAAGGATATACCAACATCTGTTGGTATATCCTATATATAATTAATGTGTACTATCTATCAGCAGTAGCGTGAGTAATCGGCGTTGCGCATGTCTCCGGTTTCTGAGAATGCAACGTGCATTGCAAACGCAGCAGCAAGAGTGTGAGGTGTTTGTCCACCTTTACCAAGTTTGAGATAATCCCAGAGAATTTCTTTATAGAAGGGATGTGCACAATTTTCGATAATTGCCTGAGCACGCTGAACGGGATCTTTACCACGAAGATCGGCAACACCTTGGTCGGTAACAAGAATGTCAACCGAGTGTTCTGAATGGTCGGGGTGAGCAACCATCGGAACAATGTTGCTGATCATACCCTCTTTAGTGATTGAGGGGCAAGAGAAGATTGAGATATAGGCGTTACGGGTAAAGTCACCTGAACCACCGATACCGTTCATCATGCGTGTACCAAGAACATGAGTTGAGTTAACACAGCCAAAGATATCGGCTTCGAGAGCTGTATTCATTGCGATGACACCAAGGCGACGGATAACTTCGGGGTTATTTGAAATTTCAGCAGGACGCATCAAAATCTTATCGTGGAAGAAGTCAAGGTTGCTGAAAAGTTCTTCTTCAGTTTTGTCACTGAATGTCATTGAGCAAGTGCTGGCAAATGTACATTTTCCTTTCTTGAGCAGTTCAAGAACAGCGTCTTGAATAACTTCGGTGTACATCATGAATGTAGGAAGCTCGGTACTTTCGCCGAGGTCATAGAGAACAGCATTAGCAACGTTACCCACACCTGATTGCAAGGGAAGGAATTCTTTAGGAAGGTTTCCTTTGCGATATTCTGAAAGGAGAAATGATACAACGTTAGAACCAATCTGTTTTGATACGGCATCGGGTTCGGTGAACGGTTTCACGCCGTCATAAGAGTTGGTTTTGATGATACCAACAACTTTCTTGGGATCAATTTTGAGAACAGGGCTGCCGATACGGTCGTTAGCGTGGAAAATGGGGATTTCGCGACGGTAAGGGGGATCGAGTGGAAGATAAATATCGTGCATGCCGAGAATTGATTTCGGAAGTTTCTCGTTGAGCTCGATAAAGATCTTATCAGCCATCATAGCATAGGTCGGAACGTTACCAACACCTGTACCAAGAATGATTTCGCCATCAGGAGTGATATCAGCCGCTTCGATTACAGCATAGTCGATTTTGCCATAATAGCCGTAACGGGTTTCCTGAGCCATTTCAGAAAGGTGACGGTCAAAATAGTGAGCATCGTGACAGTTGATGCGTTTACGTAAATCAGGAGTGTTCTGATATGGTGCACGACGTCCCATTGTGTTTGTACGGGCAAGAATACCGTCAACATGGTCGTTGGTTGATGCACCGGTAAATACGTTTACTTTAAATTCTTCACCATTTTCATGAGCTTTTTCTGCTCGTTTAGCGACAGCTTCAAGGACTGCTTTAGGAGTACCGGGAGCGGTAAAACCAGACAATCCGAATGTGTCGTCATGCTTAATCATTGCAGCAGCTTCGTCTGCTGTGATAAAATTAAATGCCATTTCTTTAATTGGTCTATTTTATTAAGGTATATTTTATTCGATAGAAATGTTGTGATAAACTTATAGTTTTCGTAATTTTGCACAAAATTACATAAATAAATGCGATTCACAAAATATTATTAAAATTTATATTTTGTTGAGCGCAAAAAACACTGATTATACTAATATGAGTGACATTAACATACATAATAACTCATCAAAAAATCTTTTTATTGAAACATACGGCTGTCAAATGAACGTTGCCGACAGTGAAGTGGTCGCTTCGGTAATGGGAATGGCTGGATATGACATTTGCAAATCGATTGACGATGCCGATGCAATATTACTAAACACCTGCTCTATTCGCGACAATGCCGAGCAGAAGATTTTCAGCCGCCTCAACACCCTCAATGCCATGCGTCGCAAACGCAGCAAAAACCAGCCCAAAATGATTATTGGTGTTATCGGATGTATGGCAGAACGTGTCAGACAAGACCTCATTGACAAATATGATGTTGACATTGTTGCTGGACCTGATAATTATCTCGAACTACCGGAGCTATTCGCAGCTGCCGAATCGGGAGAAAAAGCAATCAACACCGAACTCTCAACCACTCAAACCTATCGCGACATTATCCCTCGACGAATCGGAGCTAACGGCGTGAGCGGTTTTATCAGCATTATGCGCGGATGCAACAACTTCTGTTCTTATTGTATTGTCCCCTATACCCGCGGACGTGAAAGAAGCCGTGAACCTCAAAGCATTTTAAATGAGCTTACTGATCTTCAAAAACGTGGATTTAAAGAGGTTACCTTGCTCGGTCAAAACGTAAACAGCTATAATTTTGTTGACACTGAATCAGGCAAGAAAACCGGATTTGCCGAGCTCCTTGAAATGGTTGCTGATACGGCTCCCGAAATGAGAGTGCGCTTCACTACATCACACCCCAAGGATATGAGCGACGAAATTATCTCGGCTATCGCCCGTCACGACAATATCTGTAACCACATACACCTGCCTGTTCAATCCGGCTCAAACTCGGTGCTTGCCGATATGAACCGCAAATACACCCGCGAACACTATCTCGAACGAATTGCTGCGATACGTCGTCAAATTCCCGACTGTGTCATCACTTCTGACCTCTTTACAGGCTTTTATAATGAGTCGGAAGATGATTTTCAACAGACTCTTGACCTTATGAAAGAAGCTGCATTTGACGCTTCATTCATGTTCAAATATTCAGAGCGTCCCGGCACACTCGCCTCTCGAACAATGAAAGACAATGTTCCGGAAGAAGTCAAGATTGACCGCCTCAACCGAATGATTGCGCTCCAAAACACGCTTTCGCTTGAATCAAACCGCAAAGATATCGGTCGCGAATTTAAAGTTCTTGTCGAAGGACGCGCCAAACGTAGTGCCGACCAGATGGTTGGTCGCACCGAAGGAAACAAAGCTGTCGTTTTCACTCGTGACAAGCAGGTGAAATCGGGCGATACAGTTAACGTAAAGATTACCGATGCATCGTCGGCAACCCTTATTGGCGAACTCGTTTAAATCAACAGAAATGAGCAGCTTGAAACTATCCAACAAACCCGGACCTATCGGCATATTCGATTCAGGATATGGCGGTCTGACAATTCTGCGTGAAATTCGTCAGCGACTCCCCCGGTTTGACTATATGTATCTTGGCGATAATGCACGTGCGCCCTACGGCAACCGTTCGTTTGAAATCGTATATAAGTTTACTCTTCAAGCTGTTAAATATCTTTTTGAACAAGGTTGTCATTTGGTTATTCTTGCCTGCAATACGGCTTCGGCAAAAGCGTTGCGTACAATCCAACAGCACGACTTGCCCGTAATTGCGCCCGACCGCCGTGTTCTCGGTGTAATCAGACCGACCGTTGAGCAACTTGGCACACTTTCCAATAACGGCAACATCGGACTCTTTGCAACTCAAGGTACTATCACCTCTGAAAGCTACGACATGGAGATTGCCAAACTGTTTCCCGATTTCAAACTTACAGGTGTAGCGTGTCCTATGTGGGTCCCTCTCATCGAGAACAACGAAGCCGACCGTCCGGGTGCCGACTACTTTGTCAAACAAGAGATTGATCGTCTGCTTGAAAAATCGCCTGAGGTTGATACAGTCATTCTCGGATGCACCCACTACCCTATTCTTTATAAAAAAATACGTCATTATCTGCCTGACAACATAAAGATTATCAGCCAGGGGCAGATTGTGGCAGAAAGTCTCGCCGACTACCTCAAACGGCACCCCGAGATAGAATCAAAGTGCTCTCAAAACGGCACATCAACCTTTTTGACAACCGAACAGCCCGAAAAATTTGCCGAAATGGCTACCCTATTCCTCGGCAATGACATCAAGGCTCACAAAATAACTTTTGACTGATGATTGAATACATTAAAGGCCCTATTGCCGACCTGACACCCACTGACGTAGTCATTGAAACCACATCGGGAGTCGCATATATAATGAGTATCAGCCTCTCGACTTTCACTCCTCTTCAAGGACAAACCGAAGCTAAAATATTTGTCCACGAGGTTATTCGTGAGGATGCTCATCAATTGTTTGGATTCATTGATACTCGCGAACGTGACCTTTTTCGTCTTTTGATAGGTGTATCGGGGGTTGGAGCCAATACCGCCCGAATGATTTTGTCATCAATTCCGCCTGCCGAACTCGAAGTTGTTATAACTTCGGGCGACAGCAAACGACTTAAAGCAGTCAAAGGTATTGGAGCCAAGACGGCCGAACGTATCATCATCGACCTTAAAGACAAAGTTAAACCCATCGGCGACGGCACTGCACCTACCCTTATGCCCTCGGTTGACAACAACGATGTTTTAGACCAGGCAGTTGCCGCCCTCGTAATGCTCGGCTTCCCCAAACCGGCAAGCCAAAAAGCTGTCACCAAAATCCTCCAAGGTTCGCCCGACATTAAAGTCGAGCAAGCCATCAAACTTGCCCTCTCAATGCTGTAATAACTGTTATCTTTATAAATTACAACAATCAATCTTCGCTTTCTAAATATCATCGCATATTTTTATATATAACGGAAGCAGTGTTTCCGTTTGGTACAATAATTTTGCAACAGGAAAGCGGAGGAATTGTTGTGAATTTAAAAAATTATCTATACATTTGCAGTGCAATTCAACGAGTAATCAATGAATTCACGACATAGCAATTAGCTTAGACTAATTACACGGCTTTAGTAAATCTGGTAAATTCACTTTTGAGTTCCGCGTAATAAGTCGAAAGATAGGTTGCACCCGTTCAGGGCGCCGACCGCTTTCCTCTTATTTGAACTCATGGTTTACCAGAACCAACTAAAGCAAATAAGCGAAAGGGTGTCGCGCCTTTTTTCATGCGACCGCAATATGCGTCCAAAAAAATTAAAACGGGGCAGCCGAAAACCATATAGAGTAGGCAAAAACATAAATATCTGTTATTATGAATATCGTACAAGTAAAAAATGGTAAAGTTGAACTTCGAAAAGACTCAGGCAGTCTAATCAGAACCATTGGGAATGGCGATGCTGTCAACGCCTGCCTTAATGCCGATGGTTCTATGGTTCTTGTAACAACCAACAAAGGTAAAGTAGAGTTAAGAAAAGAAAGCGGCAGTCTAATCAGAACTATTGGAAATAACAATGCCGTTAATGCAGTCTTTTCAGGTAAAGATATTCTGATTACGACTAATAATGGGAAATCAGAATTAAGAAAAGAATCAGGGAGCTTAATTAGAACCCTTTAATTTCAAGTTTCTGTTTCACATGAATAATAAAAACTTTGGGTTTTGTGAGAATGAGACAATTTCTCACAAAATCCATAATTTAATTGCCGACAATCTTTTAGGGATAGAACAATTGTCGAAGATTGAACGTCGCTACGATGATATGCGTGACAATTTCTATAGATACCCTAAGGATTTTGTAACCGACGACAAGGGAGAATGGGTATTTAGCGAAGATCTTAAACCTTTTGCGCCAAAGGGTCGAGGTTGTTATAGCGACACTACTGCCGTGCCTATTCCTATCAGTCATCCAGATTTTATAGACCTCACGACTCGGACAAAAGAACAAGGACGCGGTGCTATAGGACTTGATTTACCAACTTGGTTCTATCAATCGCCTGAAGCTCCTTTTATTATGATTGTAACTCAAGATCCTCTTAGAAGTGCTAAATGGTATGGAGATGAAGTCGATGAAAAATACCTTTGCAATGATGCCGTTGTATCATCGCCATTCGGTTTACAAGACGCTCATCATCGAGAAAGAGGTACCGGAGGAAAACGTATGTGGCTCCTTGTACGTGCACTGCTTGAACGAGGGTATAATGTTTACTTGACCGATTGCAGAAAGTTCTTTATATATAACCATACCCAATCTGATAAGTACACGACTGTTGTGAAAATGGATATATACCGCAATATCCTTAAAAAGGAGATTGAGATTATCAATCCTAAACTGATTGTCACTCTTGGTCATAGTGCGAATAAAAGTTGTCGAGAGTTACTTGGTGATGACAAACGATTATCACCATATATGCCTCATTTCTGTGGCACAGCGGGTCATAAGATAAAGGAATTTTTCGAAATTAACCAAAAAATAAGCATCGAGGAGTTAGCAACAATGTATGCAAATAAAATAGCAGAGCTTGCCAAACAGAATATCAAGCATTAAAAAAATTCAAAAATGAATATCGTATCATTCGACAATAATTGGAACTGCATAATCAGAATTCCATCAAAATCGTTTAAAATATCTTTTTTGACTAATCCACTATTTTCTAATTCGTCAGACGATCTCAAAAAAGATATTGAATGTTGTCATGATAATGCTATAAAATCAAAATTAGTACAATTTCTTAAAGATATAGAAAACGGACGATTTGATTTTATGGATTGGCAAATTCATAACGAGGTAGATTACGCTTACTGTAGAACAATGGACAACTATGATAATCTTCAGTTCATTGAAGAAGATAATAACGATGGACTTTGGATGGCAGTTGTTCACAATGTTCAAGCTGAGCATACGAGATTTTGGTACGCTGCAATGAATATTGTTGATGAAATTAATAATATTAAAGAGTATATACACATTCTTCAAGGATATTATAAAGCAACCAATCAGTTAGATGATTTAATTCTCTTAATTAAAAATTCTATAAGCGACGAAAATACTGTAAACGAACTAATTAAACAAGGTTATACCGATATACAGACTCGTGCAATCCTTAATCTCAGACTAACAAATCTCGTACGATTAGAACAAACTTGTTTATCTGAAGAAATAAATAATTATAACCAATTGGTTGAAATACTGAATGAATATGTCTAAAACATTTCTCGATATTGCAGGAATTACTCATAATGAAAATGCCTGGTCAGATATCTATGCCTATTTCTTTGATCCTAAGAATCCCCATTGCTTAGGAATGACTTTCCTTAATTGTCTAATAAGTCTTATTAAGGAGAAAGATAACCATACTCACCGATTTGATTTACCGGAATCTGCTTGCAATGTTAATGTGTACCGTGAGGTTACAACTGAAGAAGATGGTAGAATTGATTTACTGATTTTTGCAGATGACAATGCTATAATTATAGAAAATAAGGTCTATCATAATCTTTTAAACGACTTAGATGACTATATGCAATCGGTTAAGGAATATGACAATAAGAGGGTTGGAGTCATTTTGACATTAAACCCAATCCATGTAAGCAACGATCGTTATGTCAATATCACTCATCGTGAACTATTGGATAAGGTTGATAATAGCATCGCGAATATGATAATAGATGATTTTAACAATACCATATTAAGTCAATTTACAAACGTTGTAAGAAACATGAGCGGACTAAGTCAAGACAATCAAACTCGATTCTTAAATAAAAGATCTGAAATATTAGAAAATGCCCGTTTACTTGATGATGTTAAGGAGTGGTATTTTCATGTCTTCAATGACAAAGAGTTTATAGAAACGCTCAAAAACAATGTAAAAAAAGAAGACTCTAAAGACTCGATCATACAGGGACAGATTGAAAGGCAAACAAAAAAATATAGATATATTCAATTTAAAGTTACCGATTTAATTGCATTCAATATCTTATTTGAGCCTCTATGGAATTCAGATTATGAAATACATTATTTTCCTCCTAAGCATCAGTCTCTGTTTTTAACATTGGAGATTAGTAATCTTTTAAAGGTTAAAAAATCATACCCTGATATTGAGAATAAAATTAATCAAATTATCGAACCTTCAGGAATAAAATATGTTTCGTCAGAATCCCGTAATTGGTGGCATTTCGCTTGTGTGGAGATTCCTATTAAAGACAATGAGCTGTTTGATAATCAGTTTTTAACAGACGAAATACTGAATGCAGCAACTGATTTATTCAACAAATTAAAATCCACTGAATTATTTAATTTAAAAACCGGATATTGCTAAATAGCATAAATATTTTTAAATGCTTTGATAAACGTCGGCAAATATATTTTTGTCGATTTTTTTCTATTTATTTTTAATCGGAAATTGTATTGCCGATTAAAGTCTTAACTTTGCAGTGTAATTCAAAAGCAAGATATTATGAAGAAAAAGACGCTTGTATTTCTTAAACCGTTTTCAATCAAGAATCCGACGCTTGATGAGCAGAACGATTTTATGATAACCGAGACATTTGTTGAGTTTGAATGTGCTGATTTAGGAACATTTTATAATAATGAAATGCTGCACGGAAAAAATCTTAAAGAATTTATTCCTAACGAAGTCAAGAAAAATAATCCTGAATGGATAATAGCTGTCGGTCAAAGTGCAACTGTTGCATTGGGTATTCAAAATCAAAAGAAAGTTCTGCTAAATCCTAAAGTTGATTATGAGCATCTGAATAATGTTTCTGAATTTGATCGTGAAAACACCTATGGATTCTTTGATGAATATCACGAACAAGATTATGAGAGATTCCAATCTGTATTCCCTAATGCCGCTTGGTTTCCTCAAGATGACAATTTGAATTTATTCACAATCAAAGAAATTGTAACAGACATTATCAATGGTTGAATTACTTTTAAAACGATATTTATGGCTCATCGATACGCTTAAGCGTAACGGTGAGATGACTTTTGATGAGATTGCCGAAAAATGGAGCAAATCATCAGTAAATGACAATGGTTCTGTACTCTCAAAGCGAACTTTTTATAACCATTGTCAGGCTGTGGCTCGTCATTTTGGTATCGATATAGAATGTCGTCGCGGTCGCGGACTGAATCTTTATCGTATTGTGAATCCCGAAGCGATTGAAGAAAATTCATTGACTAAATGGGCGTTGAACAGCTTTTCTCTTGGAGAACTTCTGTTTAACAACGCAGACATTGCTGACAAAATTTTACTGGAGGAGATTCCATCAGGTCGTGAGTGGCTTGAACCTATCTTACAAGCATTGCAACAAAACAAGATGATTGATATTTCATACGAAAATTTTGTAGGACTTAAATTTTCAGGTCAGGTATGCCCATTATGTGTGAAATTTTTCAAACGCCGATGGTATGTTCTTTGCACGCTTGAAGGGAATAAGAAACGTCTTTTTTCTCTTGACCGAGTAAAGAATCTTGATGTTACAAACATTTCATTTACCTACCCACGTGACTTTATCCCTGAGGATTATTTTCGTGATGTCTTTGGTATAATTGCAGGAACCAACGGTATGGTCGAAAATATCGTAATCCGTACATATGCCGAACTCCCAGGCTATCTTCGTTCGCTACCAATGCATCATAGTCAACGTGAAATAAGTTCTAATGAAAATTATACCGATTTTTCGCTTAGATTAAGACCCACATTTGATTTCATTCAGGAACTTCTCCTGCATCGCGACCAATTGGAAGTATTGGCACCTGAAACTCTTCGCAATGAAGTTTCAGTAATAATATCAAAAATGAAAAATCACTATGAAACTCAATGAATTAAATAATTTAATAAAAGACTTCGAGTTTGAGGGTGATAAAACTGAATTATTGAATATTCTAAACTCACATGCTCATATCATTATAACACTTAAAGATATAATCTCAATTTTGTCTCATAATAGAACAAATTATATCAAAACAGGTTATGGACAAAATCTATTACAAGCATATCAATCAGTTACAGTAAATGGAACAAAATGTAAACTTATTCATATATACTCTCATCCCGATAATATTAAACTTCATGAACTCCATAATTTCGTATCTACAGAAGTAAAAGATGCAATCTTTGGAATTACATTTGATAATATGACGGGAAATAAAGTAAAATTGAGTACAATATTTAATTAAACTGTAAAATAAAGATGATAACCGATAAAATTAAAGCTCTGATATGTGAAGATAATCTATTAGAGCAACTTATGTCAATTCCGGTTACTGAAATTCTATCCTTCAATAAAAAAGCAGATACTGTTGATTGTGAAGAAGCATTGCGTTGTCTCGCAGAAATGTATATTGATAACTGTGGTATAAGCTCCGGCTTGCGTAGCTTTGTTGATTATTGTGCTGTATATTGGATAAACGAGCTTAAACTTAAAGAAGGCGATAACTACTGTACAAAATATAATGATGCTAATAATCTACCCGAATTACTTCCATTTTTCTCAGATGAATATACTAAAGAAATTGATAAATATGACATCTACTTTATGGAAATAAATGATTTAAGGGCTATTCTCATTGATGAAATTAATAAAGCATCAGACGACAAAACCAAAATAATTCTTTGTGCCGGATTTTGCCACTGTCTTTCATGGTTAAACAGTGGATTTAATTGGCTTGACCGATATTCACCAAAAGCTATTGAGCAAGGAATAATCAATTTCCAAAATAAGGACTTAATTCATTATCGCCAACGTAATGACTTTCAAAGATTCTATCGATGGAACCACAGAAAGAGTCCATCAAAGCCGGGTCATAGACTTATTGTTGAAAATTGGCCTGATGAGTTTACCGAGGAAGAAGTTGCTCACTTCATTGTTCTTAACGACCGACTTGTAGAATTGCAACATGAAGTAATGGAACAAGTAAAAGTCATTACAGCCAATCTTCAGGAACAAATTGCAAAAGGATTTCATCAATATGATACCTTCTGTATTGACGGTTACATTTACATTGAGCCATACGAAGAAAACAATGAAAACGAGCTGTTGGAAACTCTATGTCAATTCGCAAAATATAATGTTATCGGTGCGAATGAGTATTTAACACCGGAGGACTTTATATTTGAAATTGATGATAATAAACATTGGTATGCAAATTGGAGTGGAATTTTCCATCCACTTGAAAAATCTCATGGTATGAAATTATGCCGGGCATTCCGCTATCTTTTCGAAGAAAATGAAATCTTCACAATTGCAGACATTATAAAAATCAAACCAGAGATGCTGCTACCTCATGTTGAAATCAATATTTAATGAATTATGTCTATAAAAGAAACTAAAATGACTCTAAGTCAAAATATTACTTTTGAAGAGTTTGAAGCTCTTGCTAATCGAAAACCGAATTTGAAAGGGAGTTGGGTATATATGGTTACACAACCTGAATTTGATAAAAATCTCAAGCATCCATATCCTATGTTTGAATTGGGGTACACCAAAGAGATATATTTCAAGACTTTCCAAGCAGCCGAAAAATATATCAAGAAAAATACAGCGGACGTATATTGCAGTTGGATTACACAGATACCTGTCGGTATCAGCTCCAATTATTGGGGTTTTGGCGCGAGGTGGCTGTATAATCAGCACGGCGAGCTAATCGATTATGCTATAACTCAGGGATGTTTTGGGAAAATTGAAGACCAGACATTCTTCGGACGTCCAAAATCGCGTCAGCGGTTTAAAGTGGGGGACATTGTTGAGGTCGTTGGTAATAAACGAGTATT
Organism: Bacteroides sp.; assembly: GCA_014802535.1. Classification (GTDB taxonomy): domain Bacteria; phylum Bacteroidota; class Bacteroidia; order Bacteroidales; family Muribaculaceae; genus CAJUPY01. The sequence continues at coordinate 34,971 of JAAVCC010000013.1, read as the reverse complement.
TCTTGCTGTATTGAATCATCCGGTTCCAGACGTAAAGCGGTGCTGGAACATATATAACCGATGCAAGAACAGAGATGATTTTCCATATCCGTTGGACTATTCAGATGACTGTGCTGTGGTAATTGATGGACCTAATTATTTCTGCCATAGTCATGTGGAAGCTATTCAGCTTATGAAGCCTCGGTTCCCTGTACCCGAAGATATATTATCAGATATGCTAACTTGGAACGAAAGATGCAAGAATGAAGAGGAAGANGAAGATGAATGGCTAAAGGCGCAGATGCCACAAAGAGAAGAACGACAGAAAGAAGAAGGTGAGCACATAAGTGAATTTTACGAATTTAACATCTATCTTCATTTTGATGAAAACGATTTACCTCACCTCCATATAAATGACTTATATGGTCTAAAAATTGCATTACGCATTGACCGACCGGAATATTACGACCATGACGGTTACACCTGTCGTCTGACAAACAATCAGCTATGTGCACTACAAGCCCACTTATCCTGTCCTGATATCGGAAAAACCAAATGGTGGTACATTCTCAGGGAGTGGAATGAAAATAATGAAAATCCAAAGCATGCTATCCCCTTAGATACCATATTGCCTAATTATCTGGAATTAATGACCTAATATATTGAGGCTAACTATGAANATTCTNACACCNCGNAACAATAAGGATTANTATGACTATTTGTCAGGTATTTATGGAATAGATGAAAAAGTCGTTTATGATCGAAGAAATTTCACCTTNNTATCNACNGTTGATTNTCCNATATTTAATTATACCCNNAATGACCTTGATAANCCCAANCAAGAACGTCGANCTTGGGAACGAGTTGGANATAAANACAANTGGGTAATAAATTATGAGGCTACACAACAATTTCATTGTATGCTTGAAGTTGGGATGAAATGGTATCTGTTTGAGATTGAACGTTATCTTGATAAATCCGGTAATGTTTNCATCGACTGGAAACATACAAAAACAATTCAAATCAAAAAATCTCAACGAGTATCAAACCAACCAATCACATTTTACAAAAAATATTGGATTAGAGATCGANGTTTATGGGGGCGGCGNAATTCAGACTCTGAACCCAAAGCATTTGTCGAAGAGGACGATGCAATCTATAATCCTATATTGAGAGAAACCCCAATAGCTTCACTTATACCTCCATTGGATATTTATATTGACCTTTCTACTTACATTTCCTCACTTAANGATATTGAAGTAGTTGACACTCGTTCTGATGTTCAGAAAGCNGAATCNGCNGGATTTGANAGNAANACNTCATTNNGNAATATNAAATAATNNATGTCGAGAAGTNNNAAAANNCANCCNGTNNTNTGGTGNGCCGGNCGTTCAAANAAGGCTGGAAAACGTCAAGCAAACAAACGTTTCCGTCGTTTGGTAAATCAACGAATCAATTCGNGNTATCCNATACCTATTTATGNGAGNGANGTGACCGATTTCTGGNGTATGCCGGCAGATGGNAAATGGAGGNTAACACCCGAAGATGATTATTATGAGAGATCACTAAGAAAATNATGAGAAAGNANTGACTATGNANACNGTTAAANTNTTTGNACGCNATGTTATTCCAATTACNACCTTAAAGGGTNAGCGGGATTACTATGACTATATGAATTATTGGCGAAGTTGTACACAAAATACAAATCTTCGGATTACACCAACTGAGGAAGATGGCAAGGAATATTTAACCCTAAAAAATGAAAAACCATCTTTATTCGGAAATCTTGAGGAACGTAAAAGATATAGAAAGCTACAGNCGTATGAAAACAATTACGATTGGCGNCCTAAAAAATCAGGCGAGACTCATTTTATCGGATTGGTTTCTCCTACCGGAGAACAGCTCCTNCCCAATTTTTTTGAGGATGTATTTACTCAGTTCGATGCTATAANCAACAGGATCCAATTTATTCCTGTATCAAATGGTGACGGATGGGCACTCGTTTCACTCGGAACAGCACCAGTACTGGTAACAGAATTTCGATATAATGCAATTATCCTTGAACGTTGGNACCATTGTATATTTTTTGTACAGGATAAGGAAACTATGAAATGGGGTGCACTCCGAGCGATTTGGGAGTCCACAAATGCNCAAACTNGTNATAAGCACTCGCTCGTCACCATAGAGCCTTTGATGCCTTGCATTGCTGACGACATCTATGAAGATGAGTTGATNACAGATTGTGAACCAACCACGTTCTTTATGACCCGAATCGGTGGCAAGATTGGAATCTTGACCGATTGGGGATATTCCAAAATTATATATGACCAATATGAAACAAATGATACAGACCGCTCCTTCCGCTTGATAAGTAATGACCGAAAACGCGCACGTCGGGCCAGCTGGTGGAGTCCAAATGGAAAAGATTTATAAGGAAACAACCTAAAACGGATGAAAAGACTTGCAGATCAAAAACGTAATTACCCGCAATGATATATCAAGCGTGTCTTTTTATCTCATTAGCGATAAATTGAGGGTTAAGCCGTAAGAGGTTGTGGTGGTTGGGAATGTGTACATTGCAACGATTGGGGTATTGATTTGGTGGTCGATAAAGAGTCCGATGGTGGCAAGTCGGCTTAGGGCATAGTTAGCTGCTAAATTCGTTGTGATGATTCGCGCGCCGGAGGTCGCCTGGGTGTAAACTGTTTCGATTCGACGAACGAGTGCCTGACTGTTCTGAAACGAGAAATCGGCATTCAAGTTCATATCGTTTGAAAAGCTTGATTGACGTTTTCGATGACGATAAAACAAGTTTAGCCCGACTATCTTATACCCCGCCCCGAATGAGAAGCCTTTTTGAGTTGCCTCTACAACCTGCGAGGCTGCGGTGTTGAGTGTTAGTGTTCGGCGGTCGCGATATTCGGCGTTGAATGATAAATTATTGTGCATCACAACCTTTAATCCGAGCAGCGGAGCAAAGCGTTCGGTTATCGCGACCGACATTATGTTATATGGCGATGACGGAACAGGTGTGACGCCATCGCCTGCCGGTATAAATCCGATGTTATTACCAGCCTCAACCCATTGAGGAAACGATGAATATGACCCAACAGAATAGGTGCATTGATAGGCGTGATTCAACACTATGGATTTAAACAATCTTCGTATCGGTTCTAAAAAACTTAATCCATCATATGTAACTGACCAATTAGGTATTACAGCATTAAATTTAGGAAAAGGATTTAAAGTCACTTTCGATGCCCCAATCCCGGTATAAGCCGAAACGAATGCCGGAATCAGAATATCAGATGAGTTTTTATTAAAGCCTGATACATCGGAAGTGAATGGTTTACCCGATATTGTATTTCCGTCCAGAAATCCGGTTGACGGATAACTTGACCCGGCATATCGCGCCAACTGACGTTGTTCAATTTCATGGATATTAGATAGCATACGTTCAAAAGCGTTACTCTCATATCCATTTTTAAATGAAGATGTTGACAACGCTGTTGATATTGCCGAAGATGTCATTGTGAATGTTCCGGAGCGCAGCGGGTGAAAGTTTTCTGAAGTGAATTGAATACTGCTGTTGCGATTGTCGGTGCGGTTCATCACCAAACGAACTCTAAAGCCCCTGATTGGTTCAAGGTTTAGCTCAAGGTTGAGTTCATCGGTTGTTGACCATATCGCCGGGGTTGACATTCCGTTGTCGGTCACAAGCCAACCGCGACTTTTAGCTTTTGCCACATAATCTTCTGTGACAAAACCGAAGGCAAATCCGAGACCGGGAGACATTGCTCCATAACGTTGAGCTTGCCCGAATATATTGCCAATATTGTTTCTAAACAAAGGCAATGACAAGCCCGACATTCGCCGCCATCTAACCACTGCATGACGTGGAGTCATCATTAACCTCAGTGCGTAATCCCTAATATTATTTTTCAACGTATATTGGTTATTCTCTATAGGCGTAATCTCGATATTAACAATCGAATCGGCTCTCGATTCTATAACAAGCCGATTGATACCGTCGGGCGACGACTGAAGATTAACTTGATTGCCGGCGCTATCAAATGCCTTCAATCTAACGTTTTGAGTTCTTAGATTATGAACTACTGTTACGGTCGTATCGGGAGATAGTTTTATAGTTCGCCGATAGGATCTGATCGGCTGACGTACTGCCCTACGCGAGTTTGCCCCGAAGCGTCGCGATACAGATTTAAGCAGTGTCGATTTATTATACAGGTCCTCAAAAGAAACTCTACCATCGATACTCAATGTTGCCTGATTAAATATATTGTTACCGAGCTCGACATCAGGTAAACTTGCACCTTTATCCCAACGATAGGTTACATTATAAGTCACGGCTGCCGTAATAAAATTCAACACTTTTGTCTGGGCAAACGGCAAGCGATAGGAGGCTGTAAAAGATTGATTATATCCTAACGGCGTACCCATAGAAAGCAAACTTTTTATTACAGTGTCTTTCCACTGCTTATATTGTTCGGGAAACAGTTTTCGGTTTATCGCCCCCGGTGTTTCATCAATGCGGGCTGTCGTCATCGACATAAATGAGACTGACAATGAGCGTGTAATATCCCATGACAAAGTCAGCTGTCTATCCCACAAAAAATTTTTATTTACTGAAACAGGCAATTTCAAAGTTGCCCCCTCGGTTGATCTCACTTGTTGCTCATAATAGTATCGCGAGATGTCGGTTCTGAAACCGATTGAAGTCGGGAACCAGTTAAATTCCCAATCTCTGATAAAATTATTATGAGAAAGTCGTGCAAAAGGACGCACCGATGTAAAGCCTGAATTATATTGATAGACAATCCCTCCGCGATATTCATTCGTGTTTTCATATTCGGTTGTCGGATTATGTTTAGATTGCTTGCTAAAAGATACATTTGCGGTGAAGTTTGCCGGATCCCATGGCTTCGGATGTTCACTCGTGCGATTAAAACGGAATCCCGAAACGCTGAAATTTTGGGCTGCAAGATTTTCAACTGCCATGTTCTTTATCGAATCGCGCATAGCCCTGTCGGGAGCTGCATCGAGCGCATCTTTCAATTTCACATCAGTGTCGAGCGGATTATATTGGGGAATTGTCCGCTCCCTTGTCAAAGAGTAATAGATTGGAGCTTGAAGTTTAAGTGATTCAGGCAAAAAACGTCCGGCATCAAGCTTCATTGCGAAGTTGTAAAAACTATAATCTTCAAGGCGTCGGCCGGCGAGTGGCATATCAACATCACCAAAGCCGGCTGACTCGATTCGACCGACAAAGTTAAAACTTGCAATATCACTCACCGACAAATTCATATCGGCAGTTCCTGCCCAGCCTCCGGTTGCATCATAGCCGGTCACTCGCAATTCGTTAACCCAGACTATGCCGTCTTTAGTATTCTCTGTATTATTTCTAACACCGATCATCATCACCCTTATATCTCCAAGCGACGGATTTCCAATGACCGTCATACGGTTATTTATATTGTCAGGTGCTGATTCGCTATATGGTTGCATAAACGATAAATTTGCGGCTCCGGTTGACGTTAATCTATTTCGGTTTTCCTTTATTTTCACCAAATTATCAAGCGCTATATCAATAACGTTTTTCTCAGGCCAAACTGCATATCTATCGGCTATTATATCATCATTATAATGACCGGGCTGTGTGAGAGTCAAAGGTACTTCATATTCATAATAGTTTTGGCGCAGGTCAGACCCGAGTCTTATAAAGACCGAGAGCTGCCCATCGGTCAAATCAGTCATATCATCAATAAGACTCTCGCAATGGGTAAACATTTGAAGTGACTTGTAGTTACGCAAATCAAGCGACATGGTTTTATAAACACCGCGTGCATTTTTTGCCGGTAAACCGACGACCTTCATCGACATTGACTGTTCATTCAAATAAACCGACTGAGACTGCCCGTTGTCAACCATACGGTTCACTCCGGGAGGCAGAACATAATTGACCGGTTCCCGCCCCGAATTTTCCTCAATATTGACCGTTGTGACGTCAAGTTCACCATCGGCAGGGATATCACCTTTGTTATCAATATTGTAGTCATACGTGCGCCACTGCCCTCTTATCAACTCAAGAGTCGCAAATCGTAAGTGGGTCGGTCGGCTGAAACCGGTTAAAAAAATACGGGCAAACCTAATTGAAGATAAATCAGGCATTGCCCCCACAACTTTTTCATAATCGGCCAACGGAATTTTAAACTGAAACCATTCAACCTCAAGCGGCTCTCCCGACCGTGTAGTAACAACAGATGTCTGTCGATCGGTGATATAGTTTTTCCCCACGACCAAATCTTCAGGTCTTACAGATATATGATACTGATAATATCGCTCATATTCGTTGAGCGTATTGTCAACGTTTATATCCTCGACGTCAGGTCCGTTTTTTGCTGACTGATAGCGTGGATCTTCAGCATCATCGGGCGACAGCGAGTTACCTTCAACTCCATTATAACGCTTATATCGGTCTAATATACTCACTTTGTCACGGTCGTAGTCTTCGCCAAGATAGAAATGGTAATTATCTCCCGCCGGATCATTTAGAGGCGAAAATTTGTCAGATTCCATCCGAGCGACAGCTTCAGGTGACAATTTCGATTTGAATTTACCAAGATAGTTCTTATAGGTCGAAAAGTCAAATTCATCACTGTTTGCCAATCCGTCAAGACCGACATCCTGTTTCAAACGCGACCCGGTTTCATTGTCAAAAGCATATGTGAGTGAGTTTTGGCGCGACACGCGCCCCCACGATGTCGTTGTCAAATATTGATCGTCTCCATTATATGGGATGCCGTTTTCATAGCTTTTCATTCCATCTTTGAGAATATCCTCACTAATATCACCCAAATTAAAATAGAGGTCTCCACCCGCTCTATTGTCATTTTCTGAATCAAGAAATGGATTTAACAACCAAAATTGGATATACTCGACATTTGCCTGACGAAAATCAGCCATATCCATTTTTGTCATTATGCCGCCCCAGCGCCGTTCGGGATTGAGCAGGTTACCATCGGCATCAATATTTGTATCGTCAACATTATATGGTCCTCGCTCTGTAGGATAGAACGACAGGTTTAAAGTCTGAATTGTCGATGATTCTCCATAAGCGAGATCTCGTCCCGGAAAAATCTCTCGGGTGGTGACTTCTCTGACGTATGGATTTGATTGCTGGGCTACATCTCCCCGCAAATATGCAGGACAAATCGGCGAGTTTCTATAGGTAAACAACCGGTCGATATAATACCAGTTAAGCAATGCCCTGTTTTTACCATAATCGGGATTATCACTTAGAGATGCTTCGGGGAAAAGCGCATTACTGCTGTCATCATATGGCGTTGATGCGAGTGCCCATAAATGAGGAGACCTCAAATCGATACCACTCTGAGCCGACTCAAAATCGTCGATATATGATGAGCCCTTCAACGAACCTGACTTTTGAGATGACGGTATCAATCGGGCATATTCAGCCTTGAAATTAAACATTGACGGCACTGACGAGTTAACGGTTGGTATAGCAGTCAATGCTTTATCAAGCCACGGCAATTGAGTGTTATATGCGACATTCAAACCAGCCATCGTATTATTCACCAACTCATTACCGATATACACTTTGTCGTTAAACGAATTTTCTGAAAAATGGACAACTGTTCCGCCAATATTTAATCCACGCGACAACTGATATTGCAAATCTACAGCTGCCAACGTTTTACGCCGAGTTGACAACACCGACCGATCTTCGAGGGTAACGTTTATATCCTGACCCGAGTCGGCTATACTTTTATTTATAATCGTCACCGAGCCAAGTGCATAGTCAACAATATAATCTGAATTTTCAGTCAACTTTACACCGCCGGCGGTAACAACAACCGAACCCCTCGGAATATTGGAAGCATTCAGTCGAATTGTCGTCCCCGTTGATGCTGAATATTCTCCGGAAAGAACAAAACGGTTTTGCTCGGCATATTGACGTGCGACAACAAGTGTCGAATCGTATAATTGCTGATAGATATAACGTGATGCTACGTTCTCGTTGTCTATTACATTTGCAAGATGATTACCAAAAGGCTCGACCACCGGAAAAACAATCTTACCTTGACCGCTCAATATCGTATATCCTTCGATAAAATCAAAAAAACCGTCGGGATTCAATTCATTATTACGGTCCAGACGGTCAAGATTCATCACACTCAACAACGTTTGCTGACTCAATTTTGGAGTTGGAAGGTAAGGGATAAGTGTTCCGGTCGTATCACTAAGATATTTTATATCAAGCTTGAACGCACCACGATCTAATCCTGCGCTACCAAGCGAATAAACATTCTTCATCATTAACCGCCAAGTCGCCATTTGCGTACTTAAAGATGTTGGTCTCAACATCTTTACAAACAAAGATTTGTCGGCGTCCTGAACATCGGTCGAAAACTCCCCGACCTGATAAACCTGACCGTTAAAAGTATATTCAAACGCAACACCTAATGCCATATCAGCAGTCAATGGTGAAATAAGGGATATGTAACCGAGCGTCGGATTGAAGTAATATTCTGACTGATCAAGCAACCGGGCACTCTCGATTTTTTCATAATCACGTCCGCCGATCAATCCATCGTCACTCAATAGTGCGAGTACCTGAGTAACACTATTTATATTTCTCGCATCGGGATAGTTGGTTATTATCGTCTGCAACAAATTATTTGAGCGATTATCGGGATTTGGGATATTCTGATTTGCCACCCACGGCCGTGCAACGTATTTCGATTCGCCGATATCGGCAAATGCCACTATATTTCGCGAATTATTATAATTGTTTGTGCGATTCGTTACCCAAACCTCAATTCGCTTGATTTGGATTCCTGAAGAAACGTATGGTAAGTTCGAAGCAAATTGATCGTAGTTATCCCTGAAATAATGCGCAAGAAAAAAATTGGCATTCTCATCATAATCGTCAGCCTGCAATTGAAAAGGGATTGTCTGTACCCCTCCGCGTGTACTTGCCGACCGAGTTACAGAATTTTGTTGGGCGACCAATGCCATTGCACTTAGCCGCCCAAATTGTAATTTTGTTTTAACACCAAACAATGATGTCGATCCTCTTATCAACGAAGACCCGGTCGATAAACTCACATTTCCGGCTTCAATAGACTTTACTATATCATCCTCATCACCATCAAATGCAAGCCTGATATTTTTTGAATCAAAGTCAAAAGCAGCATCTGTATTATAGTTCAACTCAAATTTCAATTTACTCCCGACCGATGCTGTGATATTAGCCTGAACACGAGGATCAAAATCAAAAAAAGACTTCCTTCTCGATTTAAGAGCCAACGCCGGATTGTCGGTCTTTGTTGTTGTAACTCCTGTTTTTACCTCTACATTACCTCGCGCCGACAACTTGACACCACCTTTCCCAAACACTCGTTCAAGAGGTGAGATACGATAATTCCAATCTAAAAAATCAAGCGGAGAGCTGGTTGTATCACGAAAATTGCGCATCGAAATACGTCGCAGATTCCGTTGCATCGCCAATCGGTTTTGCCACGCATTATACTGTGCCGGAGTTAAACGAAAGGGAACGCCAAACGGCTGTTCCCCAACATACATTGTAATTACATATTGACCGCCGGTGACATCAAAACTCGTCACCGCCCTGATATTTGATGGAATATCAAGTGTTCCCGCAATAGGGTCAGCCATCAAGTCGTCATAACTATTCGGAATAATCGGCTGAATTTGGGCAGACATATTGAAAAAGGAAACAAAATAGAAAATCAAGACGGCAAGCTCCCTACGCAGACTTTTTCCGCTAAATATTTCCATTTCATTTTTAGCCAATTTCATGTGATAACAACTTGACAGATTACATTTTTTGAAGCACAAAGGTAATCAATCACAGTTAAAGGCCTCCGGTTTTTTCATTAAATTTATGAACATTATTAACATTTTATTTAATTCCCACCGGATTTTCCGCACTCTCATTTACTTTTTTTGCCAATATTGGCAGTTTTAGTAAATGAAATAAAATTTAATGATTCAAACTTTGAGGATCAAGTAGAAAGTCAAAAAGACCAAGTATGAGTATTCCGTCCTCTGAATACCACGGATTTATATTATCTTTCACAATAATAATCTTCTTGAAATCATCGGGGATATTTTTAAAAGAGTTACTCTCTTGAATCAATTTCTCCTTATCAGGAATTGATAGAGCTGACTGTATATAGTAGCGCTGATATCCCATATTTGCGACAAAATCAACCTCATATTGCTTTCTATACCATTTATCATCAAGAGCCTTTCCTTTAACCTCAACCACACCAACATCTACAGAGAAACCACGTATGCGGAGTTCATTGTAAATTATGTTTTCCATCAAATGGGTTTCTTCTTGCCGGCGGAAATCAAGAATTGCGTTTCTTACACCGGTATCAGTCATGTAGAACTTAGAAAGATTATTGATATACTTCTTTCCTTTTACATCGTATCTTTCCGCTTGCTCTATTAAGAATGCATTTTCGAGATAACCGATATATGTACGGATAGTTTGCGGAGATAGTTCATTATGACCCACACTTTTAAATGTATTTGACAATTTCGTCGGATTACAAGGTGAACCAATTGACGATGCCATAATTCGAACCAGCTCATCGAACTCTATTATTTTACCAATTTTCTCTCTATCTTCCATATCTTTACGGTAAACCGTTTCGTAAAGATTTGTAAGGTAAGTCGCTTTCTTTTGGTGTGTATCAAGTTGTAGAACATGGGGCAATCCACCATAGGTGAAATAGTTTTTCCAAGCCTCACTTTTATCACCTCCAACAGCTGAATAATACTCTGAAAATGAGAGGGGGTACATGTGAATTTGGTCTCCACGTCCCCTAAATGCCGTAACAATGTCAGAAGAAAGAAATTTAGAATTACTACCTGTAACGTAAACATCTGCATTTTTTACTTTAAGATAGCTATTCAATACCTCCTCAAAATCTTCTACATTTTGAACCTCATCAAGAAGGATATAATACATATTTTCGTCAACCATCTTACTATCAATATGGTTGATAAGATTCATAGGTTCACGCAATTCTCTATTGCGAATATCCTCCATATCAATCTTAATTATATGGTTATCATCCACTCCAGAACCATGAAGATAGTCGTCATATAGAGTAAATAGCAAATATGATTTACCACAACGTCTTAGTCCGGTGATTATTTTGATAAGTCCGTTGTGTTGTCCTGAAATCAACTGAGCAAGGTATGTTGGTCTTTGTATTTTCATTCTCATTTACTTTTTTTGCCAATATTGGCAGTTTTAGTAAATGCAAAGTTCGTAAAAGTCTATCAACAATCCAAATATTCAATTTACTTTTTTTGCCAATATTGGCAGTTTTAGTAAATGGAATATCTAAATTTTTACAATCTCACTCCGACTCCGAGCATTAGGTTTTGGGGTGAACTGAAGTTGCCGAGGCGGTAGCCAACGTTCAAGAACAGTTTTGATGTTATAAATGTTTTTAGTGTCAATGACTGATAAAAACGTTTGTTGCCGTGGGGACAAAGTATATCATATCCCAAACCTGCGTTTATTGCAAATATAGGCATTGTCAGCTCGGCATGCGCCGACAAACCGGCACTAACCTGCTTCCCAAACGGAGGTCGTTCAAACAACAAATTCTCGTCGTGACTTCCCGAGACCCAATATGGTTCAATTCCGGCACTTTCGTCCCACTGCATATCGAGCGACGGTCCGATTCCGACCCATCTGTTGAGGTGAAACAATGGCGCAAATTGCAATCCGAGTATCCCAAATTTACCGGGACATAACTCCGGTTCGGCAGGATCGCCGACAACGACTATGCGTCGGCGCCACGCTCCATAAGCCACAATATCATAAGACCATCTGTGGCGATTTGCCTCGCGCTCCAGCTCCTTATCAACAGGCACCGATTCATCAAGAGGATTAATTGTGTAAGCAATTCCGATTATTCCGCCAATCGAGTTCACTCCGCCGTTTGGCAATGATGTATTGCCGTTAGAATAATGATTACCTATAAAACCTAACGAAACCATCCATCGAGGTGAAATATTATAGTTCAATTTAAAAGCGACGCCCATGTGAGCAGTAACCGGGCCACCAACCGCGGTATTAAATTCATCACTCTCTTTTTGATAGTGTCGCCAGCCAAACGCTGCTCCAAACTGCCATTCATATCCAAACCATAAACGATTGTTGAAATGACAGATAGGCGCACCTTGATATACATATGCCGCACCGGGAGTTCCTAATATATTCTTAGCATAAAACGGTCTGACTCCTACTCCAATACCTTGATATAATCCACGATATAACATTCCGTTACGAGTCAATGGATTAAACTGAAAATCAAAGCGCAAGTCGCCCGACAATGCCAAATCAACTCTTTTATTTACAGAATTATCACCTCTTAAAAAAGCATTGGTTCCGGCAACCCAAGACGGTAAGAACTCAGCTCCGACACGCCAGATCAACTGACGGGATGCCTCATCAGGAATCGAATCGGCTTTTGCCGAAAAAACAATGAATGCCCCGATTATTGTCAAAAGTATTTTATTGAACATCTTCAATTCTGATTTCATGTTTTATCGGATAAACTGACACGACATCAAAAGTTACATAAATTTTTCTGTCGAGCACTTCATTATCAAAAACCATACAACCTTTACCTACTGCCTGACTATAAACAACATCTACAGCCACTGTTGTGGTTGCCTTGCCGGGTATTTCAACAGGAACTTTTGTATTCTGATCAGGTCCGTCATAATAATAGCTGTAACCCGGTCGAACATCAGGCATATTTTTGATGATCCAATCTCCGTTTTCATAGATCGGCACATCAATAGAATAATAGTTACTGCAAACCCACAAATCAGAACGATTAGGATCGACATATAACGCCGCCTGCTCATTTAGATAGGGCATAAATTCAATGGTTTGAGCCGCATAGCCTCCATTAAAAAATCTATAACGATTGGTTTTAGTTCTTTCTGTCACATCCAAAGAGACAAAGTAGAACGTTGAGTCAAGCATCAATTCTTTACCGGGGAGCATTGTCACATCAATAAATCTGTAGCCATAGCTATATTGAAGCATTATCGTCCGAACCGCCTCATAACCCGACGCATTACAGATGCTTTTTACTATTATATCACCATCTTTCTTTTCGATATCAAATTTATAAAAATCTGATTCAAACTCGATTCTACTGACTTCTGAAGCCTGTGAATAACTTTTAACAGTATCACCGGCAGCATTGAAATATGTGCAGAATATATCTAATGAACTAACCTGATTGAGAGATATAGTCTCCAATCCTTCCTCGGGAATATGAAATTGTACCTCACCGCCGTCTCCGTCAATTGTTGCTTTCAAAACCTCATCAGCCATCGGAGGCTCCGAAACGAAGATGTCGCTGTTACAACCAGTAACCAGCAACAGCAAGACACACGCCAAAAAATATATAAATTTCTTGATAAGGTTCATTAAACTCGTGATAATATCAACAGTTTATTAGAAAATTAAATACAAATTTAATAATTCGATTTGTAAAATCACGCATTTTTTTTGAGTTTATCTCAAAAAATGATAAAAAAGGAGCAGAACCTTATTGATTCTGCTCCTTAATTTTATTATGTTATATTTTTAGAATACAGGCATTTGCCAAATAAATCCTACCTGAATAGAGTTAGTTGTATAGTTTGAATTTCCAAATTCTTTACCAAGATCGGTAAATGTATATTTACGACCTACGTATGTAGCAAAGAAATGAAGGTTGCTGTCTTTAAGCGGATAATACTCCAAGCCACCGATATAGCCGAATGAGTTACGATAACGACCTTTTTCCAAGCCATCATGGGCTTTATATATACCTGCATTTTCATACATACCTTTTACGAAAACGTTCCAGCGTTTGCAAAAACGATAATTGAGATGAAGAACGTATGACATATAATCTACTTTTGATGTATTGTAGCCGTTATCAGCACCGATAAGACCGGTCATGATTCCCTTACGGTCAACACCTTCGCGCGAATACATCCAGTCGAAATATGCACCGAAATCAGGTGTAATGTTAAATTCGTTACCGAGTGCGTAATAGAACATCTTTTCACCCTTGGTCTCACTCATTACAGAGGCTGAGTAACGGGTCTTGAATACATCAAGGAAATTACCATTCCAGTTCAATGTATAAACCATCGGCAATTTGGCTTTCTCATAATCACCATACATTGACTTTGAACTTCCGTTAATCGCATTCAACACCTGAAATTGAAGTTGTTGATTGCCTGTAAAGTTGTACGCAAAATTCACACCCGACATAAAGTTACTCATATAGTCGATCATGTCGCAGTATTGATAAATCTCGATAGGGTTCAAATCAAATTCAATACCACCGTATGCCGCGCACTGCTTACCCATAAACATCGAGAATTTATTAAAATTCAATCCGATGCCTGCAATATCGATACTACCTAAAATATTGTCGCGATATCCTGCGGTGTCATTTCCTTTGTTTAGACGCTGACGATAGCGATAGCTCAACCAATCGTTGATGTTTCCCTTCATCTCTAATCGGAGTTGCTGCATTTTAAAAGTTGCATCCTGATAGTCCGATCCGACAAAATCAGCAACAAAGTCGCCATGCATATTAAGATAGAGATTAAACTTATCTGTTTTCTTTTCGATTTTAGTAACGGTTTCAAAAAGACTTTTTTCATCTACATTACCGGTACCACCGTTTGATATTTGACCATTAACTAAAGCCGGTGAAACTAATGCTGATGTCAGCAACAAGCATTTTATGTACGATTTCATTCTGTTAAATTAAACGTGTTTGTAAATCTTGGTATAAGAAATATGGGCAAGTCTGAATCCTGCCGGGTAGAGGCTTGCCCATATAAATTAGGTTTAAAGCAATTTATTAATATTCGTTGAAGTATTGCTGAATCTGTTTCCAGTCAGAAGTTTTAGTGAGCGCGAGCATAAGAAGCACACGAGCTTTCTGAGGATTGAGTTCCTGTGAAGCTACAAATGTATATTTGTCATCGTCAACCTCATCGTCGAGAGTAACAGGGCCTGTCGGAACACGGCTTGAACGAACTACAACGATACCTTTTTTACGAGCTTCTTCGAGTTTGGGGAAGAGATTTTTGTGAATATTTCCGTTACCAACACCGGCATGAACAATGCCCTGATAATCATTGCTAAGGAAGGGATCCATCACATCAGGCTCAACATTTGAATAGCTGTAAACAATACCAACTTTGGGAAGTCTGGTAAGGTTGGTTACATCAAATTCTGATTGAGTTGTGTGACGTTTGAGTGTATTCATATTATAGAACACCTGGCTATTAAAGATATAACCGAGTGCTCCGGAGTTTGGAGCCTGGAATGTCTGGACATCTACAGTGTTTGTTTTCATTGTTCCGTGAGCCGGAAGAATAAGTCCGTTCATTGCGATGAGAACACCTTTACCTTTAGATGCTGACGCTGCAGCAGTAACAACTGCATTATAAAGGTTAAGAGGACCATCGGCACTCATTGCAGTTGAAGGACGCATTGAACCGGTCAATACAACAGGTTTATCGCTCTTAACGGTAAGGTTAAGGAAATATGCGGTTTCTTCCATTGTATCAGTTCCGTGAGTAATCACGATACCGTCAACATTGCCACTGCTAAGAAGTTCATTGATACGTTTGGCAAGTGTAAGCCATACTTGGTCGTTCATATCCTGTGAACCGATACTAACAATCTGTTCACCCGTAACATTTGCTATTTTTTTAACCTCCGGAACTGCATCAAGCAATGAACCGATTGCAACCTGTCCGGCTGTATAATTGGTCTGAGTCGCTGATACTCCTGTTCCGGCAATTGTACCTCCGGTTGCGAGGATATGGATGTTTGGCAGTTTCTGCGCAAATGCACCGGTTGAAGCTGTAAGAACCACGGCCAACATAAGGCCCGCTTTTTTTAGGAAATTCATAAGCTTAAAATTTAATTTTATTGATATTTTGATTATTTAGTATATATGTATCAATGNCAATCCCGTTAGAATAGCCACCGTCGTAGCTACCATTCCGGGCATCATGAATGAGTGATTCAATATCCACTTTCCAATTCCGG
Organism: Bacteroides sp.; assembly: GCA_014802535.1. GTDB lineage: Bacteria > Bacteroidota > Bacteroidia > Bacteroidales > Muribaculaceae > CAJUPY01. The sequence goes on along the minus strand of JAAVCC010000013.1, from coordinate 18,812 downwards.
TTGTACCGGTACGGTCAAAGTTGATTGCTGCNACAATTGTAGGATAATTGGGGATAAAGAAATATCCGTTTACAGCAGGGAACAATGCGATAAGCATCATAGGGCTGATGCCGAGAGCTATACCGAGCGGCACGATTGCGCGNACAGTTGCAGCCTGGCTGTATAAAAGTATTGACATTACAAACAGAGCAACACCNAAGAGCCACGGCATCTGACGAACAAAACCTTCAATCGATCCGGTAAGCGTNTCAAGGTTTCCATGAATAAATGTGTCACCCATCCATGCAATACCNAANATTGCAATTACAGCCTGCATTCCGGCAATAAAAACGCTGCCCTGAGTCGGAGCAATACCGTTAGTTTTAGACACCAGAAGAATAATTGCCGCTGTCGAAAGCATCAGTATCTCAATAATTGCCGGCATATCGACAGGTTCACCGTTAAACGACGGACGCATCGACGGNATTGAACCGAAAAGAACAATAAGAGCCGTCGCAATCAAGAATAGGATTACCGACCATTTTGCACGTGCGCTACTNCGTATTTCGTTATATTTCTGATTATTTTCCACAATCATACCCTCTTTGACTCGACGCTGATATTCGGGATCTTCNTCAAGNTCTTTTCCAACTTTGCGAGAGAAAAATGCACCAACAAGCACNCCGATAAGTGTAGCCGGAATTGTCACCTTGAGAATATCAAACAGTGTAATATCAAATCCGGCAAGCAAACCGAGCAACGCAACGGTTGCNGCTGAAATAGGGCTTGCCGTGATGGCTTGCTGTGATGCAATAACAGCAATACCCAATGGTCGTTCGGGTCTGATTTTGGTTTCTCGCGCTACCTCAGCAATAACAGGCAGAACTGAATATGCNACATGTCCGGTTCCGGCTACAAATGTAAACGCATATGTNACCAACGGACTGAGAATCGTAACATGAGANGGATTTTTTCTTAGCATTTTTTCAGCGAGCTTAACGAGGTAATCAAGACCTCCGGCTGCTTGCATTGATGCGGCTGCCGAAATTACAGCGGCAATCATTAACATAACATCAATCGGTGGAGTTGTTGGTTCAAGTCCAAACACAAAAACGAGAATAGCCATTCCGACACCACCCATAACTCCGAGGCCCATACCCCCAAGTCGTGCGCCAACTATAATAGCAGCAAGTACAAATAGTAACTGAATAATCATATTGCTAAATGGATGAATTAGTTTTTCGGTTATTTATTTAGTTTCTTAGATTTAAATATGCATTTATAAATCCATACAAAAATATATCTGTATAGATTTATAACAATGGTCGTCTTATTTTAGTTCATAAAAAAATTTTTTCTCTAAAATATAGNGTTTTTNCNACNTCATTTTCATGGTCNTGTTTCTACTACCGCCCGACGCAAAATTGTCAGATGATCAAGCAATTGCNCCATCAAGTCAAGTNTCAACATATTGGCACCNTCACTCTTGGCAACAGCCGGGTTTTGATGGGTCTCTATAAAAATTCCNTCAACACCGACTGCAATACCNGCTTTAGCNACCGTTTCTATTAGATCGGGGCGACCTCCGGTTACGCCGGCAGCCTGATTGGGTTGTTGTAGAGAGTGAGTTATGTCAAGTATAACCGGACAGCCATTTTTCTGCATNTCGGGAATTCCACGATAATCAACCACCAAATCCTGATAGCCGAATGTCGTTCCGCGCTCGGTAATTGCAACTTGATTGTTTCCGGCATCNCGCACTTTNTCCACTGCNAATTTCATAGATTCGGGTGAAAGGAATTGTCCTTTTTTGATATTTACCATNCGGCCGGTCTCGGCTGCAGCTACAAGCAGGTCGGTTTGACGGCACAAAAAAGCCGGAATTTGCAAAACATCTACATATTCGGCNGCCATCTNAGCTTCATTAACCGAATGTATATCAGTCACAACCGGAATATTAAANGTTTCTCTGACCTTGCGCAAAATTTTCAACGCCTCAATATCACCAATACCGGTAAAAGAATCTATTCGCGAGCGGTTTGCCTTGCGATAACTGCCTTTGAATACATACGGGATATTAAGTCGCGATGTGATTTCGCTAACTTTTTCAGCAATTTCCATTGCCATTTGTTCGCCTTCGATCACGCACGGTCCGGCAAGCAAAAAAAAGTTGTCGGTTGATGACGACTTTAGANAATCGATTATATTGTTCATTGTTACTCTTTTTTCTTTAATTGATTCAACACATGAAAAGCTGTCACTGCTGTTAGAGCCGCCGATTCGGTTCTTAATCGTGCCTCGCCAAGCGACACCGGCACATATCCTGCGTCAAGCGCATCTTTTATTTCTTCTTTTGAAAAATCACCTTCAGGTCCAATCAAAATTGAAACAGAACGANCGGGCACATACTCGTCAACCANCAATTTTCGCGGAATTGAGGGGTCNCAATATGCGATAAAACGCTGTTCTGATTNATCATTCTTTATAAATTCNCCAATTTTGGTCATTGGTTCAACAACAGGCAGAACAGTTTTGAGCGACTGCTTCATAGCCGACACGACAATCTTTTCAAGACGCTCGNTTTTTATCTCTTTTCGTTCGGAATAACGACACATCAACGGCACAAATCGGTCAATCCCCTGCTCTGTCAGTTTTTCAAGCATCCATTCTATACGGTCGAGATGCTTGGTCGGAGCAACAGCAACCGTGATTGGAGCAGGCCAAAACGTATCGATATGTTCAACCGACTCAATCGAAACNGTTGCTNTTTTTGCATGGTCACTTTCAAGAATACAGTTNAATCTGTTTCCTTTACCATCAACAACGACAAGNNTNTCNCCNGGCTTCATTCTCAGCACTCTCACGGCATGAGCCGAATCGCTTTCGGGTAAAGTCAGAGTTGATTCTATATCAGGAGCATAAAACTGAATCATAAGCCGTTCATTTTTATTCGACATCAATCATTCCGGCGCCGTCAATATCTTCTTTTGCCTGCTCTATTACTTCGGCAGCTGTCGGCTGATTNTCTTCTCGNGGATTTTTAAAAAATATCATAAACAACACTGCCACAANAAGTGCAAAACCGGCAAATATCATCCAAGACGTGCTCCAGCCCGAAACTCGTTCAATCGATCCTTCNGGTAAATCATATACATAGTGATTGATAACCGATTGGGCGCATAGTGTACCTACTGTTGCACCGATACCGTTTGTCATCACCATAAAGAGACCTTGGGCACTGCTTCGCATCGATACGTCAGTGCGTCGATCNACATAAAGNGAACCCGAGACATTGAAGAAGTCAAATGCGATACCATAAACGATCATTGACAAAATAAACAGCCATACTCCACTACCCGGGTTTCCTATCCCAAACAAACCAAACCTGAATACCCATGCCAACATCGACATCAGCATTACGACCTTGATTCCGAATCGTTTCANGAAAAACGGGATCAGCAAAATGCAAAGAGTTTCGCTCATCTGCGACAGCGATATCAGAGCATTAGCATTTTTAACGCCCCATGTATCAGCATATTCAGGAATTATCCCGAAACTCTGAATAAACGGATTGGCAAAACCGTTTGTGATTTGTAATGAAACCCCGAGCATCATGCTGAAAATAAAGAACAATGCCATCTGGCGGTCTTTAAACAGCGTGAAAGCTTTTAACCCGAGAGCATCAACAAGTGACGCCGAGCCCGATCCTTTGCTGACCGGACACTTCGGCATCGTTAGTGCATATGTTGCCATGACAAGACTCAAAACTCCCGAAGTCATCAACTGATAGCAGTTATTTTGAAATCCTGTAAAGTTTACAAAAAGCATCAGGCAAATAAATCCGACTGTACCAAACACTCTGATAGGCGGATAATGCTTTACCGTATCAAGCCCGGCCTTGGTCAATGCCGAGTAAGCAACCGAATTTACAAGTCCAATCGTCGGCATATAAAACGCAACCGACAGCGAGTAAAGCAGGAACAAGGGCCCGAATTCAACATTGTCGCCTGATTGAATCGCATACACGCTTGCTCCTACCATAAATAGTCCGGCAAGCAGATGGCACAAGCTCAACATTCTTTGTGCCTGTATCCATCGATCGGCAATTATACCTACCAATGCAGGCATAAACATAGATACTACTCCTTGAATTGCATAAAACCATGCGATATTGGTAGCCAGGCCAATACCTACAAGATAACTGCCAAGTGAGGTTAAATATGCTCCCCAAACTGCAAATTCCATAAAATTCAGTATGGCAAGCCGTGTTTTTATTCCTTTCATCGTTTATTCCGGTTTAAGGTTATTGCAAAATGTGATGTTTATATAATATCTGTTTGGTATTTTATAAGACGAAACCTGAAATATCCGTATCGTTATCCTGCTCAGATTCAGGCCCGGTACCGCCCTCTTTTTTACGACGCAGAATTTCACTTACACGGGCCGCCTCTTCATAATCTTCTTTCTCGATACAATTGGCAAGAGTTCGTTCAAGTTCTTCTATGCTTAGTCGTTCGATCGGTACATCAGGATTAAACAAATCTTCTTGTACATTATCATCGTTTTCGTCCGAATCTTCGTCTCCGGTATTTTCAGGCGATTCAATTATAAATCCGGTCTCATCAAGTATTTCCTTAGTGGTATAAATCGGTGATTTTGACCTTATTGCAATTGCAATAGCATCTGACGTACGCGAGTCGAGAACAATCTGACGGTCTCCGTCGCTGAAAGTCAACTCCGAATAAAATATACCGTCTTGAAATTTATAAATAAAAACTTCACGGAGTGTCACTCCAAAACCATGTGCAAAACTGACAAAAAGGTCATGCGTAAAAGGTCGAGGAGGTATTACGCCTTCCATTTTTATAGCTATCGACTGCGCTTCGGGAGCACCAATAACAACCGGGATGCAGCGGGGACCATTATCCTCTGCCAAAATCAGAGCATAAGCACCCGTCTGTATCTGACTGTACGACAAGCCTCGTATGTGGAGTTTGACTTTGTTTTCCATCTCTTTGTCTATACTTTTAGTTTGTCGGTATTTCGACCGGTTATAACTCCGCTGCCATAACACAAACGTGACTCCCGGTCATAAATAACTGCAAATTGTCCCGGAGCTATACCCTGTACGGGAGTTTCGCTCTCGATAAGATACTCGCCTTCCTCTTCTGAGACCCGAGTCAGCCGTGCCTTCAAAAAAACAGGCGTATGACGATTTTTAAACGTGATTTCTACACCGTTACAATCTCCGGGCCACGGATTTCCGCTGATAAAGTGCATCTGTCCGACATGGATTTTTTTGCCGTATTGTTTCTCGGTATCGTATCCGTTTGAAACATAAACGACATTATCCCGCACATTTTTTCTCACGACATACCATGGTCCACCACTCAGCCCAAGACCTTTTCGTTGACCGATCGTGTGGAACCAGTAGCCGTGATGCGTACCGATTTTTTTACCGGTTTCGATTTCTATTATCGGACCATCTTTTTCACCAAGATGACGTTTTATAAAGTCGTTATAATTGATTTTGCCGAGAAAGCAGATGCCCTGACTGTCACGTCTGAACGCATTTGGCAAGTTAGCCTCTTCGGCTCGACGACGCACCTCAGCCTTTGGCATATCACCTATCGGGAAAATCAGGTGGGTCAACTGATCATAAGAAATTCGTGCGAGGAAGTCGGTCTGATCCTTTACAAGATCTACCCCGGTCGATAAGTATTCCACACCATCGACAATAGTTTTCGTTGCATAGTGCCCGGTGGCAGTCATGTCAAACTCATGTCCCCATCTCTGTTCAAAATAACCAAACTTGATCATCTTGTTACACATAACATCGGGATTTGGAGTCAAACCGAGTTTAACCGTATCCAACGCATATTGCATCACATTGTCCCAGTATTCCTGGTGCAATGACACAACATCAAACGGCAAGTTATATCGACGTGCTATCAATGTACACATTTCTATATCCTCATCGGCTGAACAATCACCCTCACCGTTATCCATCCCGATTCTGATGTAAAACAGATGAAGGTCAAAACCTTGTTCAAGAAGACGCAGCACGCTGACCGCACTATCTACTCCTCCGGATATCAGAACTGCTATTTTCATCGTTACTCTGTAACTTTTTCTTTTACTTTAGGTTGTTTTACGCTCTGATTCAAAATCTGGAGCATATTCAAAAGACGGTCTTTGTCGAGCGTCTTTGACAAAATCTTATGTTCATCGGTCAAATACACTATGACCGGCGGATTTGTCAAGTCAAACAAATCATTCACTGATGTAGAAGACCCTACTGTCCATGTCGATGGCAATTCCGATGCTTTGGCAATCCATTCTGCATCAGGCTTTCCGGGATATATATTCAACACCGTGAGATACCCTTTCTCTATCAGTTGCTTGAGGTTATAGTCAACGCTCAGGCGCACCTGCAACAAGTGGGTAGAATCTTTTTCGGGGTCTTCAAAGAACAACAAGACTCTCTGACCTGCAAGGTCTGACAATCGACCTTTCGACCCATCAAGTCTTACATAATCAAAATTAGGGGCTATCATTCCCTCTTGCGTTCCGCCAAGTATTCGCGCCTCTCTAATAAACGGTTTTCGATCGGCTTCAGGAATTTTTCGACACTCGGCAACAGCTTTAGCAAACGGATAATACAACTGCTCGCTATAAATCTCGCTTGTATCCGACAGCAATGTTGCACGCGCTATTTTACCCAACACAAGCAAGTTACGCGAATTTGATTTATCCACACTCTTTATCAAATTATTGATCGACATCATGACAGTGTCGATATTGGCATGCGCAGCCATCGAAACATAATCGCCAAATGCGCCCTTCAGTCGTTCATGCGATGAAAAAGCCGACTTGAAATTACAATTGTCCCAAAAATGCTCGGTCATGTAATTGCAACGATCATAGAAATTTTCCATCGTTCCCGGAGGCAATGGATATGGGAAATATGTTTGATTGGCGTTTGTCTGAGCACTCACGCTCATCATTGCACCCGCCATAAACAATATCAGTGATATAATACGGTTCATTTCGTTATTTTCTGTTTGTTTTCACATTAAAATACAAAATTAGTCATTATATGTGAATTTTCAAACCGATTAAACATTTTTAAGAGCCTTGCTTCTCCCGACTCTTTGCTATCGTTTCTGAACTTTTTCGGTTCGCGACACGTTTATATGTTAAATAACATGATTTTTTAACATCACACTAAAATTCAAGATATTATGAAACGCATAATCAAAAAAATCTCAACAATGTTTCACGAAGGCGCTTCGCTCTTATATCTTTCAGAGCTTGAGCGCTGATTGAGAGCCGGTTCATCAAACGAACAGGCTCTTATTTTTTCCACTTAAAATGTTTCAACACCGGCACCAAAAATGGTGTTATTTCCTTGTCATACATTTTCACCCCATATTGAGTCTCTGCGATATAACGTTCATAAACCATCACCGTCAACGTGTGACGCGCTCTCGTCAATGCGACATATAATTTTCGGGCGTCCTCTTTTTTATCAGATTCTTTTTCCGACATAAAGAACGGATATGTTCCGTCAACCGCCCCAAAGATTATAACATCGTCAAACTCAAGCCCTTTTGCTTTATGGACAGTCGTGATAAATACATTTTCATCGACAATATCGTTCTCACACAAATCTGCCTCTCTAAACGTATTCAAGTCATTACCGAGAACATCGAGCCTTCCTCGCAACGTCGATTGTTCTTCTCGGAATCGGCTATCAAGAAACTTCACCACATAATGCAATTTATCGAGTGGTGACGAAATGATTTTACGCTCCAGCAAGTTGTTATATGTTCTCATCAATTCGTTTGATAACGGATGTTGAGTTTCATCATAAAGCCTTTCGACAGCCGAGCAATAAAGCTCGCCATAGCAGTCTCTGAATTTCTTTCTGAAATCTGCCGCATCAAGCAATAGCTTTTCGTGGGATGCTTTAACTTCTCGATTGAAATAATCCACAAAATAGTCAGCCACCGATTTTGTAGCTATAATATCATCATCTGCCAAATGTGAATTTTCACCCTCCAGACCAAATGCTGTCAACAAATCTTTCAACTTGTAACTGAACAGACGCGGAAACAACAGTCTTGCTACCTTTAAAGTGTCAAAACGACGCGACCCAATGCGCTCCATACCTTCCGGATAATCCCGTTTCAGATTGCTTTTCAAAATGTTATAATCAAACTCGACATTATGCCCTATCAGCGTTGCATCGCCCGCAAAATCAAGAAACTGCTTTAATCCGGCGTTACGATCAACATGTTTCGCACGACTATATTCCGCTATCAACGGGTTTGGAATATCTCCCAACATTGCCGGAATAGGCCGGTCGGTATGCATTATAACATTCAGTTTATCAACAATTTTACCCGCTTTAACTTTTATAGCCGCAATCTGAACAATTTCGTCGTGCTTTATATCAAGCCCGGTAGTCTCCGTGTCAAATATCACACATTCTTTAGTCGCATAATCTTCGGCAAATTCAAGCATATATGATCCGGTTTCATACATCAGCATGTCGGTTGGCGACACACTCGCCGACATCATTTTTGCGATGGTCTTGCGCGCTATTGTTTTACTCTTGGTCAACTTCAAACCAAGCAATATCTTGCTCCACCCCAACGGATTGTGCTCATTCCCGACGAGCGACAGATGATTCAGCAACAACTGCATCTGATCTGTTGCAAAGAAATCCGTACCCGAAATTTTAAAATGAGGATGATTGCCCAACGCTTCTGAAAGTCGGTCAGCCTCTCGATTGGTTGCCACAATCACCGCCATACGTCGGTCTGCCGGTGATTTTTTCGCACGGTTCACAACTCGGTCAACCGCACCCCGATCATCTGCCGCACTCTCTATCACCAGACTGTCTTCCCGAGCTTTAATCTCGTTTGACGGAACAGGCAACGAATCACTGTCAAGTCCGAAATTGGCAATAGCATAATCGTTGGTCATTTCAAGCAAATATCCCGGCGAACGATAATTCTTTTCAAGTCGGCATATATTACCTTCACATTGATTTTTCAAGTATGTTATGGTGTCACCTTTGGCTCCGATAAACGAGAAAATCGACTGCTGTTCGTCTCCGAGATATACGGTCACACAATCATCACCGTCATCTACAAGCAATTCGATAATTGCAAGCTGCAACATATTCAAATCTTGAACCTCGTCAACCTGAACCCAGTTGTATCGCTGATATTCACCGGTTTTCAAACTGTCATACACCTTCAACAACATATCGTCAAAGTCAATGACTCGATGTTCCTGTTTATATCGCTCATAATCGCGGGCAAGTCTGAGAATTCCAAGCACCGGACTGTGATATGGACTGTTACCGATTTTTTCAATCACCGTGTCAATCGTGTCATATATATCTATAATCACACTCTTTGACGCATTCATCCCAAGCTCGGCGGCAACCGCCTTCATCGCCTCGATTATCTCGCGATCGACATTCTGAAGCGTCTCCCGTGGATGATGATGCCTGAACTGATAAATCAGATGCTGAACATTATATGCATCATTGATCAGCCGTGACTGGTCACGATTTAATCTCGTTTCGTCATTTATGCCGGCAAGCTCAGCCAAAACCGACTTGTAGTCTTGCTCGTCAAGAATACCTGTCGATTTCTCGACAATACCGTTTTCAAACAAAAAGTGCCCGCAAAATCGATGGGTATTCCCGACAAAAACATCCGACTCGCCACCCGTACGATCTTCTATACGTTCTTTCATACCGCGTGACGCACGGTTGGTAAAGGTCAGACACAACATTTTTGACGGGTCGCGTCCGTTCTCTATTGCCCGGGCAACACGTTCGGCAAGTATCGCCGTTTTACCGCATCCCGGAGGCGCGAGCACGAGATGTTTTCCCTTATCAAGATCTAATATTTTCTGTTGATACTCATCAAATTTTACCGGCATAAGTGACTTTAATTTGTGATTTTTGCAAAATTAACGAAAAATTTCACTCCGTGCCCCACATAATTAATAAAAAAAGAAAGGCCGACCCTCTCAAGTCAACCCTTCTTTAAATTATTTCAGTCTTGTCGGCTGTTTAGCCGGCAATTTTATTTATTGTTAAACTCAAACTTGTCAAGTCGGCGTTCCGACGCCAGCTCATGAAGTCGAGGAACAATATCTATGAAATGTTTGCTGCCCTGATGTGATGTCAGGCTCTCTGAGTCGTTCCATGTCTCACAAATCATCATATTGTCTTGGTCGCGCGCATCGATATACAAATCATATGCCACGCAACCGCGCTCTTTCTTTGATTCTTCGACCAATTTCAACGCCATTTCAACAAGAGCCTCACGCTTGCCGGGAGCTGCTTTCATAAATGAATTAATTCTTATCATAGCTGTAATATATTTATTTGTTATCTGATAATTTAACAAATATGCCATGATTCAGGTTCATTTAATCTTCTCCATCACTCGTTTGGTCGCCGTGATAAGCTGATTGTCAACACCCGACAACACCTGTTCGGGAGTGTTATACACCTCTACATCAGGCTGGAGCTGTTGATTTTCAAGTGCCTTACCATTGCGGTCGAGTGATGTCACCTCGGGAATACCGAACGTGATGGTCGGGTCGATCTGACGTTCCCACCATACCGCGGTCATTGTTCCGGGCACAGGCGCACCCACAATTTCTCCGATTCCGAGGGTCTGATATACGTATGGCGTTCCGTGAGCATCGCTATAATTCGACTCATCCACGAGCATAACCGACGGTTTGGTCCACTGAGAGAACGGATCCGAGCCGATATATCTGCCGCGCGGTGAATAGCGCACATATTCTTTTCCATTCAGCAACAAAGCGACGTCGTTATGAAGCCAGCCGCCACCATTATGACGGGTATCGACAACAACCGCATCACAGTTACGATATTTCCCGAGCAAACGGTCATAGATTTCGCTATAGCTGCCGGCATCCATTCCCTTGATATGAACATATCCGACACGACCGCCCGAAACGCTGTCAACTACTGCCTCGTTTCGTTCAATCCAACGTTGATACATCAACTCGCTCTGTTCACCCCCGCTGATCGGTTTTACATATACCGTAGTGTCTTTACCGCCTGCTTTCTTCACGTCGAGTCTCACTCGGCGTCCGACTTTGGCATTCAGAACATCGTTATAATCAGCGCCTTGTTCGATTTTGCGTCCATCGACTGCCATGATAATATCACCCGATTTCACGCCTACCGATTTAAGGTCGAGCGGACCGCGTTTCAACACCTCGACAACTCGAAGTCCGTCACCCCGATATTTCGGGTCATAGAACGCTCCGAGCGAAGCTGTCGCCTGACGGCTGCGCGCTGCCGGTCCGCGATACGATCCACCGGTGTGTGATGCATTCAGCTCGCCGAGTATCTCGCTAAGCAAAATCGCAAAGTCATAGTTGTTGTTTACATGAGGCAAGAATCGGCGATAGTTGTCACCATACATCTGCCAGTCAACCCCATGTAAATTTTCATCATAGAATTTGTCATTNACCTGACGCAACATGTGTTCATACATATAGCTGCGACGCGATGCCGGGTCGCGGGTCACCTCTGCCTCAAACTTGATCGGGGTGGTCTTGCCNCNGNCGAGCGTAAGTTTCTGCAGTCCGTCGCGAGTGTAGATATATAGATTTTCTCCCTTTTTATCAGGGATAATATCATATGCATAAAGTCCTTTGGCAAGNATNTTCACACCACCCTCTTTCAAGTTGCGTTCATAAAGGCTGTTCCCGTCCGGACCTGCCGCTACATAATAGAACTTGTCACCTTTTTTATCAAGATAATACGCACCCATTCGGCTTGACGACGGTGTCAGTCTTGCCTTACGGTAACGTCGGTTTTCAAGGTCAAATTCGAGAGGTTTCACGCTCTCNTCTTTCTTGGCATTCTCCTTTTTATCCTTNTCTNAACCGCCCTTTTTGGCACCCTTTTTATCATCTTTTTTAGCGTCATCTTTCTTGTCGGCGTCATCCTTACCTTTATCGGCAAGTTCGCGCTCCTCTTTGGTCATGTTGAAGCGGTCATACGCGTCTCCGTCAAGAAACATGATCATCGCATCGCTCTGGTNNCCCCAGCTGCCCTGACTCTTGTAGCCATACTTNCCGGTTTGCCAGATAACAGCCTTGCCGTCGAGTGCCCACGTTGCATTGCCGTCTGAATATCCGCTNTCGGTCAAATCGACAACCTCACTGCCGTCAGCCTTGACCAATGCTATATCNGAATTGTTCCATCCGCCGACTCCGATGTAGTCACACAGCAACCATCGGCTGTCGGGACTCCACGAATAGCGAACGTCGCCATCGCTGTACGAATAGTTATACTTGCCGTCAAGNGCTGTATTAACCTTTTTGCTCTTCAGGTCGATAACCTTCAGCTCCGTNCGGTCTTCCAAAAACGCAACCTGCTTGCCGTCAGGACTTACAACCGGGAAAAACGCCGGCTTACCTTTTGCCGATTTATACAAAGGTTTTTCAACGAGCTCAGTCGCATACAACATCGACTTTTCATCGTCNTTCTTTATCTCGCTTGTGAAAAGCTGCCACAGTCCGTCACGGTCGCTGTCATAAACAATCGATCGTCCGTCCTTAACCCAGCTCACCGATCGTTCCTGTGCCGGAGTGTCGGTNACACGGCGTGTCGTGCCATATTCTACCGAGGTCAGATAAACATCTCCGTCAACNATAAACGCAATCGTCTTTTCNTCGGGCGACAGTGCATAGTCGGTCACNCCNCGNTTGTCAAAGCCTGTAGCCGGAACATACTCATAATCATCGGTCACAATGTTGACATCCACTTTTTTNGGACGTCCGCCGGGAGCCAGACTGTAAATTTCGCCGTTCCAGCTGAACGCGAGCAGNGAGCCGTCGGCTGTAGCCGAAAGGTGACGCACCGGGTGATTCTTGAACTCGGTCAGCTGTACNGGCTCTCCACCGGTGACATTGCCACGATAAACATTCATNGTTCCGTCTTTTTCACATATATAATAATATGTGTCGCCGCCACCCCAAACCGGGTTACGGTTGTTACCTTTGAAATTTGTCAACTTGGTGTACTTACCATTGTCAAGCAACCAAACGTCGGTTGCGCCCGACGATGTCTCATGCTTGCGCCATTCATTTTCAAGACTTCGGCGATCCTGATATAAAATTCTACCCTGATTGTCGGCCGANGCGTTTCTCATCGTGATTGAAGTCAACAGCTCGGGACGACCTCCGTTCAAATCAACCTCATAGACCTGGGGCCAGAAATTTGAATTAACCGAACGNGGNTCAGGCATTCCCGACGCCGTGTACATAACATGGTCATTNTCTTTGAAACCCAACAAAACCTCATTACCCGAATGTGTGGTCAATCGACGGGGACGACCGCCGTTGGCACTGATAACAAAAACATCAGCCGACCCTTCGCGGTCACTGCTGAATGCTATCTGACNACCATCCGGACTCCAGAACGGTGTCGTGTTATAACTTTCTCCCGATGTAAGACGGGTTGCATCACCGCCNGCCGAATTCACAGTATAGATTTGCCCCTTATACGTAAAGGCAATCTTACTGCCNTCGGGCGAGATAGCNGTATTTCTGAGCCACAATGGCTCATCAGCCATCATTCCCATAGCCGTTGCCAGCCCTAAAAACAATAAAAATTTTCTCATTGCAATATGATTTAAAATTGATTTACTATATAATATTTACTATATAATATATGTGTATCTTAATTATGCATTATGCATTGTGCATTATACATTGTGCATTGTGAATTATGCATTGTGAATTATGCATTGTGAATTATGCATTATGAATTATGCATTATGCATTAAAAATTAAAAATTAATCTTCATCTGCAAAGATAATATTTTTTAATCAATTAACCCAATCTCCCCGTTCTACTATCTATATTCTATAAAATATTCGCTACCCTCTTTTTTCGACAGGAGAACAGGAGAAGCAGGAGTTTTTTAACTTTACCAACCCTTCCGTTCTACTGTTCNCCNGTCCAAAAAATACTTAGGACGCACGAGCCGTGCGTCCCTACATTTATGAGGTAACGCACGGTAAGTCAGTAGGGACGCAAGGTCTTTGCGTCCACGATTCTGCAGGATGAGGATGGTCGGAGACCATCAACCACGTTTAACCCTGCCATCGAGCCTGCAAAGGATCGTTGGTAGGGTTAGACGGCAATCCATACAGCACCATCCTCGAAGAGGATGAACATACAAATAGAGTCAACGAAGTTGACGATGTATAGTTAACCCGGGCTGACCGAGCGCAGCGAGGGAGTCCCGGGATTTGAGTAGAGTAACCATGAGTCGGTTTACCCGACGATGTATTAAAACACCCTTCTTGCTGAACCTTAATACATCGTTGTGCCCTGCACAACTCCGACTTGGAGTTGCCCCATCCCACGGTTCCATCGTCTTTCAGACTCAGTCACCGTGGGTTAACTATACATCGTCGGTTTCACCGACTCCCCCCGTTCTACTGTTCTCCTGTCGAAACTATAAAATAATACCAACCAAATTATGCATTGTGCATTGTGCATTGTGCATTGTGCATTGCGCATTGCGCATTATGCATTGCCAATTATGCATTTTGCATTGACTTTAACATTTTTTAGCTATAATATTACTACATATTATTGTGCAGTTGAAAAAAAAGATATAATTTTGCGTCAACTATCCGCATAGTATAAATAAAAGCGCGCAAAAAGAAGACAAAACTAAACCCAAAAACAAATTTATACCGCGGATTTTAACATTATTTATTAACTCTTACTATTTAAAACTCTTCCCTGCTTACGGGAAATTAAAAACTTACTAAAACCCTATCTATCAAGATAAAAGTAAATGAAATAATAATTTAATATCATTCTTGATTAACAAAAAAATAAACAAAATAACAATTTTATCAACCAATCACAATTTCCGACTATGAAGAAGATTTATTCAGTTTTCATGTCATCGCTTCTCTTTGGTAGCACGGTTGGACTCCTTTCATCTTGCTCAAGCGATGAATCCCGCCCGGTTATCACTGAGACTTCGTCAATGCACATGACCGTTAACTTCGCAGAACCTGCGCAGTCTCGTGCTGATGGACAAACAACCCCTTCTGTTGGTGTTCCAACAACTTCTTGGGGCGACAATATCCTTAAACTTCAGTTTTTCCTTTACGACGCCAACGGTGTGATTCGTTGGGCTAAAACTGTTGACCGTAACCACTACACAACTCTGTCTGACAACCAGGCCGACGTTGATGGTTGGTACTTTGACGGAATCAAATATGGTGAAACTTTCCGTGACGTACCTGTTGGTTCTTTCACACTTATCGCAGTTGCCAACGTTGACCGTAACGTAACCAACGTCCGCACAGCTTTCGGTCGTAACGGTATGACATCTACTCTTCAAGATGTTGACTTCAGCGACGCTTTCATCGACAACTCTAACGTTGACGAACTTTTCATCATGCACTCTTGGACTCAGAACCAGCGTTTCCCCGATTTCTACCAAGACCGTCTTTCTTACGCCGTTGCTAACAGCGGTCGTCCTAACGAATATGGTCGTAACGAAATGGGTGAAATCTTCCGCGGTGTTGCCGAAGGTGTGATCATTACCTCTACATCTGAAGCGCTCGCAAGCATGGAACTTATCCGTGACGTTGCTATGATTCGTCTCCGCATCGACCCCGCTGCTCTTGCCGAAATCGACGGTCAGGACGGTCTCGTTGACTGGACTAAAAACAACGCTATCTTCCTTTCTAACGTGCCCCAGGCTATCAAGATGGCTCACCACGTTGATAACATCGGTAACGTTGCTACCCCCTTCAACGGTAACTCTATTTCATCTTCTGTAGTTTATGTTTACGACGAAAACGGAACATTCCACACCGAAGAACCTACCAGCGGATATGCTCCCGGTACTCAGATCCTTACCGACAACTTCAAATTCTGGCGTGATATCATCATCCTCCCCAACAAATGTGATGATGACGTTGCCGGTATTGAAACCAATGGTGCTATCATAGCTCACGACCGTCACAAATACGTCCTCACTATTTCGGCTCTCGGTCTTCCCGGCCACAAATACCACGACAACGAAGACGGTTTGGACAAAGTGCTCACCACTCCCACTCCTATCTACTGGTGTGCTTACCTTGATCTCGCAATGTCGGGCAACAACGTTTACGAGTACAACATCACCTTCAACAACGGTGGTCAAACTCCCCTCCCCGACCGTCCTGACATCAGCTCTATGGGTCTCCACGTTAAATTCGTGACACTCAAAGACTGGAACTCGGCTATCGTTTCTACCGACATGGTAATGTAATAACCGCTATTTGCGATTATAAACCTAATAAACACAAGTTCATTTTTCTAAAACAGACAAAATGATTAAAAGCAGACTCATAATATTATTGTCTGCCGTAATGGCACTCGTAGCCTCTTGCACCTACGACTACTTCCTGGATAATGCCACCTATCAGGTGTACATTCCCCAGGTTGACAATGGTGAGGTTAACGATGCTATCGTGTTGATCTACGACGACGACGGTAACCTCGTCGGCCAGAGACGCTGGACCCCCGGTGGCGACCCTCGTATGGATGATGGTCTCTTTGCATTCGATCTTCCTCCGGGTCACTACACAACATACATTTATGTTGACGTAGATTCCACCTTTGATTTTGACGATCTCGACAAACTCAAACCCGACCCAAACAAGCCCGGAATCCCCGGCGTTCCCGGTACTCCGCTTGTTCCCGGTGCTTCTTTCACGGTTAAAAAATATCCCGATACTCCCGACGGAACAACTCCGCCGCCGACTACCGGAAAACCCAAAACCGGCAAAGAAGAGATTACAATCCCCCCGGTTGGTCCTATTCAAACCGACACCGTCGATCTCAAGAACATCCCCGGACGTATCACCGTTCGTTTCTATCGCCTCGAAACTCCTGTCGATCTCATCGCTAAAGCCGAAGTCGAAGTTCGTGGCATCGGAACCCGCTGGTACATCGCCGGTGACTATCCCGTAACCGATCCCAACACATTCGTATATACCGTCTATAATCCTATTGTTAGAGATGAGACCGGTGCCTACTTGATGATTTTTGATGATTACTACTTTCCCTCAATCCCGGGCGAAACAATCACATTCACTTTCAAGTTCTACGATGCCGATGGGAATATGTTACGCGAACGTGTAGTTCCTGTTCTTGACGACCAACGTCAACCCGCTGTTCTCGGACCCGGTGACCACATCATCATCGATGTGGGTGACCAAGGTTACACCATCACCGTCCGTCCTTGGGAATCAGATCTGAATAATGGTGGCAATGTAGGTGGTGGTACCCTTCTCTAAGGTACCACCATCCCACAACCCCGTTTTTTAGACGACAACACGAAATTCCATTACTGCGACACGTGCGCCGACCCTCCATAGGAATGCCGGTGCCCAAAATCCCGAAGTAAACCACTTCTCTCCACTATTTAATCACGGTAAAAACCAATCAAAAACCCGATTTCTTCATGAAAAAGGTCATCAAATATTTAGTTTCAGCCTGCTTGTTAATGGCTTTTGCTGCTCCCGCAGTCAAAGCCCAGAGCGTTAAAATGAGCCCTATCATCCTTGTTGGTGCTCCTAACCTCCAATATGAACAGGCTTTCTCTCGTCGCATCACTGCCAACATTGATGCTTTTTGGCTGCCATGGCTGTTCAAGAAAAACGAGGAAGTATTCCGTGTATTCGAGCTCGCCGGTGAAGTCCGTTACTATATCAAGGAATCTGACCGAACCGACATGTCAATGCCTTCAGGCTTCTATGCCGGCGTCTACGCCATG
Source organism: Bacteroides sp. (assembly GCA_014802535.1). Classification (GTDB taxonomy): domain Bacteria; phylum Bacteroidota; class Bacteroidia; order Bacteroidales; family Muribaculaceae; genus CAJUPY01. Next base: position 954 of record JAAVCC010000013.1, on the reverse strand, counting down.
TGGGGACAATTCAACATTGGCTTGCTCAAAGACAATGATATGGAAAAAAGCACCCGCGACAGCGGTTGGGCTTTGTCGGCCGGCGTTTCTGTCGGTTACAAAATCCCCATTAATGCTCGTTGGGCTATCGATGCCAACCTTGGCCTTGGTATTGCACATATGCAGTGGAACAAATACAAACTCGGTGGCTTCTATGCTTCATGGCCCCTTGAGAAAAAGAAAACTCGCCTTTGGGTCGGTCCTACCCGATTCAACATCAGCGTAGTTTACAATATTCCACCGGATATCTTCCGTTGGAAACACAAATAGTCATCTCTTCTCTCCAATTTCTCTCTCCCCCTCCTCTCTCTACCCATACAGGGGTTTCAGTCCTGCTGTTCTCCTGACCCAAAACATCTCTGAACCTAATCACCGGGAAACATCCTGAACCGCCCGTTCTACTGTTCTCCTGTCAAAAATAAAGAACATCCTGAACCGCCCGTTCTACTGTTCTCCTGTCAAAATAATTCTGCATTATGCATTATGCATTATGCATTAATATAAAATTCAGCATTATGCATTATGCATTATGCATTAAAAAAAATTCAGCATTTTGCATTATGCATTATGCATTAATATAATAATCCTGATTTAGACTCTCATGTCAAAATTTTTGAAATATATATCGGCAGCCGCTATTCTGAGCTTGACCCTTGCGTCTTGCTCTGATGACCGCTACATCATCGACCCCGAAGGTGAACCGATCGCCAGCCGTAACTCGGTACGCGCCCAAATCGCGAATGCCCACGAGATCGGCGACGAGATGCTCTATAACATCCGTCCATATATTTTCAACGGCGAAAACAACGCCCTCCGTGGCGACTTCTACGGCGTGCCTAACACCGTGATTTTCCCCGGACACTATATTGACATGTCTATGCGCCCCGGTACGTGGGATCTCACTCTCGTTACCGG
>JAAVCC010000012.1 GCA_014802535.1 Bacteroides sp. | reverse complement strand
TCTTTGAAGACATCAAGAGGAATTTCCCATATTTCCTGACGAGCTCCTGTTCCTTTAATGATATACTCTACTTCAAGTTTACTCTCTATCCATGAAAGGGCATTAAGATATTGCTGATATAGAGGTCCACCGAATGTCTTGTCATCTATGATATGTACCTTATCAAGTCCTTTGAACCGAAGACATCTAATAACAGCATGAGGGAATTTGCGTTCCGGCTCGCGACCAAAGAACAGTGCTGTAGCATTTTTCGCAACCCCTTCTTCTGTCAAAAGTTCAAGACTCTCAAATAGCCTTGTGATGGGTAAGGTATCTGAAAGATTGGCCATATCCATAAAAGTTCGGAAATTGTTCGGCTCAATGTCTTTATCAATGTCAAACCATCGACAAGGAATTGCATCATAGAAAATCTTGGCACATTCGGCAAAGAAAGCGCGTATCTCTTCAGCCGAACGGAGTTTCTGACAATTGGCACCCTCTCTAACATAGATGACACCTCCAGTTATGTAAGGCTTGTCTTTGCCACTTGGCACCTCAACGACCCAGACAGTCTTGCCTTCAACATCCACTGGATAGATTTCACATTTCAATGCCGGAGAAATCTCACCGATAGTATCCTGAATGGCAGAACGCTTATTGTTGTCTATCTCAGCACCGATAATCTGATTCTTATTGTCAACTCCAATGAGAACGTAACCTCCAGATGCATTAGCAAAGCCGACAACCTCATCAGAGATTTCCTTTACCTTAGAGGGTACACTGCGCTTGAAGTCTACATTGTAGCTTTCTCCTCCTTTTACAAGTTCTAATATTTGTGCGGCCGTTAACATACTGCAAAGTTACTAAATTATTTTGGATTAACCGCTCTTAATGAGCACCTTAAATACGAATACTCCGAAAATATGTACATTTGACCACATTTTCGGAATAGATGTGTATATGTCAATAAACTATTTCCTCTTGCTACTCCAAAAAGTTGACAGAAATGCCACTTTTTTGGAGTGGTACTAATTCCTACCACAAATCGCTCTCTTTCTTCGACATGGAGGCGATTTGACTCGTCATGGCTAATTATATTAAGGTAACTCGTCGATTTTCAATTCATCTGCTATCTCTTCGGAAGATAGCTTGATGTAGTCCATGAATGTCTTTGGGGTCTTGAGACCGCTGATGTGCATCATTTGGAGAATTGTGTACTTGTGACAAGCACATATTCGTGATTCCTGTGCGTCTGGCATCGTGGCTTATCCAATTAACTTATTTAGGGCTTTCTTGCCGCTTCAGGAAAACGTCTGATCAATTCAATTGCCCGACGGATCCGAGTCTCATAATCAAACAGGCCTTTGACACAGGATAAATGATACGGATTCTCAGGATATGCCATAAGACGTTCGAGCATCTCTATCTTGGAGTCACACATGGCCGTCCGNATGATTTGTGCATCTTTTTCAATCTTTCCACTCAAACGGTGCATACGATAAGCCAACTGAACCCTTCCGGAGATATGACTCNCGCGTATGCAATGGCTAACAAAAACTTTCTTCCCAACAAGGTATTCAATNTCGTCATCATTGTGGAGGATTCGTTTGCCAAGCATGAAATGTNCCGGTCTACCCGAATCAATTCCATTCATTGAAAAGGCNATATTCGATCCGGCAAGATATATCTCNTCTTCCGAATTTCCGATACACATGTAAATNCCTCTATGACNNCGGCGAAAGTCTGCATGGGCAAGTCGGGTAAATNGCAAAATCACCATCTGCACTAAATCAAACTCATTCCCCCATCCTACAGAATTCACAATTTCCATAAGACGAGAATCNGAAACAGTATATGGATTGAAACAAAGTCTGCGCCTCCGCATTATGGAATTAAGTCTTTCCTGACTATAACTCACATCATTTTTTGGAGGAACATACATTGTGATTGCACATTAAATTATNGATACTCTTGTCATAAGTCACATCCCACAAGAANAGTGGATGGGCGGGCATTGAGGTGCCTGCCATACATCGATCTCGTCCATCTATCACTTTTTTGAAGCCGTCAAGGTCGATTTTATGTCTTCCGACATCGACGAGAGTTCCAACCACTGCCCTCACCATATTTCGCAGGAAACGGTCTGCTTTTATTTCAAAATAATGTCGCCCCGGTTCTTCCATTTCAACCCATCGGGCAACTGTCACATCACAAATATTTGTTTTAGCGTCGGAATGTAGTTTGGCAAACGACGTAAAGTCCTCTACGTTAAGCAACATAGACGCAGCCTCATTCATCAACTTGAAATCGAGCTGACCNCGAGCAAACCAACTGAAATTATCGAGAAATGGTGATTTATAATCGTGGACAAAATAGCGGTATGTGCGCGAGGTGGCATCAAACCGTGCATGTGCATCATCTGCGACCCTAAACACCTCATACACCGCAATATCTTTCCCGAGAATACTATTGAGACTGCGTAAAAAGCGGTCAGCATCGACTGTCGGATCAATTTCGCTGTCAAAGTGGGCATACATTGTCGATGCATTTACCCCTGTATCGGTACGCCCCGCTCCGACAATCGGAGTGGGGCGACGAAATATCGTGGCAAGGGCTTTCTCGATTGTTTCCTGGACGCTCGAATCTTTAGGCTGAATCTGCCAACCGTGGAATCGGGCTCCATTATATGCCAATCGCAAGAAAAACCTCATTATTAATGCTGTTTTATCGTTTACTTTTCAAGATATGTATAACCATACAGTCCCGAACGATAATTACTCAAAAATTCGCGACCTTCTTCCGGCGTAATAATTCCTGATTTCATTGATGTAGTCACCCATGTCTCAACGTTTCTGACGAGTTTCTTGGGATTAAACTGAACGTAATCAAGCACATCGGCTACAGATTCGCCATCGATAATCTGATCGATCTCATATCGGTCGGGATAGACGCTGATATGAACAGCATTTGTATCACCGAAAAGGTTGTGCATATCNCCGAGAATTTCCTGATAAGCACCGACAAGGAACACACCGAGATAATATGGTTCGTTGGCTTTTACCTGATGAACCGGGAGCGAATTCGTGGCACCATGTTCTGAAATAAAGTTGTTGATTTTACCGTCAGAGTCACAAGTGATATCTTGTATTGTAGCTGTACGCGTCGGCTTTTCATCAAGTCGCGAAATCGGTATGATCGGGAATATCTGATCAATCGCCCACGCATCGGGAAGCGATTGGAAAAGAGAGAAGTTACAGAAATATTTATCGGGAATCATCTTGCCGATTTTACGGAGTTCTTCCGGCGGATGTTTCATTGTTGAAGCTATCTCACCGACTTCGCGTGCGATTGACCAGAAAAGTTTTTCCATCATTGCGCGCGATTTCAAGTCAAACAACCCGAGGCTGAACAAGTCGAGAGCTTCTTCACGAATTTGGAGCGCATCGTGCCAGCTTTCAAACAAACGTTGCGAGTCAAGTTTATCCCAAATATCATAAAGTTCACGAACAAGTTCATGGTCTTCAGGCGAAACTTCTTCATTATCTTTCCAGATTGGCAGACTGGTTGTCTCCAACACCTCAAATATTAAAATTGAGTGATGAGCGGTGAGCGAACGTCCGCTCTCGTTGATTATATTGGGTTGTTTCAGTCCATTTTTTTCACAAGCGTCAACCAGTGTATAGACAGCATCGTTGGCATATTCCTGAATCGAGTAGTTCATCGAGCTTTCATTTGCCGAGTTACGAGTACCGTCATAATCGACACCCAGACCTCCGCCGATATCGACAAAATCTATGTCAAAGCCCATTTTCGAAAGCTGAACATAGAACTGCATAGCCTCACGAAGTGCATTTTTGATACGACGTATTTTTGTGATCTGGCTTCCGATATGAAAATGTATTAATTTGAGCGACGACATCAAGTCGCGTTTTTTTAAGAAATCGAGCGCATAGAGCAATTCGCTTGAGTTCAAGCCAAATTTTGACTGGTCGCCACCCGACTCTTCCCATTTTCCCGAGCCGGAGCTTGAAATTTTAATACGGATACCGATATTGGGCGTGATTTTAAGACGTTTGGCAATGTCGGCAATCATGTGCAACTCGTTAAGTTTCTCAACCACGAGAAAAATGCGACGTCCCATTTTTTGAGCCAAAAGAGCCAGCTCGATATAGTTTGCATCTTTATATCCATTACAGATAATCAAAGCATTAGCCGCAATATTGGTTGCCAACACCGCATGAAGCTCAGGTTTTGACCCGGCCTCCAAACCGATATTAAATTTTTTACCGTGAGCAACAATCTCCTCAACAACCTGCCTCATCTGATTAACCTTAATGGGATAAATAACGAAGTTTTGACCGGTATATTTATATTGAGCAGATGCATTTTTAAAGCAACGAGAAATTTTTTCGACACGATTGTCAAGGATATCGGGGAAACGAAGAAGAACAGGAGCAGTGATATCACGCACCTGAAGCTCGTCCATTATCTCTTTAAGGTCAACCGAGGCATATCCTTCGCGAGGAGTCACCGAAACATGCCCCTTACTGTTAATTGAAAAATACTGTCGTCCCCAGCCATTAATATTATACAGCTCGGCACTNTCTTCTATGCGCCATTTTCTCATCGGCATTTCAAATAATAATTTTAAAAGTAGACAATAGCTCGGATCTTACCCGAAGTGTTTAATTACGATACAAAATTACACATAAAATTTCAGTTTTAGCCTATTCTTTTCAAAGAACCGATAAAAAATAAAGATTTTTAGTAAAAAAAGTCTAAAATTTTTGCATTTGTTTTTGTTGGAATAATGAAAAATAGTAACTTTGCGCAAAATTCTATAGAAACAAAATAACAACTATTTAATATCACATTATGATGAATTTCAAATCCATTGTCACTATCGCCTCTTGCAGCACCATCCTGCTTACAGGCTGTAGCAAAAAAATGAATCAGTTCAGCGCTGATTATTTTACAGTAAATCCAAATCCGCTCGAAGTTGTCGGTGACCGCGTTCCTGCGACTGTTACTGCCAATATTCCTGCTAAATTCTTCGTTAAAAACGCTGAAGTAACCGTTACTCCCTACCTCGTATTTGACGGTCAGGAAGTAGCTTCTCANGCTTACAGCTTCCAAGGCGAAAAAGTTAGAGGCAACGCTCCCGTAATCAGCTATGACAACGGTCAGTCAGTTACTATCCCCGTGATGTACAACTATCAGCCCGAAATGATTCAGAGCCAGCTTGCTCTCGCTTTTGAAGTTCGCCAAGGTAACAAACAATATGCTCTTCCCCGCGTTATCGTAGCTAACGGCGTTATCGCTACAGCAGCTTTTGCTGATGCCGGTACTGTTAACCCCGCTATCGCTCCTGATAACTTCCAGCGCATCATCAACGAAAAATATGCTGCCGATATTCTCTTCCTTATCAATCGTGCAAACATCCGCAACGATCAGCTCAAAACTGCAGAGATTATCGACCTCAACAATGAGATTATCAATGCTAACAATGCCAACAACCGTCAAATCAAAGAGCTTAACATCTCATCTTACGCTTCTCCCGATGGTACATGGGCATTCAACAGCAAACTCGCTCAAGATCGTGAAAATACTACTAAAAAATATCTTAACGATCAGCTCAAAAAAGACAACATCACTGAGTTTGGCGAACTTACCGCTAACTTCACTCCCGAAGACTGGGAAGGTTTCCAGCANCTCGTNGCTAAGAGCAACATCCAGGATAAAGACCTTATCCTCAGCATCCTTTCAATGTACAAAGATCCCGAACAGCGCGAAAAAGAAATCCGCAACCTTTCTTCTGTATTTGATCAGCTCGCTGAAACAATCCTTCCTCAACTTCGTTTCTCTCGTATCACTGCATCAATCGACGTAATCGGCAAGAGCGACCAGGAAATCATGGAACTTTTCCAAACCAACCCCAGCGCTCTCTCAGTTGACGAAATCCTTTATGCTGCNACCCTCACCGACAACAACGCTCAGAAAATCAAAATCTATGAAACTGCCGCTCGTCAATATCCCAATGACTACCGCACTTTCAACGATCTTGGTGTAGCTCAGTTCATCGCCGGTGACTACAATGCCGCTCAAGCCAACTTCGCTCAGGCTGCTCGCATCGCTCCTTCTGAAGCTCAGCCTCAGCTNAACCTCGGTCTTGTTTCTCTCGTTAAGAAAGACTACCGCGATGCTAACCAGAAATTTGGTAACGCTTCTAACCTCACCGAAGTTAACGANGCTCTCGGTACTCTCTACCTCATGCAAGGNGACGTAAACGCTGCCAACCAAGCATTTGGCAACTCTAAGAGCAACAATGCCGCTCTTGCTCAAATCCTTGCTAAAAACTACACTCAGGCTAAAACCACTCTTGCCGGTGTAGCTAATCCCAACGCTACCACTTATTACCTCACAGCCGTTCTCGGTGCTCGCACCAACAACGAGTCTATGGTAAAAGATAACCTCCAGAAAGCTGTTAAACTCAACCCNGCTCTTTCAGCTAAAGCTGCTAAAGACCTNGAGTTTGCCAACTTCAATATCTCTAACATCGCTTATTGATATTAAATTTTTCATAATGATTATGTCGCCGCTCTATCTACTTGATTGGGCGGCGACATTTTCTTAAATAAAACGACGTCTCTACACATTATATAATAAGACATCTCCAATCTGAGCCACAATGAATTTATTCGATACTCTTTTTGTCAATCACTCTGCGTTGCAAGCCATCATTATCATTTCGCTTTGCTGCGCACTCGGGCTGGCACTCGGCAAGATAAAGATAGCCGGGGTGTCGTTAGGTGTTACATTTGTGTTTTTCATTGGTATTTTAGCAGGGCATTTCGGGCTATCAATTGACCCTGAGATGCTTCATTATGCCCAAAACTTCGGGCTTGTGATCTTTGTTTATGAACTTGGAATACAGGTTGGTCCCGGATTTTTCAGTTCGCTTGCCAATGGCGGCATAAAGCTGAATATGCTCGGACTTCTTCTCGCTCTACTCACCCTCACTACAGCCATAATTCTTACACACATCACTCCCGTTTCACTCCCCGACATGATGGGATTGTTCTGTGGAGCAACAACAAACACCCCCGCTCTCGGAGGTGTACAACAAACTCTCGAACAAATCGGCATTCCGTCAAGCACTCCGGCACTCGGCTGTGCCGTAACATATCCACTCGGAGTTATCGGTGTTATTCTTGCAATTATTTTCATGAGAAAAATATTCGTGAGACAAAATGAAATTACCGATGCGCCGATCCAAGACATACCCAAACCGGCAATTACCGAATTTGATATTGCCAATCCCGGTATATATGGCAAAAAAATATCTGATGTTGCCAAAGTTTCAAACACCCACTTCGTTATTTCCCGGTTGTGGCATAATGGCGAAGTCTCAATCCCGACATCTGATACAATCCTGAATCAAGGCGACCGCGTGCTTGTTGTCTCTACTCCCGAAGATGTCAACTCTCTACTGATTTTGTTTGGCGAACAGGAAAACAAAGACTGGAACACCGCCGACATCGATTGGAACTCGGTTGACCGATGCCTTGTGTCTCGCAAACTCATCGTCACCCACCCCAAACTCAACGGTAAAACGCTTGGTTCTCTGCGACTTCGCAATCTTTATGGCATCAACATAAGCCGCGTCTATCGAAACGGTGTNCCTTTGCTTGCCACACCCGATCTGAGATTATTACTTGGNGACCGCATTGTTGTGGTTGGCGAAGAATCGGCGATCAACAAAATAGAACCCATTCTCGGCAACGCCTCAAAAGTTCTTGACGAACCAAACCTTGTGGCTCTATTCATCGGAATTGTTCTCGGTGTTGCTCTGGGTTCGATTCCATTCCACTTCCCGGGGATCAGTTCTGCCGTATGTCTCGGACTTGCCGGTGGNCCAATCATCATGGGNATACTTGTCGGCACATTCGGTCCACGTTTGCGACTCATTACATACACTACGACAAGTGCTAATCTGATGCTTCGAGCAATCGGTCTTGCATTATATCTTGCCTGTCTCGGCATCGACTCGGGGGCTCACTTCTTTGANACNGTNTTCCGNAGNGAAGGTCTTCTCTGGATTGGATTAGGCGCATTTTTAACAATCGTTCCAACCATCATNCTTGGATTATTTGCTCTTAANNTATTAAAAATAGACTATGGCACGGTTTGTGGNATGTTGTGCGGATCAATGGCAAACCCGATGGCACTCGATTATGCAAACACAACGCTTCCNGGCGACCGNCCGTCAATCGCTTATGCCACTGTTTATCCGCTTAGTATGTTTGCCCGNGTAATCCTTGTGCANGTCGTTATATTACTTCTACTCTAAGCCANGCATAATAATGAACGAATTACAAGTAATCCAAAATAAAATCTATGAGATTAGNGGTCAGAAAGTTATGCTCGATTATGACCTTGCNGACCTATATGGAGTTGAAACAGCCCAACTCAAAAGAGCTGTTAGACGAAATATAAACCGATTTGATGGCGAGGATTTTATGTTTGAGCTCACGAAAGAAGAAATTTCAAGATGCCAAATTGGCACCTTGAACNGTGGACGCGGTAGTAATTTTAAATATTTGCCCTTTGCTTTCACTGAATTAGGGGTNGCAATGCTTTCAAGCGTTTTACGAAGNGAAACTGCTATTGAAATCAATCGCGGTATAATGCGAGCATTTGTCACAATNAGNCAAATGATTACAGATAATTCTCCAATAAAACGNTTNTCAACTCTCGAAAAGAACTTTAACGAGCTAAAACANGATTTGGAGGAAATTTTTGCAGATTACAACGATATCAACGAAGATACAAGAGCTCAAATCGAGGCAATTAACAACTCTATAGCCGAACTTCAAACTAAACACAAAACTCTACCTCGCCGTCCGATAGGATTTATTAAACCAAAAGAATAAGCCTATTAGTCATATACAAACTATTAAACCTGAACTTACTATCTTAGTTCTATATGAAATTGAAAGACAAAGATTGTCTAACGCCACACCCAACTCTATAACATTATTTATATAAAATAAGTGCATTCTGTTTGGCAAATTTTGTATCTTTGTAAATTAATTTATCGAATATCATTTACAAAGCTATGCTCACCGCCGACAATTTTGCCGACAAAATCAATCAGGCAATCGCCAACATTCAATATCCGGCGAATCCTGCCGGACTCTATCAACCAATCAAATACACTCTTGAAGGTGGAGGTAAACGACTTCGCCCTCTGCTTTTATTGGCAGCTTGCGATGCTGTATCTGGCGACTGTAATATTGCAATAAATCAAGCACTTGCAATAGAGATATTCCATAATTTCACACTTCTCCACGACGATGTGATGGATAATGCCGACATACGCCGCGGACGACCGACAGTTCACCGCCGATGGAATAACAACACAGCAATTCTTTCAGGCGATGCGATGTTGACAATGGCAACTCAATTTCTTGCCAAAAATGCCGGTGATAAACTCGAAAAAATTCTTGATATATTCAACACAACCGCTATGGAAATTTATGAAGGTCAACAATATGACGTTGACTTTGAAAATATCCGATCAGTTACGGTTGATGAATATATAATGATGATTAAACTAAAAACATCCGTGCTGCTTGGATGTGCCTGCAAGATTGGAGCCCACATGGGAAACGCGCCCGAACAACTTGCTTCTATGCTATATGACTACGGTGTTAAACTCGGGCTTGCGTTCCAATTGCGAGATGACTATCTTGATGCCTATGGCGATCCGCTGACATTTGGAAAAGAAATTGGCGGAGACATCGTCAACAATAAAAAAACATGGTTGTTGATTAATGCACTCAACGAAGACACAACTGGTCGTCTTGAAAAAGCACTTGAACAGTCAAATAGCCGAGGTGAAAAAATTGCCGAAGTTAAAGCGGTTTTTGAATCACTCGACCTCCCCCGCCGATGCGTTGAGTTAATCAATAAATATGTTGCCGATGCAATTGAAATTATTCGAGAATCGGCTCTCAACGACGACGCTAAAGATTTCTTTACAAACATCGCGCTCTCTACCATTGAGCGAACCCACTGATTTTAATCATGATTATTGACACACATACACATCTCTACCTTCCCGAATTTGGCGACAACCCACAGGCTGCCGTTGATTCGGCTGTGAATGCCGGTGTCACAACCATGATATTACCCAACGTTGATTTGATAACTATCGAGCCGATGCGTGCGCTCCATGCCCAACGCCCCGATGTTACACGAATGGCAATGGGTTTACACCCGACCGAGGTCAATGAAAATTTCAAAACCACACTCGACAGCATCATTGAAAACTTTAACAATTTCAAAGATGACTACATCGCAATCGGTGAAATAGGCATTGATCTGTATTGGGACAAAACATTTGAACAACAGCAAATGGACGTGTTTGAACAACAAGCTCGTTTAGCTGTCGAAAACAATCTACCGATAATAATTCATTGTCGCGACGGACTTGATCAAACGCTTGAGGTTCTTGGCGGACTTAATGATATTCCGCATGGCGTTTTCCACAGCTTTGGCGGTACAATAGCCGATGTTGAAAAAATACGCAAAACCGGTGATTTCTATTTTGGTATCAACGGTATTGTCACTTTCAAAAATTCAAAACTCGATCAAACACTCGACACGATTGGAACCGATCGACTTTTGATTGAAACCGATGCACCATATCTCGCACCCGTGCCGTTCAGGGGCAGATGCAATCGCAGTGAATACATCATTCATACTGCAGCTCATATCGCATCTAAAATCGGGCTGAAACCCGAAGAAGTTCACGACCTGACAAGCATTAATGCCATACGTCTTTTTGGCAACCGATTAATAAACCGAAACAACTAATCAAACTCGATTTTAAAAATATGCTCGATTATATCATTTGGAACGCCGACCCGATGCTGGTCGATTCATTTATTAAAATAAGATGGTATGGACTGATGTTTGCCATCGGGTTTTTACTCGGTTATAAAATCGAGGAAAAGATTTACCGACACGAAGGCGCTCCAGAAAGCTGGCTCGGCAAACTGCTGCTCTGGGTTCTATGTGCGACAATTATCGGCGCACGTCTCGGTCACGTATTCTTTTATGAATGGGATCGTTACAGCCAAGACCCTATTTCGATTTTATACATTTGGGAAGGCGGTCTTGCAAGCCATGGTGGAACAATCGGCATCATTCTTGCCATATTTCTTTACTCATACTTCACAACCAAACGTAATCCGCTCTGGACATTTGACCGCCTCGTAATACCAATCGCACTTGTCGGTGCAATGATACGTTTCGGCAATTTGATGAACAGCGAGATATTTGGTCACGCAACTACCCTCCCCTGGGGCTTTATGTTTGTTCGTAGCGCCGAGTGGCACCACTACTATCAAGGTCAAGCATGTCACCCTACCCAAATTTATGAGTCGCTTTGCTATCTCGCCCTTTTCGGTTTGCTGATGTGGATGTACTGGAAGAAAAACGCCGAGCGTCGTCCGGGTCTCATCTTCGGGGTATTCCTGACTATTTTATTCGGAACTCGATTCCTGATAGAATTTATCAAAAATCCACAGGTCGATTTTGAACGCACGATGACCCTTAACATGGGGCAACTTCTATCTATCCCATTCATTTTAATCGGCATAGGATTGATTATATATTCGATGGTTCGACCTCCCGTTGATCTCAAATTCCCAAACAAATTTCCCGACGAAAAAAAATAACATCAAAATAAATCTCTCTATACATATATAAATATAGACATCTAAAATGAACAACAAAAAAAATAATACACACAAAATTGTAGCATGGCTGTGGGTTACATTCAGTATCGGTGTTGTGCTGGTGTTCCTTTTGTTTTTCATGATTTATAACGGCATGATTGGATATATGCCTCCGGTCGAAGAACTCAAAAATCCTGCCGACAAATTTGCCACAGTTGTTTATTCGGCTGATGGAGAAGAACTTGGTCGCTATTTCCGAAACACCGGTAACCGCGTGTATGCCGACTATTCAGAAATATCACCCAACGTCATCAATGCGCTCATCGCCACCGAAGACTCTCGCTTTGAAGATCATTCAGGCATCGACCTTCGCGCTGTCGGACGTGTTCTTGTCAAAACTCTCATTCTCCAAAATAAAAATGCCGGCGGCGGCTCAACCATCACCCAACAGCTTGCCAAACAGCTATTCTCGCCGTCAAGCGGAAATATCCTTGAACGTGCATTTCAAAAACCTATAGAATGGATGATTGCAGTCAAACTTGAACGTTTCTATTCAAAAGACGAGATCGTCAAAATGTATCTCAATCAGTTTGACTTCCTTTATAACGCCGTCGGCATTAAATCGGCGGCTCAGGTTTACTTTGGCAAAGATGCCAAAGATTTGACCATTGAAGAAGCTGCTATGCTCGTCGGTATGGTTAAAAATCCGAGCTATTATAATCCTGTGCGTCAACCCGAACGCACGCTTCAACGTCGCAATACGGTACTCTCCCTAATGGAGAAAAACGGAATGATCACTGAAGAAGAACTCGATTCATTAAAAGAGATACCGCTAAAACTCGATTTCCATCGCGTTGACCATAAAGACGGTCCTGCTCCATACTTCAGAGAAGAACTGCGTCGATACCTCACCGCAAAACGTCCGGTTCGCTCAAACTATTTCAAATGGGAATATCAAAAATATGTAGATGACTCAATTGCATGGGAAAACAATCCGCTATTTGGATGGATCGAGAAAAATCCCAAACCCGATGGTTCAAAATATGACATCTACTCTGATGGCTTGAAAATTTATACCACAATCGATTCTCGCATGCAGCGTTATGCCGAGGAAGCGGTTGAAGAGCACATGAAATCTCTGCAACAACAATTTTTCAAAGAAAAGAAAAATGTCAAGAATGCACCATATACAACAAACCGCGAAGAACTGCCATTAAAACAGCTTGAAGCCTTGATTGATCATGCACTTAAACAAACCGACCGATATCGAATAATGAAAAAAGCCGGTGCAACTGAAGATGAGATCAATCGTGCATTCAATACACCTCGCGAAATGAGTGTATTCAGCTATAACGGACAAATTGATACTGTAATGACTCCGCGCGACTCGGTGCTTTACAACAAACACTTCCTGCGCACCGGATTCATGTCTATGGATCCCGTTACCGGCCACGTAAAAGCGTATGTCGGAGGTCCCGATTTCTCTAACTTCCAATATGACATGGTGTCAACCGGACGACGTCAAATCGGTTCTACAATCAAACCGTTCCTCTATACCTATGCTATGGAAGAAGGTTTCACGCCTTGTGATGAATTCCTTAACGAACAACCGATTTTGACAGACGAAAACGGGCGCGAATGGGCTCCTCGCAACTCATCGCATGCTCGCGAAGGTGAAATGGTCGATCTGCGCTGGGCTCTCACAAACTCAAACAACTGGATTTCGGCTCGTTTGATGAATGAATTATCTCCCACACAACTCGCCCGTAACATGCACAATTTCGGTATTACAAACCATATCGACCCCGTTGTTTCGCTCTGTCTCGGACCATGTGAAGTATCTGTAAAAGAAATGGTTGGAGCTTATAGTGCTTTTGCCAATAAAGGCATGAGGGCTGAACCAGTCTTTGTCAGCGCAATTGCCGATGGGAACGGTAATGTCCTGCAAGAATTTTCAACCAAACACACCGACGTTATCAGCGAAAAAGCCTACTATAAGATACTCTCACTGCTGCTTAACGTTGTTGATGGCGGTACAGGTAATCGCGTTCGTCGCGAGCCCTACAACATCACAGCTCAAATGGGAGGTAAAACCGGTACTACTAACTCAAACTCAGACGGTTGGTTTATGGGATTCACTCCACAGCTCGTTTCAGGAGTCTGGGTTGGCGGTGAAGAACGTTCTATCCATTTCAACACTATGGCAAACGGACAAGGTGCATCAATGGCACTTCCCGTTTATGGTCTCTACATGTCAAAAGTATATAAAGACAAGTCGCTCCCCTACTCTGAAACCGTGCGATTCCCATCTCCGACATTTGACCTTTGTGCAAAAGCATATCTCGGTCAATCAATTGAAGAAGAAGATCCTGAAGAAAGTTTATCCGGAGCATTTGATTAAGGATAAATATGAGAGCTTGTCCTTTTTGCGGTCAATTAATTGAAGCCCAACTGAAATATTGCCCCCACTGTGGCACTCGTGTCAACAGTGGGCGCATTATACCTGTTAAGCAAGCACGCCGAAAAATAATCTGGTTCATTATTCCGACATTAATAATCCTTCTATTATCGACACTAATCTATCGCTTCTACTCAACATCGCAACTCTCAATATCACCCACAAACATTGAGTTTTTTAAATATGGAGGCGAAGAGATTGTTGAAATCAATTATGACGGATTTACATGGAGAGTTGATAAATCGCCCTCATGGCTCGAACTGACTACCCACGACCGCCGACTGCTCATAACCGCCACACCCAACCTGACAGGCAAATTACGCCGTGATTCAATAATTATATCGTCCGGATCACTCCGTGCAGTTGCTCATGTAAAACAGCTTGCGACTGCAACATTTTTGCGATTGTCTCAATCGTCTGATTCAGCAGCTGCCATCGGCGACACTATATCAATCGTCTATGAATCAGACGGTCTTGCTCCTGTCTTGACACTCCCCGACTATTGTCATGAAGTAAACCGATACAACGATGAAATATTCATTGCTGTTTCGCCAAACAATACCGACCGTAATCGCAAAATCAAAATTATACTTAACGACGACACATGTTCGGCAAACGCCACCTTTATTCAACCCTATTTACAAGAAGAAAAAACTGCTGATTAACAAATCATCATTCAACTTTACTTTACAGACAAACTATTACCTCATTAATATTCCGGATCAATATATATTCATAGCTGATAAACATAACGATTCCCCCATCAGCTAACAATCTCTTTCTACCACATAAAAAAAGGGTATGTCATTTCTGACATACCCTTTTTATATATGAACTTTCTAACTAACGATTAGAGCTGAGTCCAAACGCTGACTCCGGCACGGATTGTAGCATCTGAGCGGAATCCACGGAGGAAGTGCTGATAACGACGTCCTACATACAAAGTCCAGTAATCGCTATAGTTAGAATACTTACCATTCTGACCCATAACTTGGAGTTCATTACCCTCCTCATCAAGAATACGATAGTAAACATAAGTTTGTCCGTAAGCAGCACCCTGAGGCTGGTCTATTTTAACAGGAGCCCATGATGTACATTCTCCGAATGCGATAGGTTCTCCAACATTTTCCCATTCAGTCCAGTCATTATCAAGCCATCTTGATTTGTAATGAGCCTGATACTGAATTTTACCCTGATAGGGAACGCCTTCAGTTTCATACATCAAATTGTAGAAACGTACATAGCCGATTGAGTCAGTGTAGTATGAAGGAGTCACATCAAAAGTGAAACCGTTTTCACCATAACCGGTATCAATCACGAGGGGATCTTTATCAAAGTCATACACAATCACATTTTGCTTTCTGCCGTGGATCAATTTGACTTTACGGTCATAAGCAAGTTTATGATCGGGACCAAGATAGTAACGAAGCACGGGTTCATCTTCTGTAACTGTGTAGAAGAGACCTACCGATCCGCTGGGCTGACCATTATATGTTGACATAATCGAAGCATTGTTTGGCTGAACATATACCTGGTCTCCGAGTTCAATCTTATAGATGTTGTTGGCTGTAGCTGTCGAAGTGGGTACAAAATAGTGAATCTGAACCTGAGTCATGCTATTCACATTATCCATCGGGAATTCAATCTCATGTTTTTCACATGAAGAGAGAACGCCTACAGCTGCCATGAACAGAGGGATGTATTTTAATATCTTCATATTGAATATATTCTTTATCAGTTAATTGACTTATTAATTGATTGATTCGGGCATGTCACCGGGATATGCGAACCAAGGAATTGATGTATGGTAATAGGGGCTTGTACCGCTGATAGGTTTGATTTTCTCAAGTGAAGGTACATTCCACATATACTCTGAATTGTAGCGAGGACGGATACGGAAGCAAGGTGAACCGTTGTTGGTGTTAGTACCGTATGTTCCTTTACGAAGCTGCACATTAGCAGGCGCAAGATAGTAGCCTTTGAATACCTTAGTCGGGTCTGTATCCCATTTCTGGTAAAGAACTGTTGTTTGCCATCCATTGCCATTGTAGGGATAGTCACCTTGATATTCAATGTCATACATATATTTACGCTGGTCAACCCATGCTTCCATTGCACCCCAAGGATAGAGAGCAACGAATTTCTGCATCATGATGTGTGACAACGATAATTTATCCTGAGACAAGTTCACATAAGGACCTGCGAGATAATCATCGGCAAGTTCGTTAAATACACTGGCGGTAATCTTGTCACCACCGGCGATGCTACCCTCCTTACCGGGAGTGATGTAACGAGCTGTGAATACCATATCTTCAGCGATACCTTTCTTGAATGAATCAAGAGCATCAGCCTTGCGACCCATCTTGAAATATGCNTCNGCTGCACAGAAGTGGATTTCAGCAGCTGTCATGAGGATGTAAGGAGCATTATCGCGGAAAATCCAACGACCGGTACCGTCATAAACTGTTGATCCNACAGCGTNACGACCATAAACCGAAGGTGCATTACCGATAGGACCACCTACAGCTGTAAATGTACCGCCAAAGTAACGGCGAGCCTTGATAGAATCAGCATTTTCCATATTGGTGAACGTATTGTCATCAGTAGTTGACAATTTCACAGCCATACGNGGGTCATAGTGACCGGGNAGGTTGTAAAGAGTGTCACAGATAATCTGCTCGTCCATCAATTCATATGGGAAATTAACATTGTTTTCAACNGGGATAAGGTCACCTGAAACTTCATCATATTTACGCACTGCACCGGTCATNACCTGAACGGCATAGTCATGCTGGAAATATGTACGAGTAAGGTTTCCTCGTTGTGTTCCCCAGAAGTTGTTATAGTCTGNATAGGGGGCATTTGCACCNGGACCGGGAACTTCTACTGTTGCATCATCCTCAGAAAGAGTAATTGCTTTTGCNTAGCAATCAATAAGTTCCTGAGCATATTTTGTAGTGAAGTCACGCTTGTTGGTAAGAGCNGCAAGGTCTCTCACAATCACCGAGTAGGCAAACTTTTTCCATTTCTCGGCATCACCATGATAGATAAAGTCGTTGTCTGAAAGTTTTTTGCCATATTCNGTTTTATCTTCTCTTTCAAGATATTCGATAGCCTCNTAAGCCCATGCACGANCTTGAGCCATGATATCTTCCTGAGAGTCGTATGAGTGAGAGAGCTGTCCGGGAACATATGCTTCTTTCATCGGGCATTCGCCGTGATATTTAGTCAACATATCCCAGTCAAAAGCTTTCATTGCCAAACCCATACCTACGAGAGTCCAGTTTTCAGCCTCGATTGATTGGTTGATAAGATTTTCAAGGTTCATACCATGAGTCCAGTAAACCATACGCCAAATCTGGCCGCCGGNATCTGAACCCGAGCTGTATGAGTGGCCTGCAAATGAAGTATAACCGGTTGTACCAAACATCTGACAAAGAGGTGTTGCGGCACGCAGGTCANAATATACCTCATTATAAACCTGAGTGATACCTGCGAGATAGAGATAACCCTCAATCTCGGCGGGTGCGTCAATATTGGTGTTCACATCCAGATAGTCATCACAGCTTGTGAATGCTACCGAGGCTGAAAGCGCCAATGCAGTTATAAGTGATTTATTCATTGTTTTCATTCTTTGAGTGTGTGAAATGATTAATTGAATGTGAGGCTGAAACCAAACGAGAATGTACGCGGGCTCGGAATACCCCAAACGTCAAAGCCTTCACCTCCTGTACCACCACCTGATGCGCTCAATGCGTTACCGACAGCATCGATACCCGAGTAGTTGGTTACTGTGAAGAGGTCATTACCTGCAACATAAACCATTGCGTTGCTTACAAATCCATTGAGGAATTTTTTGAGTGTTTTTGAGGGAACTGTGTAAGAAAGGCGAAGTTCCTGGCAACGGAGATAGTTAACATTCTTTTCCAACCAGTTGTCATCAACACCNGTATAGATTGATGAACCGTAGTTACTCATGTTAACAGCGATTGTGCTCTTGGTTGGATGATCAGTATCCTGGAGACCNTCTTTGAGGACACCGTCAAATACAAACGAACCGTCTTCACGAAGATGAACTGATTCCATACTCATACCATTACCCAAAAGGTCACGTTTTGTACCGTTCACAACTGTTGCGCCAAAGCGTCCTGAGAACATTGCACTGAGGTAGAAACCTTTCCAGTTAACCGATGTTGTGATACCGAAACGAAGTTTTGGTTCACGGTTACCGATAATGCTCCAGTCTNCANCTACAAGAGGAAGACCTGTTGTCGGGCTGATGAGGATATCACCTGCTTCGTTGCGTTCATAGCTACGACCGGTNAGNGTGGTGATNGGATAACCGACCATAATACCGTTACGGATGTTACCTGACACCCAAGTTGAGGCGTTATAATATTCAGATACGTTCTCGGGGAGATAAACTACTTTTGAATCAGTAGCCGAGAGGTTAAATCCTAAGTTCCAACGATAGCCGGGACCGGTGATGATATCACCATCNATGTGAGCTTCCCATCCCCATGTGTTGAATGTTCCGACGTTAAGGTTATTGAGTACGAAACCNGTTGCGTATGAAAGACGGAATCCGTTTACGATCTGGTCGGCACAGTGGGTGTGGAAATAAGTGAAGTCAGCNGCGATGCGATCGTGCAAAAGACGTGTTTCAAAACCTACTTCCCATGAAGTTGTCATCTCGGGTTTGAGATTAAGGTTAGGACCGGTGAAACCGTAGCGATAACCACCACCCGGATCTTCNGTTGCTTCAAGCTCGGGATATATTGAAAGAGGTGATGCATCTTTACCTACCTGAGCTACAGAACCACGAAGTTTGAAATAGCTGAGTACATCCTGATTTTTGAAGAAGCTGAGGTCTGTTGGAACCCAAGCAAGTTCTGCCGCAGGATAGAAATAAGAGTTGTTGTTTTTGGGAAGAGTTGACGACCAGTCGTTACGAGCACGAAGTGTCAAGAAAACCTGGTTGAGATAACCGAGCTCAGCCTGAGCCGAGATTGCCTGTACGCGACGTTTGGTGGTACGCTTGGCTGCTGTTACAGTTGTCGGGTCACAGTTGTTGATTGACTGGAAGTCAACAACCGCAAAGTTTGAACCATAGGTTGAAAGACGGTTAACGCCNTTTTCAATTTGGTGGTAACCAACCTGTGCGTTAAGGGTGAATTTGTCATCAAAGAAAGAACCTCCATAACCNGCAAGAATGTTGAGAGTCGGGTCATTGAAGTTTGATTTTGCCTGGTTGTAAGAACCAACACCTTCTTGTGCTGATGAATAGTAGGGGTGACGTGAGGTCTCGAAAGTCTGAGTACCAACGTCCCAACCTGCCTGNGCGCGAACAAAGATGTTATAAGGAAGATTGACAGTGATAGCCGCATTAGAAAGGAANCGGTCACTTTCGTCATAGTTAAGGTTCTTGTACATACCGAAAAGCGGGTTGAGAATATCGGTATCGGTATAGGTCGATGGGAAACGCATGTGCGAACCGTCCGGATCCATCCAAACCGACATATCGTCGGTCATAGGCCAACGGGTTGCCATACGAACCGGACCGCTTGTACCTTTAGCAACTTTATTGTTTGTAGTATGTGTATACTGCATAGAAGCCTCAAATTTCAACCATTTGGTGATTTCAGCTTTTCCTGAAAGTGAAAGGTTGGTTCGACCATAGTCGGTTGTTTTGATAACACCTGTTTGATCGAGGAATGAAGCACCTGCACGAAGTGTTGCTTTGTCATTACCGGTTTCAACTGATACGTTGTGCTTCATTGAATGTCCGGTTTCAAGAATAGCAGCCACGTTATCATATAGCTGAGTACCTTCGGGATATTTTGTACCATATTTGGCACTGTAATACCAGTGAGTTGAACCNTAAGCACCGGGACCGTAAACATCCTGCATTTCAGGCCAACCGTATGCTTTGCTCCAAGAGAACGAGTTGCTGTATGATACACGACCTTTACCATTGGTTGCATTACCTTTTTTAGTAGTAATGATAATTGCACCGTTAGAAGCGTCTGAACCATAAAGAGCAGCTGCGGCAGCACCTTTAAGCACNGTCATTGATTCGATATCCTCGGGGTTGAAGTCATTACCACGAGACGAGAAGTCAAGGTCACGGTTGGTAATGCTCTGGCTGGGGTCAGCAAATGTTGACGGGTCAAAGGTCGAGTTGTTCATCGGAATACCATCGACAACATAAAGCGGCTGATTGCTACCCGAAATTGAAGTGGCAGCACGAAGGGTTACAGTTGTTGATGCACCCGGCGCACCATTGGTTGATGTAACTGTCATACCCGACACACGACCTTGGAGTGCGGTGATGAAGTTATCACGACCTGATTCAATAATATCTTTAGCTTTTACGTTTTGCACCGAAGAACCGACTGCACGGGCAACACGTTTCATACCAAACTCTGCGGTGATCTCAACTTCACCGAGCTGGTTTGCATTTGATTCAAGTTTGACTTCAATGTTCTTTTTGTCACCAACCTTGATGGTTACAGGGTTGTGACCGATGTAAGAGATTCGGAGTTCACTACCTTTGGGAGCAGCAATCTGGAAACGACCGTCAATGTCGGTCATTGTTCCGGTTTGCGTGCCTACCACAAGGACAGATGCACCCACAACAGGTTCACCGTCTGAATCAAACACGGTACCTGTGATTTGTTGCTTTGCAGAAGCGTTAACGCTTTGCGGTATTGGCGATTCGACTGCATAGGCCGCGAACGGTGTTCCCAGCAATGCAAAAGAAGCCAATAGTAAACATGGTAACTTTCTCATAAAGTAGAAATGTGGATTGGATTTATAAAATGTTTATTATTGGTTTTCTATTTTAATAAACCTAATGGATAAACGTTTATCTTGTAATTGCCGGGATTATTTTTCATGGGAGAGAATCGCTGCGTTACAAAAATTTTGTTTAAACATCAATGTTTAAGGATTTCAATTTACGAGGCTTTTCGCTTCTGATTCATGCTATTAGATAACACTTTCAGTGTTGAAAATTTTTTAGTTCTAAATGCCTATCTCTTGGTAAGAGATATTTATTTTATGCAAATATAAAAATAGTTTTTTAAATGAGCAAAAGAATATCTAAATATTTTTTACTTTAAAAGTCTTAAATAACATTTTTAACACTAAAAATCTATTAACATTTTGCATTCATATCTCTTGGTAAGAGAGAGCTAAGCCAATGCAAATATAGNTAATAATTTTTTTATACACAATATAATTTATAAATATTTTTTCACTTTTAAATTGTAAAAAAGTGTAATATGCTTGTAATGAGATAAATGTAAAATTTTGCAAAATATTTCAGTTGATTCTTAAATAGGGNGTGTGTAAACGAGATTTATCTTGATTTGGCGGAATTAAACCTGAATAATCGGGATTAATAAAGAATAATTTGGATTGATTAGACTCAATCTCAAAATGAATAGCGTTGATTTTAAGAAANTTAGGTGTGATGTATATCTCTTACCAAGAGAGCAACAATAACTAATATAATATATGTCAAATCTGCCGGNATTTTAAAGCTGTCTATGCAGTAATAAAACGAAGGCCCTTAAACGATTTTTTAACTTAAAATAATTAAAACTACAACCCCATCGCTAAATCCAATCATTTTCACTATCTACCATGTATCACCTCTCCTGAAACACTACTAATACCATCTCAAAATATTATTAGTTTTTTTTTGATACAGAGTGAAATCCTACCATCGCAGGATATAACTATTCTCGCGTCAATTGAAATTTTCAAACCCTAAATTATTATAAACCAACCATTATCATTTTATGAAGAAGCAATTTGCATTGTTAGCAGCGCTTGCTTTGACTTGTGGAGCTCCCGCTTTCTCGGGTAGCATTCTCGGTCAAACAGGATTCTCTGCTGCCGCACAGACGCAGAAAGCAACCGGTACAGTCGTTGACGAAACCGGTGAACCTCTGCCCGGTGTCTCAATCATTGTTAAAGGTAGTCAAGGTGGTGTTGCCTCGGATATCGACGGTAAATTCACCCTTAACGCCAAACCGGGCGATGTGCTCAAATTCACTTACATCGGTTACAATCCCGTTGAAGTGAAATTCAACGGTCAACCTTTAAACGTTACCATGAAACCCGATGTCGAAACTCTCGACGAAATCGTGGTTGTTGGTTACGGTTCACAACGTCGTGAACACCTCACCGGCGCCGTTTCAAGTGTCGATGTAGCTAAAAACCTCCAGGGTCGTCANATTGCCGACGTCGGCCGTGGTCTTCAAGGTACTACTCCGGGTCTTAACGTTGTTCTCCCCAACGGTGAAATCGGTTCTGACCCTACTATCAAAATTCGTGGTCAGGTAGCATCTCTCAACGGTTCTGCCAACCCGCTNATCCTTCTTGACAACGTTGAAATCCCCTCGATTCAGCTCGTTAACCCCGATGATATCGAACAGATTTCAGTTCTTAAAGACGCTGCTGCAGCTTCAATCTACGGTTCTAAAGCTGCTTTTGGTGTAATTCTTATCAAAACTAAACAAGGTGCTAAAACCGACCGTGTTGACATCTCTTACTCAGGCAACTTTGCTTGGCAGCGCATCTCTAAAAACATGGAGATGGGTACTATCGATGCTTCACAATATCGTGTAGATGCTCTCGAACGTTCAGGTTCGACTTATGCCGGTGCATTCTGGTATATCAATGCTGAAGCTCTTGAACGTCAGCGCGAATGGCTCGCCAACTACGATGGTAAAATCGGCATGAACGATCCCTTTACCTATGGTCGTGACTGGTATGTAGATAACAATAACCGTAAAATCTACATCCGTCCTTACGATCCATACGATTACATGATTCGNGANTGGGCTCCATCTATGACCCACAACCTTTCACTTAACGGTAAATCAGGAAAGACTGCGTTCAATATCGGTCTCGGCTACCTCGATCAGAACGGTCTTATCAAACCATCTAAACACGACGACTACCGCCGCTACAATGCTTCGGCTCGCATTAACACTGAATTCAACAAATGGATTTCGGTTCGTGGTGGTCTCAACTACTCGCTCCGTAACAAACGTTATGCCTACGCTACCAACTCTACTACAGCCGACCCNTGGTTGTATCTCTATCGTTGGGACGCATACGCTCCTCACGGCGAGGATGAAAACGGNCATTTGATGCAGTCTCCTTCAACCGAAATGAAGCTTGCAAACACTGCAAACCGCGAGGATGCNTATCTTAGCGTAAATGCAGGTTTCACTATCAANTTCACTGATAACTGGCACTATAANNTNGATTATACNTACGCTTCNGAAAACCAGACNATCAANAANCCNGGTACTAAATTNACNTANGCTACNACNTGGTATTCNCCNGTNGNNCGNTATGANGAAAGCGGNAATCGCGTTTATGTAAATAAAGCCGGNCAGGTTGTTTCTTCAACCGATCCTGATGCTATGCCTGCATACGATTTGAACTATTATCAATATACAGCCGATGGTGCTAACCCCGACCATATNCGTCGTGAATCAACCAATGCCAAACGTCATACTCTCAACATGACTATGGATTATAACTGGGACATCAACGCTGACAACAACCTCACAGCCATGATCGGTTTGAACCGCACCGACTGGGANTCNAAACAGCANTGGTCNCAGATTACCAACCTCACNGACATNGTATCTCCGTCATTNGACAAAACAAACGGNACTCAAACNTCTTCNGGTAANGACTANTGGGATGGTCAGCTCGGCGTTTTCGCTCGNTTGAACTACTCTCTCTTTGACCGCTANCTTCTTGAAGCNAANTTCCGTTATGACGGTTCTTCAAAATTCCCCAAAAACATGAAATGGCGTTCATTCCCNTCTGTTTCGGCAGGTTGGCGTGTTGACCANGAAAAATTCATGCAATGGGCTAAACCAACTCTCGATTCATTCAANCTCCGCGCTTCATGGGGTCGTATCGGTGACCAGTCGGTTAGCTCAAGCCTCTATATCCCGACTCTTTCNCAAAGCACTCTTACTTGGATCGATGCTTCAGGTAACAAATTTGTCGGCGTAGGTACTCCTACTGCTGTTGACGGTAGCATCACTTGGCAAGATATTGAAACTACCAACGTCGGTCTTGACGCTCGTCTCTTTGGTGGTCTTGGTATCGTATTTGACTGGTATCAGCGTGATACTAAAAACATGATTGTTCCCGCTGCAGGTGTTCCCCCGACATTTGGTGCAGGTGCTCCTTCAGGTAACTACGGTAACCTCCGTACTCGTGGTTGGGAAATTGCAATCGACTACAACCACTCATTCAACAAAGATCTTTCGATCAATGCTGTATTCACCCTCTCTGATGCTCGTTCAACTATTACCAACTATAGCAAGTCTGCTACAAGTGTTGACGGTTGGTATGACGGTAAAGAATATGGTGAAATCTGGGGTTACCAGGTTGACCGCCTCTATCAGAAAGATGACTTCCTCTATAACGAGGACGGTTCATTCCANAAAGTATGGGTCGTTAAAAGGTNAAATCGTTGAAGAAGGCACAGTTGGGGCTAAACTTATGAACAAACTTGCCGATCCTAATGCAACTTATCAAGATTATTTCCAGCCCAGTGATAACCTTCCCTTTGGTCCCGGTGATATCAAATACGTTGATCGCGACGGAGACGGTGAGTTTACTATTGGTGATCCTAACATGATTAAACTTAACGGTAAAAAATATCGTCCCGGTGACCCGGGTTATGCGGAAGCGTTAGCTAATCCTGAACATGAAAAAGTTCCTACAAACTCTAAAGACAATCCTGGTGATAAGACTGTCATTGGTAACTCTACCCCCCGATTTGAATATGGTATCCGTCTTGGCGTAAACTATCGTGACTTTGACTTCTCAATCTTTGGTCAAGGCATCGGTTCACGCAAAATCTGGGGTGCAGGCTTCCTTGCAATCCCCGGCTTCAATACCGGTGATGGTGCAATTCCTCAAGCTATCGCAGGCAACTACTGGCGCGAAGACCGCACAGATGCATTCTATCCCCGTGCTTATAACATGGGTGGTTCAAACTCAGGAGGTCTCTTCCAGCAGAGCGACCGATATATGCTCAATATGTCATACTTCCGCATCAAAAACATCACACTTGGTTACACAATTCCTCAGCGCATAACCCGCAAAGCTTATATCCAGAAAGCTCGCTTCTATATCGCTGCCGAGAACTTCTTTACATTTGACAAACTTCACGGACTCCCCATCGATCCTGAAGTTGTATCGGGTGTTTCAATGTGGAACTCTTCAAACTACAACTCAGGTCGTACCGGTGTAGGTACACCTGCGATGAAGAATATCAACTTCGGTATTCAGTTAAACTTCTAAAATCATAAGAAACATTAATATGAAAAAATATATTATTCTTTCAGCTGTAGCTCTCGGAATGTCACTCGCTTCTTGCGATGAGGTTCTCGACCGTCCGCAATTGAACACTCCGACCGACGATAGTTTCTGGAAATCGGAAAGCGATGTTCGACTTTATGCCAACGGTTTCTATACAACCTATTTTATAGGTTACAACTCTGGCTGGACTGCAACCTACACTCCGGTGCGCGGTTTGACTTTTGCTGATGACTTCTCTACAACAGGACAGCAGGCAAACTTCACATCTCAAGCTCCATCCTCTCTTTCTTCAACCACTGGTACAGGTACTCTTACCCAGACTGCCGGTCAGACATGGGACTTCTCTATGGTGCGTAAAGCAAACATCATGATTGACCGCATCGATTCTCGTATGAATGGCGTTCTTTCTGAAGAAGCTTTCAATCACTGGAAATCGGTTGGTGAATTCTTCAAAGCATTTGAATATACTCTTCTCGTAACTTCATTTGGTGATGTTCCTTACTTTGAACATGAAGTATCTTCAACCGATTTTGACGAACTTTACAAAGACCGCGATTCTCGCGAATTTGTAATGGGTAAAGTATATGACCTTTGCAAAGACATCATGGCAAACATGCGTGAGAACGATGGTTCAAACACACTTAATCGTTATGTTGCAGCAGGCTTCATCAGCCGTTGGATGCTTTTTGAAGGTACATGGCAAAAATATCACAAAGGTAACACCGAACTTGCTAACAAATATCTTCAATTTGCAGTTGAAGCCGGTGACTATGTAATCAACAGTGGTAAATATGCAATCCAGACTGCTATGCCCGACCTCTTTGGTTCATATGACCTCTCTACCAACAAAGAATGTCTTCTCTATCGCAAGTATAGCGACTCACAGGCTGTACGCCACTGTATCGCTTCATATTGCAACGGTAAAGAGGCTCCCCCTGCTACTGTTAACCTCGCATTCTTGAAATCAATCATCTGTAATGACGGTAAGCCTTACAAAACTTCAACCGTTGAAGATGCTGACAGTTTCAAACTTGGCAAACTCGCAGTTACTCGTGACCCCCGTTTTGAAGCATGCTTCTCTGATAAAGCAAACATCAACTCAGGCACTCGCATCTATGGTCGCAAATTTATCGACCGCTATGCATGGACTCGTCCTGCCGGTGATACCAACCCACTCTATGAGAGTGTTACCAATGTCAACGATGCTCCGGTTATGCGTTATGGCGAGGTTCTTCTGAACTGGATCGAAGCTAAAGCTGAACTTGGCAATGTTTCTCAAGACGATATCGACAAATCAATCAACGCACTCCGCGCTCGTCCTCTCGACGCAACAGCTATCGAAAAAGGTGTTAAACAAACAGCTCCTATGGTACTCGCTGAAATCGACGCAAGTTTTGACCCCGATCGTGATGCTGACGTAGATCCCCTTATCTGGGAAATCCGTCGTGAACGTCGTCTTGAACTCGTGTTTGAATACAGCCGTCTTGTTGACATCCGTCGTTGGAAAAAACTCGACTATATGGACAACAACAAGAACCCCGACACTATGCTCGGGCCTTGGATTGACTTCAACGAGGAACTCACAACATCTCTTACCGCAGGTTCAACTCAGGTTCAGAAACCCGACGGAACAGTTGTTACATACGACGGCGAAAATGCTGCTGATATGGTCGGGTTCTATATTCCTCTTAACATCAAACCCCGTAGCGCATTCAGCGAACGTTCTTACCTCTACCCCGTTGGTACAACCCAAATTGCTCAGTACATTTCTAAGGGTAATGAACTCGGTAAAGATTACCATCTCACTCAAACTCCGGGATGGGAATAATTAGGTAAAAAAGATTAATTAGAAAGCTTAATTTCTCATAAATACTAAAATCTGAAATTTCTTTTAAACATATAAAGAATTAGTAGATTAAATACCCTGAAGAAGGTCAGTCATTGTTGAAATGACTGACCTTTTCTTTATATTATACTAATTTATCAAATATCCCCCTACTCTTTTAGTAGGGCACACACGGCTCGTGCATCCGCATCCATAGCACATGCAAACATATATTGCTCATGTATCCACAACATATTGCTCGTGCATTTCCTGTATATTACTTGTTGTTCATCTCCTGCATATTACTTGTGCATTTCCTGTTTTAGTAGGGCACGCACGGCTCGTGCGTCCGCCGTCATAAAAAGGAGGAAAACCCCCAAAAGCGTCTGTAAAACCATTAATATATAATAACCTTTGGCAATCAAGTCTGTAAGAGTCGGTGAAACCGACGATGTATGTTAACCCGGCACGACCGAACAACGAGAGGGAGTGCCGGGTTATAATACCTTAAATATCGGAGTTGTGCAAAGCACAACGATGTATTAACCACCCCATCTTATCACTCCCAATTACTCCTACTCCCAATTACTCCCGTTCTCGATAAATCTCGTTAATTCCCGTTTACCTCGATTACTCCTGTTCTCACTGCACAGGAATAAACATTATGCATTATGTCATCGCCTTTGGCGCTTTGCTTTGCAAAGAATTATGAACTATGCATTAACAAAAAAACGCACCCTCGGCGAGCAGTTGCTCATCAAGGGTGCGTCGTAGAGGGGGCGGTTACCTACTCTCCCACTTTCG
>JAAVCC010000011.1:32836-171295 GCA_014802535.1 Bacteroides sp. | reverse complement strand
ACAAAACCTTTTGTCACATCTTTGACAGGGATGTCGGATACATTAAGTGTGAGCTGCATGAACTCT
Source organism: Bacteroides sp. (assembly GCA_014802535.1). Lineage (GTDB taxonomy): Bacteria > Bacteroidota > Bacteroidia > Bacteroidales > Muribaculaceae > CAJUPY01. The sequence continues at coordinate 171,229 of JAAVCC010000011.1, read as the reverse complement.
TCCAGATAAGCGACGCAACGTACCCAACGCTCGTAGGTCGGTTTACCCATGTCTCCGCGTTCGTATTCGGCGCGGCGCTGTTCATTTGCCTGACGGAATACTTCGCATAACATCTTTGGCTTTTCAACCGTACCGAGAAAATGATCACGAAGGATTTTAGGATTGACCAGTTTGCCCTCACGCACGAGCATATTGTGTATTTCGAGGAAGCGGGCTTTTACCACCTCGATATACTTGTTTAGTTCGAGGTCACGACGGGAACGGCCTTTCGACATGGCGCGTTTCTGATCCCAGTTGTCAGGAATGACACTACGGCCGATGTTCATTTCTGCGACCTGACCGCTTACGGTAATGCGGACAAAGATTGGATACTCGCCGTTGCGGAGAGCACGGGCTTTTCTTGCGATGAAGGATAGAGTAAAATAAGAATCGTGTAACATAATTAAATTGTGGATTAATGGTTACATAAATATAATCATTATTCCCCAATTTTGCAATAGGTAAGGACAAGGGAATCAGTGCCGTATATAAATATTCGTGAACAGAATCGTGAACACTCACATATCTGTGCAGTCTGTTCACGAAACATTTTCCGTGAATCTCATCATTTTTCCGCGATTTACCGTTTCTGTTCACGATTATCGAACCTGATATTACTCTCAAACCTACTCTAAGATGTTAAAAACAGCCTTTTTATAGAATGACAGTGTTAAAAGATTGAATAAAAGTTAAAATTCATGGCAACATTGCCCTAAAGTGGGGTTCTGAACCTAAAGGAAGGAATGGAAGCCTCACTTTGTAAACGGGAAATCGCAGAAAAATACAGAAATTTAGAAAGTTACGTTTGGCGAATGTAACTCGTGAACAAAACTGTTCACGGCAACGCGTGTTCACGAATTGCACACCTGGCAACCTCACAATGTTCACAATTCTGCCGGATAGGGGTATTACAAAAATCGCTGAAACTGTCTTAGTTTCAGCGATATGCGGCATTCTGCCAGTTTTATCTGTGATCCGCCTGGGGCTCGAACCCAGGACCCCAACATTAAAAGTGTTGTGCTCTACCAGCTGAGCTAGCGAATCATCATTTTTGCTTTGAAATACGTTCGTTTCTCAAATGCGATGCAAAGGTAGGAACTTTTTTTTTACTGACAAAATTTTTTGGAAAGTTTTTTAAATATATTTTTTTATTATTTACCGCACATATTTATTAATTGTCTGAATTATTGATATTTGAGAATGGCTTATGGCCATATTATTTTTATATTCATTTAGTAGCGTATTGACATGTAAAATGTGAAATAGGGGAGTGATAATATAAAATTAAAAGGATTGTCATCACGACAATCCTTTTAGAATACCTTAAATAAACCAATCATTATCACATTTTGCAATGTTGAAGTCGTTGTTATCGACTTTCTGTAATTATAACATTAGTTGGGTTTATTTTGTTCACAAATAATTAAATTTTTTTTTAATCGACTATATTTTTAAGTAAATTTGCACAAACTTTTTTGAGATGGCTCATATTAGTCAAATACAAAATAACGAAGCTATATCTCGTCGTCAGCTCTTTGAATTGACGGCCAAATTGTCATTGCCTGCCATTCTTGCCCAATTGTCAGGTATTTTGATGCAATATATTGACGCGGCGATGGTTGGACGTCTTGGTGCGACTCCGTCGGCTGCCATCGGACTTGTATCTACGAGTCAGTGGTTGTTTTGGGGTGTTTGTTCGGCAATGACTGTCGGTTTCACGGTTCAGGTTGCTCACAAAATAGGAGCCAAGGATTATGAATCGGCTCGTTCAATTTTGAGACAATCTTTTGTCGGCATGTTGATTTTCAGCACATTTATTGCAATTGTAGGGATGGCAATAAGTTATAAATTGCCTCATTGGCTTGGAGGGAGCGACGATATATGCCATATGGCATCACTATATTTCTTTATATTTGTCGCAGCATTGCCCGGTTTGACAATCAGTTTTTTATGTGGAGGTATGTTGCGGTGTGCCGGAAATATGAAAATACCGAGCATATTGAGTTTGTTGATGGCAGTTCTTGATGTATGTTTTAACTTTTTCTTAATTTTTCCGAAACGTACTATTGAGATTGGCGATTTTATGTTTACGGTTCCGGGTGCTGACCTTGGAATTGCAGGTGCAGCCTTAGGAACGGTTGCTGCTGAGATTTTGACTGCAATATTGATGCTGTATTTTCTTGTAGTAAAGGAGCCGGGAGTCGCAATGAAAGGAACTAAAGGTAGCTTTAAACTACAAAGTAATGTTATAAAGAAGGCTTTAAAAATTTCAGCACCGATGACATTGGCTCATGCTGTTATTTGTGGTGCGCAAATTGTGGTTACAATTATTGTTGCTCCTCTTGGGGTTGCCGCCATTGCTGCAAACGCATTTGCCGTGACTGCCGAAAGTTTGTGTTATATGCCGGGGTATGGAATTAGTGATGCTGCAACCACACTTGTGGGTCAAAGCTATGGAGCAAACCGCAAACAACTTGCTCGCCACTTTGGATATGTTGCAGTCGGACTTGGTATGATTGTAATGACAGCGATGGGTATCTTGATGTGGGTCGGAGCTGATTTTATGATGACAATGATGAGTCCGGTCGAAGCAATTAGTTCTTTAGGTGCCGAGATACTTCGCATTGAAGCATGGGCTGAACCTATGTTTGCCGCCGCAATTGTTTCGTATGGCGTATTCATAGGAGCCGGTGATACTCTTATTCCGGCATGTATGAATTTTTCAAGCATCTGGTTGGTGAGAGTCCCGCTGGCAGCCTTTCTTGCTCCCAAAATAGGGTTGAAAGGCGTGTGGATTGCAATGTGTATTGAACTCATATTCCGCGGGTCGATCTTCATTATACGACTGTTGGGCAAAAGTTGGCTTAGCGATAAAAATAAAAAGAAAAAAGAAGAGATAACCGAAGCCTATGAAGATAATCTTAATGGTAGTGGGCAAGACCTTGACTGAGTCACTTGCAGGCGAAATTGAAAAATATGCACGACGCATAACACATTACCTTCCCTTTGAAATAAAGGTTATTCCCGACGTAAAGAAAGGAAAAACTTTTGATCCTGTTAGGCAGAAAACGGCAGAAGGTGAGTTGATTTTAAAAGAAATAGAACGTCCCGACACGGTCATCTTGCTTGATGAACGTGGACGAGAAATGACTTCGCGCGAATTTGCTACATTTGTTGATAAAAAAGTGTCGGTACAAGCTCGTAACATATACTTTATCGTAGGTGGTCCATACGGATTTTCAGATGATGTATATAACCGAGCCGACTCAATGATGTCATTGTCAAAAATGACATTTCCTCACGAAATGGCACGACTGTTTTTTGTCGAGCAGCTATATAGAGCCATGACAATTTTAAGAGGAGAGCCCTACCATCACGATTGATAGCAGGGCTCCCAATTGAAATATATTGTGTTAATAGATTTGATTATTCGGTTTCCATACTGACAGGGATATCAGCATTGGTCCAGTCTGAAACGTTAACCGAGAATTTAATTGCACCGGGTAAAACAGGTATTCCCGGATGGGTAGGATCGTCAGGGTCGGTATAACCACCGCCATTTGTAAAATCAAGAGTATAAACATATAATTTTCCGTGTTCCCATTCACCGCCAAGAGGTGTTGCTACCCATTGATAATTTTTACCATCAATAGTCGTGACATGTTTATCGTCAGTGGTCGGAAAAACTACATTACCATCTTTGTCGGTAATTCGAACCAGTGCACCAAGATATTTACCTCGGATAACATTGTCAGGATCTTTTTCACCCATCCATTCAGGAAATTTCTGAGGAAGTACCATTGCGTTACCATCTTCACCCATAATAGACACCGGATCGTTTTGGAGGGTTACCGGAGTACATCTAGTAGAAATAACTTGAGTATCGTTGAACGGATCCATGGTCCATTCAGAAGTTGTGAAATCAAATGTTGCTGTTGAATAAGGACGTCCAATTCTACCTCCGGCTACTTCAAATGTATAATTTTCATTTCCGCTTTTAGCTTGAAGTGAGATTTGGGCAAGTTGGTGTTCAAAATTTAATTCTACACCTGTTTTTTCATTTTGTTTTCTGTTACCGGTTGCTGTAGCTGTTATAAAATCAACCTGATCTGCTATTTCATCAGCCACTACAAATGATATAGTTTTTGCTTCGGAATCAATTTGAATCTCAGCACCTTCGTCAGCCATATTAGGAGCATAAGCATAAAATGTCAACTGTCGATTGTCGGTTGGCCAATATTTAAGCGGATTTGAATTGAAAAATCCGTCGCTACCTTTAATGTAATTTATCTCACTGAAATAAGGAGTTGTGGTACTGTCTAATGCAGTTACATAGATTGAGGATAAATTTGCATTAGTGACTTCGGCTGCACGAGACATACTCATTGCCGGACGGAAGGCGATAGCTTCACTCTCGTCTTTAAGCAACGAGGGCTCATCTTCTACAGTACAAGATGCTATAGCAATAGCAAGCATACCTGACATAAATAAATAAGACTTTTTCATCGTTATATAGATTTTTAATATTTTGTTTAATCACATATCCTTATTATTAACAACTTACATACCCAAAAGGATGTCAACTCTTTGCCATTCTTTGACATTGGCTGTAATTCCACTGCCGGATTGTCCGGTTTCTGATTGATGTTTAGGAAGCTCTAATCCATCAATGATTATTAAGACATGACGGGGATCGGGGGCATTATGAATTTGTTCTGTTACATCAAAATTTCGATACCATCTTGAACCGTCGGCAAGATCAATATATAATGACATAACATCGGTATGATCTTCTTCGGAAGATTCTCCAAAAGTTAAGAATGAGCCGTTAAGTTCATGGCTTGATACGTCAGCCGTTAGTTGAAATGGCATGATAACATTGTCATTACCAAAATCTTGTTGACCATGAACAAAACCTTCAGCCAAACCTGAAAGAAGACCATCTATATTTAAATTTGAAAGACTATCGAGATTTTCTACATTTATTATTTTTATTGTGTAGTGGCAAACGGCCTCTTCGGGATAAAGTGTCAATGTCTTCTTGGTGTTATAATCTTCGGGTGAGACTGAGAATCCGTCAATACGGTCGCTCCATAACATTCCCGGAGTCTCAACAATTTTTGTACTTTCACCTCGGCTCACGTGTGCACTATAAGTTGAATTTGCGACATCGGGATGAACCTCATGTGTGACAGTCTCAAAATTATCAATGTCACCGGTGTTGGTGTCGTAAGCCCAGTCGGTATCATCAGCATTCATTGCAATTGTGTTGTAGTTGCCGTATGGTAATCTGATTGTTCCGCCATCACGACCTGAAAAAATATATCTTATAGGTTTGTTACCGACTTGGTCAAAAAGATAGAGTGCCATTGATTCGGGATTGGCATCAGGCGCATTGCGCCAGTCAAAAACGACCTCAATTTCTTGATAAGTGATATCCTCGTCATAGAGATTTTTGTGATGACATGCAGTGCTTAATAAACCAATAGCTGTAACTGCCATTATATTCTTTAATGAAATAAGTTTCATTTGTTACCTCCTTTCATATTAACGTTTCCGCGACCGATAAGCCAAACCAATGATACTTCTGCTTTGACGGGTCCAATCCAGTTGAAATTTGTTGTTTTATCCCAGATATATCGATCGTGAGAAGGATGATATTTAATCACCTTTCCGCCCAAATATCCCAATCCGATAGAAAAATCAATATTTATTCGTCTGCCTACCGGGAGTGAGTAGCCATATTCGATTCCGGCATATCTGTTACAACGATCCCAAAGAGTTTTTCCGGGAAGACCACCCATGTAGCCTTTTCCTCCAAATTCAAAATCATAAGTTATTATACCGGCAAAAACTCCGAGATGATGTCCGGTTAATGGTTTTGTATGAGCCTTTTCACCAAACCACCATCTTCCGTAGAGTTCGCCACCGTATGCTCGCCAGTAATGATGACTACTGTCTTTATCCCACCAACCATACGTCCAGTTGGCACCTACCGACCAGTTTTTACCAAGATAAAACTCTGCTCCGATATTTGGGAGTGCAGCTGCATCATAAAGCAAGTTGGTTTTTAAAGCCATATAAAAAGGCTTTTTAACTGGTAATGGTGCAAAGGTTAAGTTTGGCATTGTAGTTGTATAATCAATGTTGATAAGTTCAGGTGTCAAAGCCACAACATCGATCGGAATGAGAGAGGGAATATAATCAATAGTAACATTAGAAAAACGCAGGGCAGGATAGATTTTATAATATAAATATTGATAAGCACGGCCGTTTCCTGTATTTTTAAGTTCATTTATAAGATTGTTGGGTTGTTGATTACCATTATTAACCGATGCAATAATATTCTCCAAAATATCAATGACTGTATCTCGATCAGGAACATTTTTGTCGTTTTTTACCATATCGAGTAGTCCTTCCCAATCGCGACCGATATATTCAAAAGAAGTTATACTGTCATTGAATGATGTATATTTATGCAGATAATTTAATAATGTAGCAGCACGTTTTTCTGACAAACTATTATTGATATTAACCGAACCTTCGGGCGAGGCACTGCCTATAAATCTTATTGATTTTATATTATAGGTTGAACCCGAATTGATCGAATTTATTTTGTCAACAATACGGTCAAGATTAGAACGGTTATCACTCATGTTCAATAGGAGATTACTATGTCCCTGACGGAAAAATATTTCGGTAGAGTCAGTAGGCATCGAAGCATTTGATTGTAAAACTGCCGTTAAAACAATAATGGCTATGGTGACAAATTTATTCATATATTTTGGTTATGAGATCCCCCACTGTATATACTCAGTGATGGAATAATTATTAGTTGAAATTGCCTTTGAGCTTTATTTAACTAACATCTCAAATTAAAATATAGTTTATACAAATGCCTGAAATCTTTATTTTTATATTCTCATTTAACTTTTTGCTGTGAAATTTTGTTATAATGGTAAAATCACAAAATTTACAATTGACTAAATTAAAAGCTTATATTAATATGACACGTGAAGAATTTATCGGAACAACAACCGGACTTGTTCAGGAATATATTGAAAATCGTTCATTCTTTGACCCAAACGGTCAATTGAGAGTTAATCCTGTTTCACTCGACCAAACAATTATAACAGGAAAAGCAATGTATGATGAAATAGAATATGCCGACGAGGCTGTCGAAGAAGCAGCGGGAGCTCAAGGCGATGCCGACGAATCGGCAACCGATTTTCAGTCGGCACAAGATCCCGATTTCTATACAGCAAGCAAACTCGTCAAAAAGACCGATAAAGGCCTTGTTGTTGATGCCGAAGCTGTTGCTAAAGTCGCTGACAACTACAAATTTGCATAAGAATTTTCATTACAAAATAAGTAGGGCGGTGCATCATCCATGATGCACCGCTTTTTTTATAAAAAATTGAAGAAAAATTTTAAACTGCCACGTTTTGTCAGTTTGATGTCGTAATTTTGCAGTGTCAAAATTAAAGATAGCAATGGCACAAACTGAATTATTTAGACGATATATATGGTTAGTTGACCTAATATATAGAAATAACGGTATCACTCGTGATGAAATTAATCATTGTTGGAGTCGATCACATCTCAATACCGACAAGGAGAGTGAAATACCTGAACGAACTTTTCATCGACATAAAGATGCCATTAAAGAATTATTTGATGTTGATATTGTTTGTGACCGTCATGGTGAAAAGACCTATCATATTGCCAATCGTGAGGCTTTGAACAAAGATGGCGTAAAAGAATGGTTGCTTTCAACATTTACGGTTAATAATGTATTGTCTGAAAGTGAGGATATAAAAGATCGAATTTTACTTGAATCGATACCATCCGGACAACATTTTCTTACCCCCATTATCGAAGCCATGGGCGATGGAAAAGTCCTGCATTTTTCATACCAAAGTTTCACGATGGACAATCCGATGTCTTATAATGTTGAGCCATATTGTTTGAAAATTTATAAACAAAGATGGTATCTTCTTGGACGACGACCCGATCGGGGTGTTATGAGGCTCTATGCCCTCGATCGAATCAAAGAACTTGAATCAACCGATAAAACTTTTTCACTCCCAAAATCGTTTGACGCTGAAAAATATTTTGAAAACACAGTCGGCATAGTTATTGAAGACAACTGTAACCCTCAGACTGTTAGGATACATGCGATTAATGGTGCGGAAAACTATATTCGCTCGTTACCATTACATCCCACTCAAAAAGAAGTCACGTCATGGCGTGGTGGTGCAAAATTCGAGATATTTGTTCAACCAAACAACGATCTTATTCACGAATTGCTGGTATATGGCGAAAATGTCACAGTGCTTTTCCCTAAATGGTTTAAGGATAAGATTAGAAAGATAGCAAACAAAATGAATAACAACTATAGTGAAGAATAATATGAGAGGAATAATTACGCCAGATAGAATCACAGAACTGTCAATGTGTGAGATATTTGTTTTTGGAAGCAACTTGGCAGGTCATCATCACGGCGGCGCGGCGCGCATGGCTTACAATAAATTTGGAGCAGAGTGGGGCGTTGGTGTCGGTCCAACCGGTAAGTGCTATGCTATTCCGACAATGCATGGTGGCGTAAACGATATTAAGCCATACGTTGATGATTTTGTAGAGTATGTGCGAAATCGTCCCAATAATCGATTTCTTGTTACACGTATCGGGTGCGGAATCGCCGGTTTTACAAATGAGGAAATGGCACCGTTATTTAAGGATGTTAAAGATCTTCCAAATGTTTGCCTGCCAATAGATTGGCGACTAATATTAGATGAAGATGAATAAATTATTGATGGCAAAATATACGCCAAACTTTGATCAAGAAATAGACGATTATTTTGTCCTTGATGCACTTGGCAAAGAATTCAATTGGCTAAAATAATTGATTATGCTATAACATTGAATAAAAGTGTTTTGAGATAGACGATATAATTAAAAATATATTTTGTAACTTTGCACAGTCTTGTATAAGACAATATTGTAATAACAAGAAAAGTACCTCAAATTCGTTGAAATCGCCAATTTGAACTAATTATACACGAGGTGCGGTGACAGCTCATATAATGTGGGCTGCCTATCCGTGCGTGTATAAGGGTGTTTGGCGATGCCCAACGAATTGCAAGGATGGCAGTCCACTTTTCTGTATAAAATTCATATACGTTTACTCTCCAAATAGGCTGCTATAAGAACCATAAATTTTAAAAATATGAAACAAATTTACCCACACAAACCAAACTCAGAAGATCAGAATAATTCGATAAATGAGAAGAGAGAGTTTCTGCTAACTGTTGAAGATGAAGTAAATCTGATTAAACATATTCAGGAGGGTGGAGACGATGTAACAGCTGCTAAGGAAAAACTTATAAGAGCAAATCTTAGATTTGTTAAAGCCGTTGCCGGAAGATATGTTTCAGAGAAATATCCTATGGAAGAACTTGTAAAAGCAGGAAATATTGGATTGGATTATGCTATTTACCGATTTGATGAAACGCATGGATTTAAATTCATTTCATATGCTATTGGGTGGATTCGACAGAGCATATTCGCGTATATCGTCGATCAAATTATTAATAATAATAAATCTGAACTCAATGAATGTGAGTTGAACAACCTTAAAACGTTTTTTGGCTTTGGCTGCAAAATAGATAATATTGATATAAGCCAAGCGATAGATAATCTTGAAGTGCAACGATCTATTTTTATTAAAAATTTAGGGCAGGAAAAATTTAAGTTGTCTCTTGAAGATGAACTTGACCTTGTCAAACAAATAAAGGAGGCTGACAGCAATGCAAAGAAACGCCTTAAGAGTGAATACCATATAATAGTTGAATCGGTTGCTCAACAATTTGTTTCGGAGAAATACACCATTGATGTTCTAATAGCAGAAGGAAATATTGGCTTGGAATATGCTATTGATCATTTCTGCGAGACTCATGGTTTTAAATTCATATCGTATGCTGTTTGGTGGATTAAACTAAGCATTCAAGTATTTATGGCTGAGCAGGCACTAAAAAATAAATATGTTAAACCTGAGTTCAGTGAACGTCAATTGGATATAATAAGAATGTCCTTGGGTTTAGGTTGTAAAAAAAATTATGAGGAACTTCAGTCGAGATATGACCTCAAACCAAAACGAGTCGTTTCAATTAAGAATGATGTGCTTCAAAAATTTGTCATTAAGAGCTTGCCTTTAGCGACATTGTAAATAATAAGCAGAAAAATAAATGTCAAATCAAAAAAACAAAATTATGACTACATTAAAAAAAGAAACATCCTACGACAAATACAAAGCGAAGATTCTAAAATGCTTAGAAAGTTGCCGTACATGGAAGGATGAAGGAATTTGGAAACCAACGAAGACTAAATTAGCTTATATTCTTCCGGTAAATGATGCCGAAGGTGTAAGAGCAAAGAAAAATCGTGCGGTTGCTATCAAGAAATACACAAAGTGTGATTGTGTAAAATGTCTTGGAGAAAAACTTGTCGGGTTACATCAATATGCACATCATTTGAATTCGTCACAACAATTGTGTATGAAGTTCTTTTCAGAACTTATTGATAATGACCTTTGTGCTACCGAGAAAATGGTTATGTTTATTAAAAACGCTTTGGGGATTGATATTCATGTAGGCGCAAAATGTACATTTGAATATGCTGAAAAGTTTGATCCCTATTTGTTTGATGTTGATAAAGATGGAAATCTGATTAAAGGATACGAGGGTACGTCTTTTGATTTCCACATCAAAGACGGTTCGACCGAAATCTATTTTGAAATAAAGTTTACTGAGGACGGATTTAAAAAAGAGAAGGAAGATCCCAGGCATAAAGCTAAAGCAAAAAAGTATATGGAATGTGCTCCAAAATTTCTGCAGGATAAAATAAAGACACCTGGAGAATTCCTTAAGCAATACCAAATATATCGCAATATAATTAGAGCAAAGGATAGCGATAAGTATATTGTATTTATTACGGATGGAAACAACCCTGCGACAAATCGTGATATCAGATCTATTGAAGATCTTCACTTGCCTAAAAATATAATCTTTAAAACATGGCAGGAACTGATCGCTTTCTATCCGGCTAAAGTTGAATTGCCGATACAGTTAAAAGCAATTCAAGATTACAAATAAAAATTGTTGGAAAGAAACTAAAAGGCGGTGTATCAATTTGATACACCGCCTTTTATATGGTCTAATCTTATTTTTAAATTGCTTCGTCTTCCACTGTTTCGAGTTTGTCAACGTTGGGAGCGGGAGCGTCACCGGTGGCTGCTTCGAGTTTTTTCATGATTGAGAATATGAAGGCGGCAGAGAGTAAGCATATTGCGATGAGGATACCCCACAATGCGGCAACTGAAATTTTACCCCAAAGAAGCATGGGTATTGAAACGAGATAGTTTCCGATGGCTGTTGCGGCAAACCATCCGCCCATCATCGAACCTTTTAGTTTGGGAGGTGCTACTTTGCTGACAAATGAGATGCCCATAGGCGAGAGGAGGAGTTCGGCAAATGTCAATACGAGATATGTTGAGATGAGCCAGTTGCACGATACATCCCCGTTGATGCCTGAAATGCTCCAAGAGCCAATGAGCATAATGCCATATGCTATTGCCGCCATTACCATTCCATATCCGATTTTACGAGGTGCCGACGGTTCTTTTTTACGTTTTGCAAGCCAGCCGAAAAATGCAAGTGAAACAGGAGTCAATGCCACTACATAGAATGGGTTGAACTGTTGGTATTCTTGAGGTTGAATACCGGTCAGCGGGTCGGGGGTAACCCCGTTAAAATGCCATACGGCATAAGCAACCGCAGCTAAAATTACGCCAGAAACAATACGTGTAACTTTTGAAGTCGCTTGGAAAATATTGAAAAGGGCATACACTCCGATTGCGATGCTAAAGAGTGCCCACACGTTAAATCCGATACGGGTAAAGCCTGTTGCTTCGGGAGATGTACAAGATTTGGCAAATTCAGTCAATGTTGCACCATTCTGATGGAATACCATCCAGAAGAATATCACAACAGTGAAGACAAGAAGGAGTGCGATTACACGTTGGCGGGTTTGCGCGGGAGAAAGTTCAGGAATGTTTTCTGTAGCCTTTACTTCATTATTGTTTGTCGATTTTTTATCAACGATTATATGAGCAAAAGTTTTTTTACCGCCAAAATAGATGAGTGCGCTGACAATCAGTGAAACGCATGCGAGGGCAAAACCATAGCAGTATCCGGTTGAAAGTGTAGCGATATAGGTGTTTGCCATCTCAGATAAAGACCCTGATACCTCCATGCCGTTGGCAGCGAAAGTTGCAGCGAGGTCAGTGCCGTCTGACGCATTGTCGAGATATTGATTGCAGAGAGCCGGGAGGCTTGCCACATAGTTTAATCCCTTGGCGTTGAGAGCAAGGTTACACATCTGTGTTGCAGCCATCGGAGCAAACATTGAGCCGATGTTGATCGCCATGTAGAAGAGAGAGAACGCCGAGTCGCGCTGTGATTCATATTGTTTATTGTTGTAAAGATCGCCGACCATAACCTGAAGGTTGCCTTTAAACAAGCCTGTCCCGACGGCAATCAGGAGCAATGCTGTTATCAGTATAATGAGTGACGACGTGCTGCGGATATCAGTTGGTACAGACATGATTGCATAACCGATAAACATAACGGCAAGCCCGGTTACAACACATTTTGAAAAACTCCATTTGTCAGCAACCCATCCTCCGACAAGAGGCATAAAATAAACAGTTGCTAGAAAACCGGCATAAATCTGACCTGAAACAGTGGCGTCAAAACCAAATTTTGCCTGGAGGAATAATAGAAATACGGCTATCATGGTATAATAGCCAAAACGTTCGCCTGTATTGGCGAGTGCGAGCACATATAAGCCCGGTGGTTGATTTTTAAACATTTTGAAAAAATGAAATGAATGATTGTTTATTTTGATGTCAAAGATACACAGAAAATGAAAAACCGACAAATCATATCGTGCAAGAATGGCATTATAAGCCAAATTTTTTTGGAAAGTTTTAAATTTAAACCTAAATTTGCAGTGTGAAACGTTTCACTTTTGAAATTATAAACAATAAATTAATAATAAATTTATCGACTCTCTTCCTCGTTATCGCCTGATAAATCGATTTTTGATAGAGAATGAAAGAACTTCATCGCATATTAAGCTTTCGACCCCAATTCAGCTCTGTTATATGGGGTGGAGATCGCATAGGTCAATATAAAGGAATTGAACTGCCGGGTTCTAATATTGGAGAAAGCTGGGAAATTTCCGGGCTTCCGGGGGCTGTTTCGGTTGTTGACGGTGGAGAGTTTGACGGTATGTCACTTACCCGGCTAGTTGACATTTTCGGTGAATCTTTTTTGGGAAAGGCGGTTGCTGCGGCATATCCCTATACCGGTTTCCCGTTATTGATAAAATTTATTGATGCCCATCATAATTTATCGTTACAGGTACATCCCGGCGAGGAACTTGCGCGTCGTTGTCATGGATGTAATGGTAAAGATGAGATGTGGTATGTAATTGATTCAAATCCCGGTGCTAAAATTTTGTGTGGACTGAATCAGAAAATGACACCCGAACTTTTTGATAAGGTTGTTGCTGAAAATAATTTGATTGACTATATCGCATCATACGATTCAAAAAAAGGACAGGTCTATTATATTCCATCCGGAACCATTCATGCAATCGGTGAAGGTAATCTCATTCTTGAGGTGCAGCAGTCAAGCAATATTACATATCGAATATTTGATTATAACCGACGCGACAATAATGGTCAGTTAAGACCGCTTCATATCAAGGAAGCACGCGAAGCTATTGATTATTCATATTCTGAAGATAATGTAAACGGCAAAAGCGAATGTAACATTAGTTCAAATTATTTCAAGGCTAATGTATTCAATGTAAAGAGTGATGCCCCTGTTAACATTGTTAGTAACGGTGATTCGTTTACGATTGTTGTTGTTATTGAAGGTAATGTTGTCGTTACTACTCAGTTTGAAAAACGAGAATTTAAGCGCGGCTCTACATTCTTGTTGTCAGCCGATTTGGCAACTGCCGAAATATCGGGCAATGCAACAATAATGAAGGTTACGGTTTAAGTTTATTGAAATATAAAATTTTTTTGAAATAATAAAAGAGGCAGTGATATCCACTGCCTCTTTTATGATATGTGAGTTTTTATACTTTAAAAACTGATTGAGTTGCTTAGGAGTAGCTCTTTTAGTCGGTAATTCTCATCTCTTAAACTATCAATGGTTTCGCGGAGTTCGTCAACACGATGAGACAATTTTTCGTTCCGGTATGAGAGTGTTTCGATTCGGTCGTGAAGTTTGGCCTCATTGTGTTTTATATCTTTATTATTTTGATGGGATATTGCATGAAAATGTTCAAGCAATTTTGAGATGGAGTCATTATTCTTGCAGTCTTGAAGATGTTGAGCTTGAGCAATAAAAGCTTTGTCATGTTCTTGATTTTCAATGATGTAATCATCGATATTGTCAATACCAAGAACATCTTTAATCTTTTGAAGCTTGTTTTCGGGAAGTCGGCTACGTCCGTTTTCAATTGATGACAGAAAACTTTGGTGGATTTCAATCTTTTCTGCGAGTTCTCGCTGAGTGAGTCCGGCCATTTTGCGTAGTTTAGCGATGTCGATTCTAATCATAGGTTTGGTCGGTTTTTAATTTGGTTAATAGTTGAATAATAATTTATAAATAAATGGTTGAAAATTAAATAGTTGATAGAATTTTGGTTAAATATGAAATATATCTTCGCGACAAAGATACAAAAATAACTTATAAATAACTAAATTTTTTGCTTACCAGCCATCTTCAAAATCGTCTTCATCGTCTTCTTCCTCGAAATCGTCCTCATCTTCATCCTCAAAGTCATCTTCAAAATCGTCTTCCTCTTCTTCAAAGTCTTCGTCCTCGAAATCATCCTCGTCAAAATCTTCATCATCTTCGTCTTCAAAGTCATCTTCAAAATCGTCTTCATCATCTGCTATATAATCTCGATTGTCAAGCTCTTCTTCTAAAACATAAAGGCGATCTTCCAATTTAGAAATTTCATCAGATAACTCGTCATATCTATCATCCATAACATCATATCGATCAAGCTGTTTTTCAAGTTTGTCAATACGATCTTGAAGGATATCAATTTGCTCTTCGATCGGTAAATTTTGATTTAGTGAAATATGTGAGTTTTCATAATCATCATATATGTATGGTGTATCATGATTTTGTTTTGGATCGTGGTTATTGTCAGAAAACATATCCTCTACAAATCCATAGAGAAAAAGATATTTGAGGAATTTAGAAAATGACATAATAAATAATTGGTTTAAAAATTTAGTTGATTACAAATTTAAATATAATTTGAGAATTTTATCATGCTTATTATAGATTAAATTCCTTAATTAACTTTAAAACTGACAAAATGTCACTGTTTGGTGTGTGGCATAATATTTGCTTATTTGTTATATAGACAAAATATAATTCAGAATAATAAATAAAAAACTCAAATCAATATGTCAGAAAAACAGCAAAAGGGAACTATCGGTGTTACCACCGAAAACATTTTCCCGGTTATCAAAAAGTTTTTGTATAGTGACCACGAAATTTTTCTTCGTGAACTTGTGTCAAACGCAGTTGATGCAACTCAAAAATTAAAAACGCTTGCATCTTTTGGTGAATTTAAAGGTGAACTTGGCGACACAAATGTCAGGGTATCAATTGATAAAGATGCCGGTACATTGACTATCAGTGACCACGGTATTGGTATGACTGCCGATGACGTTGACAAATATATTAACCAAATTGCATTCTCCGGTGCCGAAGAATTCCTTGAAAAATACAAGGATACTGCCAACTCTATCATCGGACACTTTGGTCTTGGTTTTTACTCAGCCTTCATGGTTGCCAAAAAAGTAGAAATTGTTTCACTATCCTATAAAGATGGTGCTGAAGCGGTTAAATGGGAATGTGACGGTTCGCCGGCATACGAAATGGGTCCTGCTGATAAATCAACGCGAGGCACTGATATCATTCTTTATATCGATGATGAAAATAAAGAATTTCTCGAACAGTCACGCATCGATTCACTCCTGAAAAAATATTGCCGCTTCCTCCCTGTGCCTGTGATTTCGGGCAAAGTTCAGGAATGGAAAGACGGCAAATATGTTGATACCGACAAAGACAATGTGATCAACAGCACTGAGCCGATGTGGACGAAAAAACCGGCTGACTTGACCGATGAAGATTACTTGAAATTTTATCATGAACTTTATCCTGCTCAAGAAGACCCATTGTTTTGGATTCACCTCAATGTTGACTATCCGTTTACATTGACAGGTGTACTGTTCTTCCCTAAAATCAAGAATAATTTCGACATCAATAAAAATCGTATTCAGCTCTATTGCAATCAGGTTTATGTTACTGACTCGGTTGAAGGTGTTGTTCCCGACTTCTTGATGTTGCTTCAGGGTGTGATTGATTCTCCCGATATTCCGTTGAACGTTTCTCGTAGCTACCTCCAGAGCGATTCTGCAGTGAAGAAAATTTCATCTTACATCACCAAGAAAGTAGCTTCACGCCTTGAAGATATATTCAAGACCGATCGTAAGGAATATGAATCAAAATGGGACGATATCAAGATATTTATTGAATATGGTATGCTCACCGATGAAAAATTCTGTGAGTCGGCAATGAACTTTGTCCTTGTAAAAGACACTGAAAATAAATATTACACTCTCGAAGAATATCGCAACTTGATATCGCCGGAGCAAACCGACAAGGGTGGCGACGTTGTCTATCTTTATGCAACCGATCCGGTCGCTCAATTCAATTTTATTAAAGCTGCAACTAATCGTGGTTACAGTGTGCTCGTTATGGACGGACAACTCGAAAACCATTTTATTGCAATGCTTGAACAGAAAATTGAAAAGAGTCGATTTGTTCGTGTCGATTCTGATACGGTCGATAATCTTATTCCCAAAGATAACAAGAAGACAGTTGATCTCTCTGAAACTCAACGCAATATTTTGACTAATGTTTTCCGTTCTCAGGTTCCCGACATTAAAGATGCTAACTTTGTGGTGACTTTTGAAGCGATGTCGCCTGCCGATCTCCCTGTTACTCTTACGCAAAACGAGTATATGAGACGTATGAAAGAGATGGCTTCTATGCAGCCGGGCATGAATTTCTATGGTGAATTGCCCGACAGTTATAATTTCATTGTGAATACCGAGAACCCTATAATTATCAAGCTTCGCGATAAAGCTGACGCTGATCTTAAAGCTGAAATTGAACCGCTCGAAAACGAGGTTAAAGAAAAGAACGACCAAATTTCGGCAATTCGTGTAGTTGCCAAAGATGGCAAACTCGACGCCGAGCAAGAAAAACAATCAAACGATTTGCAGGCTCAGGTCGATGCAGCTCGTAAAAAACAAGAAGAGATTGTTGGTGAATATGCCAAAAATCAACCTGTTGTTGGTCAACTTATCGACATTGCCCTTCTTGGTAACGGCTTGTTGAAAGGCGAACAACTCAGTCGCTTTATCGAACGTTCAGTTGACCTTTTGAAATAATCTTATAATAGTTTAAATAAAAAATGACCGTTTCTTACGAGACGGTCATTTTTTTATTTCTTTTTCTTTCGGAGCTTTTTCGCAAGCTGGGAATATCGGTCGGCTTCGCCTTCTTCTCCAATTGACATATAGATATCGGCGAGACGGTCACATATTACAGGATTATTCTTGTCAATCGTCAGAGCTTTCAGCAAGCAATCAAGAGCATCGTGTACTTCGCCACATGACGAATAGATGTCGGCAGCTCCAATATAATCTTCTGAATTTGTGCTGCCGGCTCTGATTAATTTAATAAATGAATCAAGAGCACTCTCATTTTCTCCCATGCCGACGAGTGCCTGTGCTTTACCTCGGAGTGCATCTTGATTTTCAGGGTCAATTGACAATGCTTTCTCAAAATTGAGTAATGCCGGCGACATATCTGCAATATTTTGCAATCCGGTTAGTCCGAGAGATACGTATTCCAACGCGAGTTTTCTTAACGTCGCATTTGCTTGATTAAGTTGATTTTCAAGGTCGGTAATTGTGTTGTTAAGCGAGTCAAATACAGAGAGTTTCTGTTTTATTAAACGCTTGACACCTCGGTCATTGATTCTATTTTTGCCCTCCATTGCTTTGAAAAACATATCGGTAGATTCCATGAAATGCTTTTGATCCCAAAGTCGGGCTGATTTGACATATAGTTCGTCTGCCTGGGCCTCGGTTAGTGCTCGTTTTATGTTGTCAGATGAATTGAATGTTTGACTGAAACGAGCTATTTCTGGGTTGATAAAAATGTCGCGTTCACGCAATACCGATTTTAGTGTCATCCCTTCGAGCGAACGACAACGGCTGAGAGCAACGTATGTTTGTCCGCCTGTAAATGCACCGCGTCCAAGGTCGATTATGACATTGTTAAAGGTCAGACCTTGACTTTTATGTATTGTCAACGCCCATGCCAATCTGACCGGATATTGAATATAACTGCCGAGCTCAATTTCGTCAACACGGCGTGAATCTTCGTTATAAACATATTTGATGTTAGACCATCGTTCGGGTTCGAGTATATGGCGATCTCCGTTTTCAAGCTCTATTTCAAGTTTGTCATTTGTTGCCATCGTAACTCGACCGAGCGATCCGTTATACCATCTATGTTCAAAGTCGTTACGAACAAAAACGACTTGAGCTCCGAGTTTCAAAACCAATTTTTGAGGTACCGGTAATGCCGATTCAGGAAAATCTCCTTCAGTGATTCCGGTATATGTTATTTCGGGAAATTTAATTTGAGCAAGATGACTCTCGTTTATGGCGTTGACCATATCTCGCTGAGAGCAAAGAGTCATTATAAATTCTTTAGAGTGATTTGATTTTATGTCGGGATTATAACGTGAATTGATTGCCTGAATATCGTTAACAAGAGGATGTCCTATTCTGATTCGGTCAAGAATATTAACAAAATCAGTGTCTGATTGGCGATAACATTTGACAAGCTCTATCGGAATAACCTGAAAATCTTTGAAAACATTAGCCGAAAAGAAAAAAAGATGATTGTAGGCGTTGCGCAATATTTCGCGTGTATCTCCCGTCGCTACCGGTTCAAGCTGAAAAATATCACCGACAAGCAGCATTTGAATGCCGCCAAATGGAAGTCGCATATTTCCTGTATATACTCTAAGAATACGGTCAACGATGTCTATTACATCGGCTCTAACCATAGAGATTTCATCTATTACTATCAGCTTTAACTTTCTGATTAATTGAATTTTTGAACGATTATACTTAAATCGTTGGCGAATTCTCGACACCGAGAAATCGGGATCGTCAGGCAAAATAGGTTTGAGAGGAAGTTGAAAAAACGAATGTAGCGTTACGCCTCCGGCATTCACCGCTGCAACACCTGTTGGAGCAAGTATAACGTGAGGCTTTTTAGTATGTTCGGTTATATAACGTAAAAACGTTGATTTACCCGTCCCGGCTTTACCGGTCAGAAAAACACTTCGGTTGGTGTGATTTATAAGTTGCCAAACTTGTTGGAACTCATTATTGTCGAGGTCTATGTCTGATTCAGGGTTAATCTTTGTTTTCTCGTTTTTTGATGACGCCATATATCGTTTTTAATATAAAAAATCGCCGCGTCGTCGGTCAATGATAACCACTTGGCGCGGCGATATTTAGTAGTATCTTATTTTATTTTTCTCCCATCGGATATTTGATCTCGAGATTGGCTTCAGGAGCTTTGGGATCAAGTCCGTATTTACGCATCAATGCATCGGGAGTGGGGCGGTGACCTCTGAATTTAATAAATAGTTCCATAGGATCTTCTGAACCACCTTTTTCAAGTATGTTTTGACGGAATGAATCGGCAGTTTTACGATCAAAAATACCGTTCTGTGCAAATAGATCGTAACCATCGCAATCAAGCACTTCAGCCCACATATAAGTATAATAGCCCGAAGCATATTGTTCACCACCGAAAATATGTTTGAAATATGTACTGTGGTAGCGATATTCAACCTCTGACGGTGCACCGAGTTCATCAACAACTTTTTGTTCAAAAGCATTGATGTCAATATCACCGGTCGGATTAAGTTGTCCATATTGCATATCAAGCCATGCGGCTGTGATGCGTTCTGCCATGTGGAAACCTGATCCATGGGTCGATGCAGCTTCAAGTTTATCAATCAGTTCTTGCGGAATTACCTCGCCGGTTTGATAGTGATGAGCATAAACTTTCAAGAGTTCCGGTTCAAATGCCCAGTGTTCATGAATCTGAGAGGGGAGTTCGACAAAGTCACGGTCAACAGCTGTTCCCGATTGTGATTTGTAACGTGCGCGAGAAAGCATTCCGTGAAGTCCGTGTCCAAATTCATGGAACATTGTTTCAACCTCGTCAAGTGTAAGCAATGAAGGCATATCTTCGGTCGGAGCAGTAAAGTTGCCGACATTGAAGTTTATCGGGCGTATGTCGTTACCATTTTCATCTATGTATGAAGCTTTGAACTTGCTTGCCCATGCGCCTTGACGTTTTGAAGCACGCGGATGATAGTCTGTCATGTATATTGCCACGTGTTCGCCATTTTCATCGCGAACGTCATATACTTTTACTTCAGGATTATATTTTGGTGCATCGGGAAGCTCTGTGAAAGTCAGACCATACAATCGGTTTGCCATTGTGAAAATACCTTT
Source organism: Bacteroides sp. (assembly GCA_014802535.1). Taxonomy (GTDB): domain Bacteria; phylum Bacteroidota; class Bacteroidia; order Bacteroidales; family Muribaculaceae; genus CAJUPY01. Next base: position 150,405 of record JAAVCC010000011.1, on the reverse strand, counting down.
TCTAACCGAGTCAACACAAAAATATGGTCTCAAATCGTTTTCGTTAAGATTATACTTGTCGGCACGTACCTTTTCAGAGTAATAATAGTAGTCCCACGGCTGAATCTTAAAGTCAAGACCTTGACGATCAACGATCTGCTGCATTTCGGCTACTTCCTCGTTAACCTTCTTGACAGTCGGTCCCCACATTTTTTTCATCAGCTCTTGAGCAGCTTGGGGAGTACCTGCCATAACTTTGCTGGTCATATAAGTAGCGTAGTCGGGGTAGCCAAGAAGTTTAGCCTTTGCAGCACGAGTCTTCAGAATTTCGTTGATAACCGGACGGTTGTCATATTTGCCTGACGAAGCAAGTGTGGCATATCCTTTATACATTTTTTCGCGCAACTCACGATTGTCGGCATTGGTTAACAAGGGTAGGCGAGAGGGTGCATGAAGAGTGAATACATATTTACCGTCATGTCCGCGTTTTTTACCGGCTTGAAGAGCCGCACTCAGTTGACCTTGGTTCAGTCCCGAAAGCTGATTTACATCATCAACAACGATTTCAAATTCGTTAGTTGCTGCAAGCAAATTTTTGTTGAATTTAAGATAGAGTTCGGCAAGTTTGTTGTTTAAAGCCTTCAGTTCCTCCTTTTTTTCGGGAGAGAGCAGTGCTCCGTTACGGGTAAACGAATTATAAGACTTCTCAATCATTCTGATTTGATCTTTGTCAAGCGAAAGATTGTTACGGTTGTCATATAAAGTTTTAACACGAGCAAACAACTTGTCGTTCATGCTGATTTCATCTTCATATTGACCGACCATCGGCACCACAATATCGTTGATGTCGCTTAGTTCGGGGGTAATATCGGTTTGAGTAATCGCACCAAAAACGCGGCTGACCTTTTCAAGAAGAGCTCCTGCCTTATCCATCGCGAGGATAGTATTCTCAAAAGTCGGAGTTTCAGGATTGTTAATAATTGCTTGAATATCAGCACGAGCCTGTTTTAAACCTTCGGTATAGGCAGGCAAATAATCGGCAGGTTTGATTTTGTCAAAAGGAGGAATTTCAAACGGCGTATCGTAGGGTGCAAAGAACGGATTTACACGTTCTTCAGCCCAAATCGACGAACCGGCAGTAATCAAACAAGCCATTGCAATAGAAATAAATTTACGTGTCATGGTTTTATGATTGGTTAAAAAAACATTAAGATTTATACACTGCAAAAATACAACAATATTTTGATTTCTCAAACAAAATCACCCTTGTCCTGGCTGAGTTTCTGACGATATCAGTCACTAAAAGGCGCACAAACTCATAAAAAATAGAGCACTGTATTTTTTTCAGAACAGAAAAGCGGATAACACTGCTCGGGTTGTCAGTGCTATCCGCTCGATATTATTTGTAATTGACGAATTTGTTATTCGGGAATTTGTTCAATTATTTTGTATGCTGCCAGGCTGCCGTAGTCAGCTGCTTTTCTGGTGTACCGGTCGGCTTTAGCTTTATCTATTTTGACACCATCGCCTTTGCGATAGAGGTCTGCCATACGTTCATAGACAAGAGCGAGGGCGGGTTCAGGCAGTTTTTCTGTTTCTATGATAGGCTCGTAGCATTGACGAATGAAATCGCCCGAATGATTGAGAAATTCATCGTTATAGCTCATGCTTCCAAGATAAAACAATGACCATTCATCTCCCTTTTCAGCTGCTATGCTACGGGCAATCACACTGACTCTGTATCCATCCTTGTAGATAGGTTCCTGTTCCAACGGATGTCCCATTTTGTCGTTCCATCCATCTTTTAATATAAGGGAATTACGAACAAACGCCGTATTTTTATCGTCGCCAAATCGTTCGCCTCTGATTGGTAATTGAAGATTTGATCGGGCAACGTCATTGCCAAATTCTCCGGCAAGATAAGTCCAGAAGAATGCGTCGGCAAGGTCAACGTTTCCGAACCATTGGCGTTGAAGGACAGTCCCATATTTAGCTGCACCGGTTGCATCGCAAAGTATTGCGGCTTTTTGGTAGTATTCGCGGGCTTTAGAATAATCTTTTTTCACACCTTGACCTTTTTCATACATCTCGCCCATGACTGTCAGAGCAAAGGGGATATGTTCAGAACCGGCGGCATTGAAATAGTTCCACGCCTTTTTATAGTCTTTCTTGTTGTTATAGTATATCCCAAGGTAATCGTTAGCCTTTTTGTATCCTGAATTTGCCGCAGTTTCCATTAGTTGCTGACCTGCAATTTGCTGACCGGGAAACATATAGGAAGTTCTGCTATGAGTGTAGAGATAACCGAGTTCGGCTTTTGCCCGATTATTTTTGTCAGCAACCAATTGTAGACAGCGAGCCGCAAGTTCGGGCCTCCAAACTTTATGGTATAGAGCCTTATCGACAACACCATCTGCCGTAAGCTTACAGGTAGCATAATCATTACGCACGGATTCATAGATGGCATCGGCCTTTTGTAGAGCAGCCGGTGATACAGTTACATGAACTTCTTCAGGCGTTATATATCGCCTTTGTTGGTTTTTATTATTTGCAGCAGATACCGGTAACGATATTGCCAATGTCAGAAACGAAACAATTACAGTTAGATTTCTCCGATTGAATGGGAATACATGCATAATACTGATGAAGTTTAGTTATTTACAATAATATTACAATTTACAACCATAAAAAGTTTGAATAAAATCACTATTTTGAACTGTCTTCTGTAAAATATCAATCGCACTACAGATCATCTATGCAGTTGCATGATGTGCAAAGGTGAGCAATATAACCGTCTTGACTTCAAAAGAGAATCTATCAAGCTCATTAACGACGCACTTGAAATAGACTAATCCGCGACTTAATCCCGATATATTGAGAACAGGTCGCGAATTTTTTTCTACTTCAATAGATTTGGAGTAACATTGTTTGAGCTACTTGCCGATGCAATGTAGCATAAGATTGAGAGTTAGGTAGTTGCGCTTTAAGTATACAAAATTGTATTTTACGGGATTTACACCACCAATTTTAACAATTCCGGCTCTCTTAAAGCACCCATTCTTTACTGTCTGCAAATATAACGATTAATGGGGGATAATATTCTATATAAATGAGGAAAAATCCATTAAATCAATGGAACAGATTAACTGAGTTGTTGATAAATACTCCAAACCAAATCTTTTAATTTGCTAACGGAGTCATATCTGTCAGGGTTTTTCACGAAGACGAATTCAGTCCCATCAACAGATTTAATTTGCATTGCTAGTGAACGATTATTTGCTATATCATATAGTTTATTCCATAGAATAGAAACTAAGTCAAGATATGTTGAGTTCTGATATTTATATACAGGAATATCATAACATATCGCATTAATTTCAAAACTTGTAAGATTAATATTTTCTCCTAAATCTTCTTTGACATTTTTAAGAAATCTTATCATTTTTTTGAGGCGACCTTGTGTGTCTGCGCTACGCCTATTTATTCTATGAATAGATAAAAAAGGAAAACTGTGGTTCTCTCTCCAGTCTTTTTCTTTATTATAAATACCTATACCTCTATTTATTTTATCTTGTCCATGCCGAACATAGTCGAATGAATCAAACCAAGCCGCAACAACTACATCAACATCAACACCATACTGTGTTGGGTGGACTTTAATAGATTTGGGCTTAGTTATGTCAACATTTGTATAAACCGTTGTTAAGATTCTTTCATTGTCTGCTCTAAGTTCTCTTAAATCCTGCAAATAGTTGCCTGTATAGAGTGAAAATGAATTTGAATATCTTTGTAGTCCTTGAATTTCAGAATAGGAGTATTGTAAAGGATTCTGTAATTCTTTCCGAACTCGGTCTATTTCAGTATTTGAGAATTTGGATGAAATCGTTAGAAGGTCAATGTCGCTAGCTGCTCTAATATGAGTTTGGGTCATTACGGATCCTTGGAATTCATATTCCACATTGGTCTGTCTGGATGACAATGTATTCCGGACTGCATTGCCTGCATTTATTACTCTTTGTGTGAATGATGAATCAACCTCGTTCATAGCAAGTCTGACGTATTTTATTACATCGCTATCCCAAGAATTTATGCCAGAGAACATTCTCGATTCAACAAGCCTTTCTCTAGCAGGATTATATCTGTCTGATATTTTTTGAATGATATTGCTATAGTTCATAATGATTAAAAGGAGTGTATTGGTTCAAAATTAGGTCTTATATCTTGGAAAAATGTATCAATCAAGACGGATATTTTATCTCCAAAAACATGTTGTCCGATATGTTCTAACTTTTGTAAAGATTCGTCGTCGGATGCATTCATTTTTATAGAGTCGGAGGTGCTAAAGGCATGCTGTATCCTTTCATATACAAACTCAGGAGTCCCTCCTTGACCAGGGCCTCTTTGGTAAAATTTCATCAAGTTACTGACATATTCTGATTGTGCAGAGGAAAATAAATCATATATTGCAATCTTTGATTTTTTATTATAGAGCCAATACTTTAGTCCCATTTTTTTATTGGGCTGATCGTCTTTGAATATACTATCACCAGTTCCAAGTGATAAAATTTGTAAATTCTGAGGTGCAATTCCCAGAGTTTTTACAGCTTCTACATATCCAATTAATGTAGGATTATTAGCCATAATTCCACCATCAACATTAGAAAAATAAGTCATTTTAGTTCCAGTTCCTCGTAACTCATATTCAAAATCGTAGCTATCATAATATATCGGTGCAGCCGCAGATGCCAAAGCAACATGATGGGCAGGAATTTGATAATCTCTATCAAATTGTTGATGGTGAGAGGTTTTGAATACATGAATTTTTCCAGTACTTACATCATACGTAGGCACGCAAACACGTGTCCTGCAGTGCCCTAATCTTGCAACTTCGTTAATAACAGCATCTCGATATGTTTGTTCTATTAGTTCAGATAGTTTATCGCGGTCATATAGAGATTTTCCTTTACATAGAATTTTAAATCCCTGTTTAAAAATGTTTTGATGCGGGAAAATTTCCTTTGCATGCTTTAAATATAAGTCAAGCATTTTTTGCGCTGAAATACCAAGCGCAAGACCTATTGCTAATATAGCTCCCGTAGAAGTCCCACAGATTAAATCGAAATAATCACAAATATTGGCGGGTATTTTTCTTTTTGACAATTCACATTCTAGTAATGCAAGCCCCTTTGCCGGTATTATTCCACGAATGCCACCGCCATCTATTGAAAGGATTCTAAAAGATCCTCTATTTTGAACATCTAAACACATAATAACAGAATTAATATACTTGTGATACAAAGTTACCTATTTTCCGTGGATTACGCAAGGTTTTTTACTTTAAAAATGGAGATTATTGACACGGCTCTTTCATTTAAGATTGGCACGCATACTCAAAGATTGTGCTATTATATAGAGGGAAGTATGAACTGCACATGTCTATTCATTTTGGACTTTTATTAATATGTTGACGCCATCAAGACATAAAACTCTGTTTGCTCGAGGTGAATCTGATGCAAACTTAAGAAAACACTATTTTGAAGATACATCATCTATGGATCAATTATTATATATGATTTTTTGTATAGGAGAGAAAGGGCGGATTTGCTTAAATGATAATGATTGGATAGATCCGGATGATATTAGTATAGATAATTTTTCAAGAATATACGCAATACTAAATACTGCGCTAAAAACGGCCGATAAAGGTTCTCCTTATAGGAGGGAGAGGATGGCAGAGTTCATTTCTGAAAACAAAAGGTTTGCGGATGCTTTCCTTTCAGAAAAGAAAGCTGTTTTAAATAAATATAATAATCTAGGTTCAGAAGAACGTAAAAAGATAAACCTATATTATTTAGCGATTCTGCATACGATTAATTCAAATCAATATAAAAATAAGAGCATATTTGTATCAACAAGTCAAAATATAGAGGTTGCAGAACACTTTGAACAAGATTTAATGTTTATAGGATGGGTGCCTAAAAGTTATTCATTATCATATATAGCATTTAAAAAGAATAATAATTTTACTTCAATATGCGATTCTGTAGGATTGCCCAAAGTAAATATACCGGTTTATCCCGAGCAGGCGGAAATATCGGTTAGGTATGGTATTCTTCCTCATTTTTTAATTGGAGTAAAAGTTAAGAATGTTTTTTATGTAAATCCTGCTATTTATGAAACAATGGAGCTATTTAGTAAATGTACTTCGATTAAGCAAATGAGACAGTTACGGACTGACATAATAAAAAATGGATTGATGGTAGATCAGACATGATTTTTAGAATATTGCAGAAATACAGGATATAAACGCTATTTTACCTACGATGGTGTTCAATATCGAATCAATAGTGTTAATTGAATCATCATTATAGCTAATAGCTCATAATTCACGCTGTTAGAGTAACCATTTCTTTTTGTGAATGCCTTCTTCAACATAGGAAATGATTCTCAATCTCAGTAACGGTAGAACCCTCAATAGCCGTTGAATGGGTCATGATGGGGTAGAGGTAGAACTTCTTGTAGTCCATATGATCCTCGATGCCCGAAGCCCAATAAGCCCTCAGAGTCTCCACAATCCGTATGTCAAGATCTTTATCCATTACTTTATCAAAATTCTATCATTTCTCAGTAGTGCCATACATTCCTATAACTAACTTAAATACAAGTATTATTTATATTCTAACTGGATACTTAGTCATCAGAACTTACAAGCTATTGCCGTTTGCCAAGCATCAGCCTTCTCCTTCTGTCTCGGTTCTCCGTGATCTATATACTTGTCAAATTCGCTCATATCACATTATTCAATTTGTATGATTTTCAAACCCATGCTGGTTAAGGATACTTACCAGAAATAATAATTCATACATTTGGAATTCACTTATGGAACTAAGTTTTATTGACTTCTGTAAAATCTTAAATTGCCAATTCTCTAGGATAATAGGGGACTTCTCCCATGCTAACATGTTGGTTATCATGTTTGCATCAAAATTATTGAGCTTATCGCTAGGCATTTCTTCCAACTCAATGAATAATTCAGGATTATTAAGTTTGACTATGCCGTAAATGTCAATGGCACTATATGTTTCAGATTCACTTAATTTATAGCCATATTTTTGTTTATGAGCAATATTTTTTGAGAAATTCTGGTCCTGTAAACTTAGACAACCAGAGTCTTTTCCCCATTCTGCAATTTTCAGCCATATATCATTAGGTATTGCTGTTATGAGTGATGTTGAAGCCCCAAAAAATTCCTGATTGGATAAGTTTTGTTTAGAATACCTTTCTTCAATAATAGCCTGACTTGCAATATCATTTTCTATTACAATGATATCCGGAATGACGAATTCCTCCTTAACGAATTTCCAACATTCCTCCTTGGTAGCCCATTCTATAATATTAGTTCTTGGCGAATTTTCTATGAGAAACTTATTTAATCGAACCATCAAGGAATACATATAATCAGATAACTCGGTAGATATTTTCTGATTACGCCAGATTTTACCTAAATCCAAACAATTGTTGGTGGCGATTTTAAGTAGGGCTATACTATATGGAACCATGACTTGTTTCATATCTCCGATTGGTGAAGTTTTACTTCTTTTTGTCCCATGAAGACGGTCAACCTCTTTAAATAGTATGGCTTTTGCAATCAGGTCTTCATAAAAGATTTTATCAACCTCTAATGAAGGCATAATAATGTCCCTGAATGCTCGAAAGTTTACTTCATTACCATCTACAACGCAATGTGGGCCAACTATAATCTTACCATTCTCAATTAATTCAAAATAAGAATTATAATATTTGGCCAATTCATATTTAGTAAATTTACACGATTTAGGATATTTCAAAAGAAATGCCTTCTTCCCAGACTTTGTTCTAGCGCTTTGTGCCATTAGATTATCATACTGTCTGCTAATTCTGTCAAAAAACCAATAATGTTGATGAGTCGACGATATAGTTATCGGAGTTAACATATATCTAGAGATTTTTTCAATCTCTACAAGCACAGGATCATTGGCCGATAAATCAGCATCATTAATTTTATTTTGTGTATTGGCGAATTTTGATATATGTTTTATGATTTCAAATGTATTCCCTTTTTCATGGATAACAGAAAGTTTCATCGGTACTAACACCTTTGAAATATTTTCTCCAGCATCTTTTGAGACATGAAAGAGGGTAGCCGTTGTTTGTCCGCCGTTAACAATTTGAAGATTATTGATTGCCAAAATCTTTGTTTTTGTTTCATCAAGTAGAATTGAGTCTGCGGTGGCTGATATTCCATTATTATAGGCAAAGAACATATTAGGAGATCTCAAAACAGTATCTCTTATTCCTCGATTAATACCACCTTTAAATTGGAGAAAGGATCTTACATTCTGTTCTAATAGTTTAAATCCATATTGTTTGTATAAAAATGATATAAAATTCCCAGGCAGATAAGTTAGATACGCATCATATTCATCAATACCTGTAGGAATTGGCAAACATGGAATGGCTACGCCTTGTTCTTCTAAATCTAAATGAATAGGTAAACGAGAATTCATTGAAATGCTATACAATTTTTCTAAATCAATGACATTCGTAAATAATGTATAGCCATTAAACTCCTTAGCAATAGGAATTTCCCCTTTATACTTCTTGTTTGTAAGGACATACCTATTAATTCTAATTAACTTTTCTTTTAATTTTTTAGAGTTACCTAGTAGATGTGCCAACTCAAAGACAGCTGATGTTTCAGCTATCTCATTCTCGTATTTCCCAGATAAGCATTTTGTCAGAAAATTTTCCACACGGGTACAGGCACGCTCTACGGATTGCTTATCAATTGTCTCAATCTCTTCATTTGGAGAAAATACAGTAATAAATAAATCAAGTGTGTTAGATGTCAAAGAAATAGAGTAAGCATTAACTTTATGTTGATTCCTTGTCCCTAATGCTTTTTCATCATATGCAAGAACAGCATTCTCCGTTTCCTTTGCCTCACTTAGCATATCAAGGCAAATTTGTGTAAATACCTGCTCTTGAGTAGCTCCATTTTCTTCCGAAAGTTGGCGTGTAAAAATCTCTGATTTTAGAGATTTATAAAATTCATCAAGTTCAGTCATTGTCTAACGTACATTTATCTAAAACTAGAGATTCTGTTACTCTATACAAATCAGATTGGGGCAAGGAAATTTCATACTTTACATTTCCCACTCCTTCTCTTAGGTCTGTTTCAATAATTCTGGGAAAATTCTCATGCACATGGTAATATCTGATGAATCTATTTTTATATCCGATATTTGCATATTGATGATTGAATTCTTCTTTATAACCTGCTTCGAAAAGTTTAGCATTAAATAAAGATAATGCTGCGAAATCCGATTTCAGAATATGTTTGATGTCGGTGATTATATCAGGAAGAGTTTCTCCTAAATTTCTGATTACTTCAACAGAGCAGTGACATAAAAATAAAATACCAGTCAAAGAATCGTCTAATTGACGTTCACCATTGATGGTTAATAGCTGTGGGTTATTTGTGGAAGTCGTTTTGACTTCTACTGCCCATGAGTTTCCTTGAAAATCACGTGGTGCATGACTACATCCAATATATGTTTGTATTGCAGCATATTGGGATAAAGGATGGAGCTTAACTAATTTCCTTAAAAAGACTAGTTCTCCATATAAACCTCTTTGCTCTTCTTTGGAAAGAATGTCTGTAAGAGTTGATTCAAATAACTTCTTCCAGCGTAACAATGTGTTGCCAAACAACTGGGTTGCCGTAAATATATCTTTGGCTGCCGCTATAGCTTCTATCATATTTATACAAAGATATGAAAATAAATCTTTTTTATCCGATTCGGATAGCAATACTGATAGAATCAGGTTATTCTTAAAACTGGTATCTTCAAAAACCTCTATTTTTAGACGGCTCAAAGAAGAGAACGGAGTTAAATTAATTTTAATATTCTTAGGATATGACACACCAATCCCAAACGATTTATTGGAATAATCGTAGATGCAATATATTTGGTATGGAATATTACGAGAAATTAATCTCTTAACCAATCCCGTATGATTCTCGGATTCGAGTCGAGTCCATGATTTATAAATATAATTATTCATCAGGGTAAGTATTATCATTTTCGGATTCGAAATTAATTTCGGTTTCCATTAAGTCTCTAACTTCATTGACCTTATATTGTACGCCTTTTGAATTATTACTATTGGGAAAGACAACAGCAAACGCAATAAAAGGGGTGTCATCAATGTTATATTGATCAATATTTTCTTTTAGATTACCATTGGAATCGTAAATATTGGCCATAGCTGGATTTAGCGGATAAATTATTAGTAGTGGCTTATTGGTCGGTCTATATTTTTGACGAACCAGCGTTGGTGATGGGTAATTCTCAACCCATTCTTTGATATTAGAATTTTGTGCGTGAAGTTTCTCTTTTATAGATTTAGTTTCTTCTAGTGCAGTTGATAAATATAATGTGCCTTCATCGAGAATATCAAAATCTATAAATTCATCTTTGGGCCCTGAAATTAGGTGATAGTTTTTTAAATTGTAAACATGGTCATCTTGATCTGGTATTCCAACCCTAGTGCGATTTGTGCAAATTCCTGTAATGAGACCATCTCCAAAGTTATATTTAGAGTTGGTGAATAGCTTCTGATTATTCACTTGATTATTCCTAACCAATACACGCCAAGTCTTCATTTCTCCAAGTTGGGAGGAACACGTTTTTATATATTCACTCATTCTTGTGAGATCCATTTTAATACGAGACGTTTCAGCTATCTTGAAATTCTCAATAAATTCAGTAACTCGTTCAACTGGAACATCTATCCAAAGATAACCTCTGGGGTCATCTTTACCTTGTCTTTTATATCGTGATCCGAGACTACGAATAAGTGAGTCGGTTAATTTAAAATTGTATTCTCTCGTAAATTTATCTCTAATAAGAGAATATGTTTCAACTAGAGTAGATGCCCAAGAAATTTGGACGTCTTTAGTTGAAAACATTTTGAGTGGTGATGTTATTAACAATCCTGGACTGGTTCTAACCTTGAGCGCGTATTGCTGCGGGCTGCCTTTGCTTTCCCAAAGATAGTCAAATTCTTCTCTAAGTTCATTATTAGCAATAGTTATATTTTTAAACCAGTGATTTATTTCCTCACTTATAAATAGTCTACATAAGTCAACATACCCTGGTCTATATCCGAACCATCTTCCCATCTGCATTAATGTATCATACATTTTTGATGCACGAAGGAAATAGCTTATGGTTAAACCTTCCAAGGTCAATCCTCTAGATAATTTATCACCGCCGATGGCAATAACGTATAAACCATCTTCACTATGTTCCTCGTAGGTCAACACATCTTCAGACGCTCCGTTGAGAGCTCTGATTTCTATTTTGTCTACTACACGATACAATTGAGCTTTTACAGCTTCCCATGGTTGCGCGGTAATGCCAGATTTTAGAATCTTGTGTTCAGAGTTTATTATTTCATTGGTAATTTGAACATATGATTTATATTCAATATGTTCTTTCCCATATTTGCAAACATAGTTATTTTCATAGTCGTTTTTAAATAACTCATAGATTTCGGTATCATCTGCTAGTATCTCATCACGATAGAATCTGAAACAGCGTTCAATAAGTTTCTTAATCCTATTTTGCCATATTTGAAACCTTGACAGGTGAATCAACATCGAATTATGTTTGTTCCCTTGTCCTCGCAGAATACGTACAGCACAAGAAAGAATAAAGCATCTTATAGCATACCTTAGGCTTTCAGGAATATTCTTAAATTCTAAAGTGTCAATTTCATCTTTTTTGTGTTTGTCAGGAATAAAGTTAGCATAATCTTTGACAATATTTACAATAGGTAGAGGATTTTCATCATCGCCCAACCCAAACACTTTCTCTGGACTCAAATATGCAGGAGGGGTTGGTAGATTTACAATAAAATTCCGTGGAAACAAATCATTTTCGTTATTCCTGTCAATAAATATATTAGCATACGGTGTCGCAGTATATCCAATGTAAGCGTTACGTCGGAAAAGATCAAGAATTTCTCTAATTTTACGGTTTATGGTTGATGCTTTTTTTTGGTCCTTGGATGTATTAACTGAGGCATTATCTGCCTCATCGTCAATAAATAAAACGGATTTAGCATCTAAATCTTTAGTTGCAAGCCACTTCCTGAGATTTTCTAAAATACGCCCATTTTTCTTTACCACAAATAAAATGGGATCTTTAGTATGAAAATTAACACCTAAGGAATTGATAGTAGACTCCTTAAAATCAGAAACTACTGTAGTAAAAGCGTGTGCCAAAGGTTTTGGATTGATAAGACCAACGCCTATTTTCTCATTATTGTTAATTTTCTTTATATCTTTTGTTGTAAATCCGAGGAAACATTTTTCTAACCTTGATTGTGTTTGAGTCCGAAGATCATCTAACATTCCAGCAAAAACTATTATTACATTAAAACCTGCATCTACAGCTTTACAAGTTAGACCGATAAAGTTTGATGTTTTACCAGATTGAACTTGACCAACAACTAGTCCTTTCTTCGAGAAATTGGTATCAGACTCATTTGGATCGAACAAATTGTCTAAAATCTCATCAGTTAACTTGTCTAATTGATGGATTATTCCAGGCTGGTACTTTTCAACCTTTTTAAGGTAGTCAATATATCTATCCCAAAAATCCCACTTAATTGTTTTCTTTCGAAGAAAGTCCTCAGAACTAAGCCATCCTCCGCCAGGATTATTTTGGTCAAGTAGAGTCTTATATGGCTTTATTGGAAGCGCATAGAGTGAAAGTAATCGTAATTTTATAGTATCTTTGGGGATGTTGGGATCCATCTTTGATACCATAGATATTGCATTATCAATTTCTTGATCAGTTGCAGTATATTTTTCTCCGATAAGAGTTCGGCAAATTTCTATTACTTGATTAAATTCCATTATAAATCGTTGATATTATCAATTATATCTTCAAAGAAATTAAATGGTTCAACTCGTTTGACAGCTTCTTTTGCTTGAGAGGAAGAACGTCCTTGTGCAACAAATGATTCGTAAAGAGCCTTAATAAGGGTCTTCACTTCATCATTGTCCAGTGAAGTAAGGGGCTCGGTACTATCTTCATCTTTAGATTCATTAATGAAAATAGTTTTAGTCGGCACATTTGATTCTATTAGTTTTAACAACGTTTCAATAGCTATATCAGGGTTGTGTAATGCAATCTGCTTTATAGTGGCAATAGTCGGATTCTTGCGATTAACAATATATGACCATTTTCCATCTTTCATTTTTTCAAGCCACAATGGATGAAATTCTTGCCCACTACGTTGACGTAATATTTTACCTCGGTGTCTAAAAACTTCTTCCGCTGCATTGCGAACACTTTTTGCATATTGTTCTATTTGTTCCCTTATATTAATTGGAGGTTGCGCTTTTGATTTTTTTATATCAATTTGCCATTCTGCATCTTGGCTATTAGGAATATCAATCATAATTCTTGCTAACTTGTATGCTTCTTCTTTATGAAATATACCTAACCAACTACCTGATAGTAGAAGACGTTTCCCTCTATATACATAAAATCCTTGTTGACCATTCCACCCTTTCAAGCCTTTAGCACTATTATATACTTTGTCAGTTGAGAAGTTTATCCTATGTGGTAGAACGTAACCACGCATTGTTACGTTACCATGTAAATACTCAATGGGGAAAGTTTGGCATTTGGGTTCAAGTGGGAAAAATGGGTTCCAAGGATTAATTTCATGGCACCCCCATATTATAGAAATCTGACGATCTTCTATAAATCGATGAAAAGTCATTGAAAGATGATCTCTAACTTTTTGCAGTGAATTAGAGAATTTCTCCTTAGCATTTAGGTTATCCTTAGATATATCTGATGCAACTATTCTGTCTAAATTAGACCATATCACTATTGTTCCTGAGTCGACTTCATCCAAAGAATGTTCAAATTCTTTCGGCATCCATTTTATAAGGTTCCATTTTTTACATTCTGCAATAAAATCTAAATCCCATGTCCAATAGGAGGTCTCTCCATTTTTCTTGGTGATAACAGTTAATTTCCTACACTGAGAAAACGATGCAGTTTTAAGTCCTAATCCAAATCTGCCTAAATCATTTTCATCACGATGTATCAATGGATTTTGGGCTCCAGGTCTCAATGCTTGTATAAGCTCATCATCAGTCATTCCACATCCGTTATCCTTAATAGTGATGACAGAATTTCCACCGGCCCAAATGCGGTTAATGTAGATTCGGTTAGATCCAGCAGTAATTGAATTATCAACTATATCAGCAACCGCTGTTTCAAGACTATATCCAATAGCCCTGAATGTTTCAATCATAGATGCTGCCTCGGGAAGAGCCTCTCTTATTTCAAGTTCTTCATACATAATTATTCATGATTGAGCTGTTTAAAAATGTGATCTAGGAGTTTAGTAACTAAATTAATCTCCCAGCCATTGCCTGCACGTTCTCCTAATGCAATATATGTTAAGTGTTCAGGATATACAATTTCACGATAATTCTGATCTATTGTAAATCCCATTAGTCTAAAATGCTCGTCAGTTGAAAGCTTTCGGAATCTATCCTTGCCATTTATTGGTGGCTCTACAATTCTTACGACATTATGATTTGGTGGTGTCACAGTCATACAAATGCGGTCAAAACGAATCTTTTTATTATAATAGTCATAACACAATCGCTCATTAACATGAAAGTAGTCAATTGGCTTGTTATGAATGTCTTTTATGTGATCGATTTGTGCCTGTGTTCGATATAATTCTTCTGATGGCGTTTTGTCTAAATAGTCTTCAATAAAATGTGTTAATTCCTGCACAGGAGGAACCATAGAGAATCCTTCTGGTAAACCACCTTGATCGCTGCGAATTCCAAAAAACCATAATCGTTGTCTATTTTGCGGGACACCATAATCTTTGGAATTTAAAATAGCTGTTTTGACATCATACCCAATTGCTTTAAAGATATCAAGAATAGCCTCATACGTTGGTTTACATTTACCTCTGCATAAACTGACTACATTTTCTAAAAAAATGTATTTTGGCATTTTCTCTTGACAAATCTTTACGATATCAGCAAACAATGACCCCCTTGGGTCTAGTTCTCCTAGACGATTCCCAGCTGTTGAAAATGGCTGACAAGGGAACCCCCCAGTAAACATATCAAAATCAGGAAGTTCTATCGCGTTAATCTCGGTTATATCGCCCCAGTTTTTTAGAGGCCGGTTAGTGGAAGTATCAAAATGATTTGCATTATATAAATCGACTGCAGATTGACAAATCTCAGAAAATCCTACTACTTTAAATCGTGTATTAGGTAATATTTTATTAAGCCGTTTCATAGCAAAGGATGCTCCACCGTAACCAGCGAAACCTTCAAAAACACGTATCGTCTCTATCCTTTTTTTTGCCATTTAGAATATTCGATTTTAATTCATGTTACAAAAAGGAGAATTTCAAATCTAATCCTGATTGTTATTATTGGTTATAAGTGTTCTAACGTCAACTTTTAATAAACACGAAATATTTTAAAGTGTATAAAAATCAGGTTGAGATGTGTTAGTACACCATTTAGAGACAGTTACTGGGTCTTTCCTAGTTGCTCCGCGAGCCTTTTACCTGTACGACCTGTTTCTGCCAATACAGCTTTTATTCTATTTAATTTTTGACGTTCTATTTTTATCATCCTTGTCATATAAATTAAATTTTAACGCAAAGTTATCGATTTATTTTTGAATATGCAAGGGCCTGAGCGCGAAAACGGTAGCTCTACACGGGGCAAATGTAGGATTTGTCGGGTGCAGAGCTAAATCTGGCTTAGAAGTCGAAGGTTGGGAGGTTGGATTTGTTGATTTACCTCGGTCTGTTTAACAAGTATATTGTGCCATTATAAATTTATTATGACTGATTTTATATCATGTTTGGATTAGTCTTTGTGGAGGCGTTTCAATCGGGCGAAGGAGTGGGCGCGGAGGAGGGAGTTGCGGTAGGTGATGTCCTGCTTCAAAGTTTTAATTATAATACGCAATGCTATGTTTTGGTATTCAGTAGATTTTCTACTTACCGATGCAGAATCTTGAGAAGATGTTGTTGAGGATTTGTTGGGAGGAGATGTCGCCGGTGATTTCGCCGAGGATGGAGATGGTTTGGCGGATATCTTGGGCTATGAGTTCGCCGGAGATGTTGGAGGTGAGGGATTGGAGGAGGCGACCGGTTGATTGGGCGGCTTCGGTGAGGATTTGGAGGTGGCGGGCGTTGGTTATGAGGATGTTTTCTTGTGATTGGTCGGGATTTACTTCATTGTCAATGATTTGGGTCATTGTTTGGAGTAGTCCCGGTATGTTGTCGCGATGTTTGGCTGAGAGACTGACGTAATGACGGTCGATAGATGAGGGTAGGAGAGCATCAATGGCTGATTTAAGGTCTGATTCGTCGGTTGTCGAGATGTCTCTTTTGTTGAATATGAAAATTATTGAGGGGTTATTTATATTTTGCTCGGCGTTTTCGATGAGGGTGTTAATGAATTCTTTATCAATCGGTTCGGTAGAGTCGATTACGGCGAGAATCAAACGAGCTTTGCGGATTGTCTCGATTGATCGCTGTATGCCGATTTGCTCGATTGTGTCTTCGGTTGAACGGATGCCTGCAGTATCCATTAAGCGAAAAAGGTAGTCGCCAATTTCGATGTTTTCTTCTACAATGTCGCGAGTTGTGCCGTGGATGTCGCTAACGATGGCTCTTTCGTCTTCAAGAATAGAGTTGAGCAATGACGATTTTCCGGCATTGGTTTTACCGGCAATTGCCACAGGGATACCGTCTTTAATGGCGGCTCCGGTTTTGAAAGAGTTTTTAAGTCGATTTACTTCTGTATCAATAGCTTTTGCTGTGTCAATCAATTGTTTGCGTGATGCAAAAGTAACGTCTTCTTCTGAGAAGTCGAGTTCGAGTTCGATGAGCGATGCCAACTGTAAAAGTTGTTCGCGGAGTTCGGCCAATTTGCGAGAGAATCCGTTGCGGAGTTGAGTAACTGCAATTTGATTGGCTGCGCGTGATGAAGATGCAATTATATCGGCAATTGCCTCTGCTTCAACAAGATTGATTTTGTTTGAAAGGAATGCGCGACGTGTAAATTCGCCGGGTTGAGCAATTTTAGCACCTGCGTTTATTAGGGATGTGATTAGTTCGCGTTGAACATAGCGTGACCCGTGGATCGTGATTTCAATTGTATCTTCGCCTGTAAATGATTTTGGAGCGCGATAGATGGTGGCGACAGCTTGATCGAGTGGTTGAGCTTGAGAATCGAGAATCGTACCGAGATGGACGGTATGAGTTGCTGCCTTGGCGAGATTAGCTCCCTTCCAAATCTTTGATACAATGGTAATTGCTTCAGGACCTGAAACACGGGCAGTTGCAATTCCACCGACTCCCGGAGGAGTTGATATAGCGCAGATTGTTGTATTGACTTCAGTCATTGGGTCAGCGTAAAGCTTTTAAAATTGTTTCAGTTTTTTGATTGTGTCGGTCGGGTCGGGAGATGAGAATACATAGCTTCCGGCAACCAAGACATCGGCACCTGCATCGCGTAGTAGGGGTGCTGTGGTCGCATTAACGCCTCCGTCTATTTCGAGCAATGGGGGATTGTCAAGCTTATCAACCATTTGGCGTAGTCGTTTCATTTTATCGACTGTCGCATTGATAAATGATTGACCTCCAAACCCTGGATTGACACCCATTAGCATGATGACATCGGCATCTTCAATTACATCTTCAATCATAACCAATGGTGTTGCCGGATTCAGTGTAACGCCGGCTTTCATTCCGGCTGCTTTAATGGCTTGTAACGAACGATGTAGGTGGGTTGAAGCCTCTTGATGAATGTTCATTATCTCGGCTCCACAATCGCGAACGGCACCTATATATCGGTCGGGATCAACAATCATCAGGTGGACGTCAAGCGGTTTGCGAGCGTATTTCTGAATAGCTTTTATAACTGGAAATCCAAAGGAAATATTGGGTACAAACACGCCATCCATAACGTCGATATGAAACCAATCGGCGTCACTTTGGTTAACCATTTCGACATCTTTTGCCAAGTTGGCAAAATCGGCCGACAATATTGAAGGGGCTATTAGCATTGTAGTTTATATTTTTTTATGGTCGGGTTTATGACTGATTGCTTTGTAGGCAATAAAAATGATACATATTGCCAATAGAGAATATCCGGCAATTGTAAGATATGAGTTATATTGTTCGACTTTATCAAATAGATCGGGGAGTGCAACGGTTTTAGCAAGCCAAAATCCGAGAACCGCAAGTATAATGTTCCAAGTCAAGGCTCCAAGTCCGGTGAATATGATGAATTTTACTATATTCATACGTGCGAGTCCGGCGGGAATTGAAATAAGTTGTCTGACAGCAGGAATGAGTCTTCCGATAAATGTAGATATCGCGCCATGACGATCAAAATATTGTTCGGCATGTTCAACTTTAGCTTCATCAATCATGCAAGCATGTCCAATTCGGCTGTTGGCAAACGCATATACAATTGGTCGTCCTACCCACAGAGACAGATAATAGTTTATAAGAGCTCCAACGATTGCTCCAAGGGTGGCAAATCCCACAACTCCATATATATTCATGTCGCTTGATGAACCCTGAGCAACAGCAAGATATGCGGCGGGCGGAATGACAACTTCAGAGGGAAACGGAATAAATGAACTTTCAATTACCATGAAGATGAAAACAAACCAGTAGTTGGCATGATCGACAAACCATTGGAAAAGGTATGCCGCACTGAAATAATCAGATATTGATAGATTAATAAGTAGGTCAATCATAAATGGATTGTTTTTTTTAATTTAGTGCAAAGTTACGGTTTTTTATTTAAACTAAAGGCATCTAACAATTTTCTTCACGTAATTCTGTGTCAGATAGATTAATTGCAGTCTGAATACATTTTTCAATGTTTTGGGGCAACGGTTGTCCGTTATATTTTATGGCATAATAATTACGTGCAATTTCAATAGGATTGGCTTTGCGAATAGATTCGGCTGAAAGCAATATCGGTTTTATCTCGTCATTTTTTTCTGATTTTGAAGGAATTGTGTTAACGAGGCAGAATCGATAACCTTTTTCGCTGACAGTTTCCTCGATTTTATGACGAACTGATACATCTACCGGTTTATCACTTATAATGTCAATTCTAATATAATCTTCGTTTGACGGTTGAATGTTTCTGATTAATTCGATAGTAGATTGACTATCAGTCGGCTTTTCGGGAAATATAATTAACTTTTTTAAGGGTGCAATTTCAATTTCAGTCACATCGGGTTTTTCTCCATGCGACTCAATATTTACTACTGATACCGTATGATTGAAATCTTCGTCAAAAGATAGTTTAAACGGAGAACCACAATAACGAGCCAATGAGTTGCCTCGAGCGATAGTAGATGGATGATGAATGTGTCCTAACGCAAGATAATCATATCCGTTTCCCATCATATCGATAGAATGATAGCTGAGTTTTGATTGATCATGACTCAGAGCATCAGAGCCTGAAATGGCAAGATGAGCTGTCATGACAACCGGAACATTGTCTTTTTGCGCCTCATTAAGCAAATATTGATGAAAATTTTGAATTAATTTTTCAGGAGTTTCATCTGTATCGGTTGACGGCAGTCCATATCTGCTATAGTTATATTCAGCGATGTAGGGAACCGCGACGATATTTCCGAGCAGTTTGCCGTCGAACGATATAACTTTAATAATATGAGTATCAGCCGGTTTGTCGATATTGACTCCGGCGATAATATCAACGTTTATATTGTGCCAGAGTGGGGCGTGAATATCAAGACGTGACGCACTGTCATGATTCCCGGCAATTAGAACGATTTTCATTGTCGGACACGCATCATGAAGCGTTGTTAAAATCTCAACCAAAAGTTTTTGAGCCTGAATAGTCGGAACTGCAACATCAAAAATGTCTCCGGCTACAATCAGTGCATCAGGTTTTATGCGGTTAATCTCATTAGCTAATTGTTTGGCAAAATGACGATGTTCATCATCACGTGAATAGTTATAGAAAGATAACCCTATATGCCAATCTGATGTATGAATTATCTTCATTTTTGATCAAATACTTTTGGGAATGTAATTGAAAAACAGGTTAACCCGGTTTCCTTTGATGTTGAAAGTTTAAAATCACAATTATGGTTGCGTAATGTTTCGTTTACAAACATTAAACCGAGTCCGTGACCGTTTCTTTTTGTTGTAAAAAACGGGGTGAATATATATTGTGAAACATCGTCAGGTATTCCATTTCCATTGTCGGTAATGATAATTTTAGACGGATTATCATATGTAGTAATCGTTATTATACCATCATCTTTTGAAGTCGTATTGATACTTTCTACCGAATTTTTTACGATGTTTACAATAGTTTGTTCAATCAATACTTTATCAATATTTGCAATAGCCTGATTTGGTGATAGCTCAAATTGTATTTTAGCTTTTTTACCGACTATTGATTCAAGAAAAGGTGTCATAGAAATGATTAATTCATTGATGTCAACCGATTGCAAAACAGGTTGTGGAATTTTCATAACGTCTGAGTATGATTTCACAAATTCAGCCAACGAACTGCAACGTTGAATTGCGCTCTGTGCAACTTCGGTTATTTCAGACTCATTAGGATGGATTGCCGTTATAATGTCAAGCACAGTGACTAATCCACTGATTGTGTTGTTGACTTCATGAGCCATAGTTCTTATAACGCGACCATAAGCTGCTTTTTCAGTTTGAATAATCTCATCAGTAAGAAGTTCCACTATATAAAACTTAATCGGAAAACCATTTCTAATAAAACTGCTACAAGTACATTTCAGAACCGATGTTCCTTCAATTCTAATTGTTTTAGAATCGCCGGGTGCCATATTGTCAAGATGAGTTGCAAGAGTTGAATTGAGCCGGATGAGTTTTTTCCCAATAATAGCCTGACTGTTTTCGGCTCCTATCAATTGAGCCATTTTGTCGTTTGTGATAGCAATTTCATTATCATAGTTTAGAATTGCAACGCCAATTGATGATGTATGGATTAACATATCAATCAGATGATCCTGTTCTTGTACTTTTAAACGTTCATCTCTTAGAGATTGCATAAGAGAATTGAACAAAGAAACGATAGAGTCGGCATCCCGTTGCCCCACCTTTGACAGTCGGTTTGCCGTATCTTGTGATTTTAAGAGGTCAAGTCCGCTAATAACTTTTGAAAGTGGGAGGGTGGTTGAACGATACAAAATATATATCAAAAGAAGCGATATAAAAATAAAACACGCATTGTATAATGGCGCAGTTGCAATCTCCGACAATGTCAAACATCCCCATAAAATGACGGTGACAGTCAAAAGAAATAATGAAATTTTACCGATCATAATTTTATATCAAACTTTTCAAGTCGTCGATAGAGCGATTGGCGGGTTATGCCAAGAACTGTAGCAACTTTCGATAAATTACCATCATATTTTTCAAGAGCACTGATGATTGCATTCCGCTCCATATCGTCAAGAGTTTCTCCTGAATTAGATTTAGAGTCTGACACTTCGATATCAGATGAGTGATTAACAATAAATCTCTCAAAGTCTTTAGTCTCCAGATATTTACCGTTGAATACGAGTGTTGCTCCATCAATTATATTCTTAAGTTCTCTAATGTTGCCGGGATATGGCAGATTGGCAAGATATGACATCGCATCTGATGATATCTCAGGCGTGTCCTTTCCATTAGCTTTTGATGCAAGATTAACGAAATGTTTAACTAAGAGTGGAATATCATCACGCCTTTCACGCAGTGGTGGCAAATTAAGAGTGATAAGGTTAATTCTGTAAAACAAATCTTCTCTAAATGTATGATTGGCAACCATTTCACTTAGATTGGCATTTGTCGCAGAGATTAATCGAAAATCGACATGGCGGGTATGACTGTCTCCAAGCGGTTCAAAGGTGTGCTGTTGTAGCACACGAAGCAGTTTTACTTGACAGCTCAAATCTAAATCTCCGATTTCATCAAGAAAAATTGTACCTTTATCAGCCATTTCAAACCGACCTTTTCGATCAGATACCGCACCTGTAAATGCTCCTTTAACATGACCAAACATTTCGCTCTCAAACAGTGACTGAGAAATTCCTCCGAGGTTGACCATCACAAATGGTGAGGATGCACGTTTACTCGCATTATGTATCGCACGAGCAATCAATTCTTTACCTGTACCGTTTTCACCAAGAATCAGAACTGATGCGTCGGTGTTGGCAACTTTAGAGGCTGTTGCCAATATTGATTTTAATTGTTGATTTTCACCAATGATTTCAGACCGGTCAAATCGGGAAATATTCTCAATCGGAGCATCTGTGCTTGACATCGCAAGAGCCGTTTCAATTTTACCAAGAAAAGAGTTGCTGTCTATCGGTTTTGACATAAAGTCAAATGCTCCTAATTTGATACCTTCAACGGCAAGAGGAACATTAGCCCATGCTGTAATTAAAATAACAGGTGTCTCGGGTTGAAGAATCTTACATTTTCTAAGTAATTCAAGACCGTCATTCCCTGATATGTCAAGAGAATAATTCATATCGAGCACAATCAGGCTTAGACGCGTTTTACGGACGATCGCTAACGCTTCATCTGCATTATTGGCGGTTACAGCCTCATAACCGGCTCGTTTGACAAGCAGACTAAGAGACATGCATATTGTTTTATCATCATCGACTATCAGTATCATATCAATTATTCCCCTAATAAATTTTTAAATCGGGTATATTGCCCCTTTTTTAATGTTTTGCCGGCATAGTTAATTGCCTTTGTAGGGCAGTGGTGATAGCATCTCAGACACATTGTACAGTTGTCACCCCATTTGGGTAAATTATGGTCCATTGTAATATTATCGAGAGGACAACGAGAGGCGCATAATCGACAAGATAGACAAGTCTCTTTATCAACATTGAATTTTGCCGGATTTATTTCGTATTTTTTGAAGCACGGATATATAACCGAAGTTTTTAAACGAGGAATAGCCCCCTTGACTACATCATCAATCGGTGTTCCCGTATATGATTTGATTGTGTCACAAATATGTTTGACACGTTCGGGCATTTGTGCAACCTTTTCATTTTCAAGAGCCTGATTGTCCACATCAAATCCCTTCATGTTGATGTAGGTATTTGGCATTTGAACCGAGAACGCAGCTCCGGTAATGAAATTATGACGTTTCATTAATCTGCGCCACTGAGAAGCACAATTTCCAATATCATCACCACAAGTTGTTATCATATGGTGAATGGTTTTATCAGATCCGCAAAAAGACTCAATTGCATTTTTTATAACAGGCGGGATACCCCACGAGTATGTTGGGAAAATCCAGATGATTTCCTTATCTTCGACAAACTCGTCTGATATACGCGCTGCATTGGAATGGTCAAGTCGAAACAATCTGTGAGATGGGATATGTTTCAATACCTCTTTAGCCACTGCGAGACTATTACCCGTGCCTGAGAAACAAACTATCATTTTATAGTTACTTGAGTTGCGCCATAACCATATTCACGGAACGAAGCATCTTGAACAAGGTGCCCTTTATAACGATAATTTAACTCTTTCATTAAGGCTTGACGGAGAACACCTTCGCCTTTTCCGTGAATGAATACAATTTTTTGTCCGTGATTTTTGAGATTGGAATCCATAACACGTCGAAATTCATCAACTTGCAAATTCAACATATCGGCATTTGAAAGACCACGTGTCGTGTCAACAAGTTCGGCGATATGAAGATCAACTTCAATAATATCGTTGTTTCTTTTTTCAGAATGTTTTACGACCGGTCTTTTTATTGTTTTATCGGCTCTGATTTTGCTTTTTAATTCCTTCTCAAGACTATTTGAGTCGATTTTAAGTTCTTTAAATGGATTGTCATCTTTAACAATATCAATAGCAAGAACTTCTTTATCAAAATATGGATTAGATTTATAGCAATGCAACTTAAAGAATTTGGTGTTGTCAAATTTGACAGATATTAACGACGGTTGTTTGGCTTCAAACGTTTTATCGTTTTTAAAAGCTATATATTGCAATGCAATATGATCAATCTCGTTAATATTATCTCTTAAAAGTTCGCCAAGATAGAGTTGTATATTAGGTTCAACTGTTCCGGCATATCGGGTAGTCCATTCCGGGCTATCTGCCGAACGGGTCATATAGGTAAAAAACAGATAATAATTTGAGTCATTAACAAGATATGTATCAATTGTTGTCGATGACAATTCTTTTATATTCTCCGGCTCAAATGCAAGGACAATATTTAATTTATCACCTCCCGGAGTTTCTTCAACTTGGAGTTGTATCTCAGGTTCTGCTGATTTGGATGTAACGATGTCGGGGGTTGTATTTACAACCGGAGAGGGTTGTATACTTAGCTCTTTTGACGAAGGACCAAAGACTTTGGATGTCGGAACAGAATTATCACCCGAACTCACTACTACAATTTCACGAAGAAGCACCGGTGTTTCAAAGCCGTCTTCATCAATAACATTTGCAATATTTCCG
This sequence comes from Bacteroides sp., assembly GCA_014802535.1. Taxonomy (GTDB): domain Bacteria; phylum Bacteroidota; class Bacteroidia; order Bacteroidales; family Muribaculaceae; genus CAJUPY01. The sequence goes on along the minus strand of JAAVCC010000011.1, from coordinate 125,775 downwards.
TTGATAGATGCAATTCTGCCTCCACCTGTACTATTTAAAAAGCGAACGATGTCTCCAATTTTTGCCATACTATAAATCTTGAAGTTATGTTAGAATGCAAAGATAAGAAATTATAAGGAACAAAGCAAGTAAAAAAATATCGGGTTGTTATGTGTTGCATAACAACCCGATGAGTAAAGTTATATAATCGCTAAATTATTCAGCGACAACTTCAAAGGGAATTTCGACAGTTACATCCTTGTGAAGGCGTACAATAGCAGTGTATTCGCCAACTTCTTTGACCGGATTTTTGATGTCGACAATTTTACGGTCGATGTTGAAGCCAAGTTTTTCAAGAGCTTCAGCAATCTGAATTGCGTTAACCGAGCCAAAAACTGTACCGGTAGAGCTTGTTTTAGCGCCAATTGAGAGTTTAACACCCTGAAGTGACTGAGCAAGAGCTTCGGCATCAGCTTTGATTTTAGCGAGCTTGTGAGCACGCTGACGCTGGTCTTCAGCAAGAACCTTAAGAGCAGAGGGTGATGCGATTACGGCTTTACCGGTAGGAATCAAGTAGTTGCGGCCATAACCGTCCTTAACTTCAACAACGTCATCCTTGTATCCAAGGTTGCGAACGTCTTCTTTAAGAATAATTTTCATATTATATACTCAGTGCTTTAAGGGGTTATTTCATCAAGTCGGTAACGTAGGGCAGAAGAGCGAGGTGACGAGCACGTTTAACGGCTTGAGCTACACGACGCTGGAATTTGAGAGAAGTACCGGTGATACGGCGGGGAAGAATTTTGCCCTGTTCGTTAAGGAATTTTTTAAGGAATTCGGGATCTTTATAGTCGATATATTTGATACCGCTACGTTTGAAACGGCAGTATTTTTTCTTTTTTACATCAACTGAGAGGGGAGTGAGATAGCGTATTTCTGATTGAGCTTGTGCCATGATTTAGTCCTCCTTTTTAGCTTCGTTATTAGTAGTAGTTTCTCCTTTTTTGAGGCTGCGACGTTTTTCGGCATATTCAGCAGCGTACTTGTCAAGACGGAAAGTCAAGAAACGGAGAACGCGTTCGTCACGGCGAAAAGAGGTTTCGAGTTTTTTTACGATTGTAGGATCGGCATCAAACTCAACAAGTGTGTAAAATCCGGTAGATTTTTTCTGGATGGGATAAGCAAGTTTGCGCAAACCCCAAAGTTCTTCGTTCACAATTGTTGCACCATTGTCAGTCAACACTTTAGTGAACTTTTCTACCGCTTCCTTCATCTGAGCATCAGACAAAACGGGAGTTAAAATGAAAACGGTTTCGTACTTCATGTTTTAAATAATTGTTGTTAATTGGTTGTAAAAACGACTGCAAAGGTAGGTATTTTTCATGATATAGCCAAATATTTTTGCAGGTCGGCAGTTCTGTTGTATAAGATAATTATGTTAAATAATTATAAAACCGCCTGTAATGATAATATAAATCACCTGATATTATACAGGTATGACAAGCATTGGAATATCTATGCGGAAAAGTAAACGATGGGGGAGTGCCGGATTAAATATACGGGCAATCATATTACGTTTACGGTTGGCAACAACAAATAATTGAGATTTTGTTGATTGGATTTGTTGGTCGATCAGATGTGGATCAAGCTTGATTTTTTTGAACTTCAAGGTCGGGTAATTTTTTTGACAATAATCTACCAGATTTGATACAGCACGATCGGCATTCAATAATACATCACGTTTTGTTGTTATGTGCATTATATTTATAGTTGCACTAAAATCAGGTAAAAATCTAAGAAGCGAATCAATGGCAATGATATCGTTTTGATCAAGATTTGCAAAAAATGTTATTTCAGATATTTTATTGATATCTTCAATTTTGCAGTTAGACGGTATGGTCATTGTAACGTTTCGACAAGAGTCAAGCACTTCGGCTGTTACACTACCGATTAATTCACGTTCTTTGCGTTCTGCATCACGAGTACCCATCACGATAAGATATGGATCGTTTTCTTTGACATAGCTTATAATGACTTCCTCGGGCACGCCTTCAGTTGTGACCGATTTAAATTTAACAGCCGGAAGGCATCCGTTTTTTATTTGAGCTTTTATCTTATCGATAAATTTACTCATTGCCTTTTCTTCATTCTGGGCAAGAAGTTTTGATTCTTCACTATCAGTTTTATAATCAAAAGTGTAAACATCTCTCAGCTGTATGTTCCGATCAACAGCCGGGTCAATGTAGGCGTGAAGAAAAAGAATTTCACAATTGTGTTTTGATGCAATATAAAAGGCGGCTCGCGCAGCCTCAAGAGAATGATCAGAAAAGTCGGTTGGTACAAGAATGGTTTCGGCCTGTCCTGATTCTTTATTGCTTTGGGTTAGTACAAATATTTCTCTATTTTCAACGATACGAAGAGCAAGCGGTAAATCTTTTTCATGAATTCTTACTCTTACACCGGCTGAGAATGTTGGATTTGTGAGATTGACATTATTTAATTCCACAATAATTCCTTCACTTTCAAGAAGCGTTTTTAAGGTCGTAGCATATTCAAGAGTGTGAATAGCGAGAGTAATTAAACGATCTTCATTTAAATTTTCCTGTTGTTGTGACACGGGATGAGTTAAAGGAAATTAAGAGTGGATTCAATAAGGTTAGTTATTTTTCTTGATTTTCTTTGAGGATTTCTATTGCCATATCATAAATGGTAGTATCGTCAAGCACAACAATACCTCCATCAGGACCGGGTTCAATATGAACTCCAACGTTTTTACCAAATTCATAGTTAGATCCGCCGAAGTAGTTACGCACAGTCTGAACTGTAGTATTGAGACGATCGGCAATCTGTCTAACTGCGCCATCAGGCAAGCTGTCTTTTAGGCGACGAAGTTCGTTGAATGAAATTGTTTTGCTCATGATATTTAATATTTTAGAGTTGGAAATACGATGATTTTTATTTACGTGTTAAAGTTAGAGTAATTAAATAAAATGAGCAAATTTTTTGTTGAAAAAATTATATGTTTTAAAACATGTTTTTAATTTTGCTTATGATTTTAAACTATAACACGTTGATATACATAAATCTATCATTAAATCTTCTCAACATCATTTGAATTAATCCACGCTCTATGTTCGTGGTCAACCATCACTTCATACCATTTTGTTCTGACATCGCCATTAGTTGTGGTGAGTGAATCGACAATTTCAAGGCGAGTTCCTTCATGTAGTAGAAATGCTTCTTCACTTTTATCTTTGGGAACTCTTGGTGATGTTCCGAGATTTACCGATTCTGAAATGATAATTGCCTCATTATGATTTGTCATTCTGCCGGCTGATGAAATTGTTATCACAACACCGATTATTGTACAGATTATAAAGAATAGTCCGCTGAAAAAGCAAGTTTTACGAATCATTACATCTGACAAGAATATATATCCTGCAGCAGCACATATAAAGAGAGCAAATAGAGAAAAAGTCAGCCAAGCCCATGTATCGGCAGAAAATGTTTTGACAACACGCTGTCCGATTTTTTCAGATAATGACAAATTATCTACCGGTTTATCTATAATTCGAGAATTAACAAAAGATAAATTTGTCGCTGCATCTTTATTTGACGGATCAAGTTTCAATGCTCTTTCATAATTCAATATTGCTTTCCCGGGCATATTAAGTCGGTAGTAGCAATTCCCGATATTATAATAAAGGTTGCTTGAATTACCATCTTCTTGGGCTGCCTGAAGATATAGTTCGAGAGCATTTTCAAAATCGTCGTCCATATAAGCTTTATCAGCTTCTTGTATAAAATCGTTTGAAGCCGAAAGATATGGTACAAAAACCATCGACAGCGATATTAAAAGTATTATTTTATGTAACATTTTAGTAGTTTATTTCTTAATGTTATCCATTTCTTTCATAATTTCAGATACCTCATTGTAGGCACTTTCGGTTGAAGCATCATTCATGCCGGGGGTAAATCGAGCCATCTCGCAATTGTCTATAACTCCAATGATACGCTCGATAAGTGATGCAGGTGTTTTTATTTCTGAAAGTTTTTCTGAAATATTTTGTCGAGACAATTGAGATGCGGGAATCGAAAGTTTATCACTAAGGAAGCCCCATACAGCTCTAAGAAGTGCTTCATATACTTTTTCGTTCTCGTGACGAACGAGATAAGAGTGAGCTTCTTTAAGTCGCTGACGTGCAACTTTGGATGCACGTGCCACCTTTCGACCGGTAACATCAGCCGACTTTTTAATTCGTTCTCTATATATAACTACTGCACTTACGAGAATAATTATTAATATAATGTATAATATCCAGTAATATAAAGTATAGACAACCGGTGTAATATCAGACTTTTGATCGTCAACATTAGGTTTGATATGCAGAATATCAGTAACTTTAGCTGCAATATCTTGCTGGTCGGATGACGCAATTGCTGTTCCGGCACCTTTCGATACTTTTATTGAATAAGGTTCGGTTGACAAGGTTATATATTTTTCACGGCTTGGGTCGAAATATATAAATTCTTTTGCCGGTATAGTGAAATTACCTGTTGATTGAGGTACAAAAGTATATTCGATCGAGTTTGTTCCTGATACAGTATTTCCTGATATACGAGTATTGATATCTGTGCGAGGTGTATATTGTTCAAACTCGGTAGGGAAGCTTATTTCAGGTTCCTGAATATATTTTATATCACCTGAACCTGTAATTTTCAACGTAAGGGTAGCTGCTTCGTTTGTACGAAGTGAGGTTGAACTGATAGATGATGAGATTTGGTAATTGCCGACAGCGCCTGAAAATCCGGCAGGAATTGGTTCCGGTAATGGCGAAATATTGACAGTCAGATTGCCTGGCTTAACTCTCACAACTTTCTCAACAGGGCGAGATGTTGCAAAAAATCCCATATTAACGCGCTCATATTGAACGATTGTTATTTCATATTCTCCTGAATTAATGGTGAGTTTACCTGACTTTTGTGGGAATATGATATATTTTTTCAATATTGCTGTTAAGTAGTTTTGACCATTATAATGTTCGGTATCATTTGTTTGAACAAAATTGTCATCATCTTCAATAAGAAATCCGTCAAACACCGGTGGTGTTATTGCTGAAATATTATTGATAGAACTATATTTGGTATATAGTTTCATTGTACACTCAATAGCCTCTTCTTTGTAAGCTTTTGATTTATTGAGTATAATGCGAATAAAAACATCTTTATCAGAAACCTCTCGTGAGGTTGATTGAGTTGACGCATTGTCGATTGTTACGTCATCATGACCCGAACCCGAATTGGAATCGGGTGGTAAAATTTTGATTGTTCCTGATTTACTTGACAATGTCTTGCCGGCTACATTAACCGAAATTGCAGGGATTGTATATGTTCCGGCTTTTTCAGCTTTATATGTAAATGTATATTCAACAGTCACGCTTGATGTAGCATGACCATTTATATTTTGATAGGATTGCATGGTCGAGGTGGCAGGACCATAAAGAAGTCGGCAACCTTCAATTTCAGGGGCTTGCGGTGATGCAGTTTCGCTCGCGTTTTTCAGTCGATATGTCAAAGAGAAATTGCGTCCTTCAATTGTTGTGCGCGGTGGAACCATCGAAAATTCGGCCTGTGCACTGATTTTGACAGCCAACGCAAGTACTGAAAAAAGAAATATTATAGTAAATCGTTTCATTAGAGTTTATTTCTATCTGACTATATGTTTTATTACCAGGGTTTGGTTGTATAACGTGAATTAGACTGCTGTTCTTTTGCTTTTTGAGCTTCAACCTTACGGCGCGTAGCAGCTTCGGCGTTTTCCATTGCCTTTAAAATTCGCTCGGCATTAGCATCACTCATTTGCTGCTGCTGATTTTGCTGTTGTTCCTGGTTTTTATTTTGATTTTGTTGATTTTTATCTTGTTGTTGGTCTTGATTCTGCTGTTGCTGTTGCTGATCTTGTTGTTCTTGTTGATCTTGATCCTGCTGTTGATCTTGGTTTTGATTTTGATCTTGATTTTGCATTTTCAGCTGAGCAAGACGAAGATTTTCACGAGCTTTGTCATTGTCAGGATTTTTACGCAAAGCATTTTTATACAATTCAATACTTTCAGCATATTGTTGACGATTGAATGCAATGTTTCCAATATTATAGAACGATTTTTCGACTATTGAGGCTTCATCGCCGGCCGTTTTAACCAAACTTTGTAAAATTCGTTCAGCTTGATTAATTGGACTTGATTCGGCGGTCGGGTCAGAATTACCATTGTTTTGCATCAGTGTTGATGCAAGATTAAATTGAGCAACAGCCGAATTTGGATTGATTTCAAGTGCTTTATTATAACATACTTCAGCTTCGGAATAGCGTTTGTCGTGATAAAGTTTATTTCCTTCTTTTATCAAGTTGCGCACATTCATTTGAGCACTACGTTTTTCCGAACCAACTTTTACTTGTTCCGTTGTTTCGGTTGCATCGGTATCTGCTTCGTCAGTCGAAAGATCGAGCGACTGGGCTGATATAGTATAAAAAGCACCGATAAATAGGGCTAAAGCTATATTTCGATATATTATTGTATTCATTTTTTTGCCTCGGTTTTAGTGAAAAAGTTAAACTTGGTGAGCCAACCAATTTCACGATCAAGAATAAATATGTCAACAATAAGGAATATCAGGGCAATCCAGCCAAACACCGGAAACTGCTCTGCTGATGCCTTGTAAGTAACATGTTTGAGATCTCCTTTTTCAAGTCGATCAAGGCTCTCGGTTAGATCGCTGATTGCCGATCCTGATGCTCCATTGATGAAAATACCGTCAGCAGCATGAGCAATTTCGGTTGCAGCATCAGCATTTAATGCTGTTGTAACGACATTCCCTTCGTAATCTTTTAAATATGTCCCACGGTTGTCAAGTGGGATTGGGTTACCATTTGTCGAGCCGATTCCAACTACGTCTATTTGAATATGACGTTTGGCAGCTTCTTTAGCCATTTCAACTGCATTACCTTCATGATCTTCAGCGTCAGTAATCAAAATAATTGCTTTACCTATTGTTTCATCATTGGTAAATCCTCTCATGGCAAGAGAAATTGCATCAGCAATTGCCGTTCCCTGAGTCTGAATCATGTCGGTAGAAAGGCTGTTGATATACATTTTTGCCGAAACAAAATCGGTTGTCATCGGTAATTGAGTATATGCTTCTCCGGCAAACACAATTAAACCGACTTTGTCATTATCGAGTTTATCTACAATGCGGTCAAGGATATATTTGGCACGATTAAGTCGAGAAATTCCTGACGGATCATCATTTGAACTTGCAAGCATTGAACGAGATACGTCAAATGCAATCATTACCTCTATACCGCGTGTATCCTCTTGTGCTTCTTTTTCACCGGCACGAGGACGTGCTAACGCAAACACAAGTGCAACAAGAGCAATCAGTTCAAGTGCAATTTTAATATATGGCTTATATGGAGACGCATGTGGCATCAACGGCTTTAGAACGTTGATGTTGCCATAGATACGCAACTTTTTTCGACGAGCCAGTCGGGCAAGATAAAAAAGCCCGTAAAGCGCCGGCGCCAAAAGTAGCAGATATAGTAGAGTTGGATAAGCGAAATTGAACATATCTAATTATATATGTATATCAAGTTAGGGGATTGTTCTTAAAATTGTATAGCGCATCAACAGTTGTAGCACAAGACATCCAAATGCAATCCATGCCCATATCATGTAATTATCTTCTGTATGGGAGAAATTTCGGATATTCATTGCGGTTTTCTCAAGTTGATCTATCTGTTCAAATACGTCCTCAAGAACATTGTTACCGGTTGCTCTGAAATATTTGCCTCCGGTCGTAGATGCAATTTCTTTAAGTGTTTCTTCATCAATTACAACTTCTTGTGGAACATACTCAATTTTTCCGAAATAGTCTTGCTGGGGGTAAAGAGCTGTTCCATTTGTTCCGATTCCGATTGTATAGATTTTAATTCCATATTTTCGGGCAATTTCGGCAGCTGTTAAGGGTGCTACATTACCTGCATTATTTGAACCGTCGGTCAACAAAATGATTGTTTTAGATTTTGCCTGACCATCTTTTATACGGTTAACCGAAGTTACTATACCGTCACCAATGGCTGTCGCATTTCCAAGCATACCCATTTCAATACCTTGTATGTAATTGGTGAGTACGGCTCTATCCATTGTCATTGGCACACCTGTAAAGCTTTCATTGGCAAACAATACAAGTCCTACATTGTCGTTTTCTCTTGAATTTACAAAGTTTGCGGCAACTTCTTTGGCTGCTTCAAGACGGTCGGGCTTGAAATCGCGAGCAAGCATACTTGGCGAAACGTCAAGAGCGAGTACGATGTCGATACCTTCAGTATTGGTAGTTCGCCATGAATCACGAGTTTGAGGACGGGCAAGAATTATAATAATACAAGCTATTGTAACAAGTCTTAATATAAATAGGAAATGTAATAAATATTCCTTATAAGACCGATGAAGTTTTGCAAACGGATTTACAGTTGATACTTCAAGAGCGGGATGGGCATTACGATGCTTCAGCACATACCATGCGATAAGTGGTATGAACAGAAGAAATAGCCATAAATATCCGGGATGTGCAAGTTGCATTATCAATCTTTTTTGTTATTATCAGTTAGGTTTATAGAAGATTTGTCATTCTCATTTTTCTCAGGTTCGGGTGCCGGTTTTGTATCTTCAACAAACTGCATTGCCGAATTAAATGATTTGATATTATCTTCGGGTAGAGGTCGCACCTTTGCAAATTTTACAAAGTCGGCGATTTCAAGTATTTGACGCATGAGTCGAGCCGACATCTTCACTTCTTCACGACCTTCGATGGTGCGTACAATTTGAGACGATGTCATCTCCATTGCGTTGATTCCAAAACGGTCTTGTAAGTAGATACGAAGAATATCTGTCAGCTGAGTATAATATTCTTTTTCCATTCCATTGGCACACAAATTGCGAGATTGCAGATTTGAAAGATCTCTGACCGCAACTTCATAGGGCGACAATTTGGGTTCGGGCGCACGGAACGGATTCGTGATTTCGTGTTTACGGAATTTAATCCAAACATAAACGGCTGCCAATGCGAGTACAATTACAAGTAGAATCCATTCCCAGTAATCAACAATGAAAGCCGGAAGGAAATCCCACCAGCGCGAATCACCTTTTTCAATATCGGCATCAGGATTTATGGTTTCCATGTGTGATACATCGACCGGAAGAACCCTTATTGCAAGTTCGTCGGTTTTAATTGAGTCAGTGCCACGTAAATAGACAATTGGCGGTATAATATAATCTCCTGAATCAAACGATTGTATAATAATATCTCGGTTGATTTGTAGAAGATTATTACCTATATCAGTAGTGTCAGGGTCAGTGATATCGACAATTTCTATTCCGGAAATTAGGTTGGTTTCAGGTTGGGCTCGAAGGATTAATGATGTTCCGGCAGGAACAATTTCTTCAAGGTGTATAGCTGTTGTACGCCCCATTTCGAGCGTAATTGAATCAAGAATTGCTGTCACTTGTTGAGCAAAGCCCACCGAATGAGTTGCCGAAACAATTAAAAGAGCCGAAAGTATTTTTTTTATTATCTTATTCATTTTAATCGGAGCTTGTTATTTAACACCTCGACTCTTAAATAGAGCCATCAATGATTTGACATAGTCTTCATCTGTAGCAATAGATGTATGATCAACACGACATCGGTTTAATGTTGAAATCATATTCTGCTGTCTTTCATACCACCATTTATTGTAGGTTTGGCGCGTCTTATTTGACGAAGTATCAATCCATCGGTCAATCCCGGTTTCTAAATCTTGAACTCTCATAAAGCCTACATCGGGAAGTTGAGCATCACGTTTGTCATATATTTGAATAGCTGTGACGTCATGTTTGTTAGCCGCTATAGTAAGTGCCTTCTGATAGTTGTCGGGGGCGATGAAGTCTGATATAATAAATGTGGTACATCTTTTTTTGAGGGCGTCAGTAAAAAACTGTAATACTTGACTAATATCTGTACCTTTACTTTCAGGCGTAAAATCAAGTAGTTCTCTGATTATAAAGAGAATATGTTTACGTCCTTTTTTAGGTGGAATAAATTTTTCAATTTTATCAGAAAAGAATATTACACCAATTTTATCATTGTTTTGTATTGCCGAGAATGAGATTGTAGCTGCAACCTCGGCAATCATATCTTTCTTTTCCTGACCAATCGCTCCAAACAAACGGCTTGATGAAACATCGACCAATAGCATGACGGTCATCTCGCGTTCCTCTTCATAGACCTTCACATAAAGATGATTATGTCGGGCTGTAACATTCCAATCAATATCTCGGATATCATCGCCATACTGATATTCGCGTACCTCTGAAAACATCATGCCTCGACCTTTGAAAGCCGAGTGATATTCTCCCGCAAAAATATTTTGAGAGAGTCCGCGAGTTTTTATTTCGATTTTTCTGACTTTTTTCAGAAGTTCGTTAGCGTCCATTATTATTGTTGAATGTTGGGAATTTTTTTGTTGTTTGTGTTTAAAATGGTGTCGTTAAATAATATCATACAGTCGGAAACTATCTGATTATTAACAAATCAAAGTGTTCCCGACTGAATTTTATATCATTTAAGATGCGGTCGTCTATCAGGGAACTTCAACTTTGTCAAGAATCTCTGAAATAATCTGATCGGCTGTAATATTGTTTGCTTCAGCTTCGTATGTTAGTCCGATACGATGACGAAGTACATCATGACAAACGGCACGTACATCTTCCGGAACAACATATCCGCGCTGATGTAGGAATGCGTATGCTCTTGCTGTTTTTGCCAATGAGATTGAAGCACGAGGTGAAGCTCCAAAGGCAATTATAGTTGAGAGGTCATTCAAGCCATATTCCGAGGGGAAACGTGTTGCAAACACAATATCAACTATATAACGTTCGATTTTTTCGTCAAGATATATTTTCTCAACAACTTTTTGTGCTTCGATAATTTCTTCAGGACGTAAAAGCGGAGTAATTTGTTTGCTCTTGTTTGAAGTATTCTGACGAATAATTATCTTTTCTTCATCTTTGCTTGGATAGCCGATGACAACTTTAAGAAGGAAACGGTCAACCTGAGCTTCGGGGAGGGGATAGGTCCCTTCCTGTTCAATCGGGTTTTGAGTTGCCATTACAAGGAACGGTTCTTCAAGTGGGAATGTACGGTCGCCAATTGTTACCTGACGTTCCTGCATTGCCTCAAGTAGCGCACTTTGAACTTTTGCAGGAGCACGGTTGATTTCATCGGCAAGAACGAAGTTGGCAAATACAGGACCGCGTTTAACCATAAACTGTTCTTTCTGTACGCTATATATCATTGTACCGATGACATCGGCAGGAAGAAGGTCAGGGGTAAACTGAATACGGCTGTATTTTGCATCAATTAACTGAGCGAGTGTTTTGATTGCAAGTGTTTTAGCCAAACCCGGAACACCTTCGAGAAGAACGTGCCCGTTTGAAAGTAGAGCAATTAAAAGAGATTCTACAAGGTGTTTTTGACCAACTATTGTTTGGTCCATTCCTTGTGTAATGATGTTAACAAAATTGCTTTTAGATGCCACAATATCGTTAAGCTCTCTAATATTTACTGATTCACTCATGTTTTATAATTGTATTTCTTGTTTTTATATTCTATGTTTATTGTTCTGTGGTTGCAGATATTTTGGTTACGCAAAGTTAACTAAAGTTATGCCAAATTCACCACTCAAAAATGTTAAATTTAACTATTAATAGTTTATCAATTTAAACCATGGCGAAGTGACACTGTATCATTTATATTTAGAATTAATTTCTGAGGCAATTTGTTTAGCAAGATCTATACTTTTTTTACTTTGAGGATCAATTCCGTATTTATCAGCCGGAGGAATAACAACTACGGTGTTGGGATGGATTTTGTCAGGACGACCAAGATGATCTTGGTTTTCAAGGTAGATATATACCCAAAATTCCATTGCGCCGCCATAATATTGACGTGACATGTGTGTCAGATAATAATTTTCTTTCACTGTGTCTGTGAGAACCGTAGTTTCATCATTGAATATGGCTGGAGCTGTGCTTGTTTCCACTTCTGTCGGCCGGTTGATGGTTGAATCGTTAGATGCTTGTTCTTCGATTGATTTATTTATCGCAGAGTCAAGTTTTTGAGTTTCTTCGGGAGAGAATAGTTCATTGCGAAGAAGTTCAATTTGTTCGGCGACATTCGATTGATAACCTATATCATCATCGTCGTCATCCCCAAAAAGGTGTTCAGCCGAGAATAAGCCTGCGACAAAACCTATTGCAAGTGCTAAAATAGAAATGGCTACTAATGTTATGGTTGAATGTCCGTAATTTACTTCCGGTTTCATTGTCACGGGTTCTTCGTTTTCAGAAACTTCGGTAGATTCTTCTTCAGTTTCTGTAACATCTACGACATCGTCGGGTTTGTCACCTGCTTCAGTATTTTCGTCGATAAAAGATTCCTGAATAGACTCAGACTGGAGCTCTTCAGGTTCCTGCATCGGTTCTAACTCAAACTTTGCTTTGTCAGCATCTTCTTGAGCTTTCCTTCGCTCTTGTTGCTGTTTAAGCTCGATTTCTCGTCTGATGTCAAGCTCGCGCTCAAGTTCGCGTCTCAATTCTTGCTCGCGTTTAAGTTCTTCTTCGCGTTCAAGAGTCTTGGGATCGGGAGTTTCTTCAAACGCTCCCGGTTGAGACACCGAAGTTTGTTCATGATATGTATTTTCAGTTTTGGGCACTGAAATAACATATGCATTTCTATCTTGCGGATCTACTTTTACCGGTCCGGTCGGTTTTTTAGAATCTTCTTCTTGTTCCTCCTTCTCCTTAACTTCTTCTTTTTCTTTCTCATGGTCGTTCTTAATTCCCGGAGTAGGTATGTCGAGCATTTCTTTGGAAATGTCATCCGAAATTTCAGTAGGTTCAAAGAAAGCGAACGGTTCGTTAACAGTTTCTGCCAATGCCTGGTCGGGCATAAATACGATTAACCCGCTTTCGCGATTTACAATCGTAAAATCACCCAATCCATCTATTGTAACAATATCTTCAGTCCTTAATGCCTCGGCAATTGTATGGAAAAATGACAGGACAACCGATTCACAACCTTCGGGTTGTTCCTCCATAAAACCTTTTTGCTGAAGAATTGTGACAAATTGTCTGATTGTAATAATATTATTCATAACAAAACAGGGCTTCGATTAGTCTTTAATAGAATTTGACAGTGCTGTGGCTGGTTTGAATTTTACTTCGATAGATGGTGGTAATAACACGCGTTTATTTGTTACGATATCGCGTGTGATAAACTCATCTTTCTTTACACATTCAAATGTTCCAAACGAGGGGATTGCTACTGAATCCATTGACACAAGAGTATCGGTTAATGAAGAAGTTATTGCTTCAATAGCTTCGGTAGCAGACTCGATATCAAGACCGCTTTTTTTAGCAAATATGTTAACGAAATCTTTTGAATCCATATTGTTATCAAAGTGAATTTTAATCAAATTTGTTCTCTAAGGGTTTCGTATTTTATATCTTTTGACAGCACAATACCGTTGTTGTCAATTAGATAAATCGTTGGGTAGGAGCGGAAAACGTAAATGCTTTCTTCATCAACTTGTCCATTTGGTGAATATCCGATTGTCCATGTTTCAGGAAGGGTTGACGCATGTTGTTTCCAGTCTTTATTATCAACAGAAAACGGACAGATAGCAACAACTTTAAGGTCACCTGATGAAATTGCCGAATTTAGAGCCACATTTGACTTCATCAACGATTCAGCCATTGCGCAATCCTCACAGTCTGGATCATAGAAAAATAATATTGTACGTCCCGATTGATTGAGAAGTTTTTTTAATTCGGTCTTTTTACCATCGCGAGTTATAACTATAAATGAAGATGCCTTTTGTCCGACCGCATTTTTTGATAAATCATCGAGTACGGCTTGTAAGATTATTGTACGATAGTCGCTTGTTTTCTTGCTTTTTAATAAAGATTCAACAATAATGCGGTAATAATCTTCGTTCATTACCGGCGACTGGGTGTCGTAAAGATAAATATCGGCAATTGAACATATTTTTTCTATTGCGTTAGGATTAACGGCAGCTTGCTCAATCATACGGTTAACAGCCGGCGAAATTTCATTTTTTGATACATGGTTAAACAAATCAAAATAGGTTGACATGTTTTGTTCCATGAAATAGTCATTTTCAATCAAGATTGAATCAGCCCAGTTCATATTATCCCAATAATGTGCAAGTAAATAGGCTGCACGCTCTTGTGGAATAGTTAGATTTTGAGGAATATCAGGAAGCTGTAAATCGGGTATTACCGAGGCTGTTACATCTACGTTTGACTCAGATGTCGAACTGTTTTTTGCCGACATAGAGCATGATGCAACTGCAAAGTAAACACCCAGAAAGGCAATTGCGGTTAATATGCTTGTGCGTTGTCGCATTTAGATCGTATTTTTGTTTTTTGCAAAATTAATTAAAATATTCGATTTTGCAACAAATATGATTCATAACAAAACAAAAAAAGCGATAAGTATTACATAATTAAATATTACATATAATAAAAATGAGGTATGAAAAGCATCTTCCATACCTCATTTGCAAACCTTATGATATAAATTGAATTATATCTTTTCAAGAGCCTGTTGTAAATCGTCGATAAGATCGTCAACATGCTCTGTACCAATCGATAATCTGACTGTACCCGGATAAATTCCCTGTTCGATCTGTTCTTCGGGCGTGAGCTGGCTATGTGTTGTAGTTGCCGGATGAATTACGAGCGATTTTACATCGGCGACATTGGCAAGAAGAGAGAATATATTTAATGAATCTATAAATTTTTGAGCATCTTTTATGCCACCGTCAATCTCGATTGTGAAAATCGACCCGGCGCCATTGGGGAAATATTCGTTGTATAGTTTATGGTCGGGATGTTCGGGGAGTGAGGGATGATTAACTTTTTTAACTTTGGGATGTTTTGACAGAAATTCTACAATTTTCAGTGTATTTTCAACGTGTCGTTCTACTCTAAGAGACAGTGTTTCAAGTCCTTGAAGAAGGATAAATGCATTAAACGGACTGATGCAGGCACCTGTATCGCGAAGAATGACAGCACGAATACGGGTGACAAATGCTGCTTCGGGCGCAGCTTCAGTGAAAATTGCACCATGATAGTTAGGATCAGGTTCGGTTAGTGTCGGGAATTTACCTGACGCTTTCCAGTCAAATTTGCCTGAATCAACGATTACCCCACCAAGTGATGAGCCATGACCGCCAATGAATTTTGTAGCAGAGTGAACAACGATGTCTGCACCATGTTCTATCGGACGAATAAGATAAGGTGTTCCGAATGTGTTATCAATAATCAACGGAATTTTATGTTCATGAGCAATTTTGGCAACAGCATCAATATTTGTTACACTACAATTCGGGTTGCCAAGTGTTTCGATAAAAATTGCTTTTGTGTTTGGACGAATAGCTTTTCTGAAATTTTCAACATCGTCAGGATCAACAAATGTTGTTTCTATCCCATAGGTTGGGAGAGTATTGGCAAGAAGATTGTATGAACCTCCATAAATATTATTTGCTGAAACGATATGATCGCCTTGCTGTGTAATATTTAAAAATGAATAGGTGATTGCCGCAGCTCCTGAAGCAACAGCCAATGCGGCTGATCCACCTTCAAGTGCCGCAATACGTTGTTCCAATACATCTTCGGTTGGATTGGTAAGGCGACCATATATATTTCCGGGTGACTTCAATGCAAATCGGTCGGCGGCTTCTTGAGAGTCAGCAAAAACGTATGATGTAGTCTGATAAATAGGAACGGCACGCGCTCCGGTTGTAGGATCTGCTTGCTCTTGTCCAACATGAAGTTGAAGTGTCTCGAAGTGAAGTTTCTTTGCCATAATAATAATGTTTTAAATTTTAATTTTGTTTTTTGCAAAATTACACCTGATTAAAAATTTATGCAATAAAAACGATTAATTATAGAAAATTTTACTAAATTTGTGGCGTTTAATAATATGATTTATCTATATAAGATAAAAATAACACCTTCTAACCGAAAAAATATCTTGTATCAAATGGAACGACTTGATAACATCGACCTGAAAATATTAAAATTGTTGCAAGAAAATGGACGTTTGACTAATAAAGAACTTGCTTCAAAGGTACATTTATCAATTACACCGGTCTATGAACGACTGCGCCGGCTTGAAAATGAAGGATATATAAAAAAATATGTAGCGCTCCTTGATGCCGACAAGCTAAATCGAGGATTTATAGTGCTTTGCAATGTGAAACTTGCCCGAATTAATAAAGATTTGGCAACCGAATTTACTCAACGCATTATGAATATACCAGAAGTAACAGAGTGTTATAACATTTCAGGATCATACGATTACATGTTAAAGATTCATGCTCCCGATATGAAATACTATCAAGAATTTATTATTAATGTCCTTGGAGCAATGTCAAATATAGACTCAATAGAAAGCGTGTTTGTCATGTCTTTAATCAAACAATCATTCGCAATTCCGGTTGAAGTAGAATAAAATATAAAATTCAACGTAAATTTTTAGTGATTTATTTGGGAATTATCAAAAATTAGGCGTACATTTGCACTCGTAAACTAATGACTATTCATTTAAACTAAATTAAAGACAACTATGGCTTACGTTATTACTGACAAATGTGTTGCTTGCGGCACTTGCCTTCCCGAATGTCCCGTAGAGGCTATCTCTGAAGGTGATATCTATGTTATCAACCCCGATGTTTGCATCGACTGTGGTACTTGCGCTTCTGTATGCCCCAGCGAAGCTATCATCCCCGGCGAATAATATAAGCTTCACATTTAAGTTATCGTAAGGGATAATTCCTTACATAAAACTTATCAAACCGATTCCTATTATATATAGGAGTCGGTTTTTTATTAATACAATTTGTAAACATTGATGATGTAGTGACCGTTATAATAAAATAACATAAAACACTACACTATGAAAATAGACAATTTGTTTGATTTAACAGGTAAGGTAGCCGTTGTAACCGGTGGTGGTGACGGCATTGGAAAAGAATCCTGTCGAATTCTTGCGGCCGCCGGTGCTTCGGTAGTCGTGAGTGATCTTAGTCTTGAAAAAGCTAATGCAGTCTCTTCACAAATCACATCTGAAGGAGGAAAAGCTACGTCGTTTGCTTGTGATGTATTAAATGAAGATGATCTCACAAAATTGATTGATTTTACTGTTAAGACCTATGACACGGTTAATATTCTTGTTAATAATGCCGGGCTCGGAGGTGGCGGACGTGAAAATCCGTTTAATATCGATCGAAAATATGTTGAACGAATATATGCTATTAATGTGTTTGCACCATGGCAACTTTGTAAACTTGCGGCTCCATATATGCAAAAATCGGGATATGGCAGCATCGTAAACATAACTTCAATGGCAAGTGTTAATAACAGTCCGGCAATGGCTATTTATGGCTCATCAAAAGCTGCACTGAATCACATGTCGTCAAATCTTGCCTTTGACTATGGTCCAATGGGTATTCGTATAAATTGTATTGGTCCGGGCGCGACAAAGACTCATGCACTTTCTACCGTTTTAACTCCCGAAATTGAATCGCGTATGCTGGCTCATACTCCAATAAAACGACTGGGCGAAGTCTCCGATATAGCCGGAGCCGTATTATATTTTGCAGCACCTATTTCAGCATGGGTTAGCGGTCAATTCCTGATGATTAACGGCGGGGGAATACAAACGTTGGATTAAGGAATATATGCCTATTTTTTCAAAAATAGATGTATTCATTGAATAAAATAGAGGTATTTGTTGGATAAAATAAGCATATTTGCAGAAAAAACTGAAAAAACATTTGTCTATCTCAAATAAAACAACTAATTTTGCATCGTTAAAAACGAATCCCACTATTTAAAAGGATTAAAAGGAGAGGTGGGTGAGTGGCTGAAACCACCAGTTTGCTAAACTGACGTAGGAGTAATCCTACCACGAGTTCGAATCTCGTCCTCTCCGCCAAATATATAGTAAATCCCTGTAACTCTAAAAGTTATGGGGATTTTCGATAAAATGGTCGGACACGTTTCGGACACGTAAATATTCACGGCACGGCGGTGCCTATCTCGGACTGTTGCATTCTTCCGCCAAAGAATGTAAAAAAAATGTCTGCATTCAGATCAAATTACACCTCTAAAGATGAAGTCTTGAAATTCACATATCCCCGACTTCATCAGGCAAAAAACTGGTATATCGATTTCAGGGCTTACGACCCTGCCAGCGGTACTATGAAACGAAAAAAATATATGCTTGACCACGTCCTCAAAGTTTCAGATCGGCGTCGTCAGGCTGCCGAAATGATAGAATCAATCACAAAACTTTTGAGGTCTGGATGGTCGCCCTGGGTGAACGTAGATGACAATCGCGGTTATACACTTTTGCAGGATGCGCTCCATAAATATGAGGCTTTTTTGGAAAAACAGCCTAAGAAAAAGACTCGACACAGTTATAATTCCCGTTTGAATGTCTTGAGAGAATATATAGCCTTGCAGGTTATACCGCCTCGATACGTTTACCAATACAACACATCGTTTGTCTCAGATTTTTTGGATTGGTTATATTTCGAGCGTGAGGTGTCCGGACGAACTCGAAATAACTATAGAGGTTGGTGCAGCTCTCTCGCATCCTTCTTTATGGAACGCAACTATATTGTTGATAACCCTGTAACGAAGATTAAACCTGTGCCGGAGGATGAGAAAAAGCGTCAACCACTCGATAAAAAGATGTTAAAGCAGTTACACGACCATTTGATCGTAACAAATAAAATGTTTCTTCTCGCGTGCCAAATGGAATATTACACATTCATTCGTCCGGAAGAACTGTCAAATATAAAGATTGGGGATATCAGTGTTTCTGAACAGTCGGTATTCATACCGGCGTCGGTAAGCAAAAATAAGCGCGACGGCAAAGTAGGATTAAACAAGGAGGTTCTGAAGCTTATGATAGAGTTAGGAGTTCTTTCCAATCCTAACTCAGACTACCTCTTTGGAGACAAATTAATGCCGGGACCGAAAAAAGGCAGTAGCGAGATGTTCCGACGTCAATGGGTGAAAGTCAGAAAGGCGTTGAGATGGAGTTCTGACTATCAATTCTATTCGCTGAAAGATTCAGGGATACGCGACCTTGCTAATAGCGAGGGAATTGTCATTGCGCGAGACCAAGCGCGACACACCGACATAACAACGACCAACAAATATTTGCAGGGGCGAGATATGCCGGTGCATAAGGAAACAAAAAGTTTCAAGGGTGAATTATAGCTTTACCTCATAGAAATAGCCAGTTATCAATTTTGACATACCTTTAGTCGTGATATCAACTTCGAGCTGACGACACAGGTATGTTTTGTTTTCGATGACAAAAACGCTTGCCGGATTTGGTATATTATTGGCGAGGAACTTAAAACACTGTTTGACCTTTACATCTACATTGATAGAGTCTTCGACGCTCTCGCTGTATAACGTATTTACGCCTCGGATATTTTTCAGCGACAAAGAATATCGGCTTGTTTTCAACGATCCGAGTTTGTCTGTTACGTTATAGCCGGCAATATCTCGAGTGTGAGCCTGGGGATATGTAAACGTATGAGTGTTCTTATCCACCCTTGCCTGATACGTATCATAATCTCCTAACAAAGCAATATAGCAGACGTCGGGTTTTGACTCGTTGGAATTGGAAGCTCCGCCCTCGATTAAATCTTCGACAGCCTCTGTATAAGGTTCTGACGAGTCTCGTTCAGGACGAGATATTGCGCGAACGACAAGATCGCTGTCCATTTGAATTACAGTATCTCCGCTTCCATCCGATTTTGTCCACCGCTGATAGACCGGCACATCGATGTCAACCGTTTTGCAAGGCACAAATTTTATTTGAAGTTCCGTGTCTTTTGTGTCATCGGTTATTCGAGGTCCAAACTGGTTGATATCGTAAATCAGAAGTTTCTCGGGTTCAATATATTTAGCAAGAATATATTCATGGCCATCTTTGCACTTGAATATTTTGTTACAATTGTCGTCATAGTTCCCGGGGACACTTTGAGCCCATGCGACAAGCTCGGTCAGGTTGTCAAATTGAGTGTCTATTACCGATTGTTTGATGACTTCTTGATCTACAATTTCGTAAGGGTCGCTGTCGTGATCTTCAAAGCCTACATTTGATATCGATAAGTCAGCGGTAGTTTCATCGTCAAGATCAGCCGTGAAACTATCCTCGACTTTGTCAACATAATATCGAGCAGCTGAATTATAATATTTATTTCGAGGCTCAATTTTCATTTTATTGCTTGCCTCGTCCATGACGACAACAACTCCGAACGCTTGTTCAAT
This sequence comes from Bacteroides sp., assembly GCA_014802535.1. GTDB lineage: Bacteria > Bacteroidota > Bacteroidia > Bacteroidales > Muribaculaceae > CAJUPY01. The sequence continues at coordinate 105,319 of JAAVCC010000011.1, read as the reverse complement.
GTTGTGCCACCAGTCGTTTACGGTCCAATGGGGAAAAGCCTCCGATTTGTTTTGAGATGAGTAGGCAGTGGCGATGAATATTCTTTTAAAGAGAATATTTTTTTTGAAATAGTTGTCTTCATCCGCCAACACGCGCCCGGTAGCCTCGGCTATCAATTTCACTGCATACCAAAGCATAGGCTGGTATGAGTCGCGGAACTGGTGGTCGGTATCGTCTTCAACTTTCGACCTCTTTCTGAAGGTTGAATAATCGAGACGATAGTCTGTGCCTCCGGACGTGACAGATTTATAAACTAAGAAATTCAGGACGTTGCCCGTTGTCGAGTTCTCGACTGGGTACATAACATATTCCTTTTCTCCTGATAGAATATTCTCCAACACAACGTCTGAATATTCCGATGAATTATTAAAATGAGACCAATTGCCAAGATCTAATTCATCGATGTAGATCTCATTTTCATTGTTATTGCTGACGTATGCCGAAGCAGCTCCGAGCAACTGTACTTTCATCTCGCTGTCAGAGATAGACAGTACCTTTGCTTTACCGTCTAAAATTATTTTTCCGTCACTGTAAAGTTTAGCTGGGAATGAAAGAGACTGTTTCTTGACATCTCGGCGGTTGATATGACCGAAAAACCTGCGATTTAGCGAACAGTTGAGCGGTATCGACACTTCATATGTATAAGTGTCAGCCTGTGAGAAATATTGATTTTCTACAAATAGTTTTATTGATTGGCTGTTGTTTACAACTACCTCAAAATTGTTTATAAATAGCTGCATCATTTTTTGACACGATTTTTCATTTGTTGATATTGTGACCACTTGTTGTCGAGTCCGTCTTTTCCGGAAATAACGACTGTTGCGTTAATTCCGCCCTCGATATTTTGAGAGAGACGATTCAAAGCTTGTTGAGTTGTGGCGGTAACTCCGGCAATCATCTGAAGACCTTCGTTGACGGCATCGACCGCCTGTGATGACGCTCCACTCTCGATGATGCGCGGTTGAGTTCCGACACCCTGACCGATAGCGTTTGAGACATCGGCGGCCGTGAGCGACCCGACCGTGTTAGATTTTTGGGCTGTATCGATTAGCCTTAAAATCGGAGATAACGCCGGATTGGCAACAGCCTGATGATTTGCGACAAATTCATTGGCATGAACGACGCCTACCTCTTTGCGGTTGTCGGGAGATTTGGCGGTAAAACCTCCCGAATAATAACCGGCAGCCTGGGCTTCATGCTGTTTCTTAATCGTGGCAACCTGCATCATACCAAACGCTGTTGCCATTGCAGCAGCTATCGGACCAAGGAGAAAGTTGACTTTTACAGCCGATGAGTAGGCATTGAGAGCAGCCATGGCTGTTTGACCTAACGCCTGGGCTATCTCCATTTTCATTGCCTTGTCGTTGTATTTTTGTTTGATCTTTGCCTCTTCAGCCTGACGTTTTTCCTCGATCCGTTTTAATCGTCGTTGATTATTACCGGCAGCCTTAACCTCGGCATCATACTTTTTGTCAAGGTTGGCGAGTTCAAGATCACGAGCTGCATTAGCATAGTTTGAAAATTGTTGCATTGACGCCGACATTACAGCAAGTCCGGCCGTCAATGCGTCGCCGAGGTTTTCGAGACTGAAATTTTCAAACAGGTTTGTCACAGACTCGACAATGTCTCTAACCATGTCAGAGAACTCATTCCCCATGGCGCGGAACTCGTCAAATTCCTCTGCTCGATATTTCTTCTTTATATCAGCCAAAGCCTTTTGAAATTGTTCCTCAGATATGAGACCTTCAGCCCTCAATTCTTCGAGCTGACGTTCTTCCTCCTTCTGCCGGCGGGCGCGGTCAACCTTGCTGTCATAGATTTTTTGAAACTTGAGCAGCGCATCGGCATATTCCTGTTGCCGGCGCAACTGGTCGTTATAGACAGCTTCGTCCATTTGTTTGACGATAGCGTCATATTCTTTTGTGCCGACGGAATATAGCGACTTCTTCTCTTCAAGATAACGAAGATCTTCATCAAGCAAAGCTTGGTGCAACGCATATTGGTTCTGAAAAACCGGACTGTTTGGATCGTAAAAATCCATGACAATTTGATTTTCATTGTCACGATGGGTCGTCTCGATGCGATTAGCATTGCCTTCCTTTTTTTTATTATGTTCAAACTCTGCTATATTGAGTTTCTTTTCTTGCTCGAGGAATTTAAGATACTTGGGTTCTTCGCTATCCTGTTCTGCGTTAAACTCGGCTTTGCACTTCTCGATGAACGCTCTCTCAATTTCAATCAGTTTGTCGTGATAATCATAGAAGTTGAGCTCTCCTTTGCTGAATTGGAACTCGATATCTCTTTTCTGATTGCCCCACTCGCCTTTGTATTGGGCGAGTCTTTCGTTTCGCTCCTTTTCTGCTTGAGCCTTTTGTTTCTTCTCATCGGCTTCTTGTTTTTTACGATCACGTTCCTGAGCTTTACGCTCTTTCTCGGTCAACGAACGTTCGCCGGCGGCAGCGCGAGATTGAGATATTTTAGCAAGTTCCTCCTTGTATTTATCCTGGAGTTGCAGCATAAGTAAATTCCAGAGGTCAGTTTGAGCTTCTGCGACTGCATGGTCGTTGGAGTCTTGACCTTTGGTTTTTTCGTTGAACTCCTTGACAGCATTGTCATAATCGATTTGATATTGCTTATTAGTTTTGAGCAATTCATCAGAGGGTTTCAAGCGAACAGTCAGCTCTTTGTCTCCGAAAAAATCGGATGCCGACATATTGGCGTATTTGGCAATTTCGGCAATTTGATCGTCGAGCCTTGCAATCTCAACTTCGGTTACGCTCAATCTGAATTTCAGGACGCTATTCGGGTCAATAGTTCGAGTACCGTAGCTGCCTGAGATCGTAACCGGGTTATCTCCATTCGCTTTAATCTGAGCTCGTAGCTCTTCCGCCTCAATTTCTTTAGTGAGTTTCTCACTAACATAGCCTTCAACTTTCTTTTTGACGGCAGTGACTAACGCATCTCTCTTGAGAGCTTCAATATGTTTGTTAATAGCCTCGGTGTTTTCATTTATCAATTCGCCTTCTGTCGTCAAATCGGCATGATAATCTTTTACGATCTCTTTCAATCTCATTAAAGCACGTTGTCTGTCGGAGAGTTTGGCGTTATGATCGTGGAGAATTTTATTGAGTGTGTCAATCTTAGTAACTTCTTCTGCGACTTGCTCATTTGACTCTTTGACGGCATCTTTATAGTCTTTAAATGCTCGTGATGCTTGTGCAAATTTCATCACGAGTGTAGCAATTGCGGATCCAATCAACGTCAAGATTGTCAACCAGCCCGAAAAGCCAACTGCCTTAAAGGCAGCTCCGGCAGCCTTAGTCGAAGCAGCTGTTGACTTGAATCCGGTGGTTAATGATTTGAGCCCTAAAACGACTGAATTTATAACGTTTTTTCCTTTCACCCATATAGTGTCAAGAGTTCTGAGACCATTAGCCAATAATTTATTTTTTGCGTCAACAAGGTCTTGCCATTTTGCATGAACTTTGAGAGCAGCGGTATAAGCCCCAATAGCGATTGCGATGAGTGTCAGTTCCTTGCGATATTCGATGACAAATTCAACAACAGTTTTAATCGTCTCAAGCATTATGCGAGAAGTCGATATCGCGCCAGTCATAACCGGCACAAGACGTTCGCCAAGTTCAACGGTTAACTCGTTGAAACGTTTGCGAGCTTTTTCAAGCTTAGCTTCAACTGTGGTGTTTTGAACTTGATACTCCTTTGTAACTGACGTTCCATCTTCAAAGGCTTTGTTCGCCTCGACAATCTGATTTTTCAGCATATCGACCTTGCCGGCGAGAGCCGAAATAACTCCCGACGCACGGGCACCGTCGGCGCCCATGTCGGCGAACACCGGGGCGAGGGCGTCAAGTCCACCCTTCTTGTTCAACGTTTCAAGCAGCATGACTAACGCCTCGTTCGTGTCGTTTTTGAGAGTGTCAGCAAAAGCTTTGACGTCCATGCCGGCAGCCTTGGCTATCTTCGCCGGGTCTTTGAACATTTTTGTGATAAGCTGACCGACGGCAGTTGCCGACATCTCGACCGCCTGACCTTGCGAGTCAAGGACCGAACCTAATGCCATAATCTCTGGAATAGTCATGTGTGCCTGGTTGCCGACACCTGCAAGACGTTTGGCAAAATCGGTGAGATATGGTGCGGAGGCTGTACAGTTCTGTGATAACTCGTTGATGACAGAACCGACTTTTAACAACGATTGCTCTGTGCCAAATCGTGTTTCATCGCCAAATATGTTTGTCAGCTTTGAGAGATTAAGCGTTGCACCATCGCCGAGCTCGTCGAGGGCAACATTGATTTGGTTAGACGCCCGGACGAATCCTAAAACATCCTCTTGAGATTGTTTGCCGAGTCGTCCTGCTTCCTGAGCCAGTTTGTTGAGTTCCTGGCGAGATGTGCGGGTGTCCATCTTTTTAAACTCGGCATTGAGAGAGTTGACCTGTTGTTCGGTCATGCCGGTATATTTGCGGACGTTTGCTTCTTCGGCCTGCATTTCGGCATAGGATTTGACAGCCTCGCGGGCTGTCATTGTGATGCCTGCGAGTCCGGCGGTGACAGCAGCTATCGATGCACCCCACTTATTGAACTTATCAGCCATCGATGACAGAACACCCTGCTGTTCCTGCATCTCTGCGTTAACCTCTTTCAGTTCTGCTTTTGCCTCTTTAAGCTTCTGGATGTATTGATTCCACTCGGCAGAACCTCGGGCTACGCGTCCGGAATTCAACTCGGCATTGATAGCCGATATTGCTTTTCGCAGTTCTCGTGGTGTAGCCTTGTCGAGACGCTGCATGGCAGCCTGAACGTTAGCAGCGTTTGTCTGCATTCGTTCGAGCTGTCGGTTATTGGCGTTGATCTCTTTTGACAGGCGTTGAATCTCCTTTGTATCGCCTTTCTTAAAAGCGTCGGCAAAGTCTTGACGTAGCTTTTTGGTTTTTTCATCGAGCTTTTCAAGCTCTTTTTGTGCATCTTCAGAATAGACCTTCAGTCTAACTTCTGCTTCCTCTTTTGTCATAACTTGAAATTTGGTTTATGACAAAGGTAAAAAGGCGATTAATTATTAAAAAAGACGTACCAAAACAAATTAGCCCATCTTCACAGACAGGCTAATATTCAGAAATTTATAAACCAATAATTAAAATGGCAAAAAGAAATGTCAGAAAGAGAGAAATGTATAGGTTGCCCCGACAAATACGCCCGGTCGTACTTTCATATCGGTTCCGACCACGGCACCAACGCCGGCAGATAGCCCCCAGCGTTTCGCAGGTGGCTTGATGCGCTCGGTTATATATTCTCTGTGTCTGAACACCTGTATAGTATCGAGCGAGATATTATATCCTGATATAACAGCTCGATATGTTGAATCTTCATAGACCTTTTGCTCGATAGGTATCAACACATCGGCATAATGTTGACAGCTATCCGATGTATGTTGACAGCTATCAATAACAGTCGTATCTTTAGCAAGGGGTAGCTTTGCCACAACCGAGCCGACCCGCCGAACCTCGGCGGGAACGGGCACAGTGTCAAGAATGGTATCGTGAATCACCTTGACGCTAACCGTACTGATGTCGGGTGCATCCTGATGGTCGTTGCACTTCGACAATAGGCCGCACAGACTAAAGCCTATGAGAAAGCCAATGATTAGTAAAATCAAACTATCTTTCATTTCTTGTATAGTTTTTTGATTTCACCTCGGTTAGCACCATTTCGTCTGTGGCTGACGTGTACCCATGAGAAATCATTCTCATCGATGAGTTGATCGAATGGCAAATGCAAGTCTTGAATCATTTGAAAGAGCTTACGATTTGCAACCTTATCTATAATAAAGTTGCCCTTTCGGTCTTTCAACTTGTTGCCTTTTTCGTCACGAACGAAGATGCGGATGTCAGCTGCCTCGCCGGTCATGTGCTGTGAAGTTCGAGAACCACCAACAAGAGGGTTTAAAGTTGCATTTCGATAACCGCTTGACACGTCAATCGGTTTTCCCCACGCTTCCCTCAATGGGTCGAGTACTGTATCGACAAGAGCAGCGATGTTTTTCTTCGCACTCTCGGGGATGCTATTATCGATTGCGTACTTAGTCGCGGTGTCTGACCTTTCAAATTCAGTAAAAGTAAAGTATTTCATTCCGGCATTACCTTTCGTTTAACAATATCAATAATGATTTCTTTCGTCTTGTCGTCTCCGATATAATCGACAATATCGCGAATTACCTCGGGGATTTTGGCGGTCTTATCTTTTCGTCTCCGGGCGTGTTCTATCATCGACCTGCCCTCGATGAAAAGCATAGCGACTGTGGCAAGCATCATCAGATATGGCAGTTTGTATATTGCCATAACGCCTACAATATCGATGAGCAGAGCCAATAACAAGCCGAGCCAATACTTTGTAAGCTTGTAGAGCGCATTGCGCAACCGTGCCGATTCCAAAGGCTGACCAAGTTCACGACTGGTTATAATTGCGTCGATGCAGTCAATCAGATTGGCTGCCAATACCACGACAAACAATATGAATGCAATCGTCATAAACGTTTGCAAGTGTGGAAACATACATATTAAATCTTCCATAGTTACCTCCTTTCGTTATTTGCACAGGACATCCTGCAATGTTAGGATTTCAGCGACAGTGAAGTCGTTCGACTTGATGATGCGTTCAAGCGTTTCATCAGAGATTGGAGTGATATCGATTTTTACATCTTTCATCAGCTCCTCGGCAGTTGCTCGCCTTTGACGATTATAGTATGCTTGCAGTCTGACGTTGACGAGCAGCTTTTCTTCGTCCGAGAGAGTCTCGAACATATCGCCCTTTTTAAGAAGCTCTTGATAGTCGTCAGGCTCAAGAGCTTTGCTCGCCGTGTCTATAAGATTCTGAATAGGCTTAGCGGCATCTTTGACAACTTGCAGTCTCTTGATGACCGGCATATATTCGGTATCTTCAAGCATTGTGAGCTTTAATTTTCCGAATAGCTTTGCGGCGTCAAGTATAGTCTGGGCTTTCAGTGTCTTTTTCATGCGTCTTCGTTTTTATCGTTAGTAAAATCAAACTCTTTAACGCTGTTGACAAACTCTTCAACAGTTCCGATGATGACGGAGTTGGGGTGTTCTTCGTCGCCATATAAGTTTGCATTAGAGATATTCCCGTTGCGCACCACGCCGCTAAACAATACTCGACCATCTTTAGTTGAGACCTTGAGGTCATTGATGTGGGAGGGCTGATTATTGTCAACGGTGACAACTCCCTCGACATTGCAAGTGTAATTTTCACTTACCATTTTGACCGTTTTTGTGACATTTAAGACTTCTTGAATCTTTACCATTGTTATAAAGTTTAATGTTGTTAATTATATGAATTACTTATTAAAAGAACCTCCGTCATTATACACCGTAAAAACTCTGCTTTCGGTTGTATAGCCTGTAATACTTACAGTATAAGATACTGATAACTCTTCTTCATCTTTTGGCGCAGGGATTGAATCATAAGTACCGCTGAATCGTCTCGTGATAGATCCGTAAGCCGGTACTGATGTATTTATGTTCAAATTGTTTATCCCAAAATCAACGTTTATATTTCGAGCTACGCCTGTGCCATTGTGAACTGTGACCTCGAAGGCAAATTCACATCTATATCCGTTATAGCCATTGAAAAACCAGTTGACATAACCACTACCATTGTTATATTCGACATAAATGCCGTCGTCAGACGGGTACATATTCGATTCGGCAACGCTTTTTACATGCACTTTTATAGGGGTACTTGGCAACAAGTAAATATAGCCCTCATTAGTCTCTCCGTTGATTGTATAAGGCAATATAAGATTTGTGCGGTTAGATAAAAATATAACCGGTACACACATAAAATCTCCACTGCCTACACGATCTCGCATCGTCGAGTGCGACATTGAAAAGTCTTTACTCACTTCCGTAGCTCCACGATAAGCGGCAGTCAACGTCACCGATCCTGAACCCATATTTGATTTATACATCAAAAAGCCTACATAAGCTGTATCATATTGACCTTGATTTGCCAAAAACGAAAACTCAGTGTAATCGTTTGGCAAAGCATATACAGCCTCTAACCCTCCAAACATCACTTCTTTTTTAGTGTCATTACTGATGTACATTTGAAAAGGATTGCCTGCTGCATGATTGTACTCGTCAAAGTCGTCAGAACGGGCGATTGTGATTGGCATTCTTGACCAACTCGAATTGCCGGCTTTGGAAGCATTGACCGCTTGCAAAGGATTCATATATGTAGTTATTGCCCACCCTTGATTAGCCTCTTTTCGGGCTGCAGCTCGTTTTGCCCTAACGTGTGCGATAGTGTCACCCTCGCTGTAAAACGACATTGTAGAGTGGTTAAATGGACCGCCTCCCCAATGGTTTATTTTTACCGAACGGCACAACACTGAGACCAATGTAGAAGTTTCGCCTAACACTGCCATAATATCAGTGTTATATACCGGAGCTGTTATAGTTGTTGATGTATGCGCCATATTAAATTTCCATTTTTAGTTTGTAAGGGCACCAATATCCCCCTTAGATACAAATGTTCTGTTAGATCTGATTACATCGTTCGCGGCGTCGTATTCTATCCACACCGACGGCGTGAGATAGATTCTTCCGCTCCGTGTGCAAATGTCGCCGTTTACGTCCACATCGAATTGAGGCGTCAACGTTCCAAAACCAACCTTGCCATTAGGGTCTATAATCATTCGAGCAGTGCCTTTAGTCGCAAACCGCCAAGAGTTTTTTTCACCGGTCAGCCATAAATATGCTCCCTGAATACCGTCCCCTCTTAGCGAAGTTCCCATACCTCCTGTTATTCCTAAAGTTTCATTATTGAAGTAGAAGTTATAACTATCTCCAGTAGGTAAGTACGACCTAAAGATACCGTTTGTGTTTAAATTCCTTAACCCTGAAATATCGTTATTCAGGTCTGCCATGACGGTTTTATACCATTCGCCCCACTTAGCACCCTGATTATAAAAGTTACTTCGTACATATATACTGTTATTGTTATAATAGGTGTATAACTGTTTCCGATAGGAACCCTCTCTAAGAGATAACAGTGTAAAACCTCCCTCGGGCTTACCTGCTGGAAAATTTTCAAAAGTAGTGTTACCCCATGTATTCATATCAGAGTTAGGAGTATAAGCAACCCAATTTGTAATTAGGTTATCGGCATTAAGGTTTTGAGCTCCTAATACCGATTCCCTGAAAATCGAATTGGCGTGAATACCATCCAACAAATCAGCATTAAGGTTAGAACAAAGGTCGGCAGTCTGCGCTACAAACTTAGGAGCCTCGATGTATTTTGAAAACTCAAACTTATGCTCCCAACCTATCATGCGCGAGTATTCTGTGCCTTTTTCAAGAAACTTGATAGCAGAATACTTCTCACCGTCAGTATTGTTGAACGATAATTTAGTGTCAGCCCCACATTGTATTGTCAATGCACCACCAAGCGTTCCACCACTCAACGGCAAAAAACCAGTAATACCAGTTAAAAACCCCTGCCGTTTAACCCAATCTTGCGTTGCATATGAGTTATTAGTTAGGTAGCTTTCGAGAGCTTCCATGTCAAGCCCGCCAGCCCCAACGTTCAGATCTTTCAATCGAGCCTCCAGAGCCTCAGAGGTGATGTAAGTCGGTATGTCAACCGGTTCGCCGGCATAAAGTGATGCGATACTACCACGAGATGCGAATGAGGCTTTGGCATCGATAAAACGTTGAGTGCCCTGCGTCGTCCAGGCAAACATTTCGTCAAATTCAGATCGAGGGAGGTATTTCGACATATCGGGGATTGATGTGTTTCCCGATGTGCCGAGCATATTGACAATATCGAGCAGCAGCGAGCCGACACGATAGGCGGTGTTTTCGCCCACTATTTTAGCATCGCGGACGAGTTCGGCTTGCTTGATCAATTCTTCTTTGGTTGACATATACTTGAATTTTGACACGAAAATACACCTCAATCGAGATGCGAAAAAAGACTTTACACCAAATCGGCGGGGTTGCCGTCGAGACCGTTAGCGACGACACGTGCAGCCTCTCGACCGGTGATTCGGGCGAGGTCTTCTACCATCACACGGTAAGATCGATAATACTTTTTGTTGAACCAATCCTTTGCCTGACGAGCCTTGCCGAGCTTGTGTTTCTTGCGGTAGTCTTTATCGAGGAACTCCAGATCACCGGGGTTGCCTCGGTAATACCCACGCCCGGTGCCAGCTGCCACGTATAGACCATAGGTCAAGAATTTCATCTTAATGGAAGTTCCGGCGGCCGAACTCGCCACTTGAGACGAAAACGATTCGTGCAGGGCTCCGGTATCGATGACTCTCAAGCGCTCGATTTGCTCTCTCCAGATCTGCAACATCATGTCGGTCCAGCCATGGGAGTATTTGCCGATTTCTTCGTTTAAGCCTGCCATTGTTCAGCCTTGAATGTGAGGTCAACCGGTTCTGTAACATCGACCATGAAATATAACCCCGTGCAACCGTTCAGAACATATTGACCGAACTCGCGACAAAGGATATTACCGGTGTCGAGATAGACCATGTCGTTTGATAAGTCATCAACATCGATGATGAGTTTTGAAACGATCTGATTGAGAAGCTCACGGCACCAACCTATACGTTCGGCGTATTGTTTCATGTCGTTGAATGTATAACGGTGCATCAAAAACACAGTGAAAGTGCGTTTTTTATACCAACCGCCGGCACGTCCGCGGAAGAGTGCACCGTCGTTGGTGTCGTCAACACAAAAAAATGCGTTTGTCGTCCGGAACTTGTCGAGAGGTTCTTGCAAAGTTTCGATGCCGGAGCAAGTGCAAAATTGAAATTTATGCTCTTGCGCCAAACGGTTTTTCTTGCAAATATCCTCGAAATATTTTACAGCGTCAAAATATGAGATAGCGTTCATTATGATTTATATTTAGCCATATGGCGGTTATACTCTTCAGCCTCTTGAGCTTTGAAATTCAACTCGGTCAAAGCTCGCCAGCAATCGATAGCAAGAATTTCATCCTCTTTTGATACGTCGCCCCCGGTCAAAGCTCTGATTTCGTTGTTTATGATTTCTATCATGTCCGGCGTTTCTCCCTCTGAAGAAGCGGCAGGTTTAAAAAAATGATTGAAATGAGTTGAAAACAACGCCTTAATCTGTGTAACCCACATCACGATCATCAGCGTCTGCCACTGTGTAAGACTTGTTATCGGTTTCAACTTTTTTCCGGGCTTATAAAGCAATTCCGCTATACGAATCAACGCTTGTGAATTTTGCGACTGCAAATAACCTTGGTAAAGAGTTTCAAGACGGATGTAGTCCCCGAAGCTGACACCATGCAACGATGCATCGACGGCTGTACGACCATTGAGATATGGGAACCTGACAGGTTCCGCGCCCGGGTCAAACACGAAATTCAAAATCTCCGAAAGATTATGAAATGTCGTGTAATCAATCCATGTGCTGACTGTTTTGCCGTTCTGATCTAAAAAAGATATGGCGACAGCCTTGTCGGTATATCGATTAATCCGGGCGTTAGTTAATCTAACGAACAGCACCGGCAAAAGTTGAGATTTGTCGGTGATAGCCATCCACCGAAAGACCGAGCGAATTTCGTTAGTGGTCAGTTCTGACCATTTCCGGGGCAGTCTGAAGATGATATCTCCGTCATCCGAAGTAATAACACGAGTCGCCCTGTTTGTTTTCATAAGGCTTGAAATGATTGGCTTTGTAGGCTGTTGAGTTTGCGTAGGTCGGATAGTCCTCGATGTGATCTTCGAGGAACGTTAACAAAGAGCCTTTTAGATTTTCTACTGAATGGTCCTTTTTGACCATTGCCATAACGAGAGACTGAACGTAATAAATGAGAGCGTTCATCAATTCGTCCTGACTGGCGTGACGGACAGCTTCAACAATCTCGTTGTAGAAATTGGGAGATATGAGCTGTTGTACGGCGCTCTCAGCCTCCCTGATTGCCCGTTTGTTTGCCTGTATCGGGTCTTTGACATCCGGGAGCTTTTCACCGCCGAGTAGCTCCCAGATGTCGGGATTCCAAATTATAGATGTGGCAAAAACAGTCTTTGCCTGAATAGAATCGCTCCAATTTGCCACACCTCGCATCGCATCGATAAGGCGATAGTATGCATGAATTTCAGAGCGGATGAGCGAATCGAGCAAACGATTGACACGTTCTGCAGATGCCGGAGCGACATTTGCGTTGCTGACAACGCCAAAGCCCGTTGATGTCAGAACGAGGTCGATGTGTGGGATTGCGTGGGAGTAGGCACGGGCACAAATAAGGCGGATAGCCCAAGCTGTCGCCCGGGCGTAGGCGGTAGTCGGGTCTTCGGAATAATCAAAATTAAGATCGAGCAGACCATTTGTCAAGTTATTGACATAGCTCTCGGCTTGGTCGATGAAGTCTGTGAGATTATTAAACAGATCTTCGTCCGGCAACACGGCCGACGGCAGACATTTGCAGAAAAGTTGATATGTAATTTTCATGAATTGGCGTTTTGTTGAGTGCCGTCAGCGGTGACCTTGACAGCGTCGGTCTTTTTGTCGAGAGTTGTTAAAATGATCATCGGAAATGACGGCTCGACATCCCAACCGTTGAAAGCGATGATTAAATTGTGAACTTTTGCCAGCATATCGCGAGTGGCAGTTTCGAGAGACTGTTTGATTGTGAAAAGTTCGCGTTTGTCAGAACCCGAGTTGTTTGTTTGCGATTTGCCCGGAGTTGCGCCAACGAGGTTTGGGTGAATGTTGGTGGCATAACAAATCATGTTTGATGCCTCCTGAGTATCTTCAGCCCAGTCGCCGCCCTCCTTGCCGGTATCGACAACGTTGATGCGCACCATCCGCTGCTCTTTTCCATAACTGTCAACGTAATAAGATGAAATCCACAGTTTGCCTGAGTTCTCAGCTCCGGAGACAAAGTCTCGGATGCGTTCCTTTTCGAGTTTCATACGTTTTTTCTTTTCCTCGGGGTCGAAAATCTGCTCTTCAGTGAACAGATTCTCCCAAAAATCACGATGTATCTCAACTTGATAGCGAACAGCAGAGTGATTTTTCATCTTAGCCTTTTTACCCTTGCCAATAAGACGTTTAAGGTCGAACCAGTCGCCACGGAATATCGCAGAGTAATAAGGCGAGGGGTAATAACGTTGACCCGGAGTCGGGAACTTCATCACAACCGCAAATTTGCGTTCCTTTGTGCGCTCCTTCTGAACGCCGTCACTCCCGCGAGTTTTTCCGAGTAAAGCTCGAAGATCTCCCAGCGGGTCAATAGGGTCGAGCAATCTGATTTTTTCGACGTCGTTGCGCGTGAGCGAAGTCGATTTGCGCCAGTTGGCATAAAATACATGATTGATTCGACCCTCGTTGTCGGCTTTTTCAAAGCGACAATAACAGGCATCTTTGTGAACGACCTTGACAATCTCCTCGCATTTGCGGTCGAGGATTACGACGGCAACTGAAAAAAAGAAATGTTTCATGTCGGTGCACTGCTCAAGATAAAATTCCCTGAGTGAGTTTGCCATAAAGAATTGTTTTACATCCGGGTCGTCTGACGGCTGCTTTGTTACAGGGTCAATATAGTTGACACCCTGGCCATAAGTAGCCAAGACGTTAAAGAACAAGTTCTCGGCAAGAACTTCGTCTGACCCGATTGTGCGAAGGAGTTTAAAAGGCAACTCATTGTCCGGACCAAACGGCACATATTTATAAGCCGGATAACCCGGCACCGGTAGTGGCGACACATCATAGCCGTCCTCGTCAAAAATAACTGCCGATTCCTCGACCGATGTGACTTCGGAGTTTTGAGGAACAACGAAGTCGAAAATTTCAGGCGCCATAGGCGTAGCTGAAGGAACTGTTATATTATCTGATGATTTCATATCCATTAATTTCAAAGAGAGTTATATCGCGAAATTCACGTAAAAGGTTTGATTCAGGGAGTTTGACGGTGTGGGTACCACCGCGCCAGTGGTGGCTGACACAGACCGCGTTTTTATAGACTATAATGTCGCCGTCGGTCAGCTTCCAAACTTTCAGGGTGACAGGCATCCCGCTCTCAAGCAGGGCTATAGCATCACGCCAGTGCAACATCTGTTGTGGTCGATTACTCATAGGTCATATCAAAAGTGAGGTCAAAGATTCTGTAATATGGCACATATCTGAATTCCACCTCGTTAGACGATGCGTGGCGATACTGGAAAGTAAAAGCCGGCAGCAGCTCGTCGGAGTTCGTTGCTTTGACCGAACAGTCGGTTATAGTGACCTGACGACCTGTAGAACCGTCATCGTTGAGCAGGTATATAGCCATTGAACGGGCAACATCACGAGCCAAACGATCACTGCCTGACGGCATCAACCCCGTTGAAGCGGTCAGCATGAGAACTTCATCGATGTCATAGGTCTGATATCGACCGTCGAACGTCGATGCGAGGCGTGTAAACTGGGAGTCTGTCGTTTTTTCGCCGACAAAAAATATAGTCTCCCAAACGCCGAACGAATTACGAAAAATGAATGCCGGGTCAAAAGGCATGGCGTTCATCACAACATTGTATGTTGCCCGGCGTTTACCGCAAATGGCGGTATAACTCACGAGCTCACCGACAGCCGGAGCTTTGAAAAGTACCGACGACACGTTGTAGGTTTTGATTTTGTCGGATGTCGTAGCGGACGGTATGTTCCTGAAAGTACGAGTCATCGCCTTACCCATCGGATCGAGATAGACAGCCTCGACCCTGAATTCTTCGTCTGAAGGGTTGAACGCCGAAAGCAGCTCATATCGCAAATGATCTGTGTCGCGAGCTGTCTGCATCGAAGTCAGGAACTGAGCGAACAGGAAGTCAGAGGCGGTAGCCTCGACATTGATGTTGCACTCAATCGCCACAAACTGACCGATAGAGACCCCGTCGATGACGAATGAAAATGTCGGCTGAGTATCAGGCTCGATGACATCAGACAAGAACTTGTCGAGAGCGTGAACGGTAATAACGCCGGCACCATCGACGACATATTCCTGATTGAGCAGGCTTGCCCCGGCTCCATTGCGAATTTCAAACACCGAAGATGTTGTCGAAGGCATATAGCTGAACCGCGCCAACTCGCTTGTGAACATATATTGATGTAGCGGAGTTAAAATGACTGTTGACATGTGAAAAAAAAGATTATACAACAAAGGTAAAGAGATGGTATGATATGAAAAAAGACACGCCCTGTCTCACGACAGGGCGCAACTTAAATTCACTTGGATTGAATGTTATTAACCTTCATTTATCACTAAATATGCTGATTATCGATGCAAAGATAAGGAATAATCCTCAAATAAGCAGAACGCCAATCTATTTATTTGCAGAAAAAAGCACCCCGTAGCGTGGTGCTTCGAGGTGCCGAACTATCGTTGAAATTATATAAACCAAACGGGACTCACACCCGACGGCATCCTTAGCGCCGGCTTTAAGTGGTTAGTAAAAAGAGTAAATTTAAAAAGAAAAAAAATTAACTTTAAAACGGGACTCACACCCGACAGACTCCTTAAGTCCGGTATTATGGTTAATAAAAAGAGTTCTCTATTGAGGAAATTTTTAAGACTCGGAGCTCTCCGACAAGAAGGTATCGTTTTAAATTCTCCAAAGGAGTATTTGAGGAGTCTCGGATGAAAGAAAGCGGAGTAATCTTAAAGCTGATACACTTTTTTATTCTAAGCTCGTCACCCAACTCCAGAGCTATAACCTTTTTCATCATTTCCAAGAGGATAGGGTCTTCTGCCACCCTTCGAGTGATTTTTCGCTCGACCGAGAGGCAAGCAGGCGATGTTTCAATTACTGTCTTTGTAAAAAAAGAGTCACCGATTGAAAAATCCATAGCAAACATTGGATTGCCGGGTTCCGGACAAAGCTTGTCAGCCCAATGGCGGAGAAGCTTTGCGATTTTAGGTTTAATTTTCATTATCGGATTGTTTTATTAGAGTTGTGTGATTAGTAACGAGCCAGCAGAAAACTGTGTTGTATTTCATATCCCGCTCCATTTGTAGCCGTTAGCAGTGAGCAGTTCTATAGCAAGCACTACCGCTTCAATAGGATTTTCGGACTGAGGGAGCATTCCAGAGAAACCATCCCAATCATAATCCACAGTCCAATTTGTGCCGTTGGAATATAACTGGACATCACCATTGAGAACACCCTCGTTATCCATTTCCCAGATTTCGTCCTCAATAAACGGCGGTCTCCATTTAGTTAAGGGGAAATCGTCAAGGTGTTTAGGCAGCAGTTCAAGCAACGCAGATAGAGACCACGAAGGTTCGTAATCTATTGAACGTAATATCTCCGATAGGGTAATCAAGTCTTCGCCGAGAACACGAGTGCTATATTTGCCGTAGTTCTCTCCGGGACACACATTGATGGATAAATACATATCCGCCGTGTTCGGGTCAACACCGCAAGCTATAAGACGGCGGCTCTGTTCTATTGTTGTTGCTATTTGATGTATCATGCCTTATTCAGTTTGTCTGTTAATTCTTGGGAGTAGCGGAATATGCAGTGTCGCTTTATACATATGTCCGAGAGTCGGCATCTCGGAAGCGAGGCAAGAGCGCAACCGAAACAAGATCGTACTTCGATTTCAGATGCTACTTCATACACCTTGCCGTCTATGATTATCGCGTTAAATCCGTTCATTTCTTCTTCTGATTTAAGTATCCGTTGGTAATCAAAGCAGCGTTAGACGAACATTATTCCCGACTTTCTATATCTCTTGCGAGGCAGTACCAGTCCTGCAATCCTTTATTGGGTTTTTAATTTTTCTTTGAAACTCGATACTTACTGTAAGGCGGGTTAGGCTTAAAGCCTTTTGGCAGGGGAGCGTCAACGATATTCTTTAAGAACTGACGTTCGAGCGGTTCCTTACACATAGCATCGAGATATTGGATTGAACGTATAAATGAATGATAATTAAATTAATTATTGGTTTAAGAATAAGCAGCCCCACGCCTCAAAGGGCTGTTCTTTTTGTTTAACAATCGATTAAAAAACGAAACTTCTGAATTACAACTTAATATAAGTGGAGACGTATTGTGATTGCAAAAGTAGAAAATCGCGGAGATATATGCAACAAAAATCTGCAAAATCAAAGAAAATATTCTGCAAATTTGCAGATTGCGATTTTCTCGGAGTTGTAGGCTGAAAATGACGGAGGTTAACCTGGTAAACATGGTGCGGAATTTGGTTTTTTACGACGAATTCACGGTAAAAACGGGGTTAACTGCTTAACAAATAGTAGTTAAGCCCGCCGAGATGCCGCCTTTAGGCGGCGACGTCGGTCTATCGCCCCCCGACACGGAGCCTATGATTACCACCTGTAACGCCCTGACTTTCAGCGGAATATGCCGAAAGCGTAACAGACTATTAATCAGAGGATTACGACAGAGCGCGACACACGCTCTAAAGGCGGTAACAATGGTTAATGATCGGCGGTATTACCACCGCGTCCGTCAACATTACGGGACAAACTCGGATAATCATCGGGGTCGTGAGCGTCATCCCAGTGACTGCCGTCCGTCGGTAAGACAGCCCAGTAAATTGTGTAGTTGTCGGGGAGCATTGTCAACTTATAGCCGAGATAAATCAACACAGTGGTAACGTCGTTGAGTGTTGGAGTACAGATATCCTCAAGCATATCGACGATATTGGTTGAATACATACGGTCGTGGTCGGCTGATGCATCAACCGGGCGGAACCTCGACATAAATGTAGCGATAGCCGGAGCGGTATCTGGCATCTCTTTACTTGTTGTGCCGTTAATGATATCAGAGATGCGCTTCTTGTAATCCTGTTCGAAGACAATCATTTCTCACCTCCTTTCTTTGGCTCGGTTACCGAGATGTTAATCACTGCGCCTGAAAGGTCGATAGAGATAGAGTTGCCATTGAGCGTGAGCAGAACTTTGTCAGCGCGATTGGCGATTTCGTCGGCGAGAGAGCCGAACATAGCTCTGAGCTGTTCAGAGCGTACTTGTTTTTGTTTCATAACTGTGATAGTTTGACGATTAATAAATAGAGTTACTAACAGACAGAATAGAAAGACGGCTGTCATATCCCGTCGTCAAACTATCACAGTTGTTACCCCGAAAGGGCAAAGTCATGTGAGGATATAACAGCCGAATGGCATTATGTAAGGCTATAAAAATAGCCCGATAAATTATGTCGAGCTTAACCGAGCCCGCCGAGGTTGACTGACAACCATGATAGTTTGACAGCGCAAAATTAGCAGTTAATTTTGAACTGTGCAACAAAAAAAGAAGATTTTTGTTTGAGATTTCGTCGGCGAGAGAGCCGAACATGCTGCGGAGCTTCTTTGAGCTTACGCAACGTTGGTTAGTTTGGTTTTGCATAGAGCAACTTAATTTGTAACCTGGCAAGACTGAAAAACGGCTGCCAATCCGTGGTTACAAATCATGTTGCTCAACCCCGAGGGGAAAGTAAGGATTTCGGAAAGGCAGCCGTGTGTGGCTTTCAATATGTAATGGGCATAAAAATAGCCCGAATGATGTCCGAGCTTAACCGAGCCCGCCGGAGTTGACTAACAACCATGATAAGTAACCGATGCAAAGGTAATACTAATTTTCAGAACTGCAAAATAAATTATTAATAAAATTATGAATTTAACATCTCCATAAAATCCTGCTCGGTTATAACCTCAATCTCAGCCCCCTTTTCGTTAAAGCTTGCTGCCTTCTTCATCTTTCCACTAAGACCTGATTCACCAACAACTCGGAGGTCTTGAGTACCGACTACCAAATAGTCGAGGTCTTTTGTTACATTTTCAGGAGCAAGACCGCCAACAGCCACAACAGCACGGCGAGCGTCAGCGCGAGGCAGATCCATTTTACCGGTAAAGACGAAAGAATGGTTATAAAACGGATGGTCTTCATTGATATTTATTTCGACGCCCGATAAATCAAGCTTATTTTTCGTCTTCGAATCTTTCGGCTTAATTCGACATGGAATGAACTCATCAGCCGACACATAACCAACCCTGATGCGATTTGCGTTACAAAAATCTTCAATATCGACATTCGGGTCAGCAAGAAACTTCATCAATACGTCAAACCAACGCAATGCAACAGCCTCAAATAGCGAAACGTCGATATAATCTTTATACAGCTGCTGATTTAGAAAATCAAAGGAATAAGACAACAACTTCTCTGACTTTCTTAGAATTGGTTTAATATTTACATATTTAAAAGGTTTGAAAGGAATATCCAGGCGCATGAGCGTCTTGTATATCGCCTGCACAGAATATCCGTCACTGGTAGATACAACCATAGGATATTTCTGTAATTCCTGTTCAACGTCACCCCATACTTCTATGAAAGGTTTAAAAGAGTCAACCTCTTTTTCAGACAAACCTGACTGCACCCATCTAAATACATCAGCTTTGGGATTCATATAGAAATGGATTGGTTCGTGCTTTAGCCCATTGTGGAATGGTACCAGTACGATGTGACAAACGGAGTCCTTAAACTCATTCACGCACTCAGCGTGAACAACTACAAAATCTGACATGGTAAAGTTTCATTTATTAATTGATTGTTTCGGCAAAAGTACAAAATAAACAGTTAATAAAACAGTGAAAAGAATAAAAAAAAGCGCCCCGGGCAGGGGCGCGCACATTGATTTATGAATAGACGCATCACGCGCCAAATAGGTTAAAAGCGCCCCTCCGGGCGCCTTGAGTCAGGAACAATGAAGTATTGTGGTGGAAATCAAACTAAACTTACCTGACTTAATTCGTGACCGAAGAGATTAAGACCATTCTGAATCTTCTCGGTAGTCTTAGGAGATGGATTGCGGTAGCCGGAAGCGTATTGAGAGAGCTGAGCTGCTGAAATACCCGTCAACTTTGACAATCCTTTGTATGTAATTAAATCGGCATAATAAGAGACGATAGAGGGAACATCATAAACGAAATAAAACTCTACTTCATTGAAAGGTTTGTTATCTTCAGCGTAACCTTCTTTCATCGCCTCGTACATTCTGTGCCATTCTTCGATTGCTTCTTCAGGTGTTTTACCCTCGCCAAGCAATCCGTAATTCATTGGATTATTTTCTTCAGGATAACAAGAATAAGATCCATCTTTTTCTCGTGCTATAAAAACTTTAACTTTTGCCATTTTTGTACTCTTTTATCTGCTGTAATTCTTTCTTCTTAAAGGGAAGGAGTAGGGGGCTTAGCCCCTCTCCTTTTAAAGCTTAACGCCTGATGAAATCCTGATACTTTTGAGAGTTCCGTTTGCGACCTCTTTAGATTCGTGGTGACTTGTCGTAAAACTCGCTTTTGTTATCGGACTATACCACTCAGGATGACCACTTCGGACATTGCCTGTTGGATAGCATCCGGCTTTTCGTAATTTTCTGTGGAGTTCTGAATACTTCATCGTGTTTTAATGTTAAGTTTGATTTCCACTACAAAGATAATGCTATTATTTTTAATAGCAAAATTTATTGCAAAAAAAATTATAAAAATCGCAAAAAATGCGCCCCGGCTTGGGGCGCGGTCATCGACCCGGGCTTGAGATTAAGCGCAGGTACGGAAGACAATACCGTTAGAGAAGCGAAAGTCAGAGATGAAGATGTCGCGGGCGAAAGCTTCGTAATCGAAGTAGCAAGCGAGTTGACCGAATTTATCGAAGTCAAAATATTCTTCGGCGACCTCGTAGGCAAAATCAAGTTCAGAGCTGTATTTGCCATAATAGTAATCGGTGAAACGGTCGAGTGAATCAATGCCAAGGTTGACAAACTCAGTGACTGTATCAGATCCATAGACATCAGCAAGGTCGGCAAAAGCGATTATATCATTGAAATGATTTTCGTCAAGGCTACACTCGCTATACCATTGTTCTGGAAAACCCTCGAAGTCCTGAAACATCAACTCGGGGTCAGCTTCATCGGCGTGGATGGCGAGGCATCGAGATATAAAATCGTCGTAAGAATCGAAGTCTTGAAGACAAACCCACTCACCGTCGAGGTTGCCACACGCATATTTGTGATAGGTCGAAACGTAAACTGAAGGAGCTACAGATGAAATTGCTTTAGTTGAGAAAAATGCAGACATATTTGTAAGATTTTTATGGTTAATAACTGAAGGCGTTAGCCTTAATGATTTTTACGTGCAAAAACTCGGACAGCAACGAAAGACCGCAAAGCAAAAATTCATCAAAGAATTTAAGCCCTGCGGTTAAATTACTACCTGAAAGGTGGAGAATTTATAAATTGTTTGTTATGAATCTCGTCCCATTTTGCGACCGGACGGGTTGCCCGAACTTAGCACAGTAAAATAGTCATGGAGGCGAGAGCACGTAGGTTATTATAAAAATCGAATATGGCTACCATGACGACGTAACAGCAATCATCGAGCTATGCTCCGGATAGGTTTCGCAACCTATACAAAGAGTATCGAATGCGTCAGAACCGTCGGTGCGTGACTCCAGCTTGTTCTCTTCCGATTCAACGAGTTTCTCGCCTCGCTTATCCTTTCCACCGTTATAGACGGCTGCCGTCTGAATAGAGATGAGTAGATCTTCGTTGTTTCCCTTGTTGATCATAGGCTGGAGTTTAGCGTTGCCGGCAAACATTCGGTTAATCAATAAATGCTTGACGACTTGCTTCATGGGTGGTCCGATATCCTTCATGGTCACTATCCATCCACACCGTTTAAAGGCATTGGCTATGACCGTTGCAAAAGTCGATGAGTTAACGGCATAGGCTCCCTGTTTTGCCGTAGCGTCGAAATAGAAGATGACACGCTTATGTTCGTGGTACCGATAATATTTACAGAAGTCAGCGACGAGTTCCTCGAGCTTACGTTCATATTTAACATAAAACGACTTCAGGACATAGAGCTTCTTGCCCCGTGGTTGACCGGCAACGAGCCAGTTGATGTTGGCGTTGTAGTCAAAAGCTACACAAATGGGCTGTTTAGTATCGACGTCGGCATCCATGAGCGAGTTAACATCTTTCAGCTTTTCAAAATCATATTCCATATTATCGAGGTGAGAGATGTTAGGTGCGGTGTATTTATGCTTTTCGGTCATCGACGAATAAAAGCCATCTCGCATGATGCCGATGCGCTTGCAGAGTACCGAAGTCTGAAAGGTCAAGGGCGGTAAGTCGCGTTTGAGCTGCTTAATGAAGTTCTCACCAAGGACAACAAGGTTGTCAATGGTAGAGACTTCTCGATAATCGACGGCGACGGCACGAAGCTGGCACAAGTCTCGGTGAAGTCCGGCAAGCTGCTTTTGTAGCCATTCAGGCGGAACGACACCGCGTTTTGTGAAGTCGTCAACCTTTTTCTTTGTGATACTGATCTCATAGACTGTACCACGTATCAGATCGATGAGTTCAGGGTCGCACTTTTTATCATATTCAAGGAACCACGAACCTTTGCGAGTAACCGGCATATCGGACGAAATAAGCATTGAATGATGATAGGAATGCTTGCCGAAATACTGACGATTACCACGCATCGCCATATAAGACTCGTCATGAAACTGCACCGGGTCGATGAATTTAGCTTCATCGACATCGAGGGCATCAAAAGAGAACGAGTTTGACGTACCGGTCCTATCTTGAGAGATAATGAAACCTATCGAGCCGTTATAGAACGACAATACATTCTCCCAGTTAGAAATAGGTGCTAACGGAGTTGGCCAGTTCCAGGCTTTGGGCGGTTTGATTCCGATACACCAATGGACGTTGCGTTTCAACCCCCACTTCTCCCAGTGTACAAGCATAGATGGCAAAGTGTTGGTCAGAGCTCGCTTGGTGTTAGCCGAGACGATACCGGTGCATGAGCGTGGCATACGCTCCATATTGCGTCGGTTGAACAGAGCGTGAACCATACCTTTGCCAAACGCACGTCCGGCAACAAGGATCGTCTCACGAGCCTGCACGACCGAGAACAGGTCGCGCTGCACGTCATTCAGATAAATCTGCGGGGGCATCGTAATCGATTTTTGGTTTAAAAATCTCATCAGGGTTATACTCGATGACTTCCGCCTCGATGTCAAAGATTGTTTCGTTGAAATATTTCTCTTTCATAGCCTTAATCTTTTCACGGTGGTTAGGCACACGAGACAAGCCGATAACGGCAGGGTCGTCGGTAAACTCGAAAGATTGAACAGCTGCCTGTTCATACATATTGCCGGCAGGATCTTCCTTATCGAGACGAGCTGCCTTTGCTATTTGCGCAGCAGCTGCTACCATATCGCGAGTGTTATTCATGGCAGCAGCTTTATCATAAGCCCGGGATGCCATCTGAATGACTCGATATCTATAATAGTTTGTAGTCTGCAACTCAAGGTCGCCCAACAGAGTTTTGATAAGGCGCAAATCCTGACGAGCCTGAGTGTCGCCGATACCGCCACGCAGTTTCAGTTCGTTAACAATGTCGCGATCTTTTTTTGAAGGAAACTGAAGCCAATAGTTATAAACGTCACGAAGACGCAAAATGTGGCGTATGGTAGGCTCTGAGAGCCCCGACGCCTTCATATTGCTGACGTCGGCAAACAGATGTTCATGAGCGACATCGATGATAGAAGGTAATCCCATAGGCTTAGAGTTCTGAGTCGGCTGACATATCGATTAAATATTTAGATGAAAGCTGAACAGCCACAGGCGAACCGATGCGAGCGAGTTCTAACTGCTGAGCTCTGAGCGTGTGGGCTGTCTCTGCTTTACCTTTCATGAATGCCTTACGGGCGCCTGATGTCTTGTTTGACAATTCGAGGTCTAACATGTCTTCAGGTATATCGAGCAACGCTGCAATTTCAGCCGGCGGAGTCAGATCCTTTGCCAGCTCATAGATTTCATTGTTAATTTCATCTGTAAATATCATCGATAGAGAGCGAGTTTTCGGTTAAAGAATTTAAAGACTCATCGAGGACCCGGAAGACACGGAGGTCGGTAGTGATAACGCCGGCTTCGTTTCGGTCCCCGCGAGTCTGATTCTGAGAAGTGACGACGGCAACACAGATAGATTCAGAGCGAAACAACACTACCTTTGAATGATTCATGCAAAGATAGATGTTGTCAAACACGCCGTTGATGAAATCATAAATAGCCGTGGTCTTCTTTGTCGCCTTGAGGTCGCAAAACAGCGTGCAAGACTTGACGAGACCCGAATCTTTTATTCGAGCGAAGCGTCTGAGGAACTCCTCCGATGTCGAGAAAGTCGAAATAGTGATGTCTGCCTTGCCGATTTGACCCAGTACCCAGCTGATAACTTCAGCGAGCTGAATGCGGTTAGAGAAGTAAGCCTGTACAGGCGCTTCGGCTAACGGCACGAGGTTATCAAGCTGTTTCGAAGGCGGTGTCATAACGTAATGACTACGCCGAGTCTCGACAAGTCCTCAAGCATGGCGAAAGAGACATTTGCACCGAGCGAGCGAATTGTCTTGATTGCATCTGCGATCTTTTCTTCCGCCTCCGTGCGTTTAGGGTCATCGGCAGATAAAGAAGGCAGCATCTTCTTATATTTCGACAAAGTCTTGCGCGCTGCGCTGATACGTTTGTCGGCAACGTCGGTAGGCATGGTAGCGAGAGCGACAGCGTCGTCAACCGATTGCCCCGGTTTGACCTCAAACGAGTCATAGGCAGCAAGGCGTTCACGATATTCACGTTCAACAGTGTCGAGCATTTTGACTTTTTCATAACGATCGCACGGTTTGAGGTGATTCATCGCCTTAAGCTCATTGAACAGCAGAACCATTTGGCGATAATAGCGAAGATTATCATCATACAACTGTTGAACAGCTGCCGGGAGATCGGCATGGTCGGCACGACGACCACGATGTCCCGTGCCGGTGGGAATTTCATCGTCAGATGTGATTGTCGCCGCCTGTTCAACTATCGGCTTTACGGAAGGAATGACCTTAGCTTCAAGCCGGGCAACGTCGGCACGCGACATGTTGTCAAGCCTGATGCGAAGGTATTTGCGAAGTTCATAATCGAGCTTAGAGGCAAACTTAGCCGGTTTTGCAAGAATAGAGTTATAGAGGGCACGGTTATGAGAAACGGCCAGGAGCAGAGATGCACCGGTCATGATGTCTCGATTTTCAGCCGGCGTGTTGAGCCAGTCCTGAATCTTCTGTGTAAATTTTGCGTCGAGTTTATTCATATATTAAAGATTAAAAGGCACCCACGGCAAGAGTCGCCGCCGGTGCCTGTTGTCAAAGTAAGATTACAGCAGAAAAGAGTAGTTTTAGTCTTCGGCTTTTTCGTCGGCGAGAAGTTTGCCGGTGGCACAGTCGATTACACCGTCACGAGTTTTGAGCTTACCTACATAGTATGGAGCAGGACAAACGTCAGTGCAGGTGATTTCGAGAGTTGTGCCTGAGGCATCGGTTACATTCATTCCTGAATCTTGAGATGGATTAGTATCAGATTCAAACTTATCGTTACCGATCACGCGGTAACGACCGTCACGCTGACGGACTATATAAATAAGATTGTCAGAGATTGCCATACGGCAAAAGCCTGTTGCTTCTGCGCTCACGTCTGCATATTTTGCAGTGAGCGTGTTGATATAAGTTTTTGAAGGCTTTTCGCCCTGACCATCAGATTTGATGCTTGATGCCGGAGTGAGGATGTCCATTTTGTTGAAAAAGGCATCGGCATCAAGTTCAAAGTCGCCTTCGTAAGTGGCTATTTTGCCCATATCGGCATCTTTAGAGTCGATGTCAGGCAAAGTCGGGAAGTTTACGATAGCGTCGATTGGAATGAAATAGATTTCCGGACGCAAACCGGGGAGGACTGTTTTGCCTTTGCAAAACTCAAGGTCCTGGTAGATATTTGTAGATGCGCAATTATCCATAGCGAAAAATCTGGATTAGTTAGCAGCGAGTTCGCCGACAAGGATACGTTCCGGTGCGATAGACTCGTACTGAGTACCGAAGAACATAGTTGCAGCAAAATCGAGCTCAAAGTTGTGATATTTGTTGATTTCGATTTTCTCGCGTTCGTCGGCGCCGTTTACACCAACAAGTGAGTTTTTGCGAGAAGTCAACTGAATGATTTTAGATTTAGCCTTGCCGGCAGCAGGAACGAAACGGATGTTGGGGAATCCTTCCACGGTCATTTGATTGAACTCGTCGTAAATGGGAGAATGACCGGTTGTTGTTTTATAGTCGTCACGATAGTTGTAAACTATCTGGCGAGGAACAAACAGATAGAGCCCGTTGTTTGCATCGGCACCATCTTCAACGCCGAGTAGTTCATCATGAGCTGCACGGCAAAAAGAAGTGATCATATCGACAGCATTGTCGGCAGTGATTGCTTCAGCAAATTTGAAAAGGTTACCCTTATCTTCAGAAACGTTACCGTCGGTAATCTCTTTCAGAAGAATGGTGTCAAACCCGTTAAAGAGTGATTTTGTGTCGGTTTTACCGGCATCACGCACAGCATCAAAGATGTGGCGAGCGAGACCTTCGCCCAGTTTTCCGCAAAGGAAAGAAACAACTTGAGTGACGATGTCAACTTTTTTGAGCCCGTCACCGTTAGTGATTGAAGATCCATAGATTGAAGATACAACATCGTTGGGATCAAAGCATTTCACAGCATTGCCGAGGAACACCTGGAGGGTGCGAGGGCTAATGGTGATGTCGCTTTCGTCACGACGTTTGCGATCGTATGGACCGAACTCGAAAGAGCCTGCGAGTTCGCCGACAGTTTCAGAATCTCTGATACCTGTACGGAGAGTCATATATTTAAGGATAGGCGCAAGAGCGAGCACCGGGAGTTTCAACAGCTCCTTACGGTATTTAGCCGCCGATTTAGCGAGCTGTTCTTGTGTAATAACAACTGACATGGTTAGAGGGCTGATTTAATTGAGTTGAACAAATCGTGATGATTGAGCTTAGCTTCCTCGCCTCCTTCATCATGAATGTCATGAGATTCGTCGGCAGGAGCTTTTTTGAGAGCGTCAACCTGTGCGGTGAGCTCATCTACCTTTTTTTGAAGGTCGTCGGCTTTGCTCTGAGCCTCTTTGAGTTCGTTGTCTTTAGAGGCAACAGAACTTTCAAGAGAATCAATGTGAGAGTTGATTTGCTCAAACTCATCAGCTTTAACCGAGACGAAACCTTCAGTGTCAGGAGTGATAGAGTCCATTTTCAAAAGGGACTCAACCTTGTTAAACTTGTAAGTTTTCATTGAATTTTGGTTGATTGGTTGGTGTGAATTGTTTTCAGGAGTGTCAGAACAGGCGTCGGTCTTGTCGTCAGCATGGTCGATCAAGATGTTTGACAGATTGTCAGTGGGGAGACCAAAGCAATTCAATTTGGCGATAAGTCTATCGTCAAATTTGTTTTGTTTCTTATCTTCAGGGAAAGCAGGGATGATCTCGTCAACGAACCCGAGGTCGAGAGATTCCTGCGGAGATAGCCAATTCCCTTTTTTCAAGATCGGCATAATATCATTTATAGATTTATGCGCCCGATCGGCATAGAGCTGAGCGAGAATTACGTCTATCTTGTCGTTTTCCTGTTTGTTTTCCGTTAACTGATCAATGAGTGCCTGAATCTGATCGGCGTTGTAAGAGCCCCAAGCATCGATGAAGTTAGAGCACTTATGAACGAGCAGTGCAGCACCTTGACTGATTTTAATGTGTTTAGCTCCGAGAGCGATGACAGTTGCTGCAGAAGCAGACATCCCGGTGATGTAAGCTGTTACATTACCATGGTCGATGAACTGTTGCATGATGTCAAAAGCATGGTTAAGATCACCGCCGAGCGATGAAATCTTAACATTGACCGGCTTACCTTTGTAGGGCGCCAAGTCGCGGCGTACATTCCATTTGTTGTAGCCCCAGTCACAAATAAAATCGTCGATAATTAACTGATACTCCATACTTGAATTTTGGAGCAAAGTTAATCACCGACGAATGAGGCAAAAAAGACTATAAATTAAGGTATAATGACAGGTTTCACACCATCAAGCGAGGTGTATTCTACCGTAACTTTACAAACAGACTTGTCGGTTGCCTTGCCCGGGAAAACAACCTCGGTCGTGATTTTACAGAAAGGATGACGGTTAGAACCTATTATATAAATTTTTTTGTCGAGCGTTTCAAAGAGGAATGCGTAAGCTCGATTTCTCGTTGAGAATCGAGACGGAAGGTTGAAAGTCAGCGTGGCAGTGCTGATACGCTGGCGATCTTGATGTTTTACACTCTCAAGACATTCTCCCATGCCGACGATTGGCAGTTCTGAAAACTTCGAGAGGTCAGAAACGATAGCTGCATTTGATATAAAGGTAGCGACACTCTCAAGCTGATGAACGTCGATGATCGATATTTTTTTTATGTTATTGAGGACTATTTCCATTTTGTGCAGAGTTGTGTAGAGTTGTGCGCGGTTGTGCAGAGTTGTATGCAGTTACCCGAAAATCGGGTCGGTCATGGTTGCGATTTTATGAAATATTTTTTAGGTTAATTCCTTTTTTGTCATATTGCTTCCGGAGGCGATAAAAAGACTGGCGAACATTCTCTATACAGTCGAGGTCGATGCCGTGCGATTCGCACCACGCCGAAAGCAATGTGTTAACTCTGACCTTAGACCCGGTGACCGGTTTCATGTCAGCCCATAGAGCACGGATGAATAAATCTTTGATGGCTTCAGTGACGGCAGCCTTGCCACGCTCGCCGATGTGGTTATAGACTTCTGGCGGTTTAGCGACAGAGTCGGGAATGGCAATAGCGGTCAGCCCCGGAGCGGCGACTTCCGGATCAACGCCTTCAGGTCGTTTTGAAAGGAAGGAACGGATGACTGCGTTCTCATTAGAATAAGCAGGAAATACAACAGGGTTTCCGAGTGTAAAGGTAAGCCATTGATGTAAATGGCGAGGCAATTTAAGATATATATTATAGTTACTCATAGCTAACTGCAAAGATAGCAATAAAATACGGACTATTCTTAATGTTTTGGGAGTGAAATCTGCAAATTTGCAGAATTTTTTATTTTTCACGGCTACACCCTATTTTGGCGTTTACGCCTTCTACATCTTCTACAATCTACATTCTACAACTATTAACTGATTGATTATTAAATATATAATATAATGATTAATTGTAGAAGAAAATATAGTGTAGAATGTAGAAATTTCGTCTTTGTAGAATGTAGAAATCGTTTGTAGAAATTTGTAGAATGTAGAAGAATTAAATTTTGCTTTAAAACCTTAATATACAGCGTTGTAGAGATTGTAGAGCTTGTAAATCAAAATATCGGGGGTCGTGCGAAAAAAATAATTAATTTCTTCGCATCGGCTTATCTCCTTAGAAATAAACTACTTACAAAAACAAGCCCGAGACGTTTCACAACGCCCCGGGCTCAACGGTTATGCTCATATAAGTTTAATTACTTGACCGGTGGTAATCTCAACCAGTGTGTAATTTTATATTTATCAAGAATGTCATTGAGATACTCTTCGTGTTCAAAAGTAAAATCGCAATCTTCGGAGTATAAGAACTCACGGTAATGTACGACAAATCGTCCAGTCTTGACCGATCTGAATCTTTCTCGTATAATTACTGTCTCGCCCTCTTTAGGTTTATGAGTAGCGGGATTTCGCCAACCACATACTGTATCGTCTTTCATTATTTCCTAAATACTTGGTCTCTGAACTCCGCTACAAATGGGTCTGAATGATGAAGACGGACGTAAGCTCCAACAGCGAGTAACATCACTTGTTTAATCGAGGTGTTTTGCTCCATTGTGTTTAAGAGTGCAAGCGTAATGTCCTTAGACGATCCGTAAGATGCACAAACAGGAGTTGAGTTTTTTGTTAACACAAGAATCAAGCCTGTTTCGTTTGCTTTATCTCCTTGTTCGTGAGGTAAATTACCGTTGATTAAAACGTCGATGATTTTTTCAGTAAAAGTCTTTTCTGCCATAATTGTTATTTATTTAAATGTTCAACTTTTATAATATTTGGGTAAACTCCCAAAAATGATGATTCAAACCAACCGTCAACAGTCAACCTATAACAACTGTCTGGCTTTATTTTTCCGACAGCTTCCGGACACGGAAACAACCCTGATGTTTCTATTGCAAATGTTCCGTGGTCTGTTGTTACGAGCCAATGGATGGCTGTGTAAAAATGGTCTTTATTACCTTCCGTTTTGACTATTTTTTCGATTGAATAAACCTTACATTCGACTGTATGTTTTTCAATTCTTGTGCAAGAGGCGGCAATTGCCACGATTATTGCTAATAAAATTTTTATCTTCATAAGTTATTTGATTTAAATGTCGAGACGGGGAGCGAGCTGTTCCTTTGTGACAAGCTCGACTCTCTTTATCTCATGATCGATTATTTGTTCATATTGCCGGGCGTATTGGCGAGCTTTGGAGTCTCGGCCATTGCTCCGGGCATATTGTCGTTGAAACTTACGCATTTCAACGACGGTGTTATAAAATTCTTTGGCTTTCATCAGTAGGGGAGTTCTTTATTGTCTGTGTCAATATCGATTGGGTCAGGCTCATCTGCCGGAACCGTTTCTATTTCGAGATTGACACCATATTTTTCTTTTATCAACGCATAATCAAAGCACAGAGCTAAATCGACTCTCGATGTCTGTGTGCTCGTCGGATATCCGTTTTGATTTGAAATAACTGTTGTCTCGTGAGCGTTTGCTATGTTCTTGAATCGGACAGAGTTCTTTTTGCCCATGAACTCCTCCGAGGCTTCGAGATAGTATTTTAAAGAAGATAGAGGTAAGGTCGTGTCTCCGATTTCACGGCCGACTTTACGATATAAGTTCATGACGCGATTGAGAGACAAATAAATGATTTGTCGTGGCGTCTGAAATTCCATCTCGCTTTTGCCTGTCGCTTTGAATTTTGTCTCAGCCTTGATGCGATAGTCAGCGTCAATGAATATTTTGCCGTCTTGATGCATGAAGTCAACGATTTGCCAAAATCTCGCCGTATCATCTTGACTTGCGCAGTTGACGTTCTGAACTTTGATACTTTCACAGGCTATGTCGAGCATCTCTTTATACGAGAATCCAAAATCGAGTGAGCTTTCGAGAACTCGATATACCGCAAGTATCGTAATCCAGTTCTTTTTAATTCGGGTTTCGATTTTTTCTTCTTTCAACCGCTCGTTGAAATCATCGAACGTCAAGTCATAAGCAGCCGGGAAGTTTGTCTCGACTTTTTTACGATGTGTCAATATCTCAAGAGTGAGATGGGTTAGACCCATTTCGATCTCATCGCTGAGCTTATTGTATTTAGCATCTTCATCGGGCGAGAACTTCGTTTGCGAAAATGATAAGGAGATAACACGTTTAAGCATGGCAATATCGGCGGTTGGCATTTCCTGCCCGGTTAAGATCAACGCTGCATCGACAGGCGTTGTCTCTTTCTTGTTCGAGCCGGACATGCTCATGCGTGTTCGTCCGGAGCCATCCCAAATACCTTTTATAATCTCTCGCTTTTCAACTTCGATGAAATCTTTATATTCATCAAAATGAACAAGAGCATTTATGACTTGTGACATTTCATCGGCGAGTGCCGCCTTTGTAGCCTGCACGAAGTTTGTAGGCTGACCAAGTGAGCGATAAAAGAACGACATCAAAAGTTTGGCGAGTTTCGTTTTTCCTGAAGACGGAGGTCCGAAGATATTTAAAATCGGGAACTCGCCATTTGTTTGCCGGATGACGATGTCTCTGAATATCGCTGCCAAAAGGAAACAAAAACCAACTTTTGCGTTGTTGCCATACACATCGACAGCGTGATCGACAAAAGTCCTCAATTTTATAGTGTCAGCTAATGGTATATGTATGAAACGGCGCTCAAAATCAAACAATACCTTATTGTTTTTATAGAGTGAGCTAAACGCCGGGAAAAAGAAGTTACCTTTGTCTCCAAGTTTCACTACTCCGAGGTCATCCACCGGTACCCACTTGCCTTCATTCCAAACACCGTTGCCAAAGGCGAAAAAGTCAGCGTCTTGCCAACCAAGGCGTTTAACCTCAATGGCAGTGTCTGTGTGAGCATAGAGGTAGCCCTTCAGACGATATAACTCTCGTTCGCCGGCTTCCCATATGAAGTTACCAAAACTTTCAACTCTAACACGGAACTTTGCAACAGATACAAGTTCCTCTTGAGAGAACTCAACCATACGAACTTTACCTGTTATGTTTTTTATAAGGTAAAGGCGTTTGGATAGTTTTGGGTCTTCTATGTGAAATAATGGCTCTAATGTAAAATTAGACCATCTCTGTTCGTTCTGATCGCGGTCAAGACCATAATAACAGTTGCCACGAATATAAAAGCCAAAAAAGCGCAGAAGGTCTTCATCATTCATGGTTTCCTTTTTGGCTTTGTCACGGATGCGTTCTCCTATTGTTTGGCTAACCGTCTCTTGAAGTATAGCTTGAGGTACTTTGACGACTTTTGCAACTGATTTAACCATTAGGTCTCGTTGCAATTTGTCGGTTTCATTTGCTATGATTTCAGCTAATCTCTTTACAGCATTAGCACGCTCTGAGGTGTTGTTTATCTTGTCGGCGAGCTTTTCGGCAAACCAAAATATAAACTCTCTTTCTTCAACCTCGTTGAACATCTTCTTAGAGTTAAAATAGCTGTCAGCGTCAACCTTTTTTTTGCCGTCTGAAGGAATCTCTTTAACGAGAACCTTTAAGCCGGAGCTTATAGCTATTGCTCCAACTTTCATAACAGTTTGAATTCCAATGCCAAAATCTTGACCCTCTTTGATTGCGTCACAGTCCGGGATAAAACAAACTGTGCCGCATATCTTTTTAATCTGGTCAAAATGAGATTTTGTCCATGCAGTACCTAAACAGGCGACAACATTATTGACATTGAGAGACTGTAACTTCATGCAGTCTGGACCACCCTCGACAAGATACATCTTTTCAACGCGTCGAGCTTCCTTGATGGCAAAGTCGATACCGAAAAGTACGTTGCTTTTCCGGAAAACCGCCGTGTCAGATGTATTTATATATTTCGGATTGCTGTCGTCCATGACGCGCGCCGTAAACCCTAGGACTTTGCCATATTTATCTCTGATAGGTATTACAATTCTGTCGTAAAAAGTATCGAGCAGACGACCGTTCTTTTCGTGAACGAGACAACTGTCTTTCAAAACTTCGACAGAGATACCTTGTCGGCAAGCTGCATCATGAAAGGCAGTTCCACCAGGGGCGAATCCGATCCCATAACTTTTTGCAAACTCGGCTCCCCATCGGTTATTGATATAGTTTCTTGCGAAGTTTGCACGATCATTATTTTCTTTCAGGCAATTTTCATAAAAGACAGCAGCGCTTTGATTGGCATTTAAAATTGCCTCTTTCTTTTTAGATTCCAATATCTCGTCCGGCGATGGAGTTCTATCCTCGCTCGGTGTTACATTGATATTAAATTCTTCGGAGAGCATCTTTATTGCTTCGGGAAATGTCAGATTATCCTTTTGCATGGCAAATGTTATAGGATCTCCCGAAGCTCCACAGCCAAAACATTTATAGTTATTCCGTGCCGGGAATACGACAAAAGAAGGCGTTTTTTCGTTGTGAAAGGGGCAACAGCAAACATAGTTTGCACCCTTCTTCTCAGGGGTTAACCCTCGATTTTTAAGGAGTTTTACGATATCAACGTCTTCGTTAACCTTAGATATGTCTTGTTCGGTATATCTCATTCTATTTTATAATCTTTAACCCAGGCAACAATCTCGGTTGTTTTGCTAATATGTAAACGACATTTTATATTAGCGATATGTCGATTTACTGTGCATGGAGAGATTCGTAATTCTTCGGCGACAGCGCTACGGTCAAGCCCTTTGGCTATAAGCTTTGCAACCTCTTTTTCGCGGTCGGATAGTTTCGTTTTTAACTGAGGTTTGCATATAACGCCTTCATATTTGCATTCGCCACGTAAAGGGCAGCTCACTTCCTCGATAGAAATATGACCGTCTTCTTCAATGTCAAAAGTCAGAGCATCATGCTCTGCAAAATTACAGCGTATAAATCTGCTTACAACTCGAAATTTAAAGTAAGGTACATTGAGCTTTGAGTCTTTATACTCATTTGACAAAGCGTCAAATGCTGCCGGATATAGGTCACTTATCAAAGTGAGCATATAATCTATAAGGTCAGAATTTGACTGCTCAAAGCGCATCATCGAGTTGCCCGGCTGTGTGAACCAGAGTTCACCATTCGGCATCAAAAAGAACTCAGTTTTGGCAAATGTTGTTTTCATTCTCTTTCAAACTGTTTAGTAACTGAACTAATACCTCTATTTCAAGCGGTGACCACTTCTGATTTCTAACCTTATAATAGAATGAAGTGATGAGAATACCGGAGCGAGCGCAAAACTGATCTCGTATCAGGGTCTTTTTATCTTTGTCAAGGGCATTGAGTTGGTCAGAAATGACCACAGACATATTTTTATCCATAAATATGCAGATTATTATTTAAATAATTATTAATTTCGCAATGCAAAAGTAAAAAAAAAATCCTAAGTTCTGCATATTTACAGATTTATATTCCGTTAAATAATATTAATAACACATCTTTATTATGTTTAATCCAAATAAAATCAACGAATTATTACAACAGCGCAAAATCTCAAAAAGCGAATTTTTATCTCTTATTTTTGGGAAAGGTCACCATTCATTTACTCGCCTTAATGCAGACATCCGTGTGTCAACATTGGAGAAAATTGCCGATTATTTCAACTTGCCTCTCGAATATTTTTTCGACAATCGACCAACTCATGATGGTGTCACAATTAATGGTAATCGAAATTCGTTTGGGAGTGTGAATGTGAACTCAATCCTTGAGTCAAACGAACACTACAAGGCTATGCTTGCCGAAAAGGACGAGCGAATTAAATTGCTCGAAGGAATGATTGAGCTGCTGAAGGCTACAAATCATTCAACTCTCGGACAAATCTCGGACACTAATTTGTAAATTTTAATCAATATCAGCTTCTAAAAGAACGTATAATGTCTAATTTAGGAGGATGCAACAGCGAGAGAAAATCTCGTCCTCTCCGCAATATAAAGAAAGACAAGCATTTAGCTTGTCTTTCTTTATTTTTATANNTCTTAATTAT
Source organism: Bacteroides sp. (assembly GCA_014802535.1). GTDB lineage: Bacteria > Bacteroidota > Bacteroidia > Bacteroidales > Muribaculaceae > CAJUPY01. The sequence continues at coordinate 70,124 of JAAVCC010000011.1, read as the reverse complement.
TTGATTCATTTTGCAATAATATCAATTCATTTTGTTAATTTTGCAAGATGAACNAAAATACTCCTATACCACTTGCATCATCGCAAGACAATGAGATAATACTTTACCAGCCTGATTCAACAGTAAAGCTTGAAGTCAGACTGGAGAATGAAACTGTGTGGCTTACACAACAGCAGATGACAGAATTGTTCCAGACTTCTAAACAGAACATTAGCCTTCATGTCAACAATATCTTNAGAGAAGGAGAACTTGATNGCAATTCAGTTGTCAAGGANTCCTTGACAACTGCTTCTGATGGNAAGAAATATAAGACTAAATATTATAATCTTGATGTTATCATATCCGTNGGATATAGAGTAAAATCCCTGAGAGGTACGCAATTCCGCCAATGGGCAAATAAAGTGATCAAGGATTATCTAATGAAAGGCTATGCCGTTTCCCAACGCTTTGAACGATTGGAATATNGGATGGCAAAAACAGAGGAAAAGATAGATTTTATTCTTAACACGTCATTGCCTCCAAGAGAAGCAATCGTCTTCGATGGCCAGATATTCGATGCTTATACCCTTATGTGCGACCTCATACGCAGTGCCAAGAACCGTATCATCATTGTGGATAACTATATCGATGATTCAGTATTTCGACAGCTTGACAAGCGAGCCACAGGAGTNTCTGCCACTATCTATACTCCTTCAATAAGCAGGACACTGCGTCAGGATCTGGAGCGTCACAACGCTCAGTACGCTCCGATTGAAGTAANGACTTTCCGCAGGGCACACGANCGNTTCCTTNTNATAGANGATNNCGTCTATCATGTNGGNGCNTCNTTTAAGGANTTAGGNAANAANCTNACNGCTTTCTCCAAAATGGAAATAATGACAGCTGATGAGTTTATNANCTATTTAAAGNCTTAGAGCAACCCTACACCTNGATAACCGACCGTATGAGAAAGAAAGTAGGGTGTCAGACCCCNAAACAACCAATCTCTCTTTTGTTATCAACGATATGAACCGGACACAGAACCGAGGAATAAAGCTTTAGATTACACTTTCTTCCTATTTTTCTGATACTGCTTGTGATAGTAACCACCGATCAAGCCACCAATTATGCCTGCTGCTATAGGNAGGTATGCGTACCAAGGTAGATTCATAATATAGTCTTTAAAATGTTTAATATACAAAGTTACAAAATTTCTTTTGAATGAAGAAGTCAAACGAGGCAAAGTAGCCTTAAAAATGTGATTTTTGCCCCTTATTTGTACTTTTTCTCTGTAACTTACAAATTTTCAGGGCTTAGAATTTTTGTATTCCAATTCCACATGGTNACTCTTGGATTAAGTCAATGGTAAAATCCAAAACTGTGTCATGGCCGTTCATAAAATCAGAGACAGTTTGCTCAACCTTATAATCGGGGCTAATGCCAACACCCTCCATCGGAAACCCTTTTGGCGACTTTGATGGTTCTCGTGTTGGGATTCGGAAATAAATGCCATTTGAGGTATGGAATGTTTTTGGACGATTGCCTGTGTCACCTGCCGTTGCAGAGCCTATCAGAATCGCATTTCCACTTTCCTTGATATCCAGAGCAAAACTTTCAGCGGCGGAAAAAGTATATGGGCTTATCAACAAATAAACTTTCCCTCTGTATGCGTCACTTTGAGGTTCCATGACTTTTGATGGAGAAACACAGTGCGGCTGTGGTTTCTTGATGAGATATTCTGCTATATCCATGCCATTTCCACTGTTTCCGCCTTCGTTTCTTCGAATATCCACAATCAGATACGGAAGTTCACGGACATTACCGTATGCCTCTTTAAAGTCATCAGTTACCGGATCCATCATCGACTGAATGTTGATGTAACCGATAGAATCATTAATTATCGACCATTTGACAAGTTTGTCCTCTTTCGCCTCTTTCGGCAAAAGGTCATATTTCTTTAACGGCAGTTTAATTTCCAATGTGTCCGCTTCTCGGACCACAGTATATGTCGCTAACNCATCTTCCCAAGAACAAAACACAGNCGAAGCNGTATTAAATCTTCTTGCTTCATCCGTAGATGCCGATGTGAATTTTTCATGTTTATCCAACCATTCTGACACGGCAGTTCCATTCACAGCTATTATCTCATCCTTATCTCTGAAACCATTTGCCAATAAGTAATCATTAGGAATATCGACAAAAATACGATCTTCTATAAATATAGGAGCATAACCTGCCGTGTAATCCCTCAGATAGACAAATGAATGTCCGACATTTAAGCTACTGAAAAATTCCTTCAAAATATTGCCAAATTCAGCTTTATCCACACCGGCATCTTCAATTCGTTGTAGTAATGAACTGTGGATACTATCCATATTCAATCCTTTGGCTTGATACAAAGAGTAGTTTTCAAGAGTGAGTTGGTATATTTCCTCAAATTCACGCTTAAAATCATTCTTGTCGATGCTCAGTTCATCGACATAATACCTAATGCTCTCTTCTTGTGGAGCGTTAGAGAATTTAGCGTACAGAATCAACGACGCTAATAAGATTAATAGCAAACCAATAATGCTACTTACAACAATCAGTGTGATTTTGACAGGTTTATTCATTTTAGTAATTTTCGTTTATTATCGTCGTTATCCAATACACTCATCTGATGAATGGCGATTTCAAAATGATATGCAATATCTCTGTGCGCATATGTTCCTCCATAGCGTCCGGCCTTAGCTTTTATTCCTTTAGCATTTGTACGTTCAATCCATGCTTTAGAAGATATTCTATTGTGCCTTTAAGACTTAGCCAGGAAATAATATGTTCTTGTAGTTGGCTTTTAGCCATGTCTGTTAACGAGATATAATCATCACCATCAACTCCTATTATGGTAATTGGGGTATCTTGAACTGTGATTTTGCCATTTGAAATAAGCATTTGTTTTAGAATGCAAAATTACTAAAAAAATCTGATATATCAGCGTAGGAGGCTGCTTTTCAGAGAGATTTCTCTATAGTTGATTCAGATGATTTTCGATTGCCTCTGCAAGATGTGTTTTTGTCCGACATTCGCTGTCGCTCAGTCCAACAAAAACACCATTGCAGGGGGAATCCCCTCGACCCGATTTATTCTGGGTTTAAGCGTTCTTTACACCTTTCTTCTTCGTTATAGTTAAACAATGAAAGAAATCTCCCTATTCATTCCAGAACTTAGTTCCGTATGCAAGATATATTTCGATGATGATCCCTTCAAAATTGTATGTGGCGAGGTTTCTCTAACAATTTGTATGGAATATTGTATGTTATATAAAGCGAATCCGCTGCAACTTTTTGGGTTACAGCGGATTCACTTTAGCTATTGGCGGAGAGAGAGGGATTCGAACCCCCGGAGGTGTGACCCTCAACGGTTTTCAAGACCGCCGCAATCGACCACTCTGCCATCTCTCCAAAACGCGATGTTTCGTGTTTGCGAGTGCAAAGGTAGGGATGATTTTTTAATTGTGCAATAGTTTATGGCTTGCTTTAAATTATTTTAACAAATAGTACAGTGGAGACTGTTTAAATAAATTTTCGTTACATTATTGATTTTAAGAATTTTAATCTCTAAATTTGAAAAAACACATTATAATAAGGACTCTATCCCAAAATTTTTTTTTAAATTTGCAGTTTAAATGAAGTATTAAAAACTTATTTAAAACCAATACATATCAATTATGAGAAAAAAAATTGTTGCAGGAAACTGGAAAATGAACACCACTCTTCCCGAGGGTGTTAAACTTGCAAAAGAAGTAAACGAAGCTCTCGCAGGTGTAAACGCTAAATGTGACGTTATTATCTGTGTACCTTTCACTCATCTTGCTTCTGTCAATAATGTTATTGATGCAAACAAGCTCGGTCTTGGTGCTGAAAACTGCGCTGACCATAAATCAGGTGCTTATACCGGTGAAATTTCTGCTCCGATGGTTGCTTCAACCGGTGCAAAATATGTGATTCTCGGTCACTCTGAACGTCGTCAATATTATGGCGAAACTGCTGAAACTCTCCGTGCAAAAGTAGCTTTGGCTCTCGAAAACGGTCTTACTCCAATCTTCTGTATTGGTGAAGTTCTTGAAGAACGCGAAAACAACAAACATTTTGATGTTGTTAAAGCTCAGATTGAAGATGGTCTTTTCAATCTTTCTGCTGAAGATTTCGGCAAAATTATCCTTGCATACGAACCCGTTTGGGCTATCGGAACAGGTAAAACTGCCACCGACGACCAAGCTCAGGAAATGCATCACTTTATCCGTTCAGTTGTTGAAGGCAAATATGGCAAACAGGTTGCCGAAGACACCTCAATCCTCTATGGTGGCAGCTGCAAACCGACAAATGCAAAAGCTTTGTTTGCAAAACCCGACGTAGATGGTGGTCTCATTGGTGGTGCTGCTCTTGAAGCAGAGTCATTTATGGGTATCGTTACTGCATTTTAATCAACGAGATTTAATCTAAACAAGTAAAACCGAAGGTCCGTTGCCCGACAGAATTGCTTCGGACCTCGGTTTTAAATCTTAAACGCACCGATATTCTCGGACAATCAATTATTCTCAATGAAAATTATACGCAATCTTTTTGTTGTCGCTCTATCTTGGATATTGTCTCTTCAGGCTATGTCAGCTCAGAATCAGGCAGATAATATCATTAATAAGATTGAACGTGATAGCATTATAACAATATATCAATCGGCAAAACTGACTGAACGTCTTTTTGTTGAACAGTCATCTGATGATGAAAAAAACGCGCGTACTGAATCAAGTTGGGAAGGTGATGGTTCAGGATCAAGCCAAAATATAGCCGGATTTCGCATTCAGGTTTTTTCTGATAATAATATTCGCACTGCAAAAGGTGAAGCTAACGCAAAAGCAAGAAACATCACTGAAGCTTTTCCACGTTTACGCACATATATAACCTATGATGCTCCATATTGGCGTTTAAGAGTTGGCGATTTTCGTTCTCGATCTGATGCTGAAGAAGTTGCAGAAGAGATTAAACGCCAGTTCCCTTCATATAGTCGTGAAGTTCTTGTTGTTAGAGACCGTGTTAATTATTCTTTCTAAAGCCTCATGGATAAGATGTTAAATGAAAACGAGGCAATTGACGCTCTTTCGTTTCATTTCAAGGAAATTATAAAAATAATAGGAGAAGATCCCGATCGTGAAGGTCTTGTTAAGACCCCTGTTCGAGCTGCAAAAGCATTCTATTATGCTACACAAGGCTATCGTCAAAATCCTGCCGAAATTATATCTCAGGCTATATTTGATTGTGATGGTTCAAAACTTGTTGTGGTAAAAGATATTGAATTTTATTCTTTTTGCGAACATCATATTCTGCCGTTCTTTGGTAAAATTTCAATCGGCTATATTCCCGGCAAAAAAATGGTTGGTCTAAGCAAACTTGCTCGTCTTGTTAATGTCTATTGCCGGCGTTTGCAAGTTCAAGAACGTCTTACAACTCAAGTATGTACCGAACTTATGCGCGATCTCGATGCAAAAGGTGTTATGGTAAAATGCACGGCTCAACACCTTTGCATGAAAATGAGAGGTGTTGAAAAACAAGATTCGTTGACTACAACGCTTGACTATTGTGGTGAATTTGAAAACAATCAGTCACTTCGAGACGAATTTTTAAATGCTTTAAGAGATTAATATTTTTATGAAAAAGGGATTAAAAAAATTATGGATACTGCTTTCATTAGCGTTTCTGTTTTTCTTTGCGCTATCCATATTTGATATCCCTGAAATTTATGGGTATCAACCCAAATCGTCAGAAATGGCTGACATTCTCTTCAAACATCATGAAGAAGAGGATGAGAATGAGGATGAGATTGACGATTATGCCGATGCTGTCGTTACGTCATCCTATTCTATGTTTCCGGTTCCGGTTGACACAACCGCCCAAACAATATTATTTATCGGTGACTCAATGCTTGACGGACTTTCACCAAGATTAGCGGCCTATTCAAATCAATCAGGATTTCATCAATATTCAGTGATATGGTATAGCTCGACTTCTGAAAAATGGTCAAGATCAAAACGTTTAAAATCTTATATTGATAAAATCAAGCCTACATTTATTTTTATTTGCCTTGGCAGCAATGAGTTGATGGTTAAGGATATAATCACAAGACGACAACAGTTTGTCAGTGATATTGTCGATCAGATTGGCGATATACCTTTCTTATGGATTGGTCCGCCAAACTGGCGAAAAGATACAGGCATCAATCAACTTATCAAGAATAATGTTCCTCAAGGATGTTATTTTAAAAGCGATGGTATGAAATTTGAACGTCGCAAAGACGGCGCACACCCTACTGCTGCAAGTGCATCATTATGGATGGATAGTATCATAAGATGGATGCCCGACCATTCGGCTCATCCCATTCGTTTTAAAAAGCCAGAAAAAAAGACCGGACGAGCCGATCACATATATATACATGCTCCGTCTGAAAACTAAAAATATTGATAATGACCATAATATCCGACATATTTTACAACATTGTTGATTTGTTGACATATCATGCCGACAAACCGATGTTGTTTTCAAGCGGACTATTTTGGGCATTATTCTTGATATTCATACCAATTTATTCAAGTTTTAGAAGCAGTCGATTGAAAATGACTTTATTTGTCATTTTTTTCAGTTTGTTTTTCTACTACAAATCGAGTGGCTTGTTCTTCTTGTTATTGGTTGGGACTTCGCTTGTTGACTGGTTGTTGTCACGCTTGATAGTCCTGATTAAATGGGCATGGTTAAAGAAGTTTGTCGTCTTCTTGTCAATAGCTATTTCTCTTTCTGTATTAGGCTATTTCAAATATGCCAATTTCTTTTTATGGAATTGGAATGCCATGGTACAGGGTAATTTTCAATTACCCGACATCATACTGCCGGTTGGAATTTCGTTCTATACGTTTCAATCAATCAGTTATATTGTCGATGTTTACCGTGGTACGGTCAAACCGACCGAATCATGGTGGGATTATTTGTTTTTCCTTTCATTTTTTCCGTCACTTGTTGCCGGACCGATTGTCAGAGCTGACTATTTTCTGCCTCAGATTAGAGAAAATCGACAGGCTTCAACTCCTGAAGTTTATGCCGGACTTTGGTTAATTATAATCGGAGTCGTTAAAAAAGCAATTATTGCCGATTATATTTCGCAATATAATGATTTAATATTTGATACTCCGGGGAGCTATACCGGTTTTGAGGCATTGATGGGTGTTATTGGATATACGATGCAAATCTACTGTGACTTTTCGGGTTATTCTGATATGGCTATCGGTATTGCTGCAATTATGGGATTCCGTCTTCCTCCCAACTTTAATATGCCCTATAAATCTCAATCTTTGACTGAGTTCTGGCGACGTTGGCACATATCTCTTTCAACTTGGTTACGCGACTATCTTTATATTCCTCTCGGTGGAAATCGAAAGGGTATATTCCGTCTCTATCTTAATAATTTCCTGACAATGGCGATTGGCGGCTTGTGGCATGGTGCTGCTTGGAAATTTGTATTCTGGGGAGCGATGCATGGCATAGGACTCATTGTTAATAAAATGTGCCGACCCTTTACCTCACGTTTCGATGGAAAAATATGGTTCTCAATTTTCTCTTGGGCAATTACTCTGATATTTGTTTCGTTACTATGGGTATTTTTCAGGGCAGCGTCATGGAGCGATTCATGTGTGATTATCGCATCTATATTTAAAGATTTTTCATTCGACAGCATTTCACCATTTTTACATACTCGATATCTATGGGTGATAATGATGTCGGTTATCATCTTATCACATTGTTTATCAGAAAGATGGTGCGATTTTATCAGTGATCTTTTTGTAAAATCTCCTTGGTTTTTTAAATTTATAGTCTTTATAGTTGTAGTTCAACTTGTGATTGAACTGCAATCGGCCGAAGTAGCACCCTTTATTTATTACCAATTTTAAAGTCGGCTCTTAATCAGACTTTGTTGCTCCGAGAGATATTACTGATATTTTTGCGGTTGGAGCAGCTCTATGAATTGCTTCACAACACGTCACCATTGTCGAGCCTGTCGTAATGACATCATCTATCAGTGCAATATGTTGATTGTTAAGCAAATCAGGATTACTTATATCATAAATACCGGCAACATTTTGCCATCGCTCATAGGCTGAAAAGGCTGTTTGTGTAGAGTGTGATTTTACAGCTTTAAGTGCTTTTACAACAGGGATTGATGTCACATCAGAGATTCCTTCTGCAACTTTTTCGGTCTGATTATATCCACGTTTGATAAGTCGTGTGTAGTGCACGGGAATCGGCACGAGCATCGTTATATCATTGAAAAAATTATCATTGTCCAATTCGCGTGCAAACATTTGTCCCAATTTCAAAGCGATATCAGGTCGATTGTTATATTTCATCAAATGAATGAGTCGAGCGTATGGACTTTGCTTGACATAATCAAACATAGACGCGGCTTGTTCGATAGGGGTGTGGTTGAATAATCGTCGATGAATAGGTGACATCAAGCCTTTCCGATGGTTGTAGGTTCGTGGCATTTCAGCATTACATATTGTACATAAAACACTCTCGCCACTGATAAGTGACTGCCCGCATATTTCACATACTTCGGGATATAAAACGCTTAATAAAGCTCGAACCCACGGACTTATTCGGCTTAACATTCCTGCCAAAAATTAGATGCGTTATTTTTTATTGATGCCGAGACCAAACTGCTCTCAAATCCGCGTGACAAGCCAAAACGATATAGTTTAGTACGTCCCTCAAACGTATTTCCTTCTTTAATCGAACGAGCTTTTGTCTTTAAAATACCATCCAATACTTCTATATAACTTTTTTCATCGATTTGTTCAAGAGCATCTGTTATATAGCTACGTGGAATATTTCCAAGTGTGAGAGCTTGTTTAATTTTCAGTCGTCCCCATTTTGAAAAACGATATTTATCTCGTGCATAAGCTATTGCATATCGATGATCGTCAATAAACTTGCGGTCAACTAATGAATCTAAAATCTTGTTTACCGTATCAGTAGGCAATCTCATTGCAACAAGCTTTTTTTTGATTTCAAAAGATGAATGTTCACTTCTCGAACATAAATCTTCCATTTTGGCAAGGGCTTGTGCCGGTGTGACCTCTTTTTTTTGACGAAAAGCCATATCTGTCTATTTTATTGCTATGATAAAACGATTATTGCGTTGCATATCCCGCACTATATCAACCGATTCCCATGATTGTTTCATCATGAATTTCTTTAATTCGTCGGCAAACAACGGATTAATCTCAAAATATAGAGTTCCTCCCGGCTTAAGAGCGTCAACAGCATAGATCGATATCGGCTTATAAAACTTTAAAGGATCATCGTCAGGTACAAATAATGCAATATCCGGTTCATGATCAAGAACAACATTTGACATTTCTTTAGCCTCAGATCTCGCAATATATGGTGGATTACTAATGATTATGTCATAAATCGGAGATTCTGGTTTTTTAAGCGACAGAATATCTCCATTGTAGAAATTCACATTTGTATGTAGCAATTCATTGTTTGATTTGGCTACTTCAAGAGCTTTGTCGCTAATATCGATAGCATCCACCTCACTAAACGGTAAATTACGTGCGAGAGCCACTGCAATACATCCCGATCCGGTTGCTATATCAAACACCTTTAGATCAGAGTCNCCTTTATATTTATCAACAATTAAATCAACAAGCTCAGCAGTTTCGGGGCGAGGAATTAGTGTNGCCGGCGAAACGTTNAGAATCAATCCATAAAAATGNGCTTTACCAAACACATACTGCACNGGTTCTCCGGCTAAAACTTTGTTTACAGCCTGTTCGATTTGTTGTATAACANAATCTGATGCAGCATCATCNCCTCTGACAAGGATATCGGTCATTGACCATCCCTTGATGTTTTCAAAAATAATCAAAAGCGTCTGTGCCGCTTCTGATTCTGAATCAAGAAAGTTGGCAAGACGCTTTTTTTGTGTATCAAAGAGTTGTTTAATTGTCAAGATAATCAATATTGATTAAATCAAATTGTTAACGTGTTTCATAATTTGGAATATCAACGAGTTTAATNCCAAATTTAAGGGTAGAGTAGGGGGGAATTGAACCACTTCCACTGATACCGTAAGCTGCTTGATAAGGAATGATTACATCAACACTATCTCCAACGTGCATNTCTTGNAANGCAATTTGCCATCCCGAGATAACGCCGGTAACTTTAGTTACAAAAAGACTGTCGGTNTTGACATATGATGAATCAAACGGAGTTCCATCATAAAGCATACCCTTATATTTTACAGCAACCGTNCTTGTTTCAAGCGGGACAAGATTGCCTGCTGTTTTTTCNGTATCATTAAANTAGTGAACCAAAACATAGAGTGCTGAATTCCAACCCGGAACGATTCGTTTGTAATAATCTTTACCGTCAACAATCCGGGCAGATTCTTTATTAATATAATCTATATTTTCTTCACGCCATTCTTTATAGTTGTCATTATCATCATCTTTATCACATGAGATAAATGAAAATGCCAATGGGAGACAAAGAATCCAAATTAAAATTTTCTTCATTAAAAGGGTATTTAAAATTGTACTTGAGGGGCTTTATTGGCTTCTGCATCAGCTTGGAACGGAGCTTTTACGCCAAAACCAAACATTCCGGCAAAAATTGAACCGGGAAATTTGCGCACCTTNATATTATATTCTTTTACAGCTTCATTATAACGGCTGCGTTCTGTTGAAATACGATTTTCAGTTCCCTCAAGCTGGGTCATTAAATCAAGAAAAGTTTTATCAGCTTTGAGTTCAGGATATGCTTCGTGAACAGCATTAACGTATATTCCAAGNGCACTTTGCAATTTTTGTTGNCGAGCCTGGAAATCAGCAATTTGCTGTTCGCTGTCGGGTGCAGTCTGTTGGTCTTTGGTTACNGCTTGAGCTTCATTATAAGCATTTGTCAAACCTGAGCGGGCNTCAGCCAATCCNGTATAAGTTTCTTTCTCATGAGTTGCATATCCTTTAACCGAAGCNACAAGATTNGGAATAAGATCAAGACGACGCTGATATTGGTTTTCAACTTGAGCCCATGCGTTGTTAATTTCTTCGTCCATAGTAACAAGTTTGTTGTAACTTGAACAACCGCTNCCACCGACAATAAAAATTAATACGACTAAAACCGCAATAATTATATATGAATTTTTCATTTTAAAATTTTATATGATTATGAGTATCACGAGAGTTTTCTCAACAAAGAGGTAAGAGATACTTCGTTGTGAATCAATCCATGAAGATCGTTAATATTCACACGGCTCTGTTCCATTGAATCGCGATGACGGATAGTAACCGTATTATCTTCAAGAGTTTGATGGTCAACNGTGATACAGAATGGTGTGCCGATTGCATCTTGACGACGATAGCGTTTGCCGATAGAATCTTTTTCATCATATCGGGTTGCAAAATCAAATTTAAGCTCATCGACAATCTCGCGTGCTTTTTCAGGTAATCCGTCTTTTTTAACGAGAGGCATCACGGCACATTTTACCGGAGCAAGCGGTGCCGGCAAATGAAGCACTACACGAGTTTCGCCATTTTCNAGNGCCTGTTCCTCGTATGACGAACAAAGCACTGACAAAAACATACGGTCAACACCAATAGATGTTTCTATAACATAGGGTGTGTAACTTTCATTCTTTTCAGGATCAAAATATTGGATTTTTTTACCCGAATATTTTTCATGCTGAGAAAGGTCAAAGTTTGTACGAGAGTGAATACCTTCAACTTCCTTGAATCCAAATGGCATCTCAAATTCAATGTCGGTTGCGGCGTTAGCATAGTGAGCAAGTTTTTCGTGATCGTGATAACGNTATTTCTGATCNCCCATACCAAGAGCTTTGTGCCATCCAAGACGCACTTGCTTCCAATATTCAAACCANTTGAGTTCTTCACCCGGTTTTACAAANAATTGCATCTCCATCTGTTCAAATTCGCGCATTCTGAATATGAACTGACGCGCAACNATCTCATTTCTAAATGCCTTACCAATTTGAGCGATACCAAATGGCAAACGCATACGTCCGGTTTTTTGAACATTCAGATAGTTAACAAATATTCCTTGAGCGGTTTCCGGACGAAGGTAAACTGTCATTGCNCCATCGGCAGTNGAACCCATCTCGGTTTTGAACATAAGGTTGAACTGACGAACATCNGTCCAGTTACGAGTNCCGCTTATCGGACAAACAATTTCATTATCAATGATAATTTGTTTGAGCTCGTCAAGATCATTTGCATTCATTGCATCNGAATAACGCTGATGAAGAGCATCGCGTTTTGAAATATATTCAGCNACACGNTCATTTGTTTTNCAGAACATNTCGCNATCAAATGACTCTCCAAAACGTTTTGCAGCTTTTGCTACTTCTTTCTCAATTTTTTCATCGATTTTTGCAATAGCATCCTCGATTAGAACATCGGCACGATAACGTTTTTTTGAATCGCGGTTGTCAATCAGCGGGTCATTGAACGCATCAACGTGACCCGATGCTTTCCAAATTGTCGGATGCATAAATATGGCAGAATCAATACCAACGATGTTTTCATGAAGAAGCGTCATTGCATCCCACCANTAGCGTTTAATATTATTTTTCAGCTCAACTCCNTTTTGACCNTAGTCATAAACNGCAGCGAGACCGTCATAGATTTCACTTGATTGAAAAACAAAACCGTATTCTTTAGCGTGAGAAACGATTTTNTTNAAAACATCTTCTTGTTGTGCCATATTTATATNAATAACTTTAACTTTTTNATTTCAATTTATGAATATGTCTTTTTGAGAGCATACTCAATCAAANCGCAAAGTTACGAACAATTTTACTTAACAAATGCAAAAATGGGAAAAGATTGACATCAAAGTNTAAAAATACACATAATTTAATATATTAAACAGGAATTTTTACACACAATTTGCGAATTATGCCATCGCCGATGAGTGGTGCATGAGCATCNCCCGGGAAAAATATCACAAATTGCCCCGGATAAATATCAAAAAAGTTTTGAGGTTCATCATTAAAGAATATAATGTCATTAGTTTCATCATAATCTTTATTGATTGATGTCAGCACTTCGGTGGGAGCCCATCCAAAACGTTCGGGAGCTGAAAGGGGTATATGTATATCAATAAATTGTTTGTGGGCTTCAAGCGGGGCATTCTCCTGAGTTCGCCCTTCTACCTCTTGACTGTTTATCTTAACCGCATCATTTAAAACGGTAACTGTTCCGGCCACAAATGGAGCTGAAACAATCTTTCGGGCTTCGTCGAGTGCAAATCTGACAAGCGAGCTACGGCCCAAACCGTTATAGGGATCTTTTAGAGTTCCGATAATCATTATTAGTGAATTATTTTATATAATCTTAGTGGTTATTATAGAAACGGCAATGAATTGCGTTTCATCTGTTCTATTTTTTTGTTACGCCAACATTTTCGGCAAACAGCTATGTAGCGGTCGTCGCCTCCGACCTCAACCTGGGCACCTTCTTCAACAAAATCGCCATTAGAATCAATACGCGCATTTACAATAGTTTTATGCCCGCAGGTGCATGTTGACTTTATCTCGTCAATTGTGTCGGCAATTTCAAAAAGGCGTCGTGATCCTTCAAACAAACGCGTTTTAAAGTCGGTTCTAAGACCGTAACAAATAACGTTACTACCATAGTCATCGACAATTCTTGCAAGTTGATCGACCTGTTCTTCGGTCAGAAACTGAGCTTCGTCAATCAAAAACCAGTCAATCACCGTTAATGTCTTTTCAAACATCTCTTGTGCAAGATGATACAGGTCGGTATCGGCATAAATCCAATGACATTCACGCTCAATGCCGATGCGCGATCTGATAACATTTGTTTTTTCACGGTTGTCAATAAATGGTTTCATACAGATATAACTCAGATTGCGCTCCTCAAAATTATATGCAGTGGTTAAGAGCAACGCAGTTTTGGCTGAACCCATTGTGCCATATCTGAAATATAATTTACCTTTTCTATTCATTGCCAAAAGAATGATTTTAAATTTAGAATACAAAGATAACAAAAAAATTTGTTAGTATTATGCCATAAAACAGATTAATTTATTATCTTTGCATCATGAAAAAAATAATAAAGATATTTAACATTATTATATTATGAAATATAAGGACGCGCCCCCGGCTCAGCCGTGTGGGCGCGTCTCTATTTAAGTCTAAATTTAGTTCAATTAAAATTATCAAGTATTATGTCAATGTTGAGATTCAAAGTTGTAGAAGAGGCTTTTGACAGAAAGGCTGTTCCCGTTGAGATTCCGGAGGAAAGACCTGAACAATATTATGCACGTTACGTTTTCAATCGTGCTAAAATGTACCAATATCTTCCAAAGAAAACTTATGAAGCTTTGGTCAACGCAATTGACAATAAACAACCGTTGTCTCGTGCCCTTGCCGACAGTGTCGCTGACGGTATGAAACGGTGGGCTATTGATAATGGAGCCCGCCACTATACCCACTGGTTTCATCCTCTGACCGATGGCACGGCTGAAAAACATGACTCTTTCATCGACCATGATGGAAAGGGGGGAGTAGTAGAAGAATTTTCAGGTAAACTGCTTGTTCAGCAAGAGCCTGATGCTTCAAGCTTCCCCAACGGTGGAATTCGCAACACGTTTGAGGCTCGCGGATATTCGGCATGGGATATTTCATCACCCGCATTTATTCTTGATAAAACACTTTGTATTCCAACTATTTTTATTTCATATACAGGTGAGTCACTCGACTATAAAACCCCGCTGCTACGTTCGCTCAATGCAGTTGACAAAGCCGGAACTGCAGTTGCTCGCCTGTTTGACCCGAATGTAAACCACGTAATTTCATATTTGGGTTGGGAACAGGAATATTTTCTTGTTGACGAAGCTCTTTATTCAGCCCGTCCCGACCTTGCTCTAACAGGTCGCACTTTGATGGGACATGAAAGTGCAAAGAATCAGCAGCTTGAAGACCACTATTTTGGTGCAATTCCTTCGCGTGTCGAAGCATTCATGCTTGACCTTGAAATCGAATGTCATAAACTTGGTATTCCGGCTAAAACTCGACACAACGAGGTTGCGCCAAACCAATTTGAACTTGCTCCGATTTATGAAGAAACCAATTTGGCAAACGACCATAACCTGCTCTTGATGTCTATCATGTCAGAGGTTGCACGCCGTCATAATTTCCGTGTACTTTTACACGAAAAACCTTTTGCCGGCATCAACGGCTCGGGTAAACATAACAACTGGAGTCTTGGAACCGACACCGGGGTACAACTCTTTTCACCCGGCAAAACTCCCGAGGCAAACCTTCAGTTCATTACCTTTATTGCAAACGTGATGGCTGCCGTGCATAAACACAATGCACTTCTCAAAGCTTCAATTTCATCAGCCACCAATGCCCATCGTCTTGGAGCTAACGAAGCACCACCTGCTATTATTTCGATTTTTACAGGTTCACAGCTCGCATCGATTCTTGATCAAATTGAAAACAGTTCTGACGCACGTCTTGCCGACCTCACTTCAAAAGAAGGTGTAACCCTCGGATTGTCTCAGATTCCTGAGATTATGATGGATAATACCGACCGAAACCGTACGTCGCCATTTGCCTTTACCGGTAATAGATTTGAGTTCCGTGCGGTTGGCTCATCGGCAAACTGTGCATCAGCTATGCTCGCTCTCAATGCGGCTGTTGCCGACCAGTTGAACTCGTTTAAAGAAGCGGTAGATCGCCGTATGGCTGCCGGACAAGAAAAACGTCAGGCTATTATTGAAGAAGTTAAAAAATTGATTATCGAATCCAAACCTATTCACTTCGACGGCAATGGTTACAGCGACGAATGGAAAGAAGAAGCCGCTCGCCGTGGTCTTGACTGTGAAACTTCTATACCTAAAATTTTTGACGCATACCTAAGTCCCGATTCAATCGATATGTTTGGACGCACCGGTGTTCTTTCAAAAATCGAACTTGAGGCACGCAACGAGGTAAAATGGGAAATGTACACCAAGAAAGTACAGATTGAGGCTCGTGTTCTCGGCGACCTTGCAATCAACCACATTTTGCCGGTAGCTACTCGTTATCAATCAATATTGGTTGATAATCTTGTAAAATTGAAAAGCCTGTTCCCCGATTCCAAGCATGAATCACTGTTAGCCGCCGACTTGCAAACTATCGAAAAGATTTCATACAACATGTCGATTATCAAGAGCAAAGTTGATGAAATGGTTGAAGCTCGCAAAAAAGCTAACAAAATCACTTCAGAGCGTGAAAAAGCAATTGCCTACCACGACACTGTTGTTCCGGCAATAGACATTATCCGCCGACATATCGACAAATTGGAACTGATGGTTGACAACGAAATGTGGCCTCTGCCAAAATATCGTGAACTCCTTTTCATTAGATAATTCATAACTTACTGATGGAAATTCTAAAACACGAATGTGGCGTAGCTATGATACGCCTCTTAAAACCGCTTGAATATTACAAAAATAAATATGGCTCATACAGTTATGCGCTCAACATTCTGTATTTACTTATGGAAAAGCAGCATAACCGCGGGCAGGAGGGTGCCGGAGTCGGTGTGGTAAAAATGCATGCCGAGCCGGGCACCGAATATGTCTTTCGTGAACGTGCGCTGGGTTCAAGTGCTATCACCAATATTTTTGAATCAATTGGCACTCAGCTACAAGGTTGTGAATCTCTTCCGGTTGATGTTGTCGAACGTGAGACCCCGTTCATTGGTGAAATATACATGGGGCATTTGCGTTATAGCACAACCGGCAAAAGCGGTATCTCATACGTCCATCCGTTTTTGCGTCGTAACAACTGGCGTTCGCGTAACTTGTTGATGTGTGGAAACTTTAATATGACAAATGTAGATGAAATTTTTCAACATATTGTCAAAAGAGGACAACATCCACGCATTTACAGTGATACAGTTGTGATTCTTGAACAACTTGGATATGCTCTTGACAAAGAGAACCATAGGGTTTACCGCCAATTCAGAGACAAACTTGAAGATCCCGAACTCGGACTGGCTGTCGAAGACAATCTTGACATTCGTCTGATGTTGGAATCGGCTGCACCGATGTGGGATGGCGGATTTGTCATGTGTGGAGCAACCGGTTCGGGTGATATGTTTGTTTTGCGTGATAGCAAAGGCATCCGTCCGGCATTCTATTATGCTGATGATGAAATAGTTGTCGTTGCATCTGAACGCCCGGTTATCCAAACAGCTCTTAACGTGCGTCGTGCTCAGGTTCATGAACTCGCTCCCGGAAATGCTCTCATTGTTACCAAGAATGGTAACATTAGCGATGTCAAGGTATTGGGCGAAAAAGGTAACGCAAGATGTTCATTTGAACGCATATATTTTTCACGAGGTAGCGATGCCGACATTTACAAGGAACGTAAAGCTCTCGGTTTGAACCTTGTTCCCGAAGTTATGAAAGCGTCGGGCGATGATTTGTCAAAGGTCGTTTTGTCATTCATCCCCAACACCGCCGAGGTTGCTTTTATTGGGATGGTCGAAGGCTTTGAAAAACAGCTTGATGCATGGAAACGCGATAAAATCCTTGAATTGCAGAGCAGGGGAGAGCTTGATTTTGAGACTCTTACCAAAATCATGAAATTCAAGTTGAGAGTTGAGAAAGTCGCAATTAAAGATATCAAACTTCGCACATTCATTGCTGAAGGCGCATCTCGAAACGACCTTGCAGCCCATGTCTATGATGTCACATACGGCTGTATCGAAAACGATGTTGATACACTCGTCGTTATCGATGACAGTATTGTACGTGGAACAACCCTCAAACAATCTATCATTAAGATACTTGATCGTCTCCATCCTCGTAAAATCGTAATCGTTTCGTCAGCACCTCAAGTCCGTTTTCCCGATTATTATGGTATTGATATGTCACGTATGGCTGAGTTTATTGCATTTAAAGCAGCTGTCAGCTTGTTAAAAAAACGTGGGATGTCTGATGTCTTAACTCAAGTCTATAATGAAGCAAAAGAACAGCTTGAACAATCTGATAACGAACGCATTAATGTGGTGAAGAAAATTTATAAACCTTTCACAACAAAGGAAATTTCAGACGAGATAGCTCGACTTTTGACTCCTGAAAACACTAAAGCCGAGGTTGAGATTATCTACCAGAGCATTGAAGGACTCCATAATGCAATACCTAACCATCCCGGCGACTGGTATTTTACCGGCGATTATCCAACCCCCGGTGGCGTAAAACAGGTCTTGAAAGCCTATATTAATTATTATGAAGGTCACGCCGATGCGCGATAATTTTTAACAGATTATTAAACTTTAAGAATCATAATAGACCTAATGACTGAATAATTGATTAAATTTGCAGTCGGTTTATATGAAATACTAAAATTATTATAATACAATGAGTGAAATAGCACCCAAATATACCCCTTCTGATGTTGAAGGAAAATGGTATGAATACTGGTTGAAACACAACCTTTTCAAATCTGTTCCCGATGCACGTGAACCCTATACCATCGTAATTCCGCCGCCAAACGTAACCGGAATTCTCCACATGGGTCACATGCTTAACAATACAATTCAGGATATCCTTGTGCGTCGTGCTCGTATGGAAGGCAAGAATGCTCTTTGGGCTCCCGGTACCGACCACGCTTCAATTGCGACTGAAACTAAGGTTATCAATAAACTTGCTCAGGAAGGTATACGAAAAATTGATCTTACCCGCGAAGAGTTCTTGAAACACGCATGGGAATGGACCGAAAAACATGGAGGCATCATTCTCAAACAGTTACGTCGTCTCGGTGCATCTTGCGACTGGGATCGCACTGCATTCACAATGGACGAAACCCGTTCAAAGAGTGTTTATAAAGTATTCTGTGACCTTTATGACAAAGGTTTGATATATCGTGACTTGCGTATGGTTAACTGGGACCCCAAGAACCGTACTGCAATCAGTGATGACGAAGTATTTTATGTAGAAGAGCAGTCAAAACTCTATTACTTGAAATATTATGTCGCCGACGATGATATGTCGGGTGCAACAGGCGATGAAAACGAGGTTATACACACCGATGCTAACGGACGTCGCTATGCTGTTGTTGCAACAACCCGTCCCGAAACAATCATGGGCGATACAGCAATGTGTATCAACCCTAAAGACCCAAAGAACGCATGGTTAAAAGGCAAAAAGGTGATTGTTCCGCTCGTTAACCGCGTTATTCCTGTAATCGAAGACCGCTATGTTGAGATTGACTTCGGTACAGGCTGTCTTAAAGTAACACCTGCTCACGACAAAAACGACTATATGCTCGGTAAAACCCACAACCTTGAAACCATCGACATTTTCAATGAAGATGCAACAGTTAACGAGGTTGCCGGAATGTATGTTGGAATGGATCGCTTTGAGGTTCGTGAACAAATCGTTAAAGACCTCGAAGCAGCCGGCTTGGTTGAAAAAATCGAAGACTATACCAACAAGGTTGGATGTTCTGAGCGTACAAAAGTTCCCATCGAACCTCGTTTGTCACTCCAGTGGTTTGTCAACATGCGCCATTTTGCCGACATCTCACTCAAGCCTGTAATGGACGACTTAATCAAGTTCGTTCCCGAAAAATATAAAACGACCTATCGTCTTTGGCTTGAAAACATTCAGGACTGGTGTATCAGCCGCCAGTTGTGGTGGGGACACCGTATTCCCGCATATTTCTACGGACCGGTTGAAGATGACACATTTGTTGTTGCCGAGACTCCCGAGGAAGCACTCGAAAAAGCGCGCAAGGCATCAGGCAATCAGTCAATGCAGATGAGCGATTTGCGCCAGGATGAAGGTGCGCTCGACACATGGTTCTCATCATGGTTGTGGCCAATTACACTTTTTGACGGAATTAATAATCCCGGCAACGAAGAAATCAAATACTACTATCCGACTGCGACTCTCGTAACCGGACCCGATATCATCTTCTTCTGGGTTGCCCGCATGATTATGGCAGGCTATGAATATATTGGTGACAAACCGTTTAAAAACGTATATTTCACCGGTATTGTCCGCGATAAAATAGGTCGTAAGATGTCAAAACAGCTTGGCAATTCTCCCGATCCGATTGACCTTATCGACACATACGGAGCCGACGGTGTTCGCATGGGTATGATGCTCTCTGCACCTGCCGGTAACGACATCATGTTTGATGAAAAACTTTGTGAACAAGGTCGTAATTTCTGTAATAAGATTTGGAATGCGTTCCGTCTTGTTAAAGGTTGGGAAGTTGATGCCAATGCAGCTCAACCCGAGACTTCGGCAATCGCTGTAAAATGGTTTGAATCAAAACTGGCTATCGCTCTTACTGAAACAAACGACCTCTTTGAGAGATTCCGCATCAACGAAGCTCTCCTCGTGGTTTATCGACTCTTCTGGGACGAATTCTCATCATGGTATCTCGAAATGGTTAAACCTGCCTACGGTAGTCCTATCGATAAAAAGACCTATGATGCTACAATCGGGTTCTTCGATGCACTCCTTCGCATGCTTCATCCGTTCATGCCGTTCATCACAGAGGAACTCTGGCAGCATATTGCCGACCGCAAAGATGGCGAATCAATCATGTATGCCCCGATGCCCGAATCAAAAACTCCCGATATGACAATTATCGGTGACATTGATTTCGCAAAAGAGATCATCACCGGCATACGTGCCGTCCGTGCGTCTAAAAACATATCGCCCAAAGAGCAACTCAAACTTGAGGTCATCAATGCTCCCGTTCCGGCAATGGATGCCGTTATCAAAAAGCTCGGGAATGTCTCTGAAACCGTTAGCGTAACCGAGAAAGACCCTGCCGCAGCATCATTCATGGTTGGCACAACAGAATTTGAAATTCCATTGATGAACAACATCGATGTAGAGGGCGAAATAGCCCGTCTCACCAAAGACCTCGAATATCAGGAAGGATTCCTTGCCTCGGTAATGAAAAAACTTTCAAATGAACGATTTGTTAACAGTGCTCCGGCTCCCGTTGTTGAAGCCGAACGCCGTAAACAAGCCGATGCCGAGACCAAAATCAAAGCCCTCAAAGAATCCCTCGCTGCTCTCAAAAAGTAATGTGATTACATGCCTCCGGCATGTGTAGGGCACGCACGGCTCGTGCGTCCACCATCATATCCCGATGAATGGGGTGGAATAAAAAAGCGATGTATCGTAACTGATACACCGCTTTTTATGTTGACCTCCAGATGGCATCCCTCGACCATCGGCAGCGACATGGCGAATCCGCCATCGCCTTTTGACGTAGTAAACTTCTTGATTTTGCCGTCGGCACCCTTGACAATGACAGACGCTCCGGTCAGCTGTTCATTGCTCTCCTTGTCAATGACCGTACCCGACACATTAACCTGTTCCACCGCACTTGCCGCAACAATCATAAAAGTATATATGAGATAAGACGGTTCATTCGTGATAGTCGGTTTCGAGAAAATCGTATTTGCGGTATTCTTCGGTTACTGGAGTATCAACACCTCCGCCAAGTTCAGATCCTGTTGCAGCCTTAAACATAGCATTGCTGTTTTCTCTGTAATGTCTTAACGCCCGGAGCATCTCTTTTCTGTCCATCTTCTCATACTCTGTATTGAAAATCGGGAAAATAGGCTGTGTACTTATCTCAATTCCGGTAGCAGTAAAGCTATGTTGGCCGGACAGTTCGCTTGCGTCCATAATAAGCCCGGGCAGTCCGCAAAATTTCCAAGGGCCATCCTGCATAGGAATTTCAGGTGTAAACCATACCGTCCACTTCCGACCGTGATAATCAGTTGTAGCCATAATGCATTGATAGTCCAGGATTGTTTTGGTGCTGTCTTCAACTATCAACCAATCTATTTCGGAGAAAGGTTCGTCATAGTAACCACATTCACTCATACCGGCCTGATCGTATGTTGTAGAAACAGATTTATCAAAATCTTTTGCCACATATAAACGAGAATGATAAACTACTCCGTTCATAGCGCTTCGGTCTCGATTTTGAACATAAGCGGCTGCCGCGGCATCAAACATCTGCTTGGCTTTTGCGCGTCCCGAAGGTGTCGATTCCAGCGAATCCTTGAACTCGGTGCTCGGACAGTAAAACTTACTCTGATTTCTGTTGGCTAGCAGGATAAACGGTGTGTTTTTCTTTACTACAACACCGTCGCCTTTACGCATAAACTTGTAATGATAATCATACCCTACCGTGATTTCGGCACGCGGATATTCCTGTTCTTTCTTTGCGTTAGCTCCGATAGCGACGCAAAGAAGAACTAATATAGTGATAAGTCGGTTTGTTGTCATAGCCATATAATATAGTTCTCCACTGACTCAATGAATAAAATCTCGTTTAATACTTTTGATAATGGACGTTTTCAGGGTTCCATTTGTCTTTCGGGGCAGGGTTGTCGGCAGGATGTCCGAGTGTAATAAGACTAAGTGGAGTAACTGCACCGGGGATTGAAAGAACTCTTTTAACACCGGGTATTACGTTCGGGTTAGGATATACGCCACA
Source organism: Bacteroides sp. (assembly GCA_014802535.1). Classification (GTDB taxonomy): domain Bacteria; phylum Bacteroidota; class Bacteroidia; order Bacteroidales; family Muribaculaceae; genus CAJUPY01. Next base: position 47,540 of record JAAVCC010000011.1, on the reverse strand, counting down.
CCAAACAGCTCCGAGTCCATAGGCATGAGCGGCAAGCAAAATGTTTTCAGTTGCAGCCGAGCAGTCTTGAATCCAATAATCACGACCAAATCCGTCAAGAGCCTTTTCCATTTCGCCACAAACAACGATTGCCGCAGTTGCAGTCGCCAAATTTGAATATGGATGAACATTCATCAACGAATCAAGAACTTCACGTTCGGTCACTACAATAAATGACCAAGGCTGTTTGTTCACAGCTGTCGGAGCCGCCATACCGGCTTTAACGAGAGCAGTAAGTGTATCACTACCAATCGGCTGGCTTGTAAATTGACGAATACTCGTGCGAGTCATAATATTGTTGATGACCGCTGCTGTGTTATTAGCCTCGCCACCATCATTTGTTACTTTATTACCCGAGCAAGAAGCAGCAAGTAATAATACCGAAAATAAAGCTGTTAAAATAATCTGTTTCACTTGTTTTTAAATTTTAATTAAATTCCATTGATAAAGATACAGTCATTTTTTATTTGTGAAACGATTCGCTATGTTAAATTGAGTTAATTCATTTTATGTTTTTGAAATATAATTTGTAGGGCACGCACGGCTCGTGCGTCCACGTGTTTAACGGTGAAAATCGAGTGTTAGATTGAGCATCAGGACTGAGGCGCCTGAGAGGGGATGGGAATAGGAGACATCGACATTGAAATCTTTGATCTTCAGTCCGGCACCGACGGCAAATCCCGATATGAAATTACGATTGTCACTTGCCATATCTGTGGCTGTTTTATAATTGTAGCCAATGGCAAAATGGAATTTGTCGGACGGAATTATATCAGCCCCAAAAATAAAATGTCTTAAAAGATTAGACCCAAAATTGTCTATAACCTTTGATTGACTGTTGACCGAACCGTCTCCCGGTTTTATATAAGGTAAATGCCATTTCGTTAGATTAAAGGCTGTAACCGAGAATCTTACAGGGAATTGGGCAAACGACTGGGTCCAACCCAACCGCACATCAACCGGCAGTCGGTTATATTCGTTGTCAAAGCGTTTTACTTGACCGCCAAGGTTGGAGATTACAGCCGAAAGTGATAAATCACGGTCTATGTCATAGTAGTTGACGCCAATATCAACGCCAAGTGCCATAGCCCAATATTCATCATACGAGCTGTAAATTGTTTTCAAAAGGAATCCGCCACGGATTGTCTCAGAAAACTCACGGGTATAACCGCCCGAAAACACAAAATCAGATGGCGAAATTCGTCCGAGAGCATTCCCGTTCTCATCATAACTGTCAATCTTTCCATAATTTAGATAACGAATAGAGGCTTGCCATGCAGCATTAATGCCGATACTATGACAAAAGACGACTTCACCGAAATTGATATTGTTGAGATAGTGCATATAGCTAATTCCCAACTGATTACTCATTTCACTACCAAGCAGTCCCGGATTTTGATCAACAGTCATGATGTTATCCTCGACAGTTGAAATATTCACCGTGCCCAACGAATGAATATGACTTGAAGCCGACAAATCGAGAAACGAATAATGTGGATCGTCTCCATACATCTTGGCAACCGTCATTGTCGCGAGCAGGGCAGTGGTAATGAGAACCTTACGAGTCATCTAAACCTTGATTTCTGTAAAAGACATATCGAGGGCATTAACCAATAACATCCGCCGGTCAAGCGTTTTGCCTGTTCCTGTAATAATTTTTATCACTTCAGAAGCCTGAATAGAACCGATAATTCCCGGTAAAGGTCCAAGTACACCGCCAAGACTGCACGGCGTATATCCACCCTCCGGAGCGGCATCAGGAAATATATCGCGGTATCGGTTTTGTCCCGGCATTAGAGTCATAACCTGACCTTCAAACCCGGTCACTCCGCCCAAAACGCATGGTTTCCCACATTCATCAGCAATATCGGTCACCATATATTTTGTTGAAGGATTGTCTGATCCTTCGACAATTATATCATATTCGTTGAAAAGCTCCCGGGCTTTATCGGCTCGTAACAGACCTTCGTATGATTCAATGATTATNTCGGGATTTATTGCTGACANACGGCTGTATAANACCTCNACCTTTGATTTACCNATATCATCGACCGTAAAACCGAGCTGTCGCTGGAGGTTTGAAATATCTATTGTATCAAAGTCGCATATTCCGAGACGTCCGACTCCCGATCCGGCAAGATACATTGCCACTATTGACCCGAGAGCTCCGGCACCAANAACCAATACCGACGATTGCATAAGCGCAAGTTGCCCGCTCTTCCCAATTTCAGGGAGGAGCAGGTTGCGACTATATCGGCGACGAATGTCTCCGGTTAATGAAATGTTGTTTGATGTCATATATTCAATCAAATATCGAGTCCCAGTCTTTCCAGACAACATCATAGCCATTTGCCCGAATATCTTCGGCAACCTGAACAGGTGTTCGTNCGTCGGTCACTTCAAATTGTTCAAGCGCACCGTCATTCAAGGCATAGCCACCCGGTTCGGTNCGACTGCCGGCACTCATAGATGTAACTCCCAAAGATAGCATATTATTTCNGAATAATTTGCTTTCTCGTGTAGAAAATGANATATCNGCATCGTGATCAAAGATACGNAATGCNAATGTCAGTTGNGCNAANTCCNTNTCACTCATAACCACGTTGGGTTTAAATCCGCTTTCTGACGGGCACAATCTCGGAAAATTCACGCTATATCGTGTGCGCCAATATTTTTTTTGAAGATAACGCAGATGACGGGCAAGCATGGTTAAGTCNGTTCGCCAATCTTCAAGTCCGATTAGTACGCCCATNCCGATTTTATGAACTCCGGCAGNTCCCATNCGGTCATATCCGTTTAGACGCCAGTCATATACCGATTTCATTCCGCGTGGATGATAGTTTTTATATGTTTCCCGGCGATATGTCTCCTGAAAGCACACCACGCCATTAAGTCCTGCCTTGACAAGCCGGCTATACTGCTCGGTTTTCATAGGTTGNANNTCNATNGTCANATTNTTNAAATANGGNCGNCATACNTTCANTACATTNTCAAAATAATCCGTNCCACATAATGCNGGAAATTCGCCNCTCACAATCAGCAGATTGTCAAATGGAGCAAGCTCTTTTATTGCACGGCACTCAGCCTCGACCTGTTCCATNGTCAGNATAGTACGCTCAAATTTNTTGGCATGNTTGAATCCGCAATAAACACACGCATTTGCACAAGCATTTGAAACATACATCGGAATATACATCGANATTGTATTGCCAAAACGTTCGCGNGTGAAATGACGGCTTAGCTGAGCCATTTCCTCAATGAAACTTTCAGCNGCAGGCGAGATCAAAACCATNAAGTCNTCAGGTTCAAGACGNCGGGTATTACGTCGNGCTTTAGCCAGAACNCNTCTTACATCATCTTCGGTCGATGACATTATCCGGTCNGTGGTCTCGTTCCAATCCCATTGATCNATTATGTCGGCAAAACCATGTCCCCATGGCGATTGATTTANTCCTTGCATTTCGATTCAATATTTTGAGATATTCTCATTGCACAGAANTTNGGNCCGCACATTGTNCAGAAACGGTCGTCGGCATCGGGNGCTTCGCGACGAGATTCCATGTAGAACCGACGTGCCTTTTCAGGGTCGAGCGACAGATTGAACTGGTCTTTCCATCTGAATTCATATCGAGCCTTGCTTAACGCATCATCTCGAACTGTAGCGCCGGGGAANCCTTTTGCAATATCGGCTGCATGAGCCGCAATTTTGTAGGCAATCACACCNTCTCTGACATCNTCAAGATTTGGCAATGAAAGATGNTCTTTAGGTGTGACATAACATATCATNGCAGTTCCCATAGTNGCGATATTNGCAGCCCCGATTGCCGATGTAATATGATCATATCCGGGGGCGATATCGGTTGTAATNGGNCCNAGAGTNTAGAACGGNGCTTCATGACANGACTTCAGCTGACGCTCCATATTAACCGCNATTTTNTTCATCGGTACATGCCCNGGACCTTCTATAAGCACCTGAACATCATGTTCCCAAGCCTTAACAGTCAACTCGCCGAGCACNTCAAGCTCAAGAAATTGGCAATGGTCATTAGCATCATGAGTTGACCCCGGACGCATGCCGTCGCCAAGCGAAACNGCAACATCATATCGGTTTAATATCTCACATATTTCATCAAAATGAGTATATAGGAAGTTTTCCTGATTGTGTAACACACACCATTGAGTCATGATAGANCCGCCTCGCGAAACACATCCGGTCAATCGTTCTCCGACATATTTTGCATGTTCAAGCAATACTCCGGCATGGATTGTGAAGTAGTCAACACCTTGTTCACATTGCTCTATCAATGTATCACGATATATTTCCCATGTTAGGCGCGAAACATCGCCATTGACTTTTTCAAGTGCTTGATAAATAGGCACTGTACCCACCGGAACAGGGCAGTTGCGTATAATCCACTCACGCGTTTCATGAATNTTGTCTCCNGTTGAAAGATCCATNAGNGTNTCTCCACCCCAATAACAACTCCAAACGGCTTTGGCTACCTCTTCTTCAATACCCGAGGAGAGTGCCGAGTTNCCAATATTTGTATTCAGTTTGACCGCAAACGCACGCCCTATAATCATAGGTTCNGCTTCGGGNTGGTTNATATTNNCNGGGATNATNGCTCTACCGGCTGCAATTTCATCTCTTACAAATTCAGGCGTAATATATGTTTTAATACCTCGTGCCTCATTGTCAAGATTTTCTCTGATTGCAACATANTCCATTTCGGGNGTAATCTCNCCGCGACGTGCATAGTGCATTTGTGTTATACGTTTCCCGTTTTTGGCAACTCGCGGTGAATGAAGTTTGGGAAATCTTATAGAGTCAAGCGATTTATCNGCAAGNCGTTGACGNCCATATTCGCTTGTCATNTCNTTNAGNNTNTCTGTATCNCCNCGTTNCTCNATCCATTCATCTCTCATTCGAGGAAGTCCGGCATTAATATCGACAGTATAATTCTGATCGGTAAACATGCCGCTTGTATCATAAACTGTTACAGGTTCATTCGGCTCTTCGTGACGTTTACCGTCAACAATTGTAACGGTCGGATATTGTTTGATTTGACGCATTGCAACTCTTATTGACGGATATATCTTGCCTGCAACATATATTTTTTGNGAGTTGGGATAGTTNGATAAATCTATATTTGAAATTTTCATCGNNATTTNAAGTTTAATTATTTAAAAATGAGGTTAATGGACTTGACGCACTTGCCGATGATGCAACAGCACCCGGTCCGGCAAGATAAGCCATACGTCCNGCTTTNACNGCNAGNTCAAANGCTTTTGCCATTTCTACCGGATCATCGGCTACNGCAATAGCCGTATTGACCAATACGGCATCAGCTCCCATTTCCATAGCTTCAGCNGCATGTGACGGTACTCCGATTCCGGCATCGACAATTACAGGCAAATTGCTTTGTTCAATAATAATCTGTATAAAATCGCGAGTCAACAGCCCTCGGTTGGTTCCGATTGGTGCGCCAAGCGGCATNACCGCAGCAGCTCCGACTTCTTCAAGTCGTTTGCAAAGCACCGGGTCAGCTTGAATATAAGGTAAAACGATAAAGCCGTCGGCAGCAAGTTCTTCGGTTGCCTTCAGGGTTTCAACAGGGTCGGGAAGAAGATACTTCGGGTCGGGNTGTATTTCAAGCTTAATAAATTCTGTNCCAAATATTTCTCTACTCAATCGGGCAGCCATTACAGCCTCCTTACTATCGCGCGCTCCCGAAGTGTTTGGTAACAGTTGAACATTGTCACGATTAATATGTGTCAGCATGTCGTCGGTCGCTTCATTAAGCATATTAACACGTTTCATCGCTACAGTTATCATTTGNGATTGNGATGCNANAACNGCNTCAAGCATAACGTCGGGCGAACGAAATTTNCCNGTTCCGACAAACAGACGCGAACTGAATTCACGACTGCCAATCTTTAAAATATCATTTTTATTTTCCATTGATATATATGTATTTATNANTAATTCATTAAAGTATTACTTTAGACTTGAATTTTAAATAATCTTCTTCAAATCTATAACCGAAATGGGTAAATGCACATTTGACAATATTTGAAGTCGCATCAATCGGAGACGGTGATTTTCCGATCGCTCCACTCACTGCAACACCGCCAAATTTAATATTGGCAAGCCGCTCAAAATCGTCTGAAGTTACACCTCCGACCACGACTACCGGAGGAACAAAATTGAGTTCATCCATCTTTGAACGTATCTCGGCAAGTCCTTCAACGCCGAGAGTCGGTGCAAGTTTCTTTTTGGTTGACGTAAATCTCAACGGTCCCATTCCGAGATAATCAATATGGTCTCTATAAAGGTTTTCCGCATTTTTTAAATGCTCAACGCTATTAACTGTAAAGCCCAATATCTTGTCATTCGGCATAATATGGCGGGCTTCGATAGGGGAGAGGTCGTTCTGTCCGAGATGAACACCGGCAACTCCCGATATGCTTGCAGCAATCTCGACATGATCATCAACAATAAGTGTACAACCGCGATTGGTAAACGCCGGNGCAAGCTCTTCGGCGACCTCNGTAACCGCTTCGATAGGTTGGTCTTTCATTCTGATCTGTACCCATTTGCAACCACCGTTTAAGGCCGCNGATGCAAGCCTGATAGTGTCATCGGGNGTTGAACCNTCGGTGATATACTGCACTNGCGAATTGCGNATCGCCAGATANCGNATAAANCNATCAAACGACTCTTGATCGCGCCATACTTCACCTAAAAATGCTGCNCCTGCAAATCCTGCCATACGCAANTCGNGCAAACGGTCAAGTGTGACTCCNCCCAAAGCAATNANTTNNGNGNNNAACGACTCTAAATNNAGNTTNTNNAGNTNNAANTTTGCTTTATANCCNGGNTTTGAAATCGAGTCAAATATTGGCGAAAGCGTAACGTAATCAAACCCTTGNGATTCAACTACTTCNCCAAGTGAATGACATCCCTTTGAGAGCATTGATTGAGGTATGCCATCGACCTTTNTATTGCGTGAATTAAGCTGAAATCCCGTTTTGAAAGCTCGTGCNAGNTCGGGATAATCGTGCAATTTGATACGACATCTNAATTCCGGACGAATATTTTCAAGCAAACCNGCTACATAGCGTTCNCCAATNTCAGGTTTNCGAATACTGACATAATCCGCACCGGCTGACAGGAGCTTTTCAATCTTTTGCGCCTCATTNTCAATCGGTTTCGGTGTTGTAATTACAACTATTTTGAAATCATCCNCCATAAGCNGCCTTGATTATAACAACATCACAAGGGCGGTTGATAATATAATCGCTCCACTCTTTTTTAGGNACTAACGCTCCATCAACCGCAACCGCTATACCTGCNCCGACAGGATTTTCAGGNTAAAGCTCTNGNATNAGCTCNCTCATCGTTNTGTTNTCNNNNATCANAACNGGTTTGTCGTTTACTTTAATTTCCATTGTTCTATTTGTTTGAATATATGATTTACAGGNCCATAGCCACTGCCAAATGNATAATCAGCACCTTCAGCGAGGGCTCGTGACAGCCANTTAATTGCATTGTCNACACTTTTTTCAACGTCAAAGCCCATAGCAAGAAACGATGCGATAGCCGACGATAACGTGCATCCGGTNCCATGCGTATTTGAAGTATTGACTCNTTGATGTGAAAAGCATACNGGCTCCTTTCGGTCTTGCATTAAAAGCAAATCAGTCACCANGNNACAATCATCCCCATGTCCNCCTTTNAAAAGAATATCGAACGTAAATCGTTCTTTNTCNTCNAAATAAGACATTATATTTTCAGGANATANCCCAAAAAGTTGTTCGCTTTCAGGCAAATTGGGAGTGACNAGTGTNGCATGCGGGAAAAGCATCNACATCATCACGTNTCGTGTCTCGGCTGACGATAGATCATGTCCCNATGTTGACTTTGCAATTGGATCTATTACTATATTATTCAATCNATATTCTTGAATAACANCACTAATAACTTTTGCAATAGTNTCATTTGGTATCATCCCTATTTTCACAGCATTAGGCGTCAAATCGTCAAGCACNGCTTTAAGCTGAGCCTTCACAATTTCAGGTGATAAGGCTTCAACCATTGAAACTCCACGACTGTTTTGTGCAGTGACAGCCGTTATCACGCTCATGGCATAAACACCCAGAGCNCTGCACGTTTTTATATCTGCCTGAATTCCGGCACCACCGCTTGAGTCAGAACCGGCAATCGTAAGCACGATGTTATATTTCTTATCCATAAGACTTAATTATATGACAAAACACGACCGACCGTTGCCGGCATCATATATCCCCATTAAACTTTTGAGTAAATGAGAATCTATTGACTGCACCGGCAACGGCCGATCGAATGGCGTTGTCAATTCCTTGGCGGCATTACCCGCCCAGGTTCAATGGGTTTGATCTCAGCCCGAAACGATTTTTTTATAAGTTCGTTTCAAGCACCCCAAAAGCCTTGTTGCTATATGTTGCGACAAAGTTAAGCAAAATCATCTACTTGGCAAAATAAATAATAAAAAAGCCGAAGAATAATCTCNGGCTTTATCATATCTTTTATATGAAATATTTATACATCATCTTCGTTTCTTGATAATATACCAAGAAGTTTTGAACGCGATTTAACCNATATTTCNGATGGCGTATAATCGATATATCCTTCTTCTTTCAAATGATCGAGAGCCGCGATGAGCGACGANCGTTGTACTCCNAAAAGNGAATANAAATCACGCTGNCGACATTGCATCACAATATCGACACCATCTCGTTGGGTGAGTGCCGCTATCCAATANGCAATACGTTCTTCAAGACTTCCGTTTGTCAGGGCAAGAATACCTTCAACCGATCTTTGCGAACTTGACGAAAGCAAATTCAANTAGTTGAACATGAATATTTCATCAGATGTCAACATTGTCAGATAATCAGANTTTGCNATCTGNANNATNCCGGTCGGACCNATTGCCACAACATCAGCAGGATTATATGGCGAACGTCCAAACAAAAATTCGGGTGATATAACCGACGGTGCATTAAGTGTTTGAGCGACTCTGAAACGTTTGTCACTGTTGGTAATGGTTGATCTCACACCGCCCGACAATACAAAACGAATGTGNGTACACGGATCGCCTTCTCGTGCGATTTGCTGTCCGTCAAGATATTTTAAAAAATGAAATTTTGTTTTCCCGACTATCTCAAGAATACGTGCTCGACTAACCCCATTTAACAATGGAAGGCTCATCAATATTTCATACATACTGTCCATAACATATACTTTTTGCAAATTTTGATTATGTTATTTGCTATTATTAAAACACTTTAAAAGCTAAAAAAGTTAAATCTTAAATGTTAAATTTCTCCTTTTTTTGCCTTGAAATAGAGTTGCATAGAGTTTATTGTGTTTTGCCATGCAACATAAGCGGCAGGGCCGATTGATGTAATCGGGTGAAAAAAGGTGAGTGCCATCCATATNGCAAGCACNGTATTTTTTTGTCCAAGTCCTTGAGCACCTGCAATTTTATCACCAAATCGTCTGCCTAAAATTCTACCGATAAGAAATTGTGCGCAACAAACAATGAGTGATACAATTGCAATTATAATCATCTCCTTGACATTTTCATGATGAGATATTATATAACTCACCGAATTACCGACAACAATAAANAATGATAATGCCCAGATATAGAACGANAAACTTTGACGTCGGCCGATCTCGGCATGAACTCGCGGNGTTACTTTCATCATTATTAATGCCAGCAACAACGGTGCAAGAATCANAGGCACAACCTTATATGATATGCNCATCGTTGTGGCTGCAAATCCCATTTCTGAATGACTGCCCATCAATGTNAAAAGCANCGGAGCAAGCAGCGCACATGTGAAATTACTGATAATCGAATATGTNGCCANNCGNGGCACACTTCCACCGAGCATTCCCGTAATAACCGGAGCCGCGGTAGCAGTAGGGCAGAACACACATATAAATCCGCCTATAGCAACATCCTTATCAAAAGGCAACAATGCAAAGTAAACAATTAGNGACCCTAAAATCTGAACCGACAACAACGACCATGATAGCCCTGTTACTCTAAATTCATTAGGCTTTACTTTACAAAATGTTATTAATAACATAATGAAAATAAGATAAGGAGCTAATGGTTGAAGGTAGTGGATATAGCTATGAAAAATAATACCACCCGCCATTGAAATAGGCAACATCCAAGGTTTTAGCTTATTACGGAGATTGCTTGCACTTATACCCATTATATTTTTAGTTAAATTTTTTCNATATACAAAATTAGANTTTTAATCTAANAACGACTCTATTTCAATGGTTAATTTTGTTAAATATTCAGTAATCTTTAAACAAAATCAACTATTTAAACATTTATCAAGTAAAAATATTAACCAAATTTCAAGATTATGAAACTGAAAAAATTTTTAATTGCANTTGCACTACCTGTTATGGCATTGGCATTTGCNTCTTGTAAAGATGATGATGATGACAAAGATTTAAAAGAGGTTCCGGTTCAATTTACNGAAAATCTTCAAAAACTTTTCCCAAATGCTCAGAATGTAGAATGGGAAATGAAAGGTCAATATCGTGTAGCTGAATTTGATCAGAACAANAATATGATTGATACCGAANTCTGGTTCAATAAAGANGCTCAAAAAGTAATGGAACACAACGACTACGGNGAGAATCTGTTCTTCATTCCGGCTAAAGTCAATGCAGGTATNGAGGCTACCGAATATGCCAAATTNCCGTGGAGCCTTGGCGAAGTTGATGAATATATNATGGCAGATGGCTCGGCATATTATATTATTGAATCAAACGCTAAGGGTCANCCCGAAACTCATATCATTTTGAATAGTGAAGGNGATGTTCTGAATGTAGTTACAGGTAATGATCCGGATATTACTCCCGATTATCAATTCTAAAATCTATATCATATATAANTAGAAAAAAGACGCCCTGTCGGCGTCTTTTTTTATACCGGGTCAACATCATAATAGATGATTGACCTTTTTACATCATTTGACGTCAAAATTAATGAGTTAACTGTGTCGCGTAGAAGTGTTTTCACCTTAACCATCGACGCATTCACTTCAACTTTGAGCATTATTCGCCTGATATACAACGACTGCACGCGACTGACAGGTGGNTCGTCNGGTCCGTTAACACGGTTGCCCAACAATTCGCGAAGTCGGTCGGCAAGTAATTTTGAGGCAAAGTTAACCGACTTATAATCACGGTTTTTTATATAGATATTGATTATTCGCGTAAATGGAGGATAGAAATATCGCTGTCGTTCTGCTATTTCACTATCATAGAATGCCTTATAGTCATGTTGTTTNACATATCCGAGCAACGGATGATTGGGCTGATAAGTCTGAATCACAACCTCGCCCTTGACATCGCCGCGACGACCGGCTCGACCTGCAACCTGTTCAAGCATATTNAANGCTCGTTCCGACGCTCTGAANTCGGGTAAATTAATTTGTGCATCGGCATTCATTACCGCCACNANNCTGACATTGTCAAAGTCCAGTCCCTTTGTAACCATTTGTGTACCGACAAGAATATCGGCATTACCCTCTGAAAACTCATTAATGATNCGTTGGTAACCNTCTTTATTTCTTGTCGTATCGAGATCCATNCTCAANACNCGGGCATTATCAAANGTTTCTGTTACCGAATTTTCAATACGTTCNGTTCCATAACCGAATATTTCAATACGCGCTTCGCCACATTGCGGACAAATTGTCGGTATCGTTCTNGTNGCTCCACAATAGTGGCATACAAGTTGACCGGTAGAGCGGTGCACCGTCATTGAAACATCGCAGAAGTCACATTTCGGTATCCATGCACAAGCCGTACATCTCGCTATNGGGGCAAATCCACGGCGATTTTGAAACATNATNACCTGATGTTTTTCAGCGAGAGCTTTATTAATTTTTCGGATTGTGGATANTGCCATCGGTCCTTTCATCTCATTGTTTCGCCGTGCTGNCGTGAGNTCGGTTATTGTGATTTCAGGTAANACNGACGAGCCAAATCTNTCGGTCAGTGACACCAACCCAAATTTTCCGTTTAACGCNTTNTAATAGCTTTCGATTGAGGGCGTTGCGCTACCCAANANNGTTTTNGCNCCATGAAGCGATGCAAGCACTATTGCCGCATCACGAGCATTATAGCGNGGTGCCGGGTCAACCTGTTTGTATGCCGGCTCATGCTCTTCATCTACAATAACCAAACCGAGTTGGCGGAATGGNAGAAATACNGCCGATCGTGCCCCGATAACTACACACGGGTCTTGATTGGCAAGCAATCTGTTCCAAACATCAACACGCTCGCTATCAGTAAATTTNGANTGATATATCAATACCTTTTTACCAAATACATCTTGAAGTCGCGAGGTTAGTTGAGTTGTCAATGCAATTTCAGGNACAAGGAAAAATGCACGNGACCCTTGACGTAAAACGTAGTCAATCAAATGAATATAAATTTCGGTTTTACCGCTTGACGTAACGCCNTGAAGCAACGATACGTCATGATTATACCACGACGTATGTATNTCGTCAAGAGCTTTTGCCTGGGCATCACTCAATTTTGGCAATATTCCCGACGGTGAATCGATAAAATCAAAACGGTTTATCTTTGTTTTTTCAACNGNAAATATTCCCTTTTTGACCATTGTCATCAACGTTGAGTCAGTCACNGATTCTGCTCGTTTNAGCAACGCNTCTTTNCTGACNCGGCGTGGTANTCCGCCAATAGTTTCAGGTCGAGATAGCTCAAGATAAGACAATATCAACGACTCCTGTCGCTTTTGTTTTGCCGCCATTTTAAAGGCCTCGGTCGAGTCAACCGCAAGTTTTATAAAATTTACTGTNCGCGCATGATAACGTTCGACCAGTTTCTCGGCTACCGAGGCTGCTCCAATTGATATAAGACGNTCAACAGCAGTGGTTATATTGTTGATTCCCGTCTTTTTTTGAAGCTGATCGAGAGTNGTTGTTCCCGCNACTTTAATTTCNGCAAGCAAATTTTGATCATTCTCGCTTAGTGNCGATGCCTCGTCTATGTCAAAATCGGNNGANGCGGTCACNGTGGTTGTACTCTCTATTTTNAATGCCGCCGGCAATGCAGCTTTCATAACATCNCCNATNGANCACAAATAGTAATCAGCCATCCAATTCCAGAATTTCAANTGTGGATGACANAAAACAGGCTTTGTATCAAGTACCTGNACNATTTCTTTNGGTTCAACTTTGTCAGGNGCTTTAACGGGAAAGCCGATTACGATTGCCGTGTAAAATTTCTTTTGNCCGAAAGGCACAATAACCCNCGACCCNACTGCAATATTTTCATTTTGCAGCAGCTCGGGAACCGCATACGTAAACGTCGCATTCAGCGGTAGGGGNACTATGACTTCGATCAATCGTTTCATTTATATCACAAAATTACAATCTTTTTAGAGATAATCAAACGAATTGATTAAACAATATTTTTCAATGTTCATAAATCNCTGNTTATGTCTATTAGAAATGATTAAAATGTACGAATGTGTACGGTTTTNNTATCCGAAANCGGACAAACTGTCCGTTTTCGTACACCNCTCAAAATACAAANATATTTGATATACAACGACTTACATTTTTGGCACGCTTTATGTTATCTATTTTGGCATAAACACTAAAACAAAAATTAAAAANATAAATGGACAGAGAAATTCCACAANCAGAAATTCAACNNCGCCGNCGATTGACCTATNTTAAAATCGGTGGGGGAGTCATTGCTGCGATTATTCTGATAATCATACTTGCCGTGTCTTTGCAAAAGAGCGTGAAANGTAGCGANATNACTATCTCNGANGTNANTGTCGGACTAATCGAGGCTACTGTNAANGCNCNNGGNGNGGTNGTNCCGTCGTTTGAAGAAATCATAAANTCNCCAATTTCNACNCGCATTGTTGAAGTNTATAAACACGAAGGNGANACNGTCTCAAACGGCACACCACTGCTCTTGCTNGACTTGCAATCGGCTTCCACTCAAATNGANAAGCTNCTTGACGAACGNCAAATGAAACATTATGAGNTGGAACAGACCCGCNTGAACAATCACACCTATCTTTCAAATCTCGAAATGCAGATTCANGTNAAAGAGATGGATGTCAACCGTAAACTTGTCGAGGTCGAGAACGAACGTCGCCTCGACTCGCTCGGCTCCGGTACCGGCGACCGTGTTCGTCAAGCCGAACTTGCCTATAACACCGGNTGTCTTGAACTTTCGCANCTTCGNCAACAGCTTGTAAACGAACGCTCGGTGCGCGATGCTTCTTATCGAATGAAAGAACTTGAGATGTCTATTTTCGAGAAAAATCTTCAGGAACANCGTCGCATTTTTGANGATGCNCANATNCGTTCACCGCGTGCTGCNACNCTCACATATATTAATACCAATATCGGACAGCAAATTTCNNCNGGCGAGAANATTGCCGTNATCAGCGACCTNTCNNACTTNAGNATTGANGCTGAAATNGCNGATTCATANAGCNGNNTTGTCAATCCNGGNNNNAAAGCNGACTTCCGCATNGGCCGNCNTACNTTTNCNGGACNTATNGGNANCATNACTCCTCAGTCAAAAAANGGT
>JAAVCC010000011.1:0-32831 GCA_014802535.1 Bacteroides sp. | reverse complement strand
CNGNTTTACAATCATCCCCGACNANCANGANNNATTTTTCCGTCCNGGNCAAANAGCCGAAGTATTTGTNGTCACNNNTNTTNNAGANGANGTTNTCCGCATACCCTACGGTCCATANTACAAAGGTCCTGACGAATACGAGTTATTCGTTCTTGACTCTGACAATACGCTTGTCAAACGCAAAGTAGCTCTTGGCGAAGGTAATTATCAGTGGATCAAAGTGCAATCGGGACTCAAACCGGGCGACCGCATCGTTACATCTGACATGAATGCATTTACAAAGAGTAACAAACTGAAAATCAAACAATAAAAACATATAAATCTATCATTATGTCAATCATTACACTCAAAAACATCGAGAAAATCTTTCGTACCGATGAAATCGAGACTTTAGCTCTCGAAAACGTGAATATCGAAATCAATAAAGGCGAATTTGTCAGCATTATGGGACCATCCGGTTGCGGTAAATCAACACTCCTCAATATAATCGGTCTNCTTGATACTCCAACCCGTGGCACTGTCACTATCAACGACATCGAGACATCAACTCTCAACGATGCCGCCAAAGCACATTTCCGTAACGCCAATCTCGGTTTCGTTTTCCAAAGCTTCCATCTTGTTCCTTCGCTAAACGTCAGCGATAATGTCGAACTTCCGCTCATCTATCGCAAAGGTGTGAGCGATTCNGAGCGCAAACGNCTTGTNTCNGANGTNCTTGACAAAGTTGGATTGTCTCATCGTAAAAAACACATGCCCTCACAGCTTTCGGGTGGTCAGTGCCAGCGTGTGGCAATCGCTCGTGCAATCGTCGGCAATCCCGAAATAATCCTTGCCGATGAACCGACCGGTAACCTTGACTCTAAAATGGGTGCCGAAGTAATGGATATTCTTCACAATCTCAACAAAGTTGACGGTCGCACAATCGTTATGGTAACTCACAACGAACAGCAAGCTGCTCAGACTGACCGCATCATTAGATTCTTTGACGGACGTCAAGTTCAGTAATTCTCTCCGATTCAATTCATTACTAAAACTACTGAAAATGAAAGCAATAAAACAATTATTATATGATTTCCGTCATCAGTCGGTCATTTCGTGGGTTACGCTGTTGGGTACCATGCTCGCCGTGTTTCTCATTATGATTGTTGTAATGATGCAGCAAATCCAAATTGCGCCTTTTGTCCCAGAGAGTAATCGTGACCGTACTCTTTATGGTCGCTGGCTTGCCGTTGATTTTGGAGACAACAACGTTTCGTCATCTGCTTTGAACTATGCTAACGCAAAACTGATTTATGATTCGATTCCTGATGTTGAAGTAACATCATATGCATATCAAGGTCTTGATCGACTTATTGTTTCAATAAAAGGCAAACTGCCTATAGTTGCAGATATTAAAAAAACTGACGACCAATATTGGAAAATATTCAATCATTCATTTATTAAAGGTAAACCTTTTGATAAAGCTCAATATGAGGCTAATATGAAAGTGGCAGTTATAACTGAAAGTTTGGCTCGTGACCTTTTGGGGACAGCTGATGTTGTAGATCAAGAAATAATGATTGATCATCTTCCTTATAAAATTTTGGGGGTCATCAAAGATTGTTCGTCACTTGCTTCCGAAGCATACGGTCAAGTCTTTATTCCTCTACCTGATTATGACAAAACATCAGATGGTTATTGGAGTGGTAATATAATGGTTTATCTTCTTGCAAAGACACCTGAAGATATTCCGGCTATCAGAAACGAAGTTGAGCGTCGTTATACTGTTCTTAACACTCAGGATAGGGGAGACAACTCAAAATTTGTATATAACCAGCAACCATTCACTCAGGAAATGCTCCTAAGTGAGCATGGCTCAAATAATCCGCCCTCACATGAACAAGCACGAAAAACAAGATACTTTATTTATGCGCTATTGCTTATAGTTCCGGCAATTAATTTGAGTTCTATGACTCAAAGCCGTCTGCGCCGTCGCATTGGTGAACTTGGTGTCCGCAGAGCCTTTGGATGTACTCGTAGCAAAATTATTTCAGACCTATTAGCTGAGAATTTTATACTTACTATTGCCGGTGGTATAATCGGATTGATTTTAAGTATTACGTTTATCTTCCTGTTTTCCGACATTATATTTGTGTCATCTTTTGATGAGCGAAGTGCTGCGTCCATGTATGTCTCTCCCGAAATGGTATTCAATTTACCAATATTTTTATGGACTCTTTTCTTCTGCCTGATTTTAAACATTTTATGTGCCGGAATACCTGCTTGGCGTGCAAGTCGCATTAATCCGGTCGAAGCTATTAACATGGGTAACAAATAATTATTAACTCCACAAAAAACAAAACAATGAAACGCAAATTATTAAAACAGATGCTTACAGAATGGCAAAGCAATATTTGGCTCGTTGTGGAGCTGATAATTGTTGGCTCTGCTATGGCTGGAATTATGGCACTTCTGTTCTATATCTTAAATATGAGATATCAACCTTCGGGTTATGAAGTTAACGATACATACGTTGTAAGCCTTGATCGAATTGGCAGTGATAGCCCTGAATACGTAAAATATGACGATAAAGATCAAGCCGATGATGTCATTTATAAATTAATGTCACAACTTCGAGCACTACCCGAAGTCGAACTTCTTGGATATGGAGTTAATGCCATGCCATTTAGTAAAAATTTTTATGGTATGAGTATTACAAGTATTCTTGAAGAGGATACTGTCAAAATACACAGATTGAACTACCGCGCTATGAGCCCTGAAATGCCAATTATAATGAACTTGAAAGGGGTGAATGGTGAGACTTCTGAACAAATATCCAAAATGATTGAACGTGGTGAGATTATTATTACAAATAAAGTAAGGGATAAAAAAATCAATCCTGTAGATTGTATCGGTCGTGATTTTGATTTTAAATTTATGGATACAGTTCAATGTCGACTTGGAGCCGTTATTCCCGGCATGAAACGAGTTGACTTTGAGGCTCCGGGATCGGCAATATTAATGCCATACGAAAAAGTTGGATTCAAACGTCGATATCTTCAAGAATTTTATGTCAAAATTAAACATGGTACTGACAAGGAATTTTTAAGACAAATAAAAGAAAATCCNGATCAATGGCATATTGGAAATATATGTATATCAGACGTGACTTCGGTTAATAAACTAAGATCAGACGTCAATCGAGAAGAATATCAAACAGTTACAGGAATCGTTACCTGCTGTTTATTTCTTTTGATTTCAATATTCTTGGGATTGCTCGGTACATTCTGGTTCCGCACCGGCCAACGCACAGTTGAGATTGCTATCAGAATGGTTAATGGTGCAACCAACCGTCAAATTTTCACCAGATTAGTGACTGAAGGTATTATTTTATGGTCGGCAGCATTAATTTTCATCGGACTTTTGATGTTTGTAGTGTTTAAATTTGACCTGTTGTCTGAGGTTATCTATAGTGAAATGACAAAATCAATTATCTATGGAACAATAATTTCTCTTGTCTCTCTTCTGATAATGATTATTGCAGGTATATTTTTCCCTGCCCTTAGAGCTTCTAAAATTGAGCCTGCCATTGCCCTCAAAGATGAATAAAATAATGATAAACAAGCTTCTTAAATTGATTCTCTTGACAACCACTTTTGCTGCCTTCGGGCAGCAAAAGGTGGCTCTGTCTCTTGATGACGCTATCGTTAGGGCTCGCCTTAAAAGTGTTGATGCCGAAGTTGCACTCGGTGAACTCCGCAGTGCCTACTGGGAATATCGCACCTATCGTGCNGACCTTCTCCCTGAGGTTAATTTTGANGCAACCGTTCCTTCATATCATAAACAATATTCAACATATATGAATGATGAAGGCAACTATTCGTTTGTTCAAAATAACAATCTTCAAATNGACGGTCANTTATCGGTNGATCAAAAAATTTGGTTTACAGGCGGTACACTCTCTTTAACTTCTCAACTNGANTTCCTTCGTCAACTCGATGGCATAAAGTATAATCGCTTTATGACCGTTCCGGTTGCTTTGACGTTAAACCAGCCAATCTTTGGGGTTAATACNGTTAAGTGGAATCGCAAGATTGAACCTGTTCGCTATTCCGAAGCAAAGGCNAAGTTTCTNAGTGNTACTGAGGAAGTTGCCATGAANGCTGTNAACTATTACTTTAACCTTTTGATGTCGCGTGAAAATCTCGCTATCGCCGTTCAGAATCATGAAAATGCCGAACGTTTGTANCAGGTAGCCCTTGAAAAGCGTCAGATGGGACAAATCAGCAAAAATGANCTGTTGCAGATGGANCTTAANCTGTTAAACGCAAAGAGCGATTTAACNGAATGTCAAAGCAATGTTAAAAGCAATATGTTTACGTTGCGTTCATTCCTTGATTTTGGCGAGGATATCGACATNGAGCCCGAGGTTCCNTCGGCTGTTCCAAACGTCGATATTACTTTTGACGATGCTCTNAANCGTGCTTTGGCAAATAACAAATTCTCAAAAAACCTGCGTCGTCGTCAACTCGAAGCCGAATATCAGGTCGCTCAAGCCAAAGGAAATATGAGNCANATNTCTCTNTTNGCTCAAATCGGTTTTACGGGTGCCGATCACGATATTTCACCNGCNTATTCAAATTTGAGAAGTAATCAGATTGTCGAACTCGGNGTNAAAATNCCGTTNATTGACTGGGGAAAACGNCGTGGAGCCGTAAAAACCGCCCAATCAAACCAACGTNTTGTTGAAAGCCGTCTGCGTCAGGAAACGATGAATTTCAATCAAGATTTGTTTGTATTGGTCGAACGTTTNACCAACCAGCGCGAGCAGCTCAANATTGCTCAAGCGTGCCGANACNATNGCNACNCAACGCTATCTCACTAATGTAGAGACNTATCTGATCGGTAAAATTTCAACNCTCGATTTGAATGACTCTCAGGTNAAAAAAGATGAAAGCCGCCANCAATATGTCAACGAGCTTTATCGATTTTGGTATTACTACTATCAGTTACGAAGTCTGACTCTTTGGGATTATGCCCGAAACACAGGCATCGACGCTGANATNGAAAAANTTGTAAAAGATTAGTTGCGTCTGATGTATCGCGCCAAGCCATAAATATAGCGGCGAAATCCCGGACGATAACCAAGCAGGCGGTCAAACCATGCTATGTGGTTTGATGCAAATTTAACTGCCATACCGACATATACCATCGCTAAAAGTGTTCCGACTCCGACAACATTCCATTTCCATTCTCCAAAGAAAATGTAGCATGATGTAACGGCAAGAACCACAAGAGTGATGTCGATAAAAATTTTGATACGTGCAAACGGACGACCGGTCACACGGCTGATTGCGATTGGTAAACCCTCACCGGGCATTGTGATTGAGCCACATCTGACTTCAAAAGCGATTCCGATTGCCATAACGGTACATCCGGCAAGCTGAGTGATGATTTTATGAGTTAGGTTTGTCGGTATTATGTTGGCTGTCAAAGCCATATTCATATCAATCAATGCTCCGAAAACAATACCTATCACAAGCTGAAGCAATTGTATAGCNTGAAATTTACGTCGTAGCACAATTACCTGTCCCACAACGAGTAAAACATTTAGAATATTGGTGTAGGTACCGAGTGACAATCCCGGAACNATATTTTCTTGACCTGCAATCGTAAAAGCCAACGGACACGATGAAATCACACTGCTACCCAAGTCTGATCTTACGCATAGGGCAACACCCAAGGTCATGATTGTCAATGAAATAAGCAACATAAAATGTTGCCATAAAAATTCGATAATTCTTTCTTTAGATAATGTTTTTTTATTTATAGTCATGTATACATAAATTCATGAAATTCAACTACTTNCCACGTTTAATCAAATTGCGTCTGAGCANCCATATTATAAATAATGTAACAGCGATTGTCCCGAAATAAAAAAGTGGAGAAAATTCGCCCGACTTAAACCGCGGAAATCCTATCCACGACATGACTGCAAGATAAATTACAAGCAGCAAGGGGATTAGTGTCGATTTCTTCATTCTTCTGTTTGATTTATGNTTGACTCGCTTTCTTGCAGGACAGCGATATAAGGCGATTTCGACGGGTCAAAACGTCCCTCATTGAGATAATTGTATATTTTGAGACAAGCCCAGGCATCCAATGCCGCATATGCTTGTTGAGCTTCGGTCAAAACTTCAGCNTCCCAATTGGTTAGACGCTGAGTCTTTGAGATTCGTTCATTAAAGATTATTGCAAATATCTTTTGAAGACTGTTATCGGCTATTTCAAAATTCTTGACATGAGATTGGAGTTCTACAAACCCCGCCGGTTCAATTGGTCCNAGACGGTTCAACGAATGAAAATCATCNTTAATTGAAAGTCCTACTTTGATTATCGATTCATTACTCAAAAATTCTTTGAGTTCATCAAATAGTCCGAGATGATTGAGCCTGAAAAGAAAACATTCATCGGCTGTTGAAAGTTGCATTAGAGCCACTTTGTGCAATTGTCCCTTTTTAAATGACGGGCGTGTCTCTGTGTCAAAACCGACTATAGACTGTTTGTTAAGATATTTTATAGCAGCTCGCGCATCACCGATNGAGTTGATTAATATTGCACGTCCGTTATATGTGATAACCGGCAGCTGAGCTATTTGTTCTTTAGTTATACTTAGCATTTTTATGCTTTTATCGTGATATTTCAGTTATTGTAAACGGGGACAAAAAGCAGTTGTGTCTCCGGATAATGTTTTTTTAGATAACGTGTTATAAACCCTTGAGTATCTTCCGATATTATCTTATCATTGTCGAGATGTTGACTATATANGACATANGGTACATCTATTTTGCGAGAGGCAAGTGCCTCAAGCGAGAGTATCGTGTGATTGATCGACCCGAGTTTACCGTTAGTCACAAGTGCAACCGGTAGATTTCGNCTTGATATATAATCAATTGTGAAAAAATCATCGGTTATCGGCACCATCAATCCTCCGGCACCCTCAATCAATACCATATCATAACGTTGCGTCAAGATTTCGGTTGACCGGTCAATGAGAGCAGGGTCTATTTCTTTTCCATCAATACGGGCAGCCAACTGAGCCGATGCCGGATATGAAAAAATAATCGGGGCAGTCACACGATCCACATCTTCGGGCATCATATCAATGCCCATCAAACGACGGTGNGCTACNATATCTTCNGACTCGTCGGTNTTTCCGGTTTGGATAAACTTTTGAGTGATAACTCGTTTTCCCTCGCTCATAAATTTACGGGCGAGCCATGCGGTAGCATATGTTTTACCGGCATCNGTATCNATGCCGCTTATAAATATCTTGTTCATTGTTTTATAATAGTCATATATATTGGACGATANGTTAAATGGGGATTAGCATCAAAATATGATAATATACGTCGCGTATGTCCCGGCGGAGTGGGTGAGCCNACNGCATTNACNCCNGTNTCTTTNATNTGACTCAANAATTGTCGGCTGTTGGCAAACTCCATTTTAAACTCATCNGTTATNAAATCAATGATTGTCAAGCCGTCAGGCACTATTGATTTTAAATATTCTGATGTCGGATAGGTCAACGAGCGGTCAGACGCCGCTTTAAGTTCGGCATATGTTCCNTCGGCAAATGTCGCTATAGCAGCCACACCTCCCGATTTTAAAACTCGTTTGACATTTTTGAAAAATCGCGGTAAATCGTTAAACCATTGTATGGTCGANGCCGATACGATAGCATCAAAAGAGTTGTCGTCCAACGTCTCGATATACTGCTCACCATCGTCACATACAAGTTTACCGNGAAATTTAAATCCGTTTTTATCATGAATATCGGCAAGTGTNCCGGTTTCAATAAGGTCAACNGCAACCGATTGACNGCTGATGCCANATGGTATATATCCACGAGTCAAGAAACCTGTTCCGGNACCGAGTTCAAGCACCTTTTTACCCGAAATATCNTGAATTGCACTCCAAAGTTCGTTAAGTCTTACCGCAATTGCNTTCTGTATCGAAGCATGNGACTCATAGAACTCTACATTNTCAGAAAANCGTTTGGCTACCAGNTTCTTATCGATTATATCGTTTTCGATTATTTTATCAAAAGNAACATAGTGTTGTCCGGCTTTTACAATATCAACACGTGTTTGACCTTCCCATGCCTTAATCTGATTTTTAGGTGTGAAAATTGCATCACNATCAGATATATATGCCTTTTTCCAGCCTGNATTTATCAAATTATCATCAATCGTGCCGAATAGTTTCAACTCGTCTCTCAACTCGTCAAGGTTACGATGGGGCAGTGGCAGATGGTCAATACCTNNCGAATGATAAAATTTNGCNANATTGGGNTCNGATAACATNCTNANGGTNANGTTGTGNTANCTNTCAGGTATNCCGGTTTCATTGTTAACCGGGGTTGTCGTACCGTTAACCGCTATNCGACAAACCACTTTTGCATTATCGGTTATACGGTCNGCGATAGCCACACCATATGACCATGCAATTACTGATACTTCTTGATAGGGAGATATGATTTTCTCAAAAACCTTTTTTGCTTCATCAATCGATTCATAATGATAGCCTACAGCTATGTCAAAGCCGGGCTTGTTTAACCCCAATCCCTCAAACGGAATTGAGTCCATTGCCCAGCCAAGAAAAATAAAAATCAACTGGCGGTTATCTGTATTATGACTTATCAATCGGTAATGCATTCCAAAGCNTTTGATAGTTTTAATATGTCATCGGGTTGCATCGCCGCCGATANACTGATGCGTAATCTTTCTGTCCCTGCCGGAACGGTCGGCGTTCTGATTGGTAANACCAANANNCCNTNGTCNCGTAGTTTTCTTGACGCTTCGACTGTTTTTTGCGCATCTCCGATAATAAGAGCTCTGATATGGCTCGGGGNGTCGGGAACACCACCTTTAAATTGAGACAGCGNTTTATGTAGCAAATCAACGTGAGCTTGAAGCATCAATCGTCTGTCGTTTGCCGAAATCATTTTCTCCAGCATAATCTTTGACCATAATGCCATTACCGGCGGAAGTGACGTTGAAAAAATCAAGCTCCTTGACTTGTTGACAAGAAATTCTTTTATCTCGGGCGATGTAATAACACATGCGCCGTATGATGCAAGTGCTTTCCCAAATGTCATGACAATTATGTCAAAAGCCTTTGGATTTACGGTCTCCATTGCCANNCCAAGTCCTTTTGGACCCAGAACACCAAAAGCATGGGCTTCATCAACGTATAATATTATCGACGGATATTTTTCTTTCAGCTCGACCAATCGGTTCATGTCGGGCGAATCTCCATCCATGCTGTAAACACTTTCGACAATAACCAATATGCGGTGNCNGCTGTNATAATTCTGCTNAATCATCGATTCNAGCATATCCAAATCATTATGGTTAAATCTTGTCAGCNTGGCACGTGACAATAAGATACCGTCTATAATACTTGCATGCACGAGACGATCGGCGATTACTATGGTCGAGCGGTCGGCTATTGCCGAAATCACGCCNGTATTNGCATGATAACCACTGTTATATAACAANGCCTGTCGCCCGTATAATGTTGCCAACTCATTTTCTAAATCGTTGTATTCATGCTGTATTCCGGCAAGCAGTCGGGATGCCGACGATGTCATAGGTACATTTTTCAGCTCGGGATAAAGAGAGCTCATCCTATCCATCGANTATGATGCAAGTCCAAGATAATCGTTGGTTGAAAAATCTATAATATTTTCCAATCGACGATCTTCAGGTATTTTTCTTANATTACCCGACGCTGACAAATTATCAAGAACTTCNNTNANATTCATGTTATNCCGGNGATATTATCTGTAACATCTGACGACACANCGTTGTCAGNTGNTCNTCATTTATNATATANGGNGGCATGATATAGACATTCTTGCCAAACGGTCTGACCCATATTCCACGGGCGACACATTCTTTTTGGAATTTGCCAACATTTACCGGCTCTTTCATCTCGACAACGCCAATGGCACCGAGCACTCTGACATCGGCGACATTCTCAAATTCAGCCGCAGGAGCCAATTCTCGTTTCATTACATCGTTGATATGAGCTATCACCGATGCCATATCTTGGCTGTTCAAAAGGTCTATTGACGCGATGCCGATTGCACACGCCAACGGATTCCCCATAAATGTCGGACCATGCATCATCACACCCGCCTCGCCATTTGAAATTGTATCGGCGACTTCTCGAGTTGTCAGGACCGCGCTCGAAGTCAGATATCCGGCGGTCAATCCTTTGCCAATGCACATTATATCAGGCTCAACGCCGGCATATTCCCAAGCAAACGGTTTGCCTGTGCGCCAAAATCCCGTTGCGATCTCGTCAAAGATCAAATATATACCATATTTATCACAGATGCGTCGCGCCTCTCTCAAATATTGAGGATGGTAAAACCACATTCCGCCCGCACCTTGAACAATCGGTTCGAGTATCAATGCTGCAATCTCGTCTTGATTCTTTTCGATACACTCTTCAAGCGGTTTTATATCGTCGGGATTCCACTCTCCGTCAAATCGACTGGTAGGCTGCGGTACAAAATAGCGAACGGGGAGTGCCGGTCCAAATGCGCCGTGCATCCCTGTAACGGGGTCACAGACACTCATTGCGTTCCATGTATCGCCATGATACCCCGAGCGAATAGTGACAAAATTACTCTTTTTATGCGATCCACTTTTTGAAATAGCAGCTTGAATTGCCATTTTCATTGCAACTTCGACAGCTACAGAACCCGAATCGGCATAAAAAATATTATTCATCGACGGGGGAGCCATCGCCAGCAATCGCTTGCCGAGCTCGATAGCCGGAGTGTGGGTGAGTCCGCCAAACATCACATGGCTCATCTTGTGGAGCTGAGTCTCGACAGCTTCATTGATTACCGGATGATTATAACCATGAATTACACACCACCATGACGACATTCCGTCAATAAGGCGAGTTCCGTCGCTAAGTGTTATATAGACACCGTCGGCACGCTCAACCTTGTAAGTGGGCAGCGGATTGACTGTTGATGTATATGGATGCCAAAGATGATCTCGGTCCCATTGGTCATGAACCAAATCTGATTGGCTGTTTATGTTTTCTTTATTCATTGTGACGAATATATTTTGAAATGCAAAATTAATATTTTCTGACGACATATAAAAGGTTTGATTTTACTTCTACACGCTCTTTCACATTAATTAAACTGTCGATCGGCTATCTTATTTTATTGAAAAAACATAAAAATGACCAATTTATTTGGCTGATAGACTAAAAAAGAGTAATTTCGCAGACAATTTGTAACTAAAAAGACAATATTGAAAACCAGAGACCGTCTCATAGAAGTAGCGCGTCAGCTCTTTTTATTAAAGGGAATTGAGAATACGACAATCAGCGATATAGCCATTGCATCTGAAAATGGCCGTAGAACTGTTTACACCTATTTCAAAAGTAAATCAGAAATTTATAATGCTGTTGTCGAACGTGAAAGCGAGGCTCATGTGGCTGAACTTCGTCAAATTGTTGAAGCCGACCTGCAACCCGATGAAAAATTACGTTGTTTTCTTCTCAAGTCGGTTGATTTGCTGATTGAAGCCCCGCTTCATCGTGACACATTATCGGCTTGGCTGACCCTCTCGTTTTCTCGCAATGATAAAATAAAATCGGCAGCCAGCGCAAAAGAAGCCCTTTTGCTTGAACGTATATTTCGTGAAGGGCAGATTAACGGTTGTTTTGACGCCGAACAATGCAAACGTGCGACCACAATCTTCCCCATGCTCATCAGTGCTTCGGCCGATGCAGTTCAAAAAAACAACCGACTGACATCCCAAACCGATGAACTGGTCAATTTTATGGTAAATTCAGTCTTGATAAAAAAATAATTCAGATTATATAATTCATCAATTAACTAAATAAAGAAAGATTCTAAAATGAAACTTCTCGAAGGAAAAACAGCTCTCATCACCGGTGCTGCTCGTGGTATCGGTAAAGCTATTGCACTTAAATTTGCATCTGAAGGCGCCAACATCGCCTTCACCGACATTGTTATTGACGAAAACGGTAAAGCTACCGAGGCAGAAATCGCTGCTTTAGGCGTAAAAGCTAAAGGTTATGCTTCTGATGCATCTAACTTTGAGGCTACAAAAGAGGTCATCGCTGAAATTCAAAAAGATTTTGGACGCATCGATATTCTTGTAAACAATGCAGGTATCACAAAAGACGGTCTTATGCTCCGCATGAGCGAAGAACAGTGGGATCGTGTTATCAATATCAACTTGAAAAGCGCATTCAACTTCACACGCAATGTTCTTCCCGTAATGTTCAGCCAGCGTTCAGGTTCAATCATCAATATGGCATCTGTAGTTGGTGTTCACGGTAATGCAGGTCAAGCTAACTATGCCGCTTCAAAAGCCGGTATGATTGCTCTGGCTAAAAGTATTGCTCAAGAAATGGGTCCCCGTGGCATCCGTGCTAACGCTATTGCTCCCGGATTTATTGAAACTGCTATGACAGCAGCGCTTTCTGACGAAATCCGCGAAGAATGGAAAAAGAAAATTCCTTTGCGTCGTGGTGGCAAACCCGAAGATATCGCTGACGTTGCAACATTCCTTGCATCTGACCTCGCAAGCTATGTTACAGGTCAAGTTATCCAAGTTGATGGCGGTATGAATATGTAATCATCTTGATCATAACAAAATAAACGTCGGGTAATGGTTATTCCATTATTCGACATTTATTTTTATAATAATTTTAAATTTGGTTAAAATCTTTTTGAAACATATTATATTTTTTGTAATTTTGCAACGATGAATAATATTGCACGTCATATTGAGTATCTTTTACAGAGGAACGATTGTGTAGTCGTTCCCCGTTTAGGTGCGTTTATCATACGACACACCGAGGCTCATTATGATAGCATCAAACGTCAATTCATGCCCCCGACTGCCACTGTCATTTTCAATCCGGAGCTTGACCATAACGACGGGATGCTGGCAAAATCTATTGCACGTGCAAATTCAATCTCTTACGATGAAGCTCTGCAAGAACTGACCAAAAAAGTTGCCGAAATAAAAGAAACACTCAAAACCGACGGTTATGTAGAAATCGGAGCGGTAGGCAGTTTCAAACTATTGGATGGTAAAAGAAGAATATTTACTCCCGGAAATAAATATTCGATAGTCCATAAACTTGCCGCGCTAACGCCTTTGGCTGTTACGACAGTGCAAATGAGAGCTGATGACGTTGAAGATACTTCATCTAAAACTGTTTCAAAAAATTTCATTCTGCGATTAGACAACTTGTTCCGTGTCGCAGCCTCAATCATTCTGTTGCTGTTGACAGGTTTGCTTTGCTCAACCCCGATTACGGTTGACAGCGCAAATATCACATACGCATCTGTTTATCCGGCGGTCAATGATGTTGAGCAACCCGGCGCAACAATCACTCAGCCCGACATTGAACTTATCTTTGCCAAAGTACAAGAAGTTCCTGAAACTCCTCAAATTGTAGTACCCCATATCGACGAAATCGAGAACGAGTCAAATAAAATAGACTCCAAAATACATTTTGATTTGTCCGACCCCTATATTCTTGTTGTAAGCTCATTTGATTCATATTCAAAAGCTAAAGAATTCATGTCATCAAAAGCTAACAAAAGATATAAGATGGCTATCATTGAAAATGGTGGTAGATATAGAGTTTATGCATCTACAGGCTGTTCAATGGATGATGCGGCTTTGGCTATGAAAGATAAAGATTTTGCCAAACGCTACCCATCGGCTTGGGCATGTGAGAAATAATCAAATTAACACTTATATTTAGAATGGAAAATCTTCACGATCTTCTGATAAATCGTCGAAGCATTAGACGATATACCGATACTCCGATCGATCCGGATGACGTAAAAACAATTCTTGAAGCAGCTTTGATGGCTCCCACTTCAAAAAACACCCGAGCATGGGAACTCACTGTCGTTGAAGACAAAGAAGTTCTTGAGCAAATCAGCACATGCCGCGCTATGGGAACTCTACCGGTTAAAAATTGCGTGCTGGCTGTGGTCGTCGGTGTTGATTCAACCAAATCAGAAGCATGGATTGAAGATGCTTCAATCGCAGCTGCCTTTATGCAGCTCCAGGTTGCCGATCTTGGCTTGGGCTCATGCTGGGTTCAGCTTCGCGGACGATTTGCCGAAGATGGAACACCCTCTGAAGATGTTGTACGTTCAATCCTTGCTATCCCCGAAAATGTTTCGCTTGAATGTATCGTGACCATAGGATACAAAGATGAAGCTCGCAAACCGATGGATACCGACAAACTTCTTTGGGAACGCGTTCACATCGGTAAATGGTAAAAAATATCTCATCAAACGATAAATCCAAAATTGTAATGCTCGGTAGCGGTAACGTTGCCGGGCATCTTGCAATTATGCTTGATAAAATTGGCGATGTCGTTCAGGTATATAGCCCGACACTCAGCCATGCTGCCCAGCTTGCCGATAAACTGAATAATGCCACTCCTATAGACAATCCCCGAGATGTTGTCAACGATGCCGATTTCTATATCATTGCCGTTAAAGACGATGCAATAGGGGAGTTGGCACGTAAAATAGAGGTTGACAATGGTATATGGGCTCACACGTCGGGTAGCATCTCAATGTCGGTATTTGAAGGTGTCAAAAAAAATTATGGTGTTTTCTACTTGTTACAGACATTTAACAAACGTGACGATGTAGATTTCAGTAATCTTCCGATATTGATTGAAGCAAATAACACAGAAATAGAAAACTCACTTTTTAATCTTGCTGTAAAACTTAGCGACAACGTTCGACTGACATCAAGCGACGATAGGGCAGTGATTCATCGCGCAGCCGTTTTTGCGTGCAATTTCAGTAATTATATGTGGTGCATCGCCGACGACATTCTAAAAACTCGAGGCTTTGATCTAACTATTTTTGAGTCATTATTGACTACAACATTAAAAAATGCGATGAGCTCATCTCCCGACAACTCTCAAACCGGACCTGCACGTCGAGGCGACCGCCACGTCATGCAAAAACACGAGTCTCTCTTGAATAAAGATCAAGCCGAAGTCTATAAACTGCTTAGCAATCAAATATTTGAACGATTCAACTCTTCTAAAAATGAGCCGAATAAATAAAGATCTCAAAACAATCAAAGCATTTGTTTTTGATGTTGACGGCGTTCTGTCGCCTTCAACCATTCCTATGTTGCCCGACGGCACACCCTCAAGAATGGTTAACATTAAAGATGGTTATGCTCTTCAGTTAGCTTGCAAACACGGTTATAAGATTGCAATAATCACCGGAGCTGATACCGAGGCTGTCAAAGTGCGCTATACCAAACTCGGCATCAAAGATGTATATTTGAAAGCGGCTATGAAATTACCATTGCTAAAGACCTGGATTGAGGAAAATGGCTTGAACGTCGAAGAGGTCGTTTATTGTGGCGATGATATTCCCGATTTTGAATGTATGAAATTTGTCGGATTATCGGTGGCACCTGCCGATGCGGCTGACGAAATCAAAAATATAGCTAATTATATTTCGCCCGTTAATGGGGGATATGGTGTGGCTCGTGACATCATTGAGCAAGTTATGAAAGCTCAAGGACAATGGCTTAATTCTGAAAAAGCGTTTGGCTGGTAATATGACATCACCTATCGAACAAATACTTAAAGGTCGTCACCTTTATCTTGCGAGTGCATCGCCCCGACGTCGCCAACTCATGTCAAACCTTGGTTGTGAAGTAAAACTTATCGAACCGAGAGATGTAGACGAGTCTTTCCCGTCAGATATTTCTGTTGAAGAAGCCCCCGTATATATAAGCCGAAAAAAAGCTGAAGCATATTGTGATGTAATAACACCCGACATGATAGTCGTCACTGCCGATACAGTTGTTATTGCCGAAAACAAACTGCTCGGCAAACCCCGGTCAACTGACGAAGCGATAAAAATGCTTGAAACCCTGTCGGGTAAACGACATAAAGTGATTACCGGTGTAACTCTCACTACTTCCGAACGATTACAGTCCTTCAAGACCGTCACGGAAGTCGACTTTGACACATTGACAGCCAACGAAATAGAATATTATATCAACGAATTCAAACCCCTTGATAAAGCCGGAGCATATGGCATTCAGGAATGGATCGGATATATCGGCATTAAAGGAATAATCGGTGATTACTATAACGTTATGGGACTCCCTGTCCACGATTTATACAAGCACCTTTTATCCTTATAAAGAATTTTCTGTCAGACTTTTTACGCGGTCATAAACATCTTCCATCAACCAGCGTGGGGTAGATGTAGCGCCACAAATGCCGATTGTCGGTTTACCGACAAGCCATTCCGATTTAATCTCTGACTGATTGGAAATCATATAGGTTAACCGATTGACCGATTTACATTCTTCATACAAAAATCGGCCATTACTGCTTTTCTTTCCCGATACAAAAAGTATCACACTGTTTGAAGCAGCAAATTCACGCAAATGTTCGACCCTATTGGCAACTTGACGACATATCGTGTCATAGCTGTTGAATTTAACACCCGGAGCCACACGTCGTTCAATTTCCTTTATAATATCGCTGAAACCGGTCAGCGACATTGTAGTTTGTGAATACAGTTCTATATCTTTTGTAAAGTCAATTTTGTCAAGGTCTGCCAAATCCTGAACAACTATAGCCCTGCCATCGGTTTGACCGACAAGTCCGTTTACTTCGGCATGTCCCTCTTTGCCATATATGACTATCTGAGCATCAGGACACGTCTCATAACTGCTTTTTATACGTCGTTGAAGTTGTAGAACAACCGGACAAGTAGCATCAATAATTTCAATATTCTTTTCGTTAGCTACATGATAGGTCGATGGGGGCTCTCCATGAGCCCTCAAAAGAACCTTGACGTCGTGGAGTTGCTTCAAGTCGTCATGAGTAATGGTTTTTAAACCCTTGTTCATCAGTCGCTGAACTTCGTCACTATTGTGAACAATATCTCCGAGACAATAAAGTGAGCCCGATGAGTTAAGCGTCTCTTCTGCCTTGCGAATTGCTGTTACAACCCCAAAACAAAACCCCGAACGATCGTCTATTTCAATTATCGGATTGCTCATCCAAGACGTTTAATTGTTTGATTATACAAGTCGAGCAACAGCTTGTTCTGTTCCTCATGAGTCATATCTGAATTATCGATAACAACAGCGTCATCAACCTTTCTTAGAGGGCTTTCGCTACGTGTTCGGTCAATATGATCGCGCTCGACAACATTTGCCAATACAGCCTCATAAGATGTATTAACACCTTTTTCAGATAGCTCATTCAAACGGCGTAATGCACGTTTTTCGGGCGACGCATCAACAAATATTTTGAGTTCGGCATCGGGAAATACCGTTGAACCAATGTCTCTGCCATCCATTACGATTCCGCGTTCACGTCCGAATTGCTTTTGGAGCTGAACAAGTCGATGACGCACCTCCGGAATAGCCGCAACCGGCGACACATGACTTGATACCAACATACCACGAATCTCTTTTTCAACCACCTCGCCATTCAATGTTGTCAGTTGTTTATCTCCGTCAACAATGAAATCAATTTTTATAGAGGGTAATTCTTTAATCAGAGTTCTTTTATCAATTGTTCCATCATCAGCAATCAAATGATTTTTTAAAGCAAACAATGTGACAGCTCGATACATAGCTCCTGAATCAATATATCGATATCCGATTTTTGAGGCAAGTTCACGCGCCATCGTACTTTTGCCCGACGATGAATAGCCATCGATAGCTACAATTATTTTAGGTATATAATGAGACATATCAAATTATTTGTCAAATGTTTAAACAGCAATCAGTAAACTTTTACATCAAGTTTGTCATAGGCACGTTCAGCCTTGGCCTTTGCATCTTCAACCGACTCTCCGCGGGCAAGAATAACCCCCATACGACGATGTCCGTTGATTTCGGGTTTGGCAAAGATTCTCATTTGTGTTCCCGGGTCTTCAAGAACTTTTTCGAGATTATCCATCTCAATACAAGTTGTGTTACCTTCAACAACAACAGCGCGTGAGGCCGACGGTCCATAAAAATCGATAGCCGGAACAGGCAATCCGAGAATTGCTCGGGCATGAAGTGCAAATTCGCTTAGATCCTGAGAGATCATTGTTACCATACCCGTATCATGGGGGCGGGGCGATACCTCGCTGAAAATAACATCATTGCCTTTGACAAATAATTCTACACCAAAAATTCCATATCCACCAAGCGCACTTGTTATTTTATGAGCGATTTCTTCAGCTTTTAGCAATGCTTCGGTGCTCATCGGTTGGGGCTGCCATGAATAACGATAGTCGCCGTCAACCTGAATATGACCGATTGGTTTACAGAATGTTGTGCCTGAAACTGAGCGAACTGTCAACAATGTTATCTCATAGTCGAAATCTACAAATCCTTCAACAATCACCCGACCGGCACCCGAACGTCCGCCACTTTGCGACTCATTCCATGCCGGTTCAATATCTTCACGTCTTCTGATTGTTGATTGACCGTGACCCGATGAACTCATAACCGGTTTTACAACACAGGGAATACCGATTGTGTCAACAGCAGCCTCAAATTCAGCTTTGTTTGATGCAAAAATATATGTTGATGTGGGTAATCCAAGTTCTTCGGCAGCCAAACGACGTATTCCTTCACGATTCATGGTTAACCATGTTGCTCTTGCAGTAGGAGTTACGTTGTAGCCCTCTTTTTCAAGTTCCACGAGAGTCGAGGTTGCGATAGCTTCAACTTCGGGGATAATATGGTCAGGCTTCTCTTTCTCTACAACCTGGCGTAACGCATCGCCGTCAAGCATATCAAAAACATAAGCACGGTGAGCAACCTGCATTGCAGGAGCACCTTCATATTTATCACACGCAATCACTTCGACACCCATACGTTGAAGTTCAATTGCTACTTCTTTACCAAGTTCACCACTACCAAGCAGCAGTGCTTTTTTGCCGGCTTCTGTTTTAATTGTACCGATTTTAGCCATAATTTTATTATAATCTGTAATTGTGGTTTATTTTAGTGACAAAGATAGTCATTTTCTATAAAATAATCGACCTATGTTCATAAATAAAAAACTCCGAACTTTAAAAATTCAGAGTTTTTTCTAACCGTTTTATGTAGATCAACTTGCTTTATTCAACCTTTTTAGGTTCAAAAATATCGGCTAAAAAAGCTTTCAAATCGTCACCTTGGCGATCGCGTGCAATAATTGTACCATCCGGATCAATTACAACGAGGCAGGGGATTGACGGTATTCCATAAAGATCTGTGGCTATATACTGCGAATTGAGAATCTGAGGCCACGGAAGCTGATGTTGCTCTATACCTGCCAATGTATTTTCGGGTTCATCCCAAACAGCGACTCCCAAGACTTCAAGACCTTTTTCGCCATACTTCTCAAGCACTTCTTTAATAACTTTTGTCTCACGGATACATGGGCCACACCAGCTTGCCCAGAAGTCAACCAAGAGATATTTGCCATTGCCTACATAATCACTCAGGCGATAGGTCGAGTCATTATACACAACTTCAAAATCTTTGTAGGGTTTCCCTTCTGAAGTTTCAGCTTTGGCAACTTTACCTGACTGAAGTTTTGAAATGCGTTGATATTCACCAAGCTTCGGATATTTTTTTACAGCATCATTCAATTCATCCAAACTCATATCGTAGGCCTGCTGGAGAAAAGCATAATATCCTACCGGATTATTTAGATTTTCATTAAAAAACTTGTCATATACCTTTTTCTGTTCAGCCTTATAAGCTTTTTTATCCAATGGAATACTATCAGGTAAATTAGAGAATGCACTATCTACATCAGCCAAGCTTTCTTCGAACTCATCCATTGCTAAATTTAGTTCTCCACCAACTGCATGACGGTCGGCAATGGTAATTTCTCCTTCTTCAAGAACAAAAGATCCGGCACGCTTACCATCAACGATGAGTCGAACCAATACAGGTTCTTCAATTTTGCCGGTAAACGAGGCTACACCTTTAATAATCGCCGTACTATCGATTTTTTCGCTTGTGTCATAACTGATTAGATATGCCATTTCAGCCTTTGTTTCAGGCAATTCGGCAGTAACAGTATAACTTCCGCCTTGATTCTGTTGGGTAGAGCATGCCGCCAACAGCATTAATGACGCCAATCCGGCAATTTTTTTAATTTTCATAAAAGATAATTTAAGATTTAAGTTTTCTGTAACTGGTTTATTTTATGTGCAAATATAATCAATTTAATTTGATTTTGTTTGATATATATTTTAATAATATCACAAACCTATATTCAATCAGCAAAGTAACACACTAAAATTCAAACGTTTAAATTGATAGATAATTAAAAAATAAACAATTTTAATTAATAATTTGAAATTTTACTCTATCTTTGTTGTTATAATAAAAAACGAAACTTTCAAAAAACATATATCGATATGCCACTAACAAGCATTAACGACGCATTAGCCAATACATTCAAAGTAAACGCCGATCATCCGGCTATATCTGACCACGAGGGCGAAACCCTGACTTATCGTGAACTCGCTGAACGTGTTGTCAAACTCCATAATTTATTTAAAGGTGCCGGTATAGTCCCCGGTGACCACATAGCCATTTGCGGCAAAAACTCATCCCATTGGGCTGCCGTAGCTGTCGCATCAGTTACATACGGTTCGGTTGCGGTTCCTTTGCTTCACGATTTTCAAGCCGATACACTCGAGCACCTCGTAAAACATTCCGATGCAAAATTGTTTTTTGTTGACGATGTTATTTATGA
Organism: Bacteroides sp.; assembly: GCA_014802535.1. Lineage (GTDB taxonomy): Bacteria > Bacteroidota > Bacteroidia > Bacteroidales > Muribaculaceae > CAJUPY01. The sequence continues at coordinate 11,993 of JAAVCC010000011.1, read as the reverse complement.
GAAATTAAATGCTGAAAATCTTGAAACTCCGATTGGTGTGATCTCTTTGACCGATTACGGCATACTCCTTGACAAAACCGGAGTTGTTGCAAAATCAAAGGATAACATCGACAAACTTATGTCAGAAAATTACCCCGACGGATTTACGACCTCTAATTTGTCATTCTATAATGAAAAACCCGATGAACTTGCTTTAATCAACTATACATCAGGCTCTACCGGATTTTCAAAGGGCGTAATGGTAACTTATGGAAACATCGCAAGCAACGAGCGTTTTTCGGTTGAAAATATCCCGTTCCTTCATCCGGGCGACGGAACTGTTTCAATGTTGCCGATGGCTCACATGTTCGGATTGATTATCGAACTTTTCTTCCCGCTTCTCAAAGGATGCCATATCTATTTCCTTTCACGCGTTCCGGCTCCGTCAATCATTCTTAAAGCGTTTGCCGAAGTCAAGCCAAAACAGGTGATTGCCGTGCCTTTGATTTTGGAAAAAATCATTAAAAACAAGATTTTCCCCGAATTGGAGAAACAGCCGGTCAAAACTCTCATCAAAATTCCCGGCATCAATAAAATCATTTACAATAAAATCAAGACAAAACTTATTGATGCATTCGGTGGTCAATTAGTTCAGATTATTGTCGGCGGCGCAGCATTTGACCCGACAGTTGAAAATTTCCTGCATAAGATAAAATTCCCCTATACTGTAGGTTACGGTATGACTGAATGCGCTCCGTTGATTGCATACGACGTTTGGTCAACCTATCACAAAGGTTCGGTTGGTAAAATTGTTGACCGCATGGAATTCAAAATTGATTCGCCCGACCCTCTTAAAATACCCGGAGAGCTCTGGGTAAAAGGGGCAAACGTAATGAAAGGGTATTACAAAAATCAAGAGGCAACCGATGCGGTTTTCCGCGATGGATGGATGAATACAGGCGACGTTTGTCAGCTTGACCGAGATGGATATATCTATATTCGAGGACGCAATAAGTCTATGATTCTCGGCCCCTCAGGTCAAAACATATATCCCGAAGAAATTGAAGCGAAGCTAAACAATTTGCCTTTAGTAGCCGAGTCGATTGTCGTTGATCGTGAGGGTAAACTTGTTGCTCTTATTCATCCCGATTATGAAAAAGCAAAGACTCTGAAACTTGATGATGCGGCTATTGAAAACCAAATGGTAAAAAATATTGCCGATCTTAACACTCAGGTTGCTCCATACGAAAAAGTTGCTTCGATGGAAATTATGCATGACGAATTTGAAAAGACCCCAAAACGTTCGATAAAACGTTTCATGTACAAGTAATTTCAGATTGTAGAAAACTTTTAGGCTGCGGTTGAAGATTTATTTTGTCATCTTTTTAAAATGTTGTACCTTTGTATGATATTTTATATTTAAGGCAAAATAATTGTTCAACTGCGCTTTTCATGTTAAGATTTCTCAAATATATGCTTCAGCTTGTTTTGTCTCCCGTTAACGGGTGGGAAGACATTGCCAAGTCCAATATTCCTTTAAACAGGTTATTATCCAAAGGTCTGTATCCGCTGATGATAGCAGCCTCGCTTACAACCTTTTGCTCGCTTTTTTATAGTGTAGATGCAACATTTGTGAGCTGTCTGCAATCTGCGGTTATAATCTTTATCAGTTTTTTTGTAACATATTTTTTTGCCAATATAATTTTCACAACCTTTGGTTCTAATTTTCTAAATCCGGCAAACGAACCCGATGATTCAAGTTCTTACCACCTTGACTCAAACAGAGCATCAACGTTTATCATCTACAACCTTGGTATTCTCGAAGTATTGGCAATAATGACCAATCTGCTGCCGGTAAAACATTCTTTATTACAATTTTTCCCTTTTCTTGTAGCTCTTTTAATGTGGAAAGGTGCCGATTTTATGAATGTTGCACCTAACAGAGTCGGACATTTCACATTTCTGTCGGTCTTTTCAATTCTCGTTCCGATCTACTTGCTGCAATATTTCTTTTCAATGCTTTTGTCATGAATTCTAAAGATATAAACATAAAAAATCGCAGGGCAACCTTTGACTATGCCATTTCTGAGACCTTTACCGCCGGCATTGTACTCACCGGAACAGAAATAAAGTCTATCAGAAACGGTAAAGCAAGTCTTGTCGATTCGTTTTGTTATGTTGCCAACAATGAAGTATGGGTTAAGAATATGTACATTGCCGAATATTTCTATGGCACATATAACAACCATGCCGAACGTCGTGACCGTAAACTTTTATTAAAGAAAAAAGAGATTGCACGTCTTGAAAAAAACGGCAAAGAAGCCGGTTTTTCAATTATTCCAATGCGTCTTTTCATCAACGACCGTGGGCTTGCCAAACTCGTTATCGGAATTGGTAGAGGGAAAAAAGAATATGACAAACGTCAGTCAATCAAAGAGCGTGAAGATAAACGCTCGATGGCGCGTATGTTTGAAAAATAATTTGAAACGTTTAAAACAAAAATATAATGGGATTTTTTGACTTATTCTCATCAAGCGAAAAAAAGAAGCAAGAAAAAGAAACGCTTGACAAAGGTCTCGACCGTACAAAACAAGGTTTCTTCTCTAAAATAACCCGTGCGGTCGCCGGTAAATCAACTATCGACGACGATATTCTCGACAATCTTGAAGAAGTATTCTTGACTTCTGACGTTGGCGTTGAAACAACTCTCAAAATTCTTGACCGTATTCAAGACCGTGTGAAACGCGACAAATATGTCGGCACCGAAGAGTTGAACAATATGCTTTGTGAAGAAATAACCGATTTGCTCGCCGAAGACACTCCGACTACTTCTTCTCTTGAAGATTTTACAGTTCCCGAAAGTCACAAACCTCATGTTATCATGGTTGTAGGCGTAAATGGTGTTGGTAAAACAACAACAATCGGCAAACTCGCATTCCGATTTAAAGAAGCCGGCAACAAGGTGATGCTTGGCGCTGCCGACACATTCCGTGCCGCTGCGGTTGAGCAACTTGAAGAATGGGGTAAGCGTGCCGATGTTCCGGTAGTAAAGCAAAAACTGGGAGCCGACCCGGCTGCCGTAGCCTTTGATACCTTGTCATCGGCAAAAGCCAACGATATAGATGTCGTCATTATCGACACTGCCGGTCGTCTTCACAATAAAAAAGGACTCATGGACGAATTGACCAAGATTCGTAAAGTTATGCAAAAGGTGGTTCCTGATGCGCCCCACGAAGTTTTGCTTGTTCTTGATGGATCGACAGGTCAAAATGCATTTGAACAAGCCCGTCAGTTTGTTGCTGCAACCGAAGTTAACGAACTCGCAGTTACAAAACTTGACGGAACAGCCAAAGGTGGTGTCGTAATCGGAATCAGTGACCAATTCAAAATTCCGGTTAAATATATCGGACTTGGTGAAGGCATTTCTGACCTTCAGGTTTTCCATAAAAAAGAATTTGTTGAATCACTCTTTGGCAATAAATAAAAAAATCGGATGACAAAAAAGGTCATTGAAGTTATTTCTCTTGGTTGCTCAAAAAATCTTGTTGACTCAGAGCGACTGATGAAAATGCTCGACAATGTCGGCTTCAAGCTTGCCAAACCCGGCGACAAGCGAGACATTGTCGTTATCAATACTTGTGGATTTATCGGTGATGCCAAAGAAGAGTCTATTGAAGAAATTCTTAAAGCCGTTAAAGTAAAAGAGTCTGGTGAAATCGACTCGGTTTATGTAATGGGATGTCTGTCTCAGAGATATGCCGACGAACTCAAGACAGAGATTCCCGAGGTTGACCGCTGGTATGGCAAATTTGATTGGGTGAAATTGGTCAACGATATTTCAGATAAACAATATAACAATCAGCTGTATGACCGCAAGGTAACCACCGGACCGTCAAATGCCTACGTCAAAATTGCCGAAGGATGTAACCGATTCTGCTCTTTTTGTGCTATACCGTTAATTACAGGGCGTTTTAAGTCTCGCGAAATTGACGAAATTCTTGCCGAAGTTGAAACATTAGTCAAGTGGGGCATAACTGAGTTTAACATCATTGCACAAGATCTATCAAGCTATGGACTTGATATTTACAATCGTCATGCGCTTGCCGAGCTGATTGACCGTATGGCTTCGATTGAAGGTGTTAAGTGGATCAGACTGCACTATGCCTATCCCGCCGACTTCCCATATGACATATTGCCTGTAATGGCTCGACACNCCAACGTTTGCAAATATCTTGACATTGCATTGCAACATATAAGCGACAAAGTCCTTGAAAATATGCGCCGTCATTTTGACNGAAAACAAACACGCGAACTGATTGCACGTATTCGTCGTGAAGTTCCGGGAATACATATCCGCACAACCCTCATGGTTGGTTTCCCCGGTGAAGGAGATGCCGAATTTGAAGAATTGATGCAGTTTGTTAAAGAAACCCGATTTGAACGAATGGGAGCNTTTGCCTATTGTGAAGAAGAGGGNACTTATGGAGCTAAAAACTTTAAGGATTCTATTCCCGAAGAAGTTAAACAGGCNCGACTTGATCGCCTGATGGACTTGCAACAACAGATTTCTCTTGAATTGCAAGAAGCNAAAATAGGGCAGACCATGACTGTTGTAATTGATAGAGAAGAAGATGATTATTATATCGGACGCACTGAATTTGATTCGCCCGAAGTTGACCCTGAAGTATTGATTTCCAAAACTAAGAAATTAAATCTCGGTCAATATATCGACGTGAAAATTACGGGTGCGATGCCATTTGAACTTACCGCCGAAATATGTTAACAGAAATGGANAATCNACGATAACATAAAGGCTGTANTTCATTGCNTNCGNTATAACATACCGTTTGCATTCTATATATTGCCCGGCGAAACTNAAGGCTGTTTTTTTGCCAACCCGTCAATGCCNGGCAGNTGTCANAGNNNNTCNGANCGCAAATTCATTATCAGCCCGTGGCTTAGTCGATTTGAACAGGCAATNACAATATGTGATGAANCAAACGCTCGTCAAATTCTTGATTTTAAGCCCGAAATGATGCCCGAAGGATTGACTCCGTTTGCCAAATCAACNAGNTATGACCGATATATNGAACGTTTGTCAATCTTAATCAAACATCTTTCAACACGCAACGGAAAGACTGTTTTTTCAAGAACAATTTGTGGCGANATGGATAATGTTGATATTNAGACTCTAATCACAAAGCAGTTCAATTCTTTTCCACAAACATTCCGTTACGTTTATTTTACGCCCCAAACCGGAGCTTGGCTCGGTACAAGCCCCGAAATTTTATTGGAATACAACTATAACAGTGAAACATTCCGNACAATGGCACTNGCGGGCACTCGACCGTCTGACGATCAAAGCCCTTGGGACGAAAAAACNATNGANGAACAAGATATTGTGACTCGCTTTATCAGTTCCGANCTNGATAAAANCGGAGTTGAATATACAATAAAACGGATGGACGACTATGTTTTCCCTCCGGTTAAACACATCTGTGATATTTTCACAGGAAAATTTAAAGCTGACTCGCTTCCCGATATTATTAATAGGCTTAATCCGACACCTGCACTTGGCGGATANCCTGTTGATAATGCGATCGAAGATATTAATCGCTTTGAGTTACATCCGCGCAGATGTTATGGCGGATTTGTGGCAGTTAACGATGACTCAGATTTTAAAGCCTATGTCAATTTGAGATGTATGAATTTCTCTTCAACTCATTATTGTATATATACCGGTGGAGGTATAACATCATCGTCTCTGCCTCAAGCCGAATGGATTGAAACTGAAAATAAATCAGATATATTAAGACGCAATATAACCCTATCTACAANAGTTTAGGTCTATGGCAAAAAAACATAAAATAAATAATAACAAGCAAGTAAAGCAAGAGAAAAAAGAGCCTGGCTATCCGCTGTTGATTCTTTCAATGGCTATAGTTATATTGATATTGGTTTCTTTTGCTTCGCTTTCAACCGAGTCNAACGGACTTCTTAAAGATTTTGACCTCTTTGCCGATTTGTCTGATAAGCCGGTTGAGTCTGAAAGCAATACCGAGACATATATCGACCCCGATCTTTTGGCTATAAACTTTGANGATAACGAAGAACCAGAACCGGTNAAAGAAATTAAACCGGCTTCAAATATTAATATTAAAGTTCTTAAAGAATCTACATTNTCTGACGACGATNAAGAAGAACAACCGGTCGAGACTGAAAATGAAAATGTAAAAGAGAATGAGAGCACTCATGAAGAGAAAACAGTAGATACTCAGGCNGCCGAAGGTGCTGAAGAAACTGAAGAATTTGAGCTCTCGCCCGAGCCTCCGGCACTGAAACCGGGTAACGGATTGATTGAAGATTACACACCTTGGCAGGTGGGTTTCAATAATCTTCGACGTGCCNTGAATCAAGGTCGTCTTGCCCGCATCGCNGTTATTGGTGACTCATACATTGAAGGNGACATATTCACTCAGGACGTAAGAGAAAAACTTCAAGAAATCTATGGAGGCGGTGGAGTAGGGTATGTCCCGGTTTCAAGCAAGCTCACCGGATTCAGATCATCAGTTACTCAATCATGCTCGGGATGGAAAGAATTTGATTTCCGTACATCAGGAAAGAAGTATCCTACCTTACAAGGTTTCTACTATTCNCCGGCAGGATATGCCGTCACCACGNTCAAAGGGTCANCACGCAAACCTCATGCCGAAACATGGACTAATAGTCGTATGCTGTTTGTGGCGCCTCACGACATGACTATCTCTATATCAACCGACACCGACGAACAAAAATTTGATGTTACCGGTTCGGAAGAAGTGCAGCAAATTTTACTTGAAGGTACAACCTCTTCATTCAAGGTTTCAGCTTCTGACCCGGCATTGGTCGTTCTTGGNATATATGCCGACGGTTTGTCGGGGGTTGCTCTTGACAATATGTCGATCAGGGGATATTCAGGNATCAANCACGTTAATCTCTCAAAATCGCTTGCCGATCAGATGAGAAAATATATTGATTATGACCTGATTATAGTTGAATATGGCACAAATGCACTCTCGTCAAAACAAACCGACTACTCGGGTTATATNAAGATTATGACCCGTGTTATCGAGCANATTCGCGAGTGTTACCCGTTGGCAGATATATTGATNATGGGTATTGGAGACCGNGGNGAAAAAGCAGGAACGGCAATCAGATCAATGCCCGTAGTTCAGACAATGATTGACGAGCAACGTAACATGGCACGTAATCTTGGAGTGCTTTTCTGGGACACTCGTGCNGCTATGGGTGGCGAAAATGCAGTCGTTGACTGGGCTAAAACCGGACATATTAACAAAGATTATATCCATTTATCTGTCAAAGGCGGTGAACGACTTAGCCGTTTATTTGTTGAATCATTAAACAAGGCTTTAAATGATTAGAAGAACACATCTTCTTTTGGCAGGGGTAATAGCAACATTTGGAGCATTCTGCTTTGTCCCTGACAATGACAACGACGACAATCAAGCCGCTGTCAGGGAGAATGCTGTCGATATTTCAGGTAGCACTACCGACTTTGATGTATCTCAATATTCATTTATCAAAGCCGATTCAAACTATATCGACCTTAATGGCGATGATTGGTCGTCTCTTGCTCAATTTTTAAGAGAGTCACAAGGGCGTCCTTTCAGAGTTGTTCACATAGGGGATTCCCACATTCAGGCTGACGTCTCAACCGACCGAATCAGAAANAATTTTCAGAAACGATTTGGTAGCGGCGGTCGTGGATTGATNACNCCACTTAAAATTGCCGGCACAAACGAGCCGTTTAATTATCGATTTGAAACCTCGGCAGCCAACACTTCGGCTAAATTGCTTAAAATGCCCTGGATGACCGATATGGGATTTACCGGAGTGGCATTTACACCGACTCCATTAAAATTTGACCTGAAACTTTCAACCCTTGTAAAAAACAACCCTGCCGGTGAAGAATTCAACCGTGTCAGAGTTTTTACAAACGGTAATTTTTTTGTTGACCGTGTCACCAATGAATCAAACCAACAAGTCAATTTCACAACTTCGTCAACCGATGACTATGTTGACATAAATCTTGATTCGATGCAGACTGCATTATCAATNAATGCACATAGTTTTGAACCGGTTACAATTTTTGGTGCTGAGTTGATAGGCAATGAAAGCGGCGTTCGTTACCATGCAATCGGGAACAACGGNGCNACTTATTCATCTTACAACCGTTTAGGTTCGATGGGGCGTGANATTTCAATGCTCGAACCCGACTTGGTAATCGTTAGTCTTGGCACAAACGAGAGCTTCAGCAATATGCTNCCCGATATGCTTGAGGCNGAAATTGACTATCTCGTAAAAGATATAAAACAAAATAACCCGGCGGCTAAAATTTTATTGACAACACCTATGGAATGTCAGAAAGGGCAGCGTGTTTCCCGAACCCAACGCAGTCGATCGGGACAACGACGCACTGTCTATTCTGTTTCTCAAAATTATGTCATCAACGAAAACGTAAAAAAAATGAGAGACGCCATCATTAAATATGGNGAACGNCACTTCATNCCNGTCTATGACTGGTACAATGTTGCAGGNGGTGACGGTGCATCAAATAAATGGCTCGATGCCGGATTAATGAGCAAAGACCGTATCCATGATACTTTTCTTGGATATGAAGTTACCGGCGACTTAACTTATAACGCAATTATAAACGCAATCACATCTTCGATATAGTTATCACATTCAAATTATGATTGATTACACTGACGATACACTCCTCAAAATANTAAAGTATGACCCGGCGAGTCCGCTATTGTTCAATACCGGGTTGTTTTTGATTTTGTTTTTTGGTTTTCTTGTCATATATTCGATTTTGAGACGGTCTCAAAGTCTCAAGATGATTTTTGTCATATTATTCTCACTCTATTTCTATTATAAATCGAGTGCCGAATATTGTTTTATATTGCTTGGAGTNTGCTTGTTTGACTATGTTCTCGGAAATACGCTCGGGAACACAACTACACGATGGGTGCGCAAACTGCTCGTAGCAATAAATGTGACTGTCAATATCGGAATGTTGGTATATTTCAAATATTTCAACCTTCTGTTTGAAGCATTTGCCAATTTCACTTCCACTCGATTTGATCCGCTTGACATTATATTACCTGCCGGAATTTCATTTTTTACATTCCGGTCAATTAGTTATATTGTAGATATTTATCGCCGTGAGCTNCAACCTTGCAATAGCTTTTTGCAATACACGTTTTTCCTGACGTTCTTCCCGCCATTGCTTGCCGGACCTGTTGTGAGAGCAAAAGATATGCTCCCTCAAATTAAAGAAAATCCCGAAGCAGACAGATGGATGACCGGAGGCGGATTTTTCCTCATTATATGCGGTCTTGTCAAGAAGGTTGTCATTGCCGATTATATAAGCGGGAACTTTGTTGACCGCATCTTTGATAACCCGTCGTTATATACCGGATTTGAAAATCTTATGGGAGTATATGGTTTCACACTCCAGCTCTACTGCGATTTTTCAGGCTATTCTGATATGGCAATCGGTATAGCTCTTCTACTCGGATTCAAATTTAAAGACAATTTTGATTCNCCGTTCAAATCTCAAAGTCCTACCGAGTTTTGGCGTCGATGGCACATATCGCTTTCGACATGGCTGCGCGACTATCTCTACATTCCGCTTGGCGGCAGTCGCACCAAAACCAAAATCAGATCTCACGCCAACCTCGTGACCACAATGGCTCTCGGTGGTTTATGGCACGGNGCATCNTGGATGTATGTCATCTGGGGATTTTGGAACGGTTTCCTNCTCGTTTTGCATAAAATCTATATCAAGATTTTCAAAATCAGCAAAGATGACAAGCCCGGCAAAATACGTCGTTTCATAAACATATTTGTCACATTCAATCTAATGGCGTTTGGATTNATGTTTTTCCGTTCTGACTCAATGGAAAAAGTCAAACAAATGACTCATCAGATTTTACACGATTTTCATCCCGAAGTTGTTCCTCAATTTCTTGACGGATATTTCTTGATTGTGGTNACNATTATTGTAGGTTTCGTACTTCATTTCTCACCCAAACGCTGGACCGAAAAGCTAAAACATGGCTTCTCGGCATCGCCGTTAATNATTCAGGCGATAATTCTTGCAGCAGCAATATTCTTGATTATTCAGGTGAGACAAAGCGAGATTGTTCCGTTTATCTATCTACAATATTAATTTGCTGTCAAGCAGCTAAAATTTCGGGGAGGGCATGACGGAAAAGACCTATGAATGAAGTCAGTTTTGTGATTTCATTAATACGATTATTTTCGATTACCCAATGACGGAAATGACACATCAGNTCGACGGCATTACGACCGGCGGGAATTTCAATACGATCGTTCAAACCACGGGTAAGTGCCAAATAAGCCATAAATCCATCAAAAATGTGAAGTGCCGGATTTTTGAGATATTCATTTGCCGACTCTGCCATCAATTCGGGTATCTTTACATCGGTAATTTCAGCTTGTTCTTTTGCTCTCGCTGCTTCAATTTTCTTTTCCTCACGACGTTTGCGAGCCTTTTCGCGATTAACTTCAGCCTTCTTTAAATCAGTCTCGACCAATTTAAGCAAATCCCATAGCTCATTATCTTCAGGGTTGGGATTAGAGCCATTCATTATAAACTCATAGACATAAACAATGGCAGTTTGTCGTTTTTCAGGCGACATTTTAGAGATTGCGACATTCCAATTTTTGCGAAAAGTAAATGATTTCATATTATTAAAAGATTAAGAGGTTTATTACTTTTGCAAAGATACAATTCAAATTGGCATCTTGTCAAGTATTACCAAGTTAAAAAGAGTTAAGCAATTATACATAATTCATATGAAAGCCCTTACTACATTGATTATCAATAGAGTCTTATTGAAATGGATACATTAAAGGAACAAATTTTAAAGATTACTTATATTGATGGACGTGTAGCGAAAATGGAATAGTGCTACTTTTGTGTAAGACGGTATCTTGACGGAGATGTNCCCAGATGTTTCTTGCAGTAGCGGCTGAAGTATTCCAATGANGTGAAATTCATTTCNTCGGCAATCTGCGAGATTGAAAGTTTATTTTCCTTGAGATAGTCAATTATCATTGCCCGTGCCGTACGGTTGATATGATAGGAGACGGTGCTACCTGTCTGGCGCTTAATCACTGCATTCAGATATTTTCTTGAGACATTGAGAGCCGAGGCATATTGTTCAGGCTCTCGGTCGTATTTCACCCTGCCGCTNTCAAGCATCAGGAAAAACTGNCGCGAGATTTCCGATGCNCGGTTTGATTCGNGAATGGGTTCAGAAAACTCGGAGTGTATCTCGAAGAAATCNTANACAAGCGTTCGCAATAGCCCACCTATCATTTCGTCATAGAATTTATGGTCTGTGTCGCCTACTCGCTTTTGCACCATAAGAATATCCTCCCTGAAAATATCCGACTGTTCCGGAGAGATTGAGATTATCGGATTTGAAAAGAGTTTAAGGTGACCGCTTATCGAATAGTTACGTGCCGGAAGTAGTGAATGTAAAAACTTATCTGAGACCAGTACAAAGAGACACTTAAAATCTTTGTCACAAACAATATTACGTATTGCTCCGGCATCAGGTAATGCTACAATCGATTTTGAATATATGTTAAACTGTTGGTTCCCAATTATACAATCAGCCTTACCTGATTCGCACAACATGTGCAAAATATATCTGTTATAGGTATGTTTTCCAATAGCTGAAAAATCATTGCCTATAATTATATTATTGCTTTCTAATGAGTTCATATTGCAAAGTTATTCCATTTTAGCCTTTTGTGCAAATAAATGAGTCTATAAAACAACTAGTATTAGTCTAAAGTATTATAAATTTGTAAAATAAATAATTAAAATTATGAAAGAGAATGATAATATGACCGCTATAGAGGTCTATGATATAGTAAAACCACAGGGACGCCTTGAAGTTCCTGTAAGAGTT
>JAAVCC010000010.1 GCA_014802535.1 Bacteroides sp. | reverse complement strand
TGGAGTCGCAGTTACCATCCGACCGCTTTGTCAGAGTACATCGCTCCTATATCGTANCTCTCGCATCAATTGAAAAATTTTCCAATCGACNGATATATCTAACGGAATCAAATGTAAAAATACCTGTCGGACGAACCTATACAGAGGCATTCAATAACTTATATAACATTTTTAATAATATCAAGCAATTTCACGTAAACGTGGTGGATACGAAGTTGAACTCTCCAACGGCACCGAACTCAAACTGACCGAAGACGCCAAACCATTCACCGAAAATCGCGGAGGGAATCGCGGAGGACGCCACCGCAAATAATGCAAGGATTATCGAATGACGAAGATATTCCAATTATCAAATTAATGAGATGATNGAGNTGACTGTGCGGTAGATGTTNTGGAGGGTAGTNTCGGGTNTCATGGCTTCGGTTAGGGNGCNNGGACCGGAGATGATTGGAAAGACGGCATCAAATGGAGATTGGTTGATTTGAAAGTNGGAATCTACTGAGCCACAGATGGCTACAATGTGGTGTGTGCCTGCTTTTTTTGATCGAATTGCGATTCCATACGGCGCTTTGCCNCNNANGGTTTGATNGTCNATTTTNCCTTCNCCGGTGATGACNAGGTCGGCTTNNGATGCAATTTGATTAAAGTTTATGAGGTCGAGAANNGTATCGATTCCCGATTTGATTTTNGCTCCGGCAAANATGGCAAGGGCTGCNCTTAGACCTCCTGCTGCGCCACCGCCTNTGATGTCGGACATTCCTNTAAATCCGGNTTGGTCGGCTACTTTTGAGAGGTTGANTAAGCCTTCCTCAAGTTGCTTGACCATTTGGGGCGTAGCTCCTTTTTGCGGACCGAAAACTCGGGCTGCACCTTTGTCGCCACAAAGTAGATTTTCAACGTCTGAGGCTACNATTATCTCGATGTTAGATAGGTCAATAGCATTTGANGCATCTATTGAGCTGATAGCATTTAGCGNCCCTCCGTTTGGGTTGAGCTGATGANCNTCATGGTCTAAAAANCGATAGCCAAGAGCTTGGAGCAACCCNATTCCACCATCGACGGTTGCCGAACCGCCGGCTCCNATTATNATTTTATTGCAACCNATTGATNCTGCGTATCTTATTAATAANCCTACNCCGTAGGTTGACGTCAACATAGGGTTTAGTTTGTCGCGAGGAATAAGGGTTAAGCCGGCGGNTGCAGCGGTATCAATATATGCAGTTTTGCCGTNGCGGCTGAGTCCGATTTCGGCNTTGATCGGCTCNCCAAGCGGATTTACAGTGTCAACTACCATCTTTTTNCCACCGGTTGCATTAACCAATGCTTGGGNTGTTCCCTCGCCCCCGTCGGCGACTTCAAGAACTGTTANATCACACTCGGGCAACANATCGCGAACGGCTTTAGCAGCCTGATTCCCGGCTTGCAGTGATGAAACAGACCCTTTGAACGAGTCGATGGCTATGACAACTTTNCTGATCATTTTTTTGAGGGCTTATCCTCAAGCGAGTGTAAAAGATTTTGAACGTAGGGNGTGGTTTGTATCGCCGACGCATCNGTCAGATATTTGACCGCATCGTTCTTATATTCAATGTTGTCGGGNTTTGCGCGGTAAAGGTCATAGTAATAATTGCCGAGAATCAACATCGCCTTATAATTACCGGGGTCANCCTCTAAAATNTGAAGATATGTCTCAATCGCTTTGTCGGTTTGATTTTCAATNAGATATCCACGGGCAAGAGTCGATAAAAAACGAACGTCATTTGGTAGNCCNTTCAACATCAATTCGCTGTAGCTAATCATCATCGGACCATTGTTTCTGAAAGTGTAATAATCCATCAGATAGNTGTCGGCAACGCGTCTCATCCANGGAATATATTGCTTTACCTGTAGCAGATAGTTCTCATACATGCCGGTCATCCCTTGGGCAAAGCTCAGTTGTCTGACATGATAAAANGTTGAGTCAATTGCGATTTCACAAGCAATTGACTTCTCGGTAAGCGACATTGCCGAGGCTGTGTCGTTTTGCATCTCGGCTGCCACTATTGCATGTGCATAATCAGATACTGTCGCATCATCTTCTTCAATCAAAAGGTAGAACATCGCCGATGCGCTTGCCCACTCTTGCTGGTTGTAAAACCTGAGAGCTTTTGTTTCGACCGACTTGTTGCGTTGGGCAACCGCGGTCAAAGCNGTCATGATGGCAATGATAAACAGTATTTTTTTCATAACGGCAAAATCAATCGTTCATGCCTATTCCGGTGAGTTCATAGAACAGACGCATATAGCGGCGAGCAACGACTTTTGATGAAAAGCTCTTGTCGATTTGATCATGTAGGTTTTCACGCGATATAGGTTGACTTAGAGCCCAAATGATGCCTTCGGCGAGAGAGCGTGGATTTTTATATTCGGCGATATATCCGTTTTTCAAATGTTTGACGATGTCGCGCTGACCTCCGCGACCAAAAGTCACGGGGACACACCCGGCAGCTTGTCCTTCGATGAGGGTTCCGGGGAGCGTTTCGAAAAGTGACGATGAAACGACAACTGTTCCCGACGCATACATATTTCTAAGCACTTTACCGTCTCTGATTAGTCCGACATGGCGATGAGGGAATCGGAGGTTTTCAAGTGCATTCGGGTCTTTAAGTTCGCCAAAAAATATAACTTCAGTGGTGTTTGCGATTGCCGGATTTTCATCAAAAATCATATTCAGGGCTTCGATTGCGTAGGGGAGGCCTTTGATGGGGTCGTCAAGACGCGCAGCTCCCATGAGGATATATCGTTTATCCTTACTCATCCCAAATGGTTTTGCGCTTTCATCGACGTTGGTTTTGAATGTCTCGACAGGAAAGGCATTGGGAATAACCTCGATGCGCTGTTTTTTGAGAAGCAGACTCTCGTTGGCTCTGTCTTTCAGCCAGTTGCTGACAGGTACAAAGATAATTTCAGAATTATCGTAGAGTTTACGTTTGCGTTCCCAAACGCGGTTTGAAAGGTCGTTGGGCGCACGATCAAGTCCGAGAAAACGGCAGTTGCCACATCTGAGAGTATAGTTTCGACAGTCAAGCGAGTGGTGACAGATGCCTGTAAAACACCACATATCGTGCATTATCCAGATGATTTTCTTGCCCATTTTTTGAAGGCGGTGTATGTCTTTGAGCGACATCAATCCTTGATTGATCCACGAAAGAATGACAACATCAGCTTCTTTAACAAGCTTATTTTTAGTGAGTCCGATACCGGTTGATGCGGTAGAAACTTTAAAAAGGCTGTCACGGACAAACCCGTTATGACGAAAAATTCCCCATCGTTCCATTAAAAAACTCCATCCGCGGTGAAGTCGGGACGACGGAAGATAAATGTATGGGTCAGAAGTATATTTTGTCATGACAATCATCGATGCATCGACCCCCTCATTACGGAGCGCGTGCATGAGTCGGTAAGTTACGACGGCAGCACCGCCGTGAATGTCACTGTGGTTGATGAAAACGGCTTTTATAGGACGGTTTGTCATTGTATTTTGGGTTGAATATTTTTGTGGATAAGTGGAATTTGTTCGCGTCTCATAACAATAGCAATGTATATCGCAAGCAGAACGGCGCGAACACCGTAGTTTATGATTGGAGACGGAGTCGTTGTTACAAGTCCCAGACCATATAACGCAGCTGCAATTATAACGTATGAGGTGATTCGACCGATTTGATAAGGAATCGGGAAACGTTTACGCCCGGTAAAATAAGAAGCTACCATCATGGTCGCATAGCAGAAGAATGCAGCCCATGCACATCCCATGTAGCCCATACGCGGAACGAGGATGATGTTGAGTAGCAGGGTGACGGCAAGCCCGCCAAGCGAGAACCATGTTCCCCAGATTGTTTTGTCGGTGAGTTTGTACCAGACCGACAGGTTGAAGAAGATTCCGAAAAAGAGTTCGGCAATCATAATAATCGGCACAACTTTCAATCCCGAGAAATATGCCGGTGAAATGAAATATTTCAGGATGTCGATATAGAACATCACACCCATGAAAATGAATAGTGCGAATATTATGAAAAATTTCATTGCCTCGCTGTATGCCTCAGTTTTGCGCGAACCGTCAGCCTCTTTGTTATTGGCAAAGATGAAGGGCTCGTATGCAAAACGGAATGCCTGTATGAACATAACCATCACAATGGCAATTTTATAATTTGCCCCATAGATACCGAGGTCGGCCATCGCCTGTGCATGGTCGGTCACGAGCCATGGATAGATGATTTTATCAATTGATTGGTTCATTACGCCGGCTATGCCGAGAATGAGAAGCGGGAATGAGTATCTGAGCATTCGTTTGAGCAACTCACCGTTGAAAGCCCATGTCTCGGATGTTATTTCGGGATAGAGCATCAGCAAAGTGACGAGTGAACTGATCATGTTTGAGAGAAATATGTAGCCAATCCCAAAGTCGGGGTTATAGAACATATCAACCGACCCGGGTGCAACTTTGTCGAGCCATGGACAAAGGATGAGGAAAAACAGGTTTAGCCCTATGTTTAACCCTATGTTTATGAGCTTCAACGTCGCAAAGCGTACAGGTCTTTTTTTGAATCGTATATAAGAGAAAGGAATGGCTGTATAGGCATCGACACCTACAGCTATAGCCATCATCCAGATATATGACGGGTGACCCGGACATTCGGCGAGGTTGGATAACTGAACGCAGAACAGGCATGACAATACCATGAAAATAGTCGATGTGACGCCTATCGAGGTCATGGAGGTTGAGTAAACCATTCCGGGGTTGTTCCAATCTTCGTGGTTGGCAAATCGGAAAAATCCGGTTTCCATCCCATACGTAAGAATAATCAGAAGTAAAGCCGTGATAGAATAAATATATGTGACAATACCATATTCGGTGCTGTCAAACAATGTTGTGTACATAGGCACGAGACACCAGTTGAGAAATCTCCCGATGATGCTGCTCATGCCATAGATGGCTGTGTCTTTAGCTAAACTTTTTATTCCTGCCACGGTGATTGGTTTATAGTATAGGGCTTATAATGTGATATATTGATGTTTTAGTCTTCAAAAAGTCCGCCTGTCGGTCGTTGACGTCCAAGATGTTTGAACGCGAGATCGGTTACTTCGCGTCCGCGTGGGGTTCGTTTTATAAATCCTTCCTTGATGAGATAAGGTTCATAAACGTCTTCAAGAGTACCGGGGTCTTCACCGAGAGCTGTCGCTATAGTGTTGAGTCCGACAGGTCCGCCGTTAAATTTGGTGATGATGGTCATCAAAATTTTGTTATCGACTTGATCGAGACCATAGCGGTCGATGTTGAGGGCTTCAAGCGAAGAGCGTGCTATTTCGGTGTTGATGACCCCGTTCCCGATAATCTCGGCAAAGTCACGGACACGACGCAAAAGCGCGTTTGCGATACGGGGCGTTCCTCGGCTGCGGAGTGCAATTTCGTGAGCTGCCGACGGCTGGCATTCGACATTCAGCAGTCGTGCCGATCTCAAGATGATGCGTTCAAGCACAGGGTGATCGTAATATTCAAGATGGCAATTGATGCCGAAACGGGCGCGCAATGGCGATGTCAGCAGTCCGCTGCGGGTGGTAGCACCCACAAGCGTAAACGGATTTAATGAAAGTTGTACTGAGCGTGCGCCCGGACCCTTGTCAATCATGATGTCGATGCGGAAGTCTTCCATCGCCGAGTAGAGATATTCCTCGACAACCGGACTAAGACGGTGAATTTCGTCAATGAAAAGCACGTCGTTNGGTTCAAGTGAAGTCAAGATGCCGGCAAGGTCGCCCGGCTTGTCAAGCACCGGACCTGAGGTTACTTTAAAACCTACACCGAGTTCATTGGCAATTATACCCGACAGGGTCGTTTTACCGAGCCCCGGAGGCCCGTATAGCAAAAGATGGTCGAGCGGTTCGCCACGACGACGAGCCGCTTCGACAAAAATTTTCAGATTTGCAACAATTTTGTCCTGGCCGGCAAACGCATCAAACTGGGAGGGGCGGAGCGCGCGCTCAAAGTCGCCCTCGCGTTCGGCGCCGTGAGACCGTATGTCAAAATCTTGTTCTTCCATCAAAGATATTTTTCTCCGTAAAGCATTTTTACATCATTGACAACCTGACGAAGTTTTTGTTCTTCGCTCAGGGGGCAAACGAGAAGCACGTCGCCGGTGTCGGCAACTATGTAGTCTTTCAAGCCATCGACAACAACAAGTTTATCGTTTTTAACCGCAAAGATATTGCCTGTCGAGTTCAGAGTCATGACGTTGCAGTTGCGGGTTACGTTTCCGTCTTTATCTTTGGCTGAATTGTCGCGCAAAGAGCTCCATGTNCCGAGGTCGCTCCAGCCAAATGAGACCGGTTCGACAAAAACATTGGTGGCTTTTTCAATGACTGCGAAGTCAATCGATATATTGATGCAGCCGGCAAAATTTTCGTTGATGAATTCGGTTTCGCGAGGAGTGCCAAAACAATCGAGACCCTTGTCAAACAGTCGGGTCAAGTCAGAAGCGTGGGTCTCCAATGCTTTTTTGATTGATTTTGCCGACCAGAGGAATATACCTGAGTTCCAGAAAAATTCACCGCTTTCGACAAATACTTTTGCAAGTTCGAGGTCGGGCTTTTCGGTGAACGTTTTAACATAATTGATATGCTCGCTTGCGGGCAAGCCGATCTGGATATATCCATATCCGGTTTCGGGGCGTGTCGGTTTGATGCCGAGGGTGAGCAGGGCATCATGAGATTCGACAAAATCAAAACCATTCAATATGGCGGCTTCAAATTCGCGTTCACCNGTGATGAGGTGGTCGCTTGCCGCAACCATCATGCTTGCTTCGGGGTCGATTGCTGCGATATGATAAGCAGCCCATGCAATGCAGGGTGCAGTGTTGCGACGTTCGGGCTCAAGCAATATTTGAGATTCAGACAACTCGGGGAGCTGTTCATGTATGAGAGAGGCATATTTTCCGTTGGTGATTACAAGAATATTTTCTTTCGGAATCATCGGAAGAACGCGGTCGTAAGTCATCTGAAGAAGAGAACGTCCGGTGCCTAAGAAATCGATGAATTGTTTTGGACGGTCGGTACGGCTATAGGGCCAGAAACGGCTGCCGATGCCACCGCACATTATAACGCAATATCTATGTTTATTTTCCATTTTCAGTAATGAATAATGTAATTTAGATGTGATTAGATTTTTATTTGGTTTGCTAAATTAGTTATTTTTTTTGATATTTTAAAATGCAGGGATAATTTTTTGGAAATTATATTTTTTGATGTACTTTTGTAGACTGAATAAATCATAATTTTAAACTTTAAACTCAGCATACACATGAAAAAAAAGATCTCAAAAGTTTTTGAAGAACGATTTGGCGGAACCGGCACCTTTTATGCATCGGCAGGTCGTATAAATCTTATCGGAGAGCATACTGATTATAACGGCGGATTTGTGTTCCCGGGAGCTATCGACAAGGTGATAATGACCGAGATACGAGCAAACGACACTATGACCGTACGTGTTTTTTCAATCGATTTGAATGAGTATGCCGAGTTTGGTTTGAATGAAGAGGACAAACCGTCACAGTCATGGGCACATTATATTTTTGGAGTTTGCCGCGAAATTTTAAAGCGTGGTGGTGTTGTCCATGGCTTTGATGCTGTTTTTGCCGGTAATGTGCCGCTTGGCGCCGGGTTGAGTTCATCGGCGGCATTGGAATCTTGTTTTGCGTTTGCACTCAACGATATGTTTAACGACAACAAGATTGATAAGTTTGAATTGGCACGTATCGGACAGTCAACCGAACATAATTATTGTGGCGTGAAATGTGGAATTATGGACCAGTTTGCGTCGGTATTCGGTCAAAAAGGTAAACTGATCAGACTTGACTGCCGTTCGATGGAATATGAGTATTTTCCCTTTAACCCCAAAGATTATGAGTTGATTTTGGTTGACTCGGTTGTTAAACACGAGCTTGTTGACTCGCCTTATAACCGTCGCCGTGAATCATGTGAACGAGTGGCTCGCCGACTGGGAGTCGATACTCTTCGCGATGCCGATTTGGAGATGCTCGAAAAGGTTAAAAGCGATATTACCGCCGAAGATTATTTCCGTGCAAAATTTGTCATTGAAGAGAAACAGCGTGTGCTTGATGTTTGTGATGCACTCAACCGTGGCGATTATGAAACGGTCGGTAAAAAGATGTATGAAACTCATGCCGGACTGTCAAAAGATTATGAAGTCAGCTGTGAAGAGCTCGACTATCTGAATGATATAGCACGCGAATGTGGCGTTACCGGCTCACGCATAATGGGAGGCGGATTTGGTGGCTGCACGATAAATCTTGTCAAGAAAGACCTGCGTGACAAGTTTGTACAGACTGCCGTTGAGAAGTTCACTGCAAAATATGGACATGCCCCCAAAATATATGATGTTGTAATCAGTGACGGAGCATGTCGAATTGATTAAAAGTGATGATGAAGAATATATTGATGATTTTGTCAGTATAAAATTAATCGTTATTTTTGCGACCTATATCCAAAATAAAATTAGAATCATGACTGAAGAAGAAAAAAAGCAGCTCTCAAAAGATGAAGATGGGCTCCGTACCTATGAATATATTGCAAATCACATAGATACNTGTGATCAAGATCTTGAATTTCTGCTTGAAAATATGCGTCGAGTTGATCAATCGGGTCAATTTTTGGTGAGTATGGCACGTTATCTCCATGCTATTGATGCGGCTCATTATAGAGATGCTGTCAATCGTTTGATTGCCGACGCAATCGAACGCGACCGTGAACATCGTTATATCGCTGCTCTTCTTCCTGATATATGGGGCAATGACTATGCCGACCATGTGGATGAACTGAACAAAACCGACGATAACTTCCGACGGGTTTATAAAAGGGTTTTNCCAACGGGANTAATTTAANGACAGGATATAGCAATTATGAAAAAAAATTATACAATCGCTTTGATTGTCGCTTTTTTAGTGGCGGCATTTGCAGTCGGAGCAAAATATAAAACAAATATGAGTCAGAATAATTCACGCGAGGTTATCGCAGATATCAAAACGACAATGGGTGACATCAAGGTTAAACTATATAACCAAACACCGTTACATCGTGATAACTTTGTAAAACTTGCCGAAGAAGGATATTATGATGGTGTTCTTTTCCACCGTGTTATTAACGATTTTATGGTTCAGACCGGTGATGGTGATTCGCGTGACGCTGCCAAAGGAAAAGTGCTTGGTAGCGGTGATCCCGGCTATACTATTGAAGCTGAGATTAAGTATCCCGAACTGTATCATAAACGNGGGGTTNTNGCTGCTGCCCGNACCGGTGATTCNGTAAATCCNGAGAAACGCTCGTCAGGTTCTCAATTTTATATTGTGACCGGTAAAACGTTCAACGATTCAACTCTCGCNCAAATCGAAAAGCGTCATCAAACAAATATGATGCAGAAAATTTTCAATCGTCTTCAGGTTGAAAATCGTGATACTATAATGACTCTTCGTCGCAACCGTGACCGTGAGGGACTTGACCGCTTGCGCGATACNTTGGTAGCTCAAGCCGAGGCTGAATATGCAAAGGCTCCGTTCAAAATTCCCGAAGACCAGAAAAAAGCTTACAAAGAGCAGGGNGGTACGCCCCATCTTGATGGCGACTATACTGTTTTTGGCGAGGTGATTGAGGGTATGGATGTCGTTGACAAAATTCAGAAAGCCGAAACCGATCGCAACGACCGTCCTGTTGAGGATATTCGTATTCTGTCGGTTAAAATCGAAAAATGACAGTTAATCAGCTGACTCTCCCCAACGGGATGAGGGTGGTGCATCGCCACGACCCGTCGACAGTGATGACGGCGGTCAATATTCTTCATGATGTGGGTTCGCGTGATGAGAATCCTCAACTGACAGGCATGGCTCATCTCTTTGAGCATCTTATGTTTGGNGGGTCGGAAAATGCGCCTGACTTTGATGGNGAAATTGAGCGTGCAGGNGGCATGACCAATGCATGGACAAGTACNGATTTTACTAACTTCTATGATATTTTGCCTGCCCATAATATCGAGACCGCATTCTGGCTCGAGAGTGATCGCATGGCTTTNCCCGGATTCACTCAGGCGAAACTTGACAATCAAAAAAGTGTTGTNATCGAGGAGTTTAAACAAACGTGTCTCAATCGTCCGTACGGTGACACAATGCATAAGTTNCGCGGACTTGTCTATAAAGTTCACCCTTATCGATGGCCGACAATCGGACTAACTCCCGATGATATTGAAAAGGTTACTCTTGAAGATGTGAAAAATTTTTTCACAAAACATTACGGACCNGAACGAACTGTCATGTCGGTAGTCGGGAATGTTGACTGTGATCGTGTTTTTANTCTTGCTGAAAAATGGTTTGGTGACATTCCCCCGCGACNTGGATATGTAAGAAANCTGCCAAAAGAGCCGTTGCCCGACTCTCCGCNNNGGNTTGNTTACAANTCTGATGTTCCGGCTAATATGTTNCATATTNCCTTCCCGATGGGTGGCTATAAAGACAGCGATTATCGTGGCGCCGATTTGCTGACCGATATTTTGGCATCGGGTAAATCGTCACGTTTCTATCAAAACTTGCTGTTGGGTACGGGTGTGTTCAGTTCGGTGGATGCTTGTATCTTAGGGTCGGAAGACCCNGGTTTTCTNCATGTGACAGCCACTATGGCNGATAATAGCCCTCAAACATTGACTAANGGTGAAAATCTCATCAAGAATGAGCTGCAAAAGCTGATAGAATATGGNGTGACATCTGACGAAGTTACCCGAGCAATTAACCGATATGCAAGTGATAATACTTTTGAAGAAATAAATTATGGAGTNGCTGCCCAAAATTTGGCATTGGCGACTCTNCATAACGAAAAACCGGGTGAAAATCTTGANGCATATCGACGGTTGACAGTCGATGATGTCAACACCGCATCAAGATCGATAATTGATTTTTCACATAGCTCGACTCTCATCTGTGAGGTGCGATGAANCGAGGGTTTCNTTATTATTGTGAGCTTGTAGCCTTGGTTTTGACAGCGATGATGTTGTTNCAGTCATGCTCGGTAAAGAAAAATCGTGCCGCGACACGCCGTTATCATGCTTTTGTAACCCGATATAATGTNTTGTATAACGGGGAGACTCGCTATCGAGAAGCGGTCGATGATATGATAACCTCGTTTAAAGATAATGATTCAACAATATTGGCNCCNCACCCTGCCGACGTNATGGAAGGNAATAATTCACCACGATTTGACTATTCAATCGACAANGCGCGTAAGGCAATAACGTTACANTCCATTACAAGCCGCCCGCGNGGAAAGGCGGGACNCCGACACGATCCGGAATATCGAAAATGGATGAGCCGGAAGGANTATAATCAGGCACTTGCCGATGNNTGGTTGTTGTTGGGCAACTGCTATTTTATGAAGGGGCGGTTTGACGATGCGGCACTCGTNTTTGCNGCTGCCGANTNNCGTTTTGCTCATGATTCACATGTCGTGGCAGTCTGTCGCATAATGCAGGCACGTTGTCGGGCTGATATGGGCTGGAATTTTGAGGCGGCAATGATGCTTGAAAGAGTAGATTTTAACTTGCTTAAGAGCCGGCAATCAAAATATCTTTATTATTCCACCCGGTCGNTTATTGAGGCTAACGAGGGTAACAATGATCGTGCTGCCGAGTCGGCNTTGGCNGGTGNNNAATATGCTCCNANNCNNATNTTGGCATCACGATTGAAACAGCGAGCAACGATGTTGAGAACCCGCTATAGTCATCCTTTAGAAAAGGATATTGTAACNGAGTTTGTACTGCCCGACAGTGTATTTCAANACGTTAATCAGGTGCNACATAACGAGTCCGGCACAGCTGATGTTGTAATCGGCTTTGACAAAGAGCCTGATTTGCCTTTTAAATTTGACCGCAATGTTGCCCATCAGGTAGTNTTTACNTTTGANACNGATNTNGTTGANGGTAATAAACTTATATATGAAATAGCTTGCTTTAATTTTGCAAAATACGATACTGACGATTTTGATATCAACCGTGTTGATGAAAAAATATCGGTAGGTCAATTTGACAATTACGACTCTGCGCAGTCATATATTAAAATGTTTGTTGAATCAAACCGTGATTTGATGAACAAGGTCAGATTGACTCCTGTTTCAACTGCCGATTTAGAACTGATGTCGGGATATGGCATAGGTATTGAAAGCTATATGAAAGCTCGTGCTGAAGCGTGGTCAATAAATGAAAATAACTGAATAAAATACATAAAAATGACAGAAGAAATTATTATAAAATCGACCGACNATCTTGATGAGGCAGCCCGTCGATTTGCCTCGNTGATGGGCGACTANACGATTTTTGCNTTTTACGGACCGATGGGTGCCGGCAAAACNACNTTTATTAATGCCCTGTCTCGTCAGCTTGGTGTTGANGATGACNCNACAAGCTCGCCATCGTTTTCAATTATAAATGAATATCGATCAGACTCNACNGCCGAGTTGATATATCATTTTGATTGTTATCGCCTTGAATCGATTGATGACGCGTTTGAAATAGGCGTTGAAGACTATTTTGATTGCGGTGCGGTTTGTTTGATTGAGTGGCCCGAGCGCATCGAAGATATTTTGCCCGACGATACCGTNAAGGTTAAGATTGAGGTAAACCCCGACGACCAAAGCCGAAAGCTGACTATCGATTTTCCCGAGGTATGAATTTGATTGAGGTTGACGAAGCAACATCGACAAATACGCTTGCTGCATCAATGCCCGATGCTCCCCACGGGACTGTTATCCGGGCAATTTCTCAGACAGCAGGCAGGGGGCAGCGTGGAAATTCATGGGAGTCGGAACCGGGTAAAAATCTGACGGTCTCTATTGTTGTGAGACCTGACAATATATCGGCAGGTGATCAGTTCTTGATTTGTCGGGCTGTATCGGTGGCACTCGTGCAACTTCTTGACCGTGTATTGCCTCAAAGCCTCGAAGCCGAGATAAAATGGCCTAACGATATATATGTAGGTGACAAAAAAATATGTGGCATCTTGATTGAAAATTCGTTGACCGGAAGCACGATTGATCGTTCGATACTCGGTATCGGACTAAATGTCAATCAACGCGAGTTTGTCAGCGATGCACCAAACCCGGTGTCAATAATAAATCTAAATGGCGGTGTCGAGATTGAACTCGCTCCGTTGGTTGAAATGCTTTGGTCGCTCGTCGATGAGAATCTCAGATTATGTTCAACCGAGTCGGGACGGCAAAAGCTAACTGAAAACTACAATTCCCGACTTTGGCGGCGTACAGGTTATCATACGTTTGCCTATCCCGACGGTCAACGTTTTATGGCATTGATAAAGTCGATTGGTGATAATGGCGTGATGACGCTTGAACATCGTGACGGAGCCACTCAATCGTTTGCTTTTAAAGAGGTGCAATTTGTGTTGTAAACACATGAACAAATCGTAATATCCTTTCGTTATTATTGTATAACTAAAATTTGTTAAATGATGAAAAAGATATTACAGCTGATTCCTGCCATAGCATTGGTGCTGATGGCATCTTCGTGTGACTCAAAATCAAAACTCGCAAAAGATATCGACGGAACATGGGCATCATCGCCCGAGCGATTGTCAGACAATGTCGGTAATTCGTCGTCAATTATCCGTATTCTTGAATTTGATAAGCTCCCCGATAAAAATGGCGGAACGCTGATTATGAGCGGATTGATTTCGGTAAATTCTGCCCTCCCGCAGGGTGATGCTATCGACAATCCTATAAGTTTTACAGCCAGCGGTGTGGCTACCATTTCGGGAGAATGGACTGTTGAAGATGATGATGAAATTACGATATTCCTTGACGGAAGTACAATGAAAATCGACGTTGACCCTGACGGAATCGTTCTCGATTATAACGTTTTGACCGGCACGTCAGCTCCCGATACAACAACTGTCAAACCTGTATTGGCTCAGATGGTTAAGAAAGCGATTTCAGGTGGTGTTGAAACAAAATTTTTCAATGCACGTAAAATCGACGATATAAAAATCAAGGACAACATGATGTCATGTGAGATAGATGATTATGACATCACCCTCCGTCGTCAAAATGTAGATTGATAAAAACTCTATAAGTTTTTTGGGTTTATTTCGCTAAAATTGCTAAATTTGCGCGAAATTTAAACTCATATTGGAAATGCATAGCGATATCAAACCTATTTGTGTTTATGACAACGATTTAGACTTGTTTGAAAGTCAATATATTGTCCCCGAGGGAATCTCATATAACTCTTATATCATTTCAGACGACAAAACCGCATTGATTGATACGGTTGACGAGCGTAGGGGTGAGGAATGGAGCGAAACAATCAATAATATGTTTGCCAACGGTAAAGCTCCTGATTATCTTATCGTTCAGCACCTTGAACCTGACCATTCGGCTCGCATCGGCTGGGTGATGGATCATTTCCCCGAATGTCGCCTGGTATGCACAGCCAAAGCTCACGCCATGCTCCCTAATCTGATTGAGAATGTCGAGCGTTTTGACGGTCGCATTGATGAGGTTGGCGATGGCGATACCCTCGACCTCGGTAAGCACAAACTGCATTTCATAACTGCGCCGATGGTGCATTGGCCCGAAGTGATGATGGTTTATGATGAAACGAGTCATACGCTTTTCTCGGCTGATGCGTTCGGTCGCTTCGGTAAGCCCGACCCCGACGAACCGTGGGCTTGTGAAGCCCGTCGCTATTTTTTCAATATCGTTGGAAAATATGGACGTCCCGTGCAGGCTGTCTTGAAAAAACTTGCCGGCAAAACTATCGAAACAATCGCTCCGCTCCATGGTCCTGTGCTTGAAAGCGATATAAATAAATATATTTCGTTGTACGACACATGGTCGTCATACGGCATTGAAACTCCCGGTGTTTTGGTCGCTTATGCTTCGATACACGGATTAACTGCCAAAGCCGCAGAATTTTTGGCTGAAGAATTGAAAAAACAGGGCGCTCCCAAGGTCGCGATTACAGACTTGAGTCGCGATGATATGGCTGAGGCGGTTGAAGATGCGTTCCGCATGAGTCACCTTGTAGTTATGTCTCCGACCTATGATGGTGAAATTTTCCCGCCGATGCACGATTTCTTGCATCATCTTTCGCTCAAAGGTTTCTGTAACCGTCGGGTTGCTATTGTTGAAAACGGTCTGTGGGCACCTGTAGCCGGTCGCAAAATGAAAGAAATGCTCCAATCAATGAGCAATATCGACATCATCGATCCAGTCGTCACCCTCCGCGGCCGCATGACCGAAGCCGACAAACAGTCGCTCCAAGCGTTAGCCCTAAAGTTAATGCACAATGATTAATGCACAATTCACAATGCATAATGCATAATTGTTTGACACGTGGGGATATGCTTCTGGCATGTTTGTAGGGTCGCACCTCAGTGCAACCGATTAATTTAGACAGGAGCACAGGAGAACAAAGAGAGTCGGGGTTTATCCCCGACGATGTATTAATACATCGTTGTGCCTCGTACAACTCCGACCGGGAGCAGTCCTATCCCACGGTTCCATCGTCTTTCAGACTCAGTCACCGTGGGTTAACTATACATCGTCGGTTTCACCGACTCTTACTTCGTTAACGACGATGAACCGATATTTGACAGGGGAACAGTAGAACGCTTAATATTGCATAATTCTTTGCAAAGCAAAGCACCAAAGGCGATAACATAATTGACTGACCTGTAGGGACATCCCTTCGGGATGTGAAATAATGCATAATTCTTTGACACGTATGGATATGCCTTCGGCATATTGGATGGACACTCGTCCATCCGAAAAAAAGGGAGCCCACTTTCGTGAGCCTCCTCTATAATTGGAGTGGTAGGTATTTGTTGATTAATCTACATATATGATTTTAGTATTTGAGAGTTTATCTAAATTACTGAGATTGTATCCTTTCTTTATATATAAAGTTTTAAGTGTTGACATTCTGCACAACAAAATAGTCAGTGCAGTATTTTTAGAGACATCTAATACCGTTAACTCATTAAATTCACAGTATAAATAAGTCAGCTCTGTATTCATAGAGACATCCAAAGAGGTCAACTGGTTATCATCGCACATCAAAAAAGTCAGCTTTGTATTCTTAGATACATCCAACGTGGTCAATTGGTTTTTGCAGTACAATGTAGTCAGCGCCGTATTTTTAGAAACATCTAATGAAGTCAACGGGTTACCGGAGCAGTACAACATAGTCAGCGCTGTATTCTTTGTGACATCCAACGAGGTCAAAGCGTTATTATAGCAGTTCAACCTTGTCAGTGCAGTACAACCTGACACATCTAAAGATGTCAAATGGTTATACTCGCAATTCAAATAAGTCAGCGATGTATTCTTTGAGATATTTAACGAGGTCAACTCGGAGTTATGGTCGCAACGCAACTCAGTCAGCGCTGTATTCTTTGAAACATCCAACGAGGTCAAAGCGTTACTATAGCAGTTCAAACAAGTCAGTGCAGTACAACCTGACACATCCAACGAGGTCAACTGGTTGCCATTGCAGGACAAATAATCTAAATTGGGGAAATACTGAATTCCTTCAAGAGAGCTTATTTGTTTATTTGCGACATCAATTTTCTTAATATTCAAGGCTTCTTCTTCTGAAATGATACCATTTCTATTCGNGTCGAAATTANTTAAAACATANCTTCGGAAANTTTCATCGGGGAATGCCTTTGTCATATCAGACGGAATAGTTGAAGGGTCGGTAGGATCAACAGCATCTATTTCACCTTTTTCTTGATTAATCTCTATAGAAGCAAGATTATTCTTATTATTATCAACAAATCGAATNGTTGCNGNNCGNNCNTCNCCNNCATTNTCNNTNATTGANAANGTAANNGTTTCNTGNCGNATAGCNCGTGATTCAACNANGCTAATCCAATTTTTNGCTTCCTCGGGNATTNANACCGANTATTCAATATTGGTCTCGANATTGAGATCAACAGTACCACCNTTGCTTTCGACTTCAACTATNGATCCATTNTTNACATTGAAACANGGNTCTTCNCCTTTTTGNGAAATTTGGANTTTNGCTAATTGCTCTCCNTTTTTATCAATTAGATAAATAAANGCAGAACGANCNTCNNNANNATTTTCGCTNATTGACANCGTNACNGTTTCTTGNCGNATAGNCCNTGATTCNACCANGCTAATCCAATTTTTNNCTTCTTCGGGNATTGAAACCGAATATTCAATATTGGTCTCGAAATTNAGATCAANANTACCNCCTTTNCTTTCGACTTCAACTNTTGANCCATTTTTNACATTNAAACATGGTTCTTCGCNTTTTTGCGAAATTTGGATTTTCGCTAATTGCTCTCCNTTTTTATCAATTAGATAAATAAAGGCAGAACGGTCGTCNCNATTATTTTCGCTNATTGACAGCGTTACAGTTTCTTGGCGGATANCNCGNGANTCAACAANGCTAATCCANTCTTTNGCNTNNTCNGGNATNGAGACTGTATAATCTGTATTTGTCTCAAGATTNACATTAATTATTTCNCCGGCNGGGTCAACTTCGTANGTTGCTCCNTCGGTTATTTTTATTGANTGTACTTCTTGCGAAATTTGNATATTNGCNAATACNTCNCCNGATTTATTCTTTAGAGAAATTTTAGCNGTNCGAGAAGNNGCATTGTTAGCCGTAACGCTTAATGNAAAAACNTCTTGCATTGTAGCTNGCGAACCAACGACGCTAATCCAATTTTTAGCGTCNTCAGGGATTGAAACAAAATAATCTGTATTTGTTTCTACATTGACATTNACGGTTCCNCCNNCNGCNTCAACNGTATATGTNAATCCACTTGTCACTTTTAAAAATTCTGTTACTTTTTCGTCCTTACTGCACCCTGATAAAATAACTACAGNNAGNNNNAAAATCGAATATAAAAAANTTTTCATAGAGTTATTTATAGTNTATAGAAGAATTNCCTTTATCTTGTTTGAGGTATAATATTAGCTTCTGANANAATTATTAGACTTCCNTTAGGNACNGCATCTCCATTCATCGTTACAAATGACATATTTAATTCACCTGCAGGAAAAATAGTTTCTTTTGCACCTTCCCCACTATCATANACTTGTCGATTGTAACGTGATCCCGATTTTTTAAAAGAATACTTCTCNGGATGATTTAAGTTATATATACATCGTTCGATTTCAGTAAGCATATCTGAATCGATATCATCTTTCTGTCCATTAAGGTATAAAATCATNCCATTCATCTGTTCCTTAATAGCAGTTTTCATTTTCCGACCATAATAGTCGGCTACACTGTCTTCAATTTTAGGTAACCATCCTTCNTCTTCATAAACCGGCAATAGATCAGCAGGGTAATTTACATATACCTTAAGGCCTCGTTCTTCCATTGGCTTAAATGTCATATTATATGCTTTTACAAACTCGTCAAATACAGCACTTATACCAACACATTTGATAGGGTAGATTTCGGAATTAACACCGTTACTGTTATAACAGGTAAATATGTGCATNANNGCCGGGAAATTACATAATCCGCTGTACTCTCCATCATTGTCAAATCTNACATATTTNCCATTATTTTTNACTGCAAAATAGTCAAGTTTCCANTCAAGACTTTTGCCTAATTGAGATTGATTTTCTTTTACTAATTGNACNGGNACAAANTCCANNNCATTANTATNTTCAGGTTCACGCTCTGAATCCTCNTCTGATTTAGAAAACATCTTTANTAGTTCNTCGACATCNACATCTTCATTNGGGATNTCTTCNGTGAATTCGCCTAATTCAGGATAGGTTTCTTCATTCNGAGTGTCGGCTGAGGTTGTTGANGACTCATTATCAGTTGCAGACTTTGATTGTCCACNACATGCTGTGATAAANNATAGAACCACAGCNAAAAAGATTGACTTAAAAATAAGTTTTTTCATAAATTCAATTTTAAAATTANCTATTTTCTCAGATACACTGGAGACATNGCTCCATTAATAAGGAATGATCTTTGAAATATCTTAAATTAAGCAGATTATATCAATATTCAATTATCTTCCTAAAATTGATGATATTTATAAATAGACCATGCTTGTTATTATTAAGCTTCAGTCTCGATATTTTATTTCGGTGCTTTGATTAATAAATTCAGTGGATCTATTAGTATTTATTCCTTCCAACCTCCATCCGTTCTTTAGATAAAGAGTGTTGAGTGTGGACATGTTACATGTCAATGTTGNGTAGACTGAATTATTATTCACTAAGTTTGTTTTTGANACATCCAAACTTATTATTTGATTATTGGAACAATTAAGTNCANTAAGAGACGTGCAATTAGATAAATCCAGACTCTTTATATGGTTGTTGTCGCATNTTAANTNTTGTAANCNTATATTATTAGATACATCAAGACTTGTTAATTGATTATTACAACAATTTAAATNATNAAGTGCAGTATTATTTGAAATATCAAGATTCTTTAAGGGATTGTCNTNNCATGCCAATATACCGAGTGCAATATTATTGGATACATCAAGGTCGGTAATATTGTTGTCATAGCAATAAAGAGCTGTAAGTAGTGTATTTTTAGATATATCCAATTTGTTTATATAATTATATTGGCAAGACAAAACTTGAAGTGAAGTGTTCTTTGAGATATCAAGATTTGTTAATAGATTGTTTTCACATGCCAGCATGTTCAAATTTTTAAAATATTGAACTCCTTCAATGGTTTTAATCTTTTCAGAAGTTTCCTGGAACGTGGTTACATTAATTTCTTTTACATATAAGGCCTCTTCTTCAGAAAGAACTCCATCTTTATTTAAGTCGAAATTATCTAAAATGTATTTTCTAAAATTTTCATCGGGAAAAGCTTTTGTCATGTCTGTAATAAAAGAACTTGCATCTTGCGAAATTTGGATATTGGCTAATACCTCTCCGGATTTATTCTTTAGAGAAATTTTGGCAGTTCGAGAAGTTGTATTGTTAGCCGTAACGCTTAATGAAAAAACGTCTTGCATTGTAGCTCGCGAACCAACAACGCTAACCCAATTTTTAGCGTCATCAGGAATTGAAACAAAATAATCTGTATTTGTTTCTACATTGACATTAACGGTTCCACCGGCAGCCTCAACAGTATATGTCAATCCACTTGTCACTTTTAAAAATTCTGATTCTTTTTCGTCCTTACTGCACCCTGATAAAATAACTACAGAGAGTAGTAAAATCGAATATAAAAAGTTTTTCATACTGATTATTATAATTCTGTTTTTATTACTTTATACCATTTATCATAAGAATAGCCTATAGATGGATCATAGACCCACAATACTCTTGCTTTTTTGCCATTTGCAAGGCGATAATATCCGTTTTTGACGTTGTAGCCATCTACAATAAGTTCGTCTCCGGCTTGCCATCTTTCTCCGCCGGGCATATTATAATACATGTCAGTTACACCCCAAACAATAATTAATTGAGGTTGAAGTTCGTCAATTACTTCAAAGAATGCATCTTCTGATTTTTTGAATTCCTCATAGCTAATTTTAGTACGTGGAGCTATCATTGGTTTTTGAAGATAGTTGTAAAAAGCAATTGAATTCCAAATTTCTCTGCTTTCTTTAAGGTCAGTGTCGTGATTAACAAGTGAGTGTTCAAATTTACGAAATGAACCTGTCCAATTATTTCTTTTACCATCAAGAATAACTTTAATACAGTCATTTGTAGTAAAATTGGCACATTCGCCTGCTTTATCGACATCGCCACATACAGTACATCTTTCTTCTTTACATTCTTTACAGATGTGTGCCTTTCCTACAATAAGAATCTTCTTGCCAAAAATTCCTCCCGATTGGTAATCTTTTCCAATCCATGGTTTAAAAAAGACATTTTTCATTTTTAGTAAGGTTTGCCATCGTCATCCCCTCGTTGGCATTGAATGGTTTATAAACGAAAAAGCGCAGGAATCTGTATCGGTTGCCGTCCTACCATCTGAGGCTTCTCGCATTGCCCTAATAAAGTCGGACGGCAACTGCAGAAGCCCACGCCAGTATATGCAATCATAGCAAACGGCAACATCTCTCACGAGACAATATACCGAAAGCATAATATTACATAACCACGGGCATCTACCGTTGCTCAATCCTTGACTTTATTATGAAATTTTGCGAGAATTTCAGATGGTCAAGAATCAGCGCGGATAAACGCTTTCTAAAATATGTCTTGCAGTCCCTCCCTATTAGCCATCATCAGGCTTAAATTTAAATTTTACCCTACTGGCATGGGTGAGATATAATCTGCAAGTGCAAAGTTACAAATTATTTTTTATTTAGCAATAAGATAGGGGTTAATGCGTCGATGATGCTAAGAGTGGAGCACCAACCCCAATTCACATTAAATTTTCCAAGGATATATGAATGATTTTATATAATTTCTTTGAAAAAGGTTGTATATGTATAACCATTTTCAAAACTTTTTTGTATATTTGCAGCTCAAAATAGAACCAATATGAAATATCTGAATATCAAAAAGGCTCTTGATGCCTGGCAAAAAATACAACCTCTTTCCGAAAATGACAGAGACAGACTTCGTCGTCGTTTTACAGTTGATTTCAACTACAATAGCAACCACATAGAAGGTAATACGTTAACCTATGGTCAAACCGAAATACTATTATTGTTTGGCAAGGTTATTGGTGAAGCTGATGTACGTGACGTAGAAGAAATGACTGCAAGCAATGTAGGTTTAAGAATGATGACTGAAGAAGCTTCGATGAAAGATATCCCTTTAACTCAGAACTTTATTCGTACATTACATAAAACTTTATTGCGCGAAGATTATACCGTCTATAGAAATTTACCGGGAGGTATGCAAACAAGTTATGTTATCCACGCCGGACAATATAAGACAAGACCCAATAGCGTAATCACGCGATATGGCGACCGTTTCGAGTATGCTTCACCCGAAGAGACTCCCGGCTTGATGGCTGATTTGGTTGATTGGTATAACAAGGCTGAAATGGAAGGCAAATTGTCACCGATTGAACTGGCTGCTCTATTTCATTACCGATATATACGCATTCACCCTTTTGAAGATGGTAACGGACGAATTGCCCGACTAATGGTTAATTACATTTTAACAAGACATAACTACCCGATGATAGTGGTTCGAAGCCGCGAAAAGAATAAATATCTTGAAGCTTTGCACCAATCAGATCTTGAAGTTGGTTCAGTGCCAAGCGATGGCGCCCATGCCGACATAAAAGACATACGTCCGTTTATGAAATATTTTAATGAATTAGTAGCTACAGAAGTTTATAATGATGTGCGGTTCATAAGTGAGCGAGATGATAATATTTGGTGGTATGACGGCGAACAGATTAAATTCCGTACACCGAACTACTCAAAAATACTCTATGCAATGGAAACAGAGCCTTCTTTAACACTTGCCGATATGCAAAAAGAAACCGGCATCAGCATCACAGCTATACAAAAATTGCTTGATCAGCTGATCTCAAAAAAATATGTAGAGCGTAGTGAAAGAGATGGTAGTTGGAGAGTATTCCTGACTCAATAATTGCATCCAAGTCACTTGTCGAAAAAAGTTCATCCTCGTCGAGGATGTGAGGGTGGCTGTGGTGTCTGCGTTCCCTATAAGCCAGCCAATTATGAATTATTAAAAGTTCTACTGTTCTCCTGTCAGAAAAATATTGTGCATTATGTTATCGCCTTTGGCGCTTTGCCTAGCAAAGAATTATGCATTATTAAACGTTCTCCTGTCAGAAAAATATTTTGCATTATGTTATCGCCTTTGGCGCTTTGCCTCGCAAAGAATTGTGTATTATGAATTGTGCATTATGCATTATGAATTATACATTAGTCTATGGTTATCAGGAGGATGGCTAACATGGTGATGATGCCGGTGAGAACGGCTATGTCGATTGAGCGNTAGGGGATTGTGTGATTGTTGAGATGTAGATAACGCTGTTTTGGGCGTGCTTTTTTCATATCACCATTGACCATTTTCCANACGACGGCACGNGCGGCAAAGAATACCAATAAGCCGATTAATGAGCCGATTATGCCACCGACAAGCAGGTCGCCGGGGTAGTGGACACCGAGATAAACACGCGAATAGGAATTGACTGCNGCCCAGATGAATATAAACCATTTCAGGCGTGAGCCGCGCCATATACACGCAAGGATTGTGGCAAGGGCAAACGAGTTGGCGGCGTGACACGACGGAAATCCGTAACGCCCGCCTCGATANTTGTTTACGATATGAACAAACTGGCTTAGCGGGTTCTCAAGATTGGCAGGTCGCAGTCGCTCAAAGAGCGGACGGCAAAGCGTGGCGCAAAATTGGTCGGCAAATAATATACATAATCCAACGGCAATCGTCCAGGTGATGGCGATGCGCAGGTTGAAAGAACGGAAGGTTGCAACGAGTATCACAAAATACATCGGAACCCAAATAAATCGTCCTGAAAACATAAACATCGCACGGTCCCAAAATGGAGAGTGGAATCCATTGAAAAATAAAAAAATATCCTGGTCGATATCGAGTAAAAATTCAAGCATANTTTTGAGTATTAGCGCGAACTGAGGTCACGGTATATGGTTTGTAGATAGCTTTTTGATTTNTCGGTTAGTGTAGAATCNCCTTTATGGAATATTGANCGGTCGGCTTCGAGGTCATAAATTGTNTCTCCGTCGGGTGTGATCATTCCAATTTGCCCCTTTGAGGAATAGAAGGCATATCTTGGTGACGCCGGGTCAAGCAGATTATGGCTGAATTTGAATTGGGTTGANCCTAATCCGAGCATCCCGGCTACTGTTGCCGCGATGTCGGTTTGCGACCCTATCGAATGATTTATTCCGGTTAGGTTGAGTGCTCCACCTGTGATTATCAACGGAATCTTGCGCTCTTCTTTGAGGTTGTCAAGATTAGCGGGATATGCGCCATAGTGGTCGGGAACAAGAATTATGAGCGAGTTTGCCCAATTGTCGGTTGAGTGGAGCCGGTTTATAAATGATGTAACACAGCTGTCGGTATATGCAAATGCAGTTACCTGCTTGGGTTCATCGGGTGATCGTGGAGAGCGGTCAACATCAAACGGTTCATGGCTGCTTGATGTNTGTATTGTAATAAATTTAGGGCTGTCGGCGATGTAGGGTTTCAGTTCGGCTTGAATTTTATCAAATAGAGCGGCATCGGGCGCTCCCCATTTTGACAGTCGTTTGCCAATNGGAAAGTCGGTGTCNCCNACGATCGTGCTATAGCCGGTCGAGGCGAGATAGGCTTTCATGTTTGTGAAATTAGGATCGCCTCCATAGTAATAATGAGANGTGTAGCCTTCGTTGTTAAGCATCCCGGCAATCGATGGTAAAGACGATGCACGGGCAACACTTTTCATCACNCTCGTTGTGGGCTGACCGGGATATCCGCTTAAAATTGNGGGAATACCACGGTCGGTGCGGAAGCTTGATGCGTAAAAATTGTCAAACAAAAGNGAATTGTTACGGGCNATNCTGTCTAACCCTGTTGCGACGTTTTCACCGCCNAGCGANNCGAAAAGNTGNCTTGAAAANCTTTCGAGAATAATAAGGTATATGTCGGGNCGATTGTTTTTGAGAGGAGAGTCAGTGACGATTGTCGAGTCAACTTCAACCGGTTTGTTTANCTCATCAAACAGCGATTGGGCTCGGTCGTCGTCAAAAAATCGGAATTGGTCGTTAACATTGTCGGCATGAGCCATCGAGTACATCAGNCTGAACATCGGGTTAACCGCTGCATGATTGAGTTTGGTGTCGTCGGTAAAGTATGCCGAACTTAGGTTCATTGTAGCGACCGTGAATCCGCCACGCATCGGGACGAATAAGAATGCGGTNAGCAAGACAAGACAGCCGGTTGACTTTATCCGTTGTTTTTTTTCTATTGATTTGTCAAACGGAACGTTACCGGCAGCATAAAACAACCATAATGTCACCAATGCGGTCAATATTGCCAGNGATATAGCTCCGGTTGTAAATTGCCAACCGGTGACACTCGCAAAGGCGAGCTTGGGCGATGATGAGAAATAGAAAAGAGGNGTTGTGTCGAGTTTGAATCCCCAATATGGGTATAGCATTATGTCAAAAAGAACNGTTGCCGCTATTAAAAATGAAATAACGGCAAGGTAAATTTTGAGAATNGCTGATATAATCTTAGGCTGCGTAACCCATTGAGCCGCAATCATCAGAANGCACGGAAAAACTGTGAGATAGGCTGCCATAGAGCAGTCCATCGCAAAACCGGCTTTGATGACACGAAGCCAANCGGNAAATGCTACATGGCTGTAAATAGAATGGTTTACAGCCATGAAAATCGGTTTCATAATCATCCACACNGCTACAATTGCGGCATAGAGGCGAATGATTAATATGATTGACCGACTAACCATTGTTGGTTTTCAAAAAAATCAAACGTTGAAGCGGAAGTGCATGATGTCGCCGTCTTGCACGATNTATTCTTTGCCTTCGACAGCGAGTTTGCCGGCTTCTTTGACCGCGGTTTCGCCGCCGAGAGTAACATAGTCGTCATATTTGATGACCTCGGCACGGATAAATCCTTTTTCAAAGTCGGTGTGAATGATTCCGGCACACTGAGGNGCTTTTGAACCGCGCATGAATGTCCAAGCTCTGACTTCGTCGGGNCCGGCGGTGAAGTAGGTCTGTAGATCGAGCAATGCGTATGCCGCACGTATAAGACGGCTGACTCCTGACTCCTGAAGCCCGATTTCGTTTAGAAATTCCTGACGTTCTTCCCATGTGTCGAGTTCGGCAATGTCACTTTCGGTCTGGGCGGCAACAACAAGGATGCCTGCGCCTTCATCTTTTACTGCCTCGCGGACAGCTTCAACATAGGCGTTGCCGTTGGCAGCCGATGCATCATCGACNTTGCATACATAAAGCACCGGTTTATTGGTGAGCAAGAACAATTCGCGGGCATATTTTTGTTCATCGACAGTCTCAAATTGCACTGAACGGGCTGGTTTGCCTGCATCGAGAGCTTCTTTAAACTGACGAAGCACTTCATATTGCATTTTTGCAACTTTATCGCCACCGGTTTGGGCTGCCTTTTGAGTTTTTGCGATTCGAGCCTCGATAGTTTCGAGGTCTTTTAGCTGAAGTTCATAGTCGATAATCTCCTTGTCGCGCACGGGGTCAACCGAGCCGTCAACATGGGTGATATTATCGTCGTCAAAGCAGCGGAGAACGTGGATGATCGCATCGGTTTCGCGTATATTGGCAAGAAATTTGTTTCCGAGACCTTCGCCCTTGCTTGCCCCTTTTACAAGTCCGGCAATATCGACAATCTCAACAGTAGCCGGCACAACGCTTTTGGGTTGACACATCTCGACAAGTTTAGTCAAACGGTCGTCGGGAACTGTGATGACACCCACGTTGGGTTCGATTGTGCAGAAGGGAAAATTGGCTGATTGAGCCTTAGCGTTGGAGAGACAGTTAAATAGAGTAGATTTACCCACATTGGGGAGTCCTACTATTCCACATTGTAATGCCATTGATAATATATATGGTTTAAATTTTCAAAGATTGTTTTCGAAATGCAAAGTTACGCATTTTTGCGCGAAAATCGACATTGAGAAGGGTTATTGCCACCGTTAACCCAAGTCTCAACTACCCGGTAGTCGGTTGTGAAACCGGCGTATGGAGTCCATCCACATCGGCTTTTGACATCTTTGTCTTGAATGGTCGAAGTCTCTTTTTTCA
Source organism: Bacteroides sp. (assembly GCA_014802535.1). GTDB lineage: Bacteria > Bacteroidota > Bacteroidia > Bacteroidales > Muribaculaceae > CAJUPY01. The sequence goes on along the minus strand of JAAVCC010000010.1, from coordinate 112,887 downwards.
CACGGACTATGTCGGCATAATATCCTTCTTTAATAAATCCGCGACGGTCGATATCAAAAATCAATGCCGGATTGTGGCTCATTAACTCGACAACTCGCTCTATTGTCAGTCCTTCGATTTCTTTTGTCAGAGTGAGCATNAGCGNTAGCGAGAACTGAACGCCGGGCATACCCGATGCGGCTTTTAATGCNCCACCCTCTTTGTCGGCAGGTAAATGAGGCGCGTGGTCGGTGGCGATAACGTCGATGCGTCCGTCAACNATNGCTNNNCGGAGNGCTTCNCGGTCGNTTTTNTCCTTNATTGAGGGNTTNCATTTTACTCGCGCACCGAATTTATCATAGTCGTCTTTACCTCCGAAAATGAGATAGTGGGGGCAAGTTTCGGTCGTTATCTGTTTTGTCTTGCAGTCAAGTGATGGCGAGAACATCGCTGCTTCNTCGGCTGTTGAAAGATGCAGNANGTGNANNCGTGCTCCGGTTTGGCGTGCTAAACCGATGGCTCGTTTGGCAGCCTCAACACAAGCGATNCGCGGACGTATGTCGGGATGTCGGTTGATTGGTATTTCTTCTGATTCGNCATATTGAGCTTTGACCTNGGCGGTAGCTTTGGTTATCTCGTCCTGACTTTCGGCGTGAATTGCTATGGGNTGTTTTATGCCTGAAAAAATTCGNGATATTGTTGACTGATTATCTACAAGCATATTGCCTGTGGACGCTCCCATAAAAAGTTTCACACCCGGCACGCGGGTGTAGTCGGCATCGGCCAATTCNTTATAATTGGAGTTTGTCGCCCCGAGATAAAACGCATAATTGACTTTTGAATCGCGGGCGGCTTTGGCTGTCTTCGTTTCAAGTGCATCACGGTCAATGGTCGGGGGAGTGGTGTTNGGCATGTCAAAATATGTGGTNACTCCACCGGCAAGNGCGGCNNNGCTTTCGGTTGNGATATCACCTTTGGGATTGCCGTTTCCCCCGTCGCGAAAATGAACATGGGTGTCAATGACNCCGGGTAACAAAAAGTCACCTTCAAAATCAACCGTTTTGTCGGCTTTGATGTCGGNTGATGGCGAGCCTTCGCCAATTTTGACTATAAACTCTCCGTCAACAACAACATATCCGTTAAATCGGTGGTTGTCATTAACGATCGTAGCGTTGAAAAAAAGTTGTTTCATTTATTCTTATTCAACCGGTTTTCTATATTTCTTAAACCAGCTCGACGTTTTGAGGTTNATGACTCCAAACAGAGCTTCCCCAAAAATGCTTGAACTCATCTTGCTGGTGCCGAGAACACGATTTACAAAAACGATAGGTACTTCGACAATTTTAAATCCGTGTTTATGGGCTGTGAACTTCATCTCGATTTGGAATGCGTAGCCTTTGAATCGAATTTTGTCGAGTTCCATTGTNTTTAAAACTCGGCGGCGGTAGCAAACAAATCCGGCTGTTGTATCGTGAACCGGGAGCCCGGTTATAAATCTNACATATTTTGATGCGAAATATGACATAAGCACGCGTCCCATGGGCCAATTCACNACGTTGACTCCTGTCACATAGCGTGAACCGACTGCAACATCAGCACCATCGACNGCACAAGCCTTGTAGAGCGCGAGCAGGTCATTGGGGTTGTGGGAAAAGTCGGCATCCATTTCAAAAATATATTCATATTCTTTGTCAAGCGCAAACTTGAAGCCTTCGATATAGGCTGTGCCAAGTCCAAGCTTGCCGGCGCGTTCGATGATGTGTATTCGTCCGGGAAATTCGTTCATCTTCGCTTTNACGATTGCGGCNGTGCCGTCNGGCGAATTGTCGTCAATAACGAGGATGTCAAACTGATGAGAAAGAGCCATGACTGCGTCAATGATTGACGCAGCATTTTCTTTTTCATTATACATTGGGATAATAACGAGGCTGTCGCTCATATTTCGATTGATATTTTAATCAAAAACAAGAGTCAAAATAGCCGTTATGTGCTATCTGACATAAATTCACTACAAAAATACGGTTTATCTGCCAATAAGACAAATCATTGGTCTCAAAAGCGCATATTTATTGTGAATTTTTATATTTGTGGTGCCTCGGTCAATCGATTATTGCCAGCTTTTCGAGCAGGGATGTGGCAAGATTGTTAGAGTATCCGATTATGACATCTGAAACGTTTCCACTACGGTCGATTATGAAAAATGTCGGATATGAACCGACGCCACATGAGCGTGCAAGACTACGCGCCGAGATCAGCATATACTCGCCACGGCGTGAAAGTCCGGTCGCGTTTTCCAACCCGTCAATGTCGGTTGAGATGCTTGCAAAGATAAGATCAACAGGTTGAGGTGTCATGTCAACAGCCGAACGCATGGCTTCAATCGACGATTTTGTGCTTGAGATTGACGGGTCGAGAATAGCGATGATGACGGGCGAAATAAATTTGTCGCCCTTTTGACGCTGATAACGCTCACCGGTTGTTGACGGTAGCGAAAAACCTGGTAACGGTTTGTCTTTCATGCTCTCAGCCGAGAAGTTGTTTTCGCGATAATTGTCAAAATCTGACGGGTATCGCTCGATGAGTTGAGCTTCGGTCAAAGCCGGTGCTTTTTCGGTTGATGTAGATTCATATTTTGTAATCAGTAACTGTTCGCTGATATTTGTCGGATTGTTTTCAATCTCGATTTGGCGTGGCATAAATGTCTCCGGGTCAAAAATATAGAGTACATTTTTTGCAATATATCCGTTAAGGGTCATGCGCCCGGTAAGAATCATTGCCGGTTTGCCCTGATTGACGGTGTCGGCAACAAATTTGTAGGTCCAGTTGTCGTTGTCTCTGATTTGAGCCAGTTCTTCAGCAATAAATTGAGGCAGTGTGTTGGTGAACTGAGAGTTACGCTGAACGCCGTTGATCGTATTATTTATCAAAAACGGAATGCTGTCCCATTCAAAGTGATATTCCTGAAGTCGGGTATCGGTTTTTCTGAAGAGATTTCCGTCGCTATAGGCTGTAAATCCCGAGGCTTCGCCATCGGGTGTGGGTAGTGTCCACTCGATGAGGTAGTCGCATGGTGCCAAATTACGTTCTCCTGCGGGTTGTGTTGACCAGAGGTTGAGGTTGTAGGTCACTTCTGTTCCTTGGGGAAGTTGAACGTTGACCGATGCCTTTGAATGATAGTCTTTTGCCGTTTCAAGACGGTTGATGACATCTGAAAATTCGGGCTTTGATGCGATTGCCGGAATGACTGTCGCAACAGCCAATATAATTGAAATTGATTTTTTCATGATTGATAGCATTTAATTGTAAACAATATAAAAACGCTTTTTAAAGCTAATTTGTTCCCTATTAATTTGTAAGGTTACAAAAATAATGATTAAATTTGACATTGCAAACTATAATTCTCAAATCATGGACTCAGAAGTATCACGCATTTTTGCTTTACGCGATTTGCTTAACGCCCACAATCATAAGTACTACGTGTTGAATCAACCCGAAATCAGCGACCGCGAGTTTGATGAACTCATGCGCGAGTTGACCGAATTGGAAGATCGTCATCCCGAGGTTGCCGATCCGTTGTCGCCGGCGCGTCGTGTCGGTAGCGATCTGACCGACGGATTTCGTCAGGTTGCTCACGTCTATCCGATGCTCTCGCTTGGTAATACTTATTCGATTGAAGAGGTTGACGACTTTTTGCGTCGCGCTGATAATTCGCTTGCCGGCGAGAAGGTGACGATTGTTGGTGAAATGAAGTTTGACGGTACTTCGATCTCAATTATCTATGAGAAAGGTAGGCTTGTCCGCGCAGTTACCCGCGGCGATGGCGAGAAAGGCGATGATGTGACTGAAAATGTCAAGACAATCAAATCGATCCCGTTGACTCTCAGTGGTTCGGGCTATCCTGATATGTTTGAAATACGCGGTGAAATTGTTTTGCCGTGGAATGCGTTTGAACGTCTTAATCGTGAACGTGAGTTTAATGAAGAACCTTTGTTTGCAAATCCGCGAAATGCTGCATCAGGCACACTGAAACTGCTTAATCCGGCTGAGGTAGCCCGTCGCGGTTTGGATGCTTATTTTTATTATTTGCTTGGCGAAAATCTCCCTGCCGACAATCATTATGACAACATGTTGGCTGCACGTAGCTGGGGCTTTAAAGTCTCGGATGTGATGACTCGTCTTGACTCAATCGATGAAGTTGATAATTTTATAAATCATTGGGACACAGCTCGAAAGTCGCTGCCTGTAGCTACTGACGGTCTGGTGTTTAAGGTTAACTCGCTACGTCAACAGTTAAATCTCGGATTTACTGCCAAGTCGCCACGATGGGCTATAGCCTATAAGTTTGCGGCTGAGCGCGCGCTGACCCGTTTGAATTTTGTCTCGTTTGAAGTTGGACGAATGGGTATTATCACCCCTGTTGCCAATCTTGATCCGGTTTTGTTGTCGGGAACGATTGTCAAGCGTGCGTCGCTCCACAATGAAGATATTATACGTCAGCTCGACATTCACGAACATGACATGGTTTATGTAGAAAAAGGGGGCGAAATAATTCCCAAGATAACCGGGGTTGACACTTCTGCCCGACAAGAAAATGAGCCGCCGATTGCGTTTGTGTCGCATTGTCCGGCGTGCGGAACGCCTCTTGTCAGAGTCGAAGGCGAAGCATCGTGGATTTGCCCGAACAAGTATGGATGTCAGCCTCAGATTGCCGGTCGTATCGAGCATTTTGTCGGACGCCGTGCAATGAATATTGACGGAATTGGCGAGGAGACTGTCGGACAGTTGATTGATGCCGGACTGATTAAAAATATAGCCGACTTGTATCAGCTCACGGTTGAACAACTCGTTGGTCTCGAACGATTTGCGTTGAAAAGTGCTCAACGTTTGGTTGACGGAGTCGCCGAGTCGCGTAACGTGCCGTTTGAACGTGTTGTGTTTGCACTATCAATCCCGTTTGTGGGTGAGACTGTTGCTAAAAAACTCGCTCGTGCGGTCGGTGATATGGATAAGCTGATGGCAATGGATGAGGCACGCTTGGCGGCTATCGGAGACATAGGCCCGCGTATCGCTCAAAGTGTAGTGGAATATTTTGATTCGCCTGAAAACCGGGAGATAATCGAACGTCTTAGAACAGCAGGTTTGCAGTTTGCAGCCGAGAGTCGTGAAAGTCAGGGCGGCTCGGATGTGCTTGCCGGAAAAACAATTGTGATTAGCGGAACGTTTGCCCTCCATTCACGCGATGAATACAAGGCAATGATTGAATTGCACGGCGGTAAAAATGCCGGTTCGATTTCAAAGAAAACCGACTACGTTCTCGCCGGAGAAAACATGGGTCCCGCAAAACTCGAAAAAGCCACCTCTCTCGGCATCCCCGTCATCGACGAAAACGAGTTTTTGAAGATGATAGAAGGGTGATTAAAGTGCTCAGAAGGTTTTACTCGGGGAATTTGCGGTAGTATTCTTCGAGGATATAGCGGATGTTGAAGTAGTAGCCGGCGGGCGATTTGTCGTTGGTCTTCTTTAATGAGATGTGGTCGAAGTATGGCTCTACATAATCTTGTCCTTGAGCTACTTCGTTCTTGAAATTGATAATGTTGTACTCGTGTCGCGGGTTGATGACAAACCATGCGTTTTCGGTGTCGAGTCCGGTGCCGGTCGATATGATAGCCTGCAAAAGGTGGTTGAGACGGTATTGCCAGATGTCGGCGCGGTTGTTTTTGCCACGATGACGCAGGGCAAAGATGAGGTAGTTGATTTGAGACAGGTCAAACGGGTCGTCTTCGAGGAGTCGCTCGGCCGAGCTGATTATTGAATCGAGTTCGGCATTGGTGTGCTTGTCTTTTTTATAATATAAAGCCTCGATAGACGCTGACAGTGGTGAGTGTCGATAAGGATTATAGTCTTCCTGAAAAATTGTCCCGAGATAGAGATGACGGTATTGTTCGAGATTCATGATGGTCTCGTTTTGCTCATACATTTTTATCAATTTGGGATAGTAGTATTGAGATTCGGGGTTGTTGACCTCTTCTTTGATTTTTGCCATGTCGGGGCGACGAGCCGCATTTTTTGCGGCTTGGTTGGCAGGAGTAGAGGCGTCAAGAGCCATATATGCAGTGGTTATTGCTAAAACCAATAATAGAAGTTTCTTCATTTATAGTAATTTAAACAGGTGATGTGATTAGTTCTGATATAACGGTGTGAATAAAATGACGTTTGATGCATCAATAATCAGCTGAAGGGCGACTCCGATTATGCAATATGCACTTATAGCCGGTGTTGCCAGGTTGAAAAACAGTGCAAAAAAGCGTCGTTTAATTCGATATTTGCGTATTGATCTGCCAAAAATCAAGTAGCCGATGAATGCACCGACAAACGTTCCGATAATAATTCCGGCTCCGGGATATACATATAAACCGGCTATCATGCCGAGCAAACTTCCGGCACCGACCCAGGTGTATCCACGGCTTATCATATCTCGTTTCATCGGTACAGCGATACCTAAAACCACAGCCAAAAATGTGATTATTCCCCAAAAAATCATCAGTCCTCGGTCAGGCACGATTAATCCGCTGAAATCAAGTATCCATAACCCGACATAGGCAAACAGCGCTGGGGGCGTTGCCGGCCTGAAAGATACTATCGCTGCCAACGATAGTAATATCACTGCTATGACTATCAAAATTGTCATTTTGTGGGGTATAGTTTGGTGTCTTTACCGTGAAACTTTACAAAAATAATGCTTTTCGGGCGTATTTTGTTAATATACCGGCTATTTTTTGCAGACATTAACTAAATAAGGCGAAATGTTAATCGGTAACTTGTGGCACTATTTTGGTTTATAGCTTAATTTTATGTAATTTTGCAGTGTTATTTTCACTCTCTCAAATTTAACTGCAAAATAAACATCATTATGGACGAAGAATATATCGGTGAAACTCCGGTTGCCGGAGATGGTTATTCAAACGATAAGGATGAATTGCTACATGGTGATGATGTCAACGATGTTAAGGCTCTCGGTGACCGAATTGAAGGTTTGATTCAACGTCAAATGTCGCAGCTTGAACGGATAACCGACGATTTGTCATTCAAGTCTTCGCTTCCGTTATATCGACTTATGATAGAATATGTCGATATGCTTGGCGAGATGTTGCGTCGCCAGGATCATTTGCTTGATATGGGAGAGAGTCTCGATATCCGTTACAATTCTCTTTTTGAGTCGGTTGAGGAGTTGCAGCGATATATGACCGAGCAGCTCGACATTCATCAGATTGAGATGTTTAGTGATGTTGCCGACGATCCTTTGACCAAATCTGACCGACAAGAGGTTGTTGAACGCCAGGTTGAGGAGAATGAAAACGAGTTTTTGAGATATGGCGAGGATGTCGATACTTATTATGTTTCATCGGCTCCGGGATATATCTATCGTTCGGTTTCGCAAAATAACGAACCCGACTCTCAACCCGAGACTGTTTTGAGGCCTGAAAAGGTTATTAAAGTTGTTAAAGGCAACGGGCAATATTAATCGATTGAATTTTTAATTTGATTTAAATATATAAGTAAGAAATGATTACACAAGAACAATTAAAAGAGACTTTTGAACGCAAGCTGGCGTTGAGGAGGTATCTTTGACATCGACAGTAAGAAAATCCAATTAGAAGAAGAGGAGCTACGCACCCATGTTCCTGATTTTTGGGAACATCAGAAAGAGGCGCAAGCTCAGATGAAAAAAATCAAAGACCTTGAAGCCTGGATCAAAGGCTATGCCGAGGTCGAAGCTGCTGTCGATGAATTGCAAAACGGCTGGGATTTCTATAAGGAAGAACTTATCGAAGAGTCAGAACTTGATGCCCTTTATGCCGACGCGATTGCAAAAATCGAAAATCTTGAGTTGAAAAATATGCTTCGCCGCGAAGAAGATAAACTCGGCGTTGTGTTGAAAATTAATTCGGGAGCTGGTGGTACTGAAAGCCAGGATTGGGCATCAATGTTGATGAGAATGTATCTTCGTTATGCCGAAAAAAGTGGTTATAAAACTTCGATTGCTAACCTTCTTGAAGGTGATGAGGCTGGTATAAAGTCATGCACCATCAACATTGAAGGTGATTATGCCTACGGCTATCTGAAGAGCGAAAATGGTGTGCATCGCTTGGTTCGCGTATCGCCCTACAATGCTCAGGGAAAACGTATGACCTCGTTTGCATCGGTGTTTGTGACACCGCTTGTCGATGACACTATCGAGGTTAAGGTTGAACCGGCTTTATTGTCGTGGGATACATTCCGAAGCGGTGGTGCCGGTGGTCAGAACGTCAATAAAGTGGAGTCAGGTGTTCGTCTTCGCTATCAGTTTACCGATCCCTATACCGGTGAAAAAGAAGAAATTCTCATTGAGAATACCGAGACCCGCGATCAGCCCAAGAATAAGGAAAACGCCCTGCGTCAACTTCGCTCGATTCTTTATGATAAGGAGTTGAAACACCGTATGGAAGAACAAGCAAAGGTCGAGGCGGGCAAGATGAAAATTGAATGGGGTTCACAAATCCGTTCATACGTCTTTGATGACCGACGTGTAAAAGATCATCGTACAAACTTCCAGACCTCAGATGTCAATGGGGTAATGGACGGCGATATTGATGGTTTTATTAAGGCTTATCTAATGGAATTTGCCGGCAACGAAAACGAGTAATAATGAGTAAAACAACTGTAAATATTATAAAAGTAGGAGGCAAGGTTGTGGAAAATCCACAGGCACTTGCCTCTTTCCTTGATATTTTTGCCCGTGTCGAGGGTGCAAAAATTCTGGTGCATGGTGGCGGTACGTCGGCAACGGCTATGGCAGCCCGTCTTGGGGTCGCAACCGAAATGGTAGAAGGACGTCGAGTTACGTCGCCTGAAATGCTTGAAGTAGCAATGATGGTCTATGGCGGGCTTGTCAACAAAAAAATTGTTGCAGGGCTCCAATGGCGTGGAATCAACGCTGTAGGACTTTCGGGTGCCGACTTTCGAGTGATTGAAGCGCATAAACGTGTAGGCGGTAAGGTCGATTATGGTATGGTCGGCGATGTTGATCGTGTCGATGGAAAGGCACTTGCACGTTTGATTGCCGATGGAATAACTCCGGTATTAGCTCCGTTAAGTTACGATCCTTCGACCGGTGGATTTCTGAATACCAATGCCGACACTATCGCTTCATCAACGGCAATAGCAATGGCTGCCGACCCGACGCTAAACGTTAATCTGATTTTCTGTTTTGAGAAAGCCGGAGTGTTGATGGATGCTGAAGATGAATCAACCGTAATCGGACACATCAACCCGTCAATCGCTCAAGATTTAATTCAAAAAGAGATTGTTGCCGGTGGTATGATTCCTAAAATAACAAACGCCTTGAACGCTATCGAACAAGGCGTAAATGAGGTGGTTATCACTCGCTATGAAGCGATAGATAATTCACAGGCAGGAACTCATATCACTGCTTGATTCCGGTAACACGGTCTATAGCCGCATCGATTCGTTGGGTTGATTCAACAAGCCTGTTCGGGTCGATGCGGCCTTCTTTTACGGCTTGTACTATGATATGGGCAATGCGGGCGGGGCGGTCTGCTTCAAACCCTGTCGTGATATTGTTGCCCATAATGAGCATATCGGCTCCGGCGTTGATGGCATCTACTACGGCATCTTCAATGCGGTAATTGTCAATGATTCCTTGCATATACATGTCGTCAGAAAGTATAATGCCCTTGAAGCCCAGTTGGTTGCGGAGCAGGTCGGTTAAAACGCGGTGAGAAAGCGTCGCCGGCATGTCGGGGTCAAGCTGACGGTTAAAAATGTGTGCGGTCATTATCAGGTCGGCTTGCCCTTTGTCGATAAGACGCTTGAACGGGATGAGCTCTTCTTGTGTCCATGTAGTTGTTACGTCGGTCAACCCATAGTGAGAGTCTGATGTAGCGCTACCATGTCCCGGAAAGTGTTTTACGGCTGCCAAAATTCCTTTGTCGTGGAGGCAATCCACTGTTAATCCGGCATGATATGCTACTTTTTCGACGTCAGACGAGTAAGCTCGGTCAAGCTCGCCAATCACAGGGCAATCATCGCGATGTATGTCAAGTTCGGGGGCAAGATTAACGTTAATTCCTGCGGCGGCAAGTTCGTCTGCCATCAGTTTGCCATAGTGGATTGTTGTGTCGCTGTTGTCGATTTCTCCAATTTTACGGGCTGACGGGAGAGGAGAGTAGCCATATCGTGGTTTGAGGCGTTGAACTCGTCCACCCTCTTGATCGGCGGCTATCAGAACTCGTCCGCCTGCAAGTTTTCTTAAATCGGAAGTCAGTTTTGTCAAACGTTCTGCTGTGGTTATATTTCGTGAGCCGAGAGTGCGGTCGCCAGTCAAATCAACATCAAACAAGATTATTCCTCCAACGCCAAGGTCTTTTAAATATCCGTTGACCGGATTGTCGGGCGTGATAGAGTCACCTTTGAATCCTACCATTAGCATCTTTGCCGACATTTTTAGTAGCTCGTCGTCTGAAAATCGTGTGTCTGCGGCATATGTGTTTGCCGCTTGTAATAAAGAAATAGAAATAAGGATTGATGATAGAATTTTCATAAAATGTTTGTTGTGAAATTTTTTATACTCGCAAAGGTAAGAAAATTTATTTTATTATTTCAGAATTGTTGTTTGGTTTGAAAAAAAGATTGTACTTTTGCAAACGAATAATCTTAGTTAACCATTCTTTACCACACATATTTTTATTTATGAGACGAGCGATAGCATGCCTTTTGGCTTGTTCCTCACTTTTGAGCGGTTATGCCGATGAAAATGCTCAGCAATTGCTTGACATTAATGGCTATCTCCGCTTTGACTATCAGCACTTTTCAACTGATGGAAAATCTAATGATGCGGCCTCGGGCTTCAGAGGGAAATATTTTCTTCTCCGTGTCGATGGCAACATCTGTGAAAATCTCGACTATTCGTGGCGACAGCGCATAAACAAAAGCTCTTTTGATGCATCTTTCTGGGATGCGACCGATTGGGTGTATATTAATTATCATCCCGGACGCTGGTCGTTCCAGGCCGGTAAAGAGATAGTTCAGATCGGAAGCTATGAATACGATCGTAATCCTGCTGACGTTTTCGGACCTTCTGTGTTTTGGAATGGTATTCCATGTTTTCAAATAGGTGTTTCGGCGGGATTTGATATTACCTCTCATGATAATTTGACATTTCAGATTGTTCAAAGTCCGTTTCATGCTACGAACAATCGAAATATGTATGGCTACAACTTGATTTGGGTTGCCAAACATGGCATATTTAAACCTCGATGGTCGGCCAATTTGTTTGAATACGAAAAAAACCGATACATATCTTATATAAGTCTTGGCAGCCGATTTGATGTCGGGAAATGGGGACTTGAACTTGATCTTATCAATCGTGCGGCTTCTCATCAACAGTTTATCGGACGTGATGCGTCGGTGATGGCAAACTTGATGTTTACTCCGTCTAAGCGTTTGACGGTGTATGGTAAAATGACTTATGATGTTAATAAAACTCATCACAATGCCGATTGCGTCGTTCTGCCCGGAACTGAAATGACGATGGCAGGTGCCGGGGTTGAATATTATCCCTTGATAAAAGCACGTCATTCATTACGACTTCATCTGAATTGTTTTTATGCGTGGGGTCAAAATGGTAATGTCAACGACGATATTCAAGATAAGACGCTTCTAATCGACTGTGGAGTGTCGTTCAAAATAGATATTTTTAAACTAAATCGTAAATAATTCACGTTTATGGCTGAGGCTACTAAATCTCCAAATCTTTGGAAAAAAATAACGGGGTATATCCCTCAAGGAATTCCTTGTCTTGTTATAGTATTTGCACTTTTCTGGTATATCGGATACCACATGGGTGTGTCGAATATGCTCAATACAATTATGCACACTGCTCATGACTTGCTTCTTAACACGGTTCTGTATCTAATGGGTATATGTGTTGTTACGGGTGCAATCGGACGCCTTTTTGTCGAATTTGGCGTTGTTAATTTGATTGAAAAAATTCTACGCCCTCTCATGAAGCCGCTATTCCGTCTCCCGGGTGTTGCTTCGCTGGGTGCGGTAATGACGTTTCTTAGTGATAATCCGGCTATTATCTCGCTTTCTCAGGATAAGCGCTTTTCACAGTATTTCAAGAAATTTCAATACATCTCGTTGACTAATTTCGGTACAGCTTTTGGTATGGGATTGCTCGTTATTGTATTCATGATTGGTCAGGGTTATTTCATTGAGCCGCTAATCGGATTTTTCGGAGCTTTCTGCGGATGTATTGTTTCAACTCGCATCATGCAGCATTTTATCATTAAGGCATATCCTCATTTTGCTCATGAAGATGTCGTTCAAGAAGATTCAGATGCAGCAAAAGAAGAAAAGCCCGAGGTTAAATCAATGCCTATTCGCATTTTGAACTCGCTTCTTGATGGTGGAAAAACCGGAGTTGATGTCGGTATCGCTATTATCCCGGGAGTGTTGATAATCTCAACTCTTGTTATGATTTTAACCTTCGGACCCGGGTCTCAGGGTGATTACACAGGCGCGGCCTACGAAGGAATCGAACTTTTGCCGCGACTTGCCAATAAAATCAATTTTGTATTTGAGTGGCTGTTCGGTTTTGGCGATCCTCATCTTGTTGCGTTCCCGATTACAGCACTGGGTGCTGTAGGTGCCGCGCTCAGTCTTGTTCCGAGTTTCGCATCTGAGGGCTGGATCGATGGCAATGCTATCGCTGTGTTTACAGCAATAGGCATGTGTTGGAGTGGATATCTTTCAACTCATACCGCCATGCTCGATTCGCTCGGCTATCGCGAATTGACTCCGAAAGCTATACTTGCTCACACGATAGGCGGACTCTGTGCGGCAATGATTGCTCATGCGGTTTATGTCATTGTGACTTTGGTGTTCTAAGGTCCTATATTAATAATGTGAACATTTTTTAACTACGTTACATCATAAAAATATCAAAAAAAATAGCTTGATATTTTGTAATTAAGAAAATTGTTTATACCTTTGCACCGCAAAACCGATAGAACGGTGATGTCAAAGCAAGAAAATTGACATATATGCCTCTTTAGCTCAGTTGGCCAGAGCACGTGATTTGTAATCTCGGGGTCGTTGGTTCGAATCCGACAAGAGGCTCAAAGTTAAGCGAAAGCTTTGTAGGGCGAATACCAGAGTGGCCAAATGGGGCAGACTGTAAATCTGCTGGCTTATGCCTTCGGTGGTTCGAATCCATCTTCGCCCACTCTTTTTTGCGGAAGTAGCTCAGTTGATAGAGCATCAGCCTTCCAAGCTGAGGGTCGCGGGTTTGAACCCCGTCTTCCGCTCAAATTTTTTTGTTTATTGCCAATGTAGCTCAGGGGTAGAGCACTTCCTTGGTAAGGAAGAGGTCGCGGGTTCAAATCCCGCCATCGGCTCTAAAAGAAAGTAATTTTGTTATCTTGATGCCCCGATAGCTGTATGCCGTCGTGGCTTTTTATCCTGAAACAAGTAAAATATCATTAAATAAACTAACTAAGCAAAGTTATGGCTAAAGAGAAATTCGAAAGAACCAAACCCCACGTTAACATTGGTACTATTGGCCACGTTGACCACGGTAAAACTACTTTGACCGCTGCAATCACTACCGTGCTTGCTAAAGCAGGTCTTTCTGAAGTAAAATCATTCGATCAGATCGACAACGCTCCCGAAGAAAAAGAGCGTGGTATTACAATTAACACCGCTCACGTTGAGTATGAAACTGCTAACCGCCACTATGCTCACGTTGACTGCCCGGGACACGCTGACTACGTTAAGAACATGGTTACCGGTGCTGCTCAGATGGACGGTGCTATCATCGTTGTTGCTGCTACTGACGGTCCTATGCCCCAGACTCGCGAGCACATCCTTCTCGCTCGTCAGGTAAACGTTCCCCGTATCGTTGTGTTCTTGAACAAATGCGACATGGTTGACGACGAAGAAATGCTTGAACTCGTTGAAATGGATATGCGTGACCTTCTTTCTTCTTACGAATATGATGGTGACAATACTCCTATCATCCGTGGTTCTGCTCTTGGTGCTCTTAACGGCGAACCCCAGTGGGAAGCTAAAGTTATGGAGCTTATGGATGCAGTTGATAACTGGATTCCCCTTCCTCCCCGTGATATCGATAAACCCTTCCTTATGCCTGTTGAAGACGTCTTCTCTATCACCGGTCGTGGTACCGTTGCTACCGGACGTATTGAAACTGGTATCGTGAAAGTTGGTGACGAAGTTCAAATCATGGGTCTTGGTGCTGACATGAAATCGGTTGTTACCGGTGTTGAAATGTTCCGCAAACTCCTCGACCAAGGTGAAGCTGGTGACAACGTTGGTCTTCTCCTTCGTGGTGTTGACAAAAAAGATATCAAACGTGGTATGGTTATCTGCCACCCCGGAGTTGTTAAACCCCACAGCAAATTCAAAGCTTCAGTTTATATCTTGAAGAAAGAAGAAGGTGGCCGTCACACTCCGTTCCACAACCACTATCGTCCTCAGTTCTACATCCGTACTCTTGACGTAACCGGTGAAATCACTCTTCCCGAAGGTGTTGAAATGGTTATGCCTGGTGACCACGTAGAAATCATCGTTGATCTTATCAACCCTGTAGCATGCGACCAAGGTCTCCGCTTCGCTATCCGTGAAGGTGGCCGCACCGTAGGTTCAGGTCAGATCACTGAAATCCTCGACTAATAACTCAGGTTATATAAAATTAAAATCATTCCTCGGTTTGAGGATTCTCGCTGAGGAATGATTTTTATATACGGGAATAGCTCAGTTGGTAGAGCACTGGTCTCCAAAACCAGGTGTCGGGAGTTCGAGCCTCTCTTCCCGTGCTAATAAATAAAAGAAAATGAAATTAGGTATACTTACGAATATCCGAGATGCTTATGACGAGCTTCGTTATAAAACATCTTGGCCTACCGGCACCCAGCTGATTAAAAGCGCGCTTATTGTGATGGTGGCTTCCGTTATTATCGCTTTGATAATTCTCATCATGGATCAGCTCGTCAATCAGTTGATGCACTTTATTTATAGCCTATAAGTCGGTTACCTTTAAGTTTTATAGACAATGGCTGAAAATTCAAATTCTAACGAAGTTGTTTCTGCGGCTCATTCTGATGGTCGTGCGTGGTATGTTCTTCGCGCTATCTCAGGTAAAGAAGCCAAAGTTAAAGAGTTTCTCGAGGGTGCGATGCGCAACACCGACCTCGGGCAATTTCTGTTTCAGGTCGTTATCCCAACTGAAAAGGTGCTGACCGTCCGTAACGGCAAAAAAGTCGTTAAGGAAAAGAATCTTTATTCAGGTTATGTTTTCGTAGAGGCAATCCTCACCGGCGAAGTGATGCACCAACTTAGCAACACTACAAACGTGATCGGTTTCCTTAAAGGACGTCAGAAAGATGCCCAGCCCGAGGCGCTCCGCGAAAGCGAAGTGATGCGTATGCTTGGTACTGCTGATGACCTTAGCGAAATCCCCGACGAAGAATCGATCGTTTACCAGAAAGGTGAAATCGTTAAAATTAATGATGGTCCTTTCAAAGGTTTCTCGGGCGAAGTCGACGAGGTTTATGACAAGAAGAAGAAACTTAAGGTTATGGTGAAGATCTTCGGGCACAAAACTTCACTTGAGCTCGAAAATTCGCAAGTAGAGAGGGAATGATGCTGGAGACGGTATGGATTGTGTTACGAATCGGACCCGTCGATAAAACAGATTTTCTCGCCTTAATAAATATCTAATATTTTTAAATCAAACGACAACAATGGCAAAAGAAATTGCTGGACAGATCAAATTGCAGATCAAAGGTGGCGCTGCAAACCCATCTCCCCCAGTTGGACCGGCTCTCGGTTCTAAGGGTATTAACATCATGGAGTTTTGCAAGCAGTTTAATGCGCGCACCCAGGACAAAGCTGGTAAAGTTCTCCCGGTTGTAATTACTTATTACACTGACAAGAGCTTTGACTTCATCGTTAAAACTCCTCCGGTAGCTATTCAGCTCCTCGAAGCAGCTAAAATCAAAGGTGGTTCGGCTCAGCCTAACCGTAACAAAGTTGCTCAGGTTACCTGGGATCAAGTTAAAGCTATTGCTGAAGACAAGATGCCCGACCTTAACTGCTTCACCCTTAAATCGGCAATGACAATGGTTGCCGGAACTGCCCGCAGCATGGGTATTACTGTTAACGGTACTTTTCCCGAACTCTAAAACTTCAATTTAACTATGACTAAACTTACAAAAAATCAAAAGTTGGCCTTGGAGAAGTTTGAAGTTGGAAAAGCTTACTCTCTTGCTGAGGCTTGCGAAAAAGTAAAAGAAATTACTTTCACTAAGTTTGACGCTTCTTTCGATATCGACGTGCGTCTTGGTGTTGACCCCCGTAAGGCAAACCAGATGGTACGTGGCGTCGTTACCCTTCCCCACGGAACAGGTAAACAGATTCGCGTTCTCGTTCTTTGTACTCCCGATGCTGAAGCTGCTGCTAAAGCTGCCGGTGCTGACTATGTTGGTCTCGATGAATACATTGAGAAAATCAAAGGCGGTTGGACCGATATCGATGTAATCATCACTCAGCCCGCTATCATGGGTAAAATCGGTGCCCTTGGACGTGTCCTCGGTCCCCGTGGTCTTATGCCTAACCCCAAAAGTGGTACTGTAACTGTTGATGTTGCCAAAGCTGTTGAAGAAGTCAAAAAAGGTAAGATCGACTTTAAAGTTGACAAGAACGGTATCGTTCACTCGTCAATCGGTAAAATGTCGTTCACTCCCGAACAGATGCGTGATAACGCTCGTGAATTCATCAACACTCTTATCAAGCTCAAACCTACAACCGCTAAAGGCACCTATATCAAGAGCATTTATCTTTCGAGCACCATGAGTCCCGGTGTCAAGATTGATGTTAAATCAGTCGACGAATAACCTTTAAACTGACGACAAAATGAAAAAAGAAGATAAAGCTTTAATTATTGAAAAGATTGCAGCTACCATTAAGGAATATGGCTGCTTCTATCTGGCTGAAACAGCCGGTCTTGATGCTGCTGACACCAGCGACATCCGCCGTGCTTGCTTCAATGAAGATATCAAACTTATGGTTGTTAAGAACGCTCTTCTTCACAAAGCGCTCGAAAACCTTGAGGGTGATTTCTCAGAACTCTACCCGGTTTTGAAAGGTTCTACTTCGATCCTTTTCAGCAATACCGGTAATGCTCCTGCTAAGCTCCTCAAAAAAGTTGCTAAGAAGGACGCTGCTCTTCCCCGTTTCAAAGCTGCTTATGTAGAAGAAACAGTTTATGTTGGTGAAAATCAGCTCGAAACCCTTGCAAATCTCAAAAGCAAGAACGAACTTATCGCCGATATCCTCGCTCTTCTTCAATCACCTGCCAAGAACCTCGTTTCGGCTCTTACTTCAAATGGTGCAAAACTCGCAGGCTGCGTAGAAACAATCGCAAACAAATAATCAATTAACTGAACAATAACACATTAAATCATACTAAAATGGCAGATTTAAAAGCTTTTGCTGAACAACTCGTTAACCTCACCGTTAAAGAAGCTACTGAGCTCGCTCAGATCCTTAAAGAAGAATATGGTATCGAACCCGCAGCTGCTGCTGTAGCTGTTGCTGCTGGCCCCGCTGCAGGTGGTGCTGGCGCTGCTGAAGAGAAATCTTCTTTCGATGTAGTTCTTAAAGCTGCTGGCGCTTCTAAGCTCGCTGTTGTTAAACTCGTTAAAGAACTCACCGGTCTTGGCCTCAAAGAAGCTAAAGATCTCGTTGACAACGCTCCCGGCGTGATCAAAGAAGGCATGGCTAAAGCTGATGCTGAAGGTCTCAAAAAACAGCTCGAAGAAGCAGGCGCTGAAGTTGAACTTAAATAATATTGCCTGATTTTCAGGCGATTAGGTTAAGAATCCTCTTAAACGAAGATTCTTAACCTTTTTGTGTTATATTTTAATTTAAGTTCCCTTAACCAATCTCTCAGATGTCAGTAACTTCAGATAAACCCCGTATAAATTTCGCTTCGGTAAAGAATCCGTTTCCTTACCCCGATTTTCTTGAGGTGCAGCTAAAGTCGTTTCGTGACTTCCTTCAACTCGACACCCCTCCCGAACAACGTAACAACGAGGGACTTTATAAAGTTTTTGCCGAGAATTTCCCCATTGCTGATACCCGTAACAATTTCGTCCTCGAGTTCCTCGACTACTACATTGATCCTCCGAGATATACTATCGAAGAGTGTCTTGAGCGTGGTCTCTCTTATTGTGTCCCTCTGAAGGCGAAACTCAAATTATATTGTACCGACCCCGACCACGAAGATTTTGACACCGTTGTCCAAGACGTTTACCTCGGTCCTATTCCTTATATGACTGATAAAGGTACGTTTGTAATCAATGGTGCCGAGCGTGTTGTCGTGTCTCAGCTTCACCGTTCTCCGGGTGTGTTCTTTGGTCAGAGCATGCACGCTAACGGTACTAAACTGTACTCGGCTCGTATCATTCCTTTCCACGGTTCGTGGATTGAGTTTGCTACTGACATCAACAATGTCATGTATGCCTATATCGACCGTAAAAAGAAACTCCCCGTTACTACTCTTTTGCGTGCGATTGGCTTTGAAGACGAAAAAGATATTATTCAAATTTTCGGTAAAGCTGAAGAAATTAAAGCTACTCGCGAAAATCTTGAAGCCGCTAAAGGTCGTAAAATTGCTGCTCGCGTTATGCACACCTACTATGAGGACAATAACGACGAGGATACAGGCGAGGTTACAACTATCTCACGTTCGGCTATCGTTGCAGAACGTGAATCGGTTCTTGATGACGATGTAATCGAATCAATTCTTAATACCGGTGTAGAAACTATTCTTGTTCACAGCGAGGATGCCAACACCGGCGATTATTCAATCATCTCAAATACCCTTCGCAAAGACCAGGCTAACACTGAAGAAGAAGCTGTCAAGTATATCTATCGTCAGCTCCGTAACGCCGATGCTCCTGATGAAGCAAGCGCACGCGAGGTTATCAACAACCTCTTCTTCTCTGAAAAACGTTATGACCTTGGTGAAGTTGGTCGTTTCCGTATCAACAAAAAACTCGGTCTTAGCACACCACTTGATGTCAAAGTCCTTACCAAAGAAGACATCATTTCAATCATTAAATATCTCATCGAGCTTATCAATTCTAAAGCTGATGTTGATGATATCGACCACCTTTCAAACCGTCGTGTTCGTACAGTAGGCGAGCAGCTCTATCAGCAGTTTGCCAACGGTCTTTCTCGTATGTCTCGTACTATCCGCGAGCGTATGAATGTCCGCGACAATGAGGTGTTCACCCCAATTGACCTTATCAACGCCAAGACATTGTCGTCTGCCATCAACTCGTTCTTCGGCACCAACGCCCTTTCGCAGTTCATGGACCAGACCAACCCCTTGGCCGAGATTACCCACAAGCGCCGTATGTCGGCTCTCGGTCCCGGCGGTCTTTCGCGTGAGCGTGCCGGTTTCGAGGTTCGTGACGTTCACTATACCCACTATGGTCGTCTCTGTCCTATCGAAACTCCTGAAGGTCCGAACATCGGTCTTATTTCTTCACTTTGCGTTTACGCTAAAATCAATGACCTCGGCTTTATCGAGACTCCCTATCGCCAGGTTAACGATGCAAAAGTAAACCTCAAAAACGACGAAATCGTTTATCTCGCTGCCGAGATGGAAGAAGGCAAAGTGATTGCACAGGGTAATGCTCCTCTTAACGATAACGGTACATTCGTTAATGATAAAGTTAAGGCTCGTCTTGATGCCGACTTCCCTGTTGTTGCACCCTCTGAAGTTGAACTTATGGACGTTTCGCCCACACAGATCGCTTCTATCGCAGCATCACTCATCCCGTTCCTCGAACATGACGACGCAAACCGTGCCCTCATGGGATCTAACATGATGCGTCAGGCAGTTCCCTTGCTCCGTAGCGAGGCTCCTATCGTCGGAACAGGTATCGAAGGTCAGCTCATCCGCGACAGCCGTACCCAGATCACTGCTGAAGGTCCCGGTGTCGTTGAGTTTGTTGATGCTACCGTTATCCGTATTCGTTATGACCGTACCGAAGACGACGAATTTGTTGCCTTTGAAGATGCAGTCAAAGAATACCGCATACCCAAATTCCGTAAAACCAACCAGAGCACTACTATTGACCTTCGTCCGATTTGTGAGCGCGGTCAGCGAGTAGATAAAGGTGATATCCTCACCGAAGGTTACTCTACTGAAAACGGCGAACTCGCACTCGGTCGCAACCTCAAGGTAGCTTTCATGCCCTGGAAAGGATATAACTATGAGGACGCAATCGTTCTTAACGAACGTGTCGTAAAAGAAGACATCCTGACTTCGGTTCACGTTGATGAATATTCACTTGAAGTCCGTGAAACCAAACGTGGCGAGGAAGAACTCACTTCTGATATCCCCAACGTTAGCGAAGACGCTACAAAAGACCTCGACGAACGAGGTATCATCCGTGTTGGTGCTCACGTTGTTCCGGGCGATATCATGATTGGTAAGATTACACCTAAAGGTGAGTCTGATCCAACTCCCGAAGAAAAACTCCTCCGAGCAATCTTTGGTGACAAAGCCGGCGATGTTAAGGATGCTTCACTCAAAGCAACTCCCTCTCTCAAAGGTGTTGTTATCGGAACAAATCTCTATTCACGTGTTGCCAAAACAACCGGAAATCGTCGTGCTACCAATGCACGTCTCCCGATGATTGTCGAGGAATTTGAAGAAAAACAAGATAAACTCAAAGATATTCTTGTTGAAAAACTTCTTACATTGACTAACGGCAAGACTTCTCAGGGTGTTAAAGACTTCCTCGGTGCTGATGTTATCGAAAAGGGTCAGAAATTCACTGCTGCGGTTCTCCGTGAAATCAACTACGACACAATCAACCTTAGCAAATGGACAGCTGACGAGCATAAAAACGAACTCATCTCTCGTACAATCCGCAACTACTTGCGCAAGTCTAAAGAGATCGATGCCGAACTTCACCGTAAGAAATATGATATCTCAATCGGTGATGATCTTCCCTCGGGAATCATGCAATTGGCTAAAGTCTATATCGCTAAGAAACGTAAGATCAGCGTAGGTGACAAGATGGCAGGCCGTCACGGTAACAAAGGTATCGTTTCGCGTATCGTTCGCCAGGAAGATATGCCGTTCCTTGACGATGGTACGCCGGTTGATATCTGTCTTAACCCGCTTGGTGTGCCTTCTCGTATGAACCTCGGTCAGATTTTCGAGACTGTTCTCGGATGGGCAGGCCGTGAGCTCGGTGAGAAATTTGCTACTCCGATTTTTGACGGTGCAACACTCGATGACCTCAACAGCTGGACCGACAAGGCAGGCGTTCCCCGCTATGGTAAAACCTATCTTTATGATGGTGGAACCGGTGAACGTTTTGACCAACCTGCAACTGTAGGTGTCATCTACATGCTCAAACTCGGTCACATGGTTGAAGACAAGATGCACGCCCGTTCAATCGGTCCGTACTCTCTCATCACTCAGCAACCTCTTGGTGGTAAAGCTCAGTTTGGTGGTCAGCGTTTTGGAGAGATGGAAGTTTGGGCACTTGAAGCATTCGGTGCCGCTCACATCCTTCAAGAAATCCTCACAATCAAGAGTGACGACGTTACCGGTCGTAGCAAAGCTTATGAAGCTATTGTTAAAGGTGACCCGATGCCACCTGCCGGAATTCCCGAATCACTCAATGTGCTTCTCCACGAGTTGCGAGGCCTTTGCTTGAGCATCAACCTTGAAAACTAAAATTTAACTCTCCACTTTGACCTTTTGGATGGCTTCAACGATGAAGTCTCTAAAGGAAAAATTTAAAAAGAGTGTCAGTCCCCGAGTCAGCTCGGTCAAAATCGTTGTCCGAGCTGACAAAAGGCGACCTTCCGGAGCAAAATAAAAATACTTTTTTAATAACTCAAAATGGCTTTTAGAAAAGAAAAATCAACCAAAACCGGATTCTCAAAAATTTCTATCGGCATTGCTTCGCCCGAGGAAATTCTTGAAAAATCAAGCGGCGAGGTTCTCAAACCCGAAACCATCAACTACCGTACTTACAAGCCTGAACGTGACGGACTTTTCTGTGAGCGTATATTCGGTCCGGTAAAGGACTATGAATGTCACTGCGGAAAATACAAACGTATCCGTTATAAAGGTATTGTCTGCGACCGTTGTGGTGTAGAGGTTACTGAGAAAAAAGTGCGCCGCGAGCGCATGGGACACATCAAACTTGTTGTCCCTGTTGCACACATCTGGTACTTCCGTTCGCTCCCTAACAAGATAGGTTATCTGCTCGGACTTCCTTCAAAGAAGCTCGATGCTGTAATCTATTATGAAAAATATATTGTGATTCAAGCCGGTGCAGCTGCCGACCTTACAATTTCAGACAAGGGTGATAACGTTGCCGACAACGATCTCCTTTCTGAAGAAGAATACTTCTCGGTGCTTGATCGTCTTCCCAAAGACAATCAGCTCCTTGACGATTCTGATCCCAACAAGTTCATCGCCAAGATGGGAGCTGAAGCTATCTATGATATGCTCGTTCGTCTTGACCTTGATCGTCTTGCAGCTGAGCTTCGTGACCTCGCTGACCGCGACGGTTCACAGCAGCGTAAAACCGAGGCTCTCAAACGCCTTCAGGTTGTAGAATCGTTCCGTGCTTCAAAGAATCGCAACAAACCCGAGTGGATGATTCTTCAGGCAGTTCCCGTGATTCCGCCCGAACTCCGTCCCCTCGTTCCCCTCGATGGTGGTCGATTTGCTACATCTGACCTCAACGACCTC
This sequence comes from Bacteroides sp., assembly GCA_014802535.1. Taxonomy (GTDB): domain Bacteria; phylum Bacteroidota; class Bacteroidia; order Bacteroidales; family Muribaculaceae; genus CAJUPY01. The sequence continues at coordinate 90,029 of JAAVCC010000010.1, read as the reverse complement.
TATCGTCGTGTAATCATCCGTAACAACCGTCTCAAACGACTCATAGAAATTAAGGCTCCCGAAGTGATTCTCCGTAACGAGAAACGTATGCTTCAGGAGGCTGTTGACTCGCTTCTTGACAACTCACGCAAATCGTCAGCTGTTAAAACCGAGGCTAACCGTCCCCTCAAGTCACTCTCTGATAGCCTTAAAGGTAAACAAGGTCGTTTCCGTCAGAACCTTCTCGGTAAACGTGTTGATTATTCGGCTCGTTCGGTTATCGTTGTTGGTCCCGAGCTCAAAATGCACGAGTGCGGTATCCCCAAAAACATGGCTGCCGAGCTTTACAAACCGTTTGTTATCCGTAAACTCATCGAACGTGGTATTGTAAAAACCGTAAAATCGGCTAAGAAGATCGTTGACCGCAAAGAACCGGTTGTATGGGATATTCTTGAGCACGTTATGAAAGGACACCCCGTGCTCCTCAACCGTGCCCCAACTCTTCACCGTCTTGGTATCCAGGCATTCCAGCCCAAAATGATTGAGGGTAAAGCTATCCAGCTCCACCCGCTCGCTTGTACGGCGTTCAACGCCGACTTCGACGGTGACCAGATGGCTGTGCACTTGCCTCTTGGTAACGAGGCTATCCTCGAAGCCCAGATGCTCATGCTCGGTGCCCACAACATTCTTAACCCTGCTAATGGTGCTCCTATCACCGTGCCTTCTCAGGATATGGTGCTCGGACTCTATTATATCACCAAACTCCGCAAAGGCGACAAAGGTGAAGGTCTCAAATTCTATGGACCCGAAGAAGCCGAAATCGCTTATAACGAAGGTCGAGTAACTCTCCATGCTCCCGTTTCGGTCATGGTTGATGATATCGACGAAAACGGTAACCCCATCCGTCACCTTGTTGAAAATACATCGGTTGGTCGCGTGCTTGTTAACCGTTTCGTACCTTCAGAAATCGGTTATGTAAATGAAATCTTGTCAAAGAAATCACTTCGTACAATCATTTCTAAGGTAATCAAAAAATGCGGTATTCCCCGTTCAGCCCAGTTCCTTGACGACATCAAGAACCTTGGTTATTACATGGCATTCAAAGGCGGTCTTTCGTTCAACCTCGGTGACGTTATCATCCCCGCTGAGAAAGAAGAAATCGTTAATGAAGGATATGCCGAAGTCGAAGAAGTTATGGAAAACTACTCGATGGGTAATATCACCAACACTGAACGCTACAATCAGATCATCGATATCTGGACTCATGTGAACTCAAAACTCACCCAGGTGCTTATGAAGCAGATGACCGAAGCTAACCAGGGATTTAACTCTGTATTCATGATGCTTGACTCGGGTGCCCGTGGTTCTAAAGACCAGATTCGTCAGCTTGCAGGTATGCGTGGTCTTATGGCTAAACCGCAGAAAGCAGGTGCAGAGGGTGGTCAGATCATTGAAAACCCGATCTTGTCTAACTTCAAGGAAGGTCTTTCGGTGCTCGAATACTTCATCTCTACCCACGGTGCTCGTAAGGGTCTTGCCGATACCGCGCTCAAGACTGCCGACGCCGGTTATCTTACCCGTCGTCTTGTTGACGTCGCTCACGACGTTATCATCAACGAAGAAGACTGTGGTACACTCCGCGGACTTGTATGTACCGAAATCAAAAACAACGACGAGGTTGTCGCTTCGCTTGGCGAACGTATCCTCGGACGTGTTTCGGTTCACGATATCATTGACCCGATTACCGGTGAAGTTATTGTTGCTGCAGGTGAAGAAATCAACGATGCTGCAGCCGACCGCATTGATGCATCTCCGATTGAGCAGGTTGAAATCCGTTCGGTTCTCACCTGTGAATCAAAACGTGGTGTATGTGCCAAATGTTATGGACGTAATCTTTCAAACAACCGTCTCGTGCAGATGGGTGAAGCTGTCGGCGTAATCGCAGCTCAGTCAATCGGTGAGCCGGGTACACAGCTTACCCTCCGTACATTCCACGTCGGTGGTGTGGCTTCAAACGTTGCGGCTATCAACTCTGTTACTTCACGTTATGACGGTATTCTCGAAATCGAGGAACTTCGTACGGTCACTACCGATGAAGTTGACGGTAAGGGTCGTCCGGTTGAAGTGGTTATCGGTCGTCTTGCCGAGCTCCGCATCCTTGACCCGAACACCCGCATGATGCTCACTAACGCAAACATTCCTTACGGTTCTAAACTCTACTTCTCAAATGGCGATACTGTCAAGAAAGGCGACGTTATTTGTGAATGGGATCCGTTCAACGCCGTTATTGCCAGTGAGGTCGGTGGTACAATCCACTATGAAAACCTTGCTGAAAACGAAAGCTACCGCGTAGAGTTTGACGAACAGTCAGGACTCCAGGATAAGATCATCATCGAGTCGCGCGACCGTAACAAGAGCCCCGAGGTTTCGATTGTCAACGCCAAAGGCGAGGTCATCAAAACCTACACCCTCCCTGTTGGAGCGCACCTTCTCAAGAACGAGGGTGACGAAATCAAGGTTGGTGAACATCTTGTTAAGATTCCCCGTGCAGCCGGTGGTGCCGGTGATATTACCGGTGGTCTTCCCCGTGTTACCGAGTTGTTTGAGGCACGTAACCCGTCAAACCCTGCAGTCGTTTCAGAAATCGACGGAGAGGTTGTGTTCAGCCCCAAAAACAAACGTGGTAACAAGGAAATCAAGGTCATCAACAAACGTCTCGGCGAAGAAAAAGTATATCTCGTTCCCTTGTCAAAACAGCTCCTCGTTCAGGAAGGCGACTATGTCCGTGCCGGAACTCCGCTTTCTGACGGTGCAATCACACCAACCGACATCCTTAACATCATGGGTCCCACAGCAGTGCAGGAATACATTGTTAATGAGGTTCAGGACGTTTACCGCATGCAGGGTGTGAAAATCAACGACAAACACTTTGAGGTTATCGTTCGCCAGATGATGCGCAAAGTCAACATTCTTGATCCGGGTGACACTCGTTTCCTTGAGCAGCAAGTGGTTGACAAACGTGACTTCATGGAAGAAAATGACCGCATCTGGGGTAAAAAAGTTGTTATTGACGCCGGTGATTCAGAAACTGTCTATAAAGGACAAATCATCACAGCCCGCAAACTTCGTGACGAGAACTCGGCTCTAAAACGCCGCGACCAGCGTATCATTGAAGTGCGTGACGCTCGTCCTGCAACCAGTGAACAGATACTCCAGGGTATCACCCGTGCCGCTCTTCAAACTTCATCTTTCATCTCGGCTGCTTCATTCCAGGAAACAACCAAGGTGCTCAACGAAGCCGCTATCAACGGTAAAGTTGACGACCTCGAAGGTATGAAAGAGAACGTTATCTGCGGTCACCTTATCCCTGCCGGTACAGGTCTTCGCGAATATGAACGTCTCGTAGTCGGCAGCAAAGATGACATCGCATCAGCGCTTGCTCCTGAAGTAGTTGAAGCTGAGATTTTAGAAATCGAAGCAAAAGAAAAATAAAAATAAAAACATTCAAACTGTTATATTGAAGACGGCGTGTCAATAACGACACGCCGTCTTTTTTGCATTATAACTCTCTATATGGCAGAATAGTTTCTGTTATAGTAGAAACTTTTGCTATTTTTGATAAAAGTTTATGATATAATAGAAACTTTTGCTAATTTTGCCATATACAAAAAAACATAACCTAAAAATCAATAACAAATGAAATATATCGGAGCACATGTATCGACTGCATCGGGGGTGGCTGAAGCACCTTTACGCGCTCATGAAATCGGAGCAACAGCTTTTGCATTGTTCACCCGCAATCCGTCACGCTGGAAGTCGTCTCCGATCAAACCGGAACAAGCCGAGCTGTTTAAGGAGCGTTGTAGTGAGTTTGGATATACTCCTGACGTGATATTGCCTCACGACAGCTATCTTATCAATCTTGGAGCTCCCGAGAGCGAGAAGCTTGAAAAATCGCGTGAGGCATTTCTTGACGAGCTTCAACGATGCGAATTGCTCGGCCTGACAAAGCTAAACTTTCATCCCGGAAGTCATCTCAATCTCATTGAGCCTGAAAAATGTCTCGACCTGATTGCCGACTCTATAAATTGGGCTCTTGATAAAACATCGGGAGTCAAGGCTGTAATTGAAAATACGGCAGGGCAGGGCTCTAACCTTGGCTTTGAACTTGAACAGATCGCACGCATTATCGACGGCGTAGAGGATAAAAGCCGTGTTGGCGTATGTATCGACACCTGCCATACATTTGCTGCCGGCTATGACCTTGCAACAGCCGACGGCTATGAAGCTTTTTGGANCGATTTTGACCGCATNATNGGNTTGAAATATNTNTCNGGAATGCACATCAATGACTCTAAAAAGGGACTTGGCAGCCANGTTGACCGNCANGANCTNATCGGNCTCGGAACGCTNGGCAACAGNTTNTTTGAGCGATTGATGGCTGACAGCCGAGTTGANAANATTCCGTTGATTCTTGAAACTCCCGACGAGAGTGNGTGGGCTGATGAGATTGCCCGACTCAAGGCTATGGCNGGCGTTTAAAAATAGAAAAATAACCATATAAAATAAACCACATTCACTTTAAACTACATGAAAACAAAACCCGACCTTGGTTTTTGGAAACTNTGGAATTTGAGCTTCGGATTTTTTGGAGTTCAGATTGCTTATGCTCTTCAGAGTGCAAATGTTTCACGTATTTTTGCCACTCTTGGTGCTGACCCTCATGACCTTAGCTANTTTTGGATATTGCCNCCGCTNATGGGTCTTATTGTTCAACCGATTGTTGGCTCATACAGCGACAAGACTTGGACCCGTTGGGGNCGTCGTCTTGCCTTACCTGATTTTTGGAGCGGCAGTTGCAGTGTTCGTTATGTGTCTGCTACCTAATGCCGGTAGTTTTGGCTTGACCGTTTCATCGGCAATTATCGTTGGTTTGATAGCCTTGATGTTGCTCGACACGTCAATCAATATGGCGATGCAGCCGTTCAAGATGCTTGTCGGCGATATGGTCAACGAGAAACAAAAAGGACTTGCCTATTCGATTCAGTCGTTCCTTTGTAATGCCGGTTCGATTGTCGGCTTTATTTTCCCGTTCCTTTTGACATGGCTTGGGTTTCGTAATACGGCTGCCGAAGGNGTTGTTCCACAGACTGTTGTCTATTCGTTCTACATCGGAGCCGCAATCTTGCTCATCTGTGTTATTTATTCACTGATGAAGATCAAAGAGTGGCCGCCCGAGGTTTATAACGAGTATAACGGTGTGGTTGCCGAGACCAAGGATAAACCCGAGAGCAAGAACCTGTTGAAACTGCTCGTTAATGCTCCGAAAACTTTNTGGACNGTCGGGCTGGTGCAGTTCTTCTGCTGGTTTGCCTTCTTGTTTATGTGGACNTATACCAANGGAACTGTGGCAAAGAATGCCTTTGATTGTCCCGAGACAACAACTATNACNGGCATTGAATGTCTTTCAGAAAACGNTACTCCCGATGTTGTTAATGCCAAATTTATCATGCTNGGCGACTCAACAGTGATNGTTGAACATGGTCGTGCTATGGTTGCCGGTGCGGTTATTAACGGAAAATTTGTTGAATGTTCATCNTTGGCTNTNAACCATGACGCTCATTTTGATACAATCTTCACTAATGACCAACTCGTNCGTTTCAACGGCAAACCTCGTCACAATTTTGACGATGAAATTGACTTTGACAATGTTCAGGTAGTGCTTAACGGTGGNGCTGTCGTTATCGACTCGGTTAATTCGGTTATTCCGGTCGATTACCTTTCGCAGTTGTCGGGTAAAACCGAATTGATTTTGTCGGGAATCGTGTCGCATGATCCTCATAGCGGAGACCTCTTTATTGACGAGCCCGAACATGTAACTNTTAATATGACTGATGCCACATATCGCACATCGGTAGTTTTGAATACAGAGTCGGTNGAATATAACGATGCCGGTAACTGGGTTGGTATTCTCTTTGCNGTTCAGGCGATTGGCTCGGTACTTTGGGCAGTTGTTTTNCCAATGTTCCGCAGTCGCAAGTTCTCATACTCNCTTAGCCTTTTGCTCGGTGCTGTCGGCTTTATCACTGCCGGAATCTTTACCGACCAATACCTCTTGTTTGTGTCATTCCTGTTGATTGGATGTGCATGGGCTGCAATGCTCGCATGGCCGTTCACAATCTTGACCAACTCGTTGAAAGGTGGAAACATNGGTGCATATCTCGGACTTTTCAANTGCTCGATTTGCATTCCCCAGATTATTGGTGCGCTTGTNGGCGGATGGATTTTGTCGCTCATTGGCAGTCCNGANCANCTNGCNCCNCAGGCAACAATGATGATTATTGCCGGATTTGCGCTNGTTGCCGGTTCGATTTGTGTTGTATTCATTAAAGAAAATACGCCAACCGACAAGTAGGAGCAAACAAATATGCTATATAAGGCGTTTTTAATTAGTAGAATATTAGTCTAACAATTAAAAACGCCTTTATTATGCAAGTTAATTCAACAATTGCCGATGCTGCTGCAAAATTGTCAGAGCAAGCAGCCGGTGTATCAGCCGAAGCCGCAAAAGTGGCAGCTGAAAACAAATTTGACGCAATCAAAGAAGCCGCNGCCGAAAAACTTCAGCAGGCAAAAGCAGTAGCAGCCGAGAAAGCCGCTAATGCAAGTGAAGCAATCAATAATCTGAAACAGCAGGGTGCCGAACAGCTCGGTGGTGTTCAAGACAAACTCAAAGACCTCGCCGGTCAAGCCCTCGAAAAAGGNGCCCAACTCGCCGACAAACTTGCCGATGCAGCTCATAACGCAGCCGACAAAATGAATAAGTAATAATCAGNGCATAATTCTTTGCTAGGCAAAGCGCCAAAGCGATAACATAATGCAGAATATTGGGACGCACAATTTGTGCGTCCTATTTTTTGATATCTCTTAATCAAAAATCATCTTTTTTAGTTTTTTAGAGTGTTAAACTCCAAAAAAATGGGNCGAAAATATTTGGTATAACAAAAATTGTTAGTAATTTTGCAACCGCAAATCGTATAAACGAAAATAAAAAATCTAAAATACATCAAAAAAACAATGATCATCGTACAAGTTAAAGAAGGCGAAAACATCGAAAAAGCGCTCAAAAAATTTAAACGTAAATTTGAAAAAACCGGTATCGTTCGCGAACTCCGTAACCGTCAGGCATTTGAGAAACCCTCGGTTGCTAACCGTAAAAAAATGATGAAAGCCGTTTATGTTCAGCAGCTCCGCGCAGTTGAAGAATAAATAAGTGCTTTTTTCAGAATAAAATTTGCTACTTAAATAAATTCGTGCTATATTCGCACTGTGATAGTTATTCACTAACGAATAATTTGTCGGTGCTGATATGTTTTTAGACGAATTTTTAACATATACACGGTGTGAACTGAATCTTTCAGCTCACACCGTTTTGTCATATAAAACCGACNTGGAGCAGTGGCGCGATTATGTCACTGACCATGGTCGTTATCAGTTTGACCCTACCGACATAACGGTTGCCGATATTCGCTCATGGCTNGCCATGATGGCGGGGGANGGGATCACACCTCGTACAATCCGCCGAAAAACTCAGGCNNTNCGTGCGTTTTATCGTTTTATGATTCGCCGACACGGTATGCAGTCTAATCCGGCGGCTGAAATCACGCTTGCCAAGACTGCCAAGCCGTTGCCGGTTTATGTTGTTCCCGGTGAAACGAATAAAATGCTCGATTCTGAAATCGATATGGACAATTTTAGGGAAGTGCGCAATCGATTGATTTTGACAATGTTTTATTCGACAGGAATGCGNCGNGANGAGCTGATTACGTTGCTTGACGCCAATGTTGACACTGCTAAGGGTGAACTAAAAGTGCTCGGTAAGCGTAATAAAGAAAGAATAATCCCTTTTGGGGATGAGCTGACCGAATTGATTTCGACCTATCGGCAACTGCGATCGCGCGACGTTNTATCNATGCCCGAGCGTTTCTTTGTCAAGGAAGATGGTGAACCGCTTTATCCCAAGCTCGTCTATAACCTCGTTCATGAGGCAATGACTGAGGCTGATGTTCACGCTTCGAGAATGAGTCCACACGTGTTGCGACATTCTTTTGCGACCGATATGCTCAACAATGGCGCCGAGTTGCCNGCAGTTCAAAAGCTGCTTGGTCATCAATCGTTGGCTACGACACAGATTTATACTCATATAACGTATAAAGAATTACAACAAAATTANAAACTCGCCCATCCCCGGGCATCTAAAAGAAAAGGAGGATAATATGGAAGTTAGAATTCAACCTATCCACTTCGACATTGCCGAACGTCTTGTTGCTCACATCAACAAAAAGGCTGACCGNCTTTCGCGTCACTATCCCGCAGTAACCGAGGCNGATTTNAACCTTAAAGTCGTAAAACCNGANACAGCNATGAANAAGGAGGCTATCGTNAAGGTGACNGTNCCTCAGCAGCCTGAAATTGTGGCAACCAAAACAGCCGACTCGTTTGAAGAAGCAGTAGATTTGTGCCTCGAAGCAATCGAACGTCAGCTCGAAAAGAATGAAAGAAAAGAAATAAAATATTTTTATAAACGGAAGTTTACCCACGACACCAATAGGTTTCGTGGGTAAATTATATATAAAAAATAGTACTTTATTTTTGTAGATAAAAAAATATGCGTACCTTTGCATCGGGAAAGTCCTACACGGCATGCTCCCCCCGAACTCCGTCAGGTCTTGATCGAAGCAGCGGTAGGGGGTTGTAGCGGCGCGATGTAGTAAGCTTTCCCTTTTTTTATATAGCTACCAAAAAACTGTTTCAAACCATGAAGATTGTAAACTTTGCCGAATATCCTTCAATTGTAAATCAGTATATGACCGAGCTTCGCGACGTTAAGGTGCAGGGCGATATGCTCCGCTTTCGTCGCAATCTCGAACGCATAGGCGAGATTATGGCTTTTGAAATTAGCCGTACNCTCGACTATCGTAAAGTTGAAATAGAAACACCATTGGCACGAATGCAGAGTGATGTTATTGACACTCAGATTGTTTTNGCTACGATATTTCGTGCCGGAGTGCCGTTTCATCAGGGCTTCTTGAACTATTTTGACCACGCTCAGAACGCATTTGTGAGTGCCTATCGCAAATATAAGGAAAAGGATAACTTTGACATTTGTATTGAATATCTCGCNTCGCCGCGTCTTGATGGNAAAACGCTCATTATTGCTGACCCGATGCTTGCCACCGGCGCATCAATGGAGTTGAGCTATCGGGCATTGTTGACCAAAGGCACGCCGTCTCATGTTCATGTTTGTTCGGTTATCGCTTCGCGTCAGGCAATCGACTATGTCAAGAAAACGTTCCCCGAAGCCCACACAACNGTNTGGGTCGGAGCCATCGACGATGAGATAAATGCTCATAAATATATTGTTCCCGGTCTCGGCGATGCCGGNGACTTGGCTTATGGTGTTAAAGAGTGATGACCGTAAGTAGCGGAGATTAACGTTTGTTATAAAACTTTTTTGAGAAAGTTTGTGTTTAATTGAAAAGTGTATATTAACGATTAAACTCAAACAGGATTATGAAAAAGTTTATTTTATTTTTGACCGCAGCANCCCTTTCGTCGGGCGCATTTGCTTCGTTTGCCTCGGACCCNGTTCAAAAAGATGGATTTTTTGACAAAGCAAAAAAAGAAATTAAAGACGATAGTAAAAAGGTTAAAGACGGAACCGCTACTGCCTATGATAANGCCAAAGATGGTACAGCCGGCGTTTATAATAAGGCAAAAGACGGNACAGTAAAAACCTATGACAAGGTAAAGGATGGNACNGTCAAAGCCTATGATAAAACAAAAGAAGGCACTAAAAAGGTTGTTGCTAAAACCGAAGANGGTACTGTAAAAACCTATAACAAAGTCAAAGACGGGACTGTAAATGCCTATAATAAAACAAAGGATGGCACNGTCAAAGTTTACAATAAGGTAAAAGATGCCTTGAAATAAAGAAATTAAACATAAGTTTTTGAAAAGTAGTGTGTCAATGATTGATGCACTACTTTTTTTGTTGTTAATTGTAGGTGATAAATAATTAGCAATGAATTTACGGCGGGTTTAATCTAATTGTAGTTTATTTGGGGAAAAGTATAAAAATTTGTAACTTTGCAGTCGTAAAATGGCAAATCGCCATTTTTTTATGTAGTATTTTAAGATATTGCGGAGTAGCGACCCGTCATCTTGGATAAACCGATGAGAGAGGGTGGCTGCTCTTTAATTTTATAAAGAATAAAAATGATGAGACAGGCGGCAGTTGCGCTATGTAAGAGATATGCGTTATGGTCAATGACGGCTATTTTGATGATGAACGGTTGGGTTGATTCATACGCTATCCCGGCATCGCCAACGACTTCTAAAGACACTGTACCCGATTTTTCGACCGATGAATTTGATGATTCGCTATACTCCAAGACTTTGAATGAAGTCGTTTTCACTCAGAAGAAAAGAGGTGCGATTAAATCGGTGAGTGTTGAGAATAGAAATCTGATTAATCAAACCGAACTTTGCCGAGCCGCCTGTTGTAACCTCGGGGAGAGTTTCAGCACGTCGCCATCGGTTGATGTAAGCTATTCAGATGCAGCTACCGGAGCCCGTCAGATTAAACTTTTGGGTTTGAGCGGAACATACGTGCAGATGTTGACCGAAGCGATGCCGGCATTTCGCGGTGCGGCTATGCCATACGGATTTAGATATGTGCCGGGTCCGTGGATGAACAGNATTTCGGTGTCAAAGGGCAGTAGTACGGTTAAAAACGGCTACGAATCAATCACAGGTCAAATCAATATTGAATATCTAAAGCCTCAAGATGAGCCCGGAGCAACGGTCAATGCCTACTTTGATACTGACATGAAACTTGAATTGAATGCGGTTGGAAANATCCATATTAAAGAGGGNTTGAGNACTGAATTGCTTGCCCACTTTGAAGANCGTTTTGGNAGTCATGACGGTAACGACGACGGTTTTGCCGATATGCCNGATATCCGNCAGGTTAATTTGAACAANCGTTGGCAATGGCGATCGGGAAACTATATTTTTCATGGTGGATTATCTATGNTTAATGAGAAAAGCAAAGCCGGACAGATTGCGGGGCATAAACATGGGGGAATGGATTTGACCGATCNCTACCTGATTGATTTGGACACGCGTCGCTATGAAGGATATATGAAACACGCCTATATTTTTGACCGCGAACGTAACGGAAACCTTGCGTTTATAGGTTCGCTNAATATGCATCAGCTNGATGCTTCGTTTGGTCGAAAGGGTTATGATGTCAATGAAAAAGGAGCGTTTGCCCAGTTGATGTATGAAACTGANTTAGGCGAAATGCACAATCTATCAACCGGATTAAGTTTCAATTATGANTATCTCGGACAACGCGTTAAAACCACTCATGACCCGGANGTTGCTCCTGATTATATCAGAGAACGAGAANGTGTAGGCGGNTTGTTTGCTCAATATACNTTTAAATATAGCAGCNGNTTNAGCTTTATGGCAGGCTTGAGAGGTGATTACAGCAGTCGATATAAATGGTTTGTTACTCCNCGATTTAATGTCAAATACACTCCGTTTGACCGCANAAACATCCGTGCATCGGTCGGGAAGGGGTATCGCACGGTGCATCCGTGGGCTGAATATAACAATCTGCTTGCGTCAGGTCGAACGATTGTTGTTGAAGATNTGAAGCAAGAGGCTGCATGGAACTATGGNGTGTCGATCGACTATNCGCAATATCTCGGACGGCACAAGCTGATTATGAATGCCGAGTATTTTTATACCGACTTNAATTCACAGGCAGTNGTTGACTANGACACCAATCCGGGAATCCTCACGATTTCTCAACTCGATGGAAAGTCATATTCTCATACTTTTCAGGTTGACTTGACATGGGAATCGCCGTTCGGACTCTCGCTCACCGGTGCTTATCGTCTCAATGATGTTAAATCGACCTATAACGGCGTGCTGCTCGAAAAACCGCTGACCAACCGNTATAAAGCATTATTAACCGCTTCATTCTCTACACCGATGGATATCTGGCAGTTTGATGTGACGTTTCAGATGAACGGTGGNGGTCGTATGCCGGCTCCATATAAGTTGCCCGATGGAAATATGAGCTGGGGACCGCGATTTAAAGCATTCCCTCAGCTGAATATGCAGGTAACCCGNTGGTTTCGNCANTTCTCAATATATGTAGGTGGCGAGAACCTGACAAATTTCAAGCAGAAAAATCCGGTTGTATGGAGCAGTGACCCNTGGAGCAGTTATTTTGACCCGACAACCGTATGGGGACCTATCCACGGCGCGATGGCATACGTTGGTATTCGCTATAATTTTGGTCGTATTTAATTGAAAATAAACAATAAATAGAAATGAAAAAGCAAATTTTAATTTTAGCAATGAGTCTTATTGCNCTCGTGGGAGTGGCAAAAGATTTAAANACACTTTATGTCACCACCGAACCTAAAATGGACTGTCCGAACTGCGAAGCAAAAATCAAGAAGTACATCCGTTTTGAAAAAGGTGTTCACAATATTAAAACCGANCTTGGATGTCAGATTGTGACTATCGTTTACGATGCCGAAAAGACCGACACTGTCAAAATTGCCAAAGCATTTGAAAAGATTAAATATCAAATNAAATCAGTTCCCGAAAGTCAAGTNGATGACTGCTGNAAAGTAGGCAAGTAAGAAGCTCGATTTTCTAAAATAATCGCATACCCCCGCCATTGAACCGCTTAAAAGGCTTCAGTGGCGGGNGTTTTTTGTTTTAATTTGATATTTTTTTCAAGATTCTGTGCATTTTTTTTAATTTTTATTTGGATAGTTATATATATATATATATATATATTTGCCGAATGAAAAGCTACTATTTGAAATTTCCAATCATTTACATTATTATCGCATTCCTTACATTAAACATTTCGTGTAAGGAGCAAAGTGACGAACCTGAAAATCCATTTGTACCAAACGAAAAACCGGATAATCGCAAAGACGGAATTTTNTTAAATGTTCGTGGTAAGGGNAATTTTGTATATACCAAATACAAACCTCTTGCCGAGAAACCTGTAAACGTACATTATTATATACCGAAAACCGGTGATGTCGCCAAGATGCCGATTCTTTTTGCCATGCATGGAGCCGAAAGAACAGCTACCGCCCAATTGACATCATGGACCAACCTGTCTGAAAAATACGGGTTTATTCTCATTGCACCCGAATTTACGGCAGAAAACGGTTATACTGAAAACGACTATCAATTCGGTGGTATTTTTGAAAGTGCGACTTCTACAAAGATGCGACCCGAAGAAGAATGGACCTATCAGCTGATAGAGTCTATTTTCGATTATATAAAATTTGAAACCGACAATACATCTGAAACATATAATATGTTTGGACATTCGGCAGGTGCGCAATTTGTTCATCGCTTCTTATGGGCTATGCCAAAGGCAAGAATAAATAAAGCGGTCGCCGCCAATCCCGGGTCACTTACCTATCCGCTTATTGACGGTTTGCAGGCTGATGACAATATAGTTTACGGGTGGCCCTATTCAATTAAAAATACTTCATTTGCAACAAAAGAGCGTTTGAATTTATTCTTTTCGCGCCAATTGTTCATACAAACAGGTACAGCCGATACGCGAACCGATAACAGTTTNCCGTCAAATCCACCGTCTATGGCACAAGGTGGAACCCGTCACGAACGAGCGCANAACTTCTTTAAGAGTTGTCAAAATGAAGCTAAAAAGTTAAACTATGCGCTGACAATTAAACTTGTTGATGTGAAAGATGCAGGTCACTCATCTCAGCAGATGGTTTACGGACTTCCTTCNCCCGATTTAAACAAACCTGATAAAAGGGGTGAGGGAAATGCATACGATNTATTGTTTGACTGAATTAACAATTTATAAACCAATAATCCATTATCCCTTACCATGAAACGTGTTTCATATTTATTCCTCGCTTTTTTATTAAGTATATTTACTTTGGCGGCTGACTCGAAGAAAAAGAGTCCGTTTAAGCATGGTGCCGGTCAATTTGAATATACCGAGTATGCGCCCTTGGCAAAAAAGCCGATTACAGTTTTCTATTATATCCCGATGCGTGGGAATATCAAGAAAATGCCTGTACTNATATCAATGCACGGAGCTGAACGTAACGGACTTGTTCAACGCGGTGCTTGGCGAAATCTTGCAGAAGAATATGGCTTTATAGTAATTGCACCCCAATTTACTCACGATAACGGTTATTTNGAAAATGATTANCAATTTGGAGGAGTTACAAAGTCTTCAAAAGATCATACAATAAAACCGCGTGAAGAGTGGACTTANAGTATTATAGAAAATTTGTTTGACTATTTTCTTGAGTGTACTCAGAGCACGGTGAAAACCTATGATATGTTCGGACACTCTGCCGGCGGTCAGTTTGTACATCGTTATCTTCTTACCAACCCTCAGGCACGAGTAAGACGAGCTGTNGCTGCTAANCCCGGAAACTATACGTATCCCGATGAAAACGGACTTTTTTCAGATGAAGGCGTCGCTGCTGAAATTCAGACGTGGCCGTTTACTGTTAAAGATACCCCATTTGCAGCCGACAGTTGTTTGAGCGCATTTTTCAACCGTGATNTGGTAATTTTAATCGGTTCGCAGGATATCACACCTCAACAAGCCGATAAGCCTGCAAATAACTCTATGCTCGTGCAGGGCAAAACCCGATATGAACGTGCTTANCGTTTTTTCAATCATGCCAGGGAAATTGCCAGAAAGAAGAATATGGCGTTTAATTGGCGCATCAGAGAAGTTCCGGGCGCAGAGCATAATAGCGGACATATGATTTACGGGACTCCGGATGTACGTTCAAAGCTATTACCCGGTAAAGAGCGCGTATGGGATCTTCGAGATCTGACAAACTATGGTGCATACAGCATCCTTTTTGAAGAGTGAGCAGAGAATGTTCTACTGCTTTATTGATTGCATAATCCCCTATATATCTTAAATTTATATGAACCATAATTTTAAACCATCATTAGACACATTTCGTATTAGGGTTCTGTGCTTTATGACTTTCCTGATGATATCAGGTTTGACATATAGATTGTTTGCTCAGCAAACAACCCCTGCATCTACGGCTATTGTAACCGGTTCTGTCGTTGACTCGGATAACGAACCTCTTTATGGGGCTCTCGTAGTCGAAAAAGGTACAAACAATAGTGCTCTTGTGGGAAGCNACGGAACCTATTCAATTAAGGTTCAGAATCAGGCAAAAGCCGTTCTGCAATTCTCATTCATAGGAATGAAACCACAGGATGTTCCTGTGCGTAANCGTAGTAAAATCGANGTTAANCTTGAATCAAACGAAACCCAGCTTTCTGAAGTAGTTGTAACCGGATATGGTAACGTTCTTAAAGAAGCNTATACCGGTTCGGCAACTGTTATTGCTCAAAAAGAATTGGAAAATCGCCCTGCGGGTTCTTTTGAAAATCTCCTTGCCGGAGTATCTCCCGGTTTGGTTACTGCCGGATCGGGACAACCGGGTGATATGGCAGAAGTAAGACTCCGCGGTTTCGGCTCTCTCAGTTCAGATAATCAGCCACTTTATGTGATTGACGGAGTAGTATTTGACCAAATGAGTACATCGGGTCACAGTAATGCTGCAGCAAACCCGATGACGACCATTAATCCNGCTGATATCGCCAGTATATCAGTACTTAAAGATGCNGCATCGGCATCGCTTTACGGATCTCAAGGNGCAAACGGNGTTATAGTAATCACGACAAAAAANGGTTCGGCGTCTGATCGTGTGAAATATTCTTTCTCATTACAGACGGGGGTTGCCCACGTGTCATCATCGGCTTTACCACAGATGGCAAATTCAACTCAATTCAGAGAACTCTGGACTGAAGCNCAGATGCATAAACTCATTTATGCAAAGAGNTCAGCCGACTTCAAGACAAATCTTGACAANCTATATAACAACAAGCTTGGATATAAACTTGATGGCAAAAATTTTTATCAATGGGAAAAACAAGCTCGAAACGATTTTAACACAGTGTTCCGCATCCCTAAACCCGGAGGTGGTTACTATGATTATGACTTTTGGGGNGCNGATGAAGATAAGATGCCAAATACCAACTGGTTTGACGAAATAACACGCAATGCGCTTTTCCAACAATATAATTTGTCAATATCGGGNGGCTCAAACGTCAAATATTCTCTGTCTCTTGGTTATTTTGATCAGGAAGGTGTTATTCGTAACAGTAATTTACGTCGTTATTCAGGTCGNTTCAGCTTGACCTCAGATAACCGTAAAAAACTTATTAACTGGGGGGCGCAGGCTAATGCAAGTGCTACCGAACAATCAGGACCGTTAACCACCGGTACCAACTACAATATGCCTCATTTCGCAGCTTTATTGCTGCCGGCAGTAGTTACACCATATCTTGAAGACGGTTCATATAATTTTCAATTTCCGGGCGGATTGCTGAATACCACGCATAATCCGATTGCAAGTGCCAAGGAAAATATTCGCAAACGTCCCCAGTTGCTGCTATTCGGTTCAGCCTGGTTGCGNGTGAATTTTACAAAATGGCTTGANTATCGTTTTGACGTTGCTACATATTATATTTTAGGAAGACGATTTGATTATTTCGATCAAAACTTTGGNTCGGGATATGCAGTCAATGGAGAGTTGACCGACTATGACTCAAGACGTTTGAAAACTACAATNAAAAATATGCTTAATTTCAATTATACGATTAACGAACGTCATCGTATAAATGCAATAGCAGGTGTTGAAACAATAGATTTCAGACAATCTTATCATTCGATGGTGGCTGTGGACTTCCTTAATAATAATAAACCGGTTGCCTCNACAGGTTCTGAAATTTCGTCATGGACAAGCAGCGGATATGATTATTCTCAATTTTCTATNATCTCGCGTGCCGACTACTCTTACCGCTACCGTTATTTTATCAATGGTTCATTCCGTCAAGACCGTTCATCGCGCTTGTCTCCATCGGCTCGNGTNGGTAATTTCTGGTCAGTATCGGCTGCCTACCGTATTACTAATGAACATTGGAAGTGGATTGAGTCAATACATGATATTGTAAATAATATCAAGTTTAAAGTNAGCTATGGATATAACGGAACATTACCCTCAAGCTATTACAGCTGGCGCACACTCTACAGTGGAACTCAACGATATGACTCGGAACATGCTATGTACCANACCTTCCGTGCTTCGACCGATCTAAGCTGGGAGAAGAATAAGATATTNAATGTCGGTGTGGATNTTAANCTCTTTAACGACCGAATTAAACTCACCGCCGAATGGTATCAGCGCAAATCAGCCGATTTGCTTCAGGAAGTACCGGTTTCTCAAACTTCAGGCTATAGTACCATGTTGATGAATACTTCAGCCGGAATCAATAATAAAGGTTTTGAACTTGATGTTAAAGCCAATATTTTNGATGGGCAATTCAGATGGGATGTCGGNTTCAATCTTGCTACGCTCAGTGCTAAATATTATGGATTGGATCAAGATGTTATCGATACCCACTTGATGCGTAACGGTGAGAGCGTCAGCACATGGTATATGTACAAGTTTGCAGGAATAGACTCATTTACAGGCTCTGTTCTATATTATGGATTAGACGAAAATGGCAACGATATTATATCATCATCAGAAAATCCATCGTTCCGTAGAATTGTAGGTAAAGGAATCCCGTCGGTAACCGGTGGTCTTAATACAAACTTCGGTTTCCGCGGATGGGAGCTTTCAGCTTTATTCTCTTATGGTTGGGGACACCATGTGCTNGATTCAAGAGCTTCAACACGAACAATGACTGATGGTGTTAATATATATTATAATATGGATGTCCGTGAGCTCGACCGATGGACTCCCGACAATATTTTTGCATCAAACCCGATTCGCCGAAACGGAGCATCTTCTTCAGGAACTTCAACACGTTTCTTGCATAAAGGTGATTATTTGAAACTGAAAAGTATTCGTTTGCAATACTTGTTCCCGAGTAGAACATTCCGCAAAATAGGTATTAGCAATCTGTCACTTTTNGGTCAAGTTGAGAACCTCTTTGTTTTGACTGAAATGAAAGGTTATGACCCTGACCTTCAAATTGATGGATATATCAANGCGGCTCGCTATCCATCAGCAACTACCTATTCATTGGGTCTCAATCTAAATTTCTAATCATTGCAGAATTATGAAAACAAGATTTTTAATATTAATATTCCTTTCTCAAGTTTTATTGCTTAGCTCATGCGATAAATTTCTTGACAAAGAATCATACACCGATCAAGAAGAAGATGTTTTAAAGACGCCCGAAGGAATAGATGCCCTTTTAAGCGGAGTTTATAATCTATATACGAGTCCGTATTATTATGGCAGGGCTATATATGGTTATGAAGCTGCAAAAGGTACTGACTTTTTTGTCCGTTCTTCAAGTGGTAACAACTACGAGCGTGAAAATCGATATGGTGAATCTACATCTTCGTCGGGTTATGCCGAAAGCACGTGGCGTACAATTTATAGTGTTATTCGNACATCAACCGATCTTCTTGAAAGAGTGGATGATGCCGAATTAAGTGAATACGAGTTACGTCGTATCTCGGGNGAAGCAAAAGCGCTGAGAGCTTTGGCATATTTCGATCTTATGCGTTTGTTTGCCTATGCACCCCGATACTCAATGCCCGACGGTGCAGAATATAACGAACGATATAAATGGGGTGTACCTCTCATCCTCAANATGGATATGGTAAANAANGTTTATAAATANGAAATTCGTCGAGCTACAGCTGAAGATACATATAAATATATTGAAGAAGAGTTNCTTGAGGCTCAACAGTTGCTTAACGGGGTTGAGACTCAGCAAGGTCACATAAATTATGTTGCAATCTCAGCACTTCTTGCACGTTTATATCTGTATCAATCACGTTGGGACGATGTTATTGCGGTCGGTGAGATTGCTGCCGGTGCAGCTCAGGGTAAATATTCCCTTCTCAGCTATGAAAAATATCGAAGCAATTATTATCAGCCNTTTAACTCTGAAAACATCTGGGAACTTAAAGCAAGCGTAACAGACAACAACGGTTCTAANGANCTTAATTATATGGTGAGAAAACCGACAGTTAACGACCCTTCGTCCGATCAAGACGGAAAGGTGTCGCAGGATGTTGGTTATGGNGCCTTCGGACTGTTGCCTCAAGCTATCACAAGATTGAANNCTAAAGAGGGAAATGTTACCGACGTGCGAAGNTATCTGATTTGTGAACTCGGCACATCCAACTATTCGGGNTGTCGTAAATATGTGGGTGATCCATATCATTATGTCCACAANACACCTATAGTAAGACTCCCTGAAATTTATCTGACACTTGCCGAGGCATATCTGAATATCGGCAATCATGAGTCGGCAAATGAATATTATAAACTTCTCAGAGCCGCTCGTGTTCAGGGTGCCGGTTTCTCGACAGATGATATCGAGGCTTGTAAGACTGAGCTATATGATGAGCGCCGTCGAGAACTAATCCTCGAAGGACATAATTATTGGGACTATTTCCGACGTGGAGAAACTATGGTACGTAACAGTTCAACAATTGAAAACATGAACAACAAAAATCGTTTGACAATCAACTTTGGATATGGCTCGGGTAAAACTAATGCTCGTCAAGAAGTTATATACCCTATACCTTTGGGCGAACTTGAGGCGAATGTAGCTATACGAGACCAACAAAATCCAGGCTATGATTCTTATGATGGAGTTTATGCTGACTAAAATAAATTTTATGAATAAACCAATAAATTTACATACAATGAAATCAAAAATCACCAATCTTTTACTCATGCTGTTATGGATGAGTACTATGTTCACAACAGCTTGTTCTGATGATGATCAAATGACCGAAGTTATGCTTGATGATATTGTTCTTAACTTAACCAGTGAAGAACAAGATCAGCAAATTGATATCCCTAATTTTGATGAAATAAGCAATTATTGGCATATCTATTCACCAACATCAGACTCGTGGGTAACTCACGAACGCATTCCCGGACGTAAATCGCTTTATGTTGCTCTTAATGCAAATACGACAAACGCCGTGAGATCATCTTATATAATGGTTCGTAGCAAAAGTTCAACCCAACGCATTGTTATCAACCAAGACCACGGAAGTAAGGTAATTCCGCTTTCTGCGACTTCTCTGTCAATTTCTGAAGACGGAGATACTCGATCAGTAACTATTACTGATACTAAATTCTTGGCTGATATTAAAGTTGTAGTAGGGGAATCAGAACAATCATGGTTGACTGCTTCTGTTGACAACGATGTTATTAGAATTGATGCTGCTCCCAATACTGAACCCACTAAACGTAGCGGTAAGATTACTGTTTCAGCAGTGCGCACTGTTTCTCAAACTCCGGTTGAGGCTGTCATTGACGTTACTCAAGGTGGTCAAGGAATTCCTCCTTTCCATATCAATATTCCGACCGACTGGAGCGAAACATGGGTATATACAGTTGAAGCAAACGGAAAACCCGTAGCCCAGATAACAAAAGAGTTCCTCTGTTTGGAAAATGTAATAAAAGCTCAGGCAATTGTTGTTTATCCTACCAATGACGAAGGCGAAGTTCTTATTTCTCAGGGTGGTTATATCGCAGAAATTCTTCTGAATTCTGATGATAAAACTGTAGATCCAACCGTGCAATATACTTATACAGTTCCAACCGGTGATATTCATGGTGGTATAGTTAAGTTTAATCTCTCAAATTATGCGGCAGATTTAGCGACTAACAGCACCGGAAATGCAAGTGGCGGCTCGTCAAGTCAGGATATTCCTACTTTGAATCAAACCGAACATTTCTCATACACACCCGGTCAAGCTGAAGCTGCAAAAGAAATATGGATGCTTGATGACCAATTTATGACATCATATAGTAAATCAAACGCGATAGAAACAACTGTACAACCATATATTGTTTCGGATAATCGCGGAGAAGATGATAACTTTACTTATGGTGTGGTGAAAGTTGGATGTCAGTATTGGTTGAATAGCAACCTTAAAGCTTCTCACTGGAATAAAAACAAGGATTTTGCGGCAATTCCTCTTGTAAGTGACGGCTGGTCAACTAAGACAAAAGCTTCATTTATAACTGTCTTTAATGAAGATAATGATTTCTCAATTCTTGATGCTGTAAACCGTAATCTTTACGGAGTTCTATATTCATATCTTGCCATTGGCGGTTACTCATCATTGGAAGACAGCGGTGTGAATAATGCCGATGACTTAATAGCTGATAATATTTCACCTGAGGGTTGGATTGTACCTTCACTACCGGAATGTATCACGATGGGTGCATATACCGGCGGAATCTTGGCTTGTGGACGTCTGGATCTTCCCACTCCGTATGCTCCTGAAAATAATATCGTTGGTTTCAACGGTCGCAAAGCACATTATTTCTATAGCTCAAAATATGCTTATGGAAGCAACTTTGATGCTCAGTATCAAACTCGTACTTATGCCGGTTCGAATGCATGTTATTGGATCGAAAGTACCAGCAAAATGACAATGTGTAAAAACCGTGGTGACCTTACCCGTTTGAATTTGATACGTTGTATAAATAATGGAGCAATCAAAACCCGTTAATCTTTAAAATACGTAGTATATGAAATTTATAAATTTATTTGTTTTGTGCCTGCTCTCTGCGATTTGCTCGGAGGGGGTGGCACAAAACCCCACCACCGAATCGATTGCCAAGGCTGTTACGTCTTCGGTAAAATCGGAACAAAGTCACAATTTTGATATTCTGTCAAAAAAACTGGATGACATTCTCTGGTTTGATAATGTCGGTGATATTGCATATATTGATAAAGTTCGTCTTGCCGGACCTCCAAATCCTCATCGCAAACCTAATGGAAATGAATTCCATGACAGTCTTCTTGACAATGATTTTATATTCTATTCATATATTTTCATTCCCAAGAAAGTTAAACAAGATGAAAAATATCCGTTGGTTGTACTTGTACATGGCGGTATTCACAGCTCATTCTCTTGGGTGTTCAGCCATTTTGTCAGGGAATTGCTATCTCAAGGATATATTATAGTTGCACCTGATTACCGCGGTAGTACGGGCTATGGTAAGAACTTCTATAATTCAATCGACTATGGTGGTCTTGAAAACGATGATGTGCTGGCGGCTACAAACTATATGATAGAAAATTATTCTATTGTTGATCCCAAACGTGTGGGGCTGCTCGGCTGGAGTCACGGCGGTATGATTACTTTGATGAACTCATGTAACCATCCCGAGGTATATGCATGTGGATATGCCGGAGTGCCGGTGTCTGATGTGACTTATCGTCTTGAGTATAGAGAACCATCATATACCAAGAATTTCACAGCGTCTTATCATATTGGTAAAACGCCTCAAGAAGATCCTGAGGAATATGCTCGTCGTTCACCGGTAAATCATGCCAAGAAACTTCGTATTCCGCTAATGATTACAACGACAGAAAATGATGACGATGTGAGCTATTTGGAGGTTAAACGAATGATAGATTCTCTTCAGCATCATGGAAAAGATTTTGAATACAAAATCTATCCGCCCAAAGCGGGTGCCCATCTCTTTGAACGTATTGATACCAAAGAGGCTACCGATATTCGTTACAATGCGTATAAGTTCCTTGATAAATATCTTAAGCCTGAAAATCCGTTCAATTCTCCGGCTGAAATGAGAAAAGCCGGCTACAGATTTAATTGAAATATATCTATAAATTGTAGTTTGTAAGTCAAAACGGGTGCTGAAACCAGCATCCGTTTTTATTGTTAAATAATTATGCTTTCTGAACCTATTTTAACCCGTCAGACAGAATTTTAGGCTTGTTACTTCACAATGTTTCTAAAAAGTATTATCTTTGCAAATTGAAATCTTAGATGACCAATTGAATAATGGAAAAGAAATTTAAACGTACTCTTGTTACAACCGCGCTACCATACGCCAACGGCCCTGTCCATATCGGACACCTTGCCGGTGTTTACGTCCCCGCTGATATTTATACACGCTTTTTGCGTCTCAACGGTCGCGACGTTGTCATGATTGGCGGTAGCGATGAACATGGAGTGCCCATTACCATAAAAGCACGTAACGAAGGTGTTACACCTCAAGATATTGTTGACCGCTATCACAAGATTATCAAAGACTCGTTTGAAGAATTCGGGGTGTCGTTTGATGTGTATTCGCGTACGACCTCTGATATTCACCACGATACTGCCAGCGAGTTTTTTGAACGTCTCTATAAAAACGGTCAGTTTGTTGAACAGACTTCAGAACAACTTTATGACCCGGTCGCTAAGCAATTTCTTGCCGACCGTTATGTGCGTGGCGAGTGCCCACACTGCCATAATCTGAATGCCTATGGCGATCAATGTGAGGTTTGTGGAACGTCACTCAGTCCGTCTGAACTTATCAATCCTCGTAGTGCGCTCTCTGATGCTGTTCCCGAGTTGCGCAAGACCCATCACTGGTATTTGCCTCTTGATCGCTGGCAAAAAGCACTCGAAAAGTGGATTCTTGAAGGTCACAAAGAATGGAAATCAAACGTTTATGGCCAATGTAAATCATGGCTTGACCTCGGTTTGCAACCACGTGCGGTGAGCCGTGACCTTGATTGGGGTGTTCCCGTTCCGGTTGAAGGTGCCGAAGGCAAGGTGCTGTATGTTTGGTTTGATGCTCCGATCGGATATATTTCAAACACAAAAGAAATTTTACCCGACTCTTGGGAAAAATATTGGAAAGACCCCGAAACGCGCATCATCAACTTCATCGGCAAGGATAACATTGTTTTCCACTGCATCGTGTTCCCAGCAATGCTGATGGCATACGGCGACAACTTCCAGTTGCCCGATAATGTTCCAGCCAACGAATTCCTTAACCTCGAGGGTGACAAGATTTCGACCTCTCGAAACTGGGCAATATGGTTGCATGAATATCTCCGTGATTTTCCCGGTAAACAGGACGTTTTACGTTATGTATTGACCGCCAATGCACCCGAGACTAAAGACAACGATTTTACGTGGCGCGACTTCCAGGCTCGCAACAATAATGAGCTTGTTGCTATCCTCGGAAACTTTGTAAACCGTGCCATCGTGTTGACTCACAAATATTTTGAGGGCGTTGTTCCGGCTCGTGGCGAGCTTCAGGAAGTCGATAAAAATGCTATCGACGAGATGAAGCAAACCATCGAACGTCTCACCGATAATATCGAGAATTTTCACTTCCGTGAGGCTCTTAAAGAGGCTATGAATATTGCCCGTATAGGTAATAAATATCTTCAAGATACCGAACCTTGGAAACTCGCGAAAACCGATATGGAGCGTGTTGCAACAATCCTTAATATAGCAATTGAGATTTGTGCAAACATCGATATTGCTTTTGAGCCGTTCACCCCGTTCATGTCAAAGAAACTTGCCGGAATGCTTAAACTTGAAAAGCTTGACTGGCAATCGCTTGGTTCAATCGACCTCGTGGCTCCGGCTACACAGCTCGGACAGCCCGAACTTCTCTTTGAAAAGATTGAAGATGACGCAATTCAAGCCCAGCTCGACCGTCTTGAAACCATTCGTCGCGAAAACCAAATAAAGAATTTCAAACCTCGCGAAATTGCACCGACGATCGACTTTGAAACTTTTGAAAAAGTCGATATCCGTGTCGGCACGGTTGTTGAGTGTGTCCCGGTTAAGAAGTCTAAGAAACTGCTCAAGTTTACAATCAATGACGGATTCTCGACACGCACAATTCTCTCGGGTATTGCCGAACACTTTAATGCCGAGGATCTTGTTGGTAAACAGGTCACTTTTGTTGCCAATCTCGCTCCTCGTGAAATCAAGGGTATCGTGTCAGAAGGCATGATTCTCTCGGCACTGAATGCCGACGGTTCGCTGTCGCTTATTGCTCCGGCTTCACCGTCAACTCCGGGAGCCAATGTTTGCTAAAAACAGATTTGCCCGGGTTAGAATCCCCCCGGGCAAATCTTCCCAATATAACCAATCTTAAAAACCATTAAACACCTTTTAAAGACCAATAATTGGCCATGAATACACGACGTTCAAGAATTCTGATTATCTATACCGGAGGAACAATCGGTATGATTGAAGATGCCGAGACAGGCACGTTGCGTCCGTTCGATTTTGACCACCTGATAGATAACGTTCCAAAAATCAGGATGCTCGATTATGATATTGATCATATTCAGTTTGAAAATCCGATTGACTCAAGCGATATGTCGATTGCCGATTGGCAGACGATTGCCGGATATATTGGCTCAAACTATGACCGTTATGACGGTTTTGTGGTGCTTCACGGAACTGACACGATGGCATACACGGCTTCGGCACTATCGTTTATGCTCGAAAATCTGCATAAGCCGGTGATTATAACCGGTTCTCAGCTTCCGATCGGTGAAGTTCGAACGGATGGTGAAGAAAATTTGATTACAGCGCTCCAGATAGCGGCAGCCACCGATCAGGTTGGTAATCCGATGGTTCAGGAGGTTGCAATCTTGTTTGAAAACTATCTTTGGCGTGGAAACCGATCGACCAAGATGAGTGCCGACAACTTCAATGCATTCAAAAGTAATAACTATCCGCCGCTCGCCCAAATCGGTCTCGGCATTCAGTTCAATGTTGAGGCGTTGTGGCGCAGCCCGTCACGTCGTCCGCTCGATGTGAAACTCGGACTTGACCCGGCTGTAATGTTTATCGACCTGTTCCCGGGACTATCGCCCGAGGTCCTAAATCACATGCTCAACACGCCCGGCGTCAAGGGTATTGTACTCCGCAGCTATGGAGCCGGCAACGCGCCTTCAAATGCGTGGTTTACCGATGCAATCAAGAATGCGGTTGACCGTGGACTTGTGATTTTAAATATTACTCAATGTGCTAACGGTGGAATTCATGAACGACGTTACTATACAGGCGATCGTTTGACCCGTGCAGGTGTTGTGTCGGGTCGCGACATGACCAATGAGGCTGCTATCACAAAGATGATGTATCTCTTTGGATTAGGACTCGGTCCGGCTGAAGTACGATCTTATTTGTCGTGCTCGCTTTGTGGCGAAGTAACCGTTTAAAAATCGATGTCGATTGGGTGAAAATGTCGGTTTTTGCCGATTAAATTTGCACCGTCGATTTATTTTGCATATATTTGAAACCTAATTACCTCTAACATTATCAATTATGGACACAAACCCTCAGTTGAACGAGCCCGAAAACATGGTTGACGGTGCTCATGACGATGTTGAAAACAATACCGGTTCAACATCGCGAAAATCAAAGGAAGAAATCCTCGTTTTACTTGCCGAATTGTCGCTGAGGGAGTCTGATGATATTTCTCGCGATGAGGTAACTCGTTTGAAACAAGCTTATTATTCGGCTCGTCATGCCGAAATTGAAGCTTTGAAAACTGCGTTTGAA
This sequence comes from Bacteroides sp., assembly GCA_014802535.1. Taxonomy (GTDB): domain Bacteria; phylum Bacteroidota; class Bacteroidia; order Bacteroidales; family Muribaculaceae; genus CAJUPY01. The sequence goes on along the minus strand of JAAVCC010000010.1, from coordinate 63,526 downwards.
CAAGACGAAGAAAATAAAGACGCCAAATTTGTTGCACCTGATGATACCACCGAAGAGCGTCTCAAAGAACTCTTGAACATAATACGCGAGAAAAAGGCGGAGCAGGCGCGTCGTGTCGAAACATTGCAAAACGAAAATCTTGCCCGTAAAAANGCAATTATTGATGAAATCGCGGCGATGTGTGACGATACCGACAATATCAATCGCGAATTTCCGCGTTTCCGTGAGTTGCAACAAGAATTTAAAACGCTTGGTGAAGTTCCTCCGACTGCTGTTTCTGAAATCTGGAAAAGCTATCAGGANACNGTCGAACGTTTTTATGACCAGCTCAAAATCAATAAAGATCTTCGCGACTACGATTTCAAGAAAAACCTTGAAGCCAAGGAGGCTCTTTGCTTTGAGGCTGAGACACTTGGTAACGCTGACGACATAGTCGAGGCGTTCCGTGCNTTGCAAGAACTGCATGACAAATGGCGTGAAATCGGTCCGGTCGATAAAGANTTCCGTGAATCGATATGGACACGTTTCCGTGAGGCATCGTCGGTNATCAATAAAAAATATCAGGCNTTTTTTGAGGAACGCAAACAAAAAGAGCAAGAAAACGAAAAAGCCAAGACTGAACTTTGTGAACTTGTCGAGTCTATTGACACCNACTCGTTGAAATCGGCATCGGCATGGGATAACGCAACCCGTCGTTTACTCGATGCCCAGGNAAAATGGAAGACAATCGGATTTTGTACCCGCAAAGTCAATAAAGCGATTTTTGAACGTTTCCGTTCGGCTTGTGATGCGTTCTTTGCAAAGAAATCAGAGTTTTATTCGACNTATCGAANCGANCTNGACGAAAATCTTGCCCGTAAAACNNCTCTCTGTGAAAAGGCTGAGGCTCTGAAAGACAGNACNGACTGGAAAGCAACAGCCGACAAGCTCATCGAACTTCAAAAAGAGTGGAAGACAATAGGTGCTGTTCATAAACGTGTCAGTGACCAAATTTGGAAACGTTTCACCGCCGCNTGTGAGGCATTTTTTGAAAAACGTAAGGCNGCAACGAAAGACGTTCGTGAGGCTGAGACTGCCAATCTCAAGGCNAAAAAGGCGATTATNGCTTCATTGCGTGAAATTACTGATGAAACGCCCCGTGAAACNGCTATTGCCGCTGTTAAAGATGCAATTTCNCGTTGGCAGTCGATCGGACACGTCCCGATGCGTGACAAGACCAAAGTCAACGATACATATNATAATTTGATAGAGCAGCTTTATGAGAAATTTGACATCCGTCAGCAACGTGAGTCGATGTCTCGTTTCGAGTCAAGCGTTTCATCTATGAAGGGCAACAGTTCGCGCATGCTTTCAGAACGTGAAAAACTCGTTAGAGCCTACGAAAAGAAAACCGGCGAACTTTCAACGTTTGAAAACAATATGGGATTTTTCACTTCTAAGTCAAAATCGGGAGATTCGATGATGAAAGAAATGGAACGTCGCATCGCCCGCATAAAAGAAGAACTTGAATCGCTCAAACAAAAAATTAAAATAGTTGACGAGAATTTAGATTGATAATCAATAGCTAACGATTATCGCTATGGCATATAAAATGGCAGGCTATCGCGGCAAANGANTGTTTGATGTTGTCGGATCGTCTGCCATTCTTTTAATGTTTCTTCCGCTAATTCTAATCAGTTGTGTCGCTGTTGGCGTGNCAACGCCCGGTGGTGCTATATTTCGTCAACAAAGGGTCGGTCGTCTCGGGCAACGCTTTGAATGCCTGAAGCTGCGCACAATGTATCTTGGTAGCGGTGACGATTTGACATATCCGGGCGACCCGCGTGTGACGTTTGTCGGACGTTTTCTCAGACGTTTCGCTATTGATGAATTACCCCAGCTTGTCAATGTNATAAAAGGCGAAATGTCATTAGTGGGTCCGCGCCCTCATATCTTGTCACAAGAATCAATTTTTGAAAACGAGTTTTCAAATTTTCAGGAACGCCGATATCTCCGCCCGGGCATGACCGGACTCGCCCAAGTCAGCGGTTTCCGCGGACCAACCGATACGATGGCAAAACGTGCNGGACGCTTCGATTGTGACCTCCGCTACCTTCAAACCGCCTCCTTCCTCCTTGACCTCAAAATCCTGCTTAAAACAGTTTGGGTCATAGTTTTAAATCGATAATAAACTTCTTAACTTATTTAATGCCTTATGGACGATTTAAACAATGTAATTGAGTTTAAGTCTAACTTTCTTGATACGCCTTACCAGCGATTAATTGTTTGGGTGATGGGATGTGTATTTGGATTCATTTTAGTATGGCTTTCGCATGGTCATATTGTTTTGATTCTCTGTGGAATAGTTCTATTGCTGATGCCTCTACTATTTGAATATCAAACCTATAATATCAGAAATAAGAGTTTTATCTATATAAAGGATAATACTATTGAGGTAAAGGTGTGGGGTCGTCGAGCCAAGACATATCCGATTGATTGTATAGAGAAAATTATGGTTGTCGATTTTGATAAAGATGATGTGACAGCCAATATGAAATCTTTTGTTTTTCCGGTCGCTTTTGGNCAAGGTGGTGGCGATATCATACCGCAAGTCGGGGTTCTCGTATTCTTTAAAAGNTCGTATNTTAAAAGTGTTTACCCAATATTTTTTAATCCTTCCGATCCCGATTTATTTGCAAAAACGTTGACCGAAAGGATTAAAAATGAATGAGAATAAGATAATTTTACTTGAAGCTTCGTGATGCGAANGGGAGGGCGTANTAGAGGGCGGTGTGCCAGTATTCGTGNGAGTGGTCGCCNTCGCGGACGCGGAATTGAACGGGGATTTTTGCCGCTTTCATGGCGCGGATGTANTCGATGTTGACGTCAAGGAGNAAGTCGTCGTCNCCNCAATCTACAAACCAGTTGACGGTGCGGAGNGCNTCACGAGTAGCGTCATCGGCATTTTTGACGTAATTCACACAGTCGTTTTGCTCGACAGCACGGAAAAGTTTGCCGACTTTGTTGTTGGGATCAGCGGGTATTTCACGACCNTCGGGTAGTGCCATCAGTGCGCTCATGGCGTATGANGATGAGAACATTTCGGGGTGATGTTGAGCTAANGCNGTTGCGCCNCCGCCACCCATTGAAAGTCCGGCGATTGCACGCTGNTTTTTAGATCCGCCACAATTATATTTTTGTTCGATGTAGGGGATTAACTCATTGAAAAAGAAGTCTTCATATTTCCATCCCGGCATGTTGAAATAGCCGTTTTGTTCTTTGTCGGCATCATATCCGCCGGCGTTGGGGCTAACGATTACCATCGGAACGGCTTCGCCTGATGTGAGGAGTCGGTCGATCGGNCCTTTGCCCTGGGTCTCTTTGAACCAAGAATCATTTTTGGCATACATTCCGTGGAGCAGATANANNACGGGNAANTGGTCGCCGCTTTTGAAATTTCCGGGAAGATAAATTGNTANTTCGCGGTCGGTACCGAGTATCTTGCTATGAATGGTGTCGGTTACGAGTGTGCCACGTGGAGGAAGTGCGGCAAANGCTGATGATGCGCANAAGAGTGCGAGGAGGGTGATGATGATTTTAGATTTCATAATATAAAATTTAGTGGATTATTTACAAAGTTCCCAGAACGCGACGGCTGCGGCGGCTGCAACGTTCAGCGAGTCAACNTTATGGCTCATCGGAATGCGGACGGTGAAGTCGGCATCTTCTATCGTTGATTTGGCAAGTCCGTCGCCCTCGGTGCCCATAATTATGGCAAGTCGGGGAGTCTCTTTCAGTTGANGGTCGTCGAGCGATATTGACTTATCGGTCAACGCCATTGCTGCGGTTTTGAAACCGAGACTGTTAAGTGTCGGGGTAATTGGNCCGTCGATCCATGTCCATGGTACGAGAAAGACCGAACCCATCGAAACTCTCACGGCACGTCGGTTCAGCGGGTCACACGATTGACGGGTAAGCAGCACTCCGTCAATGCCTAAGGCGGCTGCCGAACGGAATATCGCGCCAATGTTGGTTGTGTCAACTACCGAGTCAATGACAACGACACGTCGGGCATTTTCGCAGACCTTTTCGACCGATGGCAGCTCGGGNCGTTTCATGGCACACAAAACTCCACGAGTGAGGGTGTAGCCGGTCAGTTGGGCGAGCAATTCGCGACTGCCGGTGAAAACATCCATGTCGGGAGCGGCTGCTATGATGTCGGCGGCATCACCCTCGATGTGCCGTTCTTCACAAAGGAGTGCAACCGGCTTATATCCCGACTGCAAAGCTACCTTTATAACTTTGGGACTCTCGGCGATAAAAATAGAATTCTCGCGATCGAGACGGTTGCGCAACTGAGCCTCGGTCATTGAAACAAACATCTCGATGCCCGGAGTCGATAACGAATCTATCTTGATAATTGCCATGATACAAGTGTGTTAGATTTGGTCGTCGGGTTCGTTGTCAACGTGCTTGATATAGAATCCGTCGGGATAGTGTTCCATTTTGATGATGCCCATTGCGAGCAGTCTCACGACGGTTTGGCGTGCCGACTGTTTTGACCGATGATTAGAAATCATATATTTCTCAAGGGTCGAAATCTCGTTTTCGCGTAGATGACGCAACAGCGAAAGGTCTTCTTCGGTGAGTGTTCCCCAGGGCTGTTGCTCGTCAGACGACATGAGTTCCCAAGCCTCAACCATGAGCGGATGTGCAACGATATTTTCATCTTTGACACGATAATAGGCAACCCGTCGGTTCTTTTCTTCGAGACAGTAAACGGGACGACGAGCAGCACGGTTTATTGTGGCACGCAGAACAATCGCACCGCCTTCAGCAACAAAAGCCGTAATTTCAACCTCTTGCGGAGGGTTGCAATATGCTTCGGCGGCATGCTCGATCATGTAGATGTCCTCTTCGTTGGGGACACCGACAACGCTACCGTTATCTTTCACACCGATCAGCAGGCGTCCGCCGTCGTTGTTGGCAAACGCAGAGATTGAGCGCGCGATTTTGCGTGCATCAGAAATCGCATATTTGAAATCTTGATGCTCGTGCTCGCCCTCGTCAATGAGTTTGCGGATGTAGAACTTGCCTTTTATCGCTTTTATATCTTTCACTTTCAGCTTGTTTACGCCGGATATTCAAGATTTTGTTTTGAGGGATTAGCCAATACCTCGTCAAGAAATTTTTTTGCTTCGTGACGTGCGCCATCAAGATCGTTGAGCTTGTAATTGCCACATTCGACATCGGTTGCCCCGGGAATATCGCCTTCAAAGTCAGCGATAAATTTCATCATGTCGCGCATCAAGTCAACAATGTCGGTCGATTTGTAATCACCGGCAAGGATGAGGTAATTGCCTGTCAAACAGCCCATCGGACCCCAATAGATAATGCGGTCTTTCCAGTCGGCACGGTTGCGGAGGTAGGTGGCGGCAAGGTGCTCGATTGTGTGGATGACTTCGGGTCGCAAAGCCGGTTCGCGGTTAGGCAACTTCATGCGTATGTCAAACGTAGTTAAAACATCGCCTTTGGGAGTCGCATCTTTGCGCGATACAAAAATACCACGGTCGAGTTTGCGATGGTCTATGGTAAAGCTTGCAATCTTTTCCATTTGTCAGATTGTTTGAAGAATTTCTCGGAGAATTTCAAAGGTTTCGCGTGGTGCATCACTCCAGAAGTTTTCATATTGAGCGATGTTGTCATCACCCCCGGGAGTGTCGCTGATTACGCGGATGCAGAAGTAGGGAACCTCTTTGATGTGGCATACTTGGGCAATCGCAGCCGACTCCATATCGACAGCCATNACATCGGGGAAAAGAGCTTTTATGCGAGTGATATCCTCGGGACGGCTTACAAATATGTCGCCCGATGCGATAAGACCTTTCTTGACTTTGGGGTTCTTGGCGAGGAATGGCAGGTCACCAATCTCAGCTACCGATTCAAAGAAGCGCGGACATCCTGCCGCTTCGCCCCATTCAGTTCCGGGACCACACCAACAATCGTGATAAGCGATGCGTTCACCGATAACGACATCAAGAATTGATGCCTTGTTCCCGGTCCCACCGGCTACACCGGTGTTGATAACGAGAGACGGATGAAAGTTTTCAATCAAGGTAAGGGTGGCAATAGCGGCATTGACTTTGCCAATGCCGCTTTGCAGAGCAACCACGTCGTGATTGCCCATGTTCCCTTTGTGAAATGTAAAATCGTTTATTGTAACAGCCGACGGGTTTGATAAAAGGGGCAGCAAAAGGTCGAGCTCCTTGCCCATCGCCACTATAATTCCTATTTTCATTTACAAGTTATTTAATATTTTACGGGTTGACCGTTGGGATAGAGAATTTCGCGCAAAATCGGAGTGATTTCTTCGGCATATTCAACAAATCCGAGGTCGGTCAAGTGGATGCCGTCAACAGTTCCGTCGTTATAAGCGCGGTCGAGTTTATCAGCAGTGATGTAATAAAGTTTAGCGTTGGGATAATCTTTTTTAACTCGTTCAAAGTTGCGACGGAGTGCAGCATTTTTACGGGGGAGGTAGTTACCGAATGACGGATCGTAGCGTGAATAGGGATACATCGGACCTTCGAGCATCACGATTGGTACTTCGGGGCGTGCTTCAACCAAGATTTTAACGAAGTCATAGGTTAAGGTGTCGCACATCATTTCGGTACAGTTGGGCACGGGGTCGAGGAAGTAGAGGTCAACATCGGGGATTTGAGCCATTGCACGAGCCATGCAGTAGTCCATTTTACCCTCGCCGCTGAATGCCAGGTTCACGATTTCGCAGTTGAGGTCGCGGCTCATGATGTTGGTGGCGCACATACCGGTGCGAGATGCACATCCGCCCTGAAGAATACTTGTACCATAGGCAATTACCTTTTTGTTCTTGTCGATGATTTCGGGGTTACCGGCAGTGATGGTTGCTCCGCTGTCAACGACGATGTCGAGGTCGGTAATGCCGTCATAAAGAGGGAGATAAACCATGAATTCTTTCATCTCGGGCGAGAGATGTTCAACGTATGTGAACTCACAGGTTTTGTCAGTGCCTTTTTTGATATAGGGGCGGTTGGTATTGACATGACGCCAAACCGAGTCACCTTCAAGAATATAAAGGTCAGTACCTTTGAGACCGGTGTCAGCCATGTGAATCATGTGAGTGTTCCAGAAAAGGTCATAGCGAACGCCGATAGTTGATGAGTTTGTAGCGAAACGCACACCGATACCGGTTGAGCATTGCTGACGATTCCAAAGGTCATCTCTAACAGAGTCTTTAAGCCAGATTGGCAGGCGTGAATAAGTGCGTTCGGTGTCATCAAAACCTTTGTTGATGATGCGAAGGTCGGTCGCCTTGATATATTGTTTGGGCGACTCTTTTTTTGTTTCTTGAGCTTGACCTGTTAAGGTGCAAGCAGCCATTGCGATGGTGAAAATGGCGGTTAATTTACGTAACATAGATTGGTTGTTTATTGTGTTAAGGTATAAATTTTTTCAATTCGTTTTCTCCGAGTCCGCGACGTATGGCGTACTCTCGACGTTGGAGCGGAGAGATTTCGCCAAGCGAAAAATAGCGGGCGTCGGGGTGGAAGATGAGTAAACCGGTTGTGGTTGACGATGGGAATAGTGCACCGTTGGGAGTCACGACAACATCAAGGTCGTTGAAGTGAATCACACGGTCAAGCAGGAACACCGTTGATTGATCGGGCAGTGAAGGATAGCCGACAGCCGGGCGTATTCCTTTGACAGCCTGATTGTCATCAAAGCTAAAATGATTTTGAAGCCATTCTGTACCCGCTTCGGCAAGTCGGTTCAGCAACAGGTCGGCGAGCATGCCTTCATAGCTCTTCGGGTCGTCTATTATTTCATTTTTTAGCTTTGATCCGACGGTTACTCCGAAAATTCCGAAACGAACGCCGTTACCCGAGGCTGTCGGTGGAAAATAATCGGCGAGTGATAGAGTGTGGTCGCTNCCGGTCATCGGTCGATTTCGACGTAAGACCGGTATTGACAATACCTGATGAGTCAGATTTCGTTCGGTAAAGGCTATTATTGTGTCGTCGTCGGTTGATGCGCCATAAAGCACAACGAGTCGAGCTTTGACAGTCGCTCCGCTTTGTTGAAGCGAGTCGAGCAGACGATTGGCATCGGCAGTGACTTTGCTTGCTTCGAGCAAAGAGCCGTCGGTAGTGACTCCGGTTGACGCATAGTTGGGATTGAGTCCCCATGCGGCAAGAAATTGCCTCATATTGATGAGCGGGCGTAGCTGCTCGATGGGAATATCAAAATCGTAGGTGTTGGGTGAGGGAAGCGGTGATTCAAAATCAAAATTATATGTCGGGCGTAATGAACGCGACTCATCGATTGTCAAGTAGTCGGTGTTGCCCGAATGATGCTCTCTCAACTCTTCTTGACGCAGCTTCAGTTGCTTGATTGCAACAGATGAGGTTGCCGGGTCAAGATATTTTTTTGCTTCGGCGGCGAGTGTGGCGGCGTCGGGAGTGTGGATGACCGGGCCTGAGTATTCAGGAGCAATTTTGACTGCCGTGTGCAGGTCAGATGTCGTTGCGCCACCAATAAACAACGGAATTTTGAGTCCGCGTTTCTCCATCAGTCGTGCCACATCGACCATCTCGGCAAGTGATGGTGTGATAAGTCCGCTGAGCCCGATTGACGAAGCGTTATTGGCAATCGCTGTTTCAACAATTTTGTCGGCGGGGGTCATTACCCCGAGATCTGTGATGTCAAAACCGTTGCATCTCATCACGACGTCAACGATATTTTTACCGATGTCGTGAACGTCACCTTTGACGGTGGCAAGCACCATAGAATAGCGCAACGAGTCGTTTTTATCAGTCTTTTTCTCTTTTTCAATATAGGGGGTCAGAGTTTCGACCGCTTTTTGCATCACAGCCGCACTTTTGACAACTTGAGGCAGGAACATTTCGCCACGACCAAAGCGTTCGCCGACAATATTCATTCCTTGCATCAGACANTTGTCGATGACTTTCATTGCGCTTCCTTCGGTTTCGAGAACTTTTAGCGAAAGTTCAGCTGCCTTGTCTGAACTACCGCTGACAACGGCATTGATAAGCTGTTGANCCGGTGGTATCTCGGTGTGAGATTCGACTTTGGATGGGGTATCTTTTTTTACAGGACGGAAACGCTCGGCAACCTCGACAAGTCGGTCGGCTGCCTGNGGATCGNTGTTATCAATGACATCACTTATAGCTTTAGACAGTTCCGGGTCGATTTGGTCAACCGGAATAAGCCCGGCAGGATTGATGATTGCCATATTCATTCCACAACGACGNGCACGGTCGATAAAAATTGAGTGCATGGCATTTCGCACAGTGTCGTTTCCTCTGAAAGAGAATGACAGGTTGCTCAAACCTCCGCTNATGCTGACNCGGGGCATTTCGTCGGCAATCAATCCGGTTGCTTTGATAAANGCNGCGGCATAGTCGTCGTGCTCATGAAGTCCGGTTGCTATGGCAAGAATATTTGGGTCGAAAATGATGTCTTCGGGAGGTATCCCACATTCGTTTGTGAGTATGGAGTAGGCTCGTCGGCAAATCTCAAGACGGCGTTCAACGGTCGTTGCCTGTCCCTGTTCGTCAAAAGCCATGACAACCATAGCGGCACCCATTCGATGAATGTGAAGAGCTCGTTNNTTGAATTTTTCTTCNCCCTCTTTGAGNGAGATAGAGTTGACAATCGGGCGTCCCTGAATGACTTGGAGGGCTGCATCGACTACTGCCGGGTCAGATGAGTCAATCATTGTCGGCACTGATGCAATGGCAGGAACAGCCTGTATTTTTTTNAGGAAAACGGTCATGGNTTGTTTGGCATCAAGCATNCCGTCATCCATGTTGATNTCNATGATGTCGGCACCTTTTTGTATTTGATCGGCNGCAATGTTGAGGGCGCTGTCAAGATCGTTTTCTTTGATGAGGCGCAAAAACTTGCGACTGCCGGCGACATTACAGCGTTCGCCAATCTTGACAAATTGATGTTCGTTGCAGTCAAACATGTCGAGACCGGCAAGTCTCAGATGGTTGTCTGAAGCAGGAATCGGACGTGGCTTTGAATTACGNGCAAGAGCNGCGAGGGCAGAAATGTGGGCGGGTGTCGTGCCNCAACATCCACCGATGATATTGATTTTTGAGCCTTGAATAACGGGGCAAAGNGTGTCGGCCATCGTGCTTGCAGTTTCACGGTAGTGCCCGAGTTCATCGGGAAGCCCGGCGTTAGGATAAATGGCTATCGCAGTCGGAGCNTTATCGAGTATATCGATATATTTAATCATTTCATCGGCTCCAAATCCGCAGTTTAGACTGAATGCCAACGGATTGGCATGGGCGGTTGAAGCGATAAAAGCCTCAAGACTGACACCTGTCAGTGTACGTCCGTTTTGGGTGAGTGTTGCCGATATAATCAACGGAACTTCCCGANCNATATGCCTCATTGCACGTTGTGCNCCGTGGATAGCTGCTTTAGCATTGAGCAGGTCAAAGACTGTTTCAATGATAATTAANTCGACACCACCGTCAATAAGCGATANGGCTTGATTATAGAAAGAGGCTTCCATTGTGTCCCAATCGATGTNGTCGCCAAGTGTAGCTGCCATTGAGAGCGATTTCCCGGTTGGACCCATGCTCCCGGCTACCCAGACGGGGCGTCCGGTTTCTTCGGTATAGNTATCGGCCACTCGACGAGCCAGACGAGCCCCTTCGCGACTGATTGTATCTGCCATTTCCGAGATGCCATATTCGGCAAGTGACAGTGAATTGGCGTTNAATGTGTCAGTTTCTATAATGTCGGCNCCTGCATCAAGATAAGCCCGATGTATTCTCTCGATTATGNNCGGAGAGGTCAGTACCAGAACATCGTTGCACCCTTTGAGTGATGGAGCTGCNGATTGTTTGTCTGNTGCGCGACAATGACCACACTGACACTGTCCGGTGGCATGAAGGTCAAAATCTTTATCGGCGGGTGATGATTGTTGAATCATTGTGCCGAGTCCGCCGTCAAGTACGAGAATACGCTTTTTGAGAGCTTCAGTGAGCGCAAGCGAACGCTCGTTTAACGTCGGTCGTGATATTTTTTCTNTCATAACTATTCAAAATGACTTGTTTTATCGTTTCCCGATGAAAAATTCTTTCATCAGAGCTCCACATTCATCGGCAAGAACGCCACCCTCAACCTTGGTTTTGGGGTGGAAAGGCGATTTTGCTACAATTGTTGAGTAACCTCTTTTGGGGTCGGGCGCACCGTAAACAACTCTGCCGATACGACTCCAACCGATGGCNCCGGCGCACATCAGGCATGGCTCAACTGTTACATAAAGAGTGCAATCGTCGAGAAATTTCCCGCCAAGTGTTGTAGCGGCTGCTGTCAATGCTTGCATCTCGGCATGAGCTGTTACGTCGGTGAGTGCCTCGGTGAGATTATGCCCTTTGCCGATTATACGACCGTTACAGGTNATGATGGCGCCGATTGGAATTTCATCGGCAGCCATTGCCTCACGTGCTTCGGCAAGCGCGAGTCTCATCATNCGCTCGTCATCGCTTCGTAGTGTTATGTCGCGGTCGNTATCAGTCATATATTTTTGTAATGTCAATTTTCATTTCTTCGTTTGCGGCGATAGTGTTCTCAAAAATGGGTCGAGCCTCGTCAAGATGTCCTTGCTCGTCAAAATACATTTTNGAGTAATGTCCGAGTATGAGCATCTTTGCACCGGCTTCACGTGCGATTTCGGCTGCTTGAGATGCAGTGGCGTGGAATCGTTCGCGGGCTTTGACCGCTTCGTTGTCAAGATATGTTGCTTCGTGATATACTACGTCAANTCCTTTAATGGCATTGGCGACACGTTTGTCAAACATTGTGTCGCTGCAGTAGGCATAGCTGAGAGCNGGGCTTGGTTCGGTGGTTACATGGCGAGCTTCGACCAAACGCCCGTCGGGCAGAACGATATCTTTNCCGTCTTTGAGGTCGGGAATGAGGCTGACCGGCACGTTNTAAAATNTTATCATGTCGCCCTTCAGGTGACGTGATTTTGGTTTTTCTCGGAATATGTAACCTACGGTCGGAACACGATGATAAAGCGGAAACGCTTCAACAATTATACTGTCGTTTTCAAAAACGATTCCGCCATTGTGGTCAACCGGCTCAAAAACGAGATCATAGCTGCGATCGCGACATAAAAAATCAATCATTGGTTTGAACAGGTCGATTCCTTCCTGAAACATGTGGACGGTGACTGTTCCGGTGCGTTGGTGAAGAGATAGNGTCGATAACAAACCGGGCAAACCGAGGCAATGGTCTCCGTGAAGATGGCTGATGAATATATGGTTGAGACGTGAAAATTTAAGCTTCATACGTCTCATTTGCAGCTGGCTGCCCTCGCCGCAATCAATCATCATCAGATTGTCACGGAAGTCAATCACCTGACATGCCGGCAGGTGGCGGAGCGATGGAGTGGCTGATCCGCAACCGAGTATATTTATTTCAAATTGAGCCATCTTGTNGGTAATCTTTTTTATANTCTACAAAGTTACAAAATTAAATAGGGACTTGCAACCNACAGCAAAAAAAAGATGTGCCACTTTGGTGGCACATCCTAAAANTTATATGAGATATGATTGAAAATGCTTGATTATTTTGAAGCTTCCATCACTTTGTCAACGTCTTCGCGCAGAGCATCATTTTGTTTGTCGCGGCTCATGATTGTGCCTTCGCCATCAAAGAGGATGATGCAAGGAATACCATTGAAACCATATACTTCAGATGGAATTTGTTGTCCGTTGAGNACAATTTCCCAGGGATAACCGTGATCGGCAACCGCTTTGATTGTNTTTTCGGGTTCGTCCCAAACGGCTACNCCGATAATNTCAAGACCTTTGTCGGCATATTTTTTGTAGATTTCTTTGAGAACTTCACCCTGACGGATGCAAGGACCGCACCAGCTTGCCCAGAAGTCAACGAGAACGGGATGACCTTTGCCTACATGGTCGCTGAGACGGAATGTTGAGTCGTTATATGTTATCTCAATGTCTTTGTATTTGCAGCCTACGCTTGTTGCGGCAATAGATTCAAGACGTTCGTGGAGTTTGGCGATGCGTTGAGATTTTGCAAAGTTGGGATGAACGGCAAGAGCNGAATCNAGTTGTTCAACGGTCATCCATTGAGCATCGCCCTGAAGGAATTGAATAAATCCGAGGGGATTGTCGATATTCTCGTTCATGAAGTTTTTAGAGAGTGTATCGAGTTTTGCTGATGTAGCTTCGTATTGNGATTCTCTTATCGAGTCGGGGAGTTCGCGATAGGCTTTGATAATCTCGTTGCGTGTGTCAGAGAAGTTTTTAAATACTTGGTTGAGGTTTCCNCCTTCAACTTTTCCGTCGGTAATGAAGATTGAGTCACCTTCNATAACAAATGAACTTACTCGTTTGTCTCCGGCTTTGAGCATTGCATAGAATGGAGTTGCAACNTTACCGTTAAACTCAACGACACCGTCGGTGATCATTGCGCTGTCAAGAACTTCTTCTGAATCATAATCGANGAGGTANGCCATTTGATTGTTGGCTTCTTCNCGAGTGAATGTTGCTTTTACGTTGTAAGAGGGTGTTTCAGTACATCCTGTAAGAGCGAGGATTACGGTTCCGAATAAAATTGATTTTTTCATTAAAATTGTATTTGATAAGTTTTAGTTTATTTGCTCATTACATTTGCGATATCGGCACGCAGTTTGTCGCTTTGCTGGTCACGGCTTACGATTGTTCCCTCACCGTCAAAGACAATGATGCATGGAATGCCGTTGAAACCATAGATGTCAGAGGGTATTTTCTGAGCATTGAGCACAATTTCCCAGGGATANCCATGNTCNGCAGCCGCTTTGATGGTGTTTTCAGGCTCGTCCCAAACAGCTACACCAATGATTTCGAGACCTTTGTCGGCATATTGTTTATAGATTTCTTTGAGAACTTCNCCCTGTTTAATACAAGGACCGCACCAGCTTGCCCAGAAATCTACAACAACAGGATGNCCTTTGCCNACATGGTCGCTGAGNCGGAATGTAGAGTCATTNTAAGTTANCTCAAAGTCTTTGAATTTTTTACCGACTCCGGTTGATGCAACCTGAAGAAGACGGTCTTTCATTGCTGCAACGCGTTTTGAGTTGGCAATGTAAGGATATTTTGTTGTTACTGAATCGATTTCTTCAACAGTCATGTCGCCNGATGCTCCTTGGATGAACATTGCATATCCGATTGCGTTGTCCATGTTGTCGTCCATGAATTTTTTATCAAGAGCATTGATTTTGTCAGATGTTTCCGAGTAACGGGTTTCCTGTTCTTCTTCAGATAAATNTGTATAATCGTTTATGATGTTGCGGCGCTCGGCGAGATATTCGTTCATTTTTTTGTTGAGCGTACCTCCTTTGACAATAAAGCCTTCGTTCATTACGAGTGAATCAGGTTCGAGGAAGAATGTACCGTAATTATCGGTTCCGGCTTTGACTCCGGCAAGTATGCCGTTTTCGATAGAGCCTTTAAAATGGGCGACCCCATTGTCGATGAGTGCGCTGTCAAGCACTTCGTCAGTGTCAAAGTCGATGATGTAAGCCATCTTGTTGTTGAGCGAAGGCTCGCCAAAGGTGGCTTCAATTGTGTAGGCGTTTTTTTGATTTTGGTTGCATGCGGTCAGCATCAGAAGTGCGCCGGCAAATAATACTGATTTTTTCATTGTGTGTCAGAAGTGGAATTATGTTTAAAACGATACAAAAGTAGAGAAAAAATTTATATTCATAAAAAAATCGTAAAAATATTTCTTTATTAATAATGTGGAATATGTTATTTCGGGCATTTTCAAAAAAAAATGAGAAAAAANATTTGAAAATACTTGCATGATTAAAAAATCTGTTATAACTTTGCACTCGCAAACGACAAACAAGTCGAGCAAAGACATACAAATCCTGGTGCGGTAGTTCAGCTGGTTAGAATACCTGCCTGTCACGCAGGGGGTCGCGGGTTCGAGTCCCGTCCGCACCGCTGGAGAGAGGAGAATGACTAAATGTGTTTTACTTCGGTAAAATATTTTAGTCATTCTTTTTTTATGTATATGCCAATTCATGACATCGCTTTTGGCGTGTCTTGATTATACAATAAACGGGACTCATTGAGATCCCGTTTATTGATTGATTAGAATGGAATGATATTGAGGGAGGAGAATTGTGTTTATTTCCCGAAATTAAATCTTACACCCAAAGTGAGTACAAAATTGATGGGGCGCTCTTTATAGACATTCACAACCATTGAATGATTGTCAAAATAATATGCAACGCTTGGCTCAAGATAGATGCCAAATTGTTGAGATACATTCANNTGAGCTCCGAGTCCNGCATTTACCGACCATTGGAGTTCTTTTTCTTTGACGCTGAATGATCGATAATCGGNTTTGTTTTCGCCTGATACTTTTCCCGATACGAGCTTCTCNCCATACGCNCCTGCCATGCCATAGAACGACAGCATGCGCCAGGTTGCAAAATTGTAGTTTATAAATATGGGAATTCCGAGATAGTGGAGCTTTTGATTTGCTCTCAAATATAGATGATCGTTGAAATACAGGTTGTTAAAATCGCTACTGAGGTATGAATAACTTATACCGGTGCCGATGGTAAGATGAGGAATAACCTGCCATCCGAATGTCAAGCCAAACTTCATNGGCATATTATGACGCATTTTGCCGGCTTCATTCAGTGCGACTGTCGAAATTTCATCGCTCGATGAAGGGGTCGATGCGATATATGAATCTCGATCGATCCCTCCACCGTTTTTAACATCTCCGCCTCCCCAGCGACCGCTGGCATAGGCTCCGATCTTAAATTTAGAGTCGTCTTTTATCGTCATTTCCTTACGACGTCGACTCGATCTATACGACGACGATCTCGTCGATTTTTTCTTCGACGAGACGCGTCCATCGCTATTGTTCACGACTTCTTCGTGACTGATAGAGTTGTCCCCGACATTATCTTCTGTCTCTCTCGACAAAAGCGAAACCGAGTCGGGTTTTTCTCTATCTTCTACAGATTGATAAAGGCGTATTGAGGGATTTTTTACGCGCTTGTCTGATATGGGCGCGTTTGTCCCGGGGTTAGTTAGTAATAAGTCGGTTTCGGGTTGTGTTTCAATTTCTATTCCAATTTCTGCGATTTCCTCCGCTGAGGAAACGATATTCGTTTTGTCTCCGGAGATGTTGGCGACTATTGCCGCAATTCCGGCAGAAGCTCCCACGATGGCGGCTGCAGCCCAAGGGCGCCATGAATGTAACAGGCTGCTGCCATGCCAACCGGAGGTGTGTGCCTGATGGATGCCCGCATCGATGTTCTCCCAGAGTCCGGCAGGCTCTCCTGCCTCAAACTCTGACATCTTCTTGTTTATGTCGTTCAACCATCGGTCTTTCATATTGTCGTATTATTTAGATATTCTTTGATACGTTGTGCAAGCAGATTCTTTGCACGATGAAACTGTGATGCCGACGTGCTCTCTTTGATGTTGAGCATTTGCGCTATTTCGCGGTGGCTTTTATCCTCTATCACGTAGAGGTTGAAGATGGCGCGGTAGCCGTCGGGGAGTTGTTTTATGAGGTCATATATTACCGATGCCGGTATTTCTGACGTATCAGGCTCATCTGAAACTTCTTCGGCGAGTTGATCTATGGGCGAAAAATTCATCCGTCCTTGGCGTTGCAAGAAATCGAGCGATTGGTTAACTACGATTCTTGACATCCACGCTCTCAACGAGCACTCGCCTTTATATGTAAAGTTTTCTATGGTGCCAAATATTTTCATAAAACTGTCCTGTAACACATCTTTCACATCTTCGTCGTCAACGAGATATCGTCCACATAAGGCAGTGAGAAGTCGGATATATTGTGAATATATCATTTTTTGTGCGTTGCGATCGCCACTCTTGACGAGCTGCACAAGGTCGAGTTCACTGACTGTGGTATTCAAAACTTCGAAGTTTTAATTTCATCGTCATCGTCTGTCTACCGGACAGAGGCAATGGTGAAGGATGTCTTTTGAACTAACTCTACTATATAAACAGGCAATTCTTGAAAATCTTGCATCTGGGTATCAAAAAAAATCAATTATTTTTTCATTAAAATTTAAAATTATGAGCTAACTCGCTGATATGTTCGTATATACGTTTGTCTATTTCGGTTAATTTTTTTTCGCGTCTTGCCATAACTCGCTCGGCAATTTCGAAAAATTTGCTCATAGGGACGTCGGTAAACCCTGCTCTCGACCCCTCGCTGAACGATGCCAAAAAGTTGCGTTGAAATCCCGAACCATAAACGTTGACCCCGACACCGAGGACGGTAGCAGTATTAAACATTGTGTTGATGCCCGCTTTTGAATGGTCGCCCATAATCAGGCCACAAAATTGTAAGCCTGTGCGTATGAAACGGTGGGCATTATAGTTCCACAATTTAATTTCTGTATAGTCGTTCTTCAAGTTTGATGCCACACATCCGGCTCCTATGTTACACCATTCACCGATAACTGCATTGCCCAGAAATCCGTCGTGGGCCTTGTTGCTGTAGCCTTGAAAGACTACATTGTTAAGCTCGCCGCCGACTTTTGAGGCAGGACCGATGGTGGTTGCTCCGTAAATACGGGTACCCATATTGACTTTTGAACCGTCGCATATTGCTACCGGACCTCTAAGACAGCTACCTTCCATAATTTCAGAGTCGTGTCCTACATATATTGGACCGGCTTTGGTGTTCAGGATTGCACCTTCGACTGTCGCGCCCTCTTCAAGAAAGATGAGCGACGGGTCGCCTATAACGGTGTTGGTATCGCTGAGAGGTTGAGAGGCGCGACCGGCAGTCAAACGCTCGAAGTCGTTTTTGACTGCTTTGTCGTTCAGCAAAAAGATGTCATATAAAAAATTGACGCGGTCAACCTCGCCATCATATTGAATGTTGGCGGTCAGCTCGCGGTTCTCGATCATTTCGCGATTGCCTCTGACAGCTATGACTTTGTCGTTTTTTACAAGAGCCTCGGCTGGTTTAAGTGAGCCTATATGTTTTGCCAACTCTTCATTTGCAACAACATTTGACGCAATAAAATAGGTGTCTTCGGTGATTTTTGCAGGAAATTTTTCCGAAAGATAATCATCGGTCAATGTTGAATAAAAGCCCTGTAACATAGATTGCCATTTTTGAGCAAGAGTTGTTATCCCAACTCTCAAATCGCTTATCGGGCGAGTGTAACTCAGCGGTAACAGGTCTGTTTTTGTGATTGGCTCATCAAATAGAACTATGTTTAAGTTTAAACTTGTCATAATGATGGTTTGGAATTATCACGCAAATTTACTATTTTTGCTTGGAAAATACAAACAGTTATCTATGAAACTGCTTTTACCACCCGACTCAGAACGTCGTCGACAAACTCTTGAAACCTCGGCGCGTCAAATTTTGATTATTGGTGCAAATGGCGCCGGTAAGACTCGTTTTACCAACTATCTTATTGAGGACATGCACGATAGGGCTTTTTGTCTCTCGGGCTTGGATGCTCTCTATGGATCTCGCCCTGACTCCCATCGCCATGTTTTGCCAGGGTCTATCGACGACCTGTTTCATAAAATGACTGAACGACATACGTTATTCAGATCTGATGTTCCTTTGACTTTTGACAAACTTGTAGCATTGCTCCTTAATGAGGAAATTTCAAATCTTATCAGTTATAAGGTGTCGGGACATCATCAGGGCCGTAAAAATCGCCCTAATTATACAAAACTCGACAAGGTGATTGATGCATGGCAATCAATTTTCAGCGGAAGCCGTATTCTTGTCAAAGGTGGTGAACTCGCGTTTTTGCGCGACGCTGATACGTCGGCATATTCCTCAATGCGACTCAGTGATGGTGAAAAGGCAGCGTTATATTATCTCGGTGCGGTTTTATTTGCACCCGAAAATGGTGTGGTTTTCATTGATAATCCTGCTATGTTCCTTCACCCGACGGTCAGCAATTTGATTTGGGATAGGGTGGAAGGTCTTCGCCCTGACTGTACATTCATATACACTACCCATGATCTTGAATTTGCAGCCACCCGCACTGACAATGCAGTCGTTTGGGTACGCGACTTCGACCCCACGGCAATGACATGGGATTATTCTCTTTTGCCCGATCATTCAGGAATTCCTGAAGATGTTTACTTGTCGATTATCGGGGCACGCAAACCGGTTTTATTCATTGAAGGGGTAGCACAACGATCAATCGACCATAAACTTTACCCTCTGATTTTTACTGATTTTACGGTGAGATCGCTCGGCAGTTGCAATAAGGTGATCGAATCGGTGCGCACCTTTAACGACCTCAATGCCTTTCATCATCTCGACAGCTATGGAATAGTGGATCGTGACCGCCGTTCAGAGCGTGAAGTCGAATATCTTCGCCATAAAAAAATACTTGTCCCCGAGGTTGCTGAGGTCGAGAATCTTCTGTTGCTTGAAGGTGTTATAAAGGCAGTCGCCCGTTATCATCGCCGGGATGAGAACCGTGTTTTTGATAAGGTTAAAAAGACGTTGCTCAATCTTTTTGATGCGGCACGAACAGCTCAGGCACTTGAACATACTCGTCATCGGGTAAAACGACTTGTTGAATTTCGCATCGACGGCAAGTTTTCAAACATCGGTATGCTTGAAGACCACATGGTTGATCTTGTGAACGAAATCAATCCGCGCAACATTTATAATGAGTTGTGTCGCGAGTTTAAGAATATTGTTGACACCAACGACTATCAGGGCGTTTTACGAGTCTATAACGACAAGACGATGCTGTCAAACACTAATGTCGCCGCTCTCTGTGGGTTGCGAAATAAAGAGCAATATCTCGCGGCTGTCATTTCAATTTTGAAACGACGTTGTCCCGAGGCCGACATGATACGTCAGGCAATCACATCGGCTTTTAATTTGGAAAATCCACTCTGATTATAGCCCCTCAAATTCTTTAATTGCGTTTGCCCACACAGGATCGATAGGCGCACCTTTGGCTGTTTTGGGATCAAAGCCTGCCATAACGGTGTTGGCAACACATTTGATATCGCCGGTTTGGCGGTTTATGATGCGTTGTTCCATCTTGAAGCTGTGTTCTGATATGGCATAGACAGCAGTTACAACCTCAATTTCTTCTTCGAGGTAGGTTGGAGAATAAAAGTTTATATTGATATTGACAACGACAACCGGGATGTGTTCCCAGCTTACCTGATTTCCCATCACGGCTTTGAAATAATGTATTTTACCGAGATCGAGAAACGACAGGTAGATGCTGTTGTTGAGATGGCCAACCATGTCGATATCGTTAAATCTCATTTGCAGCGGATAGCTGTGATAGAACGGGCGTATTTGTTCGGGTACTTTGGGATTTTTTGATTCGGGATATTCGATTGCTGTTTTCATTTTTTTAATTAATGAAGTTGTATATCGCTTATAACGTCTTTTCCGACAGCTGAGTTCAGTTTTTCTTTTATTGTTGTACGATGAAACGACAGTTCGTTTTTTAGTGGTGCCGATGTGATATAAACGTGGAGTACGCCTAAGTCATCGACATATCGGCGTGAAGTATATCGGTTTACTCCCGGTCCGACAATCTCTGTCCACAGATAAGATGCCTGTTGACGCATAAAATTGTCGGTATCAGATGTTTGTTTGACTACATTGTCAAAAATTTCTCTGAAAAGTTTTGGATAGGTCTTCTTCATCAGTTAGACGATGACAGGGTGAAATTTCCGTTATCGACATGCCAGAGCGAGTAACGTGTCGGTGAGTGAGACATTATTGAGTCGAGGTGGTCGCGGTTGGTGTCGGTGATGAAAATCTGACCGAAGTTATCCCCGGATGTCAGACCGACAATTCTTTCAACACGACCTGAGTCGAGTTTGTCAAAAATATCATCAAGCAACAATAAAGGTTTGAGTCCGGTCGATTCCCTGAGAAAATCATACTGGGCTAATCTCATTGCTATGACAAATGTTTTTGTTTGACCCTGTGAGGCGGTGCGCCTTAAAGGCATTGAGTCGATTGTCATTGACAAATCGTCACGATGAATACCGACACTTGTGTGTCCCGATATAATGTCGTGGCGACGTGCCGCCTCAAACTGTTCATAGGGATCGGCATCGCCGGGATTGAACGTTGTGAGATAGCCAACGCTGACCTCTTCGGTTCCTTCGCCAGATATGGCGGCATAATAGCGGTTGAAGACGGGAGTGAACTGCTCAATCCATCGACGTCGGGCATCGGTAATATATTTTATGTCGGCACTCATCGGCAACTCCAAAGCTTCAAAAAGCGTGGTGTCGCTCACCTTGTCGCGCAACATTCGGTTTCGTTGCTCAAGCAATCCGTTAAAACGTATCAGTGCGGCGAGATAGTTGGGGTCTGATTGCGAAATGATACGGTCGATAAAGCCACGTCGTCCATCTGATAGTCCATTGACAAGATCGATGTCTTGAGGGGCAACCATCACCAGCGGAAATGCCCCGATATGCTCACTTAGTCGCTTGTATTCTTTACCCTTACGTTTAAATGACTTACGACGTCCGGGCGTAAATCCGGTTTGAATTTCTTCGGTGACACCACGTCGGTCATATATCGCTTTAATCATCATGAACTGTTCGTCGCGACGCACCAATCGTGTGTCGGGCAACCCACTGAAACTCTTGCAAAAACTGAGGTAAAACAGCGCGTCAAGCAGATTGCTTTTACCCATGCCGTTATTGCCGAGCAGACAATTCATTTTTGGTGAAAAGTCGATGTCGGCGTGGGCGATGTTTTTAAAATTGTCAATTGTCAGATGTTGCAGTATCATGAAGCTGAATTATCAACGAGCGATAGGGATAAAGAAGCGGAAGCAAGCACCGCGTGAATATGTTGTATCTAATCTGATGTCTCCGCCTAAGAGTCGGGCAATCATTCGGTCGATAGTAAGTCCGAGTCCGGGACCTTGGGTGTTGCGGTCGAGTTTGACAAATCGGTCAAATATGACTTCGGCTTTGTCTGCCGGAATTCCGATACCGGTATCTTTTATAATGAATACTATGCGGTTATTAGTTTGATCAACTATATAACTGAGTTTTATCGAACCTTTTTCGGTAAACTTGGCGGCATTTGACAACAAGCTGATTAAAACCTGCTCAACTCGACGCGGGTCGGTTGATACGGTCAACTCTGGGTCGCCCGGTATAAATTCCAGGTCAATATCATTATTTACCCGATGAGCCATCGAACTGACTGCAATTTCACACATTTCATTGACGTTTGCACCAAAATAGTTGATTGCCATTTGATTGCTGTCAAGTTCTGACAAGCTCATGACATCGTCGATAACACGATTAAGAATCTCAGAATTTGATTCGACAAGGTCGGCATATTTAGATAAGAACGGTTGTTTATTCTGATCTATGCAGTCGACAATCAAACGGCTGTATTCTGAAATGGCTTGTAGCGGAACTTTAACTTCGTTGCTTATGTTGCTGATAATGTCGCGCGAGCGAAGGTTTGCTTCTCGAGCTTGGTCGCGCGAGCGTTCAAGTTCGTCGCGTATAGCCATCAGATTTGAGCTTTCTTCAATTAGAGCATCGTTGGCTTCGATAAGATTAATCGAGAAGTTGCGAGCTTTGCGATATAGTCTTAATAATATTATGAGGAAAATTATCAAAACAAGTAACGCAATAATTGACGAAATTATGATAGAACGCTGATGTTTTACTTCGGCTTTTTTTGATTTTATTTCAAGAGTGTTGTTGGCCGATTGCAGGTCATATACATCGTACATAATCTGCAATTCGCGATATTTTTCATAATCGCGTTGCTCTAAATATTGTTCAAGATATTTGATATAATTTTTTGCTGCATAGTGGTATGCCTCAAGATTTTGTATTGAATCGGAGGCTTCGAGCAGGTAACGATAGAAGCGGCGCTGATTGCTTTGATTATATGGTTGAGGAATTTGTTTTATGAGCATCGGAACCACCTCATTATATCGTTTGTATGCCATCAAATAGCAAATTGTAGGCGTCTGATATTCTTTAAAAGTCAAAAGAGCGTCAGAGTCTCGTTCTGCGTAGTATTTTACCTTTTCGTAAGCATCTTCAACTTCATGTGGTGTCATAACGGGATAGTTGTAAAGCTTACACATATATCGGGCATATCGGGTTGCATCGTAGTTACGGTAGATGCGACCTTGACTGTGATATTTTTGTTCGAGATTATTTATGATATCAAGCAGCTTTTCATCAAGCTCCAGAGCTCGTTTATAATCACCGGTCTCGGTTAGGAGTGTGCTTCCTCGGGTATAAACTGTGTTGGCAATGAAATAGGCCGTTTGAGGAAGTTTCTCAACAATATTTAAAAGGTCGTTAAAATAGTGTATTGTAAGAGCCGGGTTGGCTGATTCGCCAAGCAAACAGCATATCGAATAAATCAAGTTAATTTGTTCGTAAATGTCAGATGGTTTGCTGTCTGACAATTCAGTCATTAGTGATTTTAACTCTTTCAATCGTGTTTCATCATTAATATTACGCGATTTGTTGCGTATCTGATTCATTTTGATGTATGCGATTGTAGCCTTACGTTCTTCGTCATCGGGGAGCGTCTGAGCTTTTCTCATCAGCATTTCCTGAATACTGTCTTGACGCGTCGAAATAGCACTCGTCTGTGCAATAATATCATTTTGGATATGATTATCTCCGAGTCGCCCGGCGACATCAAATATCTTCATACCGATTTCACGCGCCTGATTTCGGTGGGCGACATCAAAGATATTGTATAGAATATCTATGCTGTCTCTCGGTGATTTAGCCTGAGATAGTTCGTTTAATAGATGGTTGGTTATACGTCGTTTTTCTTCGATTGATAACGTCTGGGCTTTCAACGTAACTGTTGATGCCAAAGCAATTATAACTGATATTATTGTAAAACGAATCATTTATTTGATTTGGGTTTATGGTTCTTAATCGATATTGCGTGCATTGATAGTCTCGGCAAACGGTCGCTCTATCATTGTTTTGAAATATGAGCGCAGATCGTTCCACTTGTAGAACGGCGCTTTGGTTGTCGGGACGGGAACTGAAGACTCTTTTTCGTTATGGAGTATCTTTACGAGAATATCATCGGGATTTTTCTCGTTGCGGAAAAATATGAGCTGTAGGTTAGCAGCCATCGGTGAAACATAAAAGTCGTTCCATACCTCTTTCACTTGATTGGGATTAGAGGTGACACCTGCACAATTTTCAAGTTGCATCAGTGTCAACAGATGGGTGATATTGCCGTCATGTCCAAAACGGAGGGTAGCTCCGGTTTTTCCTGAGGCTATGTATTTGTCGGCATTGTCAACGATATGACTCAACAGCTTTTTTGCATTGTTGGCATGAACTCCCTTTGAACGGGCATAGCCTGCATTTCTCATATAAAACTGAAGATTGAAAACTTGCCATAGGTTGTAAAGCTCGTCGGGAGTCAGCACATCGGTAAATGTGTCGTCGTTCTCGATGTTTTGTTGTCCGACGGTCACCCAATAAAATTCCCAAATCAATTCATCGGGGACGATATGCTCTCCGGCATATTTTTTGTCGGCAAACAGTGCATCGACCAATCGTTTGCCATCGGTGTGTGATGCTTTAAAGTTTAGATAGTCAGGACGCCATGTTCCTTTGCTGCTGTTGAAATTGCCTGATTCAGGAGTCCAGTAACATAGATAGTCCATGTGGCGCTGTCCCGATTCGCGTGGAATGTTCAGTGACTGATTTTTTTCTTTCAATGCTTCTACAAAGGCAAACATTGAGTGGGCGCATCTCATGACTTGAGATGAGACGGCTGTAATATCGGCTGTATCGACAAACACTTCGGGATAATTTTCAAACATTCGCGAAGCGATGGCATGATGTTGACGGGCTCCGAGGGGCGAAAGTTCGCCACCACGTCCGTTGGCTTCATCCCATACTCGTTCCAGGCGTCGGGTAACATCTTTACCAAATGGGGTCAATGCTCCTGCGGCATCGGCAGCCTGCATTTTGTCAAGCAAATTTTTATAGTCGTTGTCGCTGATTAGATAACGGCTACCATGACGGCCATAATGGCTTATATAGAATGGTTTATATCCTTTTGGTGCAGCAGTTGTTTTGACTATTGAGTCTGATGCAATCGGGTAGGCATAATAGACGCCGCCACATTTGTCGGGATTGGCAATCATTTCTGAACGGATGTCCTTGGCAAATCCTCCTAATGCGATGACGGCAGATAATGCTGTCAGTGTGATGCGTGAATTGAATGAAAACTTCATGTAGATGATTGGTTGTGAGGATGATTCGTTACATTATGCCGGCTTCGCGAAGGTGCTGCTGCCATTTCCATGCCGATCTCATAGTGTCGTCAATCGGGGTTGTGGCTTTCCATCCGAGAACTTCGTTGGCGTGGCGTGGGTCGGCCCATACTTTCTCAATGTCACCGGGTCTGCGTCCTACAATTTTGTGAGGTACCTTGACTCCGGTTGCACGCTCAAACGAGGCAATGAGTTCCAAAACCGAGAGACCGATGCCTGTTCCGAGATTGAAAATCTCAATAGGTGCTTCGGCTTTGTCTTCGAGCATTCGTTCAACGGCAATAACATGGGCTTTGGCAAGATCTACAACATTGATGAAGTCACGGATGCATGACCCGTCGGGCGTGTCATAATCATTGCCGAAGACGCTCAGTTCTTTGCGTATGCCGATTGCGGTTTGAGTCAGGTAGGGGATGAGGTTTTGCGGAACTCCGTTAGGCAACTCCCCGATAAGAGCAGACGGGTGGGCGCCAACCGGATTGAAATATCGGAGTATAACGCTCTTGAATGGTGCGCCCGAATTGATTACGTCGGTGATTATTTCTTCGCTGATCTGTTTTGTGTTGCCGTAGGGCGAAGTCGCTTTTTTAATTGGTGCAGCCTCGGTTACCGGATTCTGGTCGGGTTCGCCATAAACTGTGCATGATGATGAAAATACAATTCCTTTAACTCCGAAACGGGGCATCAAGTCGAGCAGATTCATCAGCGTGTTAAGGTTGTTGCGGTAGTAGAGAATCGGCTTCTCGATTGACTCTCCGACAGCCTTGCTTGCTGCAAAGTTGATGATGCCTTTGATGTCGGTATATTTTTCAAAAAGAGCGGTCAGTGCATTGATATCGGTGCAGTCAGCTTCAACAAAATCGGGTTTCACACCGGTTATTTTTTCAATGCCGTCAAGCGAGTCACGGTTGCTGTTTGACAGATTGTCGATGATAACGACTTTATAGCCGGCGCTGATCAGTTCGACGGCTGTATGTGATCCGATGTAGCCGGTTCCGCCAGTTACGAGAATGCGTGGTTTTGCCATTAGTTCAGAGTTTTAAGGATGATGTTTATATAAACAGTGCAAAGATAATAATTTTATTTTTAATTTCGCTCTTTGACGATACCTTTGCGATAAGCAGCTAAAAGTCGGTTCAGGTCATCGACCTGACGGATAAGTTCTTTTCCCTTGTCGGTGTCGCGCACTTTTAATCGTTTGGCTTTGTACTCGTTTAGCACTGTGTTTGATATAATGTCCTGTCCATCCTCAATGGCTTTTTGTCGTGATTCAAAAGGTTGGTGTTGAACAAGTTGAAATCCACGGGAGTGATAAACCAGAGTGTAGCCGGCAATGCCGGTTGTCGATTGGTAGGCTTTGGAAAATCCACCGTCAATAACAAGCAGTTTGCCTCCTGCCTTTACCGGGTTCTCGCCATTGATTGTTTTGACCGGCACGTGACCGTTAATGATGTGAGCACCCTCGGTATGGAGTCCGAATTCTCTCAAAATGCGGTCGCATATTTCTTCTTGGTCGTGGAGTTCATAATAGTTGCCGCGCAGCTCTTTATGGGTCTCGGGCTCATCAATCATATAGCGTTCAAAGGTTGCCATCTTTGATTTGTCAAACAGCGGTGAGTCGGGCCCGCACCAAAGATACCACATATAGTCAATTTCATATTCGTTGTCTTTCTCGGTCTCGTCATTGTCGCTTCGGCAGGCAACTTGAACGAGTTCGTCCAATCGGTCAAACAGGGCTTTGCCGGCAAATTTTGTGCCGTTGATTGTTACTTGTCTGAATGATCCGTCGGCATTAAGCGGCATTGATGCGTGAAACATTAGATTGTTGTTTCGGGCAAGATAAAACGAACCTCTACTCAACAAACATTCTATATGTTTGCGCATCTTTTCGCTATTGACAAACGAGTTATGTAGTTGGGTCACAATTGCATCTTCGGCAGGTGTCAGTCGGTTTGGATCGGCTGGATCGATTGTCGGGAAATCAGTATCGGTCAGCTTGTAATCAACGCCGTCAATATTAATTGTCATTCGGTCATAGTCGATATGGCGCAACATATTTCTGTCGCTCATGTTGAAGTCGGGACGTTTTTCGATGAGTTGTCCTTCGAGTTTCCACTGTATGACACTGATAGCCTTGTGCATCTGAGCAAACATACGAACTTCTCGGTCGGTATAAAAACGGTTGGCAAACTTAATTTTGGGAATGAAATTTTCAAGTGAACCGTTCTCGTAGGTCTCCATTGCAAACGTTCCGAGCGGTAATATATTGATGCCATACCCCTCTTCAAGCGTGTCGAGGTTGGCATATCTTAGCGAGATGCGGATAACATTGGCTATCGATGCATCATTTCCGGCTCCCGCTCCCATCCAAAGGATGTCATGATTTCCCCATTGGATATCAACATTATGGTAGTCACAGAGTGTATCCATGATGATATGGGCACCCGGTCCACGGTCATAAATGTCACCGATGATATGAAGGCTGTCGATTGCAAGACGTTGTATCAGTTCACACATCGCTACTATAAAATCGTCGGCACGGTGGGTCGAGATTATTGTCGATATAATCTGGTTGAAATATGCGTGTTTATTGGGGTCGGCTTCGGTTTCGTGCAACAGTTCCTGTATGATATAGCTGAAGTCTTTGGGTAACGCCTTGTTAACTTTTGAACGTGTATATTTTGAGGATACGCTCTGGCAAACTTTTACAAGACGGTTGAGAATTATTTCATACCATTCTGACATGTTTTTCTCGCTTTGACGCACGAGTCGAAGTTTCTCGCGAGGATAGTAGATGAGCGTGCAGAGGTCTTTTTTATCATTCTCGCGAAGGGTATTGCCAAAAATTTCATTTACTTTTCGCTTGACGGTGCCTGATGCATTTTTCAAAACGTGTTGAAATGCCTCATATTCACCGTGAATATCAGTCAGAAAGTGCTCGGTGCCTTTAGGTAGGTTGAGTATTGCCTCAAGGTTAATAATCTCAGTGCTCGCCGATGCAATAGTCGGGAATGAACGTGAAAGTAGTTTGAGATAGCGCAGGTCGGCTGACAATTCAGCCGTTGTATAATTTAGGTATTGTGTCATCGATTGAAACGGTTAAGGTTAAATGTTTTACAAGTTATATATAATTTAATGGATTTTGTCAGGTTAAAGCCACAATTGCGTCAAAAAGTAGTGAGAATATAAACATTGTTACGGCTGTCATTCCCAAAACCGGAGTTAGAGATGCGCCTTGACGCGAAGTCAACATTCGCCATAATATCACATGTATAAGCAGATAAACTGCAGAGATTATCCACCCGGCAGCCATTCTCTCCCATATCGGAATCATAACAGCTTGTGAAACGAGTCCGTTGAGCATATACAGGTTTGATGCTGTATGTCGTCCGAAAATTACGGCTAATGTGTTCTTGTTTACAACCCGGTCATCGTCAATATCGCGGTAGTTGTTGACTATCAAGACGTTTGAACCCATCAACCCGATTGCTATTGACAAAAGAATTGCGTCGGTCATAAATTGTCCGGTCGAGACATATACAGTCAGGTTGACAGGTATTATCCCGAAGAAAAAAAGTACGGCAACTTCTCCCAAGCCGTGATGTGACAGGGGATATGGACCTGAACTGTATGCGAGCACTCCGAGTGCAATTACGATACCGGCACCGATGAGCCACCATCCTCCCTGCCACGCTATCCAAAGTCCGATAACGCAAGCTATGGCAAGCGTCCCGAATGTTGCATTTCGCATTGCCGACGGGGTGATGTCGCCTTCTGTGACACCACGTCGGGGTCCTTCTCTACCCGGGCGGTCAAGTCCGTTTTTAAAGTCAAAATATTCGTTGGCAAAGTTTGATGAGATTTGGCAAAGCAGTGCAAACAAACAGCAGGCAATCACCGCCACGCTGCTGTAGCCGGTCGGTGAGGAAATTGCCACGCCCCATGCCGCTGCAACTCCGGCAAGCGAAACGGGTAGCGTTCTGAGTCTCATTGCTTCAATCCATGCGTGTATCATATCTTTTTCGTTAGTTTTTTAACTTATACGGCTAAGGTCTATCGCTTTTTCAAAATTTTCCTGAAGATTTGCCAACAATACCGCGTGGACAGGCTTGCCGAGCGACGGGTCATCTTCAAGTACGGCTTCGGCACGGTCTCGCGCATATTGTACGATTTGTTGGTCGGTGGCAAGGTTGGCTATTTTAAGGTCAAACGCTATACCACTCTGAAGTGTTCCCTCGATGTCGCCCGGACCTCTCATTTTTAAGTCGGCTTCGGCGACTATAAAACCGTCGTTTGTTGAGGTCATAATCTCCAATCGTTCGCGAGTGTTCTTGGCAATCTGAGGTTTTGTCATCAGAACGCAATAGCTTTTATCGGCACCTCGCCCTACGCGTCCGCGCAGCTGATGAAGCTGCGATAGCCCGAAGCGTTCGGCATTCTCGATTACCATTGTCGTGGCATTGGGAACATTGACTCCTACCTCAATAACGGTTGTTGCAACGAGAATACGAGCCTTGCCCGAGACAAAGTCATTCATTCGGCGATCTTTCTCGGCGGGTTTCATTTTTCCGTGAACATATGTAACCTCATAGCTCGGGAATGTTTCACAAATTGTTTCGTAACCATCTTCAAGACTCTTCAAATCAAGCTTTTCATTCTCTGATATAAGCGGATAAACGATATACACTTGACGTCCCATGGCAAGCTGTCGCCCTATCGAGCGGTTGACCATCTCGCGTCGGGTGTCATAGCATATCATCGTATCGACCGGTTTTCGCCCGGGGGGGAGTTCATCTATGACCGACACGTCGAGGTCGCCGTAAAGCGTCATTGCCAATGTGCGGGGAATCGGTGTGGCTGTCATTACCAAAACGTGGGGCAAAACACTGTTTTTAGTCCAGAGTCGCGAGCGTTGCATCACTCCAAAACGGTGTTGTTCATCAATAACGACAAAGCCGAGATTGCGAAATTTTACGGTGTCTTCTATTAAGGCGTGAGTACCGACAATCAGCTGTATGTCACCCGACAAAAGTCCTTCGTGTATTTCACGTCGTTCTTTGGCTCGTGTTGACCCGGTCAGGAGCCTGACGTTGATGCCGATTGGAGCGACAAGCTCACGTAGGGTTTGGTAGTGTTGTGTTGCAAGAATTTCAGTCGGGGCCATTAAACATGCCTGATATCCGTTGTCTATGGCAATTAGCATTGTCATCAGGGCTACCAACGTTTTTCCGCTACCGACATCGCCTTGCAAGAGTCGGTTCATCTGTCGTCCCGACCCCATGTCGTGGCGTATTTCCTTGATTACTCGCTTTTGGGCATTGGTCAGGTCAAAAGGCAATTGACGTTCATAGAATGTATTGAAAAACTCACCGACGCGCCCAAATCTGATTCCGTCGGTGCGCGCCGCCCTCATCAGCGAATGACGTCGCAGGTTGAGCTGGATATAGAAGAGTTCCTCAAATTTCAATCGGAATCTTGCTTTTTGAAGTGTGGCTGCATCTTGTGGATTATGAACGGCAACGAGTGCGTCTCTAAGTGGCATAAGTTTCATAGCCTCAATGACATCGGTAGAGAGAGTTTCGGCTACCGGACGCATTGTCGAAAGCAAATTCATAACCCAAGTAAAGATAGTGCGCGAACCGATTCCGGCATTGCGGAGTTTTTCGGTCAGCGGATAAACTCCGCGCAACCCGCCTGTGGCAGTTGTTGATCCGACGGGGTCAATTTCGGGATGTACCATTTGGCGTGTGCCATTGAACTCTCCAGGCTTGCCAAAAAGTATATATTCGTTGCCTGTTTTGTAGGCTTGTTTTATTTGAGATATGCGACGAAACCAAACTACCTCGATAGTTGCCGTGCCGTCACTGAACAATCCGATCAACCGGCTTTTGGCTCCCTCGCCGACAACGTTGAATGTCAGGAATTTACCCTTAATCTGTAAAGCAGGCATTTCGCCATGTAAATCAACGATATTGTATATTTTTGATCGATCGACATAGTGAGACGGAAAGTGGTGCAATAGGTCGTAGTAGCTCTTTATCCCAAGTTCACGACCGATTAAGTCGGCTCGTTTTGGGCCAACTCCTTTCAAATATTTTATGTCGATTCGTCGAAGTGAGTTCATCGTTTACGGCGGCGCAAGATTGCTTCCGCTATTTCGATATCAAGTGGATTTGTGATTTTTATATTTTCGGGTGTNCCATCNACAAGCTCTATTTTTGTTTTACCCGCCGATGNCATAACTGATGCGTCATCGGTCCAATCGGTTTGTTCGGGTTTTTGATAGGCTTTTTGCANGGCGATGAGGTTGAANCCCTGCGGNGTTTGGACGGCTCTGAAAAGGCTGCGGTCAACCGGATGTGAGCCNGTCTTGTCAAGCTTTCTTATTGAATCGGTCACGGCAATCGTCGGAATGACACCATCGGTATCATTAGATAGAAGACGGTCAACCACATGTTTTACGGTTGAGGTGTCGATAAGCGGACGCGCTCCNTCGTGGATTAGAACAATGTCATCCAAGCCGGGNTGACTGATAGANCGGAGCGCATTGGCAACCGATTGAGCGCGAGTCGNTCCTCCATAAATNACTGTCGGCGATTNAAAATCATGCTCTTTGCAAAGATCATCCCAAAGTTGATGCATATCACGGCTGATNACAANNGTAATTTCAGAATCGGGCAATGCGTTTCTCATTGCTTCGATTGTGTGCATCAAAATCGGNCGTCCGGCAAGCCGACANTATTGTTTGGGTATNTCTGACCCGAAACGGCTTCCCGAGCCTCCGGCTACTATNATTNTATGAATCTTGATGGTGCTCATGTTTTATTTTTTGCAAAAATAACGCTTTTTTCTCAGTTGCCGATAACTTTCATCGCTATTCTGAACCCTTGACCCGGTGGAACGAGGTCNATCTCNCCGTCAACAAGTCGATTGTTCTCAACTTTTGNANNGGAAAAATCGAGTGGCTCAAATTTGCCGGGGCTAACTGAAAATCGTCCNGTCGAANCTTCGGAGATGAATTTGTCGCGCAGAATCATGGCGACAACACCCATTGTTTTTCTAAGGTTAATTTCAATGCAAGGGGCAAGCTGCCGGTTGGTTTGTATCATCATGTCAATNCCGAGCCATCCGGTATAGTCATTCTTGATTATATCACTTAAAACAGTTTCGAGTTCTGCTGAGATTACAGATAGATTGATGTNGTTAAGTTGATCATCAATTANTTTAACNATAGTCGTTTCNGGGAGGAGNAGGTTTCCCGTGTATGCCGTGCCTATNGTGTCGAAAAGAGANAATCCTCGGTAGCTGACTTTNCCNTTCTCGGCATAGAAGAGCATTGCAAAATCAGATTGACGGTCGAGCAGCGGTTCGATAATTACGCTCCCTTGACGNCGTATTATTCCCTCGGCGTTTNTCAATATCGCATTGGCGTTTGTCCTGCTTGATAAAAACACTCCGCGTCCGGTGCTTGACCATGGCGATTTCATGACAAANTTTCCTTTGAATTGNTCGATTGCATCGNCCATTTCCTTTTGGTTGAACGCCTCNATAGCANGTGGGGGAGTGGTGATTCCGCGAAGTGCAAGATTGCGGTTGATTTCAATTGANGTGCGTCGGTGGCTGAGTTGTCTCATTCTTTCGATTGCACTGTCGTCGGGCAGGTTCAGTCGGTCGATGCCTGCGCGTGTCAGTGTGGTTATGATNGCCGGCGACCAACCCCAAGGTTCTCCTTTTGATTGACTTGGAGCTATGGGTGAAACATTTACATCAAGGTCAAACATAGAGCCAATCTTGTCAATCCAATCTTCAACCCCCGATTTGTCGGCGATGACAGTGTCGCCCGTGCCGGCAAGCCACATCGGGAGTAAAGCNCCNCAATGAGCAAGCAGGGCTGCATTTCGAGGTGGTGTATAGACCCGACTTCCCGAGGCAAGTGCAAGGTCATTTTCGGGATTGAAAATAAAACTCTTCATNNTTGATTGACAATATGATGCAAAATTACGGATTAAGTTAACGATAAGGCTCAATAGTTAACGTATTTTAACTTTATGAGTCCAATGAAATATGTAATTTTGCAACATTAANTTATTTAACACCTTAGATTGACTAATGACAGTAAAAATTCTGATTGTAGATGATGAAGAATCAATCTGCGAGATTCTGAAATATAATCTTGAAAAAGAAGGCTTTGACGTCGANTGCGCTTACAGTGCCGAAGAGGCGCTGACTCTTGACATCGCATCATATTCGCTTTGTATAGTTGATATAATGATGGATACAATGAGCGGATATGATTTCTTGAAACGCCTTCGNAACAACTCTGCGACCGAGCGTGTCCCTGTTATCTTCTGTTCAGCCCTTAACGGCGAAGATGACACGGTTATGGGTCTTAATATCGGTGCCGACGATTATATTACAAAACCTTTTGTTATCAGCGAGGTAATTGCTCGTGTTCGCGCCGTGCTTCGTCGCTATGCTTCGGCTCCGGCAAATCCTTATATGGCTCCCGGTATGCCGGCTGCAACTCCGGTGGCGGCTCCTGTTCAGAACCCGGCACGACCCTCATACGAGCCCGATGTGACATTCAAAACACTNCGACTTGACTGTAACGAAAAAGTTTGTTATCTCAATAATGAACCAATTCATCTTACACGCAAAGAGTTTGATCTCTTGTTGTTCTTCCTGACTCATCGCAATCGCATCTATTCGCGTAACGAAATCATTAGCCAGGTTTGGGCAGGCGATGTGGTTACCAACCGTACCGTTGATACAAACCTAACTCGACTCCGTAATAAAATCGGTGAATACAGCGCAAATATTTCAACTCGATTAGGTTTTGGCTATGGCTTCTTTGAAACTGTCTAACTATCAGGCTCGAATTTTTATTCCTATAGTTATCGTTGTTTGGCTTTTTGTTATTTTTCTTGGTATTTTCCACTATTATCGTAGTGTAAATTATAAGAAAAGCGTTCTCAAAGCCAATATCGATTTGATTACAAACCGTGTTGTCGAGAGTTTTGAAACCGACGATATGGTTGCGGCAAACAAGTTTCTCAACTGGATTGACGAGTATTATATGACCACTGACCTCGACGATGTCAGTGTTGCTGTATATGATACAGAAAACGAGAAAAAAGTCGCATCGGCAGGCTTCCCNCTCCCGATGCCCAATTTTGATGAGTTGAAGCGCCGTGGCGAGTTTACGACTGCTGATATTGAGGCTATTGACGATGACGGNTTCCCTATCGATTTAGGTGATCGTAAATTGTTTTATTATCGAACACGCTCAACTTCTGACGGAAAATATCTTGTTCAAACCGTCATGCCAATCACGACAAAATCGGCTGAATCGATTGCTTATTCACCTGTTTTTATTATCACNCTTGTGATTATGGCTGTCTTGGTGACAATTATCATCTATTTCTATACAGCTCACCTTGCCAAAAATGTTACCGCGCTTCGTGACTTTGTCGATCGCGCCGTGGCTGAAAAGGGTACGATGCCGGTTGAAGATTTCTCAANCGACGAACTCGGCGATATATCTCGNAAAATCGTAGAGCTNCACATTGAGCGTGTAAAGGCGATGAATACGCTTGAACATGAACACCAGATAGCTCTCAAGGTTACCGAAGAAAAAAGCCAGATGAAACGTCAGCTCACCGATAATATCAACCACGAGCTGAAAACTCCGATCGGTATTGTCAAGGGATATATCGANACGCTTCTTGAAAATCCCGATATTGACGCCGACACTCGTAATCACTTCCTCTCAAAATCNGCTATTCAGATTAACCGTTTGTCAACGATGCTGAACGATATCTCGACAATNACGCGTCTTGAAGAATCGGCATCGACAATCCCGACTGAAAAACTCGATTTTCAAGAGGTTGTGTTCACCACTGCCAACGATATTGTTGAGAGTGGGATCAATAAAAATATGGAATTNATCTATGATATTCCGTTTGAGACATACATTCGCGGTAACTTNAATTTGCTTGGCAGCGTCATCAACAACCTGGCTAAAAATGCGGCTAACTATAGTGAAGGTACTGAAATGGGACTCAAACTCATTAATAAAAATAAAAACTTCTATACATTCTCGTTCTATGATAACGGCAAGGGTATCGACCCGACTCACTTGCCTCATATCTTTGACCGATTCTATCGCGTGGATTCGGGACGTAGCCGTAAAAATGGCGGTACAGGTCTCGGTCTTCCGATTGTAAAAAGCACTATCCTTACTCTCGGTGGAACAATTTCGGTTAGAAANCGTAAGGGTGGTGGTTTGGAATTTCTTTTCACTCTACCTGTTTGGCACGACTGATTGACGATGCCTTTAACAACGTAATTNTTTATTGAATCATGGCACAAAAACCATCAATTCCAAAGGGAACCCGCGACTTCTCGCCTATTGAAATGGCTCGTCGCAACTATATATTTGATACNATTCGCGATGTCTTTCGCCTNTATGGNTATCGTCAGATTGAGACTCCGGCAATGGAAAACCTCTCAACCTTGATGGGAAAATATGGTGAGGAGGGTGATAAACTCCTTTTCAAAATTCTCAACTCGGGCGACTATATGAAAGATGTCGATATGACAATGCTTCAAAACGGCGATTTGAATCGAGTTGCCGCTCAACTTTGTGAAAAGGGTTTGCGCTATGACTTGACTGTTCCGTTTGCCCGNTATGTCGTTCAACATCGCAATGAGATAACATTCCCGTTCAAACGTTTCCAAATNCAGCCCGTTTGGCGTGCCGACCGTCCCCAAAAAGGTCGCTACCGCGAGTTCTATCAGTGTGATGCCGATGTTGTAGGCTCTGATTCGCTCGTTAATGAGATAGAATTGCTCTCGATGATTGATGAGGTGTTCCGTCGCCTGAAAATCAACATTGAAATCAAACTCAACAACCGCAANGTGCTTGCCGGTATTGCCGAATATATCGGTGCNCCNGAAAAAATTATNGATATCACTGTNGCCATCGANAAAATTGANAAAATCGGACTCGATGCNGTTAAAGAAGAACTCACCGAACGTGGNTTGTCGGCNGANGCTGTCGAAAAGCTCACTCCGGTATTGCTCATTGACGGCTCAACCGAACAGCGCATTGAAAAGCTGGCTGAAATTATTGGCAATACAGAATCGGGCAGACTTGGTATCGACGAACTNAAAACTGTTTTTGACGGNGTGAAGAAAGCCGGAATCGAAGCGCGAATCACTCTTGACGTTTCTCTCGCTCGCGGCTTGAACTACTATACCGGAACTATCATCGAGGTTAAAGCTCTTGATGTTGAGATCGGCAGCATAACCGGNGGTGGTCGATATGANAACCTGACCGGAATCTTCGGTCTCAAAGATGTATCGGGTGTTGGTATCTCATTTGGTGCTGACCGCATNTATGACGTTCTCAACACTCTNGANCTNTATCCCGAAAATACNCTCTCGGCTGTTGANGTNATGTTTNCCAANATGGGNGANAACGANGCTGCCGTTTCNATGAAGATGCTTCGTGAAATTCGTCGAGCCGGCATCGCTGCCGAAATTTATCCCGACGTGTCAAAAATGCAAAAGCAAATGAAATATGCCGATACTCTCGGTGTGAAATATGTTGCTATTGTCGGTGAGACCGANGCNGCNAACGGTACNCTTACGTTGAAAAATATGGCTACCGGCGACCAACAGACTGTAACTCCCGACNAGGCTATTGCAATCATNAAAGCCTGATTACACATTATATTATAATTGAACACGATTTTATGAAAAAAATATTTACTGTCATTGCTCTTTTGGTTGCCCTGATTGGAACATCATTCTCGTCTTCGGCTCANTTTCGTTACGGTCCTATGGNGGGTATTGATATTACAACGCTCAAGTTTAAACAAAAACTTATTTCTGTTGACCAAAGTGTTGGCTACAATGCCGGTGTNCAATGTGAACTTATGTTCCCCGGNATTGGTCTCGGTTTGAACTTCGGTCTGCAGTATCAGCAGCGCGGTGCAACAATCCACTTTGGCGAAAAGGAGGTTTGGGCATCTCAGGGTATCGGTACCAAGCGCAGCTATCTTCACTATGCCGCNATNCCTTTCAATCTCCGTTTTAAATGGACACGNATGAACGGACTTGAAGAGATTATAGCTCCATATGCNTTCGGAGGTCCGGTTTTTGGTTTCTTGCTTGCTCATAACAAAGTGTCAGCTTTAAAATATAGCGGTGCTGAAATTGGTCTTCAGTGTGGCATCGGTGCTGAATTATATAAAAAATGGCAGGTTGAGGGTGGTTACATCTGGGGCATGAGCCGTGCTTGCCAAACAAAATTGCTCGAAGATATAACTATTGCAAACCGAGGTTGGAGTGTGAGAGTTGCATATCTCTTCTGATAGATTTTACATTTGATAAACAATCTAATTACCAATCAATATTTATCCATTTAACCCATGAAAATTAAAAATCTTATTGTCCCGGCAACAATNGCACTTATGGTGTTTGCTGCCTGCTCATCTAAAAAAAATTCTGATGGTGTTATTCGCACCGACATCCCTGAACGCGTTGCCGGCCAGGAGGATATGATCGGTTTTGCTGCTGACCCTATTGACACTGTCCGTGTGGGCTTTATCGGTCTTGGAATGCGNGGTCCNGGNGCGGTTGACCGCTTTGCNCATATTCCCGGAACAAAAGTTGTTGCNCTNTGCGACNTCGATACNGCCGGAATCAACAANTCTCAACGCTATCTCACTCGCGCCGGACTTCCCGAAGCTGCTGTATATACCGGTTCTGATACTGCGTGGCGCGACCTTGTNCGTCGNGANGANCTCGANCTTGTTTATATNGTGACCGACTGGAAAANNCATACTCCGATGGCTCTTTANGCTATGGANCAGGGCAANCATGTTGCNATNGAAGTTCCGGCTGCCNACACNCTNGAAGAAATATGGGATCTCGTCAACACCTCTGAACTCACTCGCAAACATTGTATGATGCTTGAAAACTGTGTTTATGACTTCTTTGAGATGAACACTCTNAACATGGCACAGCATGGACTCTTTGGCGAAGTGCTTCACACCGAGGGTAGCTATCACCACGACCTCAAACCGTTCTGGAAACAATATTGGAANAACTGGCGTCTCGACTTTAACAAAGAAAATCGCGGTGACGTNTATCCGACCCANGGNTTTGGNCCCGCTTGTCAGCTTCTTGANATTCACCGNGGTGACAAACTTAACACAATCGTGGCTATGGATACCAAAGCTGTCGGTGGTCCTGANGCNTANAAAGATATGTTTGGTGAAGAACCCGACTCNTTTGCTAACGGCGACCANACNATGTCGATGATTCGCACCGANAACGGTAAAACTATCCATATTCAGCACGATGTTGTCAATCCTCGTCCCTATAGCCGTATGTATCAGCTTGTCGGNACAAAAGGNTTTGCAAATAAATATCCCAAGTCGGGNTATTCATTTGTTGGCGAACANTTGGCTGATGTCGTNGCAGATCATGAAGATCTTAACGGTCATAGCTTTATCAGCGACGAACAGCGTGCNGCTCTNGAAGAAAAATATACCCACCCAATCATTCGTGAGGTAGGGGAGACCGCNAAAAAAGTNGGNGGACANGGNGGTATGGACTATATCATGGACTATCGTCTCGTNTATTGCCTCCGCAANGGTTTGCCNCTNGANATGGACGTTTATGACCTTGCCGAATGGTGTGCNCTTGCNCCNTTGAGCCGTATCTCAATCGAGAACAANTCNGCNCCTGTTGAATATCCCGATTTCACTCGCGGNGGTTGGAATANANTCNANGGTTTCCGCCATGCCAAAACCGATAATCCCAAATAAAATCTCATTCTATTAAGTTCATTCATATTCATGGAGGTGCGTCAGCGTGATGTTGATGCACCTTTTTTATTAATATGTTCTTATATAAAAAAACGAACCGACTTTTGCCGATTCGTTTTACTTGGTGGCGGGAGGAGGACTCGAACCTCCGACCTTTGGGTTATGAGCCCAACGAGCTACCACTGCTCCATCCCGCGATGTTTNCGTGTGCAAAGGTACGNACTTTTAGCTTACTGACCAAATATTTTGGCGTTAAAAAACATTAACCCCTATTTTTGACCTATTTTATAGACAAAAGCGTTATATTTGTAAAGTCTTATAAAATAGCATTTAAAATGGAAAATATAGTTGTTCTTGACGGATATGTTGCCAACAGCGGTGACCTCTCGTGGGAGCCTCTTAAAAAACTTGGAAATTTGACTGTTTATGACCGCACACCCTCAAATCAGGTCGTTGAGCGTGCTGCTGATGCTACCGCTATTATCATTAATAAGGTGAACATAACGGCAAAACTCATTGAACAGCTTCCCAAACTACGCTATATCGGATTGCTTGCCACCGGATTTAACAACGTCGATATTGCCGCCGCTCGTCAGCGTGGAATCACCGTCACCAACGTTCCGGCATATAGCACCGATTCGGTCGCCCAAAACATCTTTGCCCATCTGTTGAACATTACAAATCGCATATCGCTCCATTCCGAGAGCGTCAAACGTGGAGATTGGACGCGCTGCACCGACTTTAGCTATCGTCTGATGACTATTGAACAACTCGCCGGGCTGACAATGGGTATCTATGCCCTCGGTCATATAGGCTTGAAAGTTGCCGAAATTGCTCATGCGTTTGGAATGAATGTGATCGCGCTCACCTCTAAATCTCAAGACCAAATTCCCGACTATATCACTAAGGTCGATCATGATACGTTGTTGAAACAATCAGATGTACTGTCGCTCAATGCTCCATTGACTCCCGACAACCGTCACTTTATCAATCGTGAATCACTCGCCTTGATGAAGCCGTCGGCTATACTTTTGAATGCGTCTCGCGGTCCTCTCATCGACGAAAAGGCTCTTGATGAAGCTCTCAACAAACGTCAAATTGCCTATGCCGGACTTGACGTTCTCGAAGTCGAACCCGCTCTGCCCGACAATCCATTGCTCACAAACAAATACTGCGAGATAACGCCACACATCGCATGGCAATCAACCGCCGCCCGCACCCGTCTGCTCGAAACGGTCATCTCAAACCTCCAACACTACCTTGACGGAGATCCGGTGAATGTGGTAGGTTAGTTTGGTAGTGTATTATTCGGAAAAATTTATTATCTTTGCAAAATCATACGAGTACTGATGGTCGCAGGTATGGTAGCGAGGTATCACGATTTTCGTGCCACATATCGAGGGTTCGAGTCCCTTCTTGCTCGTATTAAATAGCTATTGAGTTTTGACAGTCTTGCGGCGTTCATTACTTGATGGCTATTTCTTTTATAAAAGGACAGTAAAAAAGGTTGAGTTGGGACTTCATACAACTCAAAAGTCTTTATTACTCGTTTATTCGACAGCTCATTCGGAACAAGCTCCTCGATCGCAATCGGTTAACTATACATCGTCAACTCTGTTGACTGCTCGTTCTACTGTTCTCCTGTCAAAAATTACTCGAGCAACGATTTTTCTATGGCGTAGCGTGGACGGTGTTTTACTTCGATGAAGATTTTACCGATGTATTCGCCGACGATGCCGATGGCGATGAGGATGAGGCTGCCGAGAAACCATATTGAAAGCATCAGCGAAGTCCATCCCGGTGCAACACTTGAACCAAAACAATATGACCCCAAAACATAAAGGGCTACAATGATGTCGATTAACAACAACGATGCCCCGGTAAGGAATATCCATCTCATCGGACGAGCCGAGAACGATGTTATGCCGTCGATCGAGAAGCTCAACATCTTTGAGAGCGGATATTTTGATTCGCCTGCAACACGCGGATTACGAGCGTATGTCACGATTGCAGTTTTCAACCCGATTAACGGAATTATACCCCTCAAAAACAGGTTCTGTTCGCCATATTCCGACAACAAATTCAGCGCTCGGTTGCTCATCAAACGATAGTCGGCATGATCATAGACGGTCTCGAGTCCCATGCTGTTTTGAAAAGAGTAGAACCCGTGGGCAGTTACACGCTTAAACCATGTGTCAGATTCGCGTGACGACCTGACACCGAAAACAATCTCGGCATCATCGTCACGATATTTTTTCACCATTTCGATAATTGCCTCGGGGTCGTCCTGAAGGTCGGCGTCGATCGATACTGCTATGTCACATCGGTCTTTAACAGTCATCAGTCCGGC
Organism: Bacteroides sp.; assembly: GCA_014802535.1. Lineage (GTDB taxonomy): Bacteria > Bacteroidota > Bacteroidia > Bacteroidales > Muribaculaceae > CAJUPY01. The sequence continues at coordinate 21,969 of JAAVCC010000010.1, read as the reverse complement.
GAGCAATGCGTTTTGATGTCCGCGGTTATGGGCAAGCGAAATGCCTTTCAAACGGTTGTCTTTTGAGTGTAATTGCTCGATAGTCTCCCATGTCAAATCGCGGCTGCCATCGTTGACACACAATATATAGCTGTCACCGCTAACCAAAGCATCGTTGGTCAGGCGGTCAAGTAAATTAAGCAACGCATCAGCCGTAATCGGCAATGCTTTCTCTTCGTTATAACAGGGAACGACAATAGCAAGTCGGGGAGTCTTATTCATGGGAAAAAGGAATGTTTAAAATGTAGAAATTAGTCGGGCCAGCACTCGGTTTTGTCGGCAATCTCGGGGATTACAGACTTGCGATAAACAGGGTCTTTACCCTCTTTGAGCTGACGGCGATAGTCTTTAAGGCATAGGAATGAGTAGCGTCCGAGAATGATGATGGCGATGATGTTGCAGAGTGCCATCAACGCCATTGTTATGTCGGCGATTGCCCATACAACATCGAGTGAAACGATTGCTCCAATCATCACAACGGCTGCTACGCAAACACGGAGTAGATTGCGTATTTTTACGCTCGGATTGATAAAACGCAGGTTTGCTTCGCCAAAGAAATAGTTGGCAAGGATTGAAGAGAAGGCAAACATAATCACGGCGAGTGCAACGAAAATCACGGCAGCGCTACCGACCTCGTTTTCAAGAGCGCGTTGGGTTAGTTCGATTCCGGTCAATCCGCTGTCAAAAACTCCGCTACAAAGAATTATGAATGCAGTTGCCGAACATACAAAAAGTGTATCGGTAAACACACCGAGTGTTTGGATGAGACCCTGTTTAACAGGATGGCTTACCGCCGCAGTTGCCGCAGCGTTAGGAGTTGAACCCTCACCGGCTTCATTGCTGAACAGTCCTCGTTTCACGCCTTGAATGACCGCCATACCGAGTGTGCCACCAAGAGCCTGATTAAATCCAAATGCGTTTTCAAAGATCAACGCCATTACGTGAGGGAACATTGTGATGCGTGTGATGACAACATATATTGCCAGCCCGATATACATCAGAGCCATGATCGGCACAATAATCTCATTAAATTTAGCAATACGTTGAATACCTCCGCAGATAATAAGAAGCGTCAATAATGAGCATATCGCACCAAAAATCACGGGGTCAACACCAAATGATGATTTAAGGGCAATAGCCATTGTGTTACTTTGCACCGAGCTGAAGGCAAGGCTGAATGTAATCGTGATGAGAATGGCAAACAAGTTGGCATACCAGCGTTTGCCTATACCTTTCATTATGTAATAGGCAGGACCGCCGATGTAGCTGTGATCGCCTCTGACTTTAAAGAGTTGGGCGAGCGTTGACTCAACAAATGCGTTGGCTGACCCTAAAAGTGCCACGACCCACATCCAGAAAATTGCTCCGGGACCACCCAAAACGATGGCTATGGCTACGCCGGCAATATTTCCGGTTCCGACGCGAGCGGCGAGCGACACAACAAAAGCCTGAAACGAGCTGATGCGTTTTTCGGTAGGTTTGTTAAGGTCGGCTGCATCGTCATGCTTGTGTCCTGAATTAACGAGCAGACGAAACATTTCGCCAATCATGGTAAACTGCATGCCCTTTAGGCGGATTGTGAAATAAATTCCGGCACCTAACAGCAGGGCTACAAGAATGTAGGTACTTAAAAAGTCATTGATTGAGTTGATTATCTCCATTGTTGAGTTATATTTGAATGTTTATTTTTCGTCGTTCTTGTCTTTTATCGTGATAAAGTCATCGACAACAACCTCTTCTTGAATTATTTCAGTAGGTTGGGATTGCTCGACAGCTTCTTTTTCTTTATCGTTATCTTTTTTCTTGCGTTTGAAGAAATTGAACACAGGTTTGATGAATGATGACAGGTTGTCAAAGTCTTTTTTGACCATTACGCCGATTCCCTGGGTAGTGGTAGCGGTTTTGACATAATAGTTCTGGTCGTTATATCGGTTGTAGGCTTTGAGTCTTAATGACCCCGATTTGTTGAGCAGATATTCGAGGTCAAAGTCGCCGACAAACTGGTTTGTGTTCAATGTCTTATCGCGATAACCAAAGTTTCCGTTAAACAATAGTCGATTGTTCAGCAGATTGCTTGACAAGGCAAGGTCAAATTCAACATCAGAAAAGTCACCGCGGTCACTTCGTATGTTTGGCGCGATGCTCCAGTTGTCGCTGAGCTGTCCGAGAATACTGCTCAACTGTGAAGATATAGTTGAGGATGCGACCGATACCAGTTCATTACCCTTGGTGGTTGAACTCATATAGTCAGGTGTATAGAATCGGTTCAGAGCCAACAGGTAGATGATCTGGCGGTTCATCATGTCGTCGGTCGAAACGATACTTCTCACCTTGCGATAGATGTCGCTTGTCAACGTCGGGAATTCGAGGTCAAAGTTGATATCTGGTTCATGGATGTCGCCGGTGACATGCATGAGCGCATGAACAGGCACATTTGTGCGGTTCAAATCTTTATCTTGCAGGAACGATTCGTCAAGATCGCTGAGGTTGGCATTGACCGAGTAGGTCGCGCTGATGTCGAGTTGAGCTGCAAACGGGTCTCCGTTAAAGGCAATTGAACTTCCGGGTTTGATGGTGAAGTCTTTGATGATAATATCCTGAAGTGTGAAATTGTAGCTGCCTCGGTCAAGGGTGTATTTGCCATACATTCTGAGGTCTTCGTTTGCCGACCCGTAGGTCATTCTCAAGTTACCCGAGCCATTGGCTCTTATTCGGTCACCTCCAACAGGGTCCATGACAAGATAGATGGTAGCGGCAGGTGTGACGCCAATCAAAAATTCCATATTATAGACCGATGGTTCGCCTTCTTCCGACCTGTTGATACGTTTTCTGAGTTCTTTTACAATTTTGGGTGTCGGGTCGGCTGCCTCAATCGAGTCGTTATAAGCTATCTTGCGTCGGTCACGCAGGGTGACAAATGAATATTCGCTTGCTTCGGCAGCGTCAGAAAGTACAAACGTGAATGTCGAGTTATCGGCGGTTGTCATGTCGATTTTAATGTCAACAATACCCGGTTCTCCCGAAACTTGAGCTGACCCGTTGGTAAATATATGACCATACCAATCGGGGTTGATTGTCGAATTCACATCGTAAGACAGGAATTCTCGTGCATCTGTCACGCGGAAGTCAAATGCCGGTTCCTTGAAAAATTTGTGGGTCACAACACCGTTTAGCTTGGCGGTGTTTCCATATATGTCGTATAGTGTGATGTCTTTGATGTCAATTCGTCCCGGCGTCATTTTAACCGAGTCGGTGCATGAATAAACGGTATTGGTGAAATCGAGCTTCAATTTCAGATCACGGGCAAAAACATCGCCTTCAAGATCGATATATTTGAATGTACCGAAAAGATGAGCATAGCCCGAAGCATATCCGCTGACATCGCTTGTGAACGCCGACATATATGGCTTGAGAAATCCGACCGGCACATCATTGCAGTTGAAATGCAGGTCAAGCGATTCGGTAAACGGATAAATCGCACCGTTGATGATTGATTTTTGACCATCGGGTTGAGAGATGACCGCATCAAGCGTAATGCCGCGTGTTTCAGTATCAAAAGAACTCTTGACCAATGCGTCGCCAAACACAACTTTATTGTAACTGATGTTCTTGACGTCGAGTCCGGGAGTGGTAATTACCGGTTCGGGAGTAAACAGGTTTGAAGCAAAGAACGATCCTGTTGCATCGCCGCCAAGCATAGCCTTGTCAATGCCAAGCGATTCAAAAATATAGTCGAGATTGACATCGAGCAGATCAAGTTCCAGAACATCATCGGGGTTGTCAGAAGCAACACCGTTGATTACAACAAACTGATTTTCACGACGTATGTCGATATTGTCAACTTCAACTCTCTTTTTTTGAGCTTTGATTTCGGCTTGATTGATTGTCCAGACTGTGTCGTTGAACACAATTGTGCTCGGATTGATGGTAATGTCAGCCATTAGTTGGTCATCTTCACTGTCAGAGATGAGTGTTGACAGGTCGATTTTTCCGTTATAACCGCGCTGACGATTTATTTTCCATTTCAAGTAAGTGTCGAGTCGGTTATCGGCGGCGTCACAATCAAGTTTGAGCGTCATCAGTCCGTCGGCAGTCGGGACTTTGGTAGTTAATGACGCATCAAATATTTTCAAATCGGGATCAACACCAAACGAAAGACGTGTATCTTCAATCAGCTTGTTGTTTTGTTGTAGATATGGCGCATCGAGATAGCCTGCAAGAAGTCGTGTCTTACTGTCAAAACGTGTATGTACTTTCACCGGATAAATGACGTTGACCGGCAGTTTGAGAAAATGGTTAAGGTTTTCATTATATTTAACCGATATATCAAGAACAAAATCGTTTACCCCATTTTTTATGTGTTTTTTCTCAACGGTAGCATTAGGCTTTGTTTTGGAATCGAGGTCTTCGTTAGTGTCTTTAAACAAAATAGGAAAAATCAGGGATGCGATGTCTTTAAATTCGGGCACAATTTGTTTGAATGAGTAGCTGCCGTCAAGATTGGCGTCAACAAAATCGCTTCGCAATCTCATTGATGTTGGAGCTTCACCGCCGTCGGCCTTGAATGTCAATTGTTTCATGGTGAGCGATGGCTGATCAACGGCTTTAAAGTTAAGATTGTTAATTTTCAGGTCAACGTGAGCTGTATCGGGGTCGAAGCCGTCGAATGCACCGGTCAAACGTCCGCTCAACTCATATCCTTTGTAATCTTTGAGCAATTTCATGCCGTTCAAATCAAGATAGCCCACATTGACAGCCAAATTTCCAGACGGGTTGCGTTGGTCAATGTTAAGATGACCAATAATGTCAAAATTGGCAAGCGAGTCGGCAATAGCTATGTTGAAATCGACCAACCGGTTTTGCAAGGTGGCGTATGCCGTTAGATCGGAATGTCGGACTCCTTTAAATTCAAGNGTCTTTATTTTGGCGTNGGCTTTTGCGTTACCTCCATATTTTCTGAAATCATAATCACCTTTGACTTTTGCAGATATGCGTCCGAGNCCGCTTTGTGGAAGGATTTTTGAGAGGTCAAATCGATGCGTCTCGATNTCACCTGTTGCGAGAACCGGNCGGGTGAGTGATGCAGCTCTATAGTTNCCGTTGAAATCAATCGTACCGATTTGAGAATTTAGTTTTGAGGTTATTTTTGCATTTTGAACAGAGCCGTTAATGTGAGAGTTCAGGGAGAAGTTGCCGAGGTTTGACAAATATTTGACGGCGTCGGGCGANAGTTCGGTAAATCGGGCGATCAATTTTGCAATGTCAGTACCGTTTCCTAAAATTTGGCAAGTNGTNAGATTGAATGTCAATGAATCGGGATTNTGGAAGTTNCCGGCTTTNCCGCCAAGCCGGGCTCCGATATGTCTGCCCGGAACGTCGATGTTGACCTGTCCGATTTTCATNTCGTTTAGAGATCCCCGGGCTTTTATCTCGATGTCAACTCGGGCGTCAAGATTTTTCAATTGAGGAGCAAACAATGCGAAGTCAACCGGATTTATATAGCTGCCATCGGCAATGCTTATGGGAAGATTGTTACGGTCAAGCGANGGAAGAATATCGTTCCATCCCTTGAATTCAAGCGACATATTGTCAAACACCAGTCGTGAGTTCGGCATGTTGATTGCCATGTCGCTGATTGACAAAAGTTTGTCAGAGATTACGAANCTGCCGTGAAAATCGTTTACTGTAAATTCGTTCTGGCTGTTGAAAGCAATGCGGTTTATATCGATTGCAAAATCGTTATTTGCCATGTGAGGCAACGAAATGTCAGCGTTGAGATCAGAAATGCAGATGTGTGCGGGATTGAATCTGCCGGGTGTATCTTCAATCGATTTTATGTCATANCTCACAGATGCACGACGAATTACAACNGTATTGATGGCAAGATTGAAATTTGATTCGCGTTTTTCNCGTTCTTTGGGTGAGACAGCCTTGATGATCGGGTCGATGTTGAGTGGCGATTGTGGATTTTCACGGTTAAGTCTGATTTGTGGTCCGATCAATGCTCCGTAATCCACAATAATCTTATCGCTGCCAAACAGGCTTGACAGTCTGACTCCGGCAAGAATAGTGTTAACCTTTAAAATTGTATCGCTGTTTTGATCAAAAACGATAACATCACGAAGCGATACNCGATTAAACGGTGCGATTGATAACGATTTGATTCTCACCTCTGTATCGAGCAGATTTGAAAGCTCGTATTCGGCTCGTGAACACATCGACCCTTGAACCGACGGTAAAGTCAAGAGTATATATGTAACGAGAGGCACCGCAACTGCAAGTGCAATCAGGGTGACACAAATCGCGCGAAAAATGNGGTAAAACCACTTCATTAAACGTTCAATTTCGGCTTACTCGTTTTTTTTCACTGCGAAGTTAATCATTTTTCTTCTTTTTTTTGTTATAACTAAGGTAAAGTTTTAACTTTGCACACTTAATAATTCAAATATAACCGTAATTACCATGTCGCTACGTCCCATCACGCGTATTTTAATGCTTACAATCGTCGCTCTGCTTTCGTTTTCACAAGCGAATTCACAAACCTATGTTCCCAAAGAAAAAACTATCGGTATCGAGGTGGGTTATAATTCCCATAATAAATCGGCATTAACCGGTATTGCATTTTCATATCGCTTTAATAGATACTTTAGATTGGCNCCAAACGTTCAGTATGTTTTCANAAATAANAATACCGATGGCTTTTCNATTAATATTGATGGGCAGGTGCCGTTTGGACTAAAAAATGTGCCTATTGAAATTTATCCGATTTTTGGTGTGAATTATTCATCNTGGAATAATAAAAGCACAAAATTTGAGCGTGATTTCAGTGATGATGTCTCGACTCGTGAAAATAATTTCGGACTTAACCTTGGCGGTGGTGTCGGTGTGAAGTGNTCCGGACATTTACGTCTGTTTGTTAATGGCCGCTATACNTTTGTCCGTCATTTNGGTACAGCGATGGTAGCAGCGGGAATTCTTTACAGCTTTTGATATTCANCTCGATGAATTCGTCGATATCNGTTTCNCGGCTCGCAACAGGCTACATCCGCCGCGATGGAAGCAANATAACNATCACCAATCCGTTTGATGCAACGTTGAAAAGCGGGATGCTGACATGTTTGCTTGGTCGCAACGGGTCNGGTAAATCAACGTTGCTNCGTACGTTGTCGGCATTTCAACCACCGGTCGGCGGCGATATTTTTGTTGATGGTGAGCGTATCGACGAGATGTCTGATGTTGAAAAGTCGAGATTGATCGGGGTGGTTCTGACTGAAAAAATTAACGGCGAAAACCTCACGGCAACCGAGCTTGTCGCTCTTGGTCGCAGTCCNTATACAAATTTTTGGGGACGGCTCCGNGAAGATGACCGGCAGGTAGTTGAAAAGTCGCTTGCTATGGTCGGTGCGTCAAATCTTGCCGACCGCAGNGTTGCCACACTCAGTGATGGCGAACGTCAAAANGTGATGATTGCAAAAGCACTCGCTCAGGAAACGCCGATTATTCTGCTTGATGAGCCGACCGCTTTTCTCGATTATCCCGGCAAGGTTGAGATTATGATTATTCTCAGAAAGCTTGCGCGAGAAGAAGGTAAAATCATTTTTTTATCGACCCACGATCTCGAAGTCGCACTTCAAATTGCCGATTCGATTTGGCTGCTNGACCGTGACGGCGGTGTAACCACAGGTTCGCCTGAACAGTTGGCAAAATCGGGCGTTATAAATTCTTATTTTGATACCNACGACTTGTCTTTTGANTCTGCAACTATGCGATTTGTNATCAAATAGTNACAGNCGATAAGAGTCTGTCATGTCCCGTGTNGGCAGGTCGCAGGTTACTCAAAAAACGTTAAAGGGGAGTGNTGTTGTAAACTATTGNTNNCGAATAAATGTTTTATGATTAAATCACGACAGAGAGTCGTGGTGAGTGATAATTAAGTAAAGTGTAACAATTTATAAAGATAAGGAGTTAAGTTATGAACGACTTTAACGAAATCATCAAAAGCAACAAGCCTACATTAGTCGATTTTTATGCAACATGGTGTGGTCCATGTAAAATGCAAGCCCCGATTCTTGATCAGGTAAAAGAAAAAGTCGGCGATGAAGGTACAATCCTCAAAATTGATATTGATCGTAATCGCGAAATTGCTGAACGCTACCGCATTATGTCGGTTCCGACAATGATTCTTTTTAAGAATGGCGAACCGGTTTGGCGAGTATCAGGTGTGCAGCAGGAATCAGTTCTTGTTGATAAAATCAGAGAACACATCGAAACAAAAAGNGACGAGCGTTTTCAAAACGTAGGATAATGATTTATCTATAAACACAATTAATATTTGAAAGAGATTTAGTGTATAACGAAAATCTGTGATTAGACGTGGAAGCGAGAAAGCATCACGGTAGCCTGACGGCTATATGGTGCTTTCTCTTTCTTTTTATTTAATACAGTTTAACTTTTTAAGAATGATTAATTGAAAAGTATAATTTAATTTTGCGTATTAAATGACAAACACATAAAAATCACATTATGGCAAATTTATTAGATGAAATCAACGGACCTGTAAACGATAACGGTCAAGATGTTAGNGTGATTAACCGCCAAATACCGGTTAAAGTGGGTTTTGGCTCCACGCTTTTTCAAATTGCACTTTGGGTTACAATTCCATTGTTGGTATTGATATATGTTGCTGTAATGGGGGCGNCAATACCAGATCGTGGAATTGTATTGATAGCAGGATGTCTGGTTGGTATTTTGCCCGGCGTTATATTCATTTTTATGAAGATTTCGGCACGCAATTACTTTCAGCAGCTCGAACAGCGTATTCAGGCTGAGGCTTCAAATATNGACAACTATCTGGAACANCGTGTGCAAATCCTTCAAAATGTTGTCGGTCTTGTCAATCGTGCCGTTGAACTTGACACNAATGTCATGACTGCAGTTGCAGCTCTTCGTAGCGGTGGCAGTATAAATTCAGAAAATCGCAATGAAGTCAGCGCGCAGGTTGATCGNGCATTTGGNCGTCTGTTNCCTCANGTAGANGCNTATCCCGAACTCAAGGCTCATAATGCTATCGCCGATGCTATGCAGCAAAACAACTATCTCCAAAGAGAAATCACAGCGGCTCGCACAGTCTATAACAGCCGCGTGACACAATGGAATACNGANATTTTNTCTTGGCCCACNAAAATGATTGTGGCCGCTCAACAGGGATATACCACCCGTATTCCGTTTACAGCATCAAACGAAACCCGCGAAATGGCTCGTTCNAAATTTTTCTAAATCGTAAGACTGTATCCTATGGATAATGACATTTACGATCCGCTCGATGAATATGTCAATGTCTTCAAAGAACGATTCAAGGAAGTTGCTCAATCAACTTTTGACGAGTTAGCNGCCGAGGCTAATGTCGATGTGGATGCTAACAGAGCAACTTGTNCCGAGATTTATAAAACTCAAGATTCAATTGCNGATTTAAAGAAAAGAATCGGACGTTGGAAATTTCTCTGTATCGTTATGTGGATTTTATTTGCCGGCGGTGCAGGATATGCTGCTTTGTGTTTTTATAATAACGTTGATATTCCGATTGCAATAGCTTGTGTTGGNGNCGCNATAATTCTACTTTGCCTGTTGTTGGCNAAGATTCACCCCAAGCTGAAGAGCCTGAAGGCNGAAAAGGCAAATTTAGAAACGGTGTGTGANGGGCTGATAAAAAAGGCATGGGAACAAATGGAACCGCTAAACCGGTTGTATGATTGGGATATATTTGCGCGTATGATGAGCCGTACAATNCCAAAGCTTGAGTTTGACCCCTTTTTTACAACACAGCGTCTTGCTGATTTGAAGCAGGTTTATAATTGGGATGAATCTTTTAACGAAAGCCGATCGGTTTTGTATTCCCATTCGGGTTTGATAAACGGCAACCCGTTTGTGTTGTGTCGTACNAAAAAAATGGAGTGGGGAACAAAGACCTATCATGGAACAAAAACTATTTCTTGGACTGTNACACAACGNGGCAGTGATGGAAAACTTCATACGGTTCATCGTTCTGAAGTATTGCANGCGACTGTAACAGCTCCATATCCATATTATTTTCAAAAGACACGATTAATTTATGGTAATACNGCTGCGCCCGATTTGGTTTTTACAAGACAGCAAAGCGGAATTGCCTCAAAAGAAGGTTCNTTGTCCCATAAATTNAAAAAGCGNGAGTTGCGTAAGAAGGCGAGAAATTTGAAGGATAATGATTTTGCGATGCTGACCAATGANGACTTTGAGGTNGCATTTGANACAAGCAATCGCAATAACAATCAGCAGTTTGCGCTCTTATTCACNCCTTTGGCTCAAAATAATATGATGAGCATTTTGAAAGACAGAGAGGTGGGATTTGGAGACGATTTCAGCTTTGAAAAAAATCAGATGATAAACATTATCATCTCAGAACACATGCAGGGAATGAATCTCGACATGAATCCCAATCAGTATNAAAGGTTTGACTATGATAAAGCGGCTGAAGATTTTTATAAAATCAATGCGGCTCATTTCCGGTCGATATATTTTGCTTTTGCACCGTTGTTGTGTGTGCCGATGTATCAGCAAATAAGGTCATACGAAGATATTTATGGCCGTGATTTCAAACGTGAGAGCACTTATTGGGAGCATGAAGCGCTTGCCAACTTCTGGGGTATTCAAAATTTTATGCATCCCGATTGCGTGACCGACTGCATTTTAAAAACCAAACGAGAATATGTGACAGACGATGAAACGGCAATTAGTGTTTATGCCTACGGTTATCGGTCGGAGAAACGTTTGACCTATGTTTCTAAATGGGGCGGTGATGGACGAATGCACAAAGTCCCGGTTTATTGGGACGAATATCTTCCGGTGACAGGTAGCGGTAACATATTCATAAAAGANGATGGNGATTTTAACGACNAAGAGGTCTCCAACTCTCAACGGAGGGCTCATGTCGATAGTCTGTTGTCTAAAACCAACCATAAATTATATCGTCGCCATATATCCTCACGTTTAGGTCAGGATTGATTGGCAGCTTCAATGGTTGATAAATATTTATACTTTAATGATTAAAAGGAATGACTTTATAATATCGTTTGATAGCNATCGGTTGGGTTATGGAAAGGTTGAGCTTGACAATTCAACCCGTGGCGGGCTATTGCCGGGCGTAACGGTGATTGTCGGAAAAAACGGCAGTGGCAAATCGACTTTGGGCAATATTATTGCCAGGGGACGATATGCCTTCGGNAACCGATTGAGCTTTAGCGACAAGATATCAAATATAAAAATGCTNACATTCACNGATATCCANTCTTTTACCGGAATGGATGTGCAGTATTACAANCAGCGAATGGAGGCTACTGCCAACGACGATGTTCCAACTGTCGGTGAGATTTTTGAGAAAAAGGTNCAATCACCAATATGGCATAAATATTCNGAAATCTTCAGATTGAAGAANGTGGAGAGTAAGAAAATTAACTATCTGTCAAGTGGTGAGTTGAGAAAACTTCTTATCATCAATATATTGTGTGACAACCCTGATCTTTTGATTCTTGACAATCCATATATCGGACTTGATGCGGCGTCGCGTAATGATTTTGATGANGCTATGAAGTCGTTGCGTNATAACGNAATTTCGGTGGTGTTTCTTTTATGTGACAAGGCNGATGTTCCTGATTATGTCGATTCGATCATTGCAATGGACAACTGCAAAATTAGCTATCCTATAATCGGGAAAGATGTTTCGTCTTTTTTGAGTAATANCGAAAANCGAGACANTCAGGCTAAACCCGTTTTCCCGGTTAAAACTACGGCATCTAATCATAAAGATTGNGACATNATTTTTTCTATAAAAGACGGGCATGCCCGATATGGNGACAAAAAGATATTCGAGAATTTTAACTGGACTGTCCGTCGAGGGGAGTGTTGGGCGTTGAAAGGTCCGAACGGNTCGGGTAAATCGTTGTTGCTTAGCATGATTTGTGCCGACAATCCACAGGGATATGCTAATGANATTGTTTTGTTTGANCGCAAACGCGGGTCGGGCGAAAGCATCTGGGAAATAAAAGATGCAATTGGCTATGTATGCCCCGAGATGCAATTATATTTCAAGTCAAACGATACCGTTAGAGAAATAATCGTTCAGGGGATGCGTAATTCATTAAACAGATACAAGCCATCTACTCCCGAAGAACGGGAGGTGGTTGACAACTGGATGAATGTTNTGGTNATCAGCCATCTTTCAGAACGAAAATTTTCAGAACTGTCGTCAGGCGAACAGCGTATGGTAATGCTTGCAAGNGCACTTGTCAAACAGCCGGAGCTGTTGGTCCTTGATGAACCGTTGCANGGNCTTGATGGCGAACATAAAGAGTTGGTTATTAATATAATTAATGGTCTGGTTGAGNGAAATGGCTCGACATTGATTTTGGTGTCGCATTATGAAAACGAATACCCCGACTGTATCANTCNTANANAACAAATAGGGAAATAAGGTCANATTTTCTTGNTTTTTCTTGCAGNACTAAANTNTTAGTTNNANATTTGCGNTGNNNAACTAAAAATATAGTTGNTGTATGAAGAAAGTAAGAANCAAAATTAAGACACTNATNGTGATTGCATCCGGAATGATGTCGGNNATGNCGATGACTGCCGGNGATTATGTAAAAGATGCNGAGCCGACGGTTTTGGAGGTTCGTTACATAAGGCATCANGTGACCGACACGACACGNCGCGATGACAGGTTTTTTGATGAAGAAACTATGTTGAGGATTGGNCCGACTAAGTCGGTGTTTTGCAGTGTNAAGTATTTNATGAGAGATTCGTTGGTCGTAGTCAATCCCACTCTGTATTGGCAGCTTGAACATGCAGCATTCTTGCAGGATAGAAAAGGACAACATACACTTGAACGCTCGGGTCGTNACTGGGTTTTTATTTATAAGAATTATCCTGAAGGNAAGGTTACNGANCAGGCATATTTTGANATGGAAGANTGGCGGTATGAAGAAGACTGGGAAAAACCTGAATGGACTATTGGTNATGAAACAAAAGAGATTTTGGNTTATGAGTGTTTCAANGCCGAGACCGACTATCGCGGCAGGCATTGGACNGCATGGTTNANNCCNGAAATACCNTTGGNAGAAGGTCCGTGGAAACTTTGCGGTTTGCCCGGTTTGATACTCGAAGCCCACGACACAAACAGCGATTATTCGTTTNTAGCAAACGGCATATTTCAAAACCCNGAGGCTGAGGTCGGATTGTTTACCTATCGCGATCGCCGTGGAATNATAAAAGTGACTCGTGATAAATATTTTAATGAGTGGTGGAGATATNAACACAAAGATATTGCGAGCGAAATAAAGGCGGCATATACCAACTTGCCGGTTGAACCCAAGAAGGATGTAAAACCCAACTATGACAAGGAGGAAACCGACTACCCTCATGATTTAGGGAAAAAGCGATAATTGGTCATCTTTTTGGCTGATTATAGTTTGATATTTAAATTTAATCATTATATTTGCGATTGTTATGAGACTTATTATCACATACTTGCTCTGTTTTTTAGNCGTGGCTGTNGTTAACGGTCAGGTAAAAGTTACGGGGACTGTCATCGACAAGGAAGCAGCCGAACCGCTTGCCGGTGCGTCGGTGATGGTTAAGGGGAGTGATGGTAAGATAAAGAAGTTTGCTACATCGCAAGGCGACGGATCATTTTCGATTGACGTCGTGACGACTGAGGGTTGCCGACTTGAGGTGACGATGATGAGTTTTGCGCGCCAATCTTTACCTCTTGACAGTGTGNCATTGCCNGTNACTNTTTACATGNNNCCCGGGTCGGCNTTNCTNAANGAGGTCACGGTCAANGCNGANCGTATTCGTGAACANGGCGACACNATAACCTATAACGTCGGGTCTTTTGCTCAGAAACAAGACCGCTCGATAGGCGATGTGTTGAATCGTATGCCGGGAATTGATGTATCGACTTCGGGTCAGATAAAATATCAGGGAGAGGCNATCAACAAGTTCTATATCGAGGGTTCTGACCTTTTGGGCGGACGATATGGACTGGCTACCAACGGAATCAATCATGAAGATGTCGGAGCGGTCGAGGTGATGGAAAATCACCAGCCGATGCAGGTGCTTGCCGGAATCTCNTTCTCAGACAAAGCTGCAATAAACCTGAAGTTNAAAAATAAGGCTAAGGCTACGTGGAATGTTCACGGTAGTGCCGGTGGCGGATATATGTGGGANCCGTCGCGCGGACTCTGGACCGGCGATGTTTTTGCAATGGCTGTTATGCCGTCGTTCCAAAATATCACGACTCTGATGACCAACGACATCGGTAAAAATATATCAACCAACGTCAATGACTTTTTNTCNGANGGTCGTAAAACCAATCTGAGCAANTATATNAATGTNGGACTGCCGTCGGCACCCGGATTGAAAAGCACCCGAACGNTGTTTAATCAATCGGCACTTGTTTCTTCAAACAGTTTGTGGAAGTTAAAAGGTGGCGAGGTAAANGCNCAGATTGACTATACATTCAATCGAGTGACAGCNGANGCTCAAAGCNCNACAACNTATTTNCTCGANAATGGCGATCGTGTNATANCTGAAAACCGCGACGGGTGGAGCCGTACNCACTCGCTGGGNGCAAAAGTGATATATGAACTCAATCAAAAGACNGCTTTTATCAACAATACGTTGAAAACAAATATTGATTGGGAAGACCGTTATTTGACNGTTGACGGTTCTCTGCCCAACAATCAGTCGGCATCGTTCCCCGATTATTATGTNANCAATAACTTCAAGATGATAAAGCGATTTAACCNTGCCGGCGGTCGCTCCCATCTTGTCACATTTGAAAGCGTGAACGAGTGGGAATCNTTGCCTCAGACACTGACGGTTGATATGTCGGGTCGAAATATGACACAGCATGTCGGACAACACGCATTTGTAACTGACGAGAGTGTGGAATATGCATTTGCATTCAAGGGTATTATGATTAGCCTGAACGGNGGATTCAAAGGATATGTCAGGTCNATGGATTCATCGNTNGGNGGNGATTTGNCNGGNNTGCCTGATGACGTTGCGACCGATGATTTTNTCAATGTGGTCAANACCAATTATTTCAAGGCATACGTCACTCCAAAGTTTGAATATAATCTGAGACGTATCAACTTTACGNTGAATGTTCCGTTNAGCTACGTTGCATATACTTTTGACAAGGCTCTCGCCAANAGNTCNGAAGGTTATGTGTCGCCGTCNTTGTCNTTTTCGTGGCGTCCCAACAATATGTGGACGATAAACGGNCGNGGNTCGGTCGGACGTTCTCCNATGAGTCTTGANTTGATACAGCCCGGATATGTCATGACCGGCTACAGGTCGTTCAGNCAAGGCGTTGACAACTTTTATAACAAGAGTTCTCAAAGCGTTTCGGCGACTGTAAGATATAAGCAGACGCGACGTGGCTGGTTTGGCGATGCAATGGTNGTCAAGGGCTGGGGCAAGCAACCCTACACNATGTCNCAACAGNTGTTTGGCGATTTTGTATCATACAGNTATAAAGACGGCTCGGCGTCAAGCAANAACCTGATGGCAAANGGTCGAATTGCCAAAACGCTTGACTTTATCAATGGAACAGTCAGCGTCAACGGGTCGTATATGCGCAGTCAGTCATGCATATATTCTGAAAATAATCCGGTTGATAACGTTTCAAATTCGTGGAGCATAGGTGGTAAGCTCGGTTTTTCGCCGATAGGTTGGCTTGCTGTTGATTATTCAATCANTTACTCGGAAAGCCAATTGGCTTTGAACAAGATNAAAGAATCGTGGCTCGGAAATATGAAGAACGAANTNTTGNTNAACATCATGCCNGCANCGGGATGGCAGTGGCACATCTCGGGTGAGCATTATCGCAACGAGTTGACAGCCGATTCCTATAAAAATATGCTGATGATAGATACAAAAGTCATCTATAAACTGACCAAGCGATTGGAGTTGTCGGCTTCGTTGACCAACATTTTAAATCGAAAAAGTTACAACTATATAACCTATAACGAATTGAGCTCATANGAGTCGCANCGTCGATTGAGAGGTCGCGAACTGATGTTCACAATNTTGTTGAGAAAATAAAAATCTTTAAATTGTTANGTTATGAAATTGAATTATCTGCTTTCTGTTTTGTTGACCGTCAGTGTCTTATCGAGCCATGCCGAAGAAAAAGTAANAGTNAANTATGANGNNTACNNTCCCTCGGTCAATAGCGATANCAAGTCAAGACAAGAAATTATGACGCTTATATCTAATGGCGAGAAGTCGTTGTACTTCAACGAAACGAGCCTTTTGGTCGATTCGATGACATCGACGCCTGAAGGAAAAAAGGCGTTGAGGGAGATGCAAATGGCGGCATGGGTGACTAAGGGTGCTGATGGAAGCATAACCATTGATATGAGAAAGGGTAATGTACCACGAAAAGCCGCATATCAATATATTGAAAAGAATCTGATAAACAATGAGTTGANCGAATATAANAAATGGATGGAAGAGATGGGCTTTTATAGAGAGCCTTTGACAATCGAGTGGACAATCGGAGACTCAACTACAACAATTTTAGACTATGAGTGTATGATGGCGACGGCAATGGTGCATGGACGCGAATGGACGGCGTGGTTTACACCTGAAATTCCGGTNNGTGATGGTCCATGGAAACTTTTCGGNTTACCCGGATTGATTTTGAAGGCTGAAAGTGGACAATTTGGTTTTAGTGCTACTGATGTCGGGCAAACCAAAGAGCCTGTCCCGCCGGTATATTCGACAAATGAATATGAAAAAATCGATCGCAAAAAAGCCTTGTCAAATCAAGAATATTTTGAAAACAACCGTATGGCGGTCTTAGAAGCTAAGTTCGGCACCCGAGTGAGTACAAATTCTCCTAAAAACAAGGAACGAGAGAAATTTACCAAGGAAAAACACTCGATAGAGACTGACTATTAAGAGATTGAAGTAGTACGGCAGTGTNGTGTCGTAATTTCAATGAACAATATGACATTACGATGCGTTTGATAGGTGAAGTTTGCCAATTTGGCAGTCGTATGACATGACTGACGATTTTGGCACGATACTTGCTATGTTATGTTGTAAAGAAAAAAATTTAACTTTAAAAATAAACCGCTATGAATATTAAACCGCTTGCCGATCGTGTTTTGATCAGCCCGGCTCCTGCCGAAGAAGTAACAATGTCGGGTATCATTATTCCCGATTCAGCTAAAGAAAAACCCCTTCGTGGCACAATTGTAGCTGCCGGTAACGGCACTAAAGATGAAGAAATGGTTGTCAAAAAAGGCGACACTGTTCTTTATGGAAAATATGCCGGAACCGAAATCGAACTCGATGGCGAAAAATATCTGATTATGCGTCAGAGCGATATTCTCGCTGTGATTGAATAATTGGTTGAATTTCATTCTATTAAGTAAAACATACTTTAAATTTCACTTACCACTATGGCTAAAGAAATTAAATT
Source organism: Bacteroides sp. (assembly GCA_014802535.1). GTDB lineage: Bacteria > Bacteroidota > Bacteroidia > Bacteroidales > Muribaculaceae > CAJUPY01. Next base: position 4,400 of record JAAVCC010000010.1, on the reverse strand, counting down.
TGATATCAAAGCTCGCGAAGAGCTTAAAAAAGGCGTTGACGCTCTTGCCGACGCTGTGAAAGTAACTCTTGGTCCTAAAGGACGTAATGTTATTATTGAAAAGAAATTTGGTGCACCCCACATCACAAAAGATGGTGTGTCGGTAGCTCGTGAAATCGAACTTGAAGACCCGTTCCAGAATATGGGTGCGCAGCTCGTTAAGGAAGTGGCTTCAAAAACCGGTGATGATGCTGGTGACGGTACAACTACCGCAACCGTGCTCGCTCAGGCAATTATCAACGTTGGTTTGAAAAATGTTGCTGCCGGTGCAAACCCGATGGACATCAAACGCGGTATTGACAAAGCTGTCGCTGCCGTTGTTGAAAATATCAAAGCTCAGGCTCAGGAAGTTGGCGATGACTTCAAGAAAATCGAAGACGTTGCCCGCATCTCGGCTAATAACGATGAAAAAATCGGTCAGCTCATTGCCGAGGCAATGAAAAAGGTTAAAAAAGAGGGTGTCATCACTGTTGATGAGGCTAAAGGTACTGAAACTACCGTCGATATCGTTGAGGGTATGCAGTTTGACCGTGGCTATATTTCGCCCTACTTCGTAACAAATGCCGAGAAGATGGAATGTGAGATGGAATCTCCCTACATTCTTCTTTACGACAAAAAAATCTCTAACCTCAAAGATCTTCTCCCAATTCTTGAAGCATCGGCTCAGTCGGGTCGTCCGCTCTTGATTGTCGCTGAAGATGTTGATCAGGAAGCTCTTGCAACCCTCGTGGTTAACCGTCTTCGTGGTTCGCTCAAAATCTGTGCNGTTAAAGCTCCCGGATTTGGTGACCGTCGCAAAGAGATGCTCGAAGATATCGCTATTTTGACCGGNGGTACTGTCGTATCAGAAGAAAAAGGTATGCGTCTTGAAACATCAACCCTCGATGTTCTCGGTCGTGCTGAAAAAGTAACTGTCAATAAAGACAATACTACTATTGTTAACGGTGCCGGCTCTAAAGAAGCAATCGCTTCTCGTGTTGCTCAAATCAAAACTCAAATCGAAGCTACTACCAGCGATTACGATCGTGAGAAACTTCAGGAACGTCTTGCNAAACTCGCCGGTGGTGTAGCAGTTCTCCATATCGGTGCACCTTCAGAAGTTGAAATGAAAGAGAAGAAAGACCGTGTTGATGATGCACTTAGCGCAACTCGCGCAGCTATCGCCGAAGGTATCGTTCCCGGTGGTGGTGTTGCATACATCCGTTCGGTTGCAACTCTTGAAAACCTCAAAGGGGACAACGACGANGAAACAACAGGTATCCACATCGTTCTCCGTGCAATCGAAGAACCTCTNCGTCAGATTGTNGCAAATGCCGGAGTTGAAGGTGCAGTTGTTGTTCAACGAGTAAAAGACGGTAAAGCCGACTTCGGTTATAATGCNCGTACAGGTGAGTATGAAAATATGCTCGCTGCCGGTGTTATCGACCCTGCCAANGTAACCCGTGTAGCGCTTGAAAACGCTGCTTCAATTGCCGGAATGTTCCTCACNACCGAGTGTGTGATCGCCGACAANAAAGAAGATAACCCCGCTCCTGCCGGTGCAGGCGCTATGGGNGGAATGGGTGGNATGGGCGGNATGATGTAATACTTGACATCCCATAAAACCAAACATATTCAAAAAGGCTGTTTCGATTTTCGGAACAGCTTTTTTTATGCCCTGTAAAAATTTTTTCATTATCTTTGTAACAAATCTCGACGGCTTGCGTCAGTATGATTGAAAGCGCTTTTCAAGCAACATTNAAAANNAGATTTAAAANTTNAACAATGAAACGTATAGCCATAATANTTATTGCCGCAATTATCTCTCTTTCGGGTACAATGCTCGCTAATGCGATTACAGTTGATGATTGCTTTAAAGAGTTTTCAACATCGGCCAAAGCTGAATATGTCAATATCAATTCTTTTTTGATGTGGCTGACCAAGATGTGTGTCGGAAATGAACCTGAATTAAAAAATATTGATTCGGTGAGAGTTCTCGACCTTGAAAGTTGCTCGGCTGATGTTAAAAAACGATTTGCAAAACAGATGGCAAATGTGACATTAGACAATATGGACGACCTTGTTAATGTCACCGAAGATGGTAACAAGGTGAGAATACTTGCTCAAACTAAAAATGATAAAATACGCAAACTGCTCGTTATTTGCTATGGGCCAGAAGATTGCTGTCTGGTTGAAGTAAACGGTAAGTTTGATATGAGCGACCTTGACGGTGTTGTCAAGAGTCAAATGCCGAAACACAATGAACGCTGACGAGTTCAAAACAATTTTTCTGCCTTGTCATCAACAGCTTTATCGGGTTGCCTTTCGACTTACGGGTAATCGCGAGGATGCCGAAGATGTCGTCCAGGAGACATATCTGAAAATCTGGAACAGTCGCGACCGGCTCGGTCAACTCGACAATCCCGCAGCATTTTGCATGACAACGCTAAAAAATTTGTTTGTCGATTTTCTGAGACGAAAGCGTAGCGATGGTAGCTCGGGCGTTAATGTCGAAGATGTTGCGATCACGTCAGACACTGACATTGGCAAACAGATTGAGCAACGCGATTCGGTCAATATCGTGACGCAATTGATAGAGCAACTTCCCGACAATCAGCGAGACGTAATCAGGATGAGAGACATCGCAGACCTGCCGTTTGAAGAAATCGAAGCTGCCACGGGGCTATCTCCCGGAAACATCAGGACTCTTCTGAGTCGAGCCCGTAAAAAGATTAAAGAACAATATATCGCACTCTTGAAATATGAACGAAAATAATAAAAACGACATAAGACATATCCTCGACCTTTATTATGAGGGGAAATCATCGGCAGTCGATGAGGCGCTCCTTCGCGAGTGTTTTGCCGGAGATGAGGTAGATGCAGAGTTTGCCGATGATAAATTGTTTTTCGATGCACTTGCCGATGCAGGCGACTCGATAGAGGTACCGTCTGATTTAGAACATCGACTTAATGCAGCTGTTGATTCGTGGGCTGATTCTGAAAAACAGAAAGAAGAGTCAAAACGTCGGTTCCGCCTTGTGAAATTTATTCCGACAATCGGCATAGCTGCCTTAATCGCAATATTGTTTGTAATCGGAAGCCTGGTCTTGAACATAGGGCAGACCCGCGAACCCGTCGACACATTTACAAACCCTGAGGACGCATACGCTGAAACTCAGCGAGTACTCGCACTATTTGCCGGTACGCTCGACAAGGGTACCGAGGGCCTCGAAATTGCCGATCAAGGGCGTGAAAAAGCCTTGGCAATGGTAATGGAACAACTTAATAAAATTTGATTAACAACTAAAACAAGATAAATATGAAACGTCTATACATTTTTTCAATTCTTTTCATTCTCGCTATTGTATCGGTCAATGCTCAGGTCTCAAAGATTTTCGAGCAGTATTCCGACTCCAAAGGTGTGACATCGGTTTATATTTCAAGTACAATGCTGAGGATGATTCCCGATCTCAAAACCGGAGATGTTGAACTCAAAGGGATGACAGACAAACTGAATTTCATCCGTGTGTTGTCAACAGAAAAATCTGACGTTGCAAGTAAAATTGCAAACGAACTTAACAGTGAAATAAAGAAAGATTCATACGAGATTCTTATTTCTGCCAATGATGGCGACGAAAAAGCAAACATCTATATGAAAACCGACTCAAAGGGTGTCAATGAATATCTCATCGTCGCCCGCGAATCCAATGAGTTAAGCATTGTCCTCATCAACGGCACTATCACCCCCGCCGATGTCCAAAAAATGAATTTGAAGTAACAAGTTAAATATGCAAAAAGTACTGCACCCCAAAAGTTTTTTTGTCTAACTTTTGGGGTGCAGTTCACATCATAAATTTTTGATAAACTCTTTCAGTGCGAGGACGAATGGTTCGGGGGCTTCCATGGCAGTGAAATGTCCACCGTATGGCATTTCCGAGAATTGGACAAGGGGGTAATTGTGCTCAATCCATGGCTTAGGTACGGGTAAAATATCTTTCGGAAACCGTGCGATAGCGGTTGGAACAGTCACTTTACCCATCGGAGGGAGAGTGTAAGAATTACCATAATACTGTCTGACGGATGATTGCGCGCAGTTGGTCATCCAGTAGAGAGTCAGGTTGTCGAGAAGGTCATCTATTGAAAATCGTTCCCAGTCAGACCAGTCATGATACTTCTCCACGAGCCATCCTGCCATACCCACCGGAGAATCACTTAGACCGAATCCAAGCGACATGGGTTTAGTGCTCTGAATATTTATGTATGCACCTTCTTTCTGCATCCACTCTGTCGCGGCACGTTTATAGTCGAGTTCTTCTTTTGTAAGCTGATTGTCGGGGGCAGTAGCTATATCCTTGGCAAATCCTACATCGGTCAGCAAAAGC
>JAAVCC010000009.1 GCA_014802535.1 Bacteroides sp. | reverse complement strand
GAAATAGATACAGGCTACGGGGTGGGAGCAGATACCGAAAAAGTCAAACTCCATCTGTCCGTCCTTCAACCGTTGCAACACCGAGGGTAGTTTGTCGATAGTGATTTGTTCGGCATACTCCACCTGTTGAGCCACGGGCAATTCAATCGTTCCCGGAGCACGTTTGCCGCCATTGCCACACCCGGCTAAGCCAAGTGTGGAAACCGCAATCATTATGTAGCTAAAAATCCGTCTCATTTTTAATATAGTATCTATAGATGCAAAGTTACTAAATTTTTCGGTACATAACCCCGACGCATAAGCGTTTTTATAGCATATATACGCCCGATTGTCGGCGAAAATCGTTAAATTTGCAACTCAAGAGTCGATATGAAGTCCTATAAATAATGGAGAACAGTGAGCCTAAATACAAGTTTTGCGTTCTTGACCACATCTGGTATGTGGCAGAAAGCTGGAGTCGTCGGGAGCATAACAATCTCAGCGGAAAAACACTATTCTTTTTCTGTTGGCTGTGGATTGTAGTTATTCCCTTATATATTCCGTTGTCAAATCATTATTTTGGCTTGTTACCGACTGCCGTNGTGTTTCCGCTCGTCATTTTTATCCCATCACTGTTTTGCAAGCTCCGTTATACGCCCGACCGACAGGAGGTAATCGTCCGNCATTATGGAAAACTAAAACATCCGGGTCGTAAACTCGCCTTGGTTATCCTCATCTTCTTCTTACTGACTGTCACGAGCTTCTCCTTGATGTTTCACTTCAACTTCATGCACTAATTACCTATAAAAACGAAGTCAGGCACGCCCAAACGGCGTGCCTGACTTTATTTTATGTTGGGATTGTCTTGATTATTGCTCGTCGGCAAACAGGGGATCCCATGCGGGGAGCATGATGGGTTTCTGTTTGAGCATATCGAGATATTTTTTAGGAACGTATTTTTTGTTGATTACGACGCGGAAAAGATATTCGTCCATCCATTTGTCAGTGGCGATGAGGTGACCGTTGTTTGCTCCGTTACCCCAGCTGTTCTCAATGAGCCATTTTGTCGGTTGATTGTTTTGGTCAACATCTACACCGACAAGAGTCATGGCGTGAGATGATGCACTGGCTCCAGTGGCGATGCGTTCGCGTTTATCCATACCGAAGTTTACACCGAGAAGAGCTTCATAATCAAAGTTTTCGATGTCGAGTGTGCCGTTCTCACGGTTGAGGAATTTGGCAACGTCACATGAAAAATACATCGCTGTAGAATCTTTGATTGATTCGATTGCAAGTGGTTTGAGTTCATCCATCGGCAGGTTGAGGTAACGCCAGTTTTCGCCGTCATAGGTGTGGCGGTCATAATCGATTTCATAAACTTTGTAGTATTCGCGGGTCGGGTCGTTCATGATCATGACATAGTCATGTTTGAGGTCGTTACCGAGATATTCGCGATAGAATTCTTGAGGAGTATAGGTTTTTGTATCAACAGCATTGCCTTTTTTGTCGCGACGAGTCCAGGTGAATTCGGTCGGAGGTACGCCGAGGTTGAGGGCGAGGACTTTATAGACTTCTTCGAGCATGCCGTTTTTGCGAGATTCGATAGCGGCTGGTTTAGCACCGTCGGCAACCATTTTGCGGAGTTCAAGTCCGTCTTCACGAAGTTTCAGTGAAAGGAGTTGACGCAGTTTTGATGTGTTTTCGCTGCTGAATGTTTCAGCCATAACTTCTTTGGGCACAACACCATATTTGGTGATGATGTCAGCCACGCCGGTAAACTGACCGCCGTCGCTCAAAGGATGGTCAAAGAGCCATTTGACGGTTTGATCGTCCATAGGTTTTTTAGCGGTATCGATTATGCCCTGAAGAAAGAGGTTTGATTTTTCAAGCTGGTCATAAAAGAAGTTATAAACTTGAGAAAATTCGATTTGGGGCAGTTCAAGTTCATAGAGTGCCTGGGCACGCAAAACGTTGAGTCCGGTAAAAAGCCAGCAACGGCCCGACGACTTCTGGTTGGTGATTCCTTTGGTCGGAACACGATATTTGAAGTTATTGTCGAGGTTGTTTTTTGCATCGGCGTTGAGAGCGAGTTTGTCGATGCTGTTACCCGAAATAGCGTTGCGGATAGCTTTGTTGGCAGGAGTTTCCTTGTAGCTGTCGCGAAGCTGTTGGAGTGTTTCGTCTGAGATTCCGCCGTTGTTTTTCTGTGCATTGGCATTAAGCAACGGGAGAGTGCAGAGGGCTGCAATTGCAATAAATTTGTTAATTTTCATGGGTTATAATTTGATTGGTTAGAATTCATAATCGACACAGGCACGGCTTTCTTTGTGGCCTGCGAGGAGTCCGGCGGCGGCAACGTGGGCAGGATGGTTGGCATAAACGGCTACATCTGCCATTGTCGGGACGATTGCAGTCAAAACAACGTCCCAGCTTTCAGCGGGATTTTCGTTGATGCCTACTTCGATTGACTTCAGCGGTTCGATTTGTTGGGGCAATGCGAGCAGTGCATCGCGAAAACGTTCAGCCACTTGACGGCGTTCGTCGGGAGTGCCGGTGAGTTTAAATGTGACAATATGTTTTACCATAAGGGTTGAGGTTTTATTGGTTTATATGATATTTCTGTTCGATTATTTGGCGTAGAGGCGTTCGCGGGCGGCAATGACTTTTTCATCGGTGATGAAGTCGTCATATTCGGTCATCTTGTCGATTATTCCGTTGGGNGTCAACTCGATGATGCGGTTGCAGACGGTCTGTATAAACTCGTGGTCGTGAGATGCCAGGAGTATATTGCCTTTGAAGTTGCGCAACGTGTTGTTGAATGCCTGAATTGATTCGAGGTCGAGGTGGTTGGTGGGGGAGTCGAGCACGAGTGTGTTGGCGTCGGTCATCATCATTCGTGCAATCATACATCTCATTTTTTCACCACCCGAGAGCACCGATGCTTTTTTGAGAACCTCCTCGCCCGAGAAGAGCATTTTGCCAAGGAATCCTTTGAGATAAATTTCGCTTGAGTCATCGCTGAATTGGCATAGCCAGTCAACAAGGTTGAGATCGGTGTTGAAAAACGCCGAGTTGTCGAGCGGCAGATAAGCGGTTGTGATTGTCTGACCCCATTCAAACGATCCGGCATCGGGTTTGCGGTTGCCGGTGATGATCTCAAACAGGGCGGTCATCGCACGAGGGTCGTGGCTGAGAAATGCAATTTTGTCGCCTTTTTCAACCTGGAAGTTCACGTCACGGAACAATACTTCACCATCGACCGATGCGCTCAATCCCTTGACTTCGAGAATTTTATTGCCGGGCTCTCGTGATGGAGTGAAAATAATGCCGGGATAGCGGCGCGAAGATGGTTGAATTTCTTCGACGTTGAGCTTTTCAAGCATTTTTTTGCGCGATGTTGTTTGTTTTGATTTNGCAACGTTGGCGCTGAATCGCTGAATAAATTCNAGNANNTCTTTACGNTTTTCCTCNGCTTTTTTGTTTTGTTGCTGTTGCTGGCGCAGNGCNAGCTGGCTTGATTCATACCAGAAGCTGTAGTTGCCGGCAAAAAGGGTGAGTTTATTGTAGTCGATGTCGAGTGTGTGGGTACAAACCGAGTCGAGGAAGTGACGGTCGTGGCTCACCACAAGAACTGTATTCTCAAANTTTGAAAGATAGTCTTCAAGCCACGACACGGTTTCGAGGTCGAGGTCGTTGGTCGGCTCGTCGAGCAGCAGGTTGTCGGGGTTACCAAAAAGGGCTTTTGCCAATAGCACGCGNACNTTTTCGTTACCGCTCATATCTTTCATCAGGGTATAGTGGCGGTCTTCCTTGATACCGAGTCCGCTGAGAAGGGCGGCTGCATCGCTTTCGGCATTCCAGCCTTCGAGTTCGGCAAATTTTTCTTCAAGTTCCGATGCTCTGATNCCNTCTTCGTCGCTGAAATCGGCTTTGGCATAGAGGGCATCTTTTTCTTTCATGATGTCCCATAANACGGTGTGACCTTGAAGNACGGTATCCATCACGGTGAAGTCGTCAAATTTGAAGTGGTCCTGTTCNAGCACGCTCATTCGCTCGCCGGGAGCTTGGGTGACGGTNCCGTGNGTTGGCGAAAGTTGATCGCTGAGAATTCGCATNAGAGTTGACTTTCCGGCTCCGTTGGCACCNATGATGCCATAGCAGTTNCCGGGTGTGAATTTCAGGTTTACGTCCTGAAACAGCACTCTTTTGCCAAATTGCATTCCTAAGTTGTTAACAGAAATCATCTATATGTCGGATTTTTGTTTTATCAGTTTTTGTTTGCGCGTTTGCGCTCAATTTCATCAAGTATAATTTTGCGGAGACGAATGTGGTGGGGTGTCACTTCGACATATTCGTCTTCCTTGATATATTCAAGTGCTTCTTCNAGACTGAATACGATTGGCGGAACGATTTTTGCTTTGTCGTCNGCTCCGGATGCACGCATATTTGTCAATTTTTTTGACTTGGTGACGTTGACAACAATGTCGTTGTCTTTTGCATTTTCACCGACAACCTGTCCGGCATAAACTTCTTCTTGGGGGAAGATAAAGAATTTACCGCGGTCTTGNAGTTTGTCNATGGCATATGCGTATGCNGTNCCGGCTTCCATGGCGATGAGCGAACCNTTTGTNCGNCGTTCNATATCGCCTTTCCATGGNTGNTATTCNAGGAATCGGTGAGCCATNATAGCCTCGCCGGCTGATGCGGTCAACACGTTGTTACGCAANCCGATAATACCGCGCGACGGGATGTGGAACTCCATGTGAACNCGNTCGTTTTGGGTGTTCATNGAAACGAGNTCGCCTTTGCGTCGGGTGACCATATCGATCATTTTTGAGGCATATTCTTCGGTGACNTTAATGGTGAGCAATTCGACCGGCTCACATTTAACACCGTCAATCTCTTTNATGATAACCTGNGGCTGTCCGACNTGTAGNTCATATCCCTCACGACGCATTGTTTCGATGAGTACNGAGAGGTGAAGGACACCNCGNCCNAATACAGTCCAAACNTCCTGATTGTCNGCTTTTTGAACGCGAAGTGCAAGGTTGCGGTCAAGCTCTTTTGTCAGACGGTCGCCGATGTGGCGTGANGTNACAAATTTACCGTCACGACCAAAGAACGGGCTGTCGTTGATAGTGAATGTCATTGACATTGTCGGTTCATCGATGGCGATGCGGGGGAGTGCTTCNGGATTGTTGAAGTCGGCGATTGTNTCACCGATTTCAAAGCCTTCGATACCGATCATGGCACAAATGTCGCCTGATGANACTTCGGCAACNTTTTTGCGACNCATACCCTCGAATGTGTGAAGTTCTTTGATGCGNTGTTTNACAATCGATCCGTCTTTTTTGATGAGGGCAATGTCCATNCCTTCACGGAAAGTTCCGCGGTGAANGCGACCGATTGCGATACGTCCGACATAGGTTGAGAAGTCGAGAGAAGTTACGAGCATCTGNGCNTCGCCTTCAAGCGTTTCGGGAGCCGGAATGTATTCGATGATAGCGTCAAGAAGGGGGATGATGTTGTCGGTCGGTTTTTGCCAATCGGTGCTCATCCAGCCGTTTTTAGCCGAGCCGTANATTGTCGGGAAGTCGAGCTGTTCTTCTGANGCGTCAAGGTTGCACATCAGTTCAAACACCATTTCCTGAACCTCGTCGGGGCGACAGTTNGGTTTGTCAACTTTGTTGATGACAACAACAGGTTTGAGTCCCATTTCGATNGCTTTTTGTAGCACGAATCGTGTCTGGGGCATCGGTCCTTCAAATGCATCGACAAGCAAGAGACAGCCGTCGGCCATGTTGAGCACACGCTCAACCTCGCCACCAAAGTCGGCGTGTCCGGGGGTGTCTATGATGTTGATTTTGTAGTCTTTATATTGAATTGAAACGTTTTTTGAGAGGATTGTGATGCCTCGTTCACGTTCCAGGTCATTATTGTCGAGAATCAATTCTCCTGCGTTCTGGTTGTCGCGGAAAAGGTGTCCGGCGAGCAACATTTTGTCGACCAGTGTAGTTTTGCCGTGATCGACGTGTGCGATAATTGCGATGTTTCTTATTTTCTGCTGCATAAATGCTTGAAATTATTTCAAGATGCAAAATTACTCAAATTTATTGAGAGGGCAAAGAAAATCAACGTCTCTAATTAAATTTAGTTTATTTAACATGGTAAAACTTGACAAAGCACCAATTTGAGTTGTATATTTGCAAACGAAAAATATCACAAACTTTATCTTATCATTTAATTTTATGAAATCAATCACAATCCGTAAAAATTGGAATGAAAAAATTGAACAGCTCGACAAATCAATTCAACCCGAGGCGGTTTGGGCTGTCTATCAGTATGTTAAAAATGGTGTAGGAGAGCATGAAAATGCCGAAATACAGGAAATTCTTAATCTTGTTCAACGCGATTTGGAGCGTATCGCCGTTGCTCGTGAAAAAGCTCGTGAACGTCGCGAAAAATTAAAGCAGGAAAGGCTTTTGAATGAACAGAAATCGGGTGATGAACACTCAGGACAGGCTGATGTAGAGAAATCTGAAACTGAGGATGAAAAAAAACAACGCGAGGAATATGAAAAATACCCCGAGTTGTTTATGTTTGACGGTTTTATGTCGTTTTTGTGTAGTAAAGGCGGTGAAAAATATCGCCCTGAAGTTATGCCTGAATTCAACTTTTTTGAGCTGATTTGCCACTTCCGTGATTGGGTTCTTGATCACAACAAAATCAAGGAGATTACACATCTCAACGCATTTCGCGGACTGTTCAAAATGGCACTTCCGCGTTTGAATGCGATAGCATTGCGTGCCCGAAAAGAGGCGTCGGCAGCTTAGTTCCAGGTGTAGTTCTGGCGGCTTGTGGCAAAGCTGATGATGCTGTAGTAGAAATTGTAGAGCGGGCGGAAAATGGCATTGAATGTAACACCGAACGAACTCAGTTGTTCGCCGATAGCCATTGCCGATTTACTCCATGCAATTGACATGACCACTGCTGTGAAAATAAATGTTGCGGCAACCCAGAGGGCAGGGATTATCGAGGGCAAACCGAGTATGGCGGCTGCAATTCCGGTGATAATTCCGATAAAGCGTAACCATGAGCCGAAACTCATCATCATGTTGCCTGATTTGAAAATGCGACGACCTGTGAAGATATGGCTTTTTTTATCGTTGCGATGATATTTGCCGGGGTTGTTGGGGCTGAAATACAGGATGGCTTCTGACGCTAAAACAACGGCGGTGTTGTGCTTGTTACAGATTTCTGAAATGAAAATGTCGTCATCACCTCCGTGCAAATTGAGCGAACGTGAGAAGCCGTTGTTGGCGAGAAATGTTTTCTTGCTGATAACGAGGTTGTTATTGTTGGCGCGGTAGGGCGACCCGTTGATTGCCGAGCCAAGATATGCCGACGATGTGGCAACGCGGTCAAACGCCTGCATAGACGAGAGTCGGGTGTAGGGATCGAGGGCACAATAACCGATGACAACTTCTTTGCCGGCGGCGTATGGTCGAACCATCAGTTCGAGCCATCGTTTCGATTCGATTTGTACGCCGGCATTTGTGAATACAACACAGTCGTGGCGGGCACCTTTGACACCGAGGGTCATTGCGAGTTTGCGACGGCTCAGGCTGTGGGCATCGTCGGGTACAAAGGTTATGAACAGGTTTTTATGAGCATTGTGTATCAGGTTTACAATGTCTTTGACATCGTCTGATTGACCGTCATTAACAACAGTGACGTCAAATTCGGCGGGATATTCCTGCTCAAGAATGGCGTTGAGCGTTTCGGCAAGTCCGTGACAATCGGGTGTGGCATAGACAACGACCGAAACACCGGGTAGTTCCTCGTCGATCGGATCATGCTGATTGAGGGTGTCGTTCAGTGACTTGCGATAGACGGTTGTTATAAAATGACGATATACTGTTATCAGTAAAAAAAGGCAAACGAAACTGATTGCGAGTAAAATCAGAATTGTCTCTGAAAAGACGAAGTCCAAGCCTAAATCTAATGTAAGGGTATCAAAGTCAAAATCAAAGTTCATGATGTTTGGGGTCAGAATTCAGAAGAAAAATGGAATTTTATTTTGGGAAAGTCGCTCTGTGCCATCTGTAGAACGTAGTTTGAGTCGGCAAGAAATACGTCGCGACCTTCTTTATCGACTGCCATAAATTGGTGTTTGCGGCGTTTGAACGAGTCGAGAGCCTCGGCATCGTCGCTCTCAATCCAACAGGCTTTGTAAAGCGAAATCGGCTCCCATCGGCATTGTGCGCCATACTCGTGGAGAAGTCGGTATTGAATAACTTCAAACTGGAGTTGTCCGACCGTACCGATAATTTTTCGACCGTTAAATTGGTTGATAAACAGCTGAGCCACACCTTCGTCCATGAGCTGTTGAATGCCTTTTTCGAGCTGTTTTGATTTCATGGGGTCGGTGTTTTCGATATATTTGAACATCTCGGGCGAGAAACTCGGAAGTCCTTTGAAATGAAGATCTTCGCCTTCGGTCAAAGTGTCGCCGATTTTGAAATTGCCGGTATCGGGAAGTCCGACGATATCGCCGGGATATGCTTCATCGACAATGCTTTTTTTCTGAGCCATAAAGGCGGTCGGAGCGGCAAATCTCATCATCTTGTTTGAACGGACGTGCTTGTAGTTGGCGTTACGTTCAAATTTACCCGAACATACCTTGACAAAGGCTATACAGCTGCGGTGGTTGGGGTCCATGTTGGCATGGATCTTAAAGATGAATCCGCTGAACTTTTCTTCTTCGGGTTTGATTGTTCGTTCTTCGGCTTTGGTTTCGCCGGGCGATGGCGCAATTTTCACAAAGCAGTCGAGCAATTCCTTGACACCAAACGTGTTGAGTGCCGATCCGAAAAATACAGGGGCTACCTTTCCGCTCAGATAGTCTTCTTCGTTGAAAGCCGGATAGACGCCGTCGATGAGTTCAATGTCGTCACGCAGTTTTTTTGCATCAACCTCGCCGACAGCCTCGTCGATGCGCGGGTCGTTGATGTCGGTGATTTCAACGCGTTCTGAAACGGTTTGTTTGTTGGGGGTGAAGAGGTCGAGCGAGTTTTCAAAGATGTTATAGACCCCCTTGAATTTGGCACCGATGTTGATTGGCCAACTGAGCGGTCGAACGCTGATTTTGAGCTCTGATTCGAGTTCGTCAAGAATGTCAAACGGGTCACGACCCTCACGGTCGAGTTTGTTTACAAAAATGATGACGGGCGTATTGCGCATGCGGCAAACTTCCATCAGTTTACGAGTCTGTTGCTCAACACCTTTTGCGACATCGACCACGATGATAACCGAGTCAACGGCGGTGAGTGTACGGTAGGTGTCCTCGGCAAAGTCCTGGTGACCGGGCGTGTCGAGGATATTTATTTTATAGTCGCCATAATTGAAACCCATAACCGAGGTAGCCACAGAGATACCACGTTGTTTTTCAATTTCCATCCAGTCAGATGTGGCGGTTTTCTTGATTTTGTTTGATTTGACCGCACCGGCAATATGGATAGCACCACCAAAGAGCAAGAGCTTTTCGGTCAGGGTTGTTTTACCGGCGTCAGGGTGAGAGATGATGGCGAATGTGCGCCTGCGTTTTATTTCGTCGTTTAAAGTAGCCAAAGCTAAATTTTTATGATGTTTACAGTGTATTTTAGGGCACAAAGTTACTAAAAAAATCTCAATTATACGTAATTTTTGAATCTTTGCAACCGGGTTGCATATTATTATGATTAATTTTGTAGCGTAAAAAATGATTTGCCGGCGAATTTTGATGAATTGCATGCAAATTGAAGTAAGTAGAATAAAAATGTAATATAATGGAATTTGTATATTCATTGATTAATATGGTAGCCGAAATGGCTCCTTATTTGCTGTTGGGCTTTTTTATTGCCGGAGTGCTTTATGCGTTTGTTCCCGGCGGGTTTTATCGCAATCACTTATCGCGACCGGGCGCATGGTCGGTTGTTAAAGCTGCATTGATCGGCGTGCCGTTGCCGTTGTGCTCGTGCGGTGTATTGCCGACTGCTGTGTCGTTGCGACGTAACGGGGCATCGCGTGGTGCATCAACTTCGTTTTTGATTGCGACTCCCCAGACAGGAATTGATTCAATAGCAGCTACTTATTCGCTTTTGGGTCCGGCATTTGCCGTTATTCGTCCGGTTGCCGCATTGGTTACGGCTTTTGTTGGCGGAATGTTGGTTAATAAAGAAGATAAGGCATGCGGTGACGAGTGTGAAAAGGAGGTCGATACGATTGATGCACCGGCATCTGACAGCTTTGGCAAAAAGATTATCGATGCACTGCGATATGGCTTTGTTGATATGATTCAGAATATCGGCAAGTGGTTGATTATCGGGCTTGTGATTGCCGCTGCGATCACCGTTTTTGTTCCCGATGGCTTCTTCACATTCTTTGCCGATTATCCATTCTTGTCAATGATTGCGGTGGTGATTGTCGCCGTGCCGATGTATGTTTGTTCGACCGGTTCAATTCCTATCGCTCTGTCGTTGATGCTCAAAGGATTGAGCCCCGGTGCGGCATTCGTATTGCTTATGGCTGGACCTGCCGCAAACTTTGCATCAATAATCATTGTGAGCAAATCACTTGGCAAAAAAACTGCGGCAATCTATCTCGGTACAATCATTGTAGGAGCAATTGCGATAGGGTTGTGTATTGACTATCTGATGCCCCGCGAATGGTTCACAATGCCGTTGGTTGCCTCGGCGAGCTGCTGTCATCATCTCGATATCGATTGGTTCTCGGGCGCATGCTCGGTAGTGCTCATCCTATTGCTCATCAACGCATTAATCAAACGTTACACATCAAATAAATCTGAAAATCACGAACATAATATTACAAACGAAATGGAAAATAATCAAACTACAACAATTATCGTTAAAGGCATGACCTGTGGTCACTGCAAGGCTATGGTAGAAAAAAATCTCTCAAAACTCGCCGGTGTTGAATCGGTTACGGTCGATCTCGCTTCAGGCGAAACCAAAATTCAGGGTAATCCCGACATGAAAGAGATCAAGGCAACCATCGACGAGCTCGGCTTTTCGGTCAATGCATAATGCTCAATGTATAATGCATAATTCATAATTTTTAGACAGGAGAACAGGAGAACGTGTAGGGATGAACGCTCGTTCATCCGCTTGTTTGACAGAATATTGTAGGGTACGCACGGCTCGTGCGTCCGATGAAATTGACAGGAGAACAGGAGAACGTGTAGGGATGAACGCTCGTTCATCCGCCTGATTTTGACAGGGATGTGTAGGGTACGCACGGCTCGTGTGCCCGCCGATTGCCTTCTGCATAATTCATTCTGCATTGTACATTATGCATTATTAATTAAATTTAGTATCTTTGTAAAAAAGATGCAGTATGAGTTATTCCGTCGAAGAAAATTTTCTAATCAGCAGGTCAATAAAGCCAACGCCCAACCGCGTATTGGTCGTCAGAGAATTGCTGCGGGCTACCCATCCCATCAGCCTTGGCGACTTGGAAGAACTGTTGGGCTATACAATGGATAAAGCGAGCATTTTCCGTGTACTTGAGCTGTTGTCAGAAAAAGAAGTGACCCATGTTATTGAAGACGGCAGCCGCTCATTGAAATATGAACTTTGCCATAGCGAGGGACACCACGATGCGTCAGACCAGCATCCCCACTTCTACTGCGAACGATGTGGCACGGTCTATTGTCTCGACGACGTCACCATCCCTGCTATCCCTCTCCCCGCCGGCTACCAAGTCAAATCAACCAACTTCATGTTCAAAGGCATCTGCCCCAAGTGCAGCGAAGGCATTTCATAATGCTTAATTAAGTCAATATATTAATTTGGTGATGTTCTTCATCTTCGAAGAAGAATAATGGAGATGATATAATATACCCCACCAACGCTTCTGCGGAGCGATGGTGGGGTTAAATGAAGTTGTTGGTCTTTGACCAACCAAGAGTCTGTGAAACCGACGATGTATGGTTAACCGATTGCGATTGAGGTGCGTGCGCCGAGTGAGCTGTCGGATAATGAGAAGCAAAGACGTTAGAGTTGTGCGAAGCATAACGATGTATTAATACATCGTCGGGGATAAACCCCGACTCTCATGGATGAGGGGTCCCATACCATCCCGGCACTCGTTCGCTACGCTCAGTCGTGCCGGGTTAACAAGACATCGTCGGCAATGCCGACTCTCAACATCCCGGAGGGATGTTCCTACATGTTCTACTGTTCTCCTGTCAAAATTTATTGTGGACGCACGAGCCGTGCGTACCCTACACATTCCTGTCTAAATCAGGCGGATGCTCCAGGGAGCATCCCTACACATTCCATGTCAAAATTTATCGTGGGCGCACGAGCCGTGCGTACCTTACACCTTTAATTGTGCATTATGCATTAATAATTAAGCATTATTTTAGGCGAGGTTGACGACGGTGATGCCGGCACCGCCGAAGCGGACGTCTTCGTCGGCATAGCGGGTGACGCCGGGATGGGTGTCAAGGTAGGCGCGGAGGGCTTGACGGAGGGCTCCAGTGCCGGTGCCGTGGAGGATGCGGACGCGCGATGTTCCGAACTGGATGGCATCGTCAAGGAAGTAGGTCACGGCTTGAATCGCTTCGTCGGCTCGCATACCGCGGACATCGATTTCGGGCTTGAAGTTGAGCTGACGCTGACGCGATGAGTCGGTTGTCGAGGTGCTGATATAGGTCGATTTCTCAGCTCCGGTTTTGATTTGAGCTGTGGTTGGTTTGAGTCGGTCGAGTTGGACGGTTGTTTTGAGAACACCAAAGGCGACTTCGGCTTTTTTGCCTTCGATTTTGAGGATGCGTCCGGGGGTGCCTTCGCCGTCGAGTTTGACAACATCGCCTACTTGTAATTCTTTGGTTTGAGCAGGAGTTGAGAGTGGCTGGGGCTGCTTGTTTTTTTGTCGTCGCTGCTTGTTGGCTTTGCGCAGGAGTGGATGTTCATCGACCGAGTCGGTGAGGTTGTTTTTTTCTTCCTGAAGGCGTCGGCGGGCTTCCATTGTGGCTTCTTTCTGAGCCTGCGCCTTTTTGATGTCGTGGATTGTGCGTTCAATCGAGGCATTGCTGCGCTCAAGAATCGAACGAGCTTCTTGTTTTGCATCGGCGATGATTTGTCGACGCTGGTCGCTAAGGCTTTCGGCATCAGACTGATAGCGTTGTATGACCTCGTCAAGTCGTTTTTCTTTGATTTTGATTTCGGAACGTTTGTTTTCCCAATATCGTTTGTCGCGGGTGATGTCGAGCAGGTATTTGTCGAGGTTGATATAGTCAGAGCCGACGATTTTTTCGGCTTCGTCGATAATCGATTTGGGCAGACCGGTTTTGCGGGCAATTTCGATTGCAAACGAGCTGCCGGGGTTACCGATCGAGAGTTTGAACATGGGCTGCATCAGGTGGCGGTCATAAAGCATTGAGCCATTGATGAGTCCGGGGGTGTCTTCGGCAAACGTCTTGAGGTTTTGGAAGTGGGTGGTGATGACTCCCCACATTTTTTTATTGTTGAATTCGCCAAGGATAGCCTGGGCGAGTGCGCCTCCGATTTGGGGTTCGGTTCCGCTGCCAAACTCGTCGATGAGAATGAGCGTTTTGTCGTCGCCCGACTGGAGGAAGCGTTTCATGTTGCGGAGGTGGGAGCTGTAGGTCGAGAGGTCGTCTTCGATTGACTGGTCGTCGCCGATGTCGATGAAAATGCTCTTGAAAATACCGGTGTGGGAGTTTTCGTAGATGGGCGGAAGGAGTCCGCACTGAATCATGTATTGGATGATGCCTACAGTCTTTAGACACACCGATTTACCACCGGCATTGGGTCCGGAAATGACGAGTATTCGGTCTTTTGAGGTGAGGGTTATGTCGAGGGGCACAATTTCTTTGCCCTGACGGCGTAGCGATGCCATCAAAACGGGATGAGAGGCATGATACCACTCGATTTGGGGCGAGGGCAAAAGATGGGGCATTGAAGCGCCGGTTTCGATTGCATAGCGAGCTTTTGCATGAATAAAATCAAGATTGAAAAGCAGTTGCAGGTCGAGGGTGAGAGCCGGTATGTCGGGACGGAGAGTGTCGGCAAGTGCAATGAGAATGCGGGTTATTTCGCGACGTTCTTCGAGTTGGAGTTCGCGGACACGGTTGTTTGCCTCGACAATTTCGGCAGGTTCGATAAAGAATGTTTTTCCTGAAGCCGATTCGTCGTGAACGATACCCTGAATGTGTCGTTTGTGCATCGGCTGAACGGGGAGAACAAGGCGTCCGTCGCGCATGGTCGGAGTGGTGTCGGCTTCGAGATAACCCTCAGATGCAGCGCGAGATATGACGCGTCGCATGATTGAGTTTACACGACCCGAAATTGAAGACATTTCGCGGCGTATTTCGGCGAGTTGGGGCGATGCAGAGTCCTTGACTGAGCCGTGACGGTCGATTATGCGGTCGATCTCTTTTAGTGTGATTGGCAGAGGGGTCAATTGAGAAGCGATCTCGTCAAGACGCTCAAACTGAGACTGTCCGTCGTCGTTGCGATGAGTGCGAAACCACGCCTCGGTATCGACCGAAGCTTCGATTATGCGTCGAAGTTCGACAATTTCGTTTGGTGGAAGGAATGTTCCGCTGAGTTTGAGTCGAGAAAGCGACTGCATCGGGTCGCCCAGTTCTCTAATGTCAAAACCATCGGCGAGGGCGATAACCTCCATCATTTCGGCAACTTGGTCAAGCCGATTTTTTATAGTGTCAAAATCAGAAATGAACGCCATCTCGTCGGCAAGCGAACGGGCTCCGGGCGAAACGCAAAGTTCGGCAAGTCGACGTCTGACAACATCAAAACCAATTTTTTTCTCAAAAGAGTCAGGAAAAATCATTTAGCTAAAAGCAATCTTAATTATAGTGCAAAGTTAGCTAATTTGTGTGATATTGGCAAAAATCGCATTAAATCGCTATCGCTTTACAGTTCAACTGTTACCATGACGGGGTAGTGGTCGGACGGGACGCGGGAGATGATGGTGCTGTCGGTGTTTTGGGTGCGGTAGGTGTCGGTCAGGACGCCATATTTTTTGACGGTGAAATCGGGCGAAAAGAAGATGTGGTCGATTCGTTGAAAATCGCCTGACGGGGTGAGAAATGAACCGTGTGGATCATAGTTGTTAAAGGTCGAGGTGTTGATATAGCGTAGGGGAGCGGTGTCATAGGCATCAAGCAATACACCTGATTGATTGATAAGGCGGTAGCTTTCGCTGTTTTGGTCAACGTTGAAGTCGCCTGACAATATGACGGGGAGAGGTTCGGGCTGCTCTTTGATTTTTCGGAGGATTAGTTTTGCGCTTTCGGCTTGAGCAACCGTGCCGATGTGATCGAGATGAAGATTATAATATATAAATCGCAAACCTGACTCTCGATGACGGAATTTGCCCCATGTGCAAACGCGACGATAGGCGGCATCCCAACCAAATGAAATAGAATCGGGAGTCTCTGAAAGCCAGAATGTTCCGTTGTCTAACAGGTCAAATTTATCAGTGTTGTAGAAGATAGCATTGTTTCCGCCGGCATCGGCTCCGTCGTCACACCCCACGCCGATATAATCGTAGCCCTGAAGCGATGATTTCAGGTCGTTCAAAGCCGGTCTTAATCCCTCTTGAGTCCCGAAAATGTCAAAGCCGTGAAATTTTATAACGTCGGCGATATGGGGAAGTCGCTGAGTCCAGCCGTTACCGTCGATGCTATCTTGTTTATTGATAATGCGGATGTTATATGTCGCCACGTTCATGCCCCCATTGTTTTGGTGACCGCATGAAACGAGCAGTAGTGAAAAAAGTATGCAAAGAAGGAGATTTTTATTCATTTTTATGATCCGGCTATTGAAATTAGTAAATTGTCGGGGTTGAGGTATTTGCGGGCGAGGGATTGGATGTCGGCGGGGGTGATTTTTTGGAGAATTTCTTGTGTGAGATAGAATTCAGAGGCGTCTTTGCCGAGTGAAAACTGACCTTGGAAGTATTCTTTGAGTGAGAATGCGTTGTCGAGGCAAGAGGCAAGCGATGATTTGAGGTAGCTAATGACTGTTTTGAGTTCGTCCTCGCCGATTGGTTTGTCGGCGAGTCGTTTCAATTCTTTTTTTGTTTCGTCGATGACGGCATCGACATATCGGTTGTCACATTCACAAGTGATTGAAACCGAACAACCTTCTTTTAGTGAAAGCAGTCGGGCGGTTATGCCATAGGTATAGCCTTTGTCCTCGCGAATGTTAGTGACCAATCGGCTTCCAAAATATCCGCCGAGAGCTGTAACTGCCACTTGTAGAGGGATATAGTCGGGGTGGTCAAACGGGATTGTCGGAATGACCATTTTTATTCCGCTTTGTTTTTTGTCGGGCATTGATTTGCGGACGACTGAACCTGAGGCAGCCGACTGACGTTGAACGACTTTATAGGGCGATGACGGTTGTTTGAACTGCAATTTTGAGAATGACTCGGTTATGAAGTCAAGCAGTTGGTTGTCAATGAGTCCCGAAAGGTAGATGACGGGCGGATATGTGGCGATAATGTCGTGGTGAAGTCCGGCAATTTTGTTGCGGGTAATCCGTGCAATTTCTTCGGGCGACTCTTCGATAGCAAAGGGGTGGTTTTTGCCATAGTTAAGGTCGATGATGCCGAGCGAAGCCTGATAGATGACTTTTTCGAGTTTAATTTTTTTATCGGTTATGTATTTATTTTTCTTTATCTCAAAAATGTCATTGTCAAAGACGGGGTCGGAGATTATGTCAATCAATACCGGAACTATTTCGCGGACATTAGAGTTTAGGGAATAAGCCGTTACATATGATTGATGGAGCGATGTGCCAAATTTTATCCAAGAACCGTTTGATTCAAAGATATCGGCAATTTCAGCCCCTGACCGCCCGGAGGTGCCTTCGGTAAGGCATGAAACCATGAGATTTAGTGCTGCGGGAGAATCAACATCGGCTTCGCCGCGATTCCATGTAATGAAAATGTTGTTGACGGGGACTGTGCCGGCGTTGATGACGTGGATAACGATTCCGTTGGGGAGTGTTATCGAGCGTGGTACCGGAATTTCAAGATTCCCGAAGTCGCTGATTGGCGGTGGTGTTGAGCGGTCGGGAGTCATAAGTTGTTTTTTGTGCAGTAGCGACGGGCAGCTTCAAGGTCGTCGGCAGTGTCGATGCCGATTGTGGGTTTCTCGGTAAGGCTCACTTTGACGGTGTAACCGTTTGAAAGCCAGCGGAGTTGTTCGAGCGATTCGGCAATTTCAAGTGGAGCGGGGGTGAGTTGTGTTATTTGTTTAAGAACGTTTGTACGGTAGGCATACATTCCGACATGGATGAGATATTGATGGGATGAAGCCCATTTATCTTTCTCGACACCACGGAGATAGGGTATTACCGAGCGGCTGAAATAAAGGGCGTGACCGTCAACGCCGACAACGACTTTGACTTTGTTTGGGTCTTCAAGATTGTCAAAGCTATCGGTTTGATCAAACGGCCGGGCGAGGGTGGCTATATCGGTATCGGGCGACTTAAAACAGTCGGCGAGCATTTTGATTTGTTCGGGATCGATAAAGGGTTCATCGCCCTGTATATTGATGACGACATCGGCGTTTGTTCCAATCTTTGAGACAGCCTCGGCAATGCGGTCGGTACCGCTGCGATGGTTTTCAGAGGTCATAACGGCTTGACCACCAAAGGCGATTACGGCGTCGAAAATGCGTTGGTCGTCGGTTGCAACCCAGACGTTTTGATTGCCGAGAGCTTTTGCTGCTTGTTCAAATACACGTTGAATCATCGGTTTACCGCCAATGTCGAGAAGCGGTTTGCCGGGGAGACGTCCCGAAGCATATCGGGCAGGGATGATGCCAATAAATTCAGTCATTATTTTTGATAGTTTTTTTGTTTCGTAGAAAAGACGGAATCAAGAAGATGCCGATTATCAAGTATATATAATAGGAGAGCAGTCGCCAGAGGATTGCGAGGACAAACACCACGCCGGCTCCGGCAATCAGGTCGCCATAATATTCTTTGAAAAGCCACTCGCTCAAACCGCTGCCGCCGGGGGTAGGGGAGAACATCAAGAGAGCCCAAACAACAAATTGGCGTACAAAGACGGTCAATTGAGAAGCAGCCGGTACAAATGCCAGAAACAGGGCGTTGACAACGAGATAACGTCCTATCCAAGATGTAGCCGTGGCTGTAAATCCGCACAACCACCATCCGAAGTTTCGATTACGGAGCGAACGGGCGGTTGCAACCATGTTGTCGGCGAGTTCGGTTACAGGTATCAACCAGCGTTTGAGCAACTTGAACGAGAAAAGCCAGATGAGAAAATTGTGGATTGCTTTTGGGCGAGCGATAATGCCGAGAAAAAGTATGGCAGCCCATAAGGCAATGACACCGTAAACAATCCAGAAAGCAATTTTTATTCCTTCGATAAAGTCATGACTTCCAAAGCCAAAGAGGTCGGCATAAGAAACGGTGAGAAAGACTATCGGAATTGAGATGACAAAGAATAATTGGTCGAGAAAGAGGGTTGTCATCGTCAATGTAGTTGCTCGGCCAATGTTGATTCCTTCACGGTTGAGAAAAATCATGCTGAGCGCACTGCCGCCAACGCTTGATGGGGTTATAGCCGACGTAAATTCGCAAAGCATCGTTACGTTAGCCGCCCGGCTCCAACGCAGATCGCCGTCGGTCAGGATGCGAAAACGCCACGCCATTCCAAAATCGCGAGTAAAAACGGCGAGCAGGGCAAGAAAAATGCAAAACCATGCGTAGGGAGTGAATTTAATTTCAGAGAGAGCTTCTACATTAAATTCTTTGTAGAAAAGCCAAACGACAACACCAAGTCCGATCAAGACAGGCAAAAAGATTTTCAGAATTATGCCTGAACGGGTCTGAGGTTTGGATTGGGTCATCGCTGATGGTTTATTTTGTCAAATCGAGACAATGTTTGATATAGGCTGACGGGTCGGTTGATTCAACAACGGCATCAGAAATTGTGATTCCGCTGACACCGGCATTGAGGAGTGGTTGAATGTCGTCATCGGTGATGCGTCCGGCTGCAACAATCGGAGTTGTGAGTCCGGCTTCACGCACTCGGTTGACAAACTGTTTGTATTGTTCAAGCGAAACCACGGGGTAGCCTTCGACACGAACATAATCGATGTCGGCACTCTTTAAAGCGATGACTTCGTCGGGGGTAGTGACTGTAACGCCGATAACTGCGTGGGGTCCAAGAAATTCGCGTGCTTCTTTTGGGAGCATATCGCCGGGAGTCAAGTGAACCCCGTGTACTTTCAGGTCATTGACAAGGTTGACATCGTGGTCAATTGTCATGAATGTGTCTTTTTCGGTGCAGAGCGGAATTATTTCGAGCGCAGTTTCGCGAAGATTTTCGGGGTCGTTTTGTTTTGAAGAAAGTTCAATCCAACGGCATCCGCCTTCGATTGCCATTTGGGCTTGTTCGGGAGCCGAATATGACGAAAGTTCGGTTGTTTTAAACTGAAGCATGATTTATCATTTAAAATATTGTACAAAGTTACATCTATAAATCGAAACAACCAAACCCGGGAGAGAGTTCGCCGGCAATCAGAGGATTGGCGCAAAGAGTCGGGTTAAAGATTCTTTCATGCGTGTCATTCTGCCGCGGGTAGCCCAGTCGGCGGCATTTACTCGTTCGGACTGAGTGAGTCCACGGCGGAAAATTTCGGTTGCCTGCTGATTGAATTCGGTCGAGTAGATGAGCATTGTCAGCTCAAAGTTGTGTTCAAAACTGCGGAAGTCAAAGTTGGTCGATCCGATTGATACGAGTTCGTCGTCAATGATCAGCATCTTGCTGTGGAGCATACCGGGGGTATAGCGATAAACCTTTATTCCGGCACGCAAACATTCGGCGATATAGCTTGCCGAGGCGAGAGTCAAGATAGGGGAGTCGCTTTTATAGGGAATGAGTATGCGCACGTCAACACCGCTAAGCGAGGCTGTTTGCAAGGCGTTTAGAAGACCTTCGGTCGGCAAGAAATATGGAGTTTCGAGGTAAACGTGCTGACGGGCACTGCTGATTGCTTTGAGGTAGATCAGTTCGATGTTGTACCATTGGCTTGTAGGACCGCTTCTGACGAGCTGCATTGTCAACAATTTATCGTCGTCGGAGGGGTAAATTTTGTGTATGTCGATATTGAAATCGGCTTCGGGAAGTTCATCGTTTTTGCTGCTCATAAAACTCCAGTCGGTGATGAACGAGCGTTGAACACCCAAAACGATAGGTCCGGTTACACGAACGTGAATGTCGCGCCACGAGTCGAAATTTTTACCGCCGGTTATATATCGGTCGGCAACGTTCATACCGCCGACATAGGCAATCGAGCCGTCAATCACCACTTGTTTACGGTGGTTGCGCCAGTTGATGCGAGTACCGAAAATCGGGAATCGGACGAGCATAAACGGTTTGACATTAATGCCGGCAGCCGCCATCTCTTTGAAAAACTTTTTACCCGACGATGCCGAGCCAACGGGGTCGTAAATGAGGTGGACTTTGACCCCTTCACGAGCTTTTTTCATGAGAAGCTGAGCCAGTTTTTGACCGGTTTCGTCGTTGCCGATGATGTAGTATTGAACGAAAATGTAGTTTTTTGCGTTTTCGATGTCTTTAAAAAGGTTGTCAAACTTTTCTTTGCCCGAATCAAAAATTTTGGCTGAGTTATTGAAATGGACGGTTGCGCTGCAAACGCTGTCGGCCATACGGATGATTCCGAGTGATTTTTCAGAGAAAGGTATTCGGTCGATGTTGGGCTTGACCGAGCGTTCGCGCTTTTTAAGTTTTCGTTTGAGGTTACGAGAGAGCGCGGCGCGTTTGTTTTTGATGTCGCGTCCGAAAATAAAGTAGAGAAAGAGACCGATAATCGGAGCGACAAGCAGAACGGTAACCCAAGCGAGCGATCGCACGGGATTGCGGTTTTCAGAAATGACAACAGCCACTACAACGATAGTGGTGACAAAGATTGCCACTGTCATAGTCCATGTTAATATTGATAATATTTCGCCGTTCATGTCGCTAAATTACAAATTAAATTTTGAATAGCGACATTCTGATAAGATTTTTTTAATTAAGTTAAATCGGAATATATAAAATTGAGAGGTATTCCAAATTGGATATACCTCTCAATAAATATAATGATTTCTAACTAAATCAGAATTTCAGACCGACTGAAAGAACGATGTTGTTGTTTATGTCGGTGAGTCCAAACTTTGGAGCCTGCACGCCTTCATAGTCGGTGAAAGCATGGTAGGTCGATTTGCGGTTTTTATAGACGTATGCGGCATCGGCATAGAAAGCTTTGTAGCGATAACCGGCACCGAAAGTGATATACTGGGTGTCTTGGTCAAATACAAAAGCGGGGTTAGTGCCTGAAGTATAAATCTCGAGGGCGCCGT
The DNA here is from genome assembly GCA_014802535.1 of Bacteroides sp. Lineage (GTDB taxonomy): Bacteria > Bacteroidota > Bacteroidia > Bacteroidales > Muribaculaceae > CAJUPY01. The sequence continues at coordinate 84,050 of JAAVCC010000009.1, read as the reverse complement.
TTTCGGCGTCAGATTTAACGGCTGAGGTAACATAGCTGTAACCGGCACGAACGCTGAACGATGGAGTCACACGATATTCGGCACCGATACGGATTGTGTTGCTGCCCTGGAAGTAGTTTTTGATGTCTTGGTTTTCGGGATCGTAGTTGTATCGAACGCCACGGTCAGAGATGTGAAGAGCGTCGTATGCGTCACGTTCATAGTCGAGGCTGATGATTCCACGACCGCCAATGACACCTGCCACACCAACCATCATGCGCCACGGAGAACGGAGTTTCCAATCAAAGTAGCCGAGATTTGTATCTTCATACATATCGTCATATCCGGTTGAGTAGTCAAAGTTTGTAGAAGCGTCAAAGCGTTGAGAGAGGCTGTAGTAGGTCGGAGTGTGTACGGCTAAACCGATGCGAATTTCGTTGATAGGTTTGATGATGACACCGACTTTGAAGTTATAACCTGTTCCCGAAACGTGTTTGTTGTTCATGAGATTGAAATATGAATCCCCGACAACGACTGAAGTTGCTTCGGCGTTAGGAACACGTCCGTTATATATTTTTTCGTCATAGTCGGCTTCTTGAGTATATGTAAGGTCGGTGATACCAAATCCGAGACCCCAATAGACACAGTCAAGAATGTTACCACCAAAATCGATGTTATATTCATCGATATGACCGCGCTCGCGAACCCAAGCACCCATGTCGCCGGTTGATTGTCCGTTACGCCATAAGCCGTTATAACCGCCATCGTTAGAGGGGTTGATCATATAGCTGTTGTAGGCAAGGATGCTGAGCCAGTCGGCATCGCTGTCAATGTATGGGTTATAGCCGTCTTGGTAGGCGTTCAAGACACCGGTCGGGTCATTGGTGAACGATGCGATATAGTTTGACAGCGACGTGTTGATTGACGGGCCAAGATAGTTTTGACCACTGCCTTCGCCAATATGGAATGTGCGGTCAAACGAGGCGATGCGGTTGTAGCTCGCACCCCAGTTGAAGGTGCGAAGGGTTGAATTGTCGCCAAGGTTTATTGCACCAATGTAACCAAAGTTGTTGCAATAGACATGAGTTTTGTTATCCTTGAAGTCGGCAACATTGGTCGAAACGTTTGAATGGGTCATGTTGAAATCGACCGTGATACCTACTTCACTTTTGCGGTAAACACCGATACCGGCAGGGTTTTGAGAGAGTGTCGAAAGGTCACCGCCGAGAGCGGTAAAAGCACCTGCCATTGACATATAGCGAGCTGTACCCCGAAGGTCGGTCGGGCTAAGAGTGTAGGCATCGACAGCGCCCTGGGCTGAGGCTGCCGAGATGGCTCCGCCGGCAAGGATTGCTGAAACGAGTATTTTTTTCATATCTGATTATTCAAATTTGAGTGTTTGAAAAAATAAGGAAGACAGATCAATCAGCGACGACGTCCGCCTGTAGAGTGTCCGCCTCCACCGGTTGAACGAGACCCACCAAAAGAGCCTGAATTGTAAGAGCCGCCACGCTGACCGCTTGACCAATTTGAGTTGTTTGAGTTATTGTAGTTGTGGGTTGATTGATTGCGGTTAGCTCCGGGGCGTTGACCGTTGAGCGTAGAGCTTCCGTTTGTCGGACGACGGTTTGTTGTACCGGAAACATTTTGAGAGGGGCGACGATTTGAAGAGGGATATCGTGTTGACATGGCGGGACGGTGGGTTCCCATCGCGCCGACAGACGGACGATAGGCGGGAGCATGTCCCCAGCCCCATGACGGACCGGGAGTCCAACCCCAAGATGGTCCCCAAGAAGGACCCCATCCCCAATTCCATGACGGACCCCAAGACCAAGCGGGACCCCAACCCCAGTTCCAAGACCAAGACGGTCCGGCATACCAAGGATCGAGCCAAGGGTCATATCCCCATCCCCAATTCCAAGACCAGGGATTGTTCCATCCATAATACCAAGACGGAGACCACCAGCGATAGTTTGGCTGAAGGTATATGTTAACGGTAGTCTGAGGTTTTTCGGTTTGAGAGTAATAGTAATATTCCTGCAGTTCGGCATCATTGCTTCCCGAAACAACTTCGGGGTTGTAAAAACGTTCGATTTGACGGGTGTAGGCAAACTCATCGAGCTGATCATTTGAAGATTGACCGGCTACGGTTTGATTGCGGCGATTATACTCATCGATGTCGCGATTGCTTCCCGAGTCAAAACTAAAAGAGTCGCTGGGCTGATAAATCGTGACGTTTGAATTGTATTTTTTATTAGAAGCGGTTGTCTTTTTTTTGTCAACCTTTTCCGTCTTAACTTTGGCGGGGTTGTAATAAATGTCGTCGTCATAGTAGCTTTGAGCCATGGCGGTCGAGCAAGTCAACCCGACAACAAAAGCAAAAGAAAGAGCGATTTTAAGTTTAAGCATTTGTCAAGTGGGTTTAAAAGTGAATTAAATAGTTCTCATTTAATAATATAGACCTAAGAAACAGTCAAAGGTTTAATGGAGTGTAACTAAACGGTTATGATTAACTGTGCAAAGATATGTTATTTAATGAGAATCCACAATATTAATGACGCTGACTGAGGTTAAAAAACTAAAAATAAACAAGGTCACGGACTCGGTCAATCAGAAGAAAGCTAAAGTCCGTGACCATGATGTTTATCGTTTTGAATATTATTCAATCTCTTTTGACGGTTTCAGATCGTAGGCGGTCATAGCGATGCTAAAGCCCCAGTAGATGAATGAAACAGCGGTGAGGAAGCTGACCATAATCATGTTCTGAACATATCCGGCTTCAAGGAAGAAGAAACCGATGATCAAGAGTAAAATGCCGTTGATCAGTCGCAACCACCAGTAACGATATTGGCGAACGGTTACTGAAGATGTGATTGCCGAGATGCCCCAGAATATAAAGACAATGGCAAGGAAGTAGGGGAATACAGCTTCAGAAAGAAGGACGCTGCGGACGAGCATAAAACCGACAAACATATCGATTACGCCGCCTGCAATCCACCATCCCCATCCTTTAGGACGATTTTCACCGGCTGCAACACAAAGTTGAACAACAGCAGCCAAGATAAGTAGCCAACCAAAAAGTTGAGAAGCGACAGCATATCCGGCTGCCGGCCAAAACCAATAGGCAAAACCGCTCAAAACGAGCAGGATACCAACGAGGAGCAAAACCCACCATGATTTGGATTGTCCCCATAAGTTAATGTTTGCTTTCATAATTAAAAATACTTGAAGTGATTAATTAAAAAATATACTTGTTATGATACTATAACAATTATATAATATAAAAGGTTTTAAGGTGTAAATCAGGGGTAAAATTAAAAATGTTGAGAATTATTTTTTGGAAAAAGCAAAAAAAAGTTGCACCCTAAAAAAATAATTTGTAATTTTGAAATAAAATAGAAAAAAGGTAATAAAGATTATTTGTATTAAAACTATGAATAAAGATTTCAGAAATTATGCTGTAAAGCATCTTGGAATGAATGGTTTGGCGTTTGATCAAGCATCTGCCGAGCTAAATTCAAGAGCAGCGGCGTCAAATATTGTTTCAAGTTATATCAACCCGACAATCATCGAGGAGCGTCAGCTCAATGTTGCGCAAATGGATGTTTTCTCAAGATTGATGATGGATCGTATCATTTTTTTGGGAACAGATGTAAATGAATATACAGCAAACGTAATTCAGGCACAACTTCTCTATCTTGACTCGGCTGATCCGGGTAAAGATGTTTCGATCTATATCAATTCACCCGGCGGATCGGTTTATGCCGGACTCGGAATTTATGACACCATGCAGTATATTTCAAGCGATGTTGCCACAATATGTACAGGTATGGCTGCATCGATGGCAGCGGTATTGCTTGTTGCCGGCGAAAAAGGAAAACGTTTTGCGCTCAATCACTCACGAGTGATGATTCATCAGCCGATGGGTGGTGCCCAAGGTCAGGCGAGCGATATCGAAATCACTGCCAAACAAATTCAGATGTTGAAGAAAGAACTTTATGATATCATTGCTTCTCATTCGGGTCAACCGTTTGAAAAAGTAGAGCGAGATTCTGATCGCGACTACTGGATGACGGCTCAAGAAGCCAAAGATTATGGCATGATTGATGATGTTCTTGTAAAGGCTCGCCACTAATAGAAAAGTATGGCAAAAAAAGCAAACAACGAGCCTACATGTAGTTTCTGTGGTCGTCCTGCGGGCATGGGGGGAGCATTTTTGATTCCGTCACCGTTTGACCCATCGACAATGATTTGTAGTGAATGTGTTGAACAGGTTCATGAAATTATTGCCGAACAGGAAAAATTAAAGGCTGACAAGAATAAGAAAAAAGTTCCTGTCGGAACTTCAATTCCCAAGCCAAAAGAAATACAAGAGTTTCTTGACCAATATGTTATCGGTCAGGATTCGGCAAAAAAATATTTGTCGGTAGCGGTTTATAACCACTATAAACGATTGTCTCAGCCAACCGACGACGAAGTTGATATTGAAAAAAGCAATATCATTCTTGTTGGTCCGACCGGAACAGGAAAAACCTTGCTGGCAAAGACAATAGCGCGACTTCTCGACGTGCCTTTCACAATAGTTGATGCAACGGTATTGACTCAGGCAGGATATGTCGGGGAAGATATCGAGTCATTGTTGACCCGATTGCTCCAGGCTGCCGACTATGATGTAGAAGCTGCCGAGCGCGGTATTGTGTTTATCGATGAGATAGACAAGATTGCCCGTAAGGGAGATAATCCGTCGATTACACGCGATGTCAGCGGTGAAGGTGTTCAGCAAGGATTGCTGAAATTGCTTGAAGGCTCGGTGGTTAATGTTCCACCCCAAGGCGGCCGCAAACATCCCGAGGCAAAAATGATTCCGGTTGACACCAAGAACATATTATTTATATGTGGAGGTGCGTTTGACGGCATCGATCGTAAGATTGCCCAGAGATTGAATTCAAATGTCGTAGGTTTCTCAAATGAAATCGCACGCAAGAATAAAGATAAAGTAAACTTTTTGAAGCACGTCGCTCCTCAAGACTTGAAGTCGTTTGGTTTGATTCCCGAGATTATAGGACGACTTCCGATATTGACCAGTTTGGAGCCTCTCGATCGAGATGCGTTACGCAATGTTTTGACCGAGCCCAAAAATGCGATAATCCGTCAGTATAAAAAACTGTTTAAAATGGATGGCGTCGAGCTTGAGTTTACCGATGATGCTCTTGATTTGATAGTGGATAAGGCTATCGAATATAAACTCGGAGCACGCGGCTTGAGATCAATCGTCGAGACAATCATGATTGACCCGATGTTTGAATTGCCTTCAAAAAAGACCAAAAAGTTTGTTGTTGATGCAAAATTTGCGCTTGATAAATTGATCGAGGCAAATTTTGAAACAACGGCGGCTGCCCAACAATAGCAAGTAAGAAAAACCTCTCCAAAATAATCACTGCTTACCACCCATGATTACAAAAGAACAACTGACCGATGAACTGAAAAAGCATTTCGGTTTTGAAAAATTCAAAGGAAATCAAGAAGCGATAATCATGTCGTTGCTTGAGGGACACGACACATTTGTACTGATGCCCACCGGTGGAGGAAAGTCGTTGTGTTATCAGTTGCCGGCTCTTTTGATGGATGGAACAGCAATTGTGATTTCTCCGCTCATCGCCTTGATGAAAAATCAGGTTGATGCGATGCGTCATTTCAGTGAGGATGACGATGTTGCCCATTTTTTGAACTCGTCGCTTAACAAGACGGCAGTAGATGCAGTGAAAGCTGATGTGCTGTCGGGCAAAACAAAGTTGCTTTATGTTGCGCCCGAGTCGCTGACAAAAGAGGACAATATCGAGTTTTTGAAACAGGTCAAAATTTCGTTTTATGCGGTTGATGAGGCTCATTGTATTTCGGAATGGGGACATGATTTCCGTCCGGAATATCGCCGTATCAGACCGATTATAAATGAGATAGAATCGCATCCGGTTATCGCATTGACAGCGACGGCAACCCCCAAGGTTCAGCATGATATCCAAAAAAATCTTGGAATGACTGATGCCAATGTCTTCAAGTCGTCGTTTAATCGCCCCAACCTATATTATGAAGTAAGACCCAAAACTGCAAATATCGATAAAGATATAATCAGGTATATCAAAACTCAGGAAGGGAAGTCGGGTATTATCTACTGTCTCAGCCGTAAAAAGGTTGAGGAACTTGCCGAGCTCCTGAATGTCAACGACATCAAGGCGTTGCCCTATCATGCAGGAATGGATGCCCAAACCCGAAGCGAAAATCAAGACGCATTTTTGCTTGAAAAAATCGACGTGATAGTTGCTACGATAGCTTTTGGTATGGGTATAGACAAGCCCGACGTGAGGTATGTCATACACTATGATATGCCCAAATCGCTTGAAGGTTATTATCAGGAAACCGGTAGGGCAGGACGTGACGGCGGAGAGGGTAACTGTATCACTTTCTATGTGGCAAAAGATCTTCAGCGCATGGAAAAATTCATGATGCAGAAACCATTGTCAGAGCAGGAAATCGGACGTCAGCTATTGGCTGAGACTGCGGGTTATGCCGAGTCGTCGGTTTGTCGCAGACGTTCGTTACTACACTATTTTGGCGAAGAATATAAAGAAGATAACTGTGGAAATTGTGACAATTGTTTAAATCCTAAAAAACAAGTGGAAGCAAAAGACGATTTATGCGCGGTTATTGAAACAATAACAGCACTTAAAGAGAAATTTAAAGCAGATTATATTGTAAACGTGATGTTGGGCAAAGGAACTGCCGACATCAAGTCATATCGACATGACGAGCTTGAAGTTTTCGGCTCGGCTCAGGGGTCGGATGAAAAATTCTTGAATGCTGTAATCCGTCAGGCAATTATAGCCGGGTATATCAACAGAGATATTGAAAATTACGGATTGCTGAAATTAACCGATAAGGCTAAAGCATTTTTGAAGAAGCCGACTTCGTTCAAGATTGTCGAGGATAATGAATTCAACGACGAAGAACCTGTCGTGCCAAAGGGCGGTGCATCGGGTGCGGTTGATCCTGAATTGTACTCTATCTTGAAAGATATGAGGAAAAAGGTTGCCAAACACCAGGGATTGCCGTCGTATGTCATATTCCAGGATCCGTCGCTTGAAGCAATGGCAACAACCTATCCGATTACGCTGGATGAACTCGCGTTGATTCCCGGAGTCGGAATGGGAAAGGCAAAACGTTATGGTCAGGAGTTTGTAGATGTTATCAAGACCTATGTCGAAGAGAATGAAATAGAACGTCCTGAAGACTTAAAGGTTAAGAGTGTTGCCAATAAGAGCAATATGAAGAATGCGATAATTCAGGCTATTGACCGCCGGATTGCGCTTGACGAGCTTGCCGATTCCAAGGGACTTGAATTCTCAGAGTTGCTTGATAATATCGAATCGATCGTATATTCAGGCACAAGAATCAACATTGATTACTTTATTGATGAGGTTATAGATGAAGACCTCCAGAATGATATATTTGACTATTTCAGAGAGAGTGAAAAAGATGATTTGAACGATGCTATGGTTGAGTTTGGATCAGATTGCACCGAAGAGGAGATAAGATTAATGAGAATCAAATTCCTGTCGGAGATGGGTAATTGATTTCGACATATTGAAAATTTAAAATAAACATATATAAACCACCATGCTATGGCAGAAATAATCGAATCAGAAAACAGCGAAAAAAAAGGTTTGAATTTTGTAGAACAGATTGTGAGCGATGACCTCGCCGCAGGTAAAAACGGCGGACGTTTGAACACTCGTTTCCCACCGGAACCTAACGGTTATCTTCACATTGGTCACGCAAAAGCCATTTGTATGGATTTTGGTGTCGCTGAAAAATTTGGAGGAACATGTAACCTTCGATTTGACGATACAAACCCGGTCAAGGAAGATGTTGAATATGTCGATTCAATTCGTGAAGATATTCACTGGCTCGGTTTTGACTGGGGCGATCGTGAGTATTATGCTTCAGACTATTTTCCTCAGCTTTTTGACCTTGCTGTCCGCTTGATTAAAGAGGGGAAAGCCTATGTTGACGATCAAACTTCAGAGGAAATTGCCGCTCAAAAAGGAACACCGACAACTCCGGGTACTGAAAGTCCCTATCGTAACCGCACTCCTGAAGAAAATCTCGATTTGTTCATCAGAATGAACAACGGTGAATTTGAAGAAGGTTCGCGAGTTTTGCGTGCAAAAATTGACATGGCATCATCAAATATGCACTTCCGCGACCCGATTATGTACCGAATTATCAAACATCCTCACCATCGCACCGGTACCAAGTGGAAAGTTTATCCGATGTATGACTTTGCTCATGGACAGAGCGACTATTTTGAGGGTGTTACCCACTCGATTTGTACGCTTGAATTTGTACCTCACCGCCCGCTTTACGATTACTTTGTCGATGAGTTGGCTGATGAATCATATCGTCCGCGCCAGATTGAGTTTAACCGCCTGAATTTGACCTATACGGTTATGAGTAAGCGAAAATTGCTTCAACTCGTGAAAGAAGGACTCGTGGCAGGATGGGATGACCCCCGAATGCCGACTATCTCGGGTATGCGTCGCCGCGGATTTACCCCAAAGTCAATCCGTAATTTTATCGAACGTATCGGTTACACTAAATATGAGGCTCTTAACAGCGTTTCATTGCTTGAATATGCTGTACGTGAAGACCTTAACGCAACTGCAACTCGTGCAATGGCGGTAATCAATCCTGTTAAATTGGTTATCACCAACTATCCCGAAGGTAAGGTTGAAACCGTTGAGATGGAAAATAATCCCGAAGACCCCGAATCAGGTACACATCAGATGCCGTTCTCACGCGAAATTTATATCGAGCGTGACGACTTCATGGAAAATCCGCCCAAGAAGTTCTTCCGTCTTGCTCCCGGTGGCGAAGTGCGTTTGAAGGGTGCTTACATCATCAAATGTGAAGATGTTGTTAAAGATGCCGAGGGAAATATTGTGCAAATCAATTGTACTTACGATCCCGAAAGCCGTAGCGGTCTTCCCGGTGCAGCCCGCAAAGTTAAGGGTACACTTCACTGGGTATCGGCAGAGCATGCGGTTGATGCAACTGTACGTATGTATGACCGTTTGTTTAATGTTGAAAATCCGGCGGCTGAACCCGACCGCGATTTCCGCGAAATGCTTAACCCCGATTCGCTCAAGATTGTTGAGGGTGTGAAAGTTGAACCGTTTATCGCCGAAAATGCCAATAAGGGAACCCGTTTCCAGTTCCAGCGTATCGGTTATTTTACTCCCGACTATGATTCGACTCCCGACAATCTGATTTTCAACCGCACGATTGCGTTGAAAGACAGCTGGGAAAAAGAGCAGAAAAAATAAAAATAGTGTTTCATAATTTCAAGAGTGGCTGGTTGTAGTCTGAGACTCAATTAGCTGCTTTTGTTTACATATAAGTTTAGTCTATGGAAGATGATCGTAAATCACTTGATGATAATTACCGCGAGTTTAAGAAGTGTCTTAGAGATGGCTCGTTCCCAAAATATGATGAACTTGACTTGATCGAGATTTTTGATGTGGCAGGTGATAATAACGATTATTATGTTCAAACCGAGGTGTTGATGCTCGGAGCTCGATTGTTTCCCGAGAGTGAGGAGCTTCTTCAGCGTCGCGGTTTTCTTTATTCAAAAATCAACACTCTTGCATTAAGTAATTTTATCGATAATAATCCACAGTTTGATGGTGTATGCTGGGATCTTTTGCGATTAAAAGATTATGGACTTGAAGGGCGCGATGCTGAACCGATGCTTGACGAAATTGTCAAAAAGTATAAGAGATTTAATGACGAAGACATCATCCGTCTGTCAGAACTTGTGCGCGAACAAAAGTGTGAAGAGTGGTTTATAAAAAACGTTGATACCCTTGAAAAGAAGGCGGAATATGGCGATACCTTACTCTATGAAGTTGCGTTTACTCAACACGACTCAGGCGATTATGAGGGTGCAATCATAACACTCGATAAATTAACGAAGATTGACCCTTTCCGAGCCGAGAACTGGATTTTGTTGGCTGATAGTTATTTGAACAGTGGTCAGTATGCCGAAGGTTTGAAAGCTATAGAGTTTGCAAGAGCCGTTGAAACCGACATCCCCGAGGCTGATTCGGTTGAAGCCTCTTTATTGCTTGCTCTTGAGAAAGATTTGCCACGGGCTATAGCTTTGTATGAAAAATATTTAACCTTTAATCCATTGGCATCAAATGTTATACATAATCTTTCTATGGCATATCAAAAGATTGGAGAGCCTGAAAGATGCCATCGTTATTTAAGCGAGCTATTTATGCTTTGTCCGAGTAATCCTTCTGTTTTAAAGGAGCTGATTGCATTGTCTCCGGCAAGCACCAAAGAATTATTGTCGTTCTATCTTGAACATAATGGCGATGATTCAGATTTGCTTGATTTAATTGGTGAAATAATAAAAGATTTTTTATTTGCAGGCGATTTTAATTCGGCTATCATGCTTGGGCGGTCAATACCCGATATCGTCTCAAAAATGGGGATTGTTGAATATTACCTTTGGGCGATTATGCTCGCCAATGATTGGCAAGGTTTGATTGATTTTTATAATCAGTTAGACGACAATGAGTTTTTCAATCATGACAGTGAGTCACTTTTTTACATCGCGTTTGCCTATTTAAATGTAGGGCGATATGACGATGCTAAAGATATAGCAGTTCGCGGTCTTGAATGTATCAATAAAACATTTAACAGCCATCTGTCATTTAGGATGAATCAGTATGGGTGTCAGCAGGCTTTATCAACTTTGATCAAATTGGTTGACTATGGTCAAGCCGATATGATTGAGCGGTTTGACCCGCTTTTGGTTAAAGGTAAGGATTGACCTGTTTCTGTCTTCCGATTGTTGTGGGATCTCCGTGTCCGGCATAGACCACTGTGTCGTCGGGTAGAGTCATCAGGTTGTTGGTGATTGAGTTGATGAGGGTTGCGTAATCGCCACCGGGAAGGTCGGTACGTCCGATGCTGCCGTCAAAGAGTGCATCGCCTGTCAAAACAAATGAGCTTGAAGGTGAGTAGAGAGCAATACTACCGGGAGAGTGACCGGGTACCGAGATGACAACAAGGTAGTCGTCTCCGATATTAATTTTGTCGCCCGGTTCAAGGTATTTGGATATTTCGACGGGCGGCATTTTTATTGGGAGACGGAACATATCGGCTTGTTCGGCAATGCGTTTACTGAGAAATTCGTCGTCGCGAGATGCTTCAAGTCCAAGTCCGGTTTTTTCGATGATGCGGCTAAGCCCCATAACGTGGTCGATATGGAGGTGAGTGGCAATGACATGTTCAATTTCAAGACGGTTTTGGGCAAGAAAATCATCAAGCAAAGCGGCTTCACCCGAGTTCATCATACCGGGGTCGATGATAGCGGCTTTACGAGATTGTTCGTTATAGACAACGTATGTCATCTCGCCAAACATATTGAAGGGAAATCCTTTGACTTTTAACATATTGAATTTGATTTATAGAGGGACATAGACGAGTTTTTTTGTTTCAAAGAACTCCTCGTCAAAATAGTTTTTAAGATCATATTCCATTATTTCGCTCTTGATGCCTTTTGATTCGTCGTCAAGAGAGCCGCCTTTAAGGCATATCAATCCGTTGGGATAGGCATTGAATGATTTGGCCGAAATATTTTTTCTGATTAACGGAACGAGTTCGTTCAGTTTCATCACCGCACGGCTGATGACGAAATCAAATTTTTCACGGCACTCGCCGATGTCTCCGTGTTGGAACGTTACATTTTTCAGTCCGATAGACTCGGCTACAGAAGAGGCGACTTTGATTTTCTTGCCTATTCGGTCGATGAGATGAAAGCGACAGTTGGGGAACAGTACTGCCAAAGGTATGCCGGGAAAACCGCCACCGGTTCCCATGTCGAGAAAGGTTGTACCGTCAACCGGTTTGATAAACTTGGCAATGGAGAGCGAGTGGAGAATGTGGTTTGTGAAAAGGTTGTCAATGTCTTTACGTGAAATGACATTGATTTTTTCGTTCCACTCGGGATAGAGTTTACCCATCATCTCAAATTGGGCAACCTGTTCGGGCGTGAGATCGTAAAAATATTTTTGAATTATTGATATCATCTTATTGTTATAACAACTTTGAGTGCAAAGTTATCGAAACTTTGTGAGATTGGCAAGAGGAAATAAAAAAGCAAGGACTTGCTTGCCCTTGCTTTGATAAGATTTATTATGCAAGTTTATTTCATTGCAAAGAATGAGCCTGATGCAACTTTCTGATAGGCGAGGAGTCCTGCCTGGCTTTTTTCAACGAGTTGCATTGAACCGTCGGGCATAATCATTTTCACATGATTGTCATCAACAAATGTCATCAGAGGATATGATTTGTCATCAACTGAAAGACTCCAGGTTTGTTCGTTGGCATCGAAGTCAAAGCGAACAACGTCTTTTTGGTTGTTTAAAGATGTAATGGTGTAACCTTTTGAGTCACATTCAACGAGATATTTGCCATCGTTGCCTTCAATGATAGAAGAACCTTGAGCAATCGGGTTTGAACCGCTCCAAAACTCAATAGAGTTGATTACAATAACGTCGGCAAGGAGTGCTACTTCATAAACCGGGAGCACCCAGAATGCAAAGAATACGAGTTCGTTGACAAATTTAGAACCGACATTGTTGTTCCAACCCAAAATGTTATGAGTCATTTTAAAGCTGCCGATACAAGAGGTTGAAATAATTGAAGATGCCAGAACGAGGACAAGGGCGACGCTGAGGTATTTCTTTTTCATAAATAAAGAGAGGTTTGTGATTAGATTGTGTATATTGTATAATGTGGAAGAATTTTCAAGCGGGAACGGCTTTTTTAGCCTGTTCATAAAATTTGTAAACTTCTTTGACATATACCGAGGTTTGACGTCCACGGAAATATCCGTATTTTACGTCAGGGTCATTGAAGTATTTGGGATTTGATTTGAGCATAAGAGCTTTTTGAACGTTTCCGTCCCATTTTTCAGGATTTTTGCCTGTCTTTTTTGCAAGGGCGATCGCGTCAAAAATATGAGCATGACCTGAGTTGTATGAGGCAATGACAAATTTTTGCCGTTCTTCGGGATCGGGTATTTTGTTGACAAGCGCCTTGTCGAGATCGCGGATGAGGCGAGTGGCGGTTTTAATATTAGCTTCGGGATCGGTGATAAGGTTTGGATTCAGACCGTAGTGGCGCGCGGTTCCGGGCATAAGTTGCATTAAGCCGCGAGCTCCAGCCCATGATGTTGCATTGGGGTTAAAATGACTTTCGGTGTATCCTTGAGAAGCAAGGAGTCGCCAGTCCCAGCCAATTTCTTTTGCATATTTTTTGAAGAGATCATCATATGGAGATATGCGTCCGTTTTTAAAGTTGTATTTAATCGGAGCATCATCGGCTTTTGACAGTTCAAAATAGCGTTTTAGGAGTCGGGAGTCAATATTTTGGATTTTGTCGCTTTCAAACCAGTTGTTGATTGAGTCAGCGAGCCAGGGTTTATTTTCAGAGACCCCCCATGCCTGTCGCTGAGGAAAACTCAGTTGAAGGCTGATGTCGAGTTTGGGATAGTATGTTTTGTTGATTTTGGCGATATTGCTGTCGATAATTGTCAATGGAATCTTACCGTCTGAAACCATGTCGATCAAATTTTCGGTAATGAGGGTATCCAAATCGACAATGTGGATGTTTATGCCTCCGCCAAGCTCTTCGTTGAGATTTTCAAGTCGGTATTGATATTTTGAATTTTTCTCGACATAAACGTCACGACCAACGAGTTGGGTAACATCTGTGATGAGAGAATCGCCGGCGTTGCGTGGCTGAACGAGAACCTGAGTGGTGAGGTTTTCGGGACCGGCAGGAAGAATTGATTTGTATTCGGCAGTTACCGGAACCTCATAGGCGAGAATATCGACCGAGCCGTCGTTGAGCATATCAATCATTTTTTTCATTGACGGTGCAACTTTCAGGTCGAGAACAAGCCCTTTGTCTTCGGCAAATTGTTTGATAAGCGTGTAGTCATAACCCATTTCTTCGTCACGATATGAGAAGTAGGACAATGGGCTATAAAGAGTTGCGACCCTGAGTGTGTCGGGGAGGGAATGGTCATTTTCGCTTGATGTCAAAGAGCATGAAGCGAAGAATGACGGTATTGCGCAACATAAGGCGACAAGCAGATGCCATGTTTTTTTCATCATAGATGAGCTTTTAAATAATCTAATTCAGGCAATCTACCGTTAGGCGGGAATCAATATTCAAATGTGCCGTTTTCGGTGATGAGAGTCAATCGGTTTGACTCGGCTTCTTCAACTCGACCGACAATGCGCGCGTCAATGTTGAATGAGCGTGAAATGTCAATAATATCCTGGGCATATTCGGCGTCAAGGTAGATTTCCATGCGATGACCCATGTTGAAAACTTTGTACATTTCTTTCCAATCGGTGCCTGATTCGCGTGCAATGAGACGGAAGAGGGGAGGAATGGGGAACAGGTTGTCTTTGATAACGTGTTTGCCTTGTACAAAGTTCATGATCTTTGTTTGTGCGCCTCCCGAACAGTGAACCATTCCGTGAATTTTATGGCGCATCTTGTCAAGGATGGCTTTGATAACGGGAGCATATGTGCGGGTTGGAGAGAGAACCAGTTTCCCGGCATCAATCGGCGAATCTTGAACGCTGTCGGTTAGATTTACTGATCCGGAGTAGGTGAGTTCATCGGGAACTGCAGCGTCAAATGTTTCGGGATATTTTTTTGCAATTTCTTTGCAGAATACGTCATGACGAGCCGAGGTCAAACCGTTGGAACCCATGCCGCCGTTGTAGCTTTTTTCGTAGGTCGCCTGACCCGATGAAGAGAGTCCGACAATGACATCTCCGGCTTTGATGTTGGCATTGTCAATGACATCGGCGCGTTTCATGCGGCATGTGACAGTCGAATCGACAATGATTGTGCGTACAAGGTCGCCGACATCGGCAGTCTCGCCACCTGTAGAGTAGATGTTGACCCCCTCGGCACGAAGTTCGGCAAGGAGTTCTTCAGTGCCATTGATGATTGCGGCAATCACATCGCCGGGAATCAGCATTTTGTTGCGACCGATGGTTGAAGAGAGCAAAATATTATCGGTTGCACCAACACAAAGCAGGTCATCGATATTCATTATCAGAGCATCTTGGGCGATACCTTTCCAAACGCTCATGTCTCCGGTTTCGCGCCAATAGGCATAGGCGAGTGATGATTTAGTGCCGGCACCGTCGGCGTGCATGATGTTGCACCATTCCGGGTCGCCACCGAGAATATCCGGTATAATTTTACAAAAGGCATGAGGATATAGGCCTTTGTCTATATTTTTAATGGCGTTATGGACATCTTCTTTTGAAGCTGAAACACCTCGGAGGTCGTAGCGTTGTTGTGATGACATTGTATATAATGTTATATTTTAAATTCAGATTAGTTCAAAAATGATTTTGCAATCAGTAGAAAACAGAAGCAAATCGGTCCAACCATAAGCAGCGAGTCGATTCGGTCAAGAATACCGCCGTGTCCCGGCATTATTTTTCCGGAATCTTTGACTCCGGCAGAGCGTTTCAGCAGTGATTCAAAAAGGTCGCCAAAGGTGGCAAACACAGAAACTACTATTGCAAACGCTATGAAAATATTGACCGGCAGATTGTAGAAGAATTTGTCAAATACGAGGGCAAAGAGTATTGAAAATGCAATGCAGAATACCAATCCACCCCAAAATCCTTCCCATGACTTTTTAGGACTGATTCGTTCAAACAAGCGTCGGCGTCCAATCAACGAACCAACACAGAAGGCACCGGTGTCATTAATCCAAATAAACATGAACATAGCAAGCACTAAATTGGCTCCGACCATGTTATAAAGCAGGTTTAACGTAGCAAGGGGTACGCCGATATAGATTTGAACGAGAGCCGACGATCCGAGAGCTGCAATCGGGTTATCGTCGTTTGAATAAATTTCAATTATAGCGCGTGAAATCAGGTAGAATGTGTATGGAATCAAGAAGGCGGGAATACTTTCAAGCCCGATTTGAGGGTTTGAGGCAAGCGATGCCGAAACAATCATGAACAGTATGCCACAGATGTCGAGACAGTCGGCGGCAGGACGTGGCTTGTTGTCTGATTTCTTACGGTCGATTTTTGTCAGTTCGATTGCTCCGAATATCGCAAAGAGCATTGTCAAACCAAGGAATGACCATGGCCCAAATATGATACAGCATACAACAATCAGAATGTAGGCTGTTCCTGAAATTGCACGAGTTATAACATTATTCATTTGTCGTGTATAAAATTGTTATTTTACTCTAAGTTTTTGACCTGCTTTGATTTTGTCATCTTTCAAACCGTTCAGACTACGGATTTTGTCAATGGTTGTATGGTTGCGTTTAGCAATGCGATAGAGGTTGTCGCCTTGTTGAACGGTGATGGTTACAGGAGTAGTTTTGGCAGGTGCCTGAGATTTTGTATTGGTTGCCGGGGTGAAATTGGGCGCAGGTTTAACGACAGGTTTTGGTGCCGATTTTGGAGCCGGAGTAGTAGTCTTGACCGGTTGAGCCGATTTGTTGACAGTGTTTACAATAGTAGAGTCGGCAAACTGGGTGGTAGTGTCGTTCATTTGACTGCGTTCAAGTTCTTCAACAGCTTTGTCAAGGTCATCTTTGGGTCGTGGAGTGCGCTGGGTTGTTACAATTTTGATTGTTTTGCCACGAGTAAGAGTTTTGATGCCGTTAGCTGAGCGGATTGAGGATGCTGTCACCCCATATTTTTTTGCAATTGAAGAGAATGTTTCGCCACGTTGTACTTTGTGGTATTGAGTTTTTTGGGTAACAATATAATCACCGTCATCAGATATCTGAGTTACTGTTCCGTCGGACGGTTCGATTGTGAGTCGGCGTTGATATTTTTGAGTGTCATGAGCAATGATAGAGTCTTCGCTGATTACGTAGGCATAAACCTGCATAGATGGAAGAATGAGTGGATAGGGGTGGATGTCGCCCGGGATGATATCCTTACGATATTGGGGGTTGAGCGCGCGTATTTCATCGATTGGCATACCGAGCACATCGGCGATTTGCTGAAAGTGAACACGACGTGTTACGTGAACGGAGTCGGTTATCATCGGACGTCGAACAAGTGCCGGAGCGATGTTGTGTTGGTTATAATAGTTCATCACATATACAGCGGCGATGAAAGCTGGAACATAGCTACGGGTTTCGGCGGGGAGGAAGGGATAAATTTCCCAGAAGTTTTTATTGCCGCCACCGGCGCGACGAAGTGCTTTGTTGACGTTGCCGGGTCCGCAGTTATAAGCAGCGATTGCAAGAGACCAGTCGTTGTATATAGAGTAGAGTTGTTTCAAGTATTTTGCTGCCATCTCAGATGATTTGATGGGGTCGCGGCGTTCATCAACAATTGTGTTGACTTCGAGCCCGAGCCCTTTGGCAGTCGGAACCATGAATTGCCAAAGACCTGTTGCACCGGCACGTGAAACGGCATCAGGGTTAAGGGCTGATTCAATAATGGGCAGATATTTGAGTTCGTGGGGGATGTTTTCTTTTTCAAGAGCCTGTTCAAAGATCGGCATATAGTAGTGGCTCATGCCAAGCATATTTTCAACCAAAGAACGACGGCGGTTGGTGTACATGTCAATTATATTTCTGACAATCGAGTTGTAGGGTAATTCGATTTCAGCGGGTATTTTGCTGAGACGGTCGATGATTTCAGCGTCGGTTGCATTGACGGTTTTACGATAGTCGGTCATCGAATCGAGTAAAGCATAGTTTCTGAGATACCAGTTGTTCATCATTTTATCAACGTCGGTCTCAACACTCTCGGGATAAATCAAATTTGGGTCGGATATGGTGTGCTGAATGTCGAGAATAGTAATAGGAAGCGCGTCAACAGCAAGGGTTGATGACACGGTAGTCAGAATTGTCAGAGCTAATTTTTTAAACATCATGTATGCCGGTTAATATAGTTTTAAAATTAAAAATTTAATGCCCACAACATTCCGATTGCAGGCTTTTGTCCCCGGGAATCTTGAAATATAGCGGGAGCTACATTCATAGAAAGGTCGGGTGAAATATCGAAGTGGGCGAGTGACGCATCGACATATGCATCAACCATTGCCAGAAGATAGACGCCAACCATGCAGATGATGCAAAGGTCGCGGTTGCGTCTAAAATAGTTTCGTTGAGAGCGAACCGTACTGGTTAGCCAGTTTTTATCAATGTCTTCTTCTTTAGTTGTGTTTGGGAAGAAGTTCATGTAGCTATTGGTTGTCGGGTCGTTGTCAATGAGGTCGGAGTAGGCTTTGGTATAGTCGGTCAGCATAGTGCTGTTCCAAGAGGTACCATAAGCAAGACCGAGGTATCCGCCGACGATAATCGGGAGTTTCCAATATCGACGGTTATAGACTTGACCGAGACCGGGAAAAAGAGCAGCCATCCATACGGCTCGGGTCGGGTCGGGATTAAATTCGATATGACGCGGAACCCATTCCTGATTCCATTTAGATCCCGGGAGTATTTTTTGAGCGGTTGCGATAGGTCCTTCATCGACCATAATGGTGTCGGATGATATTACTTGGGCAGAATCATCGGCAAATTTGATTTCCTCGCGAACTATTTCAGCGGGTTTGGTCAAAGGTTCACCTAAAGGAATAGAATCGGGGAGAGTGGGGTCGATTGAAAAAACGTTAAAAGGAACTAAAAAAAACAAACAGCATATTGCAACGACCGATTTTGAGGTCGGTCGCTGTTTATTGAACATAAATTCAAAAAATGCGCTAATCATTGCAACTTGCTGAAATTTATAGCTTTAACAATAAATGATGCCGAAGAACAGGATTATTCTTCAGTATGATTTTGGTTTATATTGTCAAAGATACAAATTAATTTTGCAAGTTCCTCATCGTTATTGAAAGGAAATGTAATTTTTCCTTTGCCCGAGCGATCCATCGAGAAGTTTACGTTGGTATTGAAGGTGGCGGAGAGGTGCTTTTTCAAAATGTCAAAATCGTGAGATGAGTAGATTGACGATTTAGCTTTTGATTCTTTCTCTTTTTCTTTTAGAGTATCGTTATCTTTGTCGTCTTGGTATTGACGGGCAAGCTCTTCGACACGTCTTACCGAAAGACCGTTTTTTACAATTTCGTTGTAGAGTTTGAGCTGTACGGTAGGGTCGTCGATAGATAGGAGTGCGCGAGCGTGTCCCATGTCAAGGCGTTTGTCACGCAAGCCAAGTTGAACTTCGGCGGGCAGTTTAAGCAGACGAAGGAAGTTAGAGATCGTTGTGCGTTTTTTGCCGACACGTTCGCTAAGACGTTCTTGGGTTAAATTATATTGTTCGATGAGTTTTTTGTATGTAAGAGCGATTTCGATGGCGTTAAGGTCTTCACGTTGAATGTTCTCGATGAGAGCCATCTCAGTCATCGCAAGGTCGTCGGCAGTTCTGATGTATGCCGGAACAGAGCTTAGTCCGGCTAAAGATGCGGCTCTGTAACGACGTTCACCGGCAATGATTTGATATGAATCGGGTCCGGTTTTACGAAGTGAGAGTGGTTGTATGATGCCGAGTTCGCGTATAGAAGAAGCGAGTTCTTCGAGAGATTCTTCGCTAAAATAAGAACGAGGCTGATCGGGGTTAGGGGTTATTTGAGCGAGGGGAATTTCGTTTATAAGAGAAGAGCCGGCAGCAGGGACATCGTCCATCTGGAGCAATGTATTGAGTCCGCGACCAAGAGCTTGATGAGGTTTCATATAGCGATGAGAGATTATTAAATGTTAGAGTATTATTTATTTCGGTTTTTGGCGATGAGTTCTTTGGCGAGCATGACATGAGATGTCGAACCACGGCTTTCAGCATCGTAAAGAATGGCGGGAAGACCATGACTTGGAGCTTCGCTAAGGCGAATGTTACGCGGAATAACAGCATTGAAAACCATGTCGCCGAAGTGACTTTTCAGCTCTTCGTAAATTTGGTTTGCGAGTTTGAGGCGAGCATCATACATTGTCAGAAGGAATCCTTCGATTTCAAGAGAGGGGTTGAGTTTTGATTTAATGATGCGGATGGTGTTGAGTAGTTTACTGATACCTTCGAGGGCAAAATATTCAGCTTGTACGGGTATAATTACCGAGTTGGCAGCGTTGAGGGCATTGACGGTGATGAGACCGAGTGACGGAGAACAGTCAATGAGAATGAAGTCATATTGATCGGCAACAGGTTGCAGGAGACCGCGCAATACACTTTCACGATTTGGGCGTTGAATCAATTCAAGTTCGGCACCGGCGAGGTCGATACCTGATCCAACTAACTTCAGGTTTTCGACACAGGTGTTGACTTCGGCTCCGGAGATTGGATAATTGTCAACGAGACACTCATAGATTGACGATGTTAAAGAACGTGGATCAATTCCATATCCCGAGGTTGCATTAGCCTGGGGATCGGCGTCAATAATGAGAACTTTTTTACCTTGAGCAGCAAGAGATGCACCGAGGTTAATGGTTGTTGTTGTTTTTCCAACGCCACCTTTCTGGTTGGCAATAGCGATAATCTTACCCATATTTTTATATCAGTAAATGAATAGGTTTTCAAATTTAGATATGCAAATTTGGGGATAAAAATCGATTATTTCAATTATAAATATGTGAAATCGTGTGCAATTGTTGATAAGTAAGGCTAAATGTCTATAACTGTCAATAATTAAAAGTCGCAGTTAAAAGAAGTTCGGAGCTATGAAAAAGAGCCCGAATGAAATTCCGCCACTCCAGTGTCGGGAAGGTGCGTCGTTGTAACTTCCATAAATTGTAAGAGCTGCAAACGGAAAGTTGTAGATCGCTGCAATTTCCCCAAAAAATGAAGGGTTGGCAAAGTGTTTTCCATAGACAGGTTTCATGTCGATGCCTCGATTGATGCGTTGATATGGAAGAAAGCAGTGTGCCATACCTCTCAGTTGCAGATTGTCGCTAATCATGTAAACCGGGACAATTCCGGCTGTTGCGTAACTATATCCACGCATATAGGGATTGAATGAATTGAATGTTGATGGTGCGGGAAAAAATTCTTCGGCTGTTACAATTGCCTGGTCATAAGTTGAAGGTAACGAACGGGTAGATGCAACAATGTTTGTTTCTACTCCGATTGAAAAATGAGAGCCTACAGGTGTGTACAGTTGATAATTAAGCGCAGCCCGCGCCCATGGAGTTGAGTTGTGATAAGCCGATTCGTCAGAGTTGGCGGGTCGATAGCTATATTTTCCAATCATACCGGCGATTGACGATTTGAATTTTGAGCCGGATGTGGGATATGAATTGTTATTCAGGGTGTTACGTTCCCATTTTAGAGCAACTTGCCCGATGTTGTAGAATGAAATATTACGTTTTTCGTTGAGAAAATCGAATGTTGAAGTTGTGTAGAATCGATATGACAGATGTCCGCCTCCGGCTGTAATTTCAGCTTTTGAATTTCGTCCGGTAGCGAGGGCATATCTGAGTTTGCCAAAGGCCTGCATATCGGTGAGATATGTTGGATTTTGCTCATAGAAAAACCTGACACTTTGGTTGAAGTTCATACGCGAAACAACAATATCGGTTGTCAGTGATGTGGGTTTGCCCGAGCTGAAAAAAATTCGTCCGAGTAGTTGAGCCGCCATGTAGCTTTGTCCGACCCAGGCATTCAACCGAGCCTCGCGATGGTTTTTTGCCAATGAATTATATCCGGCTGTCAGGAACACCATTGAATTGGTGGTGGAAGTAATATAACCACCAAAACCGACATTCAGATTGTCTTTGACCGTCGCTTTGAGGTGTAGTGTAAACAGGCTGTCATTAGGTCGATATATGGCATTTGGAACAAGATTGCGCAGCTTGTTACCGGTAATTGCACGATAGTATGCCGACTTGGCGTGTTGAAGTCCGAATGTATCGGTTTTTGTGTCGGTAAATATGTTTTTGAAATATTGGTCTTGTTGTGGCGTACCACCAGAGACGGCTACGGAATCGAAGTGGACGTATGGGGTTGACGATTTGAACACGGCACGTCGCAATTTTCGTTCAGATGCCGGAGTTCGCCAAGTGACGCGAGAGCATATCGAGTCCATCATCGACATGGCATGGTCATATCCTATTTGGTAGATTGTCGGGGCTTTCTGGAAGTCAAGCAGAGAGAAACGGCTAAGGTCAATTTTTAGTTTTATTCCGAGGTTGGGAGGTAGAGAATAGTCGTTGTTTTGGATAATCATATCCTCAAGTTGTTCGAGGAGGTCATTTGATTTTGGTTTGCCGTCGGGAGTAGAAACATCGACCCCGATCATCATGTCGGGTGCAAAGTCGGTGTTCATGACATCAACCGGAAAGTTATCGTAAATTCCGCCATCATAGACGAGAACGCCATCCATCTCAATTGGTTGAAAGACAATCGGGAAACTCATTGAGGCGCGGATAGCGTCACCCAAATCGCCTTTTCTGCAAACAATTTTATGTTTGTGATAGACATCAGATGTAATCGAACGATAGGGGATAAAAAGTTTATTGAAGTCTCCGTTACATTGAGCGGTATAGGCTGAGAAAAGTTCCATGAACGCAAAGTTCATGGGCAATGGAGATATCAGACTTGAAGGTAGTATTGAAGATGTACGTGTAGAATCGTTTCGGGTTGGTAATGAAACGTTAAGCATTGCCGGTGTAGGCTCTTGTTTGAAGAAGTAGTAGGTCAAACTCTCATTAATTTGTCCGGTTGACCAGTTGGCAAAGTCTTTTGACTCAAGGAGCTGCATCATTTCGGCGGGAGTATAACCGGCAGCATATAGCCCGCCTACAATAGCCCCCATTGATGTGCCAACGACATAATCAATGGGGATATTGTTGTCTTCTAACGCCTGAATGACTCCGATGTGCGCAATACCTTTAGCCCCGCCACCGCTCAGAACGAGTCCAACCGACATTGGTCGAAGTGTGTCGGCCGGAGTGCTCAACTTTGGCGATGGGTATGATTTTAGCGGAGCTATAAGTGTGATTACCGATAATATAATCAGCGTACGGAGTTTTTCCATTCGGTTAAATTAGAGTCGGTTAGTTAAGGCGAAGCTTATATTATTCAACAACGTAGGGGTATAGGAAGTCGCGCCATGCGAGGTATCCGTTGCCCAACAGATGCAGACCGTCGTTGGTATATTGAGGGTCAAGATTGTCGTTACGGTCGGCAAAAATCGGACGTGAGTTGATCCATTTAAATCCTTTTTCGTTTGCCATCGCTTTGACTTTAGTGTTGATGTCTCTGATAACCTGTTCTTTGCCAAAGATGGCTTTGTAGCGTTTGAACGAGTTGTTGATCGGAAGAAGAGACTGAACGTAGAGTTTTGTGTCGGGGGTTTTAAGACGAATGTAGTCGATGAGCTGTCCGATAGCTGTTGCAACCGAGTCGGCAGTTAAATTGTGAGAAACATCGTTGACTCCGATCAAAAGGAAAATCTTTTTGGGATGACCGTTGACAACCGGGTCAACACGATCCATTATACCCTCGACGATGTCGCCGTTTATACCGCGATTCTTGATGTTTGGCATATTAAAAAGTTCGTGCCATTCACAGCCGTGGGTCAAACTGTTGCCGAGAAAGACAATGTCGTCTTCGTTAACGGGGAGAACATCAAAAAGAGATGCACGCTGATAATAGAGTTCGTTATATTTTTTAGGAGCGTTCTGTCCAAACAGAGAAAGGAAACAAGAAAGCATTATAGATAGAATGATAGTTTTTTTCATTTCAGACAGGTATAAATATAACGGAAAAGGGGTTTGCCCGAAAGCGTCCCCTTTTGCCGTCGTTATTGTTATTGTTTAATTAGTGTTCCTGACGATAGGCGTCGGTGGCTTTTTTTACGGAACCGTGCATGAGGAGAAGACGTTTAGACTCTTCATAGGGGAGTCCAAGTTCTTCAGAAACCATACGAGTACCACGGTCAACGAGTTTTGCATTGGAAAGCTGCATATTGACCATTTTGTTGCCTTTTACACGACCCATCTGAATCATAACCGATGTTGTGATCATGTTGCAGATCATTTTTTGACCTGTACCTGATTTCATACGAGAGCTACCGGTTACATATTCGGGACCGACAACCATTTCGATAGCGATGTCGGCAGCCTGAGAAATCGGAGCATCGGGGTTTGATGTGATTGCAGCGGTCAAAATCCCGTGTTCGCGGCAAGCGTTGAGTGCGCCGATAACGTATGGAGTTGTACCTGAAGCGGCAATACCGATGACAGTATCTTTGTCGTTAATGTCAAATTTTTCAAGATCTTTCCAGCCTTGAGCTGTATCGTCTTCGGCGTTTTCAACAGGATTGCGGAGTGCGGTATCGCCACCGGCAATAAGACCGATAACCCATGAAGGATCCATACCGAAAGTCGGAGGAATTTCAGAGGCATCAAGTACGCCAAGACGTCCCGAAGTACCAGCACCCATGTAGAAGATGCGTCCGCCTCGTTTCATGCGGGGAACAATTTCAGAGACGAGTTTTTCGATCTGAGGGATTGCTTTTTCAACGGCAAGCGCAACTTTTTTATCTTCGTTATTGATGTCGCGTAAAATTTCACCGATGCTCTTTTTTTCGAGATCGTTGTAGAGCGACGGTTGTTCGCTGATTTTTACAAACATAGCTATAAATAGATTGGTTTATTAATTTTCAGAGTGATATTGGATGAGACCTTCCATCGGGCTCTTGATAATATTACCGATGCGGCAGTCGAGGCTTGCGGCAGCTTCGGCGAGTACATCCTTATAATAGTAAGCGATAGAGCCGACAAAGTTGATTGTCATCGTGCGATATTGGTCATAGTTAGAGATGTTACGCACAAAGAACGCTTTGAAAGAGTTGAGAACGAGACGGTGGATAGCCGGTTCTTCGATGTTTTCAATCAAGAACGGAGTCAATGATGCAAGGAATCGGTTTGCCTGAGGTTCTTTATAGACGCGACGTATGATTTTCATACGGTCGAGGTCATATTGTTTAAGGAACTTCTCAGAGAGATCTTTTGGAATTTGATTTTTGAGCACGTCACCAACGAGGAGTTTGCCGAGCACGGCACCACTACCTTCGTCACCGAGGATATAACCGAGAGGCGAAACGTTGTCAACGATTTTTTGACCGTCATAGTAGCATGAATTAGATCCTGTTCCCATGATGCAGGCGATACCGGGTTTGCGACCGCAGAGTGCGCGGGCAGCAGCAAGAAGGTCGGTATCAACTTCAATAACGCTTGCGTTAATGTTTTTAGCGAGGGCGCGGCGAACATTGCCACAAACTTCGTCACCGAGACACCCGGCACCATAATAATAGATTTCGTCAATTTTGACGGCATCAATCTGGGGCATGAGTTCTTCGGCGATGCGGGCAGCCATTTCCTCTTCAGTGAGCATCATGGCGTTCATGCCGGTAGTGAATACTTGTTTGACGATTTTTTTACCGTCAAGAAGACACCAGTCGATTTTGGTGCTTCCGCAGTCAGCTATTAGTTTCATATTTTAATATATATTTTTTTCTTATAAAGAACGTAGCCTACACACCAGTTAAGGCATACGAATAAAATTGCAAAAATTAGAGAAGCAAGTGTTGCGTTACCTTGGCACAAAGGTACTAAAAAGTCGGTATATACAGCACCTTTCAAAGAAATCATACCTGATTCAGTAGAAGACGAAGGAACTTTAATAAAGCCGATGAGAATGCTTAGAACTGCGCCTAAAACGTACATAAACAGCGGGTTGATACCGAATACTTCAAAGAAACGGCACCATTTTTTGTATCCTTTGATGTCGATAATCCAAATCAAGAGTCCAAGGAAACTTGATGCGAGACCACAGGTTGTCAACACAAAAGTAGGAGACCATATTTTTTTGTTGATGGGGAGTCCGAAGTCAAGCAGAAATCCGGAGAAAGTCAAAATTGTACCGGCGATGAACAGATAGTTTATGCGCAGGTTATTGTCTTTTGTACCGGTTAGAAGCATACCCATCCAAAAGCCGATGAGAACATGAGCGATAGAGGGGAGTGTGCTGAGCAAACCTTCGGGGTCAAATTTGAGACGGACGCCATCGATTGTGTCGGCATACATATGGTTGGGACCGAGAATTTTATGATCGACAATCGATATCACGTTTGAATCGGCAAATTCAAATCCGTTACCGGTCAAGAGGATGATTGTGTATAACACAAGCAGGCTGACAACAAATAACGGTAGATATTTGTGTTTCAGAGTGATTGCAATAATCGAGGCAGCACAATAGCAGATAGCAAGTCGTGGCATGACTCCGAGTATGCGGATATGACTGAAGTCAAATATAGCTTGCAAAACCGGACCTTCGGAAACAATACCGCGCAGGAATATGCTAAACCAAGCGATGCCGAGTCCAATTGCAAATATAACAATCGTGCGTCGAATTATTTTTATCAACGTTGGCCAAGTAAAAGAGAAGTCATATTTTCTCAGCGAAAAAAATGTTGACACACCCATGATGAACATGAAGAACGGAAATACAAGGTCGGTCGGAGTCAGACCGTTCCATTCAGCGTGACGCAAGGGTGCGTAGATTGAACCCCATGATCCGGGGTTGTTAACCAGAATCATTCCGGCGATGGTGATACCACGTAGAATGTCAAGAGCTAACAATCGTCCTGATTTTGAAGGAGTGGCAGTTTGGGTCATGTTAGATTATTTAGTGATGAATGATTGATAAAATTCAAAAATTATTCGCGGGTAGCTTCTTCAACCAGGTAAACTATTGATTTGTAGGGAATACCTGAGTTGGTTGACAACCCGATTTCGCAAGTACGGCTGTTTGAATAGCCCTCGACAACGTGTTGTTCTTCAATTTGAGAGCGCAGTTTGCGAAGACCCCATCGGTTGAGACCGGGCAACATGAAACCTTTGTCGCCTGCAAAGCCGCAACATCCAACTTGAGACGGAACAACAACGTTGGTTGCACATCGTGATGCAAGGTCGATAATCTTGTCGCCGAGATTCATCAATCGTGTTGAACAGGTTACATGAACAGCTACACATCGGTCAATTTTGTTGAATTTGAGTGATTGTGCGAGGTAGTCGGTGATAAATTCGGCAGGCTCATACAGTTTCATTGACTTGATATGGTCTCTCATGCGGTGGAGGCAAGGGCTTTGGTCACAAACAACCGGGTAGAGTCCGTTTTGAGAAGCCTGGAGCAGTGCTTTTTCGAGTTCGGCTGTTTTGCCGTCGGCAATCTCGGGCATACCTTTGCTTTCCCAAATCATTCCGCAACAAAGCTGTTTCATGTTTTCGGGGAAGATAACCTCATAACCGGCACGATTGCAGAGTTTAACAAATGTGTCAACAAGGTTGGCAGGTTTACCTCCTTTTTCGTGGGATGCACCCATCGTGCGGTTGATACAGCTTGGGAAGTAAACGACTTTTTTGTCTTCGGGTTTTACGACTTTTTGTTGTATCGGGCGCGGATAATAGGCATCGGGGAGTGTAGATGTCCAAAGGGGAATACCGATTGAATTGAGAGCTCGCCCAATAGAGTTGACGGCATTGTCACCGATGACTGCACGAGTGGCATAGGCTGTCGAGAGTAATGGTCTTAGTGTTGCCTCAATACCACCGATGTGTTTTGCTGCATATTTGCCGATGCCAATACCGGTTGAGCCAAGGTGTTCGGCACGCAGGTCGTGAATGAGATCTGCGGTATTGATTTTCATCGGGCATGATGTAGAACAGAGTCCGTCGCCGGCACAAGAATCAACTCCGAATTTATAGAATTCGTTTCGTAGTTTAGCGATTTTTGCCGGGTCAACGCCAGTGTTTGCCATATATTGGAGATGGCGTTCAACAACGATGCGTTGACGTGCTGAAAGTGTATAACCGGCTGAAACGCAGTTGACCTCACAGAATCCACATTCAATACAACGATTGATATAATCGTTGGTTAAAGGCATATATTTGATATTTTTAATGAAGCAAAGAGGGTCTTCATCAAAAATAACGCCCGGATTGAGGATTTCATCGGGGTCGAATAGTTTCTTGAGACGAAGCATGATTTCCCATGCTTTTGTTCCCCACTCTCTTTTGACAAACGGAGCCATGTTGCGGCCTGTACCGTGCTCGGCTTTGAGTGAACCGTCATATTTGTTGACAACGAGTTGTTCAACAGCTTCCATAAGACGGCGGTAGCGGTCAATTTCGGCCGGAGTGTCAAATGATTGAGAGATGATGAAGTGGTAGTTGCCTTCCAATACGTGTCCGTAGATGCAAGCATCGTTGTAGCCGCTTTTTTCAAGCAAATCAATCAAGTCGAGTGTTGCGTGGGGCAAGTCTTGGATATGGAATGCAATGTCTTCGATGAGAACAGTTGTTCCGAGCGGACGAGTACCACCAACGCTCGGGAAAATACCTGAACGTTTTTTCCAATATTCAGAGTATATGGCAGGGTCGTCGGTAAATTCAGCTTTTTTGAACAGGCTGTAGTTGTCGATAACCTGAAGTATGTCGTTGATGTTTTTGTCAAGTTCCTCTTTTGAATCGGCTTTTGTTTCAACAAGAAGAGCAGTCAGGTTTTTCCCGGTTGTATCGTTAATTGATTCAAGCGATTTTTTGTCAAAGAGCTCGGCACTGAATACCGGAGCTTCTTTCATCGCGACGACCGCACGACACGCCTCGGCAGGGTCACTAAAATAGAGGAGCGCGCTTGCCGAGTATTTATATAGGTGACCGGTGAACATGGTAACTTCGCTAAGGAAGGCGAGAGTACCTTCGCTACCGACCATCAGGTGGGCGATAATCTCAAACGGGTCGTCATATTCGATGAACGGCAGAATATTAAGACCTGTTACGTTTTTAATCGAATATTTATATTTGATTCGTTCAACAAGTTCGGGATCGGCTTTGATTTCGTCGCGTATGTTCTCGATTTCTTTTATGAAGTTGGGGCGTTGTTCGGCAAACCGGCGACATGATTCGGGGTCTCCGGTGTCAAGGCGCGTACCGTCAGCCAAAATGATTTTGACTGATTTGAGCACTTTGTCACTGTTGGCGTGAGTGCCGCAATTCATACCCGAAGCATTGTTGATGACGATTCCGCCAACCATTGCCGAGTTTTTAGAAGCCGGGTCGGGGGTGAATGTTCGACCGTAGGGTTTTAAAATCTCATTAACACGGTTGCCGACTATACCGGGTTGCATTGTAATTGTTGATGCATCGGGCGAAACAGTGTATTCTTCCCAATTTTTACCTGCAATCACAAGAACCGAATCGCTGATAGCCTGACCGGAGAGGCTTGTACCGGCGGCACGGAATGTTACCGGTATTTTCATCGACGATGCAACTTTCAGCAGGTGTTCAACCTCGCTGTCGTTAGCCGAATTAACAACGACTTTAGGCGTGAGGTGATAGAAGCCTGCATCGGCACCCCAGGCTATGCGCCTGAGGTCGTCGGTAAAGATGCGTTTACGGTCAATGAACCGAGATATTATTTTGACAAAATCGTCATATTTTTCTTGTTTCATAAACTTGTTTGTTAAAACAAAAGATGGAGAGAGTTTAATCGATAATGATTAGTCGTTATAGAGATGATATTTTGCTTTCTTTTCTTTAAACGAATCAACGTCTTTGTTCCAGTAGTCTTTGATATCGTCAACGTTGTAGTTTTCGGTGAAGCGTTTGCGAATTTCTTTGCTGCCGACAACTTTGTCAAACATATCGTAGCGTTTGCTATCGCCGATTTCAAATGCGAGTTTTTCGGGATATAGTTTGGCAAGCTCCTGCATGATGTAGAAGTTGGTCAAAGAAAGGGGCGCGGTTTCTTTGTCGGTTACATAGATTTCAACACCGTCAATATTTTCGCCTTTACCAACCGAGTAGAAGGGTTTGATGTGGATTGGACGGAACTTTACACCGGGAAGGTTGAGGTCGTTCATTGCTTTAGAGAATTTTTCAGCATCGATCCAGTCGGCACATACGAGTTTGAAGGGCAGTGTATAACCGACGCCGATCGACATGCAATATAGCTCGCCAAGAATACCGGTCATCGGGTAGTAGAGTGATGCTTCTGGGTTGGGGATATGGGGAGAGGGGAGTACCCAGGGCATTCCGGTTTCACGGAAGTCCATATCACGGGTCCAGCCTTCCATCGGAATAACAGAGAGGTTAACTTTTTTGCCACCTTGAAGAAGGTTCTCTTCATTGAGGTATTGAGCAAGCTCGCCCGGAGTCAAACCGTAAAGGTAGGGGATGGGGAACTGGCTGACAAATGAGTAGCAAGAATCTTCAACGAGGTTACCTTCAACTTTGTTACCACCAACGGGGTTGGGGCGGTCGAGTACCATGAATTCTTTACCGAGTTCGGCACAAACGTCCATTGCGAGTCCCATTGTAGAGATGAAGGTGAATGAACGACAACCGTTGTCTTGAATATCATAGATGAGTACATCAACATCTTCGAGCATCTCGGGAGTCGGTTTTTTAGTCTTGCCGTAGATTGAGTAAACGGAAACACCGGTTGCAGGGTCAACGGCATTGTCAACGTTGTCGCCGGCGTGAACATCGCCACGAACTCCATGTTCGGGAGAATACAATGCAGTAAGTGTAACCCCGGGAGCTTCGTGAAGAATATCGATTGTTGACTTGAGGTCGTTGTCAACGCCCGAGGGGTTTGTGATTAGACCAACACGTTTGCCTTGAAGTTGAGCGAAACCGTTGTCGCGAAGGACTTCGATACCGGGTTTAACTTTGGGCTCGTTTGAAGATGTTGTTTGAGATGTGTTGTTATTACAAGCTGTAAAAGTCATTAGAGCTACAGCTGCTGAGATTATATATTTTTTCATTATTAAGCGAAGGGGAGTTTTATTTATTTAAGACCATAGGTCGGGTCTATTTTACGATCGGCAAAATATGTTACGATAAGTGTTGCGATACAGCAGATGATTACCATCCAGAAGAACATTGAGTAACCGAGTGCTTCCTGAATGAATCCGGCAACCATACCGGGCAACATCATACTCATAGCCATGAATGCAGTACAGATAGCATAGTGAGAAGTTGTGAACGGACCTTCAGAGAAATACATCATATAAAGCATATAGGCTGTAAATCCAAATCCATATCCAAATTGCTCAATTGCAACAGCAATGCTGATATAAACAAGGTTTTCGGGTTGACATTCAGCCAAGTAGCAGAAGGTCAAACAGGGAAGTGTCATGCAGGCTGCCATGATCCAAAGCGATTTTTTAAGACCGACTTTAGATGCAAAAATACCACCGAGGATACCTCCGACAGTGAGGAAGAATACACCGATTGTACCGTAAACAATACCTACGTTTTCGGTTGAGAGACCAAGTCCGCCTGATTCGCGAGATGCAACAAGGAATGGTGTACACATTTTAATAAGGAATGCTTCGGGAAGACGATAGAGAAGCATGAATGCGATTGCGAGCCAAAGACCTTTTTTCTTGAAGAAAGTAGCAAATGAGTTTGCAAATTCTTTGAAAATGGCACTTGCACCACCTTTAGAATCTTGAGAGATGTTTGGGCGGTCGTTTGCCGGACGTGGCATTATAAATGCGTGATAGAGTGTTACGAGTGTGAAAATTAAGGCAGTAAAACCGAGAGTCATGCGCCATGACAATGGGATATTGCCTGCTTCAATACCGAATGATTCGAGTCCGTGTGATTCAAGATATCCGGCAATATAAACCAATACACCTTGACCAAAGATTGAAGACAGGCGGTAGAATGTCGAGCGAATACCAACAAAAGCCGCCTGGTCTTTGGTTGTCAATGCAAGCATATAGAAACCATCTGATGCAATGTCGTTGGTGGCTGATGCAAAGGCTGTTATTACAAATAAAATAAGTGTGATGGTGAAAATGCTGATTGGAGTAGTACCTGATACTATCTGTTCAACAGAAGGGATAGGGACTGTAAGAGTAAGAAGTACAAAAGCGACAGACATAATCACCTGCATAGCGATAATCCACCAGCGTTTGGTTTTGATGATATCAACAAATGGGCTCCAGAATGGCTTAATCATCCAAGGGAGATAAAGCAGAGAAGTGAAAAGAGCCATTTGTCCGTTGGGAACACCCATCTTGGCAAGCATAAGCACCGAGATGTTATTTACAATGAAGTAGGGGATACCTTCGGCAAAATACACGGTAGGAATCCATGCCCACGGCGATATTTTTTTTAATTGGTTCATTAAGTTGGTTTTTTAAGGTTTTAAGGAGATAATGTAAAGCCGTCGGGCGACTTAGTAGTATTTTTTAATTTCGGCTCCGATAAAGTAGTGGAGCAGGATGCTACGATAGGTGTAGTTGAGGTCACCCATAACGGCAGCGCCGATTTGGCAAAGACCAACACCATGCCCCCATCCGGCACCATGTAAAATGAATCGGGTAGAGTCGCCGTTTTGCTGCTTTTCAACAACAAATGCCGAGCTGTAGAGGTGACTCTTTGATAATGTACGTCTGATTTCCAACTCTTTACCAATGATTTTAGTCATTTTGCTACCGACAATTTTGAGACGATAGATTCGACCCGATGTTCCTCGTGATAAAGGGATGATGTCGATGAGCTCGCCAAAGTCGAGACCTGAGCGTTCTTTGATTAGAGCAGAAAGTTCGTTGCTGTCATATTCAACTTTCCAGCGATAGAAATCGGTTGTTTCCTGATCGTAGTTGTTAAGAACCTGTGAAAGAATTTTCTTGTCGTGGGTGTTGCAGAAAGCTTCGGGTTGACCGAGAATCCACTGGCGGGCGTTTTCTTCGATTGTTAAGTCGGGATAGTCGTTTTCGGCGGCACCATCGCGACGAGGAACAAGATAAGAGTAATGAATCGGTTCCCAACAGTTTTCAAAGACTTCGTAAACGCCACCGCAACATTTCGAGAAACGTGCGTCACAGATTTTTCCGTCGCCCCAAAGAACTTCACCGCGAGTAGCTTCAACGGCTTGGTCAACGTTGGGGGTTGTCTGACGGGTAACACCTTGATAGCGTTGGCAGTGGTCATCGGCACAAACATCAAAATTGACGTGATCTTCACGGTCATACCATCTGACGATTTCATCGTCGGTGATGGTGCAAGCCGAGTATTTCTGACCTGAGTTGGTAATCTCTTTGTTCTTCTCGATTTGAGAGAGCAACCAGCTGCGTGAAATCACAGCATGAGCTTTGAGGAGTTCGAGCGAAGCTGTTGCGCTCATTTCAGATGAAATGACGCTTTTGAGATAATCTTCAACGCCAAGAACGTTTATAGGTGTAATCTTATTGTTTTCGACAATCAGGTCGAGCTGGCCTACAAATGTTTGGTCTTCAAGTCGTTCCCAGTGAAAATTAACACCGATAGTTACATCTTTGAGTGTAAATCGGCTATTTTCGTTATCATCATCGGGAATAAATGAAAGGCGGTCAAACAATTCACCGTTCCAATAGATTTTACCATCTTTAACTGTGGCAGTCTGGTCGCCTTCAACCTTTGCTCCATTCACGCGGAATGTACCCAAGAGTACAAATTGGAGCTGTTCGGTGGACATGATGCCTACTTTTACAACCGGCTGGTTCATGATTGTTATCAGTTGATTGATTGTACAATATTATTAATTTCTTCGTTGTCGAGACAAAGCTCGTCATAGATGCGTTTGATTGTTGCGCTATCGATTTTTTCAAAATCGACTTGACGGGGAGTGATAAACACGCCGCCCATGTCAACCGATGCGGGAGAAAGAAGCATGCAGTCGTCGCCTTCTGTTCCATAGAACGACGGACGGTGACGTTTACGCGGGAATATAACAACGCGTGCTTCACCTTCTTCGGTAACATAGCAAAGGATGTTCATCATCGGTTCGGTCTCGCCTTCGGGAACGGGCATTGCCGCATATAAACGATCAAAAAGTTCTTCGGCTGAATCGGCTGATGTAGTGTCGATTACAAAGAAGTTGACGGGCAAACCTTCAGAAACAGAAAGAACGGCTTCGCCATCGTTGCTGACAATTACGGGCATTAAATCGATTGTTTCGATAGCCTTCTGGATTGTCAGGAAGTCGGAATTGCCTGCCTGGAAGTGCATGTGGTCGGGGGCAGAGGCTCCGCATTTTGGTCCGTTATAGAAAACGGTATATCCTTTGAGGTCGGCAGCCAGTGAAACCATATCTCCGATGCGTCCTTTGATTAACTGAGGTGTGTGGGTTTTATCGGGAATAGTGAGGTGGCGCGGGAAGATGGGGAACGGGTTGATGAGAATGATATATTTATCACCCCATTCAATTCCTTCCTGAACTTCGGGACGATTTTCGCCACAAAGGAAACATTTACGTTTTTTGAGTGCTTCGGGATCAACTTTGGCGGCTGAAGAAACGATGCGTGCCGGGTTGAACTG
Source organism: Bacteroides sp. (assembly GCA_014802535.1). Classification (GTDB taxonomy): domain Bacteria; phylum Bacteroidota; class Bacteroidia; order Bacteroidales; family Muribaculaceae; genus CAJUPY01. Next base: position 49,603 of record JAAVCC010000009.1, on the reverse strand, counting down.
CACTTTAACGGGCATGCCGTCGACGTCGAGGTTTTTTACCTCGACGCCGGCAAGTGCCTTAAAGTTGTCATCTGCCTGAGGCCATACTTTAAATTGGCTGACAAACAGATTCTCGATTATTTCGGGAGTTATTTTAGTGCTCATTTTTTAGCTTTGTTCTTAGCGATACGAGCTTGGAGTTCCCAAGTGCGGATGCGGTCTTTGTAAAGGTTGTTGGCGTTCATTTTGTTGATGTCGAGAGAAGCGTCAGAGTTGTCTTCCCAACGACGGCAGAAGTAAAGAACGTCATAGATGCGACCAATCTGGTTGTTACGAGAGAATGCCAAACCGAGTGCATAGTCTTCGCCGTAAGAGGTATTGGGGACCATGATTTCGCGAAGCATCGGAGTGTAGAACGCACGGGGAGCACCAAGACCGTTGATGCGGAGTGCATTATTGCGACCGTTTTCGGGAGTCCATTCTTTGTGGTCGATTACGCCCGGGGGAATAGTGTTGAGGTCGATGTCGGTGAGTTTGTAAGTTCCGACAACCATACCACAGTTTTGATCATAGAATGCTTTAACGATTTTAGCAAGAGTGTTTTCGTCGGCATAAACGTCATCGCTATCGAGCTGAACTGCAAATTTACCGCAACGGGGATCGTTAACACCGAGATTCCAGCAGCCACCGATACCGAGGTCGTCGCGTTCGGGGATAAGGTGGATTACGCGGGGATCAGAAGTGAATTCTTCGATTGCCTCAGAAGTACCATCGGTTGAGTGGTTGTCAATGATGATGAGGTTGAAGGGGAAGTCGGTTTTTTGTGAAAGGATGCTCTTGATAGCGTCGCGGATGGTGCGAACACGGTTACGAACGGGGATGATAACCGAAGCTTCGTTTTCAAAATTGCCCTGATTGAAGTTGATTGTGTCAAATACGGGTTCGAGATATCCGCCGATTTTTTTGAGGTGGTCGGTGCAGGCTTTCTCCATTTCGATTTGAACACCACGGTTTTTGGGGTCAACGTAGTCAAAGATTTTTTCACCGCTCTTGCGATTGTCGAGAGTGACGTCGCTATAGAGATATTCGTTGATGTGAACAATCGGTGCAATCTGAGAAACTTTAAGACGGATGTCATAAAGACCGGCTGCAGTATATTCAGCATCGATAGTTGATGCAGCTTTTTTGAAGATGGCCGAGTTGAAGAAGAGAACTGAGTTGAAGTTGAAATCGTCGCGAAGCGAACCGAATTGGTAGTCGATTGCGGGTGATTTTGCTTGAACACCGTCAACAACAGTATAGCAGTCGGCATACATCATACCTGCTTGAGAATCGTCGGCAAGTCTTACGAAACGTTCGATTGCGAGGTATCCGGGAAGGAGGCTGTTGTATTTAGTATATAATAATATGTAGTCACTGTCGGCGTGAGCGGCAATGGTTTTCATTGTAGCCGAGCTGGTGAGTGAGTCAATGTTGAGAAGGGTAGTTCCTTCAATTGCTTTGAGGTCAGAGTTGGCAGCGAGCAAGAAAATTTCTTTAACCAATGATGATTGACGCAGAGCTTCGATGGTTGGAGTTACGTTGGCTGCACTGTCATAGGGAAGAAAGCAGTTGACTGTTTTTTTCATTTCTTTTATTTTTATGGCAGTCGGTTAAGCCCGACTGCCTGTTATGTAATTGGTTTATTATTCGTTATTTATTGAAGAATTCAAGAATTTGTTTCATGAGAAGGTCACGACCTGACTCAGCTTTGATTGACTCAAACGGGAAACCGATAATCACGGTGCTGTAGGCCGGAGTTTTAGTAGCGACGCCTGCAACGAGGTTGTTTTCGCTATATCTCATGATTGTTGCACCTTCTTTTTTAGATGCAAAGAATGAATCGGGCGATTCAACGGCATAGCTGTCGGCGTTGAGCTCGTTGTAGAAGTCAAATCGACCGTTTTTGAACTGTTTGAAGGGTGATACGGTTTCATAAGCTTCGCCGGTAACAGATGCTTGACCAACACGCCAGTTGTAACCGAGAACTTCGGTTGCAAATTTTTTGTCGGCTTCGAGAGTTTCTTTGTCGCTGTATGGGTTATCCCAAAGGTCGGTTGCTACGTATGAGCCTGATACAAAGATGTTACCGCCTTTTTCAACGTGGGCTTTGATTCGAGCCTGAAGTTCGGCGGGGAATGCTTTGTATTTGGTGCCGTAAAGACCGGTTCCGACTTTAGTTTCTTTTTGTTTACCGAGAATGAGGTCAATTGCTCCGGGAGTTGAAGCTGCATCTGATTCAACAAATGCGCCAACGCTTGTAGAGATGAAGCTGTATCCGGCATTGCGGATTGCCTGACCGTGAAGATAAACATAGTCAAATGTGTTACCTGCAACGATTTTGTTCTCATAGTTTGCACGGCTTGCACCAAATCCGGCAGCGTCGTCATCCATCCATGGAATTTGACGGCGGAATTCAAATTGAGAGCCGATGAATGAAGCATCGTAAACGTAAGGTACACCATGGTCGCGCATATCATAGAAGCCGGCAATGTTGCCTGCATCAAATGTATCGGGACCCGATACACGAGTAAAGCCGTTTACGATTGTAACGGGAACTTTGCTGTTGTTGAGTTCGCAAAGTGCGAGAGTTTCAGAGGGGAAGCTGACGCCACCTTTGTTTCCGGCAACGATTTGGAATGAATAGATATGATCGTCGGGTGCGGTGAATGTGTATTCGGGATTGTCAACGGTTGCAACAACTTTGAACGCACCGTTGTCAACTCGCATCAACACATTATAATAATCGGGCATTGCAGTTTCTTCGAGTTTGTCGGGAGTGGCAGCCCAAGAGAGTTTGTATTGTTTTGATGCGTTACGGGTGATTGCAAAATTCTTGATGGGGAGGGGTTGAACAACAAATTGACGATTGTCGCGAGCTGCGATAAAGCGTCCCATTGCTTTGTAGATTGCACGGCTGACAGTGAAACGGAATGTCGGGTCGAGACCATATTTCATGTCGGCAAAGTTCTGGTGAGAAAGGAGTTCGAGAAGCATTGCGGGAACTTCGGGAACGCGAGCCTCATAATATTTTTTATCCCAGAGACCGCGTCGGGTCCAGTTGGGTTCGTAGTTGGCACGGATGTCGTTGACAATCTCGGTGATAACCATGTCAGTGAGGTCACGGTTAGAAAGACGTGAAGAACCGTTGCCGGTAGTTTTATTGTCGTTAGTAGAGTAGATACCGAGTGAACCGATGATAGAGTCGTTATATGTTGTACCGGCATCAGAGTGGAATGCAAATGAAAGGTCAATGGGGATGTTCAAACCTTCGCGTTTGGGAAGCATTGAAGAGCCACCTGCCATGTAGTTAACCCAAAGAGCACGAGAGGTATAGTCGTCGGTATAGTCATTTTTACCATTGTAGGGTGTATAAACCGAGTCAGGCATACCTGCCCATTGCAACCAATAGCGGGCACCTTCGGTGAAACGGGGATATCCGCTGGCAATATATTCGGTTACGGTGTCGCCGTTTTGATCGATAACTTGAGCGGCACGAGCGATGTTACCCATACCACCACCGATTTTAACAGCGTCGGCTGAAACAACTTCATTTTTCTTGCCACCTTCGGCAGTGAGAGTTACGATGGGTTTTGCTGACTGTCCTTTTGCAAGGGGAAATGTTCCGAGATAAATCCATGTAGAACCACCCATTTTTTGGTTTACAGTCACTTTGTGAGCGCCGTCGGCTGCGTTGACAGTGTAAACGGCTTTAGTTGAACTGTTGGGGAAGCTTTTGTATGAAACGTAAACTGCATAGTTGCGGGCAACAGGAACGTTGGCATTCCATGAAGCGGTAGCTCCCGAGTTAGCGGCAGCTTTGCGGGCAGTACCGAGGGTAAAGGGATTTTTATTGCCTTCGATGTCAGTGTAGTTCTTGAAAATATGAGCAAATCCGGGATTGACATTGCTCCAGAGATTGTGATTGTTTTCAGAATATGTTCCGGTAGCAAGCTCACCGTCGTTATCGATGATGATTTCGATATCGGTCATGTCGCGTTCGCGAGGACAGAGCACGTATGCACCTGCGTTCTCGAGCATCGGCATCAAGAAGGGAACAACATAGCTCTGGGTGTAGAGGTCTTCAACGGTTTGCATGATGCGGGCACGCTGCCATTCCCAACGGTTGAGTTTTTTCTCAAAATACCAACCGTGACTTTGCCAAACGGCAATGTTGGCACCTTCGAGACCCTCAGTTGGAGCAACGGTAAATTTGTCGGCTTCAACAACAAAGGGGAATTTTTCTTTTGGAGCTATGTTTTTGCGTTTGGCACCGAGAACGAGGTCTTCGGCTTTATAGCCGTTTGCGGTTATTTCGATTTTGTATTTTTCAAAATCAGAACCAAGAGCTGTTTTGAAATTTTCTTTGAGATTGGCAACATATTCGTTGGTAAACGGAAGATAGGATGTAGTTTCGTTACACTGAATAGTCACGATACGTTTGCGGGCGTCAACAATGACAGTGTCAACAGCCGGGCGACCTACCTGAATGTGGGTAGGCATGGACGATTTTAATACTTTGTTAAGCTCATCACGTGAGACGTTTGAAGTCTGACCGTTAGCTCCGGTCGCAATAGTAGCCAGCAGAAGAGCCAGTGAAATGATTGATTTTCTCATGAGACTTTGAGGTTTAAATTTTAATCGCCCAAATTGAGCCGATTATATTTTATCACCTACAAAGTTAATAAAATGCTTTTAATAATCATTGCAAAAAAGCAATTTTATGTATTAAAAACATATTTTAAGAATTATCCGTGCTGTTTCTGAGGGTATGATCGGGCATTTTTGATGCTTCAAACAACATTCTCAACGATGAGCCGTATGTAAAATAACTCCAGATCCAGTTTATCAGCACTGTCAATCGGTTTCGGGCACCCAATATAGATATAAGGTGTATAAACATCCATGTCATCCAAGCCCAGAATCCGCCGAAACAAACGTGTTTGAGATCTACAACGGCACGGTTTCGACCAACGGTTGCCATTGTTCCTTTATCATTATATTTGAATTGAGAGTTAAAACTGTCTTTGTTTAGATTTTTAGCAAGATTACGGGCTTGTTGTATTGCTACCTGAGCGAGCTGGGGATGTCCGCCTTCAAAGTTAGGATCGGTAGTCATTATTGCGATATCGCCGAGTGCAAACAGGTTGTCAATGCCGGAGACTCTGTTATATGCATCGACCGCGATACGTCGACCACGACCATATTCGGGTTGCTGTCCGATAAAATCAAAGCTGACGGTTGTCACTCCGGCTGTCCATATAACGAGCGATGAAGTGAAACGAGAGCCGTCGCCACACTCAATTACTTGTCCGTCATAGCTTTTCATTATTTTGTTAAACTCGACGTCAACCATCAGGTTGTTAAGATATTTGAGCGCAAGAGCCGATGATTTTTGATTCATCGTGCCGAGTAAACGGTCGGCGCCTTCGATGAGTGTGATTGAAATTTCTTTTTTGTTGATACGGGGGTATTCGCGGTCAATGATGTAACGTTTCATTTCGCCGAGAGCTCCGGCTATTTCAACACCTGTCGGACCGCCACCAACAACAACGAAACGGAGCATTGCCCGACGTTTATTTTCGTCAGGTTCTATTGAAGCCATTTCGAGTCGTCGTAAAACTTCATTTCTGAGCGTAATAGCCTCACCGGTTGATTTTAGAGTATATACAAGATTCTGAAGATTTTCGATGCCAAAGAAATTGTTGGTCGTTCCGGCAGCAATGACAGCCAAATCATAGTCGATCACCTCGTTGTCGGTGACTATACGTTGATTTTCAGTGTCGATCGATTTAACAGTTCCGAGATTAAATCTGACACCGTCATTCATGTAGTGATGCACCTCGCGACGAAGTGGGTAGGAGATACCCGCAGGGTCGATTCCGGCAGACGCAATCTGATAGAAGAGAGGTGGAAAACTGTGATAGTTATTTCGGTCGATTACCGTCACGCGATATTTCGACTTGTCAATCTTACGCAACAAATTCAGTCCGGCAAAACCGCCGCCAATAATAACGAGATGTTTCTTTTCTTTAGACATGGATATTATTTAAATCTGTGGTATAACTTTTAAAGTTTAAACATAGATTTTTAGCCGAAAGTTCACGTTTTAACTTATCGTTTCATATTATGATTTCATTAGGCGAAGCAACTGTAGAATAGCTGGCATCCTCACCGATGATCCAACCCTTGTCGAATCAGCCTTGGAACAATTCGACAGCGTCTGGCGAGGCGCCCATTGCGACACCTGCGGCAGAAAACAATATTGTATAGATCCGATTAAATAATCCCAAGTAATGGTATAATCGCTACGGTCGGAATTGGACTTGGTGCACGTTTTATTGTGTCGATGTTTCTTGACACCGACTGTGAAGCGGCACGATTGGCAATCTCGGGGTTACCAATTTTTGCGACGGCAGCCATATTTTTTGCGTTGAACATTGCGTTTATCGGTTATTATCAGAGTGTTGAGAAATCATTGAGAGCATTGATTTTCACGCTTATAAGGGGCATAGTTGTTTTGGTTCCGATGTTTTCCTTGTTATCGCGACTATATCCAAAAATCGGGATGTGGGCGGCTATTCCTGCAACTGAAGCATTTACACTAATTATCATTTTGATAACATTCAGAATTAGAAACAGCAAAAAAGACGGTTTGTCATAATCGACAAACCGTCTCTAAAATAAGTTATATAAATTATGCTTTTAGTTTGGTCAACATAACTTTTGAATCGGTTTTTGCGACCACACTATGTGGAACAGCTTCGCCCATAAGCAAAAATTGTCCTGCCATAAGAGTGTGAGGTTTATCGAGCATTGTAAATTCAATTGAACCTTCAAGGACAGTCACCATTACTTCAGCCGGTGCGGTATGAGTGTCGAGTTTTTGTCCTTTTTTGAAAGCGAGCAGAGAAACTCCACCATTATTATTAGAGAAAATGTTTTTAAAATGGACGCGATCAGCGCCGTCTTCGATTTGATCGGTGAGTTTATAGACCTCGCCAAACTTGAATTCGGTTTCGAGCATAGTAGTAAGTATTAAATCAGAAACCAACAATATATTGGCTTCGATAGGTTAACGCAGATATTTGCGCGATTGTTCACTATATTATATTTCCTTATCAAAAATGGGGAGAATAATAAAAATATTGTGTATCTTTGCCAAAACAAAAATAATTAATAAACAAATTTATCATGAAACATCTTCTTGCAGGAGCTTTGGCTCTGGCTTCTATTGTTGGTGTATCGGCACAGACCAAAACAGCTCCCGATACAATCAAAGGTTTCGCTTTCACTGATGTGAAAGTATTCCCTACTACTTCAGTTAAAAATCAAAATAAGAGCGGTACATGCTGGTGTTTTGCCGGTACTTCATTTTTTGAGGATGAAATTATCCGCAAAGGTGGTAAACCGTTAGATCTTTCTGAAATGTTCACTGTTCGTCAGTGCTATATTGATAAAGCAGATAAATATGTCCGCACCGGTGGTCATATCAATTTTGCTCAGGGTGGCAGCGCATTGGATGTACCTTATGTTTGGGAAAATTATGGTGCTGTACCTGAAGAAGTTTACGGTGGTCTCAACTATGGTGAAGACAAACATGCCCATTATGAAATGGCAGCTGCTTTGAAAGCATATCTTGATGCAATTGTAAAAAATCCCAACAAACGTCTTTCTACAGCGTGGAAAGAGGGTTTTGAAAGTATTCTTGACGCATATCTCGGTAAAGTTCCCGAAACATTTGTTGTTGACGGCAAAACTTATACTCCCAAAACATATGCCGAATCTCTCAAACTTAATGTTCCCGATTACATCTCGGTGACTTCGTTTACCCATCATCCTTTCTACACTCAATTCCCCGTTGAGGTTGCCGACAACTGGCTTTGGGCTCCTTCATACAACGTTCCTATGGAAGAGATGAAAGCTATGGTTGACAATGCAATCGACAAGGGTTATACTGTAGTTTGGGCTGCTGACGTAAGCGAACCCGGATTCAAGTATAATGATGGTTATGCACTTATTCCTAAAGTTAAAACAGAGGAAGATATGACCGGTAGCGAGCTTGCCCGTTGGGTGAAGATGAGCAAAACCGAACGTCAGAAACTTCAGAACGAAATCAACGGTCCGACTGAAGAAATCGTTGTTACTCAAGAATCACGTCAAGATATGTTTGACCGTCAGGAAACTACCGACGACCATGGTATGGTTATCGTAGGTCGTGCGGTTGACCAGAACGGCAACAATTATTATAAGGTTAAAAACTCATGGGACACCAATCAGGTTTATGGTGGTTACTTCTATGTTTCAGAACCTTACTTCCTTGCAAAAACTATGGATATTCTTGTTCATCGTGATGCAATCCCTGCCGCTATCGCTAAGAAAATGAAACTCTAAAGATAGTCATTCAATAAAAAAATAAGGAGCTTGAGAAATCAGGCTCCTTATTTTTTGTATGACTAATATGTCTTATAGGTCAAATAGAATTTATAGGTTGTTTCTAAATTGAGAGGGAGACAGCCCGGTTATATGTTTGAAATATTTGCCAAAGAATGATTGATTGGCAAAATTGAGTTCTTCAGAGATTTCAAGAATTGACATTTTCGTTGAACTTAAAAGGCGTTTTGCCTCGGCAATAACATAGGAGTCAATCCATGAGCCGGCTGTTCGACCGCTAACTTCTTTTACGAGAGCCGAGAGGTGTTTGGGTGAAATGCACATCGCATCGGCATAATCGTTCAAGACACGGGTCTTTTTAAAGCGATTTTCCACCATCATTATGAAGTGGTAGAATAATTGTTCGGAGCGTGTTGACTTGGTAGATTTTTCGGCTGTGTCAAGTCGCTTTATATAAAGATTGAGTGTTTCAAAAATGATAGCACGGCATATATTGTCAACCACGAGTTCTGAATATGCCAATGTGTTTTTTTCTGATGTCTTTTTCTTGAGCAGCTTGTGATAGAGCAGCTGATCTTCAAGTTCGTCTTTGTCAATCTGTATGACGGGATTTCCCCAAAACACTTTGTAACAAAGCAAAACACGAGACATTACGGGCAAAAATGCTTCAAGATTGTTTAGGGTTGAATTGATTGCAAAGCCCGAGAAGTCGTCACTTACATAGAAGTCGCTGATAAGATGCCCGGGAGCAAGCACCATCAATGTTGACGGAGTCATGATGAGCGATTTACCATCAATTTGAAGTGTAAGAGAGCCGGTTATTGTCACTACCGACCAGATCGCGTCGTTTGTAATCGGTTTTGTTATCGCTGACAGGGAGTCAAACGAATCAATGACAACCATTCGTGTAGTGCTATTACTCGTTTTATCTATATTCCAGGCGTTAGGTGAGATATTTGACGGCATTTCGGGGGCTATATCGTGGAATAAAACAGTTGACAACAGTCAGGACTTAACGTCCCGACTGTTTAATCATGGCTGTTATTTGATCGTTATATTTTTTATTGTCAATGAGTTGCTCAATTGTCAAATGCATGCGGTAGCGCCAATAGTGACGAGAGTTTGCCGGCACATTAATTTGCTCGTCATGTGGATCGGAACGGCGTATATCTCCGCTGATTGACAGCCAATCGGCCAACGGGAGGATACAAAGCATCGACGGCGATTTGAGGTGAAGATCGACAATGCGTTCGCAAATCCAAGGCTCGGCATAATATGGCGCATCTCCATGTTCGTGCAATACGTTATTATAGAAATGTTGTGTTTTCTCACGATCTTCTTCCCACCATTGACGTATTCCGCCCATATCGTGAGTAGAGGTTGTGCAAACCGAATAATAGGGATATGCCCATGTATTGCCAAATTCGGCTTTGGGGTCTTTGGGCATACGCTGAATGTCGAGGGTGAGAATTTCGAGTTTATTCATGACTGCCGGAACGCAATCGGGTATCATACCGAGGTCTTCGGCACATGTCAACATATCTGTCGCCTCGATGAGCGGAGGGAGTTTCCACATCGCTTTGCCATACCAGAAATCGTTGTGACGATGGTAGTAGAAATCGTTGTATAGGCGATCAAAACACCATTTTTCGTAATCGTTGAGTGAACGATATATATAGGTGTAGTGTGCTGAGATACGAGGATGATATTTACCTTTTTCTTCGGGGTCTTCGATAAACAGAACGTTGTCAATCAAGCCAAGAAGTGCTTCACAAATGCGTGTATTTTTATCGTTCTTTTCGATTGACCCGAAATATTCAACAACTTTACGTTGGGTCGAGAATTTGGGTTTTAATTCATATCGACCGTCTCCAATTGAATTAAGGAACGTATGTTTGACTTCGTCGGTATATTCGCCAAAGAAGTCACCGATAAACCAGTCGGCAATATATGGTCGGGTTTGAAGGTCAACGTTAATCCAGAAATCGTAATTGTTACGAAGTTCATCGGGAGTGAAGGGGAGTGCGGGGCTGAACACACCGAGAAGACCGTGAACGGCATCCATCGGTATTTGCCATATTCTGAAAAATCCGAGAACGTGGTCGATACGATAGGCGTCAAAATATTCGCTCATTTTTCTAAAACGAGCTTTCCACCATGCAAAGCCGTCGCGATTCATCTCTTCCCAGTTGTAGGTGGGGAATCCCCAGTTTTGACCGAGAACCGAAAAATCATCAGGCGGAGCGCCTGCCTGAGAGTTCATATTGAATAGTTTGGGCGAAATCCAAGCATCAACACTTGTTCGCGAGATACCGATTGGAATGTCGCCCTTGATTGCAACATGATGAGAAGTAGCATATTTACGCACTTCTTTCATTTGGGCATCGAGATGATACTGCTGATAATAGACAAAATTTATTTCGTCTTTATGAGAATCGACAAATGATTCGATAGCATCGGGTGAATATTTTGAGTATGCTCCCCATTGGTTGAAGTCGGGAGTTCCGTTCATGTCACGGAGAACACAGAATGCAGCATAAGGTGTGAGCCATTCTTTGTTTCGTTCAACAAATTGTTTGAACGATTTTGATTTGAGTGTAGCGGCTCCGTCTTGAGCGAATATTTCACGTGTATAAGCTGTCTTGGCATTGTTGACACGTTCGTAATCGACGGTAGGGAGTGCATTGAGTTCACGTCGCAAGTCGTCGTAATATTTTTGTCGGTCGGCATCGGCAAGTTTACCCAAAAGGTCAACTCTCAGATACATAGGATGTAGCGCAAATGTAGAGTTGGCGTTATATGGATATGAGTCGGTCCATGAGTGGGTCATGGTCGTGTCGTTGATGGGTAGAATCTGTATAAAGTTCTGACCCGTCAATGCCGCCCAGTCAACCATTTTTTTCAGGTCTATAAAGTCACCGACTCCAAAGTCGTCATTACTTCTGATTGAGAAAACGGGGATTGCCACACCGGCACCTCGCCACGGGGTCATCGGGTTGTTAAATCTCAAACCCGAAACAACAGTAGCTGTTTTTGTCGTGGTCTCGGGCAAAGTGATTACAAGGTTGTCTCCACCTTCCCAGGCTACAACTTCGCCTGTCTTTTTCTTCAGGATAATAAATTTAAAATTAGCGTAATTACGAAATGCCGCAGGTGTCAAATTGACGCTCCATGTTGGAAAATCGGCATCGCTCATCACGACTGCTTTGTTTGGATTCCAATTGCCGAGAGCCTCATTGTCGCCGCAAATTGCCAGGACAGAGTCGGGCGAGACCATCGGTGCATCAACTTTAATGGTGACAAGTCCGGAGGCGGGAGCGGGTCGCGTATCACGTTTTGATCTGTTATTCAAACAGTCGGAAATTGCCGAAGAGTAGTATGGCTTGTCGGCGGGCATATCTTGCCATTTATCAACAAGCATATATTCGGTTACGCCTTTTGACGGAATGAAGTGGCGAGAGTGTCCCCACTCATTGATTACAAATCCGTTATCGTTTATTACAGCGTAGTTATAGTCAAAATCAGATGATGGAGCATTAATGGTAACAGTCCAGTTGCTGTTGCCCTCAAGAGTCATTTTCACACCCTTATGAATGTCGCCGGCTCCGAGAAATTTAGAGTTACCGACTACATAAAGCGATTCGCCCCAGTTTGTATGGTAATCAATATTAAAGGTAAGTTTCATGTTGATATGTAATTTCAGTTATTTTTGGTTTTAATTCTTTTTTCTTTTAGTCTATAAATCAAGGTAATTATTGCTTTTGACATAGTCAATATAGCCAGAACAATAATATACCAGAAAGTCATACGTTTGATTGATATCGGAGTCGGAATCATTTTCATGGTAAAGTCGGTTCCATGTTTCTTCTCGAGTTTTTCGATATCTGTATCATACACCGATGAAACTGTCGATTTCCATTTTATGATGCCGTTTTCAAGATATACGAGTGACATATTTCCGCGCGAAAGTTCTTTCAGCGATGTATCCTCGGCAGTGTAACAGTCATATGAAGCAAGCGACAAGTCGCGCCATCGATTTAAACCTGCTTCGTCGGTCGCAATAAGTGCGGTGAATTTGATATTATTTTTCTTACATAATCTGTATAGATTGTTTAAGAAGTAAGAAAAAGATATATCGGCACGATTCAGCTCGGGAATAACAATTAAAAAATGGCGGGGCGAGTTGTCAAACACGATGTCTGAAACATCTTCGTCTCCGTCATATACTGAGAAAATATCATTGTGTTTTTGAGAACTATTGTCGCTCTCGACAACCGATACAAATTCCCAGCCTTCGTCGGGCAGATTGTCGGCACTGAATGTTTTTTGAGTTTTACCGTCGGTATAGATATATTTTACATTTTCAATGTCATCAGATTGTGCTACAAGTTGTCGGCCAACAGGATAGGGTCTGAAATCAATCTGAGGTTGAACGTTATAGCACACCATTGCAACACTAACGATATAAAATACCGAGGCAACAGTCGCTATCCATTGAACTGCCGGTTTGAACAGCGCATATCTGACCTTCTTGTTATAGAAAAGAAGGAACACCAGCATGGCTGTCAAAATTACATTTTTAAAGAATGTTGCACCGTTAGACAAAACCCATGCGTCACCAAAACATCCGCAGTCGGGTATAGGGTCGGCAATCCAGAGATATAATGTTAGAATGTCAAAACCTGCCATCAGAGCAGTCATCAATATCACACTCCAACGCCGGTATGAACCTGATAGAAGAAGTACCCCTCCAACAAATTCAAATCCGGCAACGATTAGAGATAGTGCCAGTGAAACCGAACGTGGGGCAACAAAGTTGATAAGGGCAAAATATTCTTCTATTTTATAGACAAATCCCCAAAGGTCAATAGCTTTGACAAATCCTGAAAAAATAAATAGACCACCGGCAAGAACACGAAATGCCAGGACTGCAAACATCAAAAATTTGTAACGCTGTCTTGCCGTCAGTTCCATATTATTCAGCTGTTAATTTTATGATGGCAAATATGGCGTAGTTGACCATATCCATATAGTTGGCATCAATACCTTCTGAAATCTCGGTATGACCGTCATTCTTCTCAATTTCTTTTGTTCGTTGAAGTTTGGTAAGAATCATGTCGGTATAAGATGTAACTCTCATCAGTCGCCAAGCTTCGTTGTAGTCGTGGTTTTTGGCAATCATCAAGGTACGGGTCTTGTCCATCTCCTTGTCATATTCCTCGACAGCCTTTTCGACCGACAAGTCTTTTTTGTCGCTGAATCCGAGATTAAGTTGAATGAGTCCTATGATACCATAGTTTACAATAGCAATAAATTCGGGCAAAATGCCTTCATCAACCATTGCATTTCCGGTTGTTTCAAGAGTACGGATACGTGTAGCTTTGATAAATATCTGGTCGGTAATCGAGCTCGGACGCATAATGCGCCAAGATGCTCCGTAATCTTTGAGTTTCTTTACATAAATATCGCGGCAAATTTTGATTGCCTTATCAAATTGTTCTATTGTATTTTCTTTCATTTTGTATTATGGTATTCACATAGTGGTTTCAACTGCAAAGATAATTGAAATTAAACTAAAATCCAATTTATTTCTCTTTTGATGTACGGGCTATTTGGTCGCGGGCTATTTGAAGACGCTGATCGAGCATTTGTTTGCGGGCCGCCAAGTCGCGCGCCTGTACAATTGAACGAGAATATTTCCATGCGTCAATAATGCCTTTTACCTGAGCGGGAGTCAGTTTGCGTGAAATATTTTTTCCGTTAGCTCCATTGAATATGACCGTATATGTCGCTTCGGGATTTTGAGAAAGGAAATAACCTATGGTGTCACAACTTTGTGGAGAATATGTTACCAGTTCGGCAGCATCCACTTCAAAGTTTGAGTCACTGTCGGCAGGAACAGCTTCGGTCGAGACTTCACCTGCGTTTGATTTAATTGTTATGGAATTGTGGTGGAGTTGGGTGCCGTTAACAGATGACATAATATAGAACTGACCGATATTGTCAACTCGTGATTGAATTCCGGTTGAATTCATGAACGATGGGTCATATCCCGATTTAGAAACAAAATAAGGTTCGAGCAACTCTTTGTTGTCGATTTTTTGTATTGAATTTATATATTGCTGATTTTCTATTGAATATATAGCTATAAGGCTGTCGGTGGTCTGGATTTCAGCAATTGTGAGAAGTTCAATTGCTTTAGGACGGATTGAGAGTGCGCGACGACCGGCTTCGATTTCGCCGGGATAGAGGGTGTTCAATGAATCGAGAGTTAAAATTGCTTGAGCTGCATTTCCTTGATTAATGAGAGCCTGTGCATTATCAACAAGTTTGTCGGCTGCAATAGCCGAATCAGATTTGCATGAAACAAAAGAAAGTGAAGCCACACACATGGTAGCTAAAGTGAAGAAATTAGTTTTGACGTTGAACATCTTTTACTCCTTTTATAGTTTTTATTTTTTTTATCAGATTATTTAGAGCGCCTGTATCGGTAAGTCCGACAACGAGATGCCCTTGGAAGAGCCCGTCGTTAGAATCTATGGCGATTGAGCGTAACGAAATAGATTTTTCGCGATTGATTATTGAGGTTATATTTGTGACAATGCCAATGTCGTCATTACCGACAATGCGAAGTGTCGCTCCAAACTGTTCACCAATTTTCCCCGACCATTTGACCGGTATGAGACGATAGGGATAACGCTCGTGAATATGACGTGCGTTCGGACAGTCGGCACGATGGATTTTGACAACACCTTCTGATGATATAAAGCCAAATACTTTGTCGCCAAAAATAGGATTACAGCATTTGGCAAAACGATAGTTCATACCTTTGACCTCGTTTGAGCCGATATATAAAATGTCTGATGATGAGGTCTTTGTTTCATCAGATTGCAGCTCAAACTCGTCGGCAGAAACCGTTGGATTTATCTGAGTTTCAGATGCCGATTTCAGTTCAAGATAACGATCTATGATGTCGGCAGGTGAAAGTTCGCCGGCATTGACTGCACTATAGAACTGTGTTACGGTTTTATAGCCGAGCTTTTTTATCAGTTTCATCATGATTGCCTCGTCAATCTCAATCTTGCGATTTTTGAAACGACGTTGCAATAGCTCGCGGGCAAGCTCTGAATCACGATTGCTACGCTCGTTGATAGCCTGTTTTATTTTGTTGCGGGCTTTCGACGTAACAACAAAGTTAAGCCAGTCAAGTTTTGGTGACTGCTGTGATGATGTTAATATCTCAACTGTATCGCCGCTTTGAAGTCGATAGTTTATTTTTTGATTTTTACCATTGACTTTTCCGCCTGTGCAGATACATCCGAGTTTTGAGTGAATATGAAATGCGAAATCGAGAAGAGATGCACCGTTGGGCAGTTTGTATAGGTCTCCCTTGGGGGTGAAAACAAAAACTTCTTTTGAATAAATATCCATTTTGAAGTTTTTGATTAGCTGAAGTGGTCCGGTTTCGGCTGCTTCAAGAATGTCACGGATATTATTCATCCAGTTATCAAGATTGCTTTCACTCTTGATGCCTTTATAACGCCAATGAGCCGCCAAACCTTTTTCAGCGACAAGATCCATGCGACGTGTTCTGATTTGTACCTCAACCCATCGGTTACTTGGTCCGTTGACTGTTATGTGGAGTGATTCATAACCGTTGCTTTTAGGTATTGAAATCCAATCTTTCAGTCGCGATGTATTGGGCGTGTACATATCTGTGATTACCGAGTAGGCAAACCAGCAATCAGATTTTTCTCGTTCGGGAGGGGTATCGATTATGATGCGAATTGCAAAAAGGTCGTAAATTTGCTCAATGTCGTTATGCTGTTTTTTCATCTTGTTCCAAATCGAGTAGATCGATTTGGTGCGACCTTTTATGTCAAAATTCAATCCGGCAGCAGTCAGTTTTTCTTTTACCGGGGCAATGAATTGGGCTATATATTCATCTCGTGCAGCTTTGGTCTCGTTGAGTTTTCCGGCAATCTCGTTATAAATTTCACGATTGCTGTATTTTAGCGACATATCTTCAAGTTGAGACTTGATATAATAAAGACCGAGACGATGGGCCAAAGGCGCATATAGATAGTTTGCTTCATAAGCCACGTCGTGAACAAATTGTTCGTCGGGATGATGGTTTATGCGTCTCATAAGAACAAGACGGTCGACAATCATCAGAATTATAACCCTTATGTCGTCGGCAAACGTCATTAAGAGGCGTCTGAAATTATCACTTTCAACTGCAGCGCGATGACTGTATAATGAAGAAACTTTTATTAATCCGTTGACAATGTGGGCAATGTCATCACCCCAATCTTCTGAAATCTTTTCAATAGAATTTTCTCCTGATGCAACAATTGTGCGTAGCATTATTGCAATGCCCATCTCGCGGTCGGGACTGAGAGATTGGGCGAGCGCTTGCATTGTTTGCAGGTTATGTATCAATGGATTGATTCCATACTTGTCGCGTTGATAATGTCCATCTTCGATTGATTTGGCAATGGCTGTTCTCAGTCGGCAAATATCGTCGGCTGAAATGATATTTCGGTTGTGTCTGACCACTTCGGCATATAATTGGGGTAGGAGAGCTGCCTCGGTTTCGTTCAGATAAATTTCGGACATTATTTTTTTAATTGAGGATTATAGAATTCAGTTTTGGGCTGATGTTTTTTGTAAGGTTCGTTGAGAACGTTTTATGAGAAACTCGTTATAATAGCTGATAATCAGCGTGGTCAACGGAAGGGCAATAATCATTCCGATTAGTCCGAGGAGTGTACCCCAGATTGATAGAGACAGAAGGATGATTGCCGGATTGAGTCCCATTGCTTTACCCATAATTTTGGGAGTGAGAATCAAATCTGATAGTATTTGAGTGAATGCGTAAACTGCAATACATTTCCACCAGAGGTGCCAAAAATCGACTTGCATATCAACCGAGCATACAAGGCAAAGGAGTGTAACAGGTATCACTGTGATGTAAACCATATATGGAACCATAAAACAGATTCCTGCTGTAATTCCAAGAATTATAGCCATCGGTATGCCGACAATAGAAAATCCTACTGAATAACATATCGCAACAATGCATGCAATAAGTGCTTGACCTCTAAAGTAATGGTTCATGCTTCGCTTTATGTCATATCCGATTTTGAACACACGTCGGCGATATTTTGGTGGAACCAACATTCTAAAACCTCTCATCAGGTTGTCATAGTCAATCATCACGAATATGATGTACAAGAAAACAAGCAACCATTCAACAATGCTCATTATCACACCTACGCCACCCGATATGAAACTCATAGAGTTGTCCATAATGTTCTGTATATCTTGCTGTGTCAGGCGTCGGGCTATTTCTTCAAAATTAATATTTGATTTGAGCACCCGGTGAATATCGGCAGGAAGAAATGGAATTGAAACATCGTTTGATGCGTATTCTTTCATCATATTGGCAACATCATTAGCTTCTTTAATGATGACAGGAATAAAGAAGTAGCATAATATTGCAATTAAAGTTGTGATTTCAAACAATGTGACAATTGATGCGAGTGTGCGTCCTTTGAGGTGTAGAATTGTACGGTTATACTGAACAAGCGGTTCAAGTATATAGGCAATTAAACAAGCGACTACAAACGGGAGTAAAACATCTTTGAGCAAATTGATCAGCCAAAGTGTCAAAATAAACAATGTCACTCCTATAAGTAGTCTGACAACGCGGTCAAATGTAAACGGTCGGTCGGTTATCATCAGTTATATTTGAATTTATTCCACGAAGATACAAAATAATTTTATTATTGGATAACTTTTGTGTAAATTTGCGCAGAAAAATAAACTATTATCATTATTCGTTCTTACAATTTTAAAAATGCAACAAAAAATTCAAACATGCCTCAATGATAAAGCATGGGCACGCTGGACAGCTTTGGTGCTTATCGCATCAATGATGTTTTTTGCCTATATGTTTGTCGATGTGATGGCTCCTCTCAAAAGTCTTCTTGAACCGCAACTCGGGTGGAATTCGGCAGCTTATGGTACTTACCGCTCGGCCGAGTACATCTTGAACGTTTGTGGTTTCCTTATTATCGCCGGTTTTATTCTTGACAAAACCGGAATTAGATTTACCGGCGTGTTATCGGCATCGCTGATGGTTATCGGTGCATTAATTAAATTATATGGTATCAGCAACCTGATGGTCGGCACCGGTCTTGAATCATGGTTGAATTCATGGTGGACTTCGATGCCAGCAAGTGCAAAAATGGCATCACTTGGTTTTATGATTTTTGGCTGTGGCTGTGAAATGGCGGGTACAACCGTCTCAAAAGCTATTGCCAAATGGTTTAAAGGAAAAGAGATGGCTCTTGCAATGGGATTGGAAATGGCTATTGCGCGTATTGGCGTGTTTGCCATATTCTCAATTTCGCCTTGGATTGCTGCATCGTGGGGTACGGTAGTTGCTCCTGTCGCTTTCTGTACAGTTTTAGTATGCATCGGTTTGATTACTTATTCGGTATTTTGCGTGATGGATACGCGTCTTGATCATCAGCTTGGTGAAAACAAAGAGGGTGAGTCGTCAGATGAGGAATTTAAAGCATCTGATATTAAAAATATTTTTTCGAGCCATATCTTTTGGGTGGTGGCATTGCTTTGTGTGCTCTATTACTCGGCAATTTTCCCCTTCCAAGCTTATGGTGCAGAAATGTTGCAATGTAATATCGGTGACATTACCGCTCAAGAAGCGTCAAATATTTTCCGTTGGTTCCCGATTGGTGCGGCTGTGATTACGGTTTTCCTTGGAAACTTCCTTGATCGCAAAGGTAAAGGTGCAACAATGCTTATTTATGGTGCATTACTTTTGATTGTGTGCCACCTTGTATTTGCATTTATCCTGCCGGCTACACACAGTAAGGTTGTCGCTTATGTCACAATTATTGTTCTCGGAATCTCGTTTGCTCTTGTACCTGCGGCCCTTTGGCCTTCGGTTCCCAAAATCATTGAAGAAAAGGTGCTTGGAAGTGCCTACTGCTTGATTTTCTGGGTTCAGAATATCGGACTTTGTTTGGTACCTTTGTTGATTGGATACGTGCTTGATGGTGTTAACGCTCATAATCCCGAAGTACAGGTCGGTCTTGCTCAGCTTGAGGAATGGAAAAAACTTGGCGAAGAGGCTCCTGAAGGTTTCTTCATTCATTATAATTACACTATTCCGATGATTATTTTTGCTTGCTTCGGTATTTTGGCTCTGTTGTTGGCAATCTATCTGAAAGCTCTTGACAAGAAAAAACATTATGGTCTTGAGTTGCCAAATATAAAAGATAACACAGCCGCTCTTGAAAGCGAAGCTATGGCAGCTGAGGAATAAATCTCAGAAATTTAATAAATTCAATTAATATAACATGAAAACCCGTTTTTTTGCAATGGCAGCAATGTCATGTCTTGGAATGGCAGCAGTGGTTTCTTCTTGTTCAAATGAAAAACATGAGAATCCGTTCCTGACCGAATATTCCACTCCTTACGAAATTCCGCCGTTTGATCAAATCACTCCGGCTGATTACATGCCGGCTTTGCGTGCCGGTATCGTTCAGCATAATGCTGAAATAGATTCAATTATTAATAATCCCGACACTCCGACTTTTGAGAACACAATTCTGGCCATGGAAGAAGCCGGTAATCTCATTAACAAAGTTGCGATTGTGTTTTATGCTTTAACCGAAAGTGATTCGTCTGATGAACTTGTAGCTGTTGCCGAGGAGTTTGAACCTACTTTGTCTCAGCACTCTGACAGTATTTCAATGAATCCGGCTTTGTTTGAACGTGTCAAATATCTTTATGACAATCTTGATTCGCTCAATCTTGACACTCCCCGTCGTCGTGCGGTTGAACAGAGCTACAAATCGTTTACCCGTAATGGTGCTCTCTTGAACGATGCTGATAAAGCTCGTTTGATGGACATCAATACTCAGTTGACCGGTCTCTATCAGCAGTTTAACAAAAACTTGTTGAATGCAACCAATGAGTTCGAGATCATCATTGATGATGAAAGCCGTTTGGCAGGTCTTCCACAAAGCAATATCGACGTTGCAGCCGAAGAAGCAAAGAAAGCCGGACATGAAGGAAAATGGCTTTTCACTCTTCATGCTCCCAGCCGTCTTCCCGTTCTTCAGTATGCCGACGATCGTGAACTTCGTCGCGAAATGTATGAAGGTTATACTTCACTCGCATCAGAAGGCAAATATGACAACGGTCCCGTTATCAACAAAATTCTTCATCTTCGTGCTCAAAAGGCCAAACTTCTCGGCTATGAAAACTTTGGTGAATATATGACTGCCAACGTTATGGCAGGCTCGGTTAAAAATGCAGAAGACCTTCTCATGCAAATTTGGAAACCGGCCGTTGCTAAAGTAAACGAAGAGGTTGCCGAAATGCAAGCTGTTGTTGATGCCGAAAACGGTGGTTTCAAAATTGAGCCGTATGATTACTATTATTATGCCGAAAAAGTGCGCAAGCAAAAATATGACCTTGATGAAAATGAAGTGCGTCAATATTTTGCTGTTGACTCAGTGCGCAAAGGTATCTTTACTATGGCTAATCGTTTGTATGGTATTAACTTTACAGAAATGCCCGATGCCCCTAAATACAATCCCGAGGTTAAGGTTTATGATGTAACTGACAACGATGGTAACCATGTTGCAGTGTTCATGACCGACTATTTCCCTCGTGCTTCAAAACGTCAGGGTGCATGGATGAGCGAGTTTAAAGGTGCTTATGTTGATGAAGACGGCACAGACGTTCGTCCTATTATTTATAATGTAGGTAACTTCTCTCGTCCTGTTGGTGATACTCCGGCACTTCTTACTCTTGATGAGGTTGAAACAATGTTCCATGAATTTGGACATGGACTCCACGGTATGCTCACCCGTGTTGCTCTTCGTAGCCAGGCAGGTACAAATGTTGACCGTGACTTTGTAGAACTTCCTTCTCAAATTCATGAACACTGGGCAATGGAACCCGAACTTCTCAAAGTTTATGCCCATAACTATAAAACAGGAGAGGTTATCCCCGATGCTTTGATTGAGAAACTCAATGCAGCTTCAACTCACAACATGGGATTTACTACTACCGAACTTGCCGGAGCTGCTCTTCTCGACTTGCAATATGGTAAATTGAATCCGGCTGAAGGTGACTCAATCGACGTTAAAGCATTTGAAAACGAAGTATCGGCTAAACTTGGCAAACCGGCTCAAGTTCAGTATCGATATCGTAGCCCCTATTTCAAACATGTATTTGGCAGTGATGGTTATGCATCAGGCTACTATACTTATCTTTGGGCTGAGGTGCTTGATACTGACGGATTTGAACTCTTCCGTCAAAACGGAATCTTTGACCCTGCGACTGCTAAATCGTTTAAAGAAAATGTACTTGAGGCAGGTGGTAGTGAAGACCCGATGGTTCTATACCGTCGTTTCCGCGGTCAGGATCCCACGCCGGCTGCACTTCTTCGCAACCGTGGTCTTGCTAAATAACAGACAGGTATATAAGCAAAAAATAGCATCCTTAAAAAGGGTGCTATTTTTTTATATCCTAAATTGCAGGGAACTATCTATTACGTTTTCTGAAAATTGACTTTACGCTTGAATAAACCTTAAAGGCAATCATACCATAGTTAACCATTGTCATTATTGAATCCATTTTTCCAACAAGTGACAGACCTGTCAAACCTTTGCTCTTTAACATTCCGGTAACTCCGCCAATACGTTCGAGCAACAGGTGTTGTTTGACCATATTGACATCTTTACGAAATTCGAGTTCTTTCAAAGTATAGCCTTTCCAACCTTTTGACCCGGGAACGTTGACTTTTGCTTGTAATTTGTTTAGTTCAGTCATAGTTTTTTATTTTTTACGGTTCAAAAATAAGGCGGGAGATAAATCGGCATAACGGGTCATAAATTAGATGACGTCTGAATATTATGACGATGGCAAATATAACCGCAACAATTCCGGTCATGATTAAATAAGAACAATATAAAGGCATAAATTGGTTAAGATAGTCGGCAAACGCAACTCCTAAAAATGCAATCATAACCCCCAACGTTACCAAAACTATAACCGATACGGCAATAATGCCAAGTAACATTGTTAGCTTTCGGCTCAGAATTAGTCCGATGTTTTCTGCTTTTAGTTCAAGCAGATGCTTGATAACCGGAATAATATCTTTATAATCGTTTGATTCTTCTTTCATGATGAATTGTTTTGAATTTCCCTCTCTCATTTTGGCTGATAGTTGAGACAGCCAATCGGTAATAATAATTTAACTATACGGGACCAGTGGTCCCGTATATATTTTAAATAGCCAATGTGGCTTATTGATTTTCTTGAGCGATTTCAGTTCTGATCTCGTCAATCATCTCTTCGAGTTCATCGTCAGAAGCAACGATGCCATATTTCTTTAAAAGAATTTTGATGCGAGCACGTGTCTCTACACCCTTTTCGGGAGCTGTCAAAATTGCAGCTGCGGCTCCAACAGCAGCTCCGCCCAAAAATGCGAGTAAATATTTCATTTCAGTATGTTGTTAAGTTAAAATTATCCTCTGATTTCAGATGCAATCTGATTTACAATTTCTTCAAGACGATCGCCCTTGATTTTAGGACATTTATCTTTGATATATTCACGAATTTGTTCACGAGTTTTTTCACCTTTTTCGGGTGCGAATAATAGACCTAAAGCTGCTCCGGCAGCAACACCGCCGAGGGTGGCGAGTACGAGTCCTAAACTTTTCATAATGTTGTTAGTTTGGTTATGTTTGACAATTTTTTATTTTGTTAATATAACGTTATTAAATGTCTTATGGTTCATATAATGTTGAAGTATTTATTGTTTGATTCAAAATTATTGTGTAATTTTGAGAATCAAAATCGGTCTTGGGGTTAAGTATATTATGAAACACCGTCAGCATCAGTACATAGCTATCGATTTGAAGTCGTTTTATGCTTCGGTTGAATGTGTCGAGAGGGGATTGGATCCGCTTGACACCTGTCTTGTTGTTGCTGATAAATCACGCACCGAAAAAACTATTTGCTTGGCGGTTTCCCCTGCATTGAAGGCCTATGGCATTCCGGGCCGTCCACGTCTTTTTGAGGTAATACAAAAAGTCAAAGAGGTCAATCGTCAACGTGGTTATGCCGATAAATCATATTCAAGGACAGTTCTCGATAATCGGCGTGAAGTTGCTGTCGATTATTTGATTGCGCCTCCGCGAATGGCTAAATATATTGAATATAGCACTCATATTTACAATATTTACCTGAAATATTTTGCTCCCGAAGATATACACGTCTATTCAATCGATGAGGTCTTTATTGACGCCACAGCCTATCTCGGAACATATCGTATGACCGCCCATGAACTGACATTAAAAATTATTCGTGAGGTTTTGAGAGAAACCGGAATTACAGCGACAGCCGGGATTGGAACAAATATGTATTTGTGTAAGGTGGCAATGGATATAAAGGCAAAAAAAATGCCTGCCGACAAGGACGGTGTGCGCATTGCCGAGCTTGATGAAATGAGTTATCGGCGTGAACTGTGGACTCATCAGCCGCTTACCGATTTTTGGCGAGTCGGGCGAGGTATTGCTGCAAAACTGATAAGATATGGAATGCACACGATGGGCGATGTTGCCCGTTGTTCTATTCATCATGAAGATATACTCTATACTCTTTTTGGCATTAATGCCGAGTTGTTGATTGATCATGCGTGGGGATGGGAACCGGTGACGATGAACTATGTTAAAAGCTATCGTCCCGAAGCAAAGAGTCTTTGCAGTGGGCAGGTTCTGCAGTCGGCATACACGGCTGAAAAGGCACGGAATGTGGTTTTGGAGATGGCTGACAATGTTTCGCTCGATTTGATTGATCAAAATTTGTTAACAAATCAGATTGTTCTGACGATTGGTTATGATGTTGAGTCGTTGACCAATCCGTCGATTCGTGCAAAATATAACGGTCCGATACACATTGATCACTATGGGCGTCAGGTGCCGGTTCATTCTCATGGAACAAT
The DNA here is from genome assembly GCA_014802535.1 of Bacteroides sp. Classification (GTDB taxonomy): domain Bacteria; phylum Bacteroidota; class Bacteroidia; order Bacteroidales; family Muribaculaceae; genus CAJUPY01. The sequence goes on along the minus strand of JAAVCC010000009.1, from coordinate 25,137 downwards.
CAATATCGAAGAACCAACGTCGTCGGCTAAGGTTATTATTGATAAAGTAGGGCAGTTGTATGATAGAATTATTAATCGCAATTTGCTCGTCAGACGTTTGTCGTTGTCAATAAACCATCTTATTAACGAGCATTTGATCGATATGCAAGAACCGACCGTGCAGCTTGATCTTTTCATAGATTATGAAAATCAAAAACTGATAAAGGAACAGGAAAAAGCCGAACGGCAGAAAGAACGACGTCGCCAAGAGGCTATTTTGAAAATCAAAAAAATGTTTGGCAAAAATGCGATTCTAAAGGGCTTGAACTTTAGCGATGGTGCGACTCAACGCGATCGCAATTGCCAGATTGGAGGTCACCATGAGTAGTGAAGAATATGATGATATAATCGAGATGGAGCATCACGTCAGTGAATCGCGACATCAAATGTCTATGATGGGTAGAGCGGCGCAGTTTGCCCCGTTTTCGGCTCTGACAGGCTATGGCGATTCGATAGCCGAAACCGCTCGATTAACCGATCAGAAAATAGAGTTGAGTGCCGACGAACAAGAAAAGTTGTCGCGTCGTTTGGTCTATGCTATCGAAAACAATATGTTGGCAACAATAACATATTTCCGACCTGATCCCCGAAAGAAAGGCGGATGCTATCTTACAGTCTCGGGAAATATAAAAAAAATTGATGAGTTCACGGCTGAAATTGTTATGGTCGATCGACTCAAAATACCGATTAATGATGTTTTGACAATTGATATTTAATAAAATATAAACATGTTTCAACCCAATAATCATTTATGAAAAAATTATTAACCATGCTGATTTTATCGGCAGTAACTTTAAATCTTATGGCTCAAAAAAAAATTGTACAAACAGCCGGGCGAGATGCTCTTGGGGAATTTGCACCGGAGTTTGCCCGATTAAATGATGATGTTCTTTTTGGAGAAGTGTGGAGTCGCAATGATTTACTTTCGCTTCGTGATCGTAGTCTTGTAACAATCACATCTTTGATTTCACAAGGAATAACCGACAGTTCTTTAACTTATCATCTTCAAGAAGCAAAGAAAAACGGACTTTCTCGTATCGAGGCAGCTGAAGTTATAACTCATATCGCATTTTATGCCGGATGGCCAAAAGCGTGGGCTGCTTTTCGACTCGCTAAAGATGTTTGGAATGACGACATTAAAGGTGATGATGAAAAGGCTCGTTTTCAGCGTGAAATGATTTTCCCGATTGGAGATCCTAACACGGCATACGCCAAATATTTTATTGGTAACAGTTATTTGGCAATGATTTCAACCGATCAGATTCCATTTGCCAATGTAACCTTTGAACCCGGGTGTCGCAACAACTGGCACATTCACAAATCAAAAAATGGAGGAGGGCAGATGTTGGTCGGTGTTGCCGGTCGTGGCTGGTATCAGGAAGAAGGAAAACCGGCTGTTGAAATTTTGCCCGGCACTGTAATTCATATTCCGGCTAATGTGAAACATTGGCATGGTGCAGCCGCCGATTCATGGTTTGCCCACCTTGCTTTTGAAATTCCGGGAGAGGATAATGAAAATGTTTGGCTTGAACCGGTTACTGATGCCGAGTATAGCAAACTCAACAAATAAATCAATAAAGTTAAAAAACAAAACAGGCGAGAATTTCTCGCCTGTTTTTGTATATCATAATTATTTGATTTTGTATCAAGGTCTGAGTTCGAGGATGAAACGAGTACCGTTTGTATAGGTTTCATCAAGTCTGAGACTGCCTTTCATCTTGATTGCAAGGAGAGAGCATATAGGCAATCCGAGACCGTCACCTTTAGTCAAATCGCGAACTGACGAGAATGGCGTAAACAAATCAGCGATTTTTTCAGGAGCAATACCCGAACCTGTATCGGTAATGATAAACTGAATATTGTGAGGTCCGCGTTTTTTAACTTCAAGACAAATCTTGCCACCCGATTCGGTATGCAGTGCCGAGTTGTAAAGAAGGTGGTTGAGTACGTGAGTCAAAGGCTCAACGCTAAGAGGTGCTTCAATTTTGGGAGTATCAACAACCAATTTTACGTCGGGTTTGAAATTTTCTTTCATCTTATCGGTCAAGTCAGTACAGAATGCTGTAACGTCGGTTGACTCTGTCGGGTAAATGTCAGTAAGTGATGATTCGAGGTCAGAAAGTTCTTGAATGTGACCGACAAAAGTGTGGAGCGCTTGAACAGCCGGAAGATTTTTCGGGAGAGTGTCAAGCGTCGGTTGCATCTGGCTTGTGATATTTGAGATGAAGCGGGTTTTAAGTTCGTTATGAGATTGAAGTGTTGTGATCTGTTTTTTCTGACGACGGCTGAGAGCCATGAAACGAAGAAGAAGGATTGCAACAATCAATAAACCTCCGGCGAGGATTGCTGCCAAAGCACACAATCCGATAATTGTTGCGGTTTTGGTAGTCAATGAATCTTCGCGGTCTTCAATATCTTCATTTGCCTGGTCAAGTTGTTCGCGCAGTTCTGCGGTTTTTTCATCAACTTTAGCCTGGGCTATTGAATCGTTCCAAGAAATGTATTTGTCATATACGCGAGAAATCAAACGGGCGTTGCCGGTTGTGTTTGCCATCGAGATGAGCCCTTTGTAACATTCATCGGCCTTGTCAAGATCGCTGTTTTCTTTGTAAAATGCAACGAGGCTGTTAACGGCAGCATCACCTTTGTCGGTCATACCGAGCATATAATAATATTGAGCAGATGACGAAAGCAGGTCAACGGTGAGCGTACTGTCGTTTGCCTGTTGAGCCCAATTTTGCATTTTTGTAAGTTGATCAGACGCACGATCGTTATTACGCATTTTTAGATACATGCGTTGACGCTCGCGATCGATATTGTAGTGAAGTTCGGGTTTCTTGATACCTTTAGTTTCTTCTTGGTCGTTAAGGAAACGCTCGGCAGTGTAAAGAACTTCAAAACCATTGCTGTAATAATTTTCGCGGTGGTATAGCGCGGCAACGTTTACTGCACAAGGTATTGCAGCATCAATATTTGAATTTGCGGCAAATGCTTGGTATGCTTTCAAATATAAGTATCGTGCTTTGATATATTCTTTGGCTGAGAGAGCTTCCTCGGCTTTTTTCAGATAATCGTTACCGGTTGATTGAGCAAAAGACGATACAAAAGAGATTGCAATTATAATGAGTGTAAATAAACGTTTCATTTTAGAGATAATATTAATAAAATAAGATGCAAATTTGTCATAAAAACAAAAGAATTTATGACAATAATAGACTTAAAATTATTTTTCGACTACAAAGGTAAGCAAAATAAATGAAATAGACATAAATACGGCAAAAATTGTGAATAAAAAATTTCATTTTGAATAAAATTCAAATTTTTTCTATCTAAAGATTCCCCAAATTTTTTTGTAAAAATATATTTGATATAAAAAAAATAGCTACCTTTGCATCATAAAAACCGAGGAAAGATGCCGGAGTGGTCGATCGGGACGGTCTCGAAAACCGTTGTACCCTTACGGGTACCCAGGGTTCGAATCCCTGTCTTTCCGCAAAACGAGATTGTAGCCTTTGTGCTAACAATCTCGTTTTTTGTACAACAGGGATGAGAACCCTAAGGGTTCGTTACCGCGTAGCGCTTTTTTTAAAAAGACTCCCTGTCTTTGCGCCAACAAAAAATATCATTATTTTGATATAAATAAGGATTATTTATTGAGCGATAGGCAAAAGTAGTTTGATAGCTAATTTAACTTCGTTTTTCGTTAGCCCAATCCGTGTATTTGTGTGAACTAAGTGCTTTTGGTGATGTTCTTCAAACTGACTCGGGGCCATATCATCTATTATGATATAGTTAGTGACTGTATGCTTTTTCAACCATGTATCTATTTTTTGACTTCGATCATAACTATTATTTCGTATCTTTCCAATAATCGGCCCGGGCATATTTCGATATTTCCACATAATTTTCAATAAAAATATAGAAAAGTGATTAGCCCACGAGCTTGTTATCACAATTTTAGATTTGGTTGCAGAAATAATTTCACTGAGACAATCAACACAACTCTGATTGAATTTTAATGCGAAATAATCTTTACCATCATTTGAGTCAAATGGTATTAATACTCCATCAAAATCAAGAAAGATGATATTCATCGGCTTTTTTCTAAATATAGATTTAATCCCATAGAGAGAAAATCTTTTGAAATAAACTATTTAATATCGGGATGAAGTCCGAGAGCGATGTCAATAAACAATTTCACACGAGCCAAAACTTCACGACCTCGGTTGCGTAGCCATGAAGTTCGTCGTCCGGGAGTTTTTGCGTTAAATGCAATTGCATCAATGCCAAGGTGTTTTGCCTGATACAAGGCTCGTTCATTATGATATTCCTGAGAAATAATAGTTATCGAGTCCTGACAATACACATCACGCATTTTTGCGATAGAATTAAGTGTACGCGTACCGTCATAGTCAAGAATAATCCGAGTGGAATCAACGCCTTGTTTCATCAAGGAATCGCGCATTGCCACAGGCTCATCATATCCATTTTCAGTATTGCGATAGTCTCCGCCACTGACGACAAGCCAGTCAACCTTGCCGGCTTTATATAAATCAGCACCGGCTTTAATCCGATGGTCAAAATAATAGTTCCTACGCCCGTTCCATGTTGAAATAGGTGAAGTGCCAAGAATTAAACCAACCTTGCGATGTGGAATACTTTCAACGCTATCAAAAGTCTTGCCACTGGCATTCTTACTGACAATAATATCACAAATTGCAGCAATAGATATGAGAGCTACTATTATTACGAAGCACCAAATGAAGATTTTACGCATTCTCGTTGTTTTTAGATAAGTCTATAATTTATTATCACAAATTTATTAATTCTTTTTTATTTTTCTAATTACATCTTGAATTAATTATTTTCATTATTGTCAGGATTAAATACTGAATAAAAAAGTTCCATTTCTTCTAAGTACGCATTGTTTCCTATATAGCATGGACTGTTACGAACAATATTATGAGTCATCGCCATACGAACAAATTCTTTGAAAGCAAGATTGTCGTGATCATGTGTTTTCATATGGGCAATATATAATAACGCTATTCTATTTTTCATTTGATTATAAAAAAGGTTATACATTGCACTATCATTACTACCACTACCAAGTATGCCAATTTGTAGCATGGAACGCCACATTCTCCATAATTCACCTAATAATGGAGAATATTTACCAGTTCTTAATAAATTATCCAACACTGTCACGATTTCTTTGTCATCTCTGTTTGGACTATTATAGTTGGCATAGGCTAATTCACGTGCTAAAACGCACTGCTTCTGAAAATCAGTCTCAGAAAGAACCATTTCTAACAATTCATATCTAAATGAGGTAGTATCGGTAAGTGCTTTAGTGTGAATTTCCTCATAGTTAGGAAGAATATCAACAGGATTAAATTCTTTTTCATTGAGATGAGCATCATACAATGGATCTGAGAAATTATTAAACGCATCATAGAATTGCCGGATTTCCGGCACATCCTGATCATTCGGCTTTTCGCCTCTGCGAATTGTCGTGGCACCTTTTTGGCAGATAATACGTATCAAGTCTTTTATTTCAGAAATATGAATACCAGATAGATTTATAGAATCTAACGCATTGGCTTGGTCTAATACAAAATCGGATGTTTCCATATATCTTTCGGCAGTGCCTACATCGTAAGCCATGGTATTGTAAGCAAGAATTATATTATAAAATTGTAATAGAGAATCGGCATAATGACTCAGAGTCAATGAATCGGGCAATTCAGGATAGGCAATATTGTGAGAGATAGCGTTGAAGCCATTACCATCATTACCAATTGTAAGGAAATACTCATCTTCTCCCATATTCTCAAAATAAGACTGGTAAGGGAAAGATAACAAAGTATTTACTTGCCCACTGTCAACTTTATTCTGACCGCAAGAGATAAGTAAGATAAGCGAGGATGCTATTAGAAAGAATCGAATATACTTCATCATGGGATAATTGAAAAATCAAGAGAAGTTAAATTAATATGAACGAATACAGCTGATAATATCTTTTATACCATAGTATGCAGCTAATGTACCATACAGAAAATACATTCCGGCAAACGCTAATTCTTCATCAGGTATTTCTAATGTTTGAAATGTCAAAAGCACAAAACCGTCAATGATACATAAATAAAGACCAAAAAATGCGACTATAATAGCAATAATGATAGAGAATATTATGAATACCTTGAAGAAAGTGGGTTTTGAAGGAAAAATCTCATCATAAGCTGCCATACTGCGCATCTCAAAATATGAATTATAATCCAGTTTGTATGTCTCATCAACGATTTCCATACATTGTTCCGGAGTCGGGTTTCCTTTGAGTTGCGTGGTGGCTTTTAGAAGAATGGAACTTCTTGAAACTGTGGCGATTGTAAAGAATAAAAATATGGCCAATGAAATCCAATCGTTAACACCAAATTTTACGACAGCAATTGCGATAACTAATGTCGTAATAGAAAAATAGATTGCCGTTATAACCTCTAAAAATGCTCTTCGCGCAAGTTTCTTTTTAAATGACGCAACATTGCCGGTATATACATCTTCAAGAATTGGAAATACTTGAGTTGCTCGCTCGTAAACCAACGTTTTAGGCATAATTTTATTAATGAGCCAAGAGAGCCCCCACACGATAGCTAAGGCAATAACAAATGCATTATTATTGATAAAACTATTGTTGAATTGACCCAATATTGGATAGATAAAAAAATAAAGTACAAAATAGAAACTTGTTTTCATTGTTGTTGATCTTCTTCTTTTTGAGTTGTTGTGAAACCAACGGGGCGGCGATTCTTCTGTTGCTCCATCTATTGAGTTTTGATTTGTTGAAAGTTTTCGCGAACTTCTTCTTTTACAGAAAAAAAAGTGAGAAGGACGCCCTCAACGTAATGAGCATTATCAGGATTCGCAGGGTGAAGCATTAGGTAACAACGACTATGCAATCCAATATATCCGTCTTCGTCAGGAGTTGTTATAACAACTGTGGGGAGGCTGTTGAAGTTTGCGGTGTTGACAGCCTCTCGAATTTTCGGTAAATCAGGGTCATCTGCTTTTATGCTAGCCCACATAAGCTCCCATACACGGGCATACATTCCTATGAAATCTATTTGAAAATTCACGCCTTGATATTGTACAGAGAGTGAACCTTTGCTCTTTACTGTGGGCTGACAACCAAATTGTTGAAGAGAGTTAAACATTAAACCAAGTGTATCAGGCTTATTAAAACTCTCATTTTTGTTTTCATCGATAGAGGAAGAATCTGATGTTGTCTCATTTGCGTTTAGTCGTGCCTCATATTCAGCCCAATTTTCTTCACGTTCTTTTTTACTCACGACTCTTATTAAGAAGCAAGTTATTGCGATCAATCCAAGTAAAAAATATATAGATTCCATACCTTGATTATATTTGTTAATTATATTATTTCGTTGTGTATTTATAAATACCTTAAGACTTAAAAAGGTAAATAATGTATGTTGATAAATCTGTTGTTTAATTAACCTAAGATTGGATATAATTCAATCTAAAGAACAAAATAAAACTTAGTTTCATTACTATTTATTATATGATGAAGAATCCAACGATAGAATAGATTGTAAACATTATACCCATCAGTCCACCCCACCATTTCATGTATATTCCTATTATTTCCAATATGTTCCATTTTGCGTATCCATAACACCTATACTTTTTACCCTCGGCTTGAACCGAATAACAATCGATAGGACAGATAGGTAGATATAAAATACAGAAAAACATATATTTTAANTGAGGGTTTCCTGGTATGTCAAATATTCGTATTCCGATACCGTCAATAGTCGTTAACGTTTGATCATCATACTGTTTATTAAATAGAGTTATTCGACCTTTTTGGTCATTACGTTGTGCTATATGGGAAAGAGATANTCCGGCACCGAAAACACTCCAACCAGCCAAAGCACCTATTAAAAAGAATAACATTATGTTCTTATCCGGTGGCCAGAAGAAGACTATCCATAACGTAAAAGTTATAATTGGAACCAAAATAGTAATTAAAATATTTTTATATTGATTATTCATTGTTATTTCTTTGGGTTTTCCCATATTGAATCATATATTATTTCATTTATATAGATATTCACGTCCATTGTGATAAGTCGTTATTGTGTCCGTTTTAATATCCTTCGTCTTGCAAGATGCCAGCCTAAACTATCTTTTTAGGATTAACCACTTATAGTAATATTTGCAGAAAAATGTATGTTATCTATTGTAGTCAGTTAATGACTTTTTGCGTGTGAAAGTTTCAACTGTATTTCCTATAGTATTAAGTGTATCTCCGTCTAACATTACTGTGGACTTATGCACATAGACAACTAAAGAATCANNAGTNAGCCNNNGNATAGACCACCTCTCGTTTTTAGATTCGTCGGTGTAGGCTTGAGGGTAGAAATCATAGAGCACTACTGAATCTTTGTTGGCAAAGTATCTGTATTTGCCGGATTGCTTATTGCTGTAACCGTCTTCTTTATAATGGTAGTGGTAACGTCCGTTTGATTGCAGATCTAAAGTAACATTCGGCTGTTCCCATGTCCCAACCAACAATGGATCTTGCATTGTTGCATTGCGATGAGTAGTGCAAGCGGTCAGCGTTGTTACTAATGCAACCAAGTATAAGGCTTTCTTCATCATATCTCTTTATCTGTTATTTTGTAAAATATATTTTGTTTAGACTTGTGAAAGACATTACTTACGTTTAAGGGTGAGAGTCCAAAGATAGTCCTGATTCTCCCAAACATCTATTTTAAGTGAGCGGTAATAGCCCATTATCTTATCTACTGTTAGTCTATATGTATAGATATATGGATGATTCGGATTAATTGTTGCATCTCTTTTAAATGTATATGTACCATCAGTTTGCCTTTGCATCGTATAGGGCTTACCGTCTGGCTTACCGACTTTATCTAATGTCTGTATCTGAATATCCTTGTCAAACACATTAATTTGGATTTGTTGACCTAACATCTGATTCTTTTTAAGTTGAATCCGAGCTTCAGGCGTACGTTCATTAAAAACTATGTCTGTAACTTGAAAAGTTTGTGCATAAGATGTGATTGCTGTACCAATCAAAATAATATAAATTATAAATTGTTTCATATCAATGATTATTATAGTTGACGTATTCTGCAAAGTGGCAATTTAGAATTATAGCATTTACAGGTCTTTTTAATTCCGGATGTAACGGTGTTAAGAATCTATCTTCTGTAAAATAAATATGTCGGTTTCCTATATATTCTACTGCACCTTGTAGGACTTCCCTCAAAGTGATATATGGCACAGCATTTTCTATTAAGCTAAATATATATCTATTAATGGTTCCATTTGGTATATGCCATAAGCCATTTGCGTCCTTTTGTATCCTTAGAAGATGTCTAATATCAAAGGGAATTATCGCTCTTGTAGAAAGCGAGACTAACTTAAGCCCAGTTATTAGCTCAGTCTCATTTTCTGAAAATGGTATTTGGGGATTGGGATATTGATAGTTAGGTATAATGGGTTTTCTGCACAAAGTATAGGGCTGTTTGGCAAGATAATATCTTTCATTTGGAGACACGGGAATAGCTCCAATCTTCATTCCGTATTCCTTTTTAAATTGTGGGAAAGGTATATTTCCTCCTACACCAAAAAAATTAGATAAACAGCGAGCCCCATATTCATCTATTTCCTTTTGCGTATATTCATATGTCGGTACAAGCATTACATACTTTTGTGTTTCTCATCCTCTATTGAAACGTTTAAGTGTAGGTATAAAAAAGGTGTGAGGATTGTATCTTGTTTTATCCCATTATCAGGTCTTGGCGTACCTATTCCACGGATAAAACAATAGCCCCACACCGATAAAGCTATATAGGCTGTCTATCACGACAGGATATAAGCTACCGATGTAGATGCTATTGCCAATCTTATCTTCGTGGAAATTCAAACCGCCAAGTTCGATAATGAAAGATAAAATTTCAATAACACCTTTCGTTTAGAAAAATGATTTGCGTTATCAACTCTTTGACTGGTAGCAAATCGTTGGCAAAGATACGAAAAATGTTTAAAACGGGGCTATTTATTAATAATTTAATTTGAGGTTAGAAAAGTAAACAAAAATAAGTATAAAAATGAGTTTTGGGATATTGGTATATAATTAAAATGTCCCGAGAATTTGAAGATTCCCGGGACATTTATAATTGTTTGTATTATATTCTTCTCTATTCCAATTCTCCGATTGAGCGGAGGTATTCAACTTGGTTGATGCGGTATTGGGTTTGTGCTTCAATCAGGTTGGAGTAGGATGATTGCCATTGTGATTGGGCTTCGAGAAGGTCGGTGAGGGTGTTGAGTCCGACTTCATATTGCTCTCTCATCATGCGCAGGTTTTCGTTTGCCTCGTTCATCGCTTTGTCGGCTGAGGTGATAAGTTCCAAGCCGGTGACAATGTTGCTGTAGTTCTGGCGGGCTTCAAGTTGCATCAGCTTGGTGTTGCGTTGCAACGATAGGCGTGCATTTTCAACATCAAGTTTGGCGTGGCGCACTTTTTTAATTCCTTCGCCCCAGTGGAATAGCGGAATCTGAACTGACAGTATTCCTGAAAAACCGTTGTCGTTGGTGGTTGAGGTGTAGGGGAACGGATTACCCATTTCGTCTTGTGACCAGCCTTTCATTTTCAGATTGCCGTATGCCGACCATCCGAGTTGCAAACCGACAACCGGAAGGAAATCGGCACGGGTCATTGTAACCTCGTGTTTCTTTATCTCAATGCTTTTGTCGAGCATAATTGCTTCGGGGCGGTTTGAGACATCGTCATTCATCAACGGCAAAATATCGTTGATCACGATTGATTCGGTCGGGTGAATCGATGTAGTGTCAGACACGCCTATTATTCGGCATAGTGCCATACGGCAAATGTCAGCGCCTGCCTGAGCCTGATTGAGACGATATAGAATCTCGCTGCGACGTGTGTTCACGCGAAGCAACGACTGGCGGTTTGTCATACCAATTTCAACCGAGTTGTTGGTCATTTCATAAATTGAGTCCATCAGTGCGAGATATGATTTTGTCATTTCTACTTTTTCAAGCACACCGACATAGGTCCAATATGTTTTTTCGGCATCGGCGATTACGTCCATTCGTGTTGCGCGCAGCTGCTGACGGTAGATGTCTTGACCGACTGAAGCCATTTTGTTGGCTGCGATGATTTTACCTCCGGCATAAATCGGCTGGGTCAGATTGATGCCTGCCATATATGCACCACGCATCTGCAATGTCATCATATCGCCGATTTTTGAATCGGGGGCGCTATAGAGGGCTGTGGCATTACCGGCAAATTTAGGGAAATATTGAGTTCGGGCAACCGCACGGTCGAGGTTGGCACCTTCAAGATTGTTTTCGGCTATTTTCAAATTCTCGTCTGATTTCAGTGCCATTTCACGACACTCTTTGAGCGTGAGATCGAGAGCCGATGCGTTGACCGAAACAAGGAGTGATAATATGATTAATGAAATATTTTTCATGAGCGTTTAACGTTGAAGAATACTGAATAAAGGGTCGGCAGGAGTAGGAGAGTGGCAAATGTACCGATAAGCAAACCGCCGATGATGGTAACGGCAAGAGAGCCGTACATCGGGTCGCCGACCAGCGGAATCATACCTGCGATTGTTGTGAATGACGCAAGTATCACAGGCATTACACGTGACACTGTAGCTCGAATGATTGCCGGATATAGCTCGACCTTTTCTTCGGAGGTCAAGCGGGCTATCTCATCGACCAACACTATCGCATTTTTAATTGTCATACCCATCAGTCCCATTACCCCGAGTATGGCGATGAATGTAAACGGTGTATCGGTAATCAATAGAGCCGGTACAATACCACAAATTACAAACGGGAAGCAAAGAAGTATAACCGCAAGTTTTTTCCAGCTATTGAAGAGCAGCAACAGTATAATGATGATGATGGAGATCATCATTGGCATGAATCCAGCCAAAAGCTCGTTTGACTCGTTTGACGATTCGCTCTCGCCGGTAAATCTCATTGTATAACCGTCGGGCAGTGGAATTGCTTCAATTTCGGGCGCAATCATTGATATGATTTTGGCGGGTGTAGCATCGGGATTTGTGATGTCGGGGTCACATTCAGCCTCGATCACTCGTTGTCCGTTCAAACGATGAATCATACCCTCGCTCCATGACGGATCTATTGAATTGACACATGACGACAACAAGGTTGTATTATACATCTTGTTATTCAATTCGTCGGCAGTCATTGTTCCGCTCATAATAGCCGAGATATCATTGCCTGATATATTAATGTTCATCATCGACCATACAGGTAATGATGACAAATCTTCAATTTTTGAACCGTCGGTATTGCGGATTTTCATGTATATAGGCAGCATTTTATCGCGGTCATTGACAACTCCGATTGCATATCCATCGGTTGCCGCTTGCAGTGCATTACCAACATCCGAACGGTTAACGCCGGCTGCAGTGGCAAGGTTTGATGAATAGTCAACCGAGATTGATCGATTGCGTCCAAGCCAGTTGTTTTGCACTGATTCTTTGTCGATAAGCTTGCAGTTTCTCATAATATTCTCAGCCTTAGATGCAAGCATTCTCAGGGTATCGGCATCGGGTCCTGAAAATTCGACTTCGACAGTGTGGGTAGTTGAGATTGAAAGATTGTAGCGTCGAGCGCGAATGTAAGCCTCGGGAGCTATAACGCGAAGTTTTGCAATCAGTTCGCTTGACAATCGCTGAACTGTCTTGAAGTCTTTACAGTTAACAATAAATTCGCCGTACTCATCACCACCGCTTGGCATCGGACGTACAAGGCAGTAACGACCGGGAGCACCTCCNAGGCTGACAGCAACCGATTCAACACCTTTGAATGCCATTACGCTATCAGAAAGCTGTAACATTCGGTCGCGTACAATGTCAGAATTGCTTTCGGCAGGGAAAGTACATTCAACAACAAACTGATCATATTCAAAGTCGGGGAAGAATACGTTACGCAAAAATTTCATTGAGATNCATGAGCCGATAAGTATCAGGAAGGCTGCGGCAACNGATACCCATTTGTGGTCGATCAGAAAAACAACAAGTTTTTTNATGATGCGTTGTAANGCGTTTAATTTCAGCTCTTTTACCTCTTCTGATANATCAGTGTCGGGNCCGAGCCATTGGTCNGAGCANACCGGTACTTGTATCAATGCAAGAATCCAGCTCGCTACAAGGCTGACGCATATTACAAGGAAAAGGTCNCCNGCAAATTCGCCAACCGAGCCGGGGGTAAAGTATATCGGCATGAATGTTGCTGCNGCAATCGCAGTGGCACCCAAAAGNGGNAGGGCGGTTTTTTTACCGGTATTGTAGAGATANACATCGCGTTTCAGTCCACGTTTGCGGTCATTGATAATACCGTCCATGATAACGACTGCATTGTCAACCAACATACCCATCGCAACGATGAAGGCTCCGAGTGAAATTCGTTGTAGGGTAGTGCCNGCGGCTGAAAGAAGCGGGAACGATAATGCAACGGTCAAGATTAGTCCNAACCCGATAATCAAACCGGCTTTCCAGCCCATTGCAAGCAAAATAACAATAAATACGATGCCGACAGATTCCAACAGGTTTATCATGAAAGATGATATGGCTGTATTTACGCGGTCGGGTTGGAAGAATACTTTTTCNACGGTAATACCGGCGGGCAGGTTGTCAATTGTTTGAGCAATGCTTTTATCTACGGCTGCNCCAACATCAGGNACAACTGCTGTTTTTTCGAGAGTAACCATAATGGTCAATGACTCGTCTTTATTNATAAAGAACTCGCTGCTACCCGGTTCGACTTCGTGACGTGACACTGTTGCAATATCGCTGATTCGTACTTTTTTACCGTCGGGCATTGACAANAGAACNTTTGAAATTTGTTCNTCGGTNACGGCNCCTTCGGNAATATCTACCGCAATACGGTCGCTTCCGTTATCAACTTTGCCGGCATTTATAACTGCTGTTGACGATTGTAGCGCTTGAGCTACGAGTATCGGCAGCATACCGTTGCGTCTGATTTGATCGGGTGTAAAAGTAATGTCAATAACTTCNCGTTGAACGCCTCCGATGTTTACACGTTTTACACCTTTGACAGTCAAGATATCCTGACGAAGTTTTTTTGCATATTGCTCAAGTTCTCCGGTTGTATATCCNTCGCCTCTAACGGCATAAAAGATGCCATAAACATCCATCATGTCNTCGATAACAATAGGCGACATACAACCTTGAGGCAGAGAGCCTTGAATGTCGTTAACNTTGCGACGCAACAGGTCAAAATATTGTTCCATATCTTCGACCGGAACGTCAAGTTGATATTCAACGCCAATTACGGCTTGCCCGCGNCGCACGTCGCTTTTGAGTTTTTTNATGTTGGGGAGTGCGCGAAGTTGGTCTTCAAGNAGTGTTACAACATCNCGTTCGATAATCTCGCTGTCAGCTCCGGGATATATAACAACCACAGTAGATTGTTTTACAGCGATAGCCGGGTCTTCGAGTTTTGGCATTTTCAAGAAAAACAAAACTCCGGCAAGCAAGATTATGATTATCGCCGACCAGAAGAGGGTGCGGCGTGTCATAAAAAATTTAACTAAACTTGTCATGAGGCAATTTATTTTTCAAGCGAATTAATATCTCCCACAACGTTGACTTTCTCTCCGTCAGAAAGATGATGAACACCGACTGCTACAATTTTTTCGTTGCCTTTCAAACCTGTGACAACACTGTTTTTACCATGATGGCTACCAACTNGATGAATTTCTTGAGCCGAAAGAGTAGCATCTTTTACAACCCATACATATTCTTTGCCGTTTCGTTCAAAAATTGATCTTGACGGAATTGTATAGGTGTTTTCATTATCAGANTTATTAAATTGAAGAGCGACAGTNAGATTCATGCCCGGGAGAAGTTTGCNTTGCATTGACGACGGCACTTTCAGTCTGAGACGGAAAAGAGAATTATTATCGGCATCGGGCACAAAATTAATTATGTCAAGTGGAAATTCAGTGTCNCCGACAACNGGCGATTTTCCGGTACAGAAAACCAATTTATCACGTTTGCTATAAATTGANGATGGAATTGCAACCGAGGTCTCCAATCCCGAATTATCAACAATTTTATATACAGGAGTTCCGGCACCTACCATTTCACCCTCTTCCATGTTGCGTTCAACAATATATCCCGAAGTAGGAGATTCNAGGCGTGTATATGCCAGTTGATTACGNGCCATTTCCAAGCCGGTTCTTAACTGTTCGAGACCCGAACGTGCTTTTTCATAGTCGTTNGGGGCGATGTTGTTACGNTGGAACATTTCATCNAGACGTTTCATTTCAGAAGTCATCTGATTATATTGGGCTTCGAGTTGTTGCACTTGCAGGCTGTAGTCGGCATCATCNAGATATCCGATAATTTGACCTTTTCTAACAACGTCACCTTCTTTAACAGTCAATTTTTTGATTTGNCCTCCGGTTTTGAATCCTAAATTGACACTTTTACCTTCTTCNACGGTTGATGTATAGACGCGAGTCTCCATTATACCNTTTGAAACCGGGGTAGTGGTATAGACATTGATCGGTTTAGCCTTTTGATCATCATTTGTTTTATGACCNCATCCCGTTATNAATAACAAGGGAACTGAAACTGTTAGTAATGTGATAATTTTATTCATNTTAATATGATCTGAAAAATTTTTTTGCAAAATTAGNACATTATGCCATATCAAAAGTTATCCGTATTCGACATAATATGTTCTAAAAATGATAAATTTGTAAATTNTTTGATAAATGTTTAGTAATTTTGTGGTCTAATTTTGACATATATATTGAAAATGAGAAATGTCGGTAATAAATCATACGTGCTTATCAATATGCAGGATATGCTTAGTGTTGGTGGTAACATATCGACATATGAGGGATTTATCTTGATTGATAACTACGATGAAAGTAAAAGACGTTCTGTTTCTGATATACCGATCAGCAATCTACCGCTAAAAATGCAAGCCTACACACTTATGGTTTGTACACAGGGTGAACTCAAATTCCGTTTGGACTATGACCAACCTGTGTGTATCAGCAGCGGNGATTTGTTTTTCTTTCAAAGTGGTCAGATTGTAGAATTTAAAAGTTCGACAAACGATACGAGGGTCTTCCATATCACAGTTTCTAAAGAAAATATGATAAATTTGCTNCATAATGTNCCAAACGANTGTTTGCCTAAATCTCAAACTCTCAANCTTGACGACTCGTTAATGCATGAAATTCAACTCTATTATAATTTAATGAGAAGTTACATNGACTCGNCNGATTTGTCAAAAAAGAAAGATGTNTTGAGAGCCTATCTGTATATTATATTAATGAAGATAGGGTGCGAATATAAAAAATATTTCTCNACAAGCGAGAGAATNGACACTTCNGGCATGCGTAAAATGGAAATTTACCATCGATTCGTTTCAGAGGTTAAANCAAATTTCAAAGAACATCGCGATGTTGAGTTTTATGCNTCATCGCTTTGCCTTTCGGCAGGTCATTTATCTCGAATTATCAAAGCAATAAGTGGAAAAACGATTGGCAGTTGGATTAGAGATTANGTTATTCTTGANGCAAAAGTGATGTTNCAGACCTCNGACTTGACAATCTCGCAAATCAGCGATTNGCTAAACTTTCCTAATCCGTCATTTTTTTCAAAATATTTTCGCGAGGCAACCGGCACAACACCAGGGCAATATCGCAAATCATATACGTCATAATATTAGTTCAGTTTAAACTTTTTTTAAAAAGTTTAGTCAAAAAAATTGTGCTATTACTGATTTNAAAATGAAACCAATCAATATTATATCAGCAAAAATCTTATTTACTAACACTTCGGCAATCGGCAAGGTAGGNGCCTATTGTAAATTTTGAAATTTATATGGCATTAGTTATACTTGTAATAGCGATATTTTATACGTTAGCCGATATTTATGTTGTAAATTCGGTGTTAAACAAAACGCCATGGTTGGTAAAAGGATACGTCTTTTTGCCGGCATTTGTTTTATGGGCTCTTATTCTTTGGATTGATCTTGCAAGCGATACTCCNCAGATGGTTCTTAACAGTATAATGTGGATAACTGTTTGTTTNGCAATCCCTACNATAATATATGTAGTATTCTGTATATTAGGAGAATTTTTCTCATTATTGTCACCTCCGGTATATACTCTGTTTTCATCTACCGGAATGGCTTTGGCTGCAATATGGGTAGCGATAGCGGTATATGGCTCAACNTTTGGATGGCAAAGGATTGTCGTGAAAGAGACTGATATCGAACTATCAGGTCTTCCTAAAAGTTTTGATGGATATCGTATTGTCCAATTATCAGATTTCCATATAGGTGTTTATGGCGCGACCCCCGGAGCNGTCGAACGNATCGTCAGACAAGTAAACGATTTGAAACCTGATTTGATTGTGTTCACAGGAGACCTGATTAATATGTCGCCCAAAGAGCTTACNAAGTTTATGAGTGTGCTTCGTCGACTAAAAGCGCCCGATTGCGTTGTCTCGGTTTTAGGTGACAGCGATTATTGTCTATATCANAAATATGANAACGATGAAACACCAGCGAGCGAGTTTGCCCGNGTTGTCAAGGCTGAAAAAGATATGGGATGGATGCTCCTTCGCAATCAATCATTAAAGATTATACATGGTAGAGACAGTATTGCTATTATTGGTGTTGAAAATTCAGGTGAAGATGAAAATTTACCCGATAAATCAGATTTGAAAAAAGCTCTTAAAGGAGTACCCGAAAGTGAATGTAAGATATTATTGTCTCATGATCCGTCACATTGGCGACGTGAGATTTTAGCTGATACTGATATTCAGTTGACNCTNGCCGGACACACTCATGCCATGCANTTTAAGATAGGGGATTATTCTCCGGCAGAATGGATTTATCCCGAATGGGGNGGTCTCTATAAAGAAGGTGATCAGCAATTATATGTCAGCACCGGTATTGGTGGTGACATAGCTTTTCGTTTTGGAGCATATCCAACAATNGACCTCCTGATTTTACACAGTGAATCTNCTGAATCTGAGTAGTGTTTATTCGTGTATTTCGCAAATTTCGGGGTGTTCTTTTTTCAAACGNCCCGGCAGTTTNTTGACGACTTCGGCATAACTGTTGCGAATCAATGATTTTATCAGGTCATCGGAGAGTGTTCCCGACAANCTCATTTGNTTCCAATATTTTTTGTTCCAATGCCANGCCGGTTCGATTTCGGGATAACGGTCACGAATGTCTATACANTAGTCGGGGTCGGCTTTCAGTACAAAATAATTTTCGCGAACAAAACTATAACACGCAAAAATNTTGTTGCATACTCTGAAAAGAAGTATGTCAGGCCCGAATGCCATATCTTCAGTTGTCATCGGCAANGACAGACAATATTCTCTGACGGTTTCGATATTCATAACTTATTTTGTTTCTTCTTGATAGATNNGNTCAAATANCTCNCGNANTGNNGNTTGATCGGCAATGATNTGTNGTAGCTTTTCAAGNCGTTTTGCATTATCACTCCACGGAAGCCATATTTTCAGATAGCCGTTNGGACCATATTTTTCGTTNAGATGTTGAACGGTTCTGTTAAAATGTCCCGNGCGATCAAGCTCGGGATAATTCTTTAGACCATATTGAATTGTTCGGCGTATGATTGTCTCGCTGTCGATAAATCGGTCTGCTTCAGCCACAATNAANCCATATTGATTGCGCGGTTTNCCGCTTTTTGACGCACGATGGTCTTCAACAGCTTCGCCCATNGTTTTGATTTGCTCGGCTGTAAAATAGCTTTTAATAAACTCATCAGTTTCGAGAATTTTTCGCGAGTCAATATGATGGTNTTCTCGACCGTTAACGAGTCCGAGATCGTGAAATGCAGCCGTGATATACACCATATTTATATCTACTTCGGGCATTTCAGACGCTATTTCCAAACTCTGTTCAATCACCATATTGACATGGTCGGCTTGATGAGCTTTATCAAAATCGGCATATTGCGGAATGATTTTTTCCTCAACATATTTTTTGAGCGTGNTGTCAACCCTGTTCATCATCGTTGTTTTGTGTCGTCTGATATTATTTTTTTGACAGGCATTTTAGCCTCGTCCCATGCAATTATTCCACCTGTAAGGTTTGTTACTTTATATCCTTTTTCAGTCAGNTTCTGGGCTGCGGCAGCNGAGCGTTTGCCACTGCGGCAATATATTGCAATAGGTCGCGTTTTGTCAAGCGATTTAACTGCATCAGTGATAAAATTGTCNTCATACCAGTCGATATTCATTGCTCCTGAAATATGCCCCTCAGAAAATTCATCGGGAGTGCGTACATCGAGTAACTGAACATCATCATTTTTCAGATAGTCGGCAAATTCAGCGACATTCATATTGTCAAAGCTCTGATTTTGAGCGTTTGAGCAGGATGTTAACCCAAACATTGCGAGGAGTGTTAGTAGTATATTTTTCATTTGATATAGTTTTATACGACAAATTTAATGAATTTATTTTATACATATACGTTTTTTTTATGCAGATAAACAATAATANTNTAATTNNCGTTTATAGTNTATCTTAACCAAAATNNTTAATATTATGATTTCAATACTCTATGCCCANCCCTATGACAAAAGTTTTAANCATGCAGTNCTTGAAACCGTAAAAAATAAACTTGATCAGCAGGGAAAAGAATATAATGTGATTGACCTTTATGCCGATGGTTTTAATCCGGTAATTGATGCGGCAAGTTTACGCCTTTATAGCAAAGGTGAAACTGCCGATCCTCTTGCTGCCAAATATCTTGATATGTTATTAAAAAGCGATGAGTTTATAATGATTTTTCCAATCTGGTGGGGAATGATGCCGGCTATCGTCAAAGGTTTTTTTGATAAAGTGATGTTGAGTGGCACAGCCTATCAATATTCTGAAACCGGTGAACTTATNCCTAATAAAATAAATATTGGACGCACGCTGATTTTTACNACATCTCAATCAGCTACTGACCGTTTCGCGTCGTTTTTTGATGATTATTTAAACAGCCATGTGCTTGANGCTGTCGGAATGGATAATCTTGAATGGTATAATTGCGCTCAAACCGCACATGGACCCGTTGAAAATCGTGAATCTTTCCTAAATCTCGTAATAGAGAAAGTATAGTTCACTAAACTTTTGACATTTTGTCGGGTCTTAGAATTATAAATTAAATTAATAGACAAAATGAAAAAATTATTTACAATGATGCTNGTGGCATCAATGTCGGCAATGGCATTTGCCGGTACACCTGTTAAGCAGTCAGAACTTCCCAAAGCTGCTCAAACATTCCTCAGCAAANATTTNCCGGGCGACAATGTAAAAAAAGCTGAGAAAGAAGAAAGTCGTCGCGGAAACGAATATGATGTTGACCTCGTCAGTGGTGCAGAAGTAGAATTTTTTGACAATGGCGAATGGAAAGAAGTTGAAGCCGCAAAAGGTAAAGCTGTTCCTGCTGCAATCGTNCCCGATGCAATCGCAAAATTAGTTGCAGACAATTACAAAGGGCTGTCGATCATAAAAATTTCACATAAGCGTGGCGGTTATGAAATCAAGCTGTCAAACGGTGAAGAGTTGAAACTTACTCAAGATGCCAAACCTATTGCCGATCGACCAATGAGACCTGANGGTCAAAGACCAATGCGTCGCGGACATCGTTAATCATCTAACTTAAAACGTTTAAACGAGGAGTATTGTCAAATTTGGCATTACTCCTCGTTTTTGTTGTTTATAAGTAGGCTACATGATATTCGGGATGTTGTTTGAACCATTCAACAGCGTATGGGCAAGCNGCTACAATCTTATTACCGTCATTTATGATTTTGTCAGCAGCAAGTTTCACTAATTGTCCTGCAATCCCTTGTCCTCTAAGACTNGGGTCAACAAACGTATGATCAATAGTCGCNANNCCATTACGAGTTGGAAAAGTCACCTCAGCTATCAACTTACCCGAAGCATCAGTTGCATAAATTCTATCGTTCTCAGTTATAAANTCCATAGTATCATATTTAGATTATTTTGCGATATATAAATATAACAACATAGAACTTTAACTGTTGTATTTATGCATTATTTTTCTTTTATGAAGATCTATTGATTTCAATTTTATCAGAATTTATCAGCAAGAGCTGCTGCCAATTCACAGCCGTTTGTNCCNGNAANATCNCCCTCNTTGAANACTCCGGGNANNCAGACTTCNCCNACAAGATTCCATTTNAGNAAATCGAATGTACGTTTGAGCGGCAGTGTGATACCATCCATCATAGTTGGATCATGTTCCTCACAACAAGCGATGATTCCACACTTCTTTCCTGCAATATCCTTTTCTGCAACATAGAACGAGAAAATACGGTCTATTACACCTTTAATTTGTGCCGGAATTGAATACCAGTACAAAGGCATGGCATATACGACGGCATCAGCATCGAAAATATGAGGCGCTATAATATTGAAATCATCGTCAAACGAGCATGCTTTTCCCGTTTTGAAACATGTCATACAAGCATGGCATCCTCCTATTTTCATCATAGCGGCATCAAAACGCATCACTTCGTGTCCTTTAGATTCGGCAGCCTTGATGAATGAATCTACCATGGCAAACGTATTACCGTTTTTACGCGGACTTCCGGTGATTACTGTAATTTTCATTTCTTTATAGTATTNGAATTTTGATTATATGCTTTTGCCACGCACTTCCATTCTCCATTAAGTTTTAGAAGAAGGAGAAAATCAGTGAAGTCTATGTTGCCACCCCAGCCCTCTTCGAGCACTCGGACAACNGCAACGGTTTCCTCTACTGCCAGCACNTCGATACGCGCCTTGAATTCAGCTCCCGCACCGACCGTATCCACGTTGTGATAAAACTGTTCAATGGAACCACGTTCTACGTTGCCGTTCAAAATGCCAAACAACACGGCATCATCGGTAAACAAGGTCTTTGCATATTTGCTATTACCTTCAGCAACACTCTTGACAAACTTTTCAGCAGCTTTTGCTACTGCATCATATTCTTTAATTTCGTCTCTCATATTATTTAGTTGTTTATGTGATTTTGTGAATGCAAAATTACGATGGTAATATCTAAAAATCAAGTANCGAANAATTTTTCATATACCGAATAATTTTTCGGTACTTGAAAATTAATCGGTTATTNACTAACTTTGCCGANAAAAATACAACCGTTATATTATACAATGGCATACGAGAAAAAAATACCCGTCGATATGGACTGTCCGCTCCGACTGACCATGAGNCTTATTGANTCAAAATGGAAATCATGTATCCTTGATGAATTAAGGNATGGTAATCCTCTACGACCAAGNGAATTGCATAAAAGTCTTTCNGAGGCAGCTCCGCGTGTACTCGACATNCAACTNAAGGAAATGGTCGAGGATGGACTTGTGACAAANACNATCTATCCTGAACTTCCNCCTCGCTCTGAATACAAGATTACAGAACTNGGNTTATCTNTNATNCCTATCATTGACCTAATGCTCAAATGGGGAGAGGAACATATGGATATTTTTGAAAAGAAATATAGGAAAATAAATTAATGTGCCAAATCCAATTATCGGAAATCNTACTCAAATTTTTGCTCAAAGATAGAGCGCTGTTACAAAAATGTACGACTATAAAATTNCNNNGGTACAAATTTTTGCGATTATAACCACGATTTTTACAAAAAACGGAGTTTAGGACATTAGGGCTTTATGCACGACTTAAATAAGAAAGCAGTTAGGTGACTCACCTAACTGCTTTCTTGTGATCCTCCTGGGGCTCGAACCCAGGACTCCAACATTAAAAGTGTTATTTTGTCCGACTTCTAATGTATGAGGAATGTATCCCTTAAATCTTATAAGACCAAGCTTTTAGATTTGTTTTGACTTGCTACTATGCTTGATTAATCATTCTTCGGTTTAACTTGTGGTTTAACTATCTAGCATATCCGAATTTTATTAATAATTTTTTGTCTATATAGGTTTATGTTTATCCTTTGCTCGTTCCTTTAGCCTATTTATGGTGTCAATACATTGTTCCTTATCTAGGTCAGTGCATATTTCATCATACCATTCAGTCAAAGCTTCTTCTGGACTTGTTTTCGGCGGTTGGGGATGCTTGTTTATTGTGTTAGGGAAAAATAAAATTCTTATATGATCCAAAAATATACTATCTGTCTGCATATTTTCAAAAAAACTATATTTATCTAACCATGATATATATTGTTGATTATTATATCCAATCACATTAAAGAATATCATGATTAGTTCGACATTACTGCACTGTGCTTGAATTAAGGAAATATATTTACATTTTTCTTTGGAACATAATACTTTATCGTGCTCAATATACTTTATAATATGATATAAATATCTAAAGTAATGATTTATTCGATGGAATTTTTCCTGATAAGATATATAGTATTTAATTACTCCTCTAATATCATCTATAGGAACGTCGTTGTAACCAAAATCTACTTTAAAATGGCAAGATAATTTCCCAGATATATTAGAAAGAAGTGAGTCAACTTCGTCATTCTTAATCTCTCTTAAGGTGCGTAGCATATCAAAGAAAACAGACTCAAATTGAGATTTGTATGCCATCTTTGATTGCTCTCTAAATACCATATACATGATAATTACAGAGATAAAACCAAAGCATCCTCCTACATAAGCTCCAAATGAAGCCCAATCAGAAATATTATCCGAGACATTTTGTTTGCAGAAACGGAGAATAAATGAACCTAGTATGATGATTGCACCTATAAGTATAGGTATCCATAACTTTTTATCTTTCATATTGAATTATCTTATTAAAAACAGGAGCAGGCTGGTACCTACTCCCTAAATTCATCTTTCATCTTTTAAAGTATCTATTATAGAGCTGACAAGCAACTCTATCTATAAAGCGGACTATCAGTCCACTAACAACAGTCGTCAGGATTCCATCCATATTCAAGCAGTGTTAAGTTAGTAAATACTTCATCTCAATTTCTGGTCGAAATCTGAATGTCTAGGTGAATCTGTTGCAAAGGTAGTAATATTATCTGATATATTGAACCTAAGAGCATGCTTTTAACTTAACTAAAACAGCTGTTCATACAATCTAAAAGATATGTTTAGGTCTTGAAATAACCACAATCTAGCTTTTTGTTGATTTGTTCCTCATCTGTAACAACACCCAAAGTTGAATTTAGGGTAATTTATGTTTGTTCTATTATGGATGCTATTTACGAGATAAAACACGCATATTGCTCTGTTTTAAGTATATAACATCAAAATATGCATTTTCGTAATTATCATCTGTCAGATTTTTGATATACTTTTTAGAGACAAATATCATAGCCATTTTTCTTGAATCTCTAAAAGCTTCAGTAATTATGTCGACAACCTCCTTAAAGTCCCTAGCTTCTATGGCAATATACGGACTAGACTTATAGTAGATAAAGTCAACTAATAGCCTTAAGATGTAGATGTGTTCTTTAGTACTACCAAAGAAGCTGATGATGTTTGATTCTTTTACAGATATTATATTAGCTGAGATAAGGTAGCAGTCTGATTCATCTACATCTACCTCGACAGGAATATAATTATCAACTTTCTTAGAGTATTTATAGACAGTTTTTTTAGGGTGTGCAATTACATCATTATAATAGCTATTGATTAAGTCAGAAGCCATCTGTTCTGATTCGGCTTCTATTATCATTTTCGTATGTCTGTCGTCCAGTGTCACCCAAAGTGGCTGCGCTGGGCTCTACTTTCATGCCGGTTATAAGCGGAGTTCAAAGTGTGTTCGCTCGTGGCGATGAACGTGCCGGAACGGGATATTCTTTGCCTTTAGGCTGAAAAAATCTCCAGACTTCCCGGTGGTCAGCTCGTATTTTTTAAGCCGCGAGGCGAACATCCCTCTGCTTCCGTCACGCTGTGGTTTCATCGAGCGAACAAACTTCAAACTGCGATTATACGCATTAAAAAAA